>NZ_JACWNA010000029.1 GCF_015355765.1 Actinomyces haliotis
TCATCGCCCTGGCCCACCGCCGCATCCTCACCCTGCACGCCATGATCCGAGACGGCGCCCTCTACGACCCCCAACCAACCCACCAGCTACCCGCTGCCGCTTGACCAACAACATAGGGGCACCCCCCTAGCAGGCGGGCGCTCGGAAGGCCCCGGACGCGCGGGCGGCACACGGACGTGGAGGCCTCTCCTGGACGTCCTGACGGGCCTGCCGCCCCTCAGGACGCGAGAACGCCGCCCTTCCCGGAGGGAGGGCGGCGTGCGGGGCGTCGGTCGAACGAAGGAGTGACGGTGGAGCGAAGTGGGGGGGGTGGAGCGATGTGGGGGGCGGTACGCAGCGTCCGTCGACCGCTCGACGGGGCGGGCCGTGCGGCTCAGCGCTGCTGGTCGCGCCGCTGCTCCCAGCGCTCGGACTGGCGGTCCATGAAGCCGGCCCGGGAGTCCGACGCCCTGCGCGGAGCCTCGGGCGCGGCGGGCTGAGCCCGGGTCAGCATCATCGTGACGCCCCAGACGGCGAGGCCGAACCCGGCGACGCCGAGGAGGATCGAGACGACGCCGTGACCGACGGCGACCCCGCCGACGAGGACGGCGAGACCGAGGAGGATGAGGGCGACGCCGCCGCCCACGTGGCGCGGCGAGAGGCGACCGAGCTCACGCTCGGCGTCGTCCATGGAGTCGACGAGGGTGGGGTCCTCGTCGTGGAGCTGCTCCTCGAGGTCGCGCAGCACCTGCTGCTCGCGCTCCGACAGGGCCATGGCTTCCCCCTTTCCGTCATCGTTGCCGCGTGGGGCGCCCGGGGACACGGGCGGCCCGGGGACGCGGTGCACCCAGGATAGGCGCAGGGGCGCACCCGTGGAAAACCCGCTCGCGTAGCAGCTCAGCCGGCGCCGGGAGCACCTCCACGCTCCGTGCCGTCCTCGCCCCTCGGGTCCCGTGGACGCAGGAGGCTGGCGGGCGCGACGGCAGCACTCCCCCACCGTTCGCGGACGGCGTCGGCCGCCCGCTCGGGAGCACCCCGGCGCGGGTCGTCGTCGAGCAGGAGCTGAACGCCGTCGTCGGCGCGGGACAGTCCCTCGACCCGCACGCCGAGGAGCCGGAAGCCGCCGCCGGGCGTCGGGAGGGCGTCAAAGAGCGACTCGACGACGGCGAAGACGTCCCGCGCGAGATCGGTCGGCTCGCCCACGGTGCGCGAGCGCGTCACGGTCTGGAAGTCCGCGCCGCGCGCCTTGAGGACGACGACGCGCGCTCGCAGGCCCCCGGCGCGCAGGCGGGCAGCGCACTGGTGGGACTGGTCGAGGAGGACCCGGCGGGCGTGCTCCCGGTCCGTGATGGTGTCGAAGAAGGTCGACTCGGTCCCGACCGACTTCTCCTCCCGGCCGGGTGAGACGGGACGGGGGTCGATGCCGTGGGAGAGCTCCCAGAGGTGACGGCCGGCGGCCGGCCCGAGGATCTTCTCCAGACGGCGCTCGTCGGTGGCCGCGAGGGTGCGCACGTCCCGGATGCCCCACCGCTCGAGGACGCTCTGGCTCTTCTCCCCGACGCCCCACAGGGCGCCCACCGGCAGGACGTCGAGGAAGTCCTGGGTCGCGGCCTCGGGCACGAGGAGGAGGCCGTCGGGCTTGGCGTGGGAGGAGGCGAGCTTGGCGACGAACTTGGTCGAGGCGATGCCGACGGAGGCCGGCAGGCCGAGGCGTCCGCGGACCTCGTCGCGGATCCAGCGGCCGATGGCGGTGGGGCTGCCCATGCGGCGGCGGGCGCCGGAGACGTCGAGGAACGCCTCGTCGACGCTCACCTTCTCCAGGACCGGGGTGACCTCACCGAGGATCGCCATGACCTTCCGGGAGACCTCGGAGTACACGCCGTGGCGGACGGGTAGCACGACGGCCTGCGGGCAGCGGCGGGACGCCTCGGCCATGGACATGGCGGAGGTGACGCCGTAGCGACGGGCCTCGTAGGTGGCGGCGGAGACGACGCCGCGCCCGCGCGCACCGCCCACGATGACGGGGCGGCCGCGCAGCTCGGGGCGCTCCAGGAGCTCGACCGAGGCGAAGAAAGCGTCCATGTCGACGTGGAGGATCGGGGTGGCGGAGTCGTCGTCGCCCCAGGAGCGGCGCGCCTCGGCGGCGCGGGGTGCTCGGCTCATCCCTGCTCCTCTCTCACTGCTGCACGTCACTGCCACGGGGCACGTCGGTGGTCCCGTGGCCGGGGCCCTGCTCCCGGGGGAGGGTCGCACGGTCGGCACCCGTCCCGGCGCCCGATGCCACCCGTCGAGGTGCTCACAGGCTAACGTGCGCGTGTGACACGCAAGCAGGGGCGCAAGAGCACGGGACCGGGACCGGGCCGGGGCGCGGAGGGAGCGCCGTCGCTCAGAGCGCTCCCCGTCGGCCCCGTGCCCACGACCTTCGCGACGGCCGAGCTCGAGGTGAGGGACACCGGCGTCCTGCTCCTCCTCGACGGAACCGAGTCGTCCTGGATCGACCTGCGCGACCCGGCGCACCTCGACTTCGAGTACCAGCAGCAGATGGACGCCGTGCTCGGGGTGCTGCGTCCCGGGTCCGAGCCCGTGCGCGCGGTCCACCTCGGCGGGGCGGGCTGCGCCCTGGCGCGGACCTGGGAGGCGACGCGGCCGGGCTCGACCCAGCTCGCGGTCGAGATCGACGCGGTTCTCGCCCATAGGGTGCGCGGGTGGTTCGACCTGCCCCGCTCCCCCAGGCTGCGCATCCGGGTGGGTGACGCGGCCGAGGTCGCGCCGACCCTGCGGCGCGGCGAGTGGGACGTCGTCGTGCGCGACGTGTTCGCCGCCGGGGCGGTGCCCGCGGCCTGCCGGACGGAGGAGTTCCTCGAGGCGTGCCGCGGGGCGCTCGCACCCGGTGGCGTCTACCTCGCCAACGCGGCCTCGGCCCCGCGCGAGGCCGCGGGGGCGGAGCTCGCCGCGGTGCGACGCGTCTTCGGAGGCGCCGTCGTCATCGCGGACGCGGCGGTGGCGCGCGGCAGGCGGCGCGGCAACCTCGTCATCGCGGCGCGGACGGAGCCCTTCGACGCCCTGGAGCTCGAGGAGCTCGAGCGGGCCGTGAGGCGCCTGCCGCTCCCGGTGCGCACCTGGCGGCCCGACGACCCGGCGCTGCCGCGCTGAGCGGCGCTCACCGGTCGGCTCAGAAGGAGGCGACGGCGCCGTCGCGCATCCGACGGCGCGTGAGCGAGCGGGAGACGGCGACGCCGGTGATGCCCATGGCCCACACGACGGCCGTGGCCGCGAAGGCGACGCGGAAGTCGGCGTCCGTGCGTCCGCCCGTCGCGTCGAGGACGACGCCGACGAGCTCGACGGCGAGGATCGTCGCGGTGAAGCCGCCGACGTTGACCATGCCCGTGCAGGTGCCCCAGCGGCTCGGCTCGTTGAAGGAGCGAGCCGAGTCGAAGCCGATGCCGGAGAACGGACCGGTCACGCCGCACACGGAGGCGACGACCATCGCGGACACGACGTGGCTCGGGCTGAGCAGGGCGACGGCCCAGGCGACGAGGGACACGAGGCCAGCGCTGAGGACGATCGTCGAGCGGTGGGCGGGCAGGCGGACCGAGAGGCTGCCCGCGAGGAGACCGCCCACGATGCCGGCCACGGTGGAGACGGTGATGGCCCAGGAGGCCGTCGAGGCGCTCAGCCCCATCCCCTCCGTCATCCAGGACATGCCCCACATGAGGGTGAAGACCGCCATGGGGAACATCCCGATCCAGTGGGTGAAGAAGCCGAGCCACGTCCCGGGCTGGTGGGCGACGGCTCCCATGGTCGTCCAGACGCTCTCGCGGTCACCGGTCTCCGCGCGCCGCCGCGCCGCCTCGGCGCCTCCGTCGGCGCTGTCCCGGATGAGGGCGAGCCCGAGCACGAAGACTCCGACGCCGACGCCGCCCATGGCGGTGAAGGCCTGCGCCCAGCCGGCGCGGTGGAGCAGTGCGAGGAAGGGGAAGGCCGAGACGATCTGGCCGACCTGCCCGAGGATGGAGACGAGCTGCGTCATGACCGGGACCCGTCCGAGGGCGAACCAGGCGGGGATGAGCCGGATGGCGCCGATGAAGGACGTGGCGTCACCGGCCCCGACGAGGACGCGGGCGACGATCGCGGCGGGCAGGGAGTGGGCCAGGGCCAGGCCGACCTGTCCGGCGGCGACGACGAGGGCGCCGCTGGCGAGCACGCGGCGCGAGCCGAAGCGGTCCAGGAGGAGCCCGACCGGTACCTGCGCGAGGGCGTAGACGCCGAGCTGGAGGACGACGAAAAGCGCCAGGACCGCCGAGCCCCCGCCGAATCGGTCGCCAGCCAGGGGCACGGCCACGGAGAAGCTCGTCCGGCCGGCGACGGCGATGACGTACACGAGGACGGAGGTCGCGAAGACCGTCCATGCGCGGGCGCCGGGTCGACGGTCGGGGTCGAGGGTCAGGGTCTGCCCGGCCCCGGCGTCCTCGCTCATCGGCTCTGGTCCCCGTCCTGCGGGTGGGACTCGTGGGAGCCGTCCTCGCCGTCGGCGGGCCGGTCGTTAGCCTCGAGGAAGGCCTCGAGGCGGGCGCCGATCTCGTCGGCGGAGGGGACCTCGAGCATCTCGGTGAGGTGGTCGGTGTCGACCTGCGGCGGGGCGAAGGCGTCGAACTGTGCCTCGAGGGCGGCGACGACGGCGCCGACGTCGGGCTGGTCCGCGCTCTGGGCGTCGATCTCGGCGCGGTTGACGGCGGCGGCGGCCTCGAGGTCACCGAGCGGGAGGGCGAGGCCCGTGACCTCGGCGACGGCCGACAGGAGTGCGGAGGCGCCCGCCGGGTAGTCGTCGCGCGCGACGTAGTGCGGGATGGAGGCGGTCAGGCCGCGGGAGTCCAGGCCGACCTCGCCCAGCCGCAGCTCCAGGAGGCCAGCCACGGCGCCTGGGAACTCGACGGTCCCGTAGAAGTCGGGCTGCTCCGGCAGGAGCTCGGGGCGCGAGCCGTGGTGGTGGACGTAGGTGGGCCGCGTGTGCGGCACGGCCATGGGCATGCCCGCCAGGCCGATGGCCTGGGTGACGCCCATGGTGAGCGCCAGGTGGGTGACGGCTCCCGTGAACTCGTGCCACCGGTAGTCGGGCTCGGCGCCGTGCAGGAGGAGCAGGTCCTCACCGTCGTCGTCCTGGAGAAGGTCGAGCGCGATCTCGGGCATCTCGACGTCCGTGTAGGAGTGGGTCGAGAAGGTCATCGGGGGGCGGCGCGCCCGGTAGTCGACGAGGGAGTCCGCGTCGAAGGTCGCGAGACGCTCGTGCGGCAGGGTCATGAGGAGCTGCTCGACGGCGAGGGCACCGGCGTGGCCGGCGTCCATCGCCCCGTCGAGGTGGTGGATGAGGACGCGCGGGGAGACCGGCTCGTCCGCGACGTGCTCCACCGTGTACATCGGCGTCATCAGTGCCTCGCCCTCCTTCCGTCCCGGGGACCGTCCGGTCCGGACCCCGACCCCGCCTGGTGCGGGGCACGGTCGGTCCAACGCGTCGGGCGCCGCGCCTGTTCCCGGCCCGGTTCACCTGCGGCGATCGGTCTCGGTCGGGCGGCGTTCGCCGTGGGCGTCCGCGCGAGGGGCTCGGCAGGAGAATAATGGGCTGACCCGATCGAGCGGGACGACGCCCACGGGCGCGCCGCCCGACGGCCAGCCAGGACCCGAACCCAGTGAGACCTCGTGAGCGCAGCCAGCCAGTCCCCCTCCCGTCCCGACGACGCAGGCGCCGCGAGCGCGCAGCACCCCTCGGGAGCCGGGAGCGTTCGCGAGCGCGAGGTCGCCGGGGAGCAGCGCGTCGTGGACACGGCCTACGGGGAGCTCGACCGCCAGCTCGCCGCGGCGCGCCGCTCCCTGGCCGCGACGGAGGCCAAGGGCGTCACGGGCACGCACCAGTCCCGGGGCGAGCGCGACGCCTACGCCGTCCACTACACGAACCAGGTGACGACCCTCGAGGGCGTTGAGGACCGCCTCGTCTTCGGGCGCATGGACATGGCGGAGGGCGCCGTGGCGGAGACGGCCGAGCGGGCACGGGCGGGCGCAGAGCGCCCCGCGCCCTCCCCCGTGACCGACGGCGGGCGCCGCCACTACGTCGGCAGGATCGGCCTGCAGGACGCACAGCATCGCGAGGTCGTCCTCGACTGGCGCGCCCCGCTCGCCCGTGCCTTCTACCAGGCGACCGCGTCGCGCCCCCTCGGGCTCGTGCGGCGCCGTCACATCGACACGCGCCGACGCACCGTCGTCGGCCTCGAGGACGAGCTCATCGACGCCGCGGCCGTGACCGGGCCCTCCGTCACCTCGGAGGCCGACGGCGGAGGACCCGGGGCGGTCTCCGCGGAGGAGCTCCAGGGCGAGGGAGCGCTCATCGCCGCGATGAGCGCCGCGCGCGACGGGCGCATGGGAGACATCGTCGCGACGATCCAGGCCGAGCAGGACCGCATCGTCACCTCGGACGGCAAGGGCGTCCTCGTCGTCCAGGGCGGCCCGGGCACGGGCAAGACCGCGGTGGCGCTGCACCGGGTCGCCTACCTCTTCTACTCCGAGCGCGCGCGCCTCGAGCGCTCGGGAGTCCTCCTCGTCGGGCCGTCGCGCACCTTCCTGCGCTACGTCGAGCAGGTCCTGCCGTCGCTCGGTGAGACCGGCGTCGTGGCGACGACGGTCGCCGACCTGGTCCCGGGTGTCCGCGCTCGTGGCACGGAGCCTGCCGCCGTCGCCGAGGTCAAGGGCCGCGGCGTCTGGGCGGAGATCCTGCGCCGGGCGGTGCGGGACCTCCAGCGCGTGCCTGACGGGCCGCGCGAGATCGTCGTCCAGGGCACGCGCCTCGAGCTGCGGCCGGCGGACGTGCGCGAGGCCATGGCGCGGGCCCGCCGGTCGGGCAGGCCGCACAACCTCGCCCGGGAGACCTTCGTGCTGTGGCTCCTGGAGCGGCTCACGGACCAGTTCGCAGCGGCCACGAACCAGGACGCCTCGGACGCGGACACGCGCGCCTGGATCCGCGAGGACGTGCGCACGGCGCGCGACGCCCGCCGCGAGATCAACCTGTGCTGGATGCCGACGACACCCGTCGGGCTCCTCGAGAGGCTGTGGGCGCGGCCGGCGCTGCTGGAGCGCCTCGCCCCGGAGCTGAGCGCCGAGGACCGGGCGCTGCTCGAGCGCCGCCCGGGCGCCGAGCTGACGGCGGCCGACGTGCCGCTCATCGACGAGCTCGCCGAGCTGCTGGGGCCGAGCGAGGACGCCGAGGCCCGCCGGACGCGGCTGGAGGCGCGCCGTCGCGAGGAGCTCGTCGCCTACGCGGCCCAGGCCATCGAGTCGCAGGACCTGGGTGGCGGCATGGTCAACGCCGAGATGCTCGCGGACCGCGTCGCTGACTCGGGCCCGTCCCTGACGCTGGCGGAGCGCGCGCGGGCGGACCGGACGTGGACCTACGGGCACGTCGTCGTCGACGAGGCGCAGGAGCTGGGCGACATGGCCTGGCGGGCGCTCGCGCGGCGCTGCCCGGTGCGCTCCTTCACGGTGGTGGGCGACCTGGCCCAGTACTCGGGCCCGACGGCGCCCAGCTCGTGGGGCGAGGTCCTTGCGGAGCTCGGCACGGCACCGGCCGACGACGCCACCTCCGGAGCGCCGGCCTCCGGGACGCGCGGCCGCTCCGGGAGCGGTGCCGCGCGCGGGCCCCACGGGGGGCGGCGTGGACCGCGCAGCCGTCGAGCAGCCTCGACGCCGCTGCGCGAGGAGGTCCTCACGGTCTGCTACCGCACGCCGGCCACGATCATGGCGGCGGCGGACCGGGTCGTCACGGGCCTCGGCGCGCCGCCGGTCTACCCGGTCCGCTCCGTGCGCGACCTCCCGGACTGCCTCGTCGTCGCCCCGACCTCGGCGTCCGTGGCACGGGACCCCTGGGAGGAGGCGGTGCGCGCCGCCGTCCGGGAGGAGGTCGCCGCCCTGGACGCCGAGGTCGGCACAGGCGGTGGTCGCATCGCCGTCATCACTCCTGACGCGCCTCAGGTGGCCCGGGCCCTCGGCGCGGACCCGGCGCTGGCCGCCGCGATGGAGGCGCCCGGCGAGGACGTCCTGCGCTCGCGCGTCGCGGTCATGGGCCCGGTCCTGTCGAAGGGCCTCGAGTTCGACGTCGTCGTGCTCCTCGACCCGGCGAGGATCGGGGCGGTGAGCCCGGGTGACCTCTACGTGGCGATGACGCGGCCGACGCGTCGTCTGCGGGTCCTCTCCCAGGAGGCGCTCCCGGCGGGTCTGTGAGACTGCCTTCCGCGCCGGGCCGCTCCCTCCGCAGCGCAGGACCGGGGTCAGGAGTGCGTTGAGTGGGACGCCACAGGGTCCTGACAGCCTCCGTCGATGCGAAGTTACGGAACCGTAGGTTACGGTTGCGTCAGTCGTCAGCCGCGTCGGCGCCGCCCAGCGCCGAGCAGCACGGACGCCGTCGGAAATGAGGAACCCGTGACCGATCCCAGCGCACCCCGCGCCGCGCAGGACGCCCCCGCGTCCGCGGACGAGAACGCCTCGGAGCACTACCTGCGCCCGCACTACTCGCCGGGCGTCCCCGCCGTCATCGCGCCGGTGACCGAGCCCCTGTCGATGATGCTCTCCGACTCGGCCCGCCGCTTCCCCGAGCGCGTCGCCCTCGACTTCATGGGCGCGACGACGACCTACCGCGTCCTCGAGCACCGCGTGGACAAGGCGGCCGAGGCCCTGCGCCGTCTCGGCGTCAAGCCCGGCGACGTCGTCGGCCTCATCCTGCCGAACTGCCCCCAGCACGTCGTCCTCGCCTACGCCGCGTGGCGGATCGGCGCGATCATCGCCGAGCACAACCCCCTCGCCCCCGCGGCCCAGATCCGCGAGCAGATCACCATCCACCACGGCCGCGTCATCGTCGCCTGGGAGAAGACCCTCGACCGCCTCGTCTCCGCGACCGGCTCGATGAGCGAGGCCGGCCTCGACGGCCTGCGCGTCCTGTCGGTCGACCTCTCCCGCGGCCTGCCCGTGCGCAGCCGACTCGCCCTGCGCCTGCCCGTCGCGGCCGCGCGCACCCAGCGCCGTGAGCTGCGCGCCCCCGTCCCCGAGGGCGTGCGCTCCTGGGACGACCTCGTCGCGGCCACGCCCGAGATCAACCCCGACCTGCCGCTTCCCGACGTCGACGACGTCGCCGTGCTGCTCTACACGGGTGGCACCACGGGAACCCCGAAGGCCGTCATGCTCACCCACCGCAACCTGCGCGCCGACGCGGAGATGAGCCTGGCCTGGGCCTCCCAGACCTGCGAGGTCGGCGCGGAGACCTTCTACGCGGTCCTGCCCTTCTTCCACGCCTTCGGACTGAGCCTGTCGCTCCTGTGCGCCGTCGGCATCGCCGCCACCCAGGTGGTTTTGCCCAAGTTCGGCGGGGACCTCGTCCTGCAGGCCTGGAAGCGACGCCCGGCGACCTTCTTCCCGGGCGTGCCCGTCATGTTCGACCGCATCGTCAAGCGGGCCCGGGAGACCGGCGCGGACCTGTCGAGCTGCAAGATCGCCGTGTGCGGCGCCGCCGCCAACCCGAAGACGGTCGCGGAGGCCTGGGAGCAGGAGACCCGCGGCGTCATCATCGAGGGCTACGGCATGACCGAGACCGCCCCGATCATCCTGGGCAACCCGATCTCCCGCGAGCGCCGCCCCGGGGCGCTGGGCGTCCCCTTCCCGTCGACCGACGTGCGCCTCATCGACCCGGAGTCCTCCGACCCCGCGGCCGAGGTCGCCCCGGGCGAGGTCGGAGAGCTCATCGTGCGCGGGCCGCAGGTCTTCGCCGGGTACTGGGAGAACGAGGCCGAGACCGACGCCGTCATGCTGCCCGGCGGCTGGCTGCGCACCGGCGACCTCGTCCGCCAGGCCGAGGACGGCTTCTACGTCATCGCCGACCGCCGCAAGGAGCTCATCATCTCCGGCGGCTTCAACATCTATCCCACCGAGGTCGAGGCCGCCGTCCGCTCCATGCCGCAGGTCGAGGAGGTCGCCGTCGTCGGTCTGCCCGGTGGCGAGGGCGACGCCGGCAACGAGCGCGTCGTCGCCGCGATCGTCCCCAAGGAGGGGCAGACCGTCACCCTCGAGCAGGTCCGCGAGTGGGCCGAGAAGACCCTGTCCCACTACGCCCTGCCGCGCCAGGTCGAGATCCTCTCGGAGATGCCGCGCTCCCAGATCGGGAAGGTGCTGCGCCGCGTCGTGCGAGACGAGCTGCTCGCCGCCCGCGAGGCGGCCTCCGGCGCCGCCACCGCTGCGGCCAACGCGTCGCAGAGCGCGGCCACGGCGATCGTCGGCCGTCTCGGGCGGTCCGGCGCGGAGAGCGGCTCCGAGACGGCCCCGGAGGCTGGCCGCCCGACCGGCTCGGCGAGCCCCGCCGACACCGACGCTCCCGTCGGCTCGGAGCCGACCGCCGACTCCGGCACCACGCCCGACGAGCACTGACGTCCCACGCCGCTCGGTCCGGGTCAGGACGACCCGGGCCAGCGGCGTGCCGTACCACCCGTTACGCCACCGCGCCCACGAGGAGCCCCTCCGGTGACCACCGACCGCGACGACGCAGGCCTGTACGAGCGTCCCCACTACCAGCCCGGCGTCCCGGCGACGATCGAGGTGCCCGAGGGGCCGCTCTCCGAGCTCCTCGAGACGGCCGCCGCCTTCTACCCCGAGCGCGTCGCCATCGACTTCCTCGGCGCGACGACGACCTACGCCGGGCTCCTGGCCGCCTCCGAGCGGGCCGCCCAGGTGCTGCGCGACGCGGGGGTGCACCGGGGCGACCGCGTCGCCGTCCTCCTGCCGAACTGTCCCCAGCACGTCGCCCTCATGTACGGGGCGCTGCGGATCGGCGCGATCGTCGCCGAGCACAACCCCCTCGCCCCCGCCGAGGAGGTCCGCGCCCAGCTCGAGAACCACGGGGGTGACGTCGTCATCGCGTGGGAGAAGGGCGTCGAGCTCGTCCTCGACCCGCGCTCGCGCGCCGCCGGCGGCACCGGCCCGGAGGCTGACGACGTCGACCCGCTCGCCGGGCGCACCGTCTTCTCCGTCGACGTCTCCGCGGCCCTGCCCGCGCGCCTGCGCGCCGCGCTCCGCCTCCCGGTCGAGAAGGCGCGCAGCACGCGCGCCTCGATGCGCGCCGAGTCCCTGCCGGAGGGTGTGCGCTCCTGGGACCGCGCCGTCGCGCGCGCCGAGCGGATCCCCCCGTCATGGCCCTACCCGGCCGGGGACGACGTCGCGGTCCTCCTGCACACGGGCGGCACCACGGGCACGCCCAAGGCCGCGATGCTCACCCACCGGAACCTGCGGGCCAACGCCAACCAGGCGATCGCGTGGGTGCCGATGCTGCACGAGGGCGGGGAGTCCTTCCTGTGCCTCCTGCCCTTCTTCCACGCCTTCGGGCTCACCTTCAACCTCTTCTGCGCCGTGCAGAAGGCGGCGAGCCAGGTCATGATGCCGAAGTTCGACGTCGCTGAGGTGCTGCGGGCGCAGAAGCGGCGCCCGCTCACCTTCTTCGTGGGCGTGCCGGTCATGTTCGAGCGGATCCTCGCCGCCGCGGAGAAGGAGCGCGCGGACCTGTCCTCGCTGCGCTTCGTCGTCTGCGGGGCCTCGCCCATGCCGCCCGAGGTCGGGGCCCGCTGGGAGGCGGCGACCGGTGGGCTCTTCATCGAGGGCTACGGCATGACGGAGACGAGCCCCATCGTCGCGGGCACGCCGATGAGCGCGGACCGGCGCCTCGGTGCGCTCGGCCTCCCCTTCCCGTCCACCGACGTGCGGATCGTGGACGCCGACTCGCCGCACCCGGCCCCCGAGGCCGAGGTTCCCGACGGCGAGCCCGGCGAGCTGCTCGTGCGCGGCCCGCAGGTCTTCGCCGGCTACTGGGGGGACGAGGAGGCCACCGCCGCCTCGATGCTGCCGGGCGGCTGGCTGCGCACCGGTGACGTCGTGCGCCGCGAGGACTCCTTCCTCTGGATGGCGGACCGCAAGCGCGAGCTCATCCTCACCGGCGGCTTCAACGTCTACCCCTCGCAGGTCGAAGACGCGATCCGCGGGCACGAGGGCGTCGCGGACGTCGCCGTCGTCGGCGTGGACGGCGGCGCGAACGGCGAGATCGTCGTCGCCGCGGTCGTCCTGGAGCACGGGGCCTCTGAGGGCTCGGTCACCCTCGAGTCGGTCCGGACGCACGCCGAGCGCTCCCTCCCCCACTACGCGCTGCCGCGGCGCCTCGAGGTGATCGACGCACTCCCGCGCTCGGTCATCGGCAAGGTGCTGCGCCGCGAGGTGCGCGCCCTCGTCTCCGCACGCGGCTGAGCGGTGGCCGTCAAGGCGCTTCCCCGCACAGCGGGAGACGTCCTCGGCAGCAAAGCAGACGCCGTCGGCGCCACCGCGTGCCGAGGACGTCTGCCTGTGCGCGTGCCGAGGACGCGCCGAGGCCGCGGGATCTCCCTGAGTGAGTCCTCGACGCCCGCCTGGCGACCGCTCGGGGCCTCAGAGCAGGCCGGCGGCGTCGAGGACGCGCCGCAGCTCGGCGACCTCGTCCTCGCCGGCGCGCACGAGCGGGAGCCGCAGCTCGGCCGAGGGGATGCGCCCCTGGAGCAGCAGCGCCTCCTTCGCCATGACGGCGCCCTGGCCGCCGCCCATGATGGCGCGGGTGACGGGGCGCATCCGCTGCGCGACGGCGCGGGCGCCGGCGAGGTCGCCCTCATCGACCTCCTGCACCATCTCGCGCCAGGAGTGGGCGTCTGCGTGGGCGACGACGCTGATGACGCCGGAGGCGCCGTGCGCGAGCCAGGCGAAGTTGAGGCCGTCGTCGCCGGAGTAGTACTCGAGGCCGGTGGCCTCCATGCGCTGGAAGCCCTGCTCGACGTCGCCGGTGGCGTCCTTGACGGCGAGGACGCGGTCGTGCTCGGCGAGGCGCTTGAGGGTGTCGTCATCGATCCGCACGCCGGTGCGGCCCGGGATGTCGTAGATGATGACCGGGAGCTCGGTGGCCTCGACGACGGCCATGATGTGCCGGTAGACGCCCTCCTGGCTGGGGCGGTTGTAGTACGGGGCGTTGATGAGGAGACCCTCCGCGCCTGCCTCCTGCGAGCCGACGCCGACGCGCACGGCGTGGGCCGTGTCGTTGGAGCCGGCGCCAGCGACGAGCATGGCGCGCCCAGCCAGGGCGTCCTTGACCTCGCGCAGGAGCGTCTGCTTCTCCGGCAGGTGCGTGGTGGGGGCCTCGCCGGTGGTGCCGGCGAGCAGGATCATGTCCGCGCCGTCCTCGACGAGGGTGACGGCGAGGGACTGGGCGGCCTCGACGTCGATCTCGCCCTCGTCGGTGAAGGGCGTGACCATCGCGACGCCGACGGAACCGAAGGACCTGCGCGGGAGGGAGCTCATGGCGACAGGCTAGCGACGGGCCCGAGCCCGCGCGCGCCACCACCGCAGTGTGGATGGTCGACGCGCTGGGGAGCAGCGTCCCGGGCCGATAGGCTCGCACGCATGACGAGCCCCGAGAGCACCGGCCCCTCCCCGTCCCACGAGCACGCCGAGACCCCGAGCGTCTTCGACGCCGACCTCTCCTCGGGCCTCACCGCCGAGGCACGTGGCGGGCTGGAGTCTCAGGGCGGGCACTCGCACCCCGCCGAGGCCGGCGGCTTCGTGCGCGAGGCGACCCCGGCGGACCTCGAGGCGATCGGGGCGGTGCACGCCGCCGCGATGCGCGCCTCCCTCGAGGCGGCCCACGCCGCCGCCCACGACGGCGCGCCGCTGCCCGCGGGCGTCGCGGCCATGATCGCCGCGCCCGTGCTCGCCGCCGGCTGGGAGGGCGCCGTCGTCGAGCCTCCGAGCACGCGCCACCACGTGCTCGTCGCGACGCTCGGGGACGAGGTCGTCGGGATCGTCGCCCTCGCCCCGACTCAGGGCGTCGTCGATGAGAAGGAGACCACGGACGCCCCGGCCTCCGTTCGGGAGCCGGAGCCGGCCGCGGAGATCACTGCGCTCGGCGTCCTGCCCGAGCACCAGCGCGAGGGCCACGGGTCCCGTCTGCTCGCCGCCGCGACGGACTACGCGCGGCAGGACGGAGCCCGGGTGCTCCTGCAGTGGGCTGTCCGCGGGGACGAGTCCGTCTCCGGGCTGCTCGCCGCGTGCGGGCTGGAGCGGACCGAGTCGCGCCGCGAGCTCCCGGTGGGCCAGGGCGTCACCGAGGACTGCTGGGCCGCCGCGCTCTGAAGCTCGTAGCTCAGAGACGCTAGGGCCGAGGCCTCGGTCTCAGAGGTCGAGGAGCTTGTCGAGGCCGATCGTGAGGCCGTCGCGCCCGGAGACCTCGCGCACGGCGAGGATGACGCCGGGCATGAAGCTCGCACGGTCGAAGGAGTCCGTGCGGATCGTGAGCTGCTCGCCATCGTTGCCGAGCACGACCTCCTCGTGGGCTGTCAGCCCGCGAAGGCGCACGGCGTGGACGTGGATGCCGTCGACGACGGCGCCGCGGGCCCCGTCGGGGTCCGACTGGGTGGCGTCCGGGACCGGGCCGAGCCCGGCCTCGGCGCGGGCGGCGGCGATGCCCTGCGCGGTCGCCACGGCCGTGCCGGAGGGGGCGTCCACCTTGTTCGGGTGGTGGAGCTCAATGATCTCGGCTGACTCGAAGTAGCGCGCGGCCTTGGCCGCGAAGGACATGGCGAGGACGGCGGAGAGGGCGAAGTTCGGGGCGATGAGGACGCTGCGTCCACCGGCCTCGGGCCGGGCGAGGTGCTCGCGGACGCGGCCGTAGGACTCCTCGGTCCAGCCAGTGGTGCCGACGACGACGTCGACGCCGGCGTCGATGAGGGAGTGGACGTTGGCCTCGGTGACGCTGGGGACCGTGAAGTCGACGGCGACCTCGGCACCGCCCAGGGACTCGGGGGTGATGGGGTCACCGGCGTCGAGGCGGGCGACGAGCTCGAGGCCCTCGGCGTCCTCGACCGCCAGGCAGACGGTCGATCCCATGCGCCCGGCGGCGCCCACCACTGCTACACGCTTCGTCATGGGAGCCACCCTAACGGCGAGAGGCCTCAGGCGGCCGGGCCGACCAGCACGCGGGCCCGGTCCTGGCCGGCGAGCCAGACGGCGAGCTCCTGGACGTCCTCGGCGGTGACGGCCTCGAGGCGGCGGAGGTTCTCCCCCATGGAGCGCAGGCGGCCCGTGACGACCTCGCCGCGCCCGAGGCGCCCCATGCGGGCGAGGGAGTCCTCGCCGCCGAGCACCATGGCGCCGCGGATCTGGCCGCGGGCCCGCGCGAGCTCGCGCTCGGTGACG
Source organism: Actinomyces haliotis (assembly GCF_015355765.1). GTDB lineage: Bacteria > Actinomycetota > Actinomycetes > Actinomycetales > Actinomycetaceae > Actinomyces > Actinomyces haliotis. The sequence continues at coordinate 15,259 of NZ_JACWNA010000029.1, forward strand.
CCGTCGGCTGCGAGGCGCTCGAACTCGCCGACCATGACGGCGCAGACCTCGTCGACGTCCTCGGGGGCGCAGCCGGCGTAGAGGCCGAAGGCTCCGGCTCCGGCGTAGGAGGAGTCGAAGGCGTAGGTCGTGTAGGCCAGGCCCCGCCTCTCGCGGACCTCCTGGAAGAGGCGCGAGGACATCCCGCCGCCGAGGATGGTGGTGAGGACGCTCATGGCCCAGCGCCGCTCGTCGCGCACGGGGATGCCGCGGCAGGCGAGGTGGACGTGGGACTGCTCGGCGTCTCGGACGACGGTGACGTCGTGGACGGGCGGGGCGTCCATCGCGACGGTCTCGAAGCGGCGGGGACGCGGGACGGCGTCGGCGCTCGCGCCCCAGCCGGCGGTGGCGAGGTCGGACAGGACCCGCTCGCAGACCTCGTCGTGGTCGACGGCGCCGGCCACGGCGACGACGAGGGAGTCGGAGGCGTAGGTCCGCTTGTAGTGGTCCCAGACGGCGTCGCGGGGCACGGAGCGCACGGCCTCGGGCGTGCCGCCGATGGGCCGGCCGAGCGGGGTGTCCTCGCCGAAGGCGGCCCGGTTGAAGGCCTCCTGGGCGACGTCGAGGAGGTCGTCGGCGGCGTCGGCGAGCTCGGAGACGATGACGCCGCGCTCGGTCTCGACCTCGGCGGGCGTGAGGAGGGAGGAGGTCACCATGTCGGTGATGATGTCGAGGGCCTCCATGGAGTCCTGGCGCTGGACCCGGGCGTAGTAGGAGGTGTGCTCCTTGGAGGTGGCGGCGTTGGACTCGCCGCCGATCATGTCGAAGGCCTCGGCGATGCCGCGGGCGTCGCGGGTGGCGGTGCCCTTGAACATGAGGTGCTCGAGGAAGTGGGTCGAGCCCTCCTGGCCGGGGACCTCGTCGCGCGAGCCGACGCCGAACCAGGTGCCGAGCGCGGTGGACCGCAGTCCGGGGACGGACTCGGTGATGACGCGGACGCCGCCGGGGAGGACGGATCGGCGCAGCGTCGCGCCGTCGTCGCTGAGGGTGAGCTCGGTGGCGGGGTCGCCGGCGCGGCCGCGAGCGAGGGCGACCTCGTCGTAGGAGGCCTCGAAGTCGCCGGTGCTGTGCCCCTCGGAGGGGGCGGGGGTGCTCGAGGGTGATGGGGTCACTGCGCTGGTCACCCGGCGAGCCTAGCGGCCGGGCGCCCGCTCCCCGCCGTCGGCCTCCTCACGCCTCGCCGACGGCGTAGCGACCGCACGGGACGAGCCCGCGAGCTGTCTGCGCGAGCGCTCCGAGGGAAGGACGACGGGAGCCGGGACCACCGTTGGGGTGGTCCCGGCTCCCGTCGTTGCTCACTGGTGCACAGGGCGCCCAGTGCTCAGATGCTCAGCGCAGCCTCACTCGGAGTCCGAGGAGTCCTCGCTCGTGCGGGTGCGGCGGCGGCGCGGGCGGCGCTCACGGCGCTCGCCGTCGCCCTCGCCGGACTCGCGACGGCGCGGGCGGCGCTCACGGCGCTCGCCCTCGTCCTCGCCGCGCTCGGAGCGGTGGGCCTTGGCCTCGTCCTCGGCCGCCTGCTGCTCCTCGTTGAGGACGGCGTGCAGGCTCAGCTTGCCGCGCTGGTCGATCTCGGCCAGCTCGACGTTGACCTTGTCGCCCACGTTGAGGACGTCCTCGACGTTCTCAACGCGCTTGCCGCCGACGAGGCGTCGGATCTGCGAGATGTGCAGGAGGCCGTCCTTGCCGGGGGTGAGGGAGACGAAGGCGCCGAAGGTGGTCGTCTTGACGACGGTGCCGACGAAGCGCTCGCCGATCTCCGGCATCTGCGGGTTCGCGACCGCGTTGACGGCGTCGCGGGCGGCCTCGGCGGAGGGGCCGTCGGACGCGCCGATGTAGACGGTGCCGTCGTCCTCGACCGTGAGGTCCGCGCCCGTGTCCTCCTGGATCTGGTTGATCATCTTGCCCTTGGGGCCGATGACCTCACCGATCTTGTCGACCGGGATGTGGACGGTGAGGACGCGAGGAGCCGTGGGAGCCATCTCGTCAGGGCCGTCGATGGCCTGGTCGATGAGGTCGAGCAGCTTGAAGCGGGCGTCGCGCGCCTGGCCGAGGGCACCGGCGAGGATGTCCGAGGGCAGGCCGTCGAGCTTGGTGTCGAGCTGCAGCGCGGTGATGAAGTCGCGCGTGCCGGCGACCTTGAAGTCCATGTCGCCGAAGGCGTCCTCGGAGCCGAGGATGTCCGTGAGCGTGGCCCACTTGGTCTCGCCGTCGATCTCCTCGTGCATGAGGCCCATGGCGATGCCGGCGACCGGCGCCTTGAGCGGCACGCCGGCGTTGAGCATGGAGAGCGTCGAGGCGCACACCGAGCCCATCGAGGTGGAGCCGTTGGAGCCGAGGGCCTCGGAGACCTGGCGGATGGCGTAGGGGAAGTCGTCCTTGCTCGGCAGGACCGGGACGAGGGCTCGCTCGGCCAGCGCCCCGTGACCGACCTCACGGCGCTTGGGGGCGCCGACGCGTCCGGTCTCACCGGTGGAGAAGGGCGGGAAGACGTACTGGTGCATGTAGCGCTTGTGCTTGATCGGCGAGAGGTCGTCGATCTGCTGCTCCATGCGCAGCATGTTGAGGGTGGTGACGCCCAGGATCTGGGTCTCGCCGCGCTCGAAGATGGCGGAGCCGTGGACGCGGGGCAGGACCTCGACCTCGGCGGCCAGGGTGCGGATGTCCTTGAGGCCGCGGCCGTCCATGCGAATGCCCTCGGTGAGGGTGCGGTGGCGGACGAGCTTCTTGGTGACGGACTTGAAGGCTGCCTTGAGCGCCTTGACGTCCTCCTCGGCGGGGAACTGCTCGGCGAGCTCGGCGAGGACCTCGTCGCGGACGGCGTCCGTGGCGATGTCGCGGGCCTGCTTGCCCTCGGTGGCGATGGCGCCGGCGAGGTCGTGGGCCACCGCGGACTTCTCGACAGCGTCGTACTGCTCGTCGGAGTAGTCGAGGTAGAGCGGGAACTCGGCGGTCGGCTTGGAGGCGTGCTTGGCGACCTCCATCTGGGCCTCGCAGAGGGCCTTGATGTGCGGCTTGGCGGCCTCGAGGGCCGTGGCGACGATGGCCTCGGTCGGCGCGGTGGCGCCGTCCTGGATGAGGTCCCAGGCGTTCTCGGTGGCGCCCGCCTCGACCATCATGATCGCGACGTCGCCGTCCTCGAGGACGCGGCCCGCGACGACCATGTTGAAGGTGGCGCGCTCGAGCTCGCTCCAGCGCGGGAAGGCGACCCACTGCCCGTCGATGAGGGCGAGGCGGGTGCCGGCGACCGGGCCGGCGAAGGGCAGGCCGGCGATCTGCGTGGACATCGAGGCGGCGTTGATGGCCAGGACGTCGTAGGCGTCGTCGGGGTGGATGGCGAGGACGGTCTCGACGACCTGGACCTCGTTGCGCAGGCCCTTGACGAAGGAGGGGCGCAGCGGGCGGTCGATGAGGCGGCAGGCCAGGATGGCGGAGGTGCCCGCGCGGCCCTCGCGGCGGAAGAAGGAGCCGGGGATGCGGCCGGCGGCGTACTGGCGCTCCTCCACGTCCACGGTGAGCGGGAAGAAGTCGAACTGGTCCTTGGGGTGCTTGCCCACGGTGGTGGCGGACAGGACGGCGGTCTCGCCGTCGAGGTAGGCCATGGCTGAGCCGGCGGCCTGCTTGGCGAGGCGGCCGGTCTCGAAGCGGACGACGCGCTTGCCGAAGGAGCCGTTGTCGATCACGGCCTCGGCGGCGGTGACCTCGGGGTCATCAAGGAACATCGGTGATGTGTCTCTTTCTGTCGATCGGGGCAGGACCGTGGCCTTCGATCGAGGCCCACGGAGCGGCTCGGGCCCAGCCCGTGCGGGCGGCTCGCCCGTGCACCGTTCCGGAGGCCACCACCGAAAACCGACGTGCCCTGCCGTCCGGCGGCCGGGGTCGTTCCCCGTCACCGGGCCCGCTGCGCAGGCGGCGGGCGACGCGCCCTGCCCCTGCAGCCGCGCGGTCGGTCCGGGGCTCCCCCGTACCCACGCGCGACGCGGACCCCTGGATCCTACCGTGAGAGCGCGTCATCTCGCGGGAGCCGGGGCGTTCAGCCCCGTGAGATGGGACGCGGCGCCGCCCTCCCCTCGCGGGGAGGGCGGCGCCGCGGGCGGTGCGGACCTTGTCTCAGCGCACCTCGAGCACCGTGGCGGCCGTGGCCTCGCTCGAGCCGCCGACGAGGACGTCGATCGTCGTCGCGTCCTGGCGCCACGTGCGCGACGCCGCGCTCCAGTAGCGCAGCTGGTCCGGCCCGAGCGGCAGCTCGACCCTCACGGTCTCGCCGGCGGCGACGGCGATCCTGCGGAAGCCCTTGAGCTCGCGCAGCGGGCGGCTCGACTCGCCGTAGCGCTGGTGGACGTAGAGCTGGACGACCTCCTCGCCGTCACGGCTCGAGGTGTTCGTGACGTCGACCGTCACGGTCGCCGTCTCCCCGATCGCGATCGAGTCGGCCGACATCCGGGGCTCGGAGTGCTCGAAGGTCGCGTAGGACCCGCCGTGGCCGAAGGGGAAGAGGGGCGTCGACTCCTCGTCCCAGTAGCGCTCCCCCGCGGCCTCCGGCTGGAAGGTCCGGTAGTGGGAGTAGATCATCGGCACCTGGCCGACGGTCCGCGGCCAGGTGAAGGGCAGGCGCCCGGCCGGGTCGACGTCGCCGAAGAGGGCGGCTGCGACAGCCTCCCCGCCGCGCGTGCCCGGGTACCAGACCTGGACGACGGCGGGCAGGTTCTCCTTGGCCCAGCGCAGGTCGAGCGGGCGCCCAGACATGACGAGGGCGACCGTCGGGGTCCCCGTCGCGGCGACCCGCTGGAGCAGCTCGAGCTGGCGTCCCGGCAGCTCGAGGGTCGAGGTCGAGGCGCGCTCGCCGATGTGGTTCTGCGGCTGCCCGACGACGACGAGCGCGACCTCCGCGCCCCTCGCGACCTTGACGGCCTCCTCGAGGGCGGCCTCGTCGTCGAAGTCGTCGGGACGACGCGGCAGGTTCTCCGCGGGCTCCTGCTCGTCGAACATCGACGGGAAGTGCCGTCCAGGCGCCCACTCGCCGACGGCGTGGTCGACGCGGACCCCCTCGCCCGCGCGGGCACGGACGCCGGCGAGGATCGTCGAGACCTCGGAGAGGTCGTAGTCGAAGACCCACGGGCCGATGGTGTCGCGAGGCGAGTCGGCGAGCTGGCCGATGACCGCGATCGACTTCTGGTCGGTGAGCGGAAGCACCGGAGCGCCGCCCTGGGCGCCGTCGGGGACCTCGTTCTTGAGCAGGACGATCGTGCGCTCGGCGGCCCTGCGGGAGACGTCGCGGTGCGTCGGCTCCGCGAGCGCCGCCGGCGCGGCCTCGGCGTCGACGTAGGGGTGCTCGAACAGCCCCATGCGGAACTTCGCCGTGAGCACGTGGCGGACCGCGGTGTCGATCGCCTCGATCGTGACGTCACCCGCCTCGAGGGCCTGCGGAAGCCGCTTGTAGGCGGAGTCCGTCATCCCCATCTCCATGTCGAGCCCGGCGGAGACCGCCCGGGCTCCGGCGTCGGTGAGGTCGCGCGCGAAGTGCTGGACGGCGAGCGACTGCACGGCGTTCGCGTCGGAGACGACGAAGCCGTCGAAGCCCATGTCCTCGCGCAGGACGTCGGTGAGGAGCCACCTGTTGCCGGAGGCGGGCACCCCGTTGAGGTCCATGTAGGCGCTCATGACGTTCCCCGCGCCGGCCTCGACGGCGGCGCGGAACGGCGGGAGGTAGACGTTCCAGAGCTCGGAGTCGGAGATCTCGGAGTCCTCGTAGTCGCGGCCTCCGCGCGCGGCGCCGTAGCCCGCGAAGTGCTTGGGGCCGGCGATGATGTGGTGCTCGTCGGTGCCGTAGGTGTCCCCGCCCTGGAAGCCGCGGACCTGCGCGGCCGCGACGGCGGCGCCGAGCACGGGGTCCTCGCCCGCGCCCTCGATGATGCGCCCCCAGCGCGGGTCGCGTGCGATGTCGACCATGGGGGCGAAGGCCCAGGAGATTCCGACGGCGCGCGCCTCCGCCGCCGCCGCGGACTGGGCGGACTCGGCGACCTCAGGGTCCCAGGAGGCGGCCATCGCGATCGGTACGGGCATGATGGTCCGCAGGCCGTGGATGACGTCGTAGCCGAGGATGAGCGGCACGCCGTGCGGCGACTCCTCGACGGCCATGCGCTGGAGGGTGTTGGCGACCTCGGGGTCGCGGACGAAGAGGACGGAGCCGGCACGGCCTGCGCGTACCTCGTCCTCCACCATCTCCGGCTGCTCGAGGAGCGCGCGGTACTCCTCGGGCACGTCCTCGGGGCGGACGCCGTCGATCTCGGGACGCATCGAGCGCAGGTAGAAGTACTGGGTGATCTGGCCGGCCTTCTCCTCGACGCTGAGGCGCCCGAGGAGGTCCTCGACGCGCTGCTCGACGGGGAGGGACGGATCCAGGTAGGGGGCTTCGTTGCTCATGGGCACTCCTTCGTGCTGGGGCGGTCGCCGGCACCCGGTCCTGAGACGGCTGGACGGCTGCCGGGGCGGGGCGGACAATATCCGACCGCTCGCTCGATTGTAGGCGCCTCCCCTCCCGCGCACCACCCCACGCGAGGGGCGTCGTTCGGGTCCCGGCACGACAGCCGGGGCCGTGACGCCGATCGAGCGCGAACGCGCCCCGGCCCCGCTCTCCCAGAGGAGGGCAGGGCCGGGGCGACGGGCTCGAGCTGCGCTCGCGCGGGCTCAGCGGCGGATGCCGAGCCTGGCGATGAGGGCGCGGTAACGCTCGATGTCCTCCTTCATGAGGTAGTCGAGGAGGCGACGGCGCTTACCGATGAGGAGGTAAAGACCGCGGCGCGAGTGGTGGTCGTGCGTGTGGGTCTTGAAGTGCTCGGTGAGGTTGGAGATGCGCTCGGACAGGACGGCGATCTGGACCTCGGGGGAGCCCGTGTCACCCTCGTGGGTGGCGTACTCGGCGATGATCTGCTTCTTGCGCTCGGGGGAAACCGACACGGTTGCTCCTCTTTCTCGTTGCGCGGAGCGCCGGGGCTTGTTCTCCCGGGCATGACACGTCCGCGGCCGATCGACGGCCCGCCCACAGTACCAGCGACCGGAAGGACCACGACCGCCCCGGCGCCGTCCGCCGCCGTGGGATCGGTCTCAGCGGCGTGCCCGAGCGCGCCCGGCGGCCGCACGCCTGATCAGGCAGTGACGCTCAGGAGATGACGATCAGGCGGTGACGTCCTCCGGACGGACCCTCAGCCTCTCCGGCTCGGGGACCCCGAGGGCGCGCGCGGCGTCGCGGACGTCCTGGTCCATCTGGGTCAGGAGAGGCTCGAGGCCGTCGAAGGCGAGCATGGGGCGAAGGTGCTCGACGAGGTCGATGGCGACGACCTCCCCGTACAGGTCGAGGTCGGCGCGTCCCAGGACGTAGGCCTCGACGGTCCTCTCGGGCACGTCGTCGAATGTCGGGTTGGTGCCCACGGAGATGGCGGCGGGCAGCCGCTCCTCCCGCGCCCCGCGGGTCTCACCGGATCCGGGCTCCCGCACGAGCCACCCGGCGTAGACGCCGTCGGGCGGGACCACGCCGACGCTCGCGGCGTCGAGGTTGGCCGTCGGGAAGCCGAGCTCACGGCCGCGGCGCAGCCCGTGGACGACCGTGCCGCGAAGGCGGTGCGGGTGGCCGAGGACGCGCGCGGCTCCGGCGACGTCGTCGGTCTCGAGCAGCTCGCGCACCCACGTGGAGGACCATCGACGGCCCTCGGGAGAGAGGACGTCGGAGACGATCTCGACGTCGACGCCGTCCTCGCGGCCGATGCGGGTCAGGGTGTCGGCGTCGCCGCCGTTGCCACGCCCGAAGCGCACGTCGTCCCCGACGACGACGGCGCGGGCGCCGAGGAGCTCCTCGAACCAGGTCCGCACGAAGTCCTCAGGCGACTGGTCGGCGAAGTCGAGCGTGTAGTGGATGACGAGGACCGCGTCGAGGCCGGAGGCGGCAAGCCCCTCGAGACGGTCCGCCAGCGAGGCGACGAGCTCGAGGTGGGAGTCGGGGCGGTGGACGCGCGCCGGGTGCGGGTCGAAGGTGACGGCGACGGCGAGAGGCCGCACCTCCCCCGTGCCGGTCTCCTGGGCCCGGGCGACGACGCGTTCGAGGATCGCCTGGTGCCCGCGGTGGACGCCGTCGAAGACACCGATGGTGACGACGCTGCCGGTCCCGTCCGGCCCCGCGAGGGTCGACGGCACCTGCTCGGGCCCGTACCAGACCTGCACGACTGCTCGCTCCGTTCCGGACGTTCCGCGGAGCTCAGTGGGCGCCGCAGGCGCAGCCGCCTGAGGCCTGCTCGCCGTGGGCGTGCTCGTGGTGGTGCCCGTGGCCGCCGCAGCCGCAGCCGCCGCCGGTGGCGGACACGTCGCGCAGGCCGAGGACGTTGCCGGGCTTGTGGCCGGGGACGACGCCGGCCGCAGCGTCGGAGCCGGCGGCCGCTCCGCCCTGGGCCGGGACGGCGACCTGGACCGAGCCGTCGGCGAGGACGCTCATGACGTTGGCGGCGATGCCGGTGGGGTCGGCGGTCTCCATGGACTCGGCCGTGACCGGCTCGGGCTCGACGTAGCCCTCACCGAGCGGCTGGGAGTCGACAGGAGCGGCGGCGCGCTCGTGCCCCGGGGTCCGCGCCTCGTGACCGCCGCAGCCGCAGCCGCAGCCGGCACCCTCACCGGTGGTGCTCTGCTGGGCGGTGTCCGTCTGCTCGCTCATCAATATCTCCTGCTGTCCTACTGGTGTCGTGCTCGTGCGGTGCTGCGGTCTGGTGCCGTGCGGGCCCGTGGCCGCGCAGCCGGCCCAGGTCGCGAGTCCTGCGTCCTGCTGTCTCAGGCGGGAGCGAGGACGAGGAGGGGCCGTGCCCGCCCGCCCTTACGGGTCAACAGTGCCACGAGGCGCCCGTCGGGGGCGAACCCCGCGACCACCTCGCGCGCCTCCTGGGAACCGTCCTCCCCGCGCAGGTGCTTGGGGATGACCGGGACGTCGAGGCGCTCGGCGCGCTCAAGGAGCTCGGCGGGCACGGGCTGGCCGTAGCCGAGGGCGCGGGTCTCCGCCTCGGTGAGGGCGACGGCGTCGAAGCAGCGGCGGGCGACCTCCTCCATGGGGGTCGTCTCGAGTCCCGTGGCGACCTCACCACGGTCCGCTGCCGCCGCGCCCTCAGCGACCTCGGCGGTGACCGACTCGAGGGCACGGGCGTCGTCGAGGGTGAAGGGGCCGACGCCCGTGCGGCGCAGGGCCGTGAGGTGGGCGCCGCATCCGAGCGCCCGCCCGAGGTCCCGCGCGAGGGCGCGGACGTAGGTGCCCGACGAGCACGTGACGCGCAGGTCGAGGTCGACGACGCTGGTCCCGTCCTCGGCGCGGGCCGAGCGGGGCTCGTCGAGCACGGTGAGGGCGTGGACGGTGACGGGCCGGGCGGGGAGCTCGACGTCCTCGCCGCCGCGCACGCGGGCGTAGGAGCGCACGCCGTCGATCTTGATGGCGGAGACGGCGCTCGGGACCTGCTCGATGTCGCCCGAGAGGGCAGCGAGGGCGTCGTCGAGGCCGTCGAGGGGCGAGCCAGGCTCGTCCGGCGCGGCGCATCCGGCTGAGGCGGTCACGTCGCCCTCGGCGTCCTCGGTGAGGGTCTCCTGACCGAGCCGGACCGTGGCCTCGTAGGTCTTGTCGGCGCCGACGAGGTAGGTGAGGAAGCGGGTCGCGCGGCCGATGCCCAGGATGAGGACTCCCGTCGCCATGGGGTCGAGGGTGCCGGCGTGACCGACCTTGCGGGTGGCGGCCATGCGGCGGGTGAGGGCGACGAGGTCGTGGCTCGTGAGGCCGACGGGCTTGTCGAGGACGAGGAGCCCGTCGACGGCGGTGACGGCGCCGCGGGGCACCTCGGGGCGGGTCACCGCTCGGCGTCCTCGTCGTCGTTCTCATCGTCGACGTCTGCGACGGCGCCGTCATCAGCGCCGTCGCCAGCGTCGTCCTCGTCAGACTCGGCCTCGTCGGTCTCGTCCTCGTCGTCGTGGCGGTAGGGGTCCTTGCCGGCGGCGTACTGGGCGCCCTCAGAAGCGCGGGCGATCTCCTCGTCCTTCGCGCGGGCGCGGTCGAGGGCGTCCTCGAAGGTCCTGGCCTGGGTCGGCAGGGCGTCGAGCTGGAACTCGAGCGACGGGGTGAGTCGGATGCCGAGCCCCTTGCCGACCTCGGACCGGATGAGGCCGGTCGCGGAGCGCAGGGCGGCCGCCGACTCCCGTCTCTCGCGGTCGGTGCCGTAGACCGTGTAGAAGATGGTCGCGTGCTGAAGGTCGCCGGTGACCTTGACGTCGGTGACGGTGACGAAGCCGAGGCGCGGGTCCTTGATGCGGCCCTGGAGGAGGCGGGCGACGGTCTGATGGATGCGGTCGGCGACCTTACGGGCGCGCGCGGCGTCAGCCATGGGTTTCTCCTCGGGTTCGGGGCGTCGGCTGCCGCGTCTCGGGGCGCGGCCGCACCATCTTAGGGACGCGGCACCACGGATACGATCACCCTCCCCCGACCGCGAACGGAAGCAGCATGACCGACTCCCCCGCCCCTTCCCCCGCGAAGGATCCCGTCGGCCCCACGGCGCCCCACGACGAGGCGCCGAGCACCGCACCGGACGACGGCGCCGTCGCGGAGACGCGCTCCGGCGCCGGGCTCGCCATGGTCGTGGGCTGCTACGTCCTGTGGGGCTTCTTCCCGCTGTTCTTCCGGCTGCTCGACGGCGCGGGCGCCGTCGAGATCATCGGCCACCGCGTCATCTGGACCCTGGCGAGCTGCTTGGTCCTCGTCGTGGCGCGCGGCGGGTGGGGCCGGCTCCGCGCCGTGGTCACCACCCCGCGCCTGCTCGGGACCCTCACGGTCTCCGGCTTCCTCATCACGGCGAACTGGCTCATCTACGTCTACGGCGTCAACACGGGGCACACGGCCGACGCCGCGCTCGGCTACTTCGTCAACCCCCTCGTCACCGTGGCGCTCGCGGCGGTCTTCCTCGGCGAGAGGCTCCGTCCCGCGCAGGGGGTCTCGATCGCGCTCGCGTCGGTCGCCGTCCTCATCCTCGTGGCGATGCAGCACTCGCTGCCCTGGGTCTCCCTGGGGCTGGCGCTCAGCTTCGGCTTCTACGGCCTGGTGAAGAAGCGGGTCTCGGCCCGGGTCGACGCCCTCACGGGCCTGACCGTGGAGAGCCTCGTCGTCGCTCCCGTGGCGCTCGCCTACCTGGGGTGGCGGCAGGCCACGGGCGCGGCGGCGATGCAGGGGCCCGAGGCCTCGCCGCTCCTGCTCGTGCTGCTGCTCCTGGCGGGACCGCTCACCGCGATCCCGCTCCTGCTCTTCGGGGCGGGGACGGCGCGCGTGCCACTGAGCGTCGTCGGCCTGTCCCAGTACATCGCACCGATCATGCAGTTCCTCCTCGCGTGGGGGGTCTTCCACGAGGAGATCTCCACCGCTCGCTGGATCGCCATGTGCTTCGTGTGGGCGGGCGTCGCGGTCTTCGCCGCCGACCTGCTGCGCCAGCTGGCGCGTCGCCCACGGTTACGTCCGCGATCCTGAGCCGCCCGCGCCCCGACGCCGTCGTGTCCCGGGCGGTGTCCGGTCACCCGGCCACCCGGCCGCCCCGCGGCGCGGAGGTGGGGCCCCGCGATCGGGGCGAGCACGGCAAGAGGGCCGCGGCACCGTGCAGGTGCCGCGGCCCTCTCGCGTGAGAGGCGCGGCGCCGGCACCCGCACGGGCGGGATGCCGACGCCGACGCTGCTCAGTAGGCGGGGCGCTCCTCATCGGGGACGACCGTCCCCGCGGCGGCCGCCTCGACGGCCTCGTGGACGCTGCGCAGGTCCGCCGGGGCCGACGGACGCGAGAGGCGCTCCGCCTCGGCCACGGCGTCGCGCTGGGCGGCCGACGGCGCGTACGCCGAGCCCTCCTCCCCCGCACGCGCGGCTGCGCCTTCGGCGCTGCCGTCCGCCTCGTCGGAGCCGACGAAGCGCTTGACGAGCGGGCCGATGAGGTCCATCGGCAGCGGGAAGACGACCGTCGAGTTCTGGTCGGCGCCCAGCTCCAGGAGCGTCTGGAGGTAGCGCAGCTGGAGCGAGGCGGGCGACTTCGAGAGCGTGTCCGCCGCCTGGCGCAGCTCCTCGGAGGCCTGGAGCTCGCCGTGGGCGTTGATGACCTTGGCACGGCGCTCGCGCTCGGCCTCCGCACCGCGGGCCATGGCGCGCTGCATCTGCTCGGGAATCTCGACGTCCTTGATCTCGACGACGCTCACCTCGACGCCCCAGGGCTCGGTCTGCGTCTCGATGATGTCGCGCAGGTCCGCGTTGAGCGCGCTGCGGTGGGCGAGCACCGTGTCGAGGTCGACGCGGCCGAGGACGCTGCGCAGGGTCGTCTGGGCGATCTGGGAGGTCGCGATCGCGTAGTTCTCGACCTCCATGACGGCCTTGACCGGGTCGATGACGTTGAACAGGACGACGGCGTTGACGCGCGCCGGCACGTTGTCCTCGGTGATGACCTCCTGGGGCGGGATCGTCAGCGTGACGACACGGGTGTCGACGCGCTCCATCCGCTCGAAGAGAGGGATGACGAAGTGGAGCCCGGGCTGCGCGATCGGCCGGAGCCGGCCCAGCCGGAAGACGATGCCCCGCTCGTACTGGCTGACGATCTTCAGGCCGAAGACGAGCAGCAGGATGATGAGCACGATCACCACGATGATGAGCGCGACGGACATGGTCATGAGAGTGACTCCTCGTTGGAGGTGGACGTGGTGGTGGCGGGGTTCCAGGCCGAGGCCCATGACCGCCGCGGCTCCTCGGCGGCCCCGCCGTCGGCGCTCCCGCCTGACAGGCCGGTGAAGCGGCCCTTCCGGGAGCGGACGGCGGCGAGGTGCGCGAGCTCGGGCTCGGCGGCAACGGCAGCGGCCGGCGCGGCCGTCGGGTCGGCGCCCGCACCGGCGTCGTGCAGGAAGGAGACCGTGACGGCCCGACCGGTGGAGCGGGCCTCGGTCTGGGCCTGCGCGATGCGCTCGGCGGCCTCCCGCACGGAGCGGTAGCCGCTGGGGCGCCCACCGATCGTGACGGGGACGGGCCCCGCGACGGCCGCCCGACGGGCGGCGCCCGCGGCGACGTGCTCCGCGGAGCCGACGTGCGGGAGGTGCTTCGGCGCGTTGTCGGGGGTGTTCCACAGGTGCCGGGCGAGCGGGTAGGTCCCGCCGAGCATGAGCGCGAAGGTCGCGCCCAGGAGGACTCGGTCGGCCGCCCCCCGGAACAGCACCATGAGCGAGAGGCACAGGAAGCACCCGACCGTGGCGATGACGAGGGCGACGCCGCGGTGGAAGCGGCCCGCCTCGGAGTAGGGCCAGGGGTCCACCGGCTTGGTGATCTCACGGGGCCCAGGGGTGGGCGAGCACGTGTCCTTCGACGGGCAGCGCCCGCAGATGGCGTGAGCGCCCTCGTAGCGGATGACGCGCTTGTCCGGGTCGAAGGCCGTGGGCCAGAGCCACTGGTCCTCGTGGCACTTCCACCCGTCGACGTCGTCGTGGTAGACGAAGTCGGCCTGGCGCCAGTTGAGCGAGCGCCGGGCGCTGCGCGACCCGAGGACATCCACGAGCCACGCAACGCCCAGCAGGACCAGTGCGTAGGCGGCGACGAGCCACACGCTCAGGTCGGGGACCGACATCAGTCGTTCAGCTCCGCGCGCTCGCCCTTCCACGCCGTGGGCGTGGTGTCGAGCTCCTCGTAGAGCGCGTCCTCGGCGAAGGTGTCGACCGTGCGGCCGTGGCGCCAGTTCTTGACGCCGAGGAACGCGATGTAGAGGTACGGCAGGGCGCCGCCGAGGATGAAGATGAGGTCACCCGGCATGCGTCCCCACTCGATGATCGTGTTCGTGTGGTTCGTGATGTAGGTGAGCTGGCGGGCCTCGAAGTAGCCCGTGCCGACGGCCTCGTTGAGCTGGAGGATGCCGAGCGGCAGCAGGGTCGCGAAGCACATCCAGGCGAGGCCGATGTTGAGGCTCCAGAAGGAGACCTTGGCGAGGCGCTCGGGCCACTTGTCCTCGGGGATGAGGTAGCGCAGCGCGAACATGCCCAGGCCGAGGGCCATGAAGCCGTAGACGCCCATCATGGAGGCGTGCGCGTGGTTGGCCGTCAGGGCCGTGCCGATCTCGTAGTAGGAGACGATGGGCAGGTTGACGAGGAAGCCGAAGACGCCGGCGCCGAGGAAGTTCCAGAAGCCGACGGCCACGAGGTACATGACGGCCCACCGGTGCGGGAAGGGCTTGGCCTCCTTGCCCTGGCGGTTGGCGCCGAGCTGCATGAAGGCCCAGGCCTCCACGGTGAGGAAGGTCAGCGGGATGACCTCCGCCGCGGAGAAGAAGGCGCCGAAGGCCATGTTCTCCACCGGGGTGCCGGAGAAGTACAGGTGGTGCATCGTGCCGATGACGCCGCCGGCCGAGTACAGGATGATGTCCATGTAGATGATGCCGAGCGCGATCTTCTCACGGACGACGCCCATGAGGACGAAGAAGTACGCGACCATGACCGTGGTGAAGAGCTCGAGGAAGTCCTCCACCCAGAGGTGGACGACCCAGAAGCGCCAGAACTCGGCGACGGACAGGTGCGTGTCGGTGCGGGCCATCATGCCGACCGCGTAGAAGGCCGGGATGGCCAGCGCGGAGAACATGAAGAGCCACGGCATGTTGGCGACGTGCTCGTTCTTGAGCCGGCCGCGCATGGCGCGCCAGATGATGAAGACCCACACGAACATGGCAGCGGTCAGCAGCACCTGGAAGAGGAACGGCAGGTCGAGGTACTCCCACTGCTGGGCGAAGATCGGCCCCTTGGCCCAGGACACGCCGTGCTCGGAGGCCGCCTCGGCGAGGCAGGACAGGACGACGACGGCGGCGGCGGCGATGAGCAGGACCCACGTGAGGACGTGCTGCTTCCTGGGCTCACGGCGCGCGATGAAGGGCGTCATGAACAGGCCGGCGGCGAGCAGGCCGATGGCCGTCCAGAACAGCGAGAGCTGGACGTGCCAGGTGCGCGCCAGCGAGTAGGGGATCCACTTGGCCATGTCGAAGCCGAAGAAGCTGAGGACGTCGGCCCGGTAGTGCTCGGCCAGCGCCCCGACGAGGGTCTGGACGACGAACAGGGCGGCGATGGTGAAGACGAACCAGGCGACGACCCGCTGGGACTTGGTCAGGCCGATCTCACCGGGCTGGCGGAAGGACAGGGCCGGGGCCTCCTCCGAGTGCCAGCCGATCTTCGCGCTCCAGCGGCCGTAGATGGCGAACATGATGCCGATGCCGCCGATGAGGACGATGAGGGAGATGACCGACCAGATCATGAGGTCGCCGGTGGGCGAGTTGCCCACGAGCGGCTCGGCCGGCCAGTTGTTCGTGTACGAGTAGTCCTTGCCGGGGCGGTCCGCGGCGGAGGCCCAGGCGGTCCAGCCGAAGAAGGCGGTGACCTGCTGCACCTCGGTCGGGTCCGTGATGAGGTCGGGCTTGAGGCCGTTCTTCTGGGCGTCCGGGCCGAACATCTTGGTGTAGTACTCGACGGCCTGGTTGTAGGCCTCGACCTGCTCATCAGTCCACACGAGCGTGCCGGTGGACTCGTCGTAGCGGTTGGTGCGGAGCATGATCTTCATGCTCTCGGCGGCGTCGGCGTCGCCGGACTGCTCGAGCTGCTTCTCGACGGAGAGTGCCTCCATGCGGAGGTACTCGGCGGTGAAGTCCGGGCCGAGGTAGCCGCCGTGGCCGACGATCGTGCCGTACTCCATGAGGCCGCGGGCCTGGAAGATCTCCTGGCCCTCGGTGATGTCCTGGGTGGTGAACAGGGTCTCACCCGACTCTGTGACGACCTTCTCGGGCTGGGGCATGGAGTCCGAGTAGGTGCGCCACGCGAGCATGCCCATGACCGTGAAGCCGAAGAGCATGACGAGGGCGACCGCCTGGATCCAGCCCTTCCCGATGAGGCGCTGGGTGCGGCCCGGCGCCCCGTCGGTCTGAGCGACGGTTGACATTGAGGGATACCTCCGTGGGAAGGGACGTGACAGGGGTGTCGGGACCAAGGTAACGCGATGGTCTCGACCGTGAGCGCTGGCTCACGGCGGCCGGGGGCCGAGCCTGTCAAGGTTTTTGTGTAAGTGGGGTTGTCAGAGGTAGGGGTTGATGCGGTCGGGGTAGGCGGCGGTGAGCTGGGCGAGGGCCTGCTTCCAGCCGTTGGTGGCCTGGCCTTGCACGAGGCGG
>NZ_JACWNA010000030.1 GCF_015355765.1 Actinomyces haliotis
CCAAAAAAACCATTTAGAACAACCCGCACAACCAAGGCCCACAAGGAGCGATCATGCAGGAAGCCAAACAATAAGACGGAGAAAAACATCTCCAGGCTCAACCCACCCCGCAACCGACGAGGAAGCCGGGGCAGGCAAACCAAAAACAAAACAAACAAACAAACCAAACAACCAAACCACAAGGGCCCAGCCATCCAGAATGCTCACTATGGCATAAAAAACATGACACACTATCGAGTTCTCAAACAACACACCCACCCGGTTCTCATCATTACGATTCCGTAACGACTCGCTCCGGGGAGCGACCTGCACAACTTTAAGGATTCTTTCACCAGATGTCAACCTCAAGGACTTGCTCTCGGTCACATCGGAGGAGTTCTCCTCGCCGTGCTTTGCGCTGCCGTGCCGGGCTTTCGAGGCCCTGCCGTGCGGCGCAACGGGCTGTACTTTAGGCAGGTGCCCCCACCTGAGGTCAAACTCAGGGTGCATGATCCGAGCCACAACCCCGAACGCGCTCATGACCCCGCGAGCAGCTCACCCACGTGGCGCCGTCGCAGGCAAAAAGTTGGATTACGGTCCCAACCTCGTTGTAGGCCCTTGAGGGGCATCCGCAACACGCCGATCCAGGATCAGCGCAGCCCTTGCACCTCCACGTTGCACGTGCTGCACCACGGCATCGAGACAATTCAAGCCTCAACCTTCCCAGCGAGCCCACCCCAGGTTCGCGCGATCTTCTAGGAGACACAGTGGCCTCCACTGACACCACCAAGGGCGTCGTCCGCGGCGAGGACGTCGTGACGCGTCCGGGCGCACGCAAGGCGCTCGCCCTCATGCGTATCGCGCTCGGCTTCGTCTTCTTCTGGGCCTTCATCGACAAGCTGCTCGGCTTCGGCTTCATGACGAGCTCCGACAAGGCCTGGATCCACGGCGGCTCTCCGTCGACCGGCTTTCTCGGGCACGTGGAGGGGCCCTTCTCCGGGCTCTTCTCCGCCTTCGGCGGCATGGGCGCCTTCGCCGACGTCCTCTTCATGGCGGGCCTCCTGGGCATCGGCACCGCGCTGATTCTCGGCATCGGCCTCAAGGTCGCTGCCGTCTCAGGCACGATCCTCCTGTTCCTCATGTACCTCGCCGAGTTCCCGCTGGCCAACGGGGGCACCAACCCGCTGATCGACGCGCATATCCTCGACATCATCATGATCATCACGGTGTGCCTCACCCGCGCCGGCGACACGTAGGGCCTCGGCAAGTGGTGGCGCGGCCTCGTCGGCGAGTCCTGGCTCCGCTGACCTCTCCTCCACTCACCGCGACCGCGCGGTGCACGGAGGAACCCCGGTCGAGCAGCTGCTCGACCGGGGTTCCTCCGTGCGTGGGAGCCGGGAGGCCACGGCTCCAGGACCGTGGGCGACCCCTCAGGACTCCGGCGCCAACCGACGGACCGCCGCCGCCACGGCGTCCGCGACCCGCGTGTCGAAGGCACCCGGGATGATGTAGACGGGCCGCACGTCCTCGTCCGGGATGACGGAGGCGATGCCCTCCGCAGCGGCACGGAGCAGCTCCACCGAGATGCCCGTGATCCCCGCGTCGAGCAGGCCGCGGAACAGCCCGGGGAACGCGAGCACGTTGTTCATCTGGTTCGGGAAGTCCGAGCGTCCGGTCGCGACGACGGCGGCGTAGTCGGCCGCGCAGATGGGATCGACCTCAGGGGTCGGGTTCGCCACCGCGAAGACGATCGAGTCCTGCGCCATCACGGAGAGGTCCTCCGACTCGAGCAGGTTGCCCGAGGAGACGCCGATGAAGACGTCCGCACCGACGAGGCCCTCCTTGAGCGCCCCGGTCGCCCCCTGCGGGTTCGTGTGCTCGGCGAGCCACCGGCGATGCTCGTTCATACCCTCGGTGCGGGCGGAGTCGAGGGCCCCCGAGCGTCCGTAGCCCACGATGTCCCGTGCGCCGGCCGACATCAGGAGGCGGGCGATCGCGCTGCCGGCCGCGCCGACGCCCGACAGGACGATCCGCACGTCCTCGATCCGCTTGCCCACGACCTTGAGGGCGTTGATGAGCGCCGCCAGGGTCACGATCGCCGTGCCGTGCTGGTCGTCGTGGAAGACTGGGATGACCAGCTCCTCGCGCAGGCGCGCCTCGATATCGAAGCACTTCGGCGCGGCGATGTCCTCGAGGTGGATGCCGCCGTAGGCCGGAGCGATGGCCTTGACGATCGAGATGATCTCCTCGGGGTCCTTCGTGTCGAGGGCCACCGGCCACGCGTCCACGCCACCGAACTGCTTGAAGAGGACCTCCTTGCCCTCCATGACCGGCATCGCGGCCTCCGGCCCGATGTCGCCCAGCCCGAGGACCGCCGTGCCGTCGGTGACGAGGCGGTCCCCGTCGCTGTCCGAGACGTCGATGCCGTTGACGATCGCGCCGACGCTGGAAGCCGTGTCCACGAGCGTGGTGACGGCCTTCTGCGAGGCCGGCACCGACGGGTGCAGGGCGACGGTGTAGCTGGGGCTGGGCCGGGCCATGGACGTTCCTTCGGGTGCGCGCCGCGAACGAGGCGTCCGAGTGTGGAACTGCGTGTCCCGAGGCTACCGGCCCGGCGGGCGCGGGTACCTCGGCAACGTGCGGCGCGACCGACTCCGCAGCGACGTGCACTCCCACCCTTGCAGGGAGGCGCGCACGCAGGTCGCAGCGCCGGCCCACGATGCGCCGCGGGCCGGACTCCGAAGGAGCCCGGCCCGTCGTCGGGGCGAGACGTCCCGATCTCTCAGGATCAGGATGTCCCGATCTCGCCGTTACTGCGCGACACGCACCATGACGAGCTCGCGCACGCGCCTGGCGTCCGCCTGCCCCTTCGTCGCCTTCATGACCGCGCCGACGATCGCGCCGGCGGCCTGGACCTTGCCGCCGCGGATCTTGTCCGCGACGTCCGGGTTCGCAGCGAGGGCCTCGTCCACCGCGGCGAGGAGCGCCGAGTCGTCCGAGACGACCTCGAGGCCCCGGGCCTCGACGACGGCCTCCGGGTCGCCCTCGCCGGCGAGAACGCCCTCGAGGACCTGACGCGCCAGCTTGTCGGTGAGGCGGCCGTCGTCGACGAGCTTCTGCAGCTGGGCGACCTGCTCCGGCGTCACGGAGAGCTCCTCGAGGGAGGTCTCCTGCTCCTTGGCCCTGCGGGCGAGCTCGCCCATCCACCACTTGCGGGCGGCCTGGCCGGAGGCGCCGGCGACGGTCGTCGCCTCGATGAGCTCGAGCGCGCCGGCGTTGACGACGTCGCGCATCTCCTCGTCCGCCAGGCCCCACTCCTCCTTGAGACGACGACGCTTGGCGGCCGGCATCTCGGGCAGGGACTGGCGGATCTCCTCGACCCACTCGCGGCTCGGGGCCACGGGGACGAGGTCGGGCTCCGGGAAGTAGCGGTAGTCGTCGGCGTCGGACTTGACGCGACCGGGCTTGGTCGTGCCGTCGGCCTGACCGTGGCGGGTCTCCTGGAGGACGGTGCCGCCGGCGGCGAGGATCGCGGCCTGGCGCTGGATCTCGTAGCGGATGACGCCGTCGATCCCGCGGAAGGTGTTGACGTTCTTCGTCTCGGTGCGTGTGCCGAGCGGCGCGTCCGGGGACTCGCGCAGGGACACGTTGACGTCGGCGCGGACGTTGCCGCGCTCCATGCGCGCCTCGGAGACGCCGAGTGCCCGGAAGATGTCGCGCAGGGTGCGCACGTAGGCGCTGGCGACCTCAGGGGCCTTCGCGCCCGCCCCGATGATCGGGTGGGAGACGATCTCGACGAGCGGCACGCCGGCGCGGTTGTAGTCGACGAGCGAGTGGTCGGCGCCCTCGATGCGGCCGTCGGCACCGCCGATGTGCGTGTTCTTGCCGGCGTCCTCCTCCATGTGGGCGCGCTCGATCGGCACCGTGAAGAAGGAGCCGTCCTCGAGCTCGACCTCGAGGGCGCCCTCGTAGGCGATCGGCTCGTCGGACTGCGAGGTCTGGAAGTCCTTGGCGAGGTCCGGGTAGAAGTAGTTCTTCCGGGCGAAGCGGCAGGACTCGGCAATGGAGCAGCCCAGTGCGAGGCCGATCCGGATCGCGTACTCGACGCCCTTCTTGTTGACCACGGGCAGGGCGCCCGGCAGGCCGACGCTCGTCGGGGTCACGCGAGAGTTGGGCTCGCCGCCGAAGGTGTTGGGCGCGGCGTCGAACATCTTGGTCGCGGTGCCGAGCTCGACGTGCACCTCGAGCCCGATGACGGGGTCGAAGCGCTTGACGGCCTCGTCGTAGTCCATGAGCGCATCAGCAGTGCTCGCCATGGCTCAGGCCTCCTTCTCGTTCAGCTCGGGGGCGCGGTCCAGCAGGTGGCCGCCCCAGGACTCCTCCAGCGCGGCCTCCAGGACGGCGCCGACGCGGTAGAGGCGGTCGTCCGCCCGCTGCGGGGCGAGCAGCTGGAAGCCGACGGGCAGGCCGTCGTCGGACAGGCCCGAGGGCAGGGACATGGCGGGGACGCCGGCGAGGTTGGCCGGGATGGTCGTGACGTCCATGGCGTACATGGCCATGGGGTCGTCCTTCTCCCCGAACTTGTAGGCGGTGGTCGGCGCGGTCGGCGACACGAGGACGTCGTACTTCTCCCAGGCGGCCGCGAAGTCGCGCTGCACGAGGGTGCGAACCTTCTGCGCGGAGCCGTAGTAGGCGTCGTAGTAGCCGGCCGAGAGCACGTGGGTGCCCAGGATGACGCGGCGCTTGACCTCGTCGCCGAACCCGGCGCCGCGGGTGGCGGCCATGACCGTCTCCGCGGTGACCGGACCCTCGCTCGGCTCGACGCGCAGGCCGTAGCGCATGCCGTCGTAGCGGGCGAGGTTGGAGGAGACCTCCGCGGGCATGATGAGGTAGTAGGCGTCGAGCGCGTACTCGAGGTTGGGCAGCGAGACCGTCTCGATCGTCGCGCCGGCGGACTCGAGCAGCCCCAGGGCCGCGTGGAAGGAGCTGACGACACCGGCCTGGTAGCCCTCGCCGCCGTCGAGCTCGGCGATGACGCCGACCCGCAGGCCCGTGAGGTCGCGGCCGGCCTGGGCGGCGCGCACGACGTCGGCCATGCCGCGCGGCGCGTCGGACAGGGACGTCGAGTCGAGCTCGTCGTAGGAGGCGACGACGTCGTGGAGGAGCGCCGTGTCCAGGACGGTGCGGCCCATGGGGCCGGGGGTGTCCAGCGAGGAGGCCATCGCGATGACGCCGAAGCGTGAGACGGTGCCGTAGGTCGGCTTGACGCCGACGGTGCCCGTGACGGCGGCGGGCTGACGGATCGAGCCGCCGGTGTCGGTGCCCAGCGCGATCGGGGCCTCGAAGGCGCCGACGGCGGCCGCGGAGCCGCCCGAGGAGCCACCGGGGATGCGCTCGGCGTCCCAGGGGTTGGTGGTGCGCTTGAAGGCGGAGTGCTCGGTCGAGCCGCCCATCGCGAACTCGTCGAGGTTCGTCTTACCGAGGATCGGCAGGTGGGCTCCGCGCAGGTTCGCGGCGGCGGTCGCGTCATAGGGCGGGACCCAGCCCTCGAGGATCCTGGAGGCGGCGGTGGTGACCTGGCCGCGGGTGCAGAACAGGTCCTTGACGGCCACGGGGACACCGGCGAGCTCGCTGGCGACCTCGCCGGAGCGGCGGGCGGCGTCGGCAGCGTCGGCGTCGGCGAGGGCCTTCTCGGCCGAGACGTCGAGGAAGGCTCCCACGGTGGCGTCCACGGCGGTGATGCGGTCGAGGTGCGCCTGGGTGAGCTCGCGCGAGGAGACCTCCCCGGAGGCGAGGGCGGCGGCCTGCTCGGCCGCGGTGGCCTTGATGAGGGTCGAGGCGTCGGTCATGAGGCGGAGTCCTCTCCCAGGATCTGCGGAACGAGGAACATGGACTCCTCGCTGGCAGGGGCGCCGGCGAGCAGCTCGTCGACGTCGAGGGTCGGGCCGGGCACGTCCTCACGCAGCACGTTGGTCAGCGGAACGGGGTGCGAGGTGGCGGGCAGGTCCGGCGTGACCACGCTCGTGACCCGGGCGAAGGAGGACGCGACGGCGTCCAGCTCACCGGCCAGGCGCGTCACCTCCTCGTCCGTCAGGGCCACGCGCGCGAGCGCCGCGACGCGGGCGACCTCGTCCTTGGAGATGGCAGACATGGGGCGAGTGTATCCACCCGGTCCGTCCCTGCCGTCATCCGTCGGACACCTCGCACGGTGAGCCGAGGCCCCGTCATCCCATGCACCACGTCACAGGCCCTCACCCGCGAGGATGATTGACATCGCAGCGGCCTGCCGGTGTCATGGTCCGGTGCCCCGCAGCTGGCGGGCGCTACGGACAGGGCGGCCCGCCACCCGGCGGGCCCGTCCGGGACAAGGACACCATGCGCAGCGAGGACCTCCCCCAGAGCAGCACGCCCTCCTCCGACGACGAGACCGCCGTCCTGAGCTCGCCCTACGGCGACGCCGCGGGCAGCCGCCAGACCACGCCGTCCGGTGCGAGCGGGGACCGCGTCGCCCGCACCTCGATCATCCCGACGAGCGGCGCGACGGCCGCCAGCGCCCCCGAGGCCGCAGAGACGACCGTCGTCCCCGCCGTCGCGCCGGCCACCGGTGCGTCGGAGACGACGACGCTCGCCGCCGCCACGCCCGCCGAGGCCCCGGACGCCGAGGCCGGCAGCACCGATGACGGCTCCTGGGACGACGAGGCCGAGGAGGCACCGCGTCGCCGCCGTCGCTGGCCCTGGATCGCGGCCGCCGCGCTCGTACTCGTCGGCGTCGTCGGCGGCGGCTCCTACGCCTACTCCGACCACTACACCGACGCCGCCACGCCGGGCACGACCGTCGCCGGGTCCGACGTCTCCGGGATGACCCACGACGAGATCGTCAAGCTCGTCGAGGACAAGGCCGCCAAGAGCGAGGTCAGCATCACCGGTGACGCCACCGCCACCGCCAGCCTCGCCGACCTCGGCACCACCGTCGACGCCGAGAAGACCGCCGACGCCGCCATGGCCGACTCCCAGAGCGTGACTGGCCGCTTCAAGGCGCTCGTCGACCACACGAACGTCGACGTCGTCACCAAGACCGACGTCGCGACCGCCCAGAAGTACGCCCAGTCCCTCGTTCCCGCAGACAAGACCGCCGCCAAGGACGCCTCCGTCGTCCTCTCCGACGACGGCACCACCTTCGTCACCACGAAGGCCGTCAACGGCACGAGCCTCGACTCCTCTGCCATGGAGGAGGCCGCCCAGGCCGCGGCGCAGGGCCTCACGACCAAGTCCATCTCGGTCACGTACTCGACGACGACGCCGGCCGTGACCGACGAGGACGCCCAGAAGGTCGCCGACGCCGCCAACGCGCTCGTCGCCCAGGACGTCACCGTGAGCAACGAGGACGGTTCGAAGACCTTCACGCCCGACGCCGCCACGAAGGCTACCTGGGTGACCGTCACGGCCCAGGACGGAAAGGCCCCCGCGCTCGGCGCCGACGGCTCCAAGATCGGCGAGTGGGTCGCCACCCAGGGCGCCACGCTCAACGTCGACGCCGTCACCGGCGTCCGCAACGTCAACTCGAAGGGCGACGTCGTCGAGACCGTCACGGAGGCGGTCGACGGCACGAAGGTCTCCAACATGGACGAGATCGCCACCGCGCTCACCGAGGCCTTCCCCAAGGGCGAGGGCTGGACCGGTACCTTCAAGACGGAGACGACCAAGGCCCAGTGGAAGGAGCGCAAGATCGCCGACGGCGCGGAGAACCTCGCCTACCAGGCCTCCGACGGTGAGAAGTGGGTCGACATCAACCTCACGAACAAGACCGTCACCGCCTACGAGGGCTCCAAGGTCGTCCACGGCCCGGTCAGCGTCGTCGACGGCGCCGCCGCCACCCCGACGGTCACCGGCACCTTCCACGTCTACCTCAAGTACGAGTCGCAGACCATGCAGGGGCAGAACGCCGACGGCTCGGACTACAAGACCGAGGGCGTGCCGTGGATCAGCTACTTCTACGAGGGCTACGCGCTCCACGGCGCCCCCTGGCGCTCGAGCTTCGGCTACTCCGGCTCCCACGGCTGCCTCAACATGCCCGTCTCGGACGCCAAGTGGTTCTACGACTGGGACGAGGTCGGCACGACCGTCGTCAGCCACACCTGACTCGCGCTCGGCGCCGCGCACGGGGCCCCCGCGACCTGATGGTCGCCGGGGCCCCGTCGTGCGCGTCGGCGCTGTGGGCTCAGTCCGTGGATTCCGGGTTCCCGGGCCTGGCCGCCGGGGCGCCCGCGGGGCCGGCGTCCTCGGCCGAGACGACGCCCTCAGGCATCGCAGTGGGGTCCTCCGGCTCACCGAAGGCGACGGGGCCCTCGGCAAGGAGCCTCTCGAAGCCCACCTCGTCGAGGATCGGGAGGCCGAGGTCGCGGGCCCTCGTCTCCTTCGAGCCGGCGTTCTCCCCGACGACGACGAAGCTCGTCCGCTTCGAGACGCTGCCAGAGGCCTTGCCGCCGCGAGACACGATCGCCTCCTTGGCGCCGTCGCGAGTGAAGTGCTCGAGGGAGCCGGTGACGACGACGGTCAGGCCGGTGAGCGTCTGCGGGGTCTCCTCCCCCGTCGACTCGTCCTGGGTGCGCACGCCAGCAGCGGCCCACCGGTCGAGGATCTCGACGTGCCAGTCGACCTCGAGCCAGTCCCTCCAGGCTGCGGCGATGGTCGGGCCGACACCGTCGACCTCCGAGAGCTCCTCGAGGCTCGCCTCGCGCAGCGCCTCGACGGAGCCGAAGCGGCCGGCGAGCGCCCTGGCGGCCGTCGGGCCCACGTGCCGGACCGACAGGGCGACGAGGACGCGCCACAGGGGCTGCTCCTTCGCGCCCTCGAGCTCGGCGAGCATCGCGGTGGCGTTCTTACCAGGGGCGGTGGCCCTCTTGACGGTGCCGTCCTTCTCGTAGGTCTGCTTGGACCAGAAGAAGCGCGTGAGGCGCCAGTCCCCCGTGGGCTCGCCGCGGCGGCGGACCGGCTGGTAGACGAGGACGTCGCGCAGGTCGTGCGCGGTGAGCTCGAAGAGGCCGGCCTCGTTGGTGAGGACCGGCTCCTGCTCGCTCACCCCGGCCTCGGCGAGGGCGGCCTCGACGAGGTCGAGGCGCTCGGCCGCGGGCACGGCCTCGAGCCCGGCGGCGCTCACGCGGACGCGCCCGCGCTCCGTCTCCAGGTAGTGACCGGTGGCGAGGGCGGCGAGTGCCTCCCCGCGCCCGGCGTCGGGCTGGGTCAGGGCGGCGGCGGCCTCGTCGCCGAGCCCCTCGACGTCGAGTGCGCCGCGCGAGCCGACATGGGCGACGCGCTCGGTGAGCTGCGCCGGGCACGAGCGCGTGTTGGGGCAGCGCAGGTCGACGTCCCCCTCCTTGGCCGGGGCGAGCTCGGTCCCGCAGGAGGGGCAGGTCGCGGGCATGACGAAGGGCCGCTCCGTGCCGTCGCGCAGCTCGAGGACCGGGCCGACGATCTCGGGGATGACGTCCCCCGCCTTGCGGAGGATGACCATGTCCCCGATACGGACGCCCTTGCGCGCGACCTCGGTGGCGTTGTGGAGGGTGGCGCGGGCGACCGTCGAGCCGGCGACGAGGACGGGCTCCATGATGCCGAAGGGCGTGACCCGCCCCGTCCGGCCGACCTGCACGTCGACGTCGAGGAGCCTGGTGCGGACCTCCTCCGGCGGGTACTTGTAGGCGGTGGCCCAGCGCGGCACTCGGGAGGTGTAGCCCAGCTCGTCCTGGCGAGGGCGGGCGTCGACCTTGAAGACGATGCCGTCGATCTCGTGGATGAGGTCGTGACGGTGCTCGGCGTAGCGGGCGATGTAGTCCTCGCGGGCCGCTCGCCCGGCGACGAGCTCGTTGTAGGGCGAGACGGGCAGGCCCCAGCGCGCGAGGAGCTCGTACCACTCGTGCTGCGAGTCCGGGAGCGGCTCCCCCGGGGCGGGCGTGAAGGCGCCGATGCCGTGGGCGATCATCGCGAGCGGCCTGGAGGCGGTGACGGCCGGGTCCTTCTGGCGCAGGGAGCCGGCGGCGGCGTTGCGCGGGTTGGCGAAGACCTGGAGCTTCGGCTCCCGCCTGACGCCCTTGCCGGGCTCGGCAGCGGCCTCGGCCTCGGCGTTGCGCGCCTCGCGAGCGGCGTTCTCCTCCTGGCGGGCGCGGTTGAACTCGGCGAAGGCCTCAACCGGGAAGTAGACCTCGCCGCGTACCTCGATGAGGGCGGGGGCGTCGTCGCCGGTGAGGCGCTGCGGGATCGAGGAGATCGTCGCGACGTTGGCGGTGACGTCCTCACCCGTGGTGCCGTCCCCGCGGGTCGCCGCCCGGGTGAGGACACCGTCCTCGTAGGTGAGGGCGATCGCGAGGCCGTCGATCTTCACCTCCGCGGTCATGGGAAGCTCCGCGTCGGGGACGCCGAGCTCTCCGGCGACGCGCTGGGCCCACTCCTCCACCTCGTCGAGGCTGAAGACGTCCTGGAGGGAGTACATGCGCTCCAGGTGGGTGACGGGGGCGAAGGCCTGCGTGCGCGAGCCTCCGACCTCGGCGGTGGGCGTGCCGGCGGAGGCGAGCTCGGGGTAGGCGGCCTCGAGGTCCTCGAGCTCGCGGTACAAGGCGTCGTAGTCGGCGTCGGAGAGGGGCGACTCGGCGTCGACGGCGTCGTAGTAGGCGGCGCGGGCCCGCCCGACGGCGGCCGCGAGCTCGCTCCACCGAGCACGAGCGGTCTCGGGGACGCCGGGGGCGGCAGGGGCGGTGGGCTGCTGCTCGGTCGGCTCCGAGTGGTCCGAGGAGTCAGTGGGCTCGGGCGGGACGGTCTGGTCGGTCACCGGGTCATCCTCCCTCAGGCCTGGGACACGATCGCGGCGGGGTCCAGCGGCGTGACGAGCTGGGCGCCGTCGGAGCGGGTGGAGCCGACGGCGGAGCCCACCTCCCACCAGCGCAGGGGCGGGCGGGGCCCGGCCAGGAGCGCGGTCGCGTCGTCGCCGTCGCGGAGGGCGGGGTCAAGCCAGGCGTCGACGTCCTCGTCGCGCAGGACGACCGGCTCGCGGTCGTGGAGCCAGTCGAGGTCGGAGCGGGCGGCGCGGGTGAGGATCGAGCAGGTGAGCAGCCAGGGGCCGTGGAGCGAGGGACCGGGTCGGACGCCCTCGGGCAGCGTGACGAGCGCGGCCGCCTCGTCCGGGTCCTCGGGGAGGTCCTCGGGGGCGCCGGGCAGCCGCCACCAGGAGCACAGTCCCGCGAGCGCGAGCGGGGCCTCGTCGGCGCGGGAGACGGCGTAGGGGCGCTTGAGCCGGTCGGCCTCGGCGCGGGTGAGGGCCTCTCCGTCGGGACCGGTGGCGGGGCGCTGCCACTCGTACCAGCAGTCGGCGGGGACGAGGGCGCGGAAGGAGCGCATCGAGGCGCGGAAGGTGGGCTTGGAGGCGGCGGTCTCGGAGCGGGCGTTGAAGGCGCGGAAGCCTGCCTTGGCGTCCTTAGCCCACACGGGCAGGAGACCCCAGCGGGCGGCTCGGAGCTGGCGGACCGGGGCCTCTGGGTCGTCAGGCGGTGCCGGGCGGTCAGCGGCGGACGTGTCTGAAGCGCCGTCGGTGCCGTGGGCGCCGTCGGCTACCCGGGCGGAGAGGGCCGCGCGCTGGTCGGGGCTGAGCGGGCGCTCGATGAGAACCCGGACGTCGGCGCCGGGGGCTCGGTTCCAGGAGGGGCGAAGCTCCTCGGTCTCGGGCCAGGTCGTGGCGCCGAAGCGCTCGGCGAGGACCGTGTCACCGGCCCAGGATCCGTATCGTCCGCACATGGGCCCAGCCTCGCACGGTGCCGGGGCACGGCTCCACAGGCGCCGCCGTGCACGGGGACGCTCAGCCCGCTCACAGGCGCTCGACGCAGGGGGCTGTCCGTGGGCGAGGCTGCCGAGGTGCCTCTTCTCTTCCCCGAGCGAACCGACGTCCCTGCCTCCCCCACGCAGCGCGCCTGCGCGTCGCGCGTGCCGCCTCCGAGCCCGGCTCAGGCAGCACGTGAGGCCCTCACCACCGCTCACCACCTCGCGGTCCTCGAGGGCCCGGACACGGGCCTCGTCGTCCCCGTCCCTGACGGGGCCGTCATCGGGCGCGGTGACGTCCTCACCGACGCGGCGCTCTCGCGCCGCCAGCTCCGCACCCGGCTGCGCGGGGGGCGAGTCCTCGTCTCCGATCCTGGATCGCGCAACGGAACGGTGCTCCTGCGCGGTGCGCGATCCCGTCGTCGGCTCACCTCCGTCCCCGTCATGATGAGGCCCGGTGACCGCCTCCGTGCCGGCTCGACGGTCCTCGAGCTGCGCCCGCGACCGACCGGGCTCGACGTGCCCGTCCCTCCGTCACGCCGAGCAGCGCGGTGGATGGTGCTCGTCCCCGTCGTCGCCGTGCTCGCTATGGCAGGCGTCGCGGTCGTCGGCGTGGTGACGGGCTCGCGCGGCCTCCTCGGGTCGCTCATGGTCGTGCCGATGCTCCTCATGGCGCTCACGCGCCTCGTCCCGGCCCTCGATGGCCGCGAGCGCGGTGCGCGTGCGGCAACCGGGTGGCGGGGCCGTGGCCGTCGTGAGCCGGACCCGTCGTCGATGCTCCTCGCCGTCGCCGCGAGGAGCGGACGGGTGACGCCCGACGACACCCGGACCCAATCCGGGGAACCGGTCCGGGCGTGGGCAGGGCGACGACGGAGACGGAGCGTCCTGGCCGTCGAGCCCGGCGACGCCGTGGCCCTGCGGGGTCGCGGGGCCGTCCGGGCGCTGGCGTGGTGGACCGCGCAGGTGGCCGCTCGCGGTGCCGTCGGGCTGAGCACCGCGGAGGACGGCCTGCTGCTTCACTGGGGTCAGGCCGGCGGCAGCGCGACCGTCGTCGCCGTCGAGCCCGGGGCGCCGTCGGCCCGCGCCGGTTCCGGAGGCGACGACGCCCTCGTGCTCTCCGCGCGGGCGCCGAGCGCCGAGCCGGAAGCCGCTGCGGTTCGCGCCTCGACCCGAGGCCTGGGCGTCGGCCGCTCCGACGGTGTCCGTGCACGCCGCCTCCCAGCGCCGCTCGCGCCCCTGGTCCGGAGCGAGCTCCCCGCCGCGGCCGGCCGTGTCCTCGACCTCGACGACGACGTCCCGCTCACGGATCGCTGGATGGGAACCGTCCTCGGCCTCGCCCCCGCGGGGCCCCCCACGGCGACCTCCGGCCCGGAGATCCCCGGCTCGGTGCTCCTCAGCGACGTCACCGGCGAGATTGATCGCGAGCGCGTGTCCCTCGCCTGGTCGGGTCAGCGCGGGGACCGCCTGCCCGCCGTGCTCGGCGTCCGGGAGGACGGCGCGGCCGCCGCGGACCTCGTCCTCGACGGGCCGCACGCCCTCCTCGCAGGAACGACTGGCTCGGGCAAGAGCGAGCTCCTCACCTCCTGGGTCCTCCAGCTGTGCCTCGCGCAGCCGCCCGAGACGCTCGCCCTCGTCCTCGTCGACTACAAGGGCGGCGCCGCCTTCGACCCGCTGCGCGGGCTGCCGCACGTGGCCGGGGTGCTCACCGACCTCGATCCCGCGGGGACGTGGCGGGCCCTGTCCTCGCTGCGGGCGGAGGTCAGGCGCCGCGAGCGTGTGCTGGCACGGGCCGGAGTGAAGGAGGTCAGCGCGCTTCCCACCGTGAACCGGCTGCCCCGGCTCGTGGTGCTCGTCGACGAGTTCGCGACCCTCGCCTCCGAGCACCCCGACGTCCTCGACGCGCTCGTGCGGGTGGCGGCGCAGGGGCGCAGCCTCGGCATCCACCTCGTCCTGGCGACGCAGCGCCCGCAAGGCGCGGTGACGCCGTCCATCCGGGCCAACACGACGCTGCGCGTGTGCCTGCGCGTCCTCGACCCGGCCGACTCTCGCGACGTGCTCGGGCACGAAGACGCGGCCCGGCTCGACCGCGTCCCAGGCCGCGTCCTCGTGGCGGGAGCGGGCGACGGCGCCCCGCGCCCCGCGCAGGCGCCGTGGGCCGGCAGGGAGCAGGACGTCGCCCTCGCCGTTCGCGAGATCGCTGCGGCGGCCCGCGGGCGGGCCCGCCCCTTCCGTCCCTGGGCCGAGCCGCTGCCCGCCGTCGTGCGCCGGCCGGCGGCACCGAGCGGGATCCGTCGCGGGCCCGTCCTCCTCGCGCTCACGGACCTCCCGGAGGAGCAGCGCCTCGGGCGCTGGTCCTGGGACCCCTCTGCGCCGCTCCTCGTCCTGGGGTCGTCGAGGTCGGGGCGCAGCTCCGCGCTGGAGTCAGCCGCCCAGGGCGCCGCGCTGCGCGGCCGGGTCCCGCAGCTGTGCGGGGCGGCGTGGGAGAGTCTCGGGGCGGCCGCGTGGACCCCCGGGACGGTCGCGGGGCCGCGCGACCCGCGTCGGCTCGCCCGCCTGTGGCGCCTCGCACTGGACGGCGTCCTCGCCGGCGACCTCCTGGTCCTCGACGACGCCGAGTCGCTCGTCGTGGCGGTCGACGAGCAACTGGGGCCGGGCGAGGGCCAGGCGATGCTCGACGCTCTCGTTCGCACGCTTCCCTCGCTCGCAACGGGGCTCGTGGTCTCCGCGTCCCTCGGTGCGGCGACGACGCGCTGGGCGAGTCGCCTCCCGACGCGTCTCGTTCTCGGCGCCCCCGAGGCTGCGCAGGCCTCGGTGGCCGGCCTGCCGCGCGGGGTCACGACCAGCCGGCGCCCGGGCGCGGGCGTCCTCCTCGACGGGTCGGGGGCAACCGCCTGTCAGGTGGTGCTCCCCGGCCGCGGCGAGCGTCTCCTCGGCGACCTCTGCGGTGCAGCGCCACTGCGCCTCGAGCCCCTCCCGCTCACGGCTCCCCCGACCACGGGAGCCTGGGCCCTGGGTGGGGACGACGCCACGCCGCTCCCGGCCCCGACCGGGAGCGTCCTCGTCGTCGGTCCGCGCGGCTCCGGGCGGAGCACGACGCTCGCGGCCCTGGCGCGGGCACGGCGCGAGACCGGGCAGCCCGAGGCGCTCGTGCTCGACGACCTCGACCTCGCGCCGTCGCAGGAGCAGGCACGTGCCGAGGAGGCGCTCGTCGCCGGGCGGGCGGTTCTCGCCTCGGCGACGACGGAGCGCAGCGCCGGTACCTACCGCGGCCCGCTCGCGGTGCTGCGGGAGCGCGCCGACCTCGTCGTGCTGCGGCCGGGCAGCGGACCCGCGACCCAGGTGGCCGGGACCTCCCTGCGGGCGGTCGTCGACGCGCGCGCGCCGACGACGCCGGGGCGAGGGGCTCTGCTCAGCCATGGGCTCACCGCTCCCGTCCAGGTGACTCACGGGTAGTTGATGATCGGACCATCTCGACCACCGACCCGCTCATGTCACGACGTCATCACGGCCCGCCGAAAAGTGTTGAGAAATCAAGGATTGGCGGCTGTGAGCATCACGACAGGGGCTGGGCGCAGGTCTCACCGCTGAGGCCTTGTGGGGGAAAACGACGCGTGTGAAAGTTGGGTCAGGACGCGGTCACTCGACGTTCACATCCCGGCTCCCCGGGGTTCGTCCACGGCGAGCGCGACCGCATCAGCACCACACGAAGGAGCCCTCATGGACTGGCGCAGTCAGGCCGCATGTCTCACCGTCGACCCCGAGCTCTTCTTCCCCGTTGGCAACACCGGTCCGGCTATCGCCCAGATCGCCGAGGCCAAGGAGGTGT
This sequence comes from Actinomyces haliotis, assembly GCF_015355765.1. Lineage (GTDB taxonomy): Bacteria > Actinomycetota > Actinomycetes > Actinomycetales > Actinomycetaceae > Actinomyces > Actinomyces haliotis. The sequence continues at coordinate 15,605 of NZ_JACWNA010000030.1, forward strand.
GCGCCCGCTGCGACGTGGTGGACACCTGCCTCAAGTGGGCCCTCGAGAACGGCCAGGACGCCGGTGTCTGGGGTGGCATGAGCGAGGACGAGCGCCGCTCCCTCAAGCGCCGCGCCGCCCGCGCCCGCCGCTCCTCCTGAGCACCGCGTCAGCCAGACCTGGACGGAGCCCCCGCGGACCACGGTCCGCGGGGGCTCCGTCGTACCGTCGCCGAGCGAGTCACCCAGGGGCCGGTCGGCCGTCCGGCTCCAAGGTCGCACGCGTCGCGGCGCCCCTCGAGCAGCCCACCGGACGCCGACGCGCACGCCGCTGAGGCGGAGCCTCGCCGGCGCGGGCCGGTCTCAGGCGCTCAGCAGCCTGGCGTGGATGACGACGTCGGTGCCGCCGCCCTCCGCCGGCAGCCACTCGATCGTGCCCCGCAGCTCGCCACGGACGAGGGTCGTCACGATCCGGGTGCCGAGGCCGCCCATGATGGTGCCCTCCTCGACGCCGGCACCGTTGTCGATGACGTGGATGGTCAGGTCGGTGCCGTCGCGCTCGGCCCGGACGGTGACGACGCCGTCGCGATCCTCGAGGCCGTGCTCGACGGCGTTGGTGACGAGCTCGGCGAGGACCGTCGCGAGCGCCTGGGCTGCGTCGGCATCGATGACGCCGAAGCTGCCCTCGAGGTTGGTGGTCACCGAGCCCGAGGAGGTCGCCACCGTCGCGGCCAGGCGGAGGATGGAGGAGAAGACGGCGTCGAAGTCGACGTGCTCGTCCACGTTCTGGCTGAGCGCCTCGTGGACGGTGGCGATGGTGGCCACGCGGCGCTCCGCCTCGGCGAGGGCCTCACGGGTCTCGTCGTTCGTGGCGCGACGCCCCTGCATGCGCAGCAGCGCAGAGACCGTCTGCAGGTTGTTCTTGACCCGGTGGTGGATCTCGCGGATCGTCGCGTCCTTGTTGAGGAGCACCTGCTCGCGTCGCCGGATCTCCGTGACGTCACGGACCAGGAGGCAGGCGCCGGCCCGCGCGCCCTCGCACGTGAGCGGGATCGAGCGCAGCGAGAGGAACACCCCGCCGACCTCGATCTCAGTGAGCCAGGCCTGGCGCCCCATGAGGACGACCGCCATGGTCTCGTCGACCGGGGTCCGCTCCGGGATGATCGTCGTGACGGCCTCGGCGAGCTGGGAGCCGGTGAGCTCGCCGTGGACACCCAGCCGGTGGAAGCAGGAGCGCGCGTTCGGCGAGGCGTAGACGATGACGCCGTCGACGTCAAGGCGCACGACGCCGTCGGCGACGCGGGGCGTGCCGTGGCGCAGCCCCGTGGCCGCGCCCTTCACGGGGAAGGCGCCCTCGGCGATCATGGCGCACAGGGCGTCGGCGATCGACTCCATCGGCTGCTCGACGAGACGGCCCGCGCGCAGGACCCCGACGCTCGTCTCCCGAGTGATGACCGCGAAGGCGCGCCCGTCGCGGACGACCGGGACGTACTGCTCGCGCACCGCCGTCGTCCCGGTCCACTCCGGGTCCGGGGCGACCTGGGGCTGGGCGGACTCGAGCGTGCGCAGGGCGAGCTCCTCGCGGGCGCTCGGCATGCGCAGGCCCAGGACGTCCTCGAGGTGGACGGTCGTCCCCGTCGACGGGCGGCAGTGCGCGATGGCGACGAAGCGCCCCGACTCGGTGCGCGCCCACAGGACGAGGTCGGACACGGACAGGTCCGCGATGACCTGCCAGTCCCCCACCAGCTGGTGGAGCCAGTCGAGGTCGGCGGGGTCGAGCTCGACAACGCCGCGGAGCGAGGAGGGCAGAAGGGTAGGCACGGGGGAAGAGTACCGGCGGGCTCACGGCCCCGTCGGCCGGGTCCGTGGCAGGATCCTCCCCATGAGGAAGTCCGTCACGATCACCTACCCGGCCGACCCCGCGCGCGTGGCAGCGATGCTCGCGGACCCCGCCTACCAGCGCCGTCGTGCGGCCCGGCTCGGCCTCGACGACGCCGACGTTGCCGTGGCCCCGCAGGGCGAGGGCTTCACGGCCGCGCTGTTCGGCGCCGTCCCACCCAGCCGCCTGCCCTCCGCGGCCCGGCGCCTCGTGCGCTCGACGGTCTCCTTCACCGTGACCGAGTCCTGGGGCGAGCCCGGCACCGACGGCACGCGGACCGGCTCCCTCGAGGTCGCCGCCACGGGCGCCCCCGTCCGTGCGAGCGCCACGGGGCGCCTCTCCCCCACGTCGACGGGCACGACCGTCACCTACGACCTCGACCTGTCCGTCTCCGTGCCGCTCGTGGGCCGATCCATCGAGGACAAGGCCCTGTCGATGAGCGGCCGGGTCGTCGCCGACGAGGAGAAGCGCGGCGCCGACTGGCTCGCTGCTCACTGAGCGCACCGGTTATTCCCGCTCGGGGCCCTCTCAGCCGCTCGCGCACGCCCGCGTGCAGCAGTGGTCGACCCAGCGACGCCGTGCCACCATCGGGGCATGAGCGAGCAGACCAGCACCCCGCGCCCCGACGACATCATCGAGCCCACGGAGAAGAACTCCGTGTGGGCCGAGCGCACCGGCACCCGCCAGTACCTCGCGCACAACAGCAACGGCGCCGAGGTCCGCGTCGGCATGGGCCCGGGCGAGTTCTCCCCCGGCGAGCTCCTCAAGATCGCGCTGGCCACCTGCAACACGCTCTCCGCCGACCACCGCCTCGCCAAGGCCCTCGGCGAGGACTTCGAGGCGAACGTCATCTGCGCCTCCATCAAGAACGAGGAGGAGGAGCGCTACTCCGACCTCGACGTCCAGATCATCACCGACCTGGCCGGCCTCGACGCCGACAAGCTCACGACGCTCACCGAGCGCGTCGAGGGCGCCATCGAGCGCGGCTGCACCGTCGGCCACACCCTCGAGCACGGCGCCGGCGTCCGCCTCCACCTGCTTGACGACCAGGACTGACCCCGACCCCAGAACAACCAGGGAGGCACCATGACCACGAAGCGCACCGCGCTCGAACGAGCCCTCGACAAGGCCATCGCCGTCCCGGCGCGCAGCATCGAGGAGAACGTCGCCCACCTGCGGCGCGAGAACCCCAAGGCGGAGGTGCCCGAGCTCGTCGACCTCGCGGCGGCCCGCTTCCGCAACGAGGCCGGTGTCACCTCCGGCGCCGTCGGGGCCTCCGCAGCCCTGCCCGCCATCGGCACCGGGGCGGCCGCCGCCCTCACGGTCGGGCAGACCGCGGTGTTCCTCGCGTCAGCCGTCAAGTACGTCCTCACCGTCGCCGAGCTGCAGGGACTGCGGGTCGTCAACGTCGACAAGCGGCGCGCCCTGGTCCTGTCAGCACTGCTCGGCGAGGAGGGTGCCGAGGCCATTCAGGGCTCGCTCGGGCTCACCTCCCTGTTCTGGGCCGCGCAGCACCTCGCCGGCATGCCCGTGCCGACGGTCAAGGGGATCAACAAGCAGCTGACCAAGCGGATGGCCAAACGCGCGGCCGTGCGCGACGGAGCCCTCGCCGTCGGACGACTCGTCCCCTTCGGGATCGGCGCCGCGATCGGCTGGTCGGGCGGGCGAGCCCTGGCCAACCAGGTCATCGACGGCGCCCGCGCGGCGCTCGGCCCCGCCCCGCTCGACGTCGACGACGTCGAGGTCATCGAGGACTGAGCCGCTCACCCGACCGTCCCGCGGGCGGCCCCGCGGGCCCCCCCGCCCCCCCCCCCCCCACCCCCCGCCGCCCCCCCCGGCCCGCCCGCGCTACGTTGTCGCCGTGAGCACCCCGAGCAGCCCCAGCACGCCCGCCGCTGCGGCGGCCAACGCCGACCGCCGCTACCCGACCCTCGCCGGGATGGGGCTGACCCCGCCCGACGGCGTCGACGTCGCCTACGAGGAGCTCCTCGCCGAGGTCCTCGCCCACGGCACCCCGAAGGACGACCGCACCGGGACCGGCACGCGCTCGCTCTTCGCCCGCCAGCTGCGCTACGACCTCGCGGCGGGCTTCCCCCGGATCACGACGAAGTTCGTCGCCATGAAGGCGGTCAAGGGAGAGCTGCTCTGGTTCCTCCAGGGCAGCAGCAACGTCCGCTGGCTCCAGGAGCGCGGCATCACCATCTGGGACGAGTGGGCGGACCCCGACGGCGAGCTCGGGCCCGTCTACGGCGTCCAGTGGCGCTCGTGGCCCTCGCGGGACGGCGGCACCATCGACCAGATCACCCGCGTCATCGAGACCCTGCGCACGGACCCTGACTCGCGGCGCATGCTCGTCTCGGCGTGGAACGTCTCCGAGCTCGACCGGATGGCGCTGGCGCCGTGCCACGCCTTCTTCCAGCTCTACGTGGCCGACGGGCGGCTCTCGCTCCAGGTCTACCAGCGCAGTGCGGACCTCTTCCTCGGCGTCCCCTTCAACATCGCGAGCTACGCGCTCCTCACGCACATGCTCGCCCAGCAGGCCGGCCTCGAGGTCGGCGAGCTCGTGTGGACGGGCGGCGACTGCCACGTCTACGACAACCACGTCGACCAGGTCCGCGAGCAGCTCTCCCGCGTACCCCAGGCTCATCCCTTCCCCACGCTCCGGCTCGCGCACGCGGAGTCGATCGACGCCTACACCATGGACGGGATCGACGCCTCGTCCGGCTACGAGTCCCACCCCGCGATCAAGGCGCCGGTGGCGGTGTGAGCGAAATCGAGCAAGGCACGGCCGGCCTCGGCGCGAGGATCGACCCATCTCAGGGGCAGGGTGTCCCGATCTCGGTGGGGGCGATCTGGGCGCAGGACCCGAGCGGGGTCATCGGCGCCGACGGCGCCATGCTGTGGCGGGTCCCGGGCGACTTCGCGCACTTCAAGGCGACGACGCTCGGCGGTGTCCTCGTCATGGGCCGCACGACCTGGGACTCTCTGGGTGCGGCCCTGCCCGGACGAGTCTCCGTCGTCCTGACACGCCAGCCCGGGTGGACCGCCGACGGCGTCGCCGCCGTCGCGGCCGACCTTCCCGAGGCGCTCGAACGGGCTCAGGCGCTCGTGGCGGAGCTGCCCGAGGACCCGCGGGACGCGGAGCACCGGTCCTTCCCCCGCCTCTGGGTCATCGGAGGCGGCGCCGTCTACCGGCAGACGCTGGAGCTCGGCCTGCTCGATGAGGCCCTAGTCTCCACCATCGACGTCGACGCCGTGACCGTCGCCCGCGAGCGCGGCCTGGCCGAGTCCGCACTGGTCCGCGTGCCGGCGCTCGAGGAGCCCGACTGGGTGCGGGACGTCGCGAGGTCCGACCCCGAGGGCACGTGGCGCCCCGTGTCCCGGGACGCGGCCTGGCGACTGGACCACTGGGTCCGGCACTGAGCCGCCTGCGACGTCCTCGCCCGGTCGGCACAGGACAGGGCTCCCCAGCGCACCCGGGACACGACGCGCCACCCCGCCCCGGACTCCTCCGGGACGGGGTCGCACCGCACGGCACTGGGCCGAGGGCCCCTCAGCCGAGCAGGCCCTGCGTGGTGAGCCAGTCCTTGGCGATGGTCGCCGAGTCCTTCTGGTCGGCGGTGGAGGCCTTGTTGAGGGCGCGCAGCTCGTCCGTCGTCAGCTTGGCCTGCACGCCGTTGATCGCGTCGGCGGCCTTGGAGTCGAGATCCTTGGCGACGAGCGGCGTGACCTGCTCGGGCAGGACGAGGTTCTTGGGATCCTCGAGGACGACGAGCCCGTTCTCCTCGATCGCCGGGTCGGCCGTGTAGATGTCGGCCACCTCGACCGTGCCGTCGGTGAGGGCCTTGACCGTGAGCGGGCCGCCGGAGTCCTCGACCGGGGTGACGGAGGCGTCGACGCCGTAGACCTTCTTCAGCCCGTCGGGCCCGTAGGGGCGCGTGGCGAACTCCGAGTTCGCGGCGATGGTGACGGTGCCTCCGAGCTTGCTGAGGTCCGCGATGGAGGACAGGCCCTTGGCGCTCGCCTCGTCCTTGGTGACCGTGTAGGAGTCCTGGTCGGTGGCCTCGGCCGGGTCGAGGACGGTGAGGGCGTCAGGAAGGGCGTCCTTGAGGGCGCTCTGGATCTCGTCGCCGCTGGTCGCCTTGGAGTCCTTGACGTAGTACTGGAGGAGGTTGCCGCCGTACTCGGGCATGACCTGGATCTTGCCGGACTCGAGCTCGGGCAGGTACACCTCGCGCTGGCCGATCTGGTACTGGCGGGTCACGGTGAGGCCCGCGTTCTCGATGGCCTGGGCGTAGAGCTCGGCGATGATCTCGTTGGAGTAGTACTGCTGGGAGCCGACGACGACGCTGCCCGGCGCGGCCGAGCCTCGGGCCGAGGCGCCCGAGGTGGCGGCGTCGGACGAGCCGGACAGCGGGTCGGAGCCGCCGCCGCAGGCGGCGAGGGTCGCGGCGACGGCGAGGGCGCCGGCGCCTCCGAGGATCGTGCGGCGGCTGAGGGCGCGGGAGCCGTGGGCGGTGCTGGGAGCGTTCATGGGCGTTCCTTCCGGTTGCGCGCGCCGGCCGGGGTGACGGCGCGCTGGATGAGGATGAAGACGATCTCGGACACGAGCGCCAGGGTGATGACAAGGACGGCTGAGGCCAGCATCATCGCGTAGTCCTGGGTCTTGAGCCCGAGGAACATGAGCCGGCCGAGCCCGCCGGCGCCCGTGTAGGCGGCCAGGGTGGCCGTGGCGATCACTTGGAGGCTCGCCGAGCGCAGGCCGCCGACGAGCAGAGGCGCCCCGAGCGGCACCTCGACGCGGGTGAGCACCTGCGCCTCGCTCATCCCGGAGGCCCGGGCGCCGTCGACGGCGACGCGCGAGGCGGCCTCGATGCCCGTGTAGGCGCCGGTGAGGACGCTGGGCAGGGCGAGGATGACGAAGGCGAGCATCGGGGCAGTGAGGCCGATGCCGAGGACGATCCCGAAGAGCGTGACGAGGCCGAGGGTGGGCAGGGCGCGGGCGGCGCCGGACAGGGCCGCGGCGGCGTCGCGGCCGCGGCCGGTGTGCCCGACGAGCCAGCCGAGGGGGACGCCGATGACGGCCGCGAGGGCCACGCCGAGGAGCGAGTAGCCGACGTGCTGGGCGAGGAGCGTGCCGATGCCCAGCGCCCCGGACCAGTGGGACCCGTCGGCGACGTAGGCGAGGGCGGCGAGGAGGTAGCTCATGGGCGCGCTCCCTCCAGGCCGCGCGTCCACGGCAGGACGAGGCGTCCGACGAGGAGGACCGCGAGGTCGAGGACGAGCGCGAGGGCGGCCGTGACGACGATGCCGGTGACGATCTCCGCGGTGAGTCCGCGCTGGAAGCCGTCGGTGAAGAGGAATCCGAGGCTGCGCACGCCGAGGACCGCGCCGACGGTGGTCAGCGAGATCGTCGAGACGGTGACGACGCGCAGTCCGGCGAGGATCGTGGGGCCAGCCAGGGGCAGCTCGACGGCGAGGAAGCGACGTGCGCGCCCCATGCCCATGGCCGAGGCGGCGTCGACGACGGCGCGGTCGACGGACTCGAGGGCGCCGACGGTGGACGGGACGAGGAGCGCGAGCCCGTAGAGGGTGAGGGCGACGACGACGTTGACGGTGTCACGGATCCCGGTGCCGAGGATGACGGGGAGGATGACGAAGAGCGCCAGTGAGGGGATCGCGTACAGGAGGGAGCTGCCCGAGACGAGGATCCCGCGCAGCCAGGGCACGCGCTGAGCGAGGCGGGCGATGGGTACGGCGAGCACGAGGCTCGCGGCGATCGCCGGCAGCGCCTGGGCGAGGTGGGCGACCAGGTAGGAGGCGATGAGGGACAGGTTGGCGGCGACCCAGCTCATGCGCTCTCCGTACCGGCCGCACCTCGGCGGGCGGCCTCACGCGGGCCGCTGCGTCGGGCGACGGCGTCGGTGGCGTCGGCGACCTCGCGCAGGCGGCGGGCGCGGGCGGCGTCGTCGAGGCCGAGGGAGCGGATGACGAAGTCGTCCGCAGGCTCCTCGAGGAGCTCGGCGCCGGTGCCGCGCTGGGCGACCTCGGCGCCGTCGCGCAGGAGGATGATCTCGTCGCCGAGGGCGAGGGCCTCGTCGACGTCGTGGGTGACGAACAGGATGGTCTTGGCGAGCTCGCCCTGGAGGCGCCAGAGCTCGTGCTGGAGGTCGCGGCGCACGAGGGGGTCGACGGCGCCGAAGGGCTCGTCCATGAGGAGGACGCCGGGGTCCGCGGCGAGCGCGCGGGCGACCCCGACGCGCTGCGCCTGGCCGCCGGAGAGCTGGTGGGGGTAACGCCGGGCGAGGGAGGCGTCGAGGCCGACGAGGTCCATGAGCTCGCGGGCGCGGGCGCGGGCGTCGGCCCGCGGTGTACCGCTGAGGCGCGGGACGAGGGCGATGTTGTCGATGACGCGGCGGTGCGGGAGCAGGCCGCCGTTCTGCATGACGTAGCCGATAGAGCGGCGCAGGGCGACGGCGTCGCCCTGGGTGACGTCCCGACCGTCGATGAGGACGCGTCCAGAGGTCGGCTCGACCATGCGGTTGACCATGCGCAGCAGGGTCGTCTTGCCGCACCCCGAGGAGCCCAGCAGAACGGTGATGGCGCCCGGGCGGAGCTCCGCACTGAAGGCGTCGACGGCGGGCCGGGCACCGGGCGCGCCGCCCGGGTACCGCTTGGTGACGGCGTCGAAGACGATGGTGCTCGCGGACGGTCCCTCAGGCGCGGTGTCCTGAACGCTGGTGGTGGTGCCGTCGGTCTGTCCGGCTCGGGTCGAGGTCACTCGTTCCCCTTTCGCGCTCGCCCTGGCAGCGAGACCCCGCCACCGTATCAGCGTTCCTACGTTAGTGCGACTCGATGTATTATGTCAGCGTGCTGGACCTCAAGATCCTCGGATTCCTCGACGACGGCCCGCTCCACGGATATGAGCTCCGCCGCCGCATCAACGAGCTGGGCGGGCCCGGCTCCCACCTCTCCGAGGGAGCCCTCTATCCCGCTCTCGCACGCCTCGAGAGGGCCGGGATGCTCACGCGGAGCGAGGAGCCCGGAGCGCGCGGACGGGCTCGCAAGGTCCTCACCATCACGGACGCCGGCCGCGAGCGCCTCCACGAGCTGCTCCGCGATCCGAGTGAGTCCGCCGTCTCCTCCGCACCGGGCTTCCTCGAGCACCTCGCCTTCCTGTCCCACCTTCCCGACGCCGTTCAGCGCCGCAGCGTGCTAGAGCGGCGACTGGCCGTCCTCACCGGTGAGCCGCCCGCCTTCTTCTACGACGACGGTCGACCTCGCCGTGCCGCGCAGGAGAGCGATCCGTACCGCCTCGGAATGATCCGCGTGGCCGGGGCCTCCCGGCGGGCCGAGATTCTCTGGCTGCGCGAGATGCTCGCCGCCGGCACCCGGGCGGCAGAAGGCTCCGGCACGGACACCGCCGGCAGGTCCACGCAGTCACCCCCCTCGGCACCGGGTACGTCGCACCAGGAGCACGGATGAGCATCCCCCCCGAACCTCGGAGGCTGGCGCCACGATGCGCGCCGCCGTCCTCACCGCCCCCGGCATCGAGCACCTGCGAGTCCAGGACGTTCCGGTCCCCGAGCCGATGACGGGGTGGGTTCGCGTCAAGGTCATGGCCTTCGGTCTCAACCGCTCCGAGTACCGCTCGGTGACCGGTCAGGCAGGCGGCATGACCTACCCCCGGGTCCTCGGCATCGAGGCGAGCGGCGTCGTCGACCTCGACCCCGACGGGGCGCTCGCGCCGGGGACCCAGGTCGCCACGATGATGGGAGGCATGGGACGCGTCCTCGACGGCGGGACGCTGCTCGTGCGCGGGGGCACCTCCGCGCTCGGACTCGCCGCCGGGGCCCTCGCCCGCGACCGCGGCTGCCGGGTCCTCGCAACCTCGCGCCGGTAGGCGGGCCTCACCGCCCTCGCCGAGCGCGGGCTGAAGCCGGTCCTCGACGACGGCGACGTCGCCGCGCGCGTGCACGACCTCGTTCCGGTCGGCGTCGGCCGGACGGGCGAACGTGAGGGGACCGCGCTCCTCCCCCGGAGGGAGTGCCCGCGCACCGCAGTGAGGACAGCGAGCGCCGCTCAGGCGGCCAGGTAGGAGGCGAGCAGCGCAACGAGCGCGAGGGCGGGCAGGGCTCCTTGCTTCACGGCCGCACCGCGGTGCTCCGCGGACCTGGCCGCGAGCGCGACGGCGGCGCCGAGCATGGAGGCGCAGCCGAAGACGACGAGCGCGAAGCCGGCCCAGACGAGGCCGCCGCCGGTGGTCCAGGCCAGGACGGTGCCGAGCACGACCTCGATGGCGAGGAAGAGGTTGTAGAAGCCCTGGTTGTACGCGTAGAAGGCGTGCCGACGGGCCTCCTCGGGGGTCCCGCCGAAGGTCTTGCGGGCGAGCGGCCCCTCCCAGGCGAAGGACTCCATCCAGAAGATGAGCACGTGGAGGGCGGCCGCGAGGAGCCCGGCGGCGAGGCCGCAGGCGGCGAGGATCACGGAGGTGGTGACGGCGAGCATGGTCAGGAGGCCTTCCGGGAGGGGGCTGCGTGGCCGTCGCCGTCGGAGTCGGCGGGGTCGAGCGCGAGGGCGGTCATGACGGCGTCGGCGACCGCTCCTGAGGCGAGCTCGTAGCCGATGCCCGAGGGGTGGAAGCCGTCCTCCGCCCAGAAGCCCTCGTTCGGCACCATCTCGGAGAAGTCGATGTACGGCACGCCGCGCTCTGCGCACAGGCGGATCGAGATCGCGGTCTGGGCAGCCGTCCGCTCGAGCAGGACGGAGCGGAGCAACGGCATGAGGGAGGGGCTGCGGTAGAGCTGCCCGGCGGAGCAGGCGACGACGTGACCGGCGCGGGTGGCGGCGTCGTCGAGGACGGCGGCGAAGTCCTCGGTCCACTCGTCCATGGAGCGTCGGGCGAGGAGGTCGTTGGAGCCGGCGCACACGAAGAGCACGTCGGCGTCCTCGACCTCCGGCATGAAGCGGTAGCGGACGCGACGCATGGTGGAGCCGAGACGGGCGTGAGTGGCCCACGCGACGTCGCGGCCCGAGGCCGCGGCGACCTTGGCGGCGATGCGCGGGATGAAGGAGTCGGCCTGGTCGGAGACGCCCGAGCCTGCGACGAGGGAGTCGCCGACGGCGACGAGCCGCAGCCTCGGCTCGCCACCCTCGGGCAGGGCGGCGTGGGCGGGGAGGTGCTCGCCGTCCACGGTGATGATGCCGGCGCGCTCACCCGGGGGCTCGGGGGCGAGGTGGACGTGGCGCTGGGCGATCGCGGCCTCGGCGGCGGCGACGGGCGCACGCAGGTGCCGGATGCGAGCGACGTGCGGCGGGAAGGACTGCGCGATCTCCTCGGTGTTCACGTGTCACGAGTCTAGGTGTTGGTGGCAGACAGGTTGGTGACACTGGGAAGGGTTGACGTAGTGGGGAGGACCCCCGTTGGGTGTGGCTTGTCGACGGTCACACCAACTCAAACGGAGGTCCTCGTGACTCACTCTAATGCGCG
>NZ_JACWNA010000031.1 GCF_015355765.1 Actinomyces haliotis
GCCGTCGCCCACACCCTGAATGACAGGCCCCGAAAGATCCTGGGCTGGAAGAACCCCAACGAGGTCTTCAACCATCACCTACACTCCCTCCAACACACACGTGTTGCGACCACCGCTTGAATCCGCCGGGAGCTCCTTGTTCAGAAGGGGGGAGAGAGTGGTGCCGACTGGGTGTGAGGTCGGTCTCCCATCTCGGCGAGCAAACCATACGAAGGTTTCCGTCCGTTGTGGTGCGGTTCTCACAAACGTCATCCGCAGGAAACAAATGAGTATGCAGTACTGCGGATGCACATGAGGGCCGCACGATGACGACGAAAGCGGGGCCCCGCACCACTGGTGCGTGACCCCGCTCACTCGTCCACGGTCCGGAACGGGCCCGTGCCCGCCGGCGTCGTCCGGTCAGAACACGCTGGCGTGCTCGGAGTAGTAGCAGGAGACCTCGTGGTCCTCCGCCATCGTCGTGAAGCCCGGGAGCGCCTCGAGGCAGCGGGCGCGCTGCTCGTCGGTGAGCTCGTTCTTGAACTTCGGGCAGCGCGTGCGGAACGGGCAGCCGGAGGGCGGGTTGGCCGGGCTCGGCAGGTCGCCCTCGAGGATGATGCGCGAGCGCGTGCGCTCCTTGGCCGGGTCCGGGATCGGGATCGCCGACAGGAGGGCCTGCGTGTACGGGTGCGCGGGCGCCTCGAAGACCGAGTCGACGTCGCCGATCTCGACGATCTTGCCCAGGTACATGACCGCGACGCGGTCCGCGATGTGGCGGACGACGGAGAGGTCGTGCGCGACGAACAGGTACGACAGGCCGAGCGTGGCGCGCAGCTCGTCGAGCAGGTTGATGACGCCGGCCTGGATGGAGACGTCGAGCGCGGAGACCGGCTCGTCGAGGACGAGGAGGCTCGGCTGAAGGGCGAGCGCGCGGGCGATGCCGATGCGCTGGCGCTGGCCCCCGGAGAAGTTGCGGGCGTAGCGGTTCGCGTGGCTCGGCTCGAGGCCGACGAGCTCCATGAGCTCGTCGACGCGCTTGGAGACGTCGTCCTTCTTCCAGCCGTTGGCGCGCAGGGGCTCGGCGATGAGGTCGAAGACCGGCAGGCGCGGGTCGAGCGAGGCCATCGGGTCCTGGAAGACGATCTGGACGTCGCGGCGCATCCTGCGGCGCTCGGAGCGGCCCACCTGCGACGTGTCGCGTCCGAGGACGACGATCCTGCCCGACTCCGGTGCCTTGAGGTCGAGGACCTCGAGGAGGGTCGTCGACTTGCCGCAGCCGGACTCGCCGACGAGGGCGAGGGTCTCGCCCTTGCGGACGTCGAAGGAGACTCCGGACACCGCGTGGACCGTGCCGACGCGGCGCTTGAAGACGGCCCCCTTCATGAGCGGGAAGTTCTTGACGAGGTCCGTGACGCGCAGGACCTCCTCGCGCTCCTCGTGGGGCAGGCTGAGGGTCTCGGGCGTCTTGAGCCTCGGCAGCGGGTAGATGTCCTGGTAGTCGAGATTTTTGGCCTCGATCTCCGGGAAGCGCTTGCAGGCCGAGTACTGCGGGCCGGCGGGGACCTGGCCGGAGGCGTCGAGGGCTCCCTCGGCGCGCACGAGGGTGAGCTCGGGCTCACCGTTGAGGCACTCCTCGGCGGCCATGGGGCAGCGCGGCGCGAAGGGGCAGCTCGTGGGCTCCTTGAGGAGCGAGGGAGGGTTGCCGTCCAGGGTGGCGAGGGCCGAGTCCTTCTTGGCGTCCAGGCGCGGCAGCGCGCCGAGCAGGCCGATCGTGTACGGCATGCGGGAGCGGTAGAAGATGTCGTCCACGTCCCCGGTCTCGACGATGCGGCCGGCGTACATGACCGCGACGCGGTCCGCCATGCCGGCGACCACGCCGAGATCGTGGGTAATCATGATGACGCCGGCGCCGGTCTCCTGCTTCGCGGTGCGCAGCACGTCGAGGATCTGGGCCTGGATGGTGACGTCGAGGGCCGTCGTCGGCTCGTCCGCGATGATGAGGTCGGGGTCGTTGGCGATGGCGATGGCGATGACGGCGCGCTGGCGCATGCCGCCGGAGAACTCGTGCGGGTAGGCGTTGACGCGGACGTCGGGGTTCGGGATGCCGACGAGGTCGAGCAGCTCGATGGCGCGCTTGTGGGCGTCGCGGTCGCTGATGCCCTTGTGGTGGATCTTGAGGGCCTCCTCGATCTGCTGGCCCACCGTGTAGACGGGGGTGAGTGCCGAGAGCGGGTCCTGGAAGACCATGGCGACCTGGGTGCCGCGCAGCTTGGACATGTAGCCGTCGGAGCGGCCCAGGAGCTCGGTGCCGTGGAGCCGGACGGATCCGGAGACCCTCGCGGAGTCGTCGAGCAGCCCCATGATCGCCGTCGAGGTGACGGACTTGCCGGAGCCGGACTCGCCGACCAGGGCGACGACCTCGCCGCGGGCGACGGAGAGGTTGACGCCGCGCACGGCGTGGACGGTGCCGTCCTCGGACGGGAAGGAGACCTTGAGGTCCTCGACCTCGAGCAGCGGGGCGCTGGAGGTGGGGTCCGGCTGGGCGTCGGACTCGAAGCGCTGCGAGCGCTTGCGCGTGGTGGTCGGTGCGCTCTGCTCGGGCGCGGCGCTGGTTGACGTGGTAGCGGGGCTCATGCCTGGCCTCCGGACTTGGACGAGGAGTCGAGCGCGTCGCGGACGCCGTCGCCGACGAGGTTGATGCACACGAGCATGACGATGAGGATGAGGGCCGGGTAGACGAAGGTCCACGGGTACACGGCGATGTCGCCCTGGGACTGGGCGATGAGGGTGCCCAGGGAGGTCTTCGGGGGCTTCACGCCGAAGCCGAAGTACGACAGGGTCGTCTCGGACAGGACCGCGGAGGCCACTCCCAGGGTCGCGTCGATGATGATGTACGACGAGATGTTGGGCAGGATGTGCCGCGCGATGATGGTCGGCGCCGGGACGCCCATGTACTTCGCGGCCGTCACGTACTCCATGTTGCGCACGGACAGGGTCATCGAGCGGATGACGCGGGCCGAGAGCATCCAGCCGAAGGCGGCCAGCAGGATGATGAACATCGGGATGGAGCCCTTGGAGGCGGCGCCCATCGACTGGCTGATGATGGCGATGAGGAGGAAGGACGGGACGACGAGCAGCAGGTCGATGACCCACAGCGCGCACTTGTCGAACCAGCCGCCGAAGTAGGCGGCGGCCGAGCCCATCGCGGCCGCGACGATCGTCTGGATGCCGGAGACGCACAGGCCGATGACGAGGGACTTGCGCAGGCCCTCAACGAGCATGGCGAAGACGTCCGAGCCGTCCTTGGTGGTGCCGAGCCAGTGGTCGGCGTTCGGGGGGACGTGGAAGTTGAGGAAGTCGGAGTCCGTGTACTTGTAGTGCCCGATGTGCGGGCCGAGCAGCGCGAACAGGACGATGAGGAGGAAGCCGACGAGCCCGAGGACGGCGCTGCGGTTGCGCAGGAAGCGGCGGCGGAAGATCTGCCCGCGGGAGAGCCGCTTGAAGGCGGCGCCCGCGTCCTCAGGCGCCAGGCCCGTGGCCTCGGTGGCGCCCATGTTGGCCTCGTTGACGAGCTCGCCGCCCTGGCGGCCGATCGCGGGGCGGTCGGTGCCGGTGTGGCCCGGCTCGCCCTGGTTGAACTCGGTGGTTGCCATGGTTCAGCTCACCCTCACTCGCGGGTCGATGATGGCGACGAGGATGTCCGACAGGAACGCGCCGACCAGGGTCATGAGCGCACCGAAGGCCGTCACGGCGACGGTGCCGTTGATGTCCATCCTCGAGATGGACTTGATCGAGTACTCGCCCAGGCCGTGCCAGGAGAAGACCGTCTCCGTGATGGCCGCGCCGGTGAAGAGGCCGGCGAGCGCGAAGGCGAAGTAGGTGCCCATGGGGATGAGGGCCGTGCGCAGCGCGTGCCGGGTGATGGCCTTGCGCCTGGGGAGGCCCTTGGCGCGGGCGGTGCGCACGTAGTCGGCGCCGAGCGTGTCGAGCATGAGGTTGCGCTGGTAGCGCGAGTAGGAGGCGATGCCTCCCAGCGACATCGAGATCGTGGGCAGCAGGAGGTGCTGCGCGCGGCCGGCGAAGCCGGAGCCCTCGCCGACGAACTCGAAGTACTGGCCGCCGAGCGCGTGGTTGGCCTCGATGGCGCCGAGCTTGAGGAAGAGCGCGAGGACCATGACCGGCGTTGAGATGATGATGAGGGACAGGACGGTGAAGAAGCGGTCCCAGAAGGAGTACTGGCGCACGGCCGACCAGGCGCCGAGGGCGGTGCCCAGGATCATGCCGATGAAGGAGCCGAGGAAGACGAGGCGGACCGAGACCCAGATGCGGCGGGAGACCTCCGCGTTGACCGACTCGCCCTGCGGGGTCTTGCCCCAGTCCCAGTGGCCGAGCACGCCCGTGATCCAGATCTTGAAGCGCCCCATGACGGGGTCGTGAGGGTTGATGTTGTACGACGTCAGGGTGGCGTAGATGCCGTCCCAGTTGAGCTTGGTGTTGCTCAGGTCGTACAGGCCCAGGGGGTTGAGCTGCGTCGCGGCGAGGAAGTACGCCATCACGGTGGCGATCACCAGGAGGATCGCGTAGTTCGCGATCCGCCGCGCAAGGTATGGGAGCATGCGGTCTTCTCTTCCGGGGGACCGGGGTCGGCTCCCGGTGGGAGCCGGAGCCTCCGGTTGCGGACAACACCGTCCGTCCACGTGCCCGCGGGGTGCTCGGGGCCGGACGGCTGCGCTCACGATACCCGCAACCCGAAACCCTGCGGACATGAAGCGGTGCGAGATTCCGCGACGATCCGCCCAGGTCAGGGCGGGAACCGGGGGTCTCGGCGCCGTCGGCTTCGAGGTGACCGGCGTTGCCACACCGGTTTCTCAGGTTCCGACGGCGCCCGCCCGACGCTCCCCGGAGCGGCTCAGCGGTCTCCGTACAGGGCGATGCTCGCCCCCGGCACGGCGTCGATGAGGTCGCGCGTGTAGTCCTGGCGCGGGTGGGCGAAGAGCGTGTCCGACTCCCCCGTCTCAACGACCCTCCCGCGCTGCATGACGACGACGTCGTCGGCGATCTGCCGGACGACGGCGAGGTCGTGCGTGATGAAGAGGTAGGTAAGGTCGAGCTCCGACTGGAGGTCCGCGAGCAGGCGGAGGATCTGCGCCTGGACGAGGACGTCGAGCGCGGAGACGGCCTCGTCGAGGACGACCACCTCCGGCTTGAGCGCGAGGGCGCGGGCCACGGCGACGCGCTGGCGCTGGCCGCCCGAGAGCTCGTTCGGGTAGCGGCGCATGGCGGACCGCGGCAGGGCCACCATGTCGAGCAGCTCGGAGACGCGCGCCTGGCGCTCCTTGCGCGAGCCGATGCCGTGGACGCGCAGCGGCTCCTCGATGACCCGGTAGATCGAGTACATCGGGTCCAGCGAGCCGTAGGGGTTCTGGAAGACGGGCTGCATCGTGCGGCGCAGCGCGAAGAGCTCCTTGCCCTTGAGCGTGGACAGGTCGACCCCGTTGTGGAGGACCTTGCCCTCGGTGGGCTCGAGGAGGCTCAGGACCATGTTGGCCACGGTGGACTTGCCGGAGCCGGACTCCCCCACGAGTGCCGTCGTCGTGCCGCGGCGGACCCCGAAGCTGACGTCGTCGACGGCCTTGAGGGTGGAGGCGGCCCCCTTCGCGCCGCGCACGTCGAAGACCTTGGTGAGGTGCTCGACGCGGATGACCTCGTCGGCGTCGTCGGCGATCTCGTGGACGCCCAGCTCGTCGTCGGAGACCTGGATGCCCTCGGCGTGCGCGGCCTCGATGCGGTGGGAGGCGAGCGAGGGAGCCGCCTCGACGAGACGCTTCGTGTACGGGTGGCGGGGGTCCTGGAGGACCTCGATGCTGGGCCCGGACTCGACGACGCGCCCCCGGTGCATGACGACGACGTGCTCGGCGCGCTCCGCGGCCAGCCCGAGGTCGTGGGTGATGAAGAGCATCGCGGTGCCGAGCTCGTGCGTGAGGCGTCCGAGGTGGTCGAGGATGCGTCGCTGGACGGTGACGTCGAGGGCGCTCGTGGGCTCGTCGGCGATGAGGAGGCGCGGGCGCGCCGCCAGGCCGATGGCGATGAGGGCGCGCTGGCGCATGCCGCCGGAGAACTCGTGCGGGTACTGGCGGGCGCGGCGGGCGGCGTCGGGCAGGCCGGCGTCCTCGAGGAGGAGGGCGACCTGGTCGTCCACCTTGATGCGGCTGCCCTTGACGTCGGCGTGGACCTCGGCGCTCTCGCCCTCGGCGGCGGCGAGCCTCTTGAGCCGGTCGTCGGCGACGCCGGCCAGGCCGTTGGCCTTGAGGGCCTCCTTGACCTGGAAGCCGATGGACCAGACCGGGTTGAGGTTGCTCATCGGGTCCTGCGGGACGAGGCCGATCTCGCTGCCGCGCAGCTCGCGCAGGCGCTTCGCGCTCGGGTGCGAGATGTCCTCGCCGTCGAAGAGGATGCGGCCGCCGGTGACCCTGCCCGTGCCGGGCAGGAGGCCGATGACCGCGTTCGCGAGGGTGGACTTGCCGGAGCCGGACTCCCCCACGATCGCGACGGACTGGCCGGGGTAGAGCGAGAGGTTGGCCTTGCGGACGGCCGGGACCATCCCCGTCGAGGAGCGGAAGGCGACCTCGAGGTCCTCGACCTGGAGGAGGGGCGTGCGGGCGCCGGTTGCGGCGTCGGCGATGCTGCTGGTGTGCGTGTCAGTCACTTGCGGGCCTTCGGGTCGAGGGCGTCGCGCACGGCGTCGCCCATCATGATGAATCCGAGCACGGTCAGGGCCAGGGCACCCGCCGGGTAGAGGAGCACCGAGATGTGGTCGCGCAGCGCCGACTGGGCGGTGGCGATGTCGGCGCCCCAGGACACGACCGTCGAGGGCAGGCCGATGCCGAGGAAGGACAGGGTCGCCTCGGAGACGATGAAGCTGCCCAGCGAGACGGTCGCCGTCACGATGATGGGGGCCGCGGCGTTGGGCATGACGTGGCGGATGAGGATGGCGAGACGCCCGGAGCCGAGGGACTTCGAGGCGGTCACGAAGTCCTCGTTCTTGACGCTCATGACGGCGCCGCGGGTGATGCGGGCGATCTGGGGCCAGCCGAACAGGGCGAGGACCAGGACGACCGTGATGATCGAGGAGCGGCCCTTGAACAGCTGCATGACGACGATCGCGGCGAGCACGAAGGGCACCGCGAAGAAGATGTCGGTGAAGCGGGCCAGGAGGGAGTCGACCCAGCCGCCGAAGTAGCCGGCGACGGCGCCGATGACGGAGCCGAGGACGACGACGATGAGCGTGGTGAGGACGCCGACCGTGACGGAGGCGCGGGCGCCGTAGACGGTGCGGGCGAAGATGTCGCAGCCCTGGCGGTCGAAGCCGAAGGGGTGCCCGCTGGTCGGGTCGCCGTAGGAGTCCTGGAGCTGGCAGTAACCCGGGTCGGCGTGGGCGAAGAGGCCCGGGAAGAGGGCCAGGAGGACGGCTCCGACGATGAGCACCGCGGAGACCCAGAAGATGGGGCGGCGGCGCAGCTGCTTCCACGCCTCGCCCCACATGGAGGAGGGTGCGGAGTCGTCGGCGACGGCGTCGACGGCGCCGAGGCCCTGCTCGTCGTCGGGCGCGACGAAGCGCTCCTGACCGGCGAGGACCGCGCCCTCGGAGGCGAAGAAGGTGCCCGCCGCCTCGGGGGCGAGCGGTGCGGCGGCGCCCGAGCGCGAGTCGGTGGGCGTCTCGGCGGGCTGCCGGGTCTGGTTCTCGATGGGCTCAGGCATAGCGGATCCTCGGGTCGAGGGCTGCGTAGAGCAGGTCCACGAGCAGGTTGGAGACGATGATGAGGACGGTCGTGAAGGACACGACCGTGGGCCCCTCGCCCTGGAGGATGGCGCGGTAGAGGGTGCCCCCGACGCCGTTGATGTTGAAGATGCCCTCCGTGACGATGGCGCCGCCCATGAGGGAGCCCAGGTCGGCGCCGAGGAAGGTGACGACCGGGACGAGGGAGTTGCGCAGGACGTGAACGATCATGACGCGTGATCCGGACAGGCCCTTGGCACGGGCGGTGCGCACGTGGTCAGCGGAGAGGTTCTCCCCCACCTCCGTCCGCGTCAGCCGCAGCACGTAGGCGAAGGAGACGGCACTGAGCACGACGGCGGGCATGAGCAGCTGCTTGAGCCCGGGGTGGCTCCCGGCGGTGACGGGCAGCCAGCCGGCCTTGACGCCGATGAAGAACTGCAGGACGAAGCCGATGACGAAGGTCGGCACGGCGATGACGACGAGGGAGAGGACGAGGACGGCGGAGTCGAAGACGCCGCCCTTACGCATGCCGGCGAGCAGACCGACGACGATCCCGAAGACGGCCTCGAGCACGAGGGCCATGAGGGCGAGTCAGATCGTCACGGGATAGGCCTGGGCGAGGACGTCGATGATCTCCTTGTGCCCGCGGATCGTCGTGCCGAGGTCGAGGCTGAAGACGCCCTTGAGAAAGAGCAGGTACTGGACGATGAAGGGCTTGTCCAGGTTGTACTCCGCCCGGATCTGGTCCTGGAGCACGGGGCTCAGGGTGCGGTCGCCGCCGAGCGCGGAGACGGGGTCCCCGGGCATGGCGAAGACCATGGCGTAGATGAGCAGCGTGGCCCCGAAGAAGACGGGGATCATCTGCAGGAGCCGGCGTCCGGTGTATCGGAGCATCAGCCCTCCTCGTGAGTGGGTGTCAGTGGTGGGGTGCGCGGGGTCGGTGGGTGCTGAGGGGCGACGGCGGGCGAGGTGCTCGTCGCGGCGCGCGTCGAGCACCTCGCCCGTGGGGTCAGCGGATCAGAACTTCGAGATCTTCTCGGCCTGCTCCCACAGCTTCTTGGCCTCGTCGGCGTCGTAGCTGAGGACCTCGTTGCCCTCGACCTTGTCGCTCCAGCCCTTGATGACGGGGCTGGTGAAGTCGGAGGCGGGGGTACGGGTCTCGTAGTAGAGCGTGTCGCAGATCTGCTTGCGGTTGATGGCGCGCGAAAGGGCGGCACGGCGGGCGCGGCCCTCCTCGTCCATCTTGAAGTGCTCGGTGTTGACGTCGATGGAGAAGCACTGGATGACGGCGCCGGGCTGGTTGATGGCGCGGTCGCCGAGGTCGTCCTTGAAGGAGGACAGGGCCGAGTCCGGGACGGAGTCGATGACGTCGACCGCGTCGGAGAGCAGGTCGTTGTAGGCGGCGTCGTAGTCCGTGTAGAAGGTGAAGGTGACGCCCTTGTTGGCGGGCTTGCGGACGCCGTCGTAGCTCGAGTTGACGACGAGGGCCGCCTGGGAGTCGTGGTCCCACGAGTCCAGCGTGTAGGGGCCGTTGCCGACGGGCTTCTCCCCGAAGCCCTTCATGTCGTCGAAGGCGGAGTCGGGCAGCGGGTAGAAGGCCGCGTAGCCGAGGCGGAGCGCGAAGTCGGAGGCCGGGGCGGTGAGCTTGATGGTGAAGGTGTGGTCGTCAACCTTCGCCAGGCCCGTGAGCTCGGAGTCCTTGTCGTAGGAGAAGCCCTCGATGGGCTCGTAGAAGTAGCTCGAGAGCTGGTTGTTCGAGAGCTTGGCGCCGTAGTTCCAGGCTTTGATGAAGGAGTCGGCGGTGACGTCGGTGCCGTCGGAGAACTTCCAGCCGTCCTTGATCTTGACGGTGAAGTTCTGGTTGTCGCTGGTCTCGATGGACTCGGCGACCTCGTTCTCCACGGATCCGTCGGTCTTGTAGGAGACGAGGCCGGCGAAGAGGAGGTCGACGATGCGGCCGCCGCCGACCTCGTTCGTGTTGGAGGGCACGAGCGGGTTCTGGGGCTCGGTGCCGTTGGCGAGGACGACGCCGTCGGAGGCGGTGGTCTTGATGGCGTGGTAGACGGGGACGGCGTGCCAGTCGAACTCGACGTCGGAGACGTTGTTGGAGTAGCCGCCGAAGCCGTTCTGGTACCACAGCGGGATGGCGGGAAGGTCCTGGAAGAGGGTGGTCTGGGCCTTCTCGTAGTCGGCGAGGGCCGTGGCGTCGTCGCTCGCGGCGGCGGCCTGGGCCAGCATGTCGTCGAAGTCCTTGTTGGAGTACTGGGCGTCGTTGGAGCCGGCACCGGTCTGGTAGACGGAGCCGAGGAAGTTGGCCATCGACGGGTAGTCGCCCTGCCAGCCGGAGCGGAAGGCGCCGACGAGGGTGTGCTTGGTGATCTGGTCGCGCATCTCGGAGAACTGCGCGAAGGGCAGCGGCTCCATCTTGATGCCGAGGGTGTTGTTGACGGAGTTGCAGACGGCCTCGACCCAGGCCTTGTGGGGACCGTCGGAGTTGTAGGCGAGGGTGAGGGTGCCGCCGGAGGCCTGGCCCTGGCCGCCTGAGGCGGCGGATGCGCTCGAGGAGGAGGACGAGGAGTCCGAGCTGGAGCCGCAGCCGGCGAGGATGACAGCGGTGACGCCGGCCATGCCGAGGCCGAAGGAACGACGGGAGATCTCGGGGGTGTTCATGGGGTGCGATACCTCCGGGACGGGTTGCCGATGTCTCCGGCGGACCGGCGCCTGACGCGCCGATCGACTGCATGAGTATGCACGACATTCGAAACGTGAGTGTCATCTTCCGCCGAGTCGCGCTCATCTCCCGGCTGGTCCGGGGACGCCGCCCGGTCACCGGGCACCTGCCGCAGGACGTCCTGCGGCAGAGGCGCAGGGACCGTGTCCCCAGGCGCCGCCGGCGGCACGCCGGGGCGCGCCTCCCGCGCTTCAGCGCCAGGCGGAGGCCAGGCGCTCGTAGGAGCGGCGCCGCGCGGCGGCGTCGTGCGCGTAGGTGAGGACGAGGAGCTCGTCGAGGTCCCAGCGCTCGGCCAGCTCGTGCAGCCGGGCGGCGACGGCGTCGGCGGTGCCGACGAAGGACAGCGCGAGGGAGGCCTCGACGGCCGCGTCCTTGCCCGAGGCGAGGGCGCGCCACGCTGCGGCGTCGTCGGCGGGCGGATCCAGCGGAGCGGGCCGACCTCCGACGATGCGCGCGGTCGCGGCGCGCTGCGTGAAGAAGAGGCGCTCCGCCTCCTCAGCGGTCTCGGCGACCATGACGTTGACGGCGGCCGCGGCGTGGGGCCGGCGGTCCTCGACGACGCTCGGTGCCTGCGCGTCGAAGACGGAGCGGTAGGTGACGAGCGCGGCCTCGGCGGGCGCGGGCGCGAAGTGGGAGGCGACGATGAAGGGCAGGCCGAGGCTGCCGGCGACGCGCGCACCGTTGACCGAGGAGCCGAGGACGGCGACGCGCGGGCTCGTCCCCTCCCCCGGGACGGCGCGGACGGTCTGCGGGACGGCGGGGGCGGAGGCGTCCGGGTCCTCGACGGGCAGGAGCGAGCCGGGGACCGAGTGGGAGCCCCCTACCCCGCCGAGGTAGGCGAGGACCTCGAGGATCTCCTCGGTGAAGCGGCCCGGGTCCGCCGCGCGGCGACGCAGCGCGGCGGCGGTGACAGGGTCGGTACCGGGCGCCCGACCGATGCCGAGCCCGACGCGCCCCGGGTACATGGTCGCGAGCGTGCCGACCTGCTCGGCGATGACGAGCGGCGCGTGGTTGGGCAGCATGATGCCGCCGGAGGAGACGCCGAGGCGCTCGGTGGCGGCGAGCACCTGTCCCATGAGGACGGTCGTGGCGCTGGCGAGGTAGGTGGTGGAGCCGTGGTGCTCGGCCAGGTAGTAGCGCTCGTAGCCCGATCGGTCCGCGGTGCGCGCCAGCTCGACCATCTCGGCGAGGGCGTCAGCCCGGGTGCGTCCGGAGGAGACGGGGACGAGGTCGAGGACGGAGAGCACCGGAGAGGCGCTGCTTGCCGGGGTCCAGGCTGCGGTCACCGCGCCACCATAATGGCGCGGCGCGAGCGTGCGCCCAGGACGCACGGCCCACGCCGCGGTGGTGGGGGTCTCAGCCCGCGGCCTGGCGGGACCGCCGGCGAGCGCCGGGTCGTCCGCGCACCGCGCGGCTCAGGCCGCGGCGCTCGGGCGCGCGGCGCCTCGGCCTCGGCCCCGCAGGCGGGCGTCCGAGCGCCGGTAGATGGTCGCGAGGACCGCGCCGGACAGGTTGTGCCAGATGGAGAAGACGGCTCCCGGGAGCGCCGCCTCGGGCGTGAGGTACTGGATGGCGAGGCCCGCGGCCAGGCCCGAGTTCTGCATGCCGACCTCGATGGAGGTGGTGCGGGCGACGCGCGGGTCGTCCTTGGCGGCGAGGTGGCCGGCGCACCAGCCCAGCAGGTAGCCGAAGACGTTGTGGCAGGCGACGACGAGGACGACGAGCAGGCCGGCGGCCTTGATGGTGTCCGCGCTCTTGCCGACGACGGCGAGGACGACGTAGCAGATGCCGAGGACGGAGACCCAGGGCAGGGCGGGAAGGACCTTCGCGACGAGCCGTCCGGCGACGGCGCGCACGATGAGGCCTCCGAGGACGGGCACGAGGACGATCTTGACGATCGACACCGCCATGTCGCCGCCGGCGACGGGCATGTACTGGCCGGCGAGCCACTTGGTGAGCAGCGGCGTCATGATCGGTGCGAGGAGCGTGGAGATGGAGGTCATCGTGACGGAGAGGGCGACGTCGCCCTTGCCGAGGTAGGAGATGACGTTGGAGGAGGTGCCGCCGGGGGCGCAGCCGACGAGGATGACGCCGGCGGCGAGGGCGGGGTCGAGCTGGAAGACCTTCGTGAGGACCCAGGCGACGCTCGGCATGATGACGTACTGGGCGACGACGCCGATGACGACGGGCACGGGGCGGCGCGCGACGAGGGTGAAGTCGGGGACCGTGAGGGTCAGGCCCATGCCGAACATGATGATGCCGAGGGCGACGTTGGTGCCGCTGGCGAGGGAGGCCGCCCGGTCCGGGACGACCATGGCGATGACGAAGGACGCCAGGATGAGGAGGGGGAAGATCGTCACGGCGACGCGCGCCGAGCGGTCCTCCTTGCTGGGGCCCGCCTGGGACGTCGGAACCTGGGGAGTGCTCATGGTCTCGCCCTACCGCCCCGTCCCCATGGTGGGACGGGGCGTCTCAGTGGCCGGTCAGGAGATCTGACGACCGAGCACGCCGGCCGCGACGAGCGACTTGAGCAGGTCGCCCAGCAGGAAGGGTGCGACGCCGGCGCCGAGCGCGGCGCCCAGCCCCATGCCCGTGGCCGCCATGAGCCACAGGACACCGGGCACGTAGACGAGCGCGGAGGCGAGCAGCATGAGGCCAACGCGGACCACGAGTCCGCGGCCGGCCCCGCCACTGCGGACCGTCGCGCGTCCCGCGACGGCGGCCGCGAGCGCGTAGCCCAGGACGTAGCCGAAGGACGCGGTCACCCCACCGGACCAGCCGGCGAGGACCGGGGCGCCGACGGCGGCCAGTCCCGCGAGGAGCAGCACGGAGAGGACCCCGCGGCGCGATCCGAGCAGCCCCCCGACGCCGAGCGCCGCGAGGGTGCCGAGCGTGACCGGCACGGGCGTGAAGGGCAGGGGCAGGGCGAGCTGGCCGATGAGCGCGACGGCGGCGGTGCCGGCGAGGACGAGGCCGGACTCGCGGGCGACGCGCTGGGCGCGCGAGCGCGGCGCGGCGACCTGACGGGCGGCGGTACGGGGGCTGAGGATCTCGTTCGTCGTCATGCGACAAGAGTACGGAAACGGCACTCGCGCAGCACCGGGCGACGTCGCCGGTAACCGGCCACTGCGGTTAGAGGTTGTCCACAAGTCGACGGGCCCGACCGAGGGGACGTGAGCCGCCGTCGAGGGTCCCGACGGCGCTCGCGGCGACTTCTCAGGCCCCCGGTCGCGACGCCGTCACGCAGCGCGTCGCTGCTCGGGCAGGTGCTGCTCGACCCAGGCGAGAAGGTCATGGGTGACCTCCTCGCGGTTCGTCTCGTGGAGGAGCTCGTGGCGGGCGCCCGGGTAGAGGCGGAGCGTCACGTCGTGCACGCCGGCCCGCCGCATCCGGGTGGCGACCCGTGACACGCCCTTGCCCGCTCCCCCGACGGGGTCCTCCGAGCCGGAGACGATGAGGAGGGGGAGGTCCCGGGGGACCGAGTCGAAGGCGCGGCGGGCGTTGACCGCGATGCCGCCGGCGAGGAGGTCCCGGTAGAAGCCCGCGGTGCACGTGAAGCCGCACATCGGGTCCGCGAGGTAGGCGCTCACCTCGGCGGCGTCGCGGGAGAGCCAGTCCATGACCGTGCGCGCGGGGGCGAAGGGGGCGTTGTAGGGCGTGAGGACCTGGGACTCGAGGACGGAGCTCGGATGGCGTGGGCCGCGAGCGCGAGCCTCAGCCAGTGCGAGGAGCCGCCCGGCGCGGGCGGCGGGGCCGGGGTCGCCGGCGGTCCCCATGACGACGGCGCCGACGACGCGACGGCGGTCGCAGCGAGCGAGGCAGCCGCGCACGATGAGGGAGCCCCAGGAGTGGCCGAGGAGGATGACCGGGGCGTCGGGCCAGGTGCGAGCGATCTCGTCGCGGACGGTGTCCTGGTCCCGGAGGAGCTGGTTCCAGGAGGCGGCGTCGCCGGTGTGGCCGCGCTCGTGGTCGCCGTCGATGGTGGCACCGTGACCGCGGTGGTCGTCGGCGACGACGGCGAGTCCGCGCGCGCAGGCGGCGGCGGCGAAGCGGCGGTAGCGGCCCGAGTGCTCCGCCATCCCGTGCACCACCTGGACGACGGCGCGGGGCGACCCGGGCGCCGGGACGCGGTCGGTGCGCACCGCCCCGTCATGAGCGGCGCGCGGCTCGTCACCCTCGGAGGCGGACGCCGGCGCGGGGCTGCCGAGGACGCGCACGGCGTCGGGGACCCACGAGCGCACGGCGAGGCGCTTGCCGTCCGTGGCAGTGAGGGATGTGCTGGTGGACTTCACAGGGGGCTCGATGGTCGATGGGCGCGAGAACGGCCACAGGCTAGTAACAGGTTGCCGCGAGCGGGCGGGACGGAAGGGCGCTCACGGCACTTCTTGCGGATTCCGCGGCCCTGGTCTCACCTGGCAGCCCACCCGGGTGAAGAAGATCCCGTCCGTCGGACTGCCGGGCCACCGTCGCGGGGACGCGGCGGTCGGGTGGCCGCGCTCTTTGCGAGTACGGCCGCGCGCCCGCGAGGAGGCGTCGCGGGGACGCCCAGGGTCGCCCGGGCTCCGTGATCGCGTCCTGCCGCTGCGCCGCACGGCCTGCGCGGCGGCGGTCCGTCCGGGGACGCCCGGACTCCGTTGACGCGCTCAACGCTGGACGGCCTCCCCGGGAGCCTCCTGAGGGCCGGGCGGGGCGCAGGCTGAGAACGCG
Organism: Actinomyces haliotis; assembly: GCF_015355765.1. Taxonomy (GTDB): domain Bacteria; phylum Actinomycetota; class Actinomycetes; order Actinomycetales; family Actinomycetaceae; genus Actinomyces; species Actinomyces haliotis. The sequence goes on from NZ_JACWNA010000031.1 coordinate 15,195, forward strand.
TCCGAGGACGGCCGGCGACCGACTCGCATACGGTGCCGCCATGGCCATCCACTCCTTCACGCTCGTCCCTGCCGCCTACGTCCTCCTCCTGCGCGAGCGTGACGCCGGCGCGCCCGAGGTCCTCCTCCAGCTCCGGCGGAGCACCGGGTACATGGACGGCTACTGGGCGTGCGGCGCCGCGGGGCACGTCGAGGCCGACGAGTCCGTGCTCCGGACCGCGGCCCGCGAGACCCACGAGGAGCTCGGGCTGCAGGTCGAGGAGCGCGCGCTCGAGCCCCTGACGGCGATGCACCGCACAGGCGACCTCGGCGGAGCGCCCATCGAGCAGCGCGTCGACTTCTTCCTCGTGCTGCGCGACTGGGACGGGGAGCCGGCGGTGCAGGAGCCGGAGAAGAACGGCGGGCTCGCGTGGTTCGCACTCGACGCGCTGCCCGACCTGGTCCCGCCGCACGAGCGCGTCGTGCTCGGGCTGCTCGCGACCTCGCTGGAGCCGGGAGGCGCCCCGGTCCCGCCGATCACGACCTTCGGCTTCCGCGCCGGGGAGGACGTCGAGCTCTACCGCGAGGCCCGCGAGCACTGAGCAGAGCCGCGCGGGGGCACCGCCAGGCTCAGCCGACGGAGAGGCGCAGCTCGTTGCCCCACGGGTCGGCGACGACGAGGCGCCCTGCACTCGCACCGTCATCGCAGCCGGCGTCGACGTCCTGGGTGAGGGAGATGCCGTGCGAGCGCAGCCGCTCCGCCGTCTCGGCGATCCCAGCGGCGTCGGGCAGGGTGATGTCGACGGTGCCGAGCCCCAGGGCGGGGGCGCGCAGGCCCGCACCACGAGTGCCCCACACGTTCATCGCCATGTGGTGGTGGTAGCCGCCGGCGGAGACGAAGAGCGCCTGGCCGGGCATGACGCTGGTGACGTCGAAGCCGAGCGCGTCGACGTAGAAGTCCCGCGCCGTGTCGACGTCGCCGACCTGGAGGTGGACGTGCCCGACCTGCCCGCCGACGTCGAGGCCGTCGTCGGCGGAGACCTCGCGGCCGGCGGCAACGGAAAGGCCCTCGCGGGCCGCGGCGATCTCGCGCTGCGTCCCGGAGACACCGAGGTGGCCCATGAGGAACTCGTTCGGGTCGATGAAGAGCGTGTCCATGCGGACGCCGTTCTCGTCCCACTGCCAGGTCTCGCGAGGACGGTCCCAGTAGAGCTCGACGCCGTTGCCCTCGGGGTCGTGGAAGTAGAAGGCCTGGGAGACGAGGTGGTCGCCGGGGCCCTCGAAGAGCTCGGGGTGGCGCACCCACATGCGCACGAGGGAGCGGGCGAGCTCGCGCGGGGAGTCGAAGACGACGGCGGTGTGGAACAGGCCCGCGGTCCCCTGTCGGCGGGGTCGCAGGTCGGGTGCGTCGACGAGGGTGACGACGACGCGGCCGCCCAGGCCGAGCACGGTGCGGCCGGGGGCGGTGGCGAGCGGGGCGAGACCGACGCCGCGGACGTAGAAGTCCTCCATGGCGCGACGGTCGGCGACGAGGAGCTCGACGGCGCCCATGCGGGTGCGAGCGTCGAGGCGCTCGCCGGAGCCGACGTGGTGGGCGGCCCGGGTGACGCCGTCGGTGCGGTGGGCGACGTCGAGGAGCGGCGTCGTGGTGGGAGCGATGGTCATGGGGACCTCCTGTTCGTTGAACAGTCAACCATGAGAGGTGGTCGCGCGTTCCGTGATCCTGGACTCAGGCGAGCGCCCCCAGCCCACCGATCGACCGATCCCGGCACGCGGATCGACCGGTCCCGACGACGAGAGCGGGAGGACAGGAGGGCGGGCAGGCCCGGTGCCGGCTCAGACGCGGAGGAACTCGAGGATCCCCGGGAGCTCGCGGCGGGCCTGGACGAGACCGGCCTCGTAGGCGCTGACGACGCGGTCGTAGCGCAGCTCGCCGTTCTCGATGCTCATCCGGTCCGGGGTGAAGAGGTAGACCTCGCCGTCCCTCACGCCCTGCTCGATGCGCTCGAGCTCGGCGTTGTAGTTCGCCGGTCGGTTGATGATGCCCTCGGCGACCAGCGGCATCCGGCGGAACATCCGGCGGTAGGCGCGCGGGCGGCGCTCCTCGGGCTTGCGGTAGCCGGCCGGACGGGTGGAGACGACGAGCATGCGCGTGTACCCGTCGGCACGGGCGGCGTCGGTCGCGAAGCCGCCCGTCGGGCCGAGGGCCCCGTCGAGGTAGGGGTGCCCGTCGATCTCGACGACGGGCATGAGCACCGGCATCGACGAGGACGCCTGGCAGCGGATCCCGAGGGTCGCGAGGTCGGGCATGTCCTCGATGCCCCAGTAGACCTCCTCACCGGTGTCGCAGCGGTAGGAGCCGATGCGGACCGTGACGTCGGAGGCCTTGTAGGTCGGCCAGTCGAAGGGGATGGACTCCTCGGGCAGCGAGGTGTGCCGGTAGATGTGCTCGGCGTTGAAGTAGCCCTGCCGGTGGGCGAAGGAGCGCCAGCCGCCGGCCTCCGGGTCGGTCGTGAGGCCGACGAAGGCCTCGCGGGCGCGCCACAGGTCGCGGGAGACCATGTTGACGGTGTTCGACGAGCCGGCCGAGATACCGCCGACCCAAGGGAAGTGGAGTCCCGCCTCGAGGAGCACCTGGACGAGGGCCGCCGTGTAGGTGCCGCGCATGCCACCGCCCTCGAAGACGAGCGCGACGTCGTCGACGCGGGTCGTGATCGGGGCGGGCTCGTGGCCGGGCTGCCCATAGGGGACGGGGCGGGCGGGTGCGGCGGCGCGACGGGGCGCATCCTCCGGAAGGGACGTCGGGAGGGACGTCGCACGGGGCTCAGGGGCGGAGGCGGGACGGGGATCCTGTGCGCTGCTCATGATGGCGCTCACCGTACCGCCCGGGCGAGGGCCGTCGGCGAACGCCCCGTGCCCGTGGACGGACCGCGGACCTAGCCTGGGCGCATGACGAAGCCCCGGATCCTCCAGCAGCTCAACCTCGGTGCGAAGCAAGCGCGCAACAGACTGTGGATGCCGCCCATGTGCATGTACAACGTGACCGAGCAGGACGGCGTGCCGACTCCGTGGCACGTCCTCCACTACGCGACGCGCGCCCAGGGCGGCTTCGGCACGGTCATCGTCGAGGCGACCGCCGTGGAGGCGCGGGGGCGCCTGTCGACCTACGACCTCGGCATCTGGGACGACTCCCAGGTGGCTGGTCACCGGGCGGTCGTCGACGCCGTGCACGCGGGCGGCGCGCTCGCCGGCGTCCAGCTGGGGCACGGGGGCCGCAAGTCCGGCACGGCGCCCTGGCGTCCCGTCGTGACCGGCTCGCGCCAGGGGACCCTGCCCGGCTGGGACCTCATCGGCCCGAGCGCGATCGCCTACCCGGGCCACGCCGTCCCCCGCGAGCTGACGACCCAGCAGGTGCGCGGGCTCGTCACGGCCTTCGTGGACGCCGCGGCGCGCGCCGTCGAGGCGGGCTACGACGTCATCGAGCTGCACGGCGCCCACGGCTACCTCCTCCACGAGTTCCTCTCGCCGCTGTCCAACCACCGCGACGACGAGTTCGGCGGGTCGGTCGAGGGCCGGCGCCGCCTCCTGCTGGAGGTCGCCCGGGCGGTGCGCGGCGCCATCGGCCCGGACCGGGTCCTCGACGTCCGCCTCTCGGCGACGGACTGGGCCGAGGGCGGCCTCACCGGAGAGGACACCGCGGAGCTCGCGCGCGAGCTCGTCGGGGTCGGCGTCGACGTCGTGCACGTCTCGACCGGCGGCAACGTGCCGGGCACGATCCCGATCGGCCCGGGCTACCAGGTGCCGTTCGCCGCGCAGGTGAAGGAGGCCGTCTCCGGCATGACGACGGCGGCCGGGTCCGCCCCGGTCGTCGTGGCGGTCGGCCTCATCGAGGACGGCGCCCAGGCCGAGGAGATCCTCGCCTCCGGCGAGGCTGACGCCGTCGCGGTGGGCCGCGTGGCGCTGCGCGACCCCTACGTGCCGCTGCGCTGGGCGCACGAGCTCGGTGTCAACGACTGGCAGGAGGCCGGCTTCCCGGTCCCCTACTGGCGGGGCGCCTGGCGGGCCTGAGCGAGTACCCCGTTGCCCGGCCGGGCGACGGAGGCGGGGAGCCGCGAGCGCACCGGGTACCCGGTG
>NZ_JACWNA010000032.1 GCF_015355765.1 Actinomyces haliotis
CTCGCCCGATGCCGCCTCAGCCTCGTCCCCGACACCAGCACCGAGGAGGTCACCACCAGCTCCTTGCCCGCTCTGACCGCCTGACCAATCAGCGAAGGATCGCTACACCACTTCCCGGGACTTGACCCGCCGCGAACGAGCGGGCCGAGCGGATCATCGCCGCGACAGCGAAGGTTGAGGCGCGCCAGCTCTGGAGCGCCGCCGCCGCGATGCTCCTCGCGCTCGTGCCGCTCGCGATGCTGGTCGCGGGCGTCTGGATGGCCGCAGCGGACCTCATCACGGGTGCTCAGTGGGCGCTGGACGTGGACGGGAGCGTGTGGCTCGGCATCGGGCGGTGGCTCGTAGTCGGCGCTGGCCTCGCCGGGGCCGGCTACGCCCTCTTCGCCTCCGCCCGCTGGGTCGTCGGCCTCGCGGAGACGTGGAAGGGCCGCGGGATGCCGTCATGGCCCCGCTGGCGGAGGTGACCCCAGCTCCCGAGGGCAAGCGCGCGGAGCGCGTGCGGCAGAACTCCCCAGAGTGACAATAGGTCAGCCACTACTGTATAGTTCAGTGCATGCTGACTATTGCTTCTCGCCTCGACGTCATAAACCGGCTGGGCCGGGCCATGGCGGACCCGACGCGCTCCCGGATCCTGATGACCCTGCTGGACGGGCCGAGCTACCCGGCCGTGCTCTCGCGCGAGCTGGAGCTGACGCGTTCGAACGTGTCGAACCACCTGACCTGTCTTCGCGACTGCGGGATCGTGGTCGCCGAGCCCGAGGGTCGGCAGACGCGCTACGAGATCGCCGACCCGCACCTCGCGGCGGCGCTCACGGCGCTGGTGGACGTGACGCTGGCCGTGGACGAGCACGCGCCGTGCTTGGACGCCGCGTGCACTGTGCCGGGCTGCTGCGGGACGGGAGCGGGCGCGTGAGCGCGGCGTGCGGCTGCGACGAGCCGGAGACCCGGGTCGGCGAGGAAGCCGATGAGGAGCAGGAGCGTCCGTGGTGGCGTGACCGCGGGATCATGGTCCCGGTGCTCTCCGGCGTCGCCTTCGGCACGGGCCTGGTCCTGGAATGGACAGGGGCGGAGGTCCCGGCGCTGGTGGCGTTCTGGATCGGCCTGCTGCTGGGCGCGTCGACGTTCACCCCGGGCGCGATCCGCAAGCTGTCCAAGGGCAAGCTGGGCATCGGCCTGCTGATGACGATCAGCGCGGTCGGCGCGGTGATCCTCGGCTACGTCGAGGAGGCCGCCGCCTTGGCGTTCCTGTACTCCATCGCCGAAGCGCTGGAGGACAAGGCCATGGACCGCGCCCGCGGCGGGCTGCGGGCTCTCCTCAAGCTCGTCCCGGAGACCGCGACCATCCGGCGGGACGGCGCGCCCGTGGAGGTCGCCGCGAAGGACCTCCAGGTCGGGCAGCTCATGCTGGTGCGCCCCGGTGAGCGGATCGCGACCGACGGCATCGTCCGCACAGGTCGGTCGGGCCTGGATACCTCCGCGATCACCGGCGAGTCGATCCCGGTCGAGGTCGAGCCCGGCGACGCGGTGTCGGCCGGGGCGATCAACACCGCCGGTGCCCTGGAGGTCGAGGCGACCGCGGCGGGTACGGACAACTCGCTGACCACGATCGTGGAGCTGGTCGAGCAGGCGCAGGCCGAGAAGGGAGACCGCGCTCGGCTGGCCGACCGGATCGCCCGACCCCTCGTGCCCGGCGTGCTGATCCTCGCCGCTCTCGTCGCGATCATCGGCTCGCTGCTCGGCGACCCGGAGCTGTGGATCACCCGCGCCCTCGTGGTGCTCGTCGCCGCGTCGCCGTGCGCGCTGGCGATCTCCGTCCCGCTCACCGTCGTCGCCGCGATCGGCTCGGCGAGCCGGTTCGGCGTGATCATCAAGTCCGGTGCCGTGTTCGAGCGCTTCGGCGTGATCCGCCACGTCGCCGTCGACAAGACCGGCACCCTCACCCGCAACGAGCCCGCCGTCACCGCCGTCCTCACCGCCGACGGCGTGACCGAGGCGCAGGCCCTGGCCTGGGCGGCATCCCTGGAGCAGCACAGCACCCACCCGCTGGCCGCCGCGATCACCGCCGCCGCACCCGGAGCCCCCGCCGCCCTGGACGTCACCGAGCAGGCCGGGCACGGCATCGAAGGCACCCTCGACGGGGCCCGGGTCACCGTCGGCAGCCCTCGCTGGCTGGACTCGGGGACGCTCAAGGACCAGGTCGCGGGCCTGGAGGAGCAGGGCATGACCGTCGTCATTGTGCACCTCGACGGGGCCCCGGTCGCCGCGATCGGGGTCCGCGACGAGCTGCGCCCCGAGGTCCCAGAGGTCGTGCGCACCCTCGCGGCCCAGGGCGTCGGGATGACCATGCTCACCGGCGACAACGCCCGCACCGCCCGCGCGCTGGCCGCGCAGGCCGGGATCGGGGACGTGCGCGCCGAGCTGCGTCCCGAGGACAAGGCCGCCGCGATCAGCGAGCTGGGCAGGCACGGCTCGGTCGCGATGATCGGCGACGGCATCAACGACGCCCCCGCCCTGGCGGCCGCGGACATCGGCATCGCGATGGGCGCGACCGGCTCCGATGCCGCGATCGAGTCCGCCGACGTCGCCTTCACCGGCCACGACCTGCGGCTCCTCCCGCGGGCGTTCGACCACGCCCGCCGCGGCAGGCACATCATCAACCAGAACATCATCCTGTCCCTGCTGATCATCACCGCCCTGCTGCCGCTCGCCCTGTTCGGCGTACTCGGCCTCGCAGCGGTGGTGCTCGTGCACGAGATCGCCGAGGTGATAGTGATCCTCAACGGGCTCCGCGCCGCCAGGACGAGGAAGTAGGAGGGATCATCGAGTGCTATAACTCCGATATGCGCTACGAGAACCCGCTCCACCTCGCCGAGAAGCTCGGCGCCCTCGACCTCCTCCTCGACCAGCGCATCGCCATCTCCCGCGGCTCACCGGAGCAGGCCCTGCGCGGCTGGGAGTCCTTCGGCTACCACGGCGAGGACCCTCGCGGCGCCGACGTAGCCCACGAGCACACCGACCAGCTCCTCGCCGCGGTCGACGGCGTCCCGCAGGCGAGGAAGGACCTTGAGAACGGCACGACCACGGGCGGCACCGTCGCCCGGGGTGACGAGCTGCGCATCGAGCCCTACTCGCCCGGGCTCCACCACCGCCTCTGGTGGGGTGCCAGCAGCTGCGCCACCGCCGAGTGGACCGCCCGCGAGGGCCTCAACCTCATGAGCTCCACGCTGCTGACCGAGGCCACCGGCGCCGGCTTCTCCGACCTCCAGGCCGAGCAGATCCGCGTCGACAAGGACGCCTGGCGCGCCGCCGGCCACGACTGGACGCCGCGCGTGAGCGTGTCCCGCTCGATCTTCCCGATCACGACCGCTCTCGATGAGCGCTTCTTCGGCCTGCGCGGCGAGGGGTCGCGTGACCAGGTCGGCATCATCGACGACGGGGCCGACGGCTCCGGCTGGGTCGGCTTCGGAGCGTGACGGCGCCGCCCCTCGGGACGCAGGTGGTCCTGCGCCCGAGGGGCGGCGTCGTGCTTCTGGGGGAGCCTCGTCTGGGCGCGTGGCGTCGCGGGGACGCCTCTCCCGCTACTGGACGACGACGGTGAGCGCCGGGAGCTCGCCGGCATCGGCCTTGCGTCGCATCGTCTCGCCCCGGCGGACGACCCAGGCTCCCACGCCCGTGCAGGCCCCGGCGACGATGAGCAGCCAGCCGGCCCAGTGGAAGGGCATGGACGAGCCGCTCTCCCACGAGCTGTAGGCCTCGTAGTCGGTCTGCGAGACCGTGCAGGACTCGCCGTCCTTCTGGATGGTCCAGACGGAGGCGGAGGGGGCGAGGCAGGTGACCTCGGGGGCGGAGCCCGTGCGGGGGACGAGCACGAGGGCGGCGCCGACGACGATCGCGAGGGCGGCGAGGATCGCCAGGGTTCGGGACTTCATGGGGGCACCGTACCGTTCTGTGATCTTCCGGCCAAGACCGTGAGAAACCGTGGGCGGGGTGGCGGGTCTCCCGTGAACGGACGGTCCCCGGCCGCGCTCGCCGCTCAGCCCTGGACGTCCGGCGGCCACTCCCCGGCGTGGACGATGGAGCCGGCCGTCTCGTCCCAGGTGAAGGTCGAGACCGCTCGGCCGGAGGCCTCAGCGTTCGACTCGTTCTGGAGCGGGTACGTGTAGGTCACCTGGATCTCGGAGTCGGACACGCGCACGACGTCGGGGTGGAAGCCGATCCCGTCCGACGCCGTCGTCCCGATGTACTGACCGTGGTGGAAGAGCATGATCTGGTACGGCGAGGAGGCCGTCCCGCCGTCGATCGTGATCGTGATCCAGGACAGGACCGCGCACGGGTCGTAGCCGTCGGTCTCCGCGTAGTCCGCCGTCCACGGGTAGCCGCGCGAGTCCGCGGGCACCTGCGACAGGTTCTGCTCGAGCGCCTCCGAGCCCGACGTCGTCGCGCAGGTGGGCTCGGCGGCGGCCGTCGTCGCGGCGGCCGTGGCCGTTCCTGACGCCGCCACGGCGAGCTCGGTCTGCTCGGGCTGAGCCGAGGCGGTGGGCGTCTCCGTCGCGCTGGACGAGGGAGCGGAGCTCGACGGCGCCGCGCTGGTCGCCTCGCCGGCCTGCGAGGCCTGGGACGTGGTCGCGTCGGACTGGCCGCCGCCGCAGCCCGCGAGGGACAGAACGGCTGCCAGGACGACGGCGATGACGGCGGCGGACCGTCGTGACCTCCTCCGGTGGGTGCCGGCCGGTGCGAAGGGCGGACGTGTCGTCAGTGTCGTGCTCATGGGATCCTCCTGGGTAGGGATGGTGGGGACGGGATCGACGTCAGGACTGGGGGAGCGCCTCGGGCGGTACCGCCGGAGGTAGCGTCGTGCGGGGCGCCGGCGTCGGGTCCGCCAGGCGCACCGCGTCGCGCGGGACCGCGTACTCGACTCCCGGGTAGCGCCCGAACTGCTCGCCGCCGTCGACCCTCGGTGCGACGGCGTCGAGGTGGGCGAGGACCTGCGGCGGCGAGGGCCACGCGCCCGAGGCCTCCGTTCCCGCCGGCTGCACCGGCGGGAACCAGGCCGTCGTCGCCGGCGGGCGCAGCATGAGGCGGCCCGGTCGGCTGCGATCGCGCAGGGCGTGAGCGCGCCACGTGCTCACCGGGTGCGAGGCTCCCCAGACGACCAGGTGCAGCCACAGGTCCCGCTCGCGAGTCGCGCGGTCCGCCACCGCGTGGAGGTTGACGTGCGCCCCGAGGTACTTGCCCGCCGTCAGCAGGCCGATCACTCCGGGCACGCCCCGCGGCGCGATCGCGTAGCCGTGGTTGTCCGCCGTGTACTCCTGGGCTCGTGAGAGCGCCGGCCCGAGCAACGGCACCTGGGCCGCGAGCGTCGTGAGGAGGAGCCGGGTGTAGGAGACGTGCCCCGCGGCCAGGTGGCCGACCTCGTGGGAGATGACGAAGCGCAGCGCCTCCGGGTCGCGGGACGAGCCGCCGATCTCGAAGAGGTCGGAGTAGACGACGACGTAGCGGCGGAACCCGTGCCCGGCCGCGAAGGCGTTGACCTGGCCGTTGCCAAGCACCACGTAGGCGTCCGGCACCTTGCGCAGGCCGAAGGCGTTGGCCGCCTCGACCACCATGCGGTAGGCCTCTGGGAACTGCGTCGGCCCCATCTGCACGGCCATCGCGCGCTGCTGGGCGTACATGAGCGCGCGGCCGATCCACAGGAGCACCGGCAGCGCCGGGACGACGAGGAGCAGCTGGGCGCCCGTGCCGCCGTCGGTGAAGAAGGACCGGACCTCGCCGGCGGCCCCCGTCGTGGCCGGGGCGTGGGCGAGCCAGACGATGACCGCGATCCACGCTGCGTAGATGAGCACGGTGACGACGACGCAGGCGTAGACGAGCGGCATCTCGGCCGGGTGGCTCAGCGCCCTCGTGCCACTGCGGCCGTGGATGGTCGCTCCGTTGAAAAGTGTCGGCTGCTCGTCCATGCTCCTCACGCTAGCGGCGTGCCACGGCGGGCAGATCCTCCTGCGGGACGAGGACCGTGCGCGGGCTAGGGTCGAGCGCGTGACACCTGCGCACCCCTCCGACCGCACCAGCGGCGACGCCCCTCTCTCACCTCTGGCCGCCCTCGCCCCCGACGCCGGGGACGGACTGCCCTCGATGACCGGCCACCCCGACCACGAGGTCCCCTGGGGCATGCAGGTCGCGGTCCGCTACGACAAGGTCGACCCCGCCCGCCGCATCGACGTCGCCGAGGCCACTGCCCGCGCCGTCGTCACCCTCCTCGCCTCGCCCGAGGCGGCCCCCGGTGGCCCCTGGCACGACGCCTGTGAGTACTGGCGCGACGGCCGCATCCGCAAGCTCGTGCGCCGTGCCCGGGGCAAGCGCTGGGACGAGGTCCAGGAGCTTCCCGGCGCCACCGTCGTCCAGGACGGGCCGCGCGGCTGGGGGAGGGCCGAGGCCCGGGCCTTCGTCCCCGGCCCCGTCAAGCCTCTTCCTCCCGCGCTCGCGAAGACCCAGGTCGAGGGCACCCACTTCCCTCACGGCGACGAGCTCCCGCCCGCCCCCGCGGCGATCGCCGTCCGCGTCGCGCGGGACCCGGCGGCGGCCTCCGAGATCGAGCTGGGCGAGGGGTCGGCGTCGACGGACGCCCTCGTCACCATCGAGGTCACGCCGCTCGAGGTCATGACGAGCGGGAAGCTCTGCGCCCAGGTCGCCCACGCCGCCCAGCTCGCCTGGGAGAGTGAGGAGATGCCGGAGGCGGTCCGGGAGGCCTGGGCCGCCGACGGCTACCGCGTCCGCGTCGTCCCCCCGAGCAGGGAGTCGTGGGAGAGCACCCCGCGCCCCGTGTCCATCATCGACGCCGGCTTCACCGAGCTCGACGGGCCTACGGAGACCACGCGCGCCTTCTGGTGACGAGCGATCGGGCACGCGTTGCGCGCTCCGCTGCGGATGAGGCGCCGGGACCGTGCGGCAGCCCCCGGGGTGCTCAGGCCTGAGTCCGGCTCGCACCTCCTCCGGCGGCGTCAGACCGCGCTCGCGGCGACGGCCTCCTCGTCCGGGTCCGCCTCGGCCGGCTCCGGGGTGCCGCGGAAGACCCACAGGCGCATGAGGGCGTAGAGGTAGAGCCCCTCGCAGCACGCGGAGATGAAGCGCGCCAGCTCGGCGTTGACGCCCGCCCAGTGCAGGAGCGAGGACAGCCCGAGGATGAAGATGACGTACTGGCTCACCAGCCCGATCGCGTAGCGCGAGCCCTGGGCGGCCAGGTGACCGCGGGCCTGGAAGTTGAGCCAGCGGTTCATGAGGAGGGAGTACACGCCGGCGAGGGCGTAGCCGACGCTCACGGCCACCGGGTAGAGCCAGTGCAGGTGGTCGTAGAGGACCCACAGCATCGTGACGTCGAGGCAGAAGGCTGAGCCGTTGATGAGCGCGTAGCCGATGAAGGTGACGGGAACCCGACGCCGCACGGAGCGCGGCAGCATCCGGTGCAGGCGGGTGATGAGGCGGAGGAAGGCGCGAGAGGCGACGCGCGACGGGTCGTCGAGGCGCGTGCTCACACGCTCGCGGGCCGAGCTGACGGCACCGCGGCCGCGTCGAGGCGCGCGGCTCGGCCCGTCGTCGCGCTGCTGCCGTCCCGCCATTACGATCCTCACCCGGTTCCTCGCGGAACCGTCGTGTCCGAGTCTGTCGTGCCACGACGTCGTCGGACAAGGCCGGGCGGGTGAGAGAAGAGTCGCCGTTCCTCCTACCTCAGGGCGAGACGCGCTCCTGGGGCGCGCCACCGAGGCTGCCGACGACGGTCCGCGTCGGTGCAGCGCGTCCCTTCTGCGGGGGCCGGTTCACCCGCAACGGGCGTCAGGCCACTCGCGATGAGGTGCCACACTGGCGCCATGTCATCGCGTCCCACACCCGCCCAGACGCTCACGTCCCCCGACGACTACACGACCTCCCTGGCCGACCTCGTCACCGCCTCACCGACGAGCTACCACGCCGTCGCCGAGGTCTCCAAGCGCCTCTCGGCCGCCGGATTCACGCCCCTCGCCGAGACCGAGCCCTGGGACGAGCTTCCTGCCCGGGGCCTCGTCGTCCGCGACGGCGCCGTCATCGCCTTCATGCTCCCGGACCGTCCGGGCCCCGCCACCGGCTTCCGCATCGTCGGCGCCCACACCGACTCCCCGGCCCTCAAGCTCAAGCCGCGCGCCGCCCTCGACCGCTCCGGGTGGCAGCTCATCAACGCCGAGGTCTACGGCGGGCCGCTCCTCGACTCCTTCCTCGACCGGGACCTCGGCCTCGCCGGGCGACTCACCACCCGCGACGGCGCCGTCCACCTCGTGCGCACGGGACCCGTCGCCCGCGTCTCCCAGCTCGCGCCGCACCTGGACCGCGGCGTCAATGAGAGTCTCCACCTCGACCGTCAGGCCCACCTCATGCCCCTGTGGAGCCTCCTCGAGGGTGACGGCGACGACGCCGCCTCCCGCGGTGAGCACGACGCCGTCGAGCAGTACCTCTGCGAGCTCGCCGGCATCGACCCTGCCGAGCTCGTCGCGCACGACGTCCTCACCTACCCGACCGAGGCCCCCGCCCGCATCGGCCGCCACCGCGAGTTCCTTGCCTCCGCCCGCCTCGACAACCTCACCTCCGTCCACGCCGGCCTCGTCGCCCTCGAGGCGCTCGCCGCCGACGGTGAGGAAGCCTGGGACGCCGCCGGCGCCCGCGACGTCGTCGTCCTCGTCGCCAACGACCACGAGGAGGTCGGCTCGGGGACCCGCTCCGGTGCCGCCGGCCCCTTCCTCGAGGACGTGCTCGCCCGTCTCGCCGCGGGCCTCGGCTACGAGGGGGAGGAGCGCGCCGCCCTCATGGCCCGCTCCGTCTGCGTCTCCGCCGACGCCGGGCACTCCGTCAACGCCAGCTACCCCGAGAAGCACGATCCTCAGGTCCGTCCCCTCATCAACCACGGGCCGCTCCTCAAGATCAACGCCTCCCAGCGCTACGCGACCGACGCCGTCGGCACCGTCGTGTGGGACCGTGCCTGCCGCGCCGCCGGCGTGCCCTACCAGGACTTCGTCTCCAACAACTCGGTCTCCTGCGGCACGACCATCGGTCCCATCACGGCCTCGCGGATCGGCGTCACCACCGTGGACGTCGGTCAGCCCCTCCTGTCGATGCACTCGCAGCGGGAGATGGCCGGCGTCCTCGACGGCCCGTGGATGGCCCAGGCCCTGCTCGCCTACTGGGCGGGGGAGTGAGCCGCTCCGTGCGCCGCACCGCCCTCGGGCTCCTCGGCGCCGACCGTCGCGCCTCGCGCCTCGCCGGCCCCGCCGAGTCCTGCTGCCCCTGCGGCTCGGGACGGACGCTCGTCACCTGCTGCCTCCCCTGCCTCGACGGCGAGGCCGCGCCCACCGCTGAGGCGCTCATGCGCTCGCGCTACACGGCCTTCGCCCTCGGCGACGAGGACTACCTCTTCCGCACCTGGCACCCCCGCACCCGCCCGTCCGGCCCCTACGGGGACCCGGCAACGACGTGGACCGGCCTCACCATCGAGGAGACGGCCGGCGGGGACGAGGACGAGCCGGACGGCGCCGAGGCGGTCGTCGCCTTCACGGCCCGCTACCGGCTCGCCGGTGCGGATGGCGTCCTCGGACCGGAGCAGGTGATGCGCGAGCGCAGCCGCTTCCTGCGCCGCGCCGGACGCTGGCTCTACGTCGAGGCGCTCTGAGCCGAGCACCCCTCACGCGGACGTGCGGGGAGCCGCGAGCGCACCGGGTACCCG
>NZ_JACWNA010000033.1 GCF_015355765.1 Actinomyces haliotis
CGCGCATTAGAGTGAGTCACGAGGACCTCCGTTTGAGTTGGTGTGACCGTCGACAAGCCACACCCAACGGGGGTCCTCCCCACTACGTCAACCCTTCCCAGTGTCACCAACCTGTCTGCCACCAACACCTAGGCTGACGGGGGAGAGGAGACGCTCATGCTCGACACCGCCGGGACGGTCACCCGCTCCGGGGTCCGCCCCTGGACGCGGCTCATCGACGCCCACGTCCACATCATCGACCCCGCCTACCCGCTGCGACCGGACCAGGGCTATCTGCCGGAGCCCTTCACCATCAGCAGCTACCGGGCGCGCACCTGTGGCCTGGGTGTCGAGGGCGGCGCCGTCGTCGCCGGCTCCTTCCAGGGCCTCGAGCAGGACTTCATGGTCGACGCGCTGGCCGAGCTCGGCCCGGCCTTCGCGGGCGTCATCCAGCTCGCCCCGGACACCTCCGACCGGCGCGTCCTCGAGCTCGATGCCGCGGGCGTGCGCGGAATCCGCCTCAACCCCTATCGCGGAGGCTCCGCCGCCCTCGAGGACCTCGAGGGCCTCGCGCGGCGCGTCCACGACCTCGCCGGCTGGCACACCGAGCTGTACCTCGACGCGGCGGACCTCCCCGAGATCGCCGAGCTCCTCGTATCCCTGCCCTCCGTCAGCATCGACCACCTCGGCATGACCGCCGAAGGAGTGCCACACCTCGTGCGAATCGTCGAGAAGGGCGTGCGCGTCAAGGCCGACGGCTTCGGCCGGGTCGACCTCGACCCGGCCGAAGCGGTGCCGCGCCTCCTCGAGGCGAACCCCGGCGCCCTCATGGCGGCCACCGACCTGCCCTCCACGCGGGCCCGGCGCCCCTTCGCGCCCGAGGACCTCGGCCTTCTCGCGTCGCTCGTGCCCGCCGAGCTCCTCGATGACGTCTTCTACGCCAACGCCGTGCGCTTCTACCGTCTCCCGCTACCCCTCGACTGAGGGCTGACCGATCGGTCGGGACGGCGCCCCGCAGGCCTCGGGTCGCGCCTCTCGGCGGGCTCGACACGGGACGGCGCCCCCGGCCCGGGTTGGGTCGGGGGCGCCGTGAGCGCCCGTCAGGGCGACGAGGGAGGAGACGGGCTCACTCGTCCTTGCCGCTGAGGTGGTCGGCCACACCCTTGAGCGTCGCCTTGGCGTCGTCGGCCTTCTCGGCGACCTGACCGTCGGCGTTCTGAAGACGGCCCTCCGTCTCGGTCTCCTTGTCCCCGGTGACCTTGCCAGCGGTCTCCTTGACCTTGCCGGCCACCTGGTCGAACTTCGCGTCGCTGTCAGCCATGTCGGCTCCTTCCATGCAGTGTGACCCGAGCCTCTCACAGGGTCGGCCGGCGTGCTCGTCGAGGCGGCCGGATCGCTCTGAGAGCGAAGTCCGCAAATCGGCATCGGCGGTGAGAGCAGCACCACGACGGTCACAGAACGGCGTCATTGCAGGAACTTCACCCGAGGGTGATTTGAGTGGGTGAAGTCATCCGACTAGGCTTCCGCGGGTCGCCGTACGCCGTCGGCGACATGACCGCCCCCGGACTCACCCGGTCGGAGGCTCGCAGGGACCGGTGACCGAAGGAGGCGCGGAAGACGTGAGTGACGTCCTGGACCGCATCGTCGCGCGGATCGCCCCGCGCATCGCCGCCATGCTCGCCGAGTCCGACGCGGCGCTCATCCACGGCCCGCACGAGTTCCGCCCCGTCGAGATCGTGGAGACCGCGCTCAACTCGATCGGCGGCGCCTACCGCCGCCACCGGGTCACTGCCGTCGATGACGTCGCCGCCCTGCGCCGATCCGTGTCGGGTCGACGCCCCGTCCTCATCGAGTGGGTGGGCGAGGATCCCGAGACCCGTGCCGCCCTCGAACGCCTCCTGACCGAGGCCATGGCCCCGGGAGCCCTGGCCGCTCCGGTCATCGCCGTCGCCGAGGTCGACGCCGACCCGCTCGACGGCCGCCTCGGCTGCTTCGAGCTGAAGATCGGGCCCGCCGGTCTCCTCGTGACCGAGTCCGACCTGGAGGCCATCGCTCCCGCCGTCGCCTCCGACGTCGTGTGGCGCCGAGAGGTCCTGGACGTCACCGGAGGCGTCCCGGTGCTCCTCGCTGCCGCCCTCGAGGACCTCGGTGTCGTCGACGATGTCGCCCGCCCCGTCCACCCGCCGCGCGAGGGCTCCCTCAACGCCGTCGCCGCCCGGCGCTCCATGGCACGGCGCGGTGCCGAGTCAGGGGAGTCGCGACTCGTCGCCGCGGCCCACCAGTGGGCCTCCCGGGCCTTCCAGTCGGTGCGCAACGAGCCGCTGCGCCTCATGCACGCCTGGATCGCCCCGCTGCCCGAGCGGACGATGGCTGCCGTCACGTCCGAGGTCCTCGCTCGCGAGGTCACGGTCGCCCAGGTGCGCGAGGCCCGTGAGTACTCCGCCATCTTCTCGGTCGGGTCCGGTGACCCCGCCTTCCCGCCGGCGCTCGCCGCCGAGCTCGTCCGGCTCGCCGTCGCCGCTGACGCGCGCAAGGCGAGTCGTCTGCGCCGCACCATCGCCCAGGTCGCCGCGAGCCCCGAGGTTCCGCTCTCCGCGCTCGACCGCGTCGCCATCACCACCTCGCTCGGTGCCTGGAGCGTCCTGGACCAGGTCCTCGCCGCCGAGATGCCCTCCCTCGTCCTCCTCACGGAGCGCCAGCGCCGGGTCCTGGCCTCGCTGTGGCCCACGCAGGTCCCCGCCGACGAGTGGCCCTACCTGGCCGCCGCCCGCGACTGGATCGCCGGTTGCGACCTGCCCCCGGACCTGACCGTGCCCTGGGTCGACCTCCTCCACCTGCTCTCCCAGGCCGACCCCGACCTCATCAACCCCGAGTTCATCGACCTGCGGGACCGCCTCGTCGGCGGAGTCTCGACCGTCCACGGCGCCACCACCGAGGGCATTCGGGAGGCGCTCGCCGACGGCGCCCGGTGGCTGGCGACGTGCGCCGCCTCCGCTCACGACGAGGCGACCCGAGCCTTCGACCTCTCGCCGCGCTTCACCGACGAGCTGGCCCTGCTCGCCTTCGCCCTCATGGGGGCGGCCGACGGCTGCCTGTCCATGGCCTCGATCGCCGACGCGCAGGCCTGCGTCAACCGCGCGCAGTCGCTGTGTGAGATGGCCGACGTCGACATCGACCGCGCGCCGGCCCTGCGCCTGGGCCTCACCGCCCGCTCGGCCCTCCTAGCGACCGTCGCCGGCGTCCACGCCCGCGCCCGCACGCAGATCTCCCTCTACGAGAACCAGGTCAGGCACGTCGGCTCGCGCGACTCCGAGCCCGAGCACATCGTCCACATCGCGCGCCGCTACTGCGCGGACTCCACGCCCCGGTTCTCCCTGGCCTCCACCGAGATCGACATCAACACGGGCTTCACGCCCTACGAGCTCGAGGCCGAGGCCCTCGTCCTCCTCCTCCAGCGCGGTCCCATCACCGCCGCCCAGTGGGTCCAGGCCTTCCTCGGGCGCTCCCGGTGGACCGACTCACACGAGTTCGAGTGGTGGCCGCTGCACGGGGTGCTCGCCCTGCTCGACGTGCGCGAGGGGCGCAACCAGTCCGCCCAGCGCTGGCTCGACGGCGGCACCATCCCGACCGAGCTCTCACTCGTCATCCAGGCCGGTATCGAGCTCAACCTCGACCACCTCGAGTCAGCCCAGAACCTCGTGGCCCGCATGACCGAGATGCCGACGTCGCTGGACCGCTGGCGCCTGCTCGCCCACGGCATCCGCGCCGGCGCCATGAACCGCGCCGACCCGACCCGCACCCCGGACACGCTCCTCCACCTCCGGGAGTGGCAGGACTCCCTGGCGACGCTCGCGCTCCTTCCGGCCGTGTGCCGCGAGACCGTCCTGTCGTCCCTCGACCCGTCCCTCGCCTCGCTGCCGGGACTCACGATCGAGGGGCCCGCCGAGCCGGGGCCGGCGCGCGACGTCGTCCTGACGCCCCGCCAGCAGGACGTCTTGCACGGGCTCGTCGGGGGCGGGACCCTCGGCCAGATCGCCGACGACCTCTTCCTCGGCGTGGAGACGGTCCGCTCGACCGCCAAGGCCCTCTACAAGCGGCTCGGCGTGCACGACCGGGCGAGCGCCGTCCAGGTGGCGCGCTCCATGGGGCTGCTCAACTAGTCGCCTAGCCCCCTAGTCGTCGCGGTGCCGAGCCCTCGTTAGGCACGTGGCCGATGAGGCGCGGGGTGCGCCGGTGCGCGTCCGCCGGGCGGCTTGCGCTGGGCTCAGCTGCGGGGTCAGGCAGAGGTGACGGCGCGCCCGGGTCCCTCGAGAGCCTCGATGGCCGTCCCGAGCGTCCGTCGCACCCCGCGTGCGAGGGCAGGCGCTCGACGGCTCCCGGAGGCGGCGGCGATCTCGTGGGCGACCTCGAGGGCGTCCGAGGCCTCGAGGTCGCGTCCCCGGTCCTCCAGCACCCGAGCCAGCGCGACCATGGGCGTGATCGCCAGGGACGGCCGGTGGGAGGAGAGGGCCTCGTTGGCCGCCGCGACCGTCCGCGACAGTGCCTCGTCCGAGGGTGTCCCGCTCTCGGACGGCCGGTCGCCGGGAAGCGGCTCGGGGGTGCGAACGAGCCGCACGACGTGCTCCGTCCCGGGCCCCTCGAGCAGTCGCGGGCGCTCGAGCCACTCGCCGACCTCCGTGGAGATGACGTCGTTCCCGTTGCGCTCGTCGAAGGCGCCGGCCAGCATGCTCACCCACTGCCGCGTGGCGGCGAGGGCGGTGGGCAGGTCCATCGGGCGTGTCACGTGCGCCGAGGGGCGCCAGCGCTCGCTCGGGGGCATCTCGAGGCGCGTCGGCATCCACAGCTCGCCCTCAGACAGCCCGCGTGCGGCGCGCTCCACCTCCCGCAGCACGAGGTAGGCGCCCTGGAGCATGTCGAGGAGATCGCTCGCCGCGTCCGTGCTCGCCGTCCATCTCCCGTGGCGCCGCAGGAGGCGCATACCGCGCTCGAGCTGGCCCGTCAGCGCCAGGTAGGACAGGTGCTCCTTGAGCCAGGCCGCCTTGGACGGGCTGCGCCGGTGCAGCGCGTAGGAGCGCAGGTGAGCGTCCCAGGCGCGCTCGGGGCGGCCGGACTCGACGAGGGGGAGGAGCAGCTGGGCCAGGGTGTTGTGGGGCTGCGTGGCCGAGCGCAGCGTGCCGTCGAGGACGCCGCGGGCGACGCGCAGCGCCCCGTCGGTGTCACCGTGCCGAAGACGGTCGTCCACGAGCAGGGTGACTCGCGCGCTCTCCCCCCGGGGGGTGAGCCCGTCGTCCAGCTCGAGCGCGGTGAGGTCGTCGTCGTTGGCGTCCTGCCTGCCCAGGAGGACCGAGGCCGTGTAGCTCGCCTCGTGGAGGGGGCGCCGCGGCAGGCCGAGGCGCTCGGTGTAGCGGTCGAAGGCGGCGAGGAGGCAGGCGACCTGGTGCGTCGACACCGCCGGGTTGGAGGCGGCGATGGCGATGACGTGCGAGTAGACGAGGGAGAGCACCTGCAGGTCGTCGCGGCTGAAGAGGTCGGGGCGCTCCGTGGCGCGGCCGACGGTCCACACGAAGGGCTCGATGGCGCTCCACTCGTCGCCTCCCTTGCGGTAGGCCTCGGTGAGGATCATGTGGGCGCGGACGACGAGGTCGGCGTCGCCCAGGGCGGCGGAGGAGGCGAGAAGGGACTCGGCGAGCTCGATCTGCCGGTTCCCGGGCCCGGTGCCCTCGGTCAGGTCGGCGAATCGGAGGACGTCCTCACGGGTGGGCACGGATGATCTCCTTCGGAGTGGGGCGGCGTGCACGTGGACGCCCTCATCGTCACAGTGCCGCGGTAGAGTCGTGCGGCCAGGGAACCGCACGTCGTGGCGGGTGAAGTGATCGGAGAGGATTTCGGCGACGGAGCCGCAAGAACTGCCAGGGTCAGAACGTGAGGCACGCTACCAGGCGGCTTATCAATGAAGGTATTCCTGCAAGGCGCACGCAATCGGGCGCTGGCGGTCCGCTGCCGCCGATCTGCACGGACGTCCACGTCCCGCCCTGGCGGGCGCACGCTGCAGCCGGGCTACGCCGCTCGCCGTCGTGGCCGAGCATCACCTAGGACGCCCGTCCCCGCCCGGGAGGCCCTCGTCGGAATTAGCCTGGTGGCATGGCTACAGAGCAGGCATCCGAGAAGTCCGGCGCAGCAACGCGCACTGAGTCCGACTCCATGGGAACCGTCGAGGTCCCCGCCGACCGCTACTGGGGCGCCCAGACCGAGCGCTCCCTCCACAACTTCAACATCGGCCGTGAGACCTTCGTCTGGGGCCGCCCGATGATCAAGGCCCTGGGCACCCTCAAGAAGGCCGCCGCCCAGGCCAACGGCGAGCTCGGCGAGCTCCCGGAGGACATCGCGGACCTCGTCGTCCGCGCCGCCGACGACGTCATCTCCGGGAGCCTCGACGAGGAGTTCCCGCTCGTCGTCTTCCAGACCGGGTCCGGCACCCAGTCGAACATGAACACGAACGAGGTCGTCTCCAACCGCGCCATCGAGCTGGCGGGCGGCGAGCGCGGCTCCAAGAAGCCCGTCCACCCCAATGACCACGTCAACCGCGGCCAGTCCTCCAACGACACCTTCCCGACGGCCATGCACATCGCCGTCGTGTGCGAGCTGGCCCGCATGTACCCCAAGGTGGAGCAGCTGCGGAACACCCTGGACGCGAAGGCCAAGGAGTACGACGACGTCGTCATGGTGGGCCGCACGCACCTCCAGGACGCCACCCCGATCCGCCTCGGCCAGGTCATCTCCGGGTGGGTCGCCCAGATCGACTTCGCCCTCGACGGCATCCGCTACGCCGACTCCCGCGCCCGCGAGCTCGCCATCGGCGGCACCGCGGTGGGCACGGGGCTCAACGCCCACCCCCGCTTCGGCGCCCTTACCGCGCAGAAGATCAGCGAGGAGACCGGCATCGAGTTCAAGCAGGCCGACAACCTTTTTGCGGCCCTGTCCGCCCACGACGCGCTCGTCCTCGTCTCCGGCTCGCTGCGCGTCCTCGGCGACGCCCTCATGAAGATCGCCAACGACGTGCGCTGGTACGCCTCCGGCCCCCGCAACGGCATCGGCGAGCTCATCATCCCGGAGAACGAGCCCGGCTCCTCGATCATGCCCGGCAAGGTCAACCCGACCCAGTGCGAGGCCATGACGATGGTCGCCGCCAAGGTCTTCGGCAACGACGCGACCGTCGGCTTCGCCGGCAGCCAGGGCAACTTCCAGCTCAACGTCTTCAAGCCCGTCATGGCCTGGGCCGTCCTGGAGTCCATCCAGCTGCTCGGCGACACCTGCGTCTCCTTCGACGAGAACTGCGCCTACGGCATCGAGCCCAACCGCGAGAAGATCCAGGAGAACCTGGACAAGAACCTCATGCAGGTCACCGCCCTCAACCGCCACATCGGCTACGACAAGGCCTCCAAGATCGCGAAGAACGCCCACCACAAGGGCCTGTCCCTGCGCGAGTCCGCCCTCGAGCTCGGCTTCGTCACCGAGCAGGAGTTCGATGCCTGGGTCGTCCCGGTCGACATGACGCACCCCTCGGCCGCGGAGGAGTGAGTCCGCGCGACCACGCATGATGACGGCGTCGGCCACCCCGTGGGGGCGGCCGGCGCCGTCGTGCTGCGCGGGCTGACCGGGCGGCCGGCCGACACGGCTGAGAAGGTCGAGGTGTCGATGACGTAGCGGTAGCGGACCTTGGAGCCGACGACGGCGTCGTAGGCGGCCGTGATCTCCTCGCCCGAGATGAGCTCGACCTGCGGGTGCACGCCGTGCTCGGCGCAGAAGTCCAGCATCTCCTGGGTCTCGGCGATCCCGCCGATCTGCGACCCTGCCAGGGACTTGGAACCGATGACGAGCGACGCGAGGTGCAGCGTCGTCGGCGACTCGGGCAGACCGACGTCGACGAAGGTCCCCAAGGGCTTGAGCGTTCCGATGAGACCGCCGTAGTCGAGGTCGTCCGCGCTCACGGTGCACACGATGACGTCGAAGGAGCCGCGCAGGGACTCCAGCGTGCCCTCCTCGCTCGTCGCGTAGAACTCGGTGGCTCCGAAGCGGTGCGCGTCGTCCTCCTTCGAGCGGCCGTGCGAGATGACGGCGGTCTCGGCTCCCATCGTGGCCGAGAGCTGGACCGCCATGTCGCCCAGCCCGCCCATGCCCACGACGGCGACCCGCTTCCCCGGGCCGGCGCCGAAGCGCCGCAGCGGCGAGTAGGTCGTGATCCCCGCGCACAGCAGGGGTGCGGCCGTCTCGAAGGGGATCTCGTCCGGGATCCGGCAGGCGAACTCCTCACTGACGGTGAAGCCCTGCGCGTAGCCGCCGGGCGTCCCGGTGCAGAACTGCTCCTGGCCGGCCCGGCACATCTCGCACTCGCCGCAGGCGTTGACCATGCAGCCCACGCCGACCTTGTCACCGACCTTGAAGCGGGTGACCGCGTCTCCGACCCGGGAGACGACGCCGGCGATCTCGTGGCCGGGCGTGAGCGGGAACTTCGCCGGGCCCCACTCCTCGCGGGCGGTGTGGATGTCAGAGTGGCAGATCCCGGCGTACTTGACGTCGAAGTTGATGTCGTGCGGTCCGGGCTCGGGGATCGTGATCGTCGTGCGGTGGAACTGGGGGGCGTCGTCACAGGCGTAGGCCAGGACCTCGGGCGTGGGGTGTCCTCCTCGGAAGCGCTCCGCAGGACGCGGAGCGGTCGTGGAACCAGCGTGCCCCGCGGCGAGGTGGCGTGCGTGACGCGGGCGGACGAGACCTGGATGGACCGCCGAGGCGCCGTCGGCGTCGTGCTCGTCCGGGGTGGCCTGGCTCGGCGGGCGTGGGGTGTCCTGCGTCTCGCGCACCGACGTCGAACCCCGCGGGACCTCCGACCTAGGTGTTGGTGGCAGACAGGTTCATGACAGTCGGCTGGTTGGAGGTAGACCGTTGAGCGCGGTGTGTCCGCGTTCAGTGTTGTAGTGCTCGATCCAGGGGGCAAGGGCGTCGCGGCGCTCCTGGTTGGAG
>NZ_JACWNA010000034.1 GCF_015355765.1 Actinomyces haliotis
GGCCACCGGAGGCCACCAGCGCCTCGATCGCCTCACGACCCGCACCACCCGAGGGCGCCTTCTCATCCGTCATGGTCATCAGTGTCAGTCCTTCCAGGAGGGCTTACACAAACCATTGAACAGGCCCTGGGAGTCGCCTCGGCCGGGGCCCTGACCGCCTGCGGAGGCAAGACCACCGCCACGTCGGCAGCCACCAGTTCCCCGTTGACCATCCCCTCCCAGACCCCGATGAGCCCCGCCCCCGGCGGCACGGTCGTCAACCACGCCCTCACCCCGCGCCCCGTCACCCTCGACCTGGGCGGCGTCACCGCCAAGACCTGGGCCTACGGCGACGCCCTCGACGCGCCCGTCCTGCGCGCCAAGGCCGGTGACCTGCTGCAGGTCCGCGTCGACAACAAGCTGCCCACCTCCACCTCCGTCCACTGGCACGGCATCGCGCTGCGCAACCCCAGCGACGGCGTGCCCGGCGTCACCCAGCCACCCATCGAGGCCGGCGCCTCGTTCACCTACCAGTTCGTCGCCCCCGACCCCGGCACCTACTTCTTCCACCCCCACACCGGAGTCCAGATCGACCGCGGCCTCTACCGGCCACTGATCATCGACGACCAAGCCGATCCGGGCCGCTACGACCACGAATGGGTCATCACCCTCGACGACTGGACCGACGGCATCGGCACCTCACCCGACGACATCCTCGCCGCGTTCAAGGCCCAGAACGGCACCGTGCCCAGTGGCATGAACCACGACATGGGCGGGATGGACCACGGCACCTCGCCCCTGGGCGACGCCGGCGACGTCACCTACCCCCACTACCTGGTCAACGGCCGCATCCCTTCCGCCCCCCGCACCCTGACCGCCAAGCCCGGACAGAAAGTACGCCTGCGCATCATCAACGCCGCCTCCGACACCATCTTCAAGATCGCCCTGCAGGGCCACCGCCTCACCCTCACCCACACCGACGGCTACCCCGTCACCCCCACCGAGGCCAGCGCCGTCTACCTCGCAATGGGCGAACGCCTCGATGCGGCCATCACCCTCGGCGACGGCCTGTTCGTGCTCCAAGCTGCGCCCGAGGGCAAGAAGGGCACCCCGGCCCGCGCCATCGTGCGCACCGGCGCCGGCAGCGTCCCGCCCGCCGACAAGCGCATCACAGAACTCGACGGCACCGCCTTGGTGACCACCCAGCTCAAGCCCGCCGACAGCGCCCGACTGCCCGACCGCAAGCCCGACATCACCCTGGACGTGGCACTCAACGGCCAAATGAAGCCCTACGCGTGGGGCCTCAACGGCAAACGCTTCGGCGAGGACACCCCACTGGCCGTCAGCCGCGGCCAGCGCGTGCGGCTGCGGATGACGAACATGACCATGATGGCCCACCCCATGCACATCCACGGCCACACCTGGGCCCTGCCCGGCAGCGACGGGCTGCGCAAGGACACCGTCCTCATCCGCCCCATGGAGGCCGTCGAGGCCGACCTGCAGGCCGACAACCCCGGCACCTGGATGCTGCACTGCCACAACATCTACCACGCAGAACTCGGCATGATGACGACCCTGCGCTACTGAAACGCCCCGGCCGATGTCGGCCACCCACGCCTGCACTGATGGCGCGGCTGCCCCCTTGCAGCAGCCGCACCATCGCCGTCTGCAGGTCTTGACCAGAGCTTCACCAAACCTCGCGGGCGCATTGACATCGGCCCGCCACGGTGGAGGTTGAAGGAAAACCCTTTCCCCGACCAGACAAGGACACGCCATGTACACCAGCCCCGACCAGGACCCCACCAGCACCACCCACCAGCACGGCGCGGCCCACCAGCACGGCGAGTCCCACCACTGGATGCACCTGCTGATGTGCGCCCCGATGCTGCTCGTGGTCGCCGGCTCCCTGTGGGCCGGACGCGCCAGCCTCGCCGCCAGCGGCGTCCTGGCCGCCCTCGTGCCCGCGATCGGCTGCATGCTCATGATGTGGCTGATGATGCGCACGATGGACCACCCGAACGCCACCACCACCCACGGCCACACCGCCCCCTACACGTGCCCCATGCACCCCGAGGTGACCAGCGACCAGCCCGGCCGCTGCCCCGAGTGCGGCATGTTCCTCGTCGATGCCGACGCTGCACCCGCCACCCACCAGCACGGACACGGCCACCAGCTCGGACATGCCCAGCAGCACGCCGGCCACGACGCGCACGGCCACGACCTCGCCGGGCCCAGCAGCCCGGCCCCCGATGCCGTCGGTGGGGGCACGTGGCTCTGCCCGATGCACCCCGAGGTGACCAGCGACCACCCGGGACGCTGCCCCAAGTGCGGGATGTTCCTGCAACCCGCCGACGGTGGGGACGCGCCGGCCGCACAGCACCACGACCACCAGCACCCCACCGGCTAGCCGGCGGTGTTGGCCGGTGCGGTCGCTGCAGGGGACTGGACCTGCCCGATGCACCCCGAGGTCCGCAGCGACGGCCCCGGTGACTGCCCGATCTGTGGCATGGCGCTGGAGCGGGTCTCGGCCGGGCTCGACGACGGCCCGAACCAGGAGCTCGTCGACATGCGTCGCCGGTTCCGGGTGGCGGCGGCGCTGACCGTGCCGCTGGTGGCGATGGTGATGGTTCCCATGGTGCTGGGGCGTGCGCTGCCCGGCAGCGTCGCGCCGTGGCTCGAGCTGGCCCTGTCGACGCCGGTGGTGTGGTGGGCTGGGTGGCCGTTCTTCGTGCGCGGCGCGAAGTCGGTGGCCAGCCGTCACCTGAACATGTTCACCCTGGTGTCGTTGGGTGTCGGTGCCGCGTGGCTGTACAGCGTGGTCGCGGTGCTGGCGCCGGGGTTGTTCCCGTCCGGGATGCGGGCGATGGACGGCCGGGTCGGCACCTACTTCGAGGCCGCGGCAGTCATCATCACCCTGGTGCTGCTCGGCCAGGTCCTCGAGCTGCGGGCCCGCGACCAGACCTCCGGCGCGATCCGCACCCTGCTCGACCTGTCACCGGCCACCGCGCACCGCATCGGGGCCGACGGCATCGAGGCCGACGTGCCGGCCGCCGAGCTGCAGCTGGGTGACCGGTGCCGGGTGCGGCCGGGCGAGAAGGTGCCGGCCGACGGCACCGTGGTCGACGGTCACGCGTATGTGGACGAGTCGATGATCACCGGCGAGCCCGTACCGGTCGACAAGAACACCGGCGCACGAGTCATCGGCGGCACCATCGCCAACGGCGGCAGCCTGGTGGTGGAGGCCACCGGCCTGGGCGCCGACTCGACCCTGGCCCGGATCGTCGACCTGGTCTCCCAGGCGCAGCGGTCCCGCGCCCCGATCCAAGGCCTGGTCGACAAGATCTCGGCGGTGTTCGTGCCGGTCGTGATCGCCGTCGCCCTGGCCGCCTTCGGGTTGTGGCTGGCGATCGGGCCGCAGCCGCGGCTGCCGTTCGCGATCGTGGCCGCCGTCAGTGTGCTGATCATCGCCTGCCCGTGCGCGCTGGGTCTGGCCACCCCCATGTCGATCATGGTCGGTGTCGGCCGCGGCGCCAGCGAGGGCGTGCTGGTCAAGAACGCCGAGGCCCTCGAACGGCTGCAGAAGGTCGACACCCTCGTCGTGGACAAGACCGGCACCCTCACCCAGGGCCGCCCCAGCCTGGTCGACCAGCAGGGCGTCAACGGCCACGACGACGCGCAGACACTGCTGCTCGCCGCGGCCGTGGAGGCCGGCTCCGAACATCCCCTGGCCAGGGCCGTGGTCGATGCCGCCCGCCAGACGGGACGCACGGTGCCAGCGGCCAGCGACTTCGCCGCCCATCCGGGTGGCGGTGTCAGCGCCACCGTCGACGGCCGGCACGTGCTCGTCGGCAGCCCCGCCTTCCTCGACACCCAGGCCATCGACACCCATGCCCTGGCCCCCGTGGTGGAGGCCTACCGCCGCCGCGGCGCGACCGCGATCGTCGTGGCCGTCGACGGCCGGCCGGCCAGTGTGATGGCCATCGCCGACCCGCTCAAGGCGACCACCGCCGGCGCGATCGAGGACCTGCGACGCCGCGGGATGAAGGTCGTCATGCTCACCGGCGACAATGCCACCACCGCACGTGCCATCGCCGACGAGCTGCGCATCGACCAGGTCGTCGCCGACGTCCTGCCCGACCAGAAGCACGGCCACGTGCAGGACCTGCAGGCCCAGGGCCACACGGTCGTTATGGCCGGCGACGGCGTCAACGACGCCCCTGCCCTTGCCGTGGCCGATGTGGGTGTGGCCATGGGCACCGGCACCGACGTGGCCATCGAGAGCGCCGACGTGACCCTGCTCGGCGGTGACCTGGCTGCTCTGGTCACGGCCCGCGACCTGTCGGTCGCCATGATGCGCAACATCCGCCAGAACCTGGTCTTCGCGTTCGTGTACAACGTGGTCGGCATCCCGCTGGCCGCTGGTGCCCTCTACCCGGCCTTCGGCTGGCTGCTGTCGCCCGTCATCGCGGCAGCCGCCATGGCCCTCAGCTCGGTCAGCGTGATCACCAACTCCTTGCGGCTTCGTCGCCGCCGCTGACCCCAAGAGCCCAGCCGGTCGTTGTTCACCCCATCACAGATGCCCGGGCTCGGGTGTGGGCGAGGCGGTAGGAGTTGGTGCCGGTTTCGATGATGGTGGCGTTGTAGGTGAGGCGGTCGACGATTGCTGCGCACAGGCGGGGGTCGGTGAAGGTGTCGGTCCAGGCGGAGAACGACTGGTTGGAGGCGATCGCGATGGCGTTTTTCTCCTCGCGTTCGGTGAGGACTTGGAACAGCAGTTCGGCGCCTCGCCGGTCGAGTTCCATGTAGCCGAGTTCGTCAATGACGAGGAGGTCGACGCGGCCGTAGCGGTTGATGGTCTTGGTGAGTTGTTTCTCGTCGGCGGCTTCGACGAGTTCGTTCACGAGCCGGGTGGCGAGGGTGTAGCGGACGCGGTAGCCCTGTTCGGCGGCGGCGGTGCCGAGCGCGATGAGCAGGTGGGATTTGCCGGTGCCGGAGTCCCCGATCAGGCACAGGGGGTCACCGCGGCGGATCCAGTCGCCGGTGGCGAGCTCGTTGATGGTGGCGGGGTTGATGTTGGGGTTCGAGTCAAAGTCGAAGTCGGCGAGCCACTTCTCGCGGGGGAAGCCGGCGCTCTTGATACGACGCAGGGTGGAGCGGCGGTCACGGTCATCGACCTCGGCCAGGAGGAGTTCGGCCAAGAAGCCTTGGTAGGTGAGTTGTTCCTTCGTGGCGGCCGCGACAGCGTCATCGACCACGGCGCGGATCGTGGGCAGCCGCAGCCGGCGGCAGGCCTGGTCGATCGCGGCCTGCGCGGCTTGCTCGGTAAGGCTGTGACGACGGCGAAGACCGCCTTGGCGGCTGCTGGTGCTCGTGGTCATGGGGTTCCTGTCTGGGTGTGGTGGTGGACCTCGGCGCTGGCCGGGGCGGGGTCGGGTTGGCGTCGGCGCAGGAGTTCGTCGTAGGCGGTGACGGTGGGCAGGGGCCGGGTGTCTTCGGGCAGGTGCGCGATGACCTGGTGCGGGTCGGTGGGGCGCCGTGGTGGCAGGTTCACGACCGTCCCGCCCCTGGTCGGGCTGGCTGGGGTGGGTGTGTGGTGTGTGGCGTGGCGTCGGGCTTCGACGGCGACGACGTCGGGGCTGATCGCACCTACCGACAGGGCTGAGGTGATGCCGGCGATCACGGCGTCGGCGGGGGAGGGATCGGTGGAGCAGGAGCACGTCGATCAACGCTTGGGTGCCTGCGATGTCGCCGCTGGTCTTGCGGGCTGCGGCCCAGAACGCGTCGTGGGCCGCGGTGAATGCTCCGGCGGCGCGGGCCTGCGCGAGGGCGGTGGATCCGGGGAACGCGCCGGGCTTGTGGCGTAGGACTTCGAGGTAGTGGTCCAGCTCGACCCGGTTCACGCCGCGGGTGCCGAGGCGGGGGTGGGTGGCGAGGACGGTGCGGCCTTCGAACACGACCACGCACGAGGCCCGCAGGGACACGCGGACGCGTTGACCGATCAGGTGGGCGGGCACGGAGTACTTGACCATGCGGACGGTGATCAGGGCGGAGCGGTCGACCCGGGGGTGGAGGAGCAGGCCGGGGTCGAAGTCGTCGGCGGGTAGGGGTGCCAGGTGTGGGAGTTCGGCGTGGTGGTCCTGCCCGATCGTGCTCGCGTGCCCGGTGATGCGGCGGGTGTTGTCGTCGTGCTCCCAGGCGCGGATCTTGTCGTTGAGTTCGTCCAGGGTGGCGACTGCGGGCATGGGGGTGAGGTGGTTTCTGCGGAACCATCCGACCTCGCCCTCGACGCCACCTTTCTCGTGGGCGCCGTCGATGCCTGGCTGGCAGTAGAACGCGTCGAAGCCGTAGTGGGAGCGGAACAGCACCCAGCGTTCGTTCTCGTCGCGTAGCCGGTTCCCGCCGTGGATGACCTGGACGACGGCGGAGGTGAGGTTGTCGTAGCGGATGTGGCGGGTGGGGATGCCGCCCAGGGCGTGGAAGGCCTCGATGTGTCCTTCGAGGAAGGCCTCCTGTCCGCCGGTCGGGTAGACGCGGTGGATGGCCTTGCCGGAGCGGGACAGGCGGTAGACGAACATGTGGCACTTGGTCTTGACGCCGTCCAGGATGACGTAGACCTCGCCGAAGTCGACCTCGGCCTCCGCGCCGGGGGCGTGGTCCTGCGGCACCATCGCCTCCACCCGGCGCCCGGCCTCCAGATCGATCTGCGCCCGCCGGACCCGGACGTAGTCACGCACCGTGGAGCAGGACAGGTCGGTGGCGCCGTGCTCGTCGCGGAGCCGGGCCAGGATCCGGGTCGCGGTGTGACGCTGTTTGCGCGGCGCCGTCAGGTCGTAGCGCAGCATTTCGTCGATGGCCGGCTTGTACGGGTCCAGGCGCGGTGCCGTGCGGACCGGTTTCTTGCGGGGTGGGGGTTCGGCAGCGGCCAGGGCCTGGCGGACGGTGCGGCGGTGGACTCCGTGTTTGCGGGCGAGCTCGCGGATGGACAGGCCATCGACTCGCGCGTCGTGGCGGATGTCGGCATACAGCTGCACTCGTGACCCCATCTTGGCTCCCTTGCCCTCGCGACTGGTTCCCAGTGATGGGGACCAGCGTGAAGGGGTGGGGCCAGTTCAGACCGTCAACACCCCGGCAAGTCGCACGCGGGGCCAGATCAGACCGTCACAACGGGGCCAAACCAAGCTGTCACACCCACCCCACGCTGCACGGCCTGAATCGTTCGGATCACCTCATCCGCAAGGTCGTGCCCCACGCGCATTTCAAGGTCCCCGCCTGACGTCGTCAAGACGACGACCGTGTTGAGCCCCTTCCCGCGCTTCTTCGCGATGGGGGTGATAGCGGACTGAAGCGCCCTGGGTTTCGTTCCGACCTGTTATCTCAAGGAGGATCGGATCATGCCCCAGAAGTACACGCCCGAGTTCAAGGCGCGCGCCCTGCAGCTCATCGAAGAACGCGTCCAGGCCGAGCAGT
>NZ_JACWNA010000035.1 GCF_015355765.1 Actinomyces haliotis
TGTGCTCGGCGGTGTCCTACTCTCCCACACCCTAGCGAGTGCAGTACCATCGGCGCTGGGAGTCTTAGCTTCCGGGTTCGGAATGGGACCGGGCGTGAAACCCTCCCGCTATGACCACCGAGACGACCAAACAGGCAACACAAGAACATGGTCGTCAACAATCACTATTCACCATGTCGACCACGACGCCCCCCGCCCCGCGGGACTGTGGGCCGGGGTGCCGGCCCCCCGCGTGTGTGGGGTGGTGGGTTGGTCGTGAACCGCACAGTGGACGCAAGCAGAAGCTCGATGCGAACACGCACCACAACCGGGTGGTGTGTGTGTTGTGTTTGTGTCGGCCAATTAGTACCGGTCAGCTCCAACCCTTACAGGTCTTCCACACCCGGCCTATCAACCCAGTAGTCTACTGGGGGCCTACCAGACACCCGAAGGTGTCTGCGGAGACCTCATCTTGAAGATGGTTTCCCGCTTAGATGCTTTCAGCGGTTACCCATTCCGAACGTAGCCAACCAGCCATGCCCCGGGCGGGACAACTGGCACACCAGAGGTTCGTCCGTCCCGGTCCTCTCGTACTAGGGACAGGCCTTCTCAAGTCTCCTGCGCGCGCAGAGGATAGGGACCGAACTGTCTCACGACGTTCTAAACCCAGCTCGCGTACCGCTTTAATGGGCGAACAGCCCAACCCTTGGGACCTGCTCCAGCCCCAGGATGCGACGAGCCGACATCGAGGTGCCAAACCATGCCGTCGATATGGACTCTTGGGCAGGATCAGCCTGTTATCCCCGGGGTACCTTTTATCCGTTGAGCGACGACCCACCCACTCGGGATCGCCGGATCACTAGTTCCTACTTTCGTACCTGCTCGACCTGTCGGTCTCGCAGTCAAGCTCCCTTGTGCACTTGCACTCAACACCTGGTTGCCGACCAGGCTGAGGGAACCTTTGAGCGCCTCCGTTACATTTTAGGAGGCAACCGCCCCAGTTAAACTACCCACCAGGCACTGTCCCTGACCCGGATCACGGGCCGAGGTTCAGGCGCACGCCATAACCAGAGTGGTATTTCAACAGCGACTCCACAACCACTGGCGTGGCTGCTTCAAAGTCTCCCACCTATCCTGCACAAGTCATGGCGGGCGCCAATACCAAGCTATAGTAAAGGTCCCGGGGTCTTTCCGTCCTTCTGCGCGTAACGAGCATCTTTACTCGTAATGCAATTTCGCCGAGTTCATGGTGGAGACAGTGGAGAAGTCGTTACGCCATTCGTGCAGGTCGGAACTTACCCGACAAGGAATTTCGCTACCTTAGGATGGTTATAGTTACCACCGCCGTTTACTGGGGCTTAAATTCACCGCTTCACACCGAAGTGTTGACGGTTCCTCTTAACCTTCCAGCACCGGGCAGGCGTCAGTCCGTATACATCGCCTTGCGGCTTCGCACGGACCTGTGTTTTTAGTAAACAGTCGCTTCTCCCTGGTCTCTGCGACCCTCACCCCTAGCAGGCAAGCTGCTTCAAGGCTCGGGCCCCCCTTCTCCCGAAGTTACGGGGGCATTTTGCCGAGTTCCTTCACCATGATTATCTCGTGCGCCTAGGCATACTCTGCCCGACCACCTGTGTCGGTTTAGGGTACGGGCGGCTGGCACCATCGCGTCGAGGCTTTTCTCGGCACCCCAGGATCACCCTACTTCCCAGCACGAATGCTGGTCACCATCACGTCTCACCCTGTGTGTTCCCCGGATTTGCCTGGGGAACGGGCTGCTCGCTTGAACGGGCCAAGCCATTAGGCCCGCGGAGGCTACCACTGTGCGTCACCCCTGTTAATACGCTTGCCTACCTGCACGGAGGGTCCCCAGACCAACAACCACCACGACAAGGACCACCGAAGTGATCACGAGCCGCGATTGTGGATGTCGGCGTGGGTTAGCACCCGCGCGTCAGCATGGGCGGTGCTTCGCCGGTACGGGAATATCAACCCGTCGTCCATCGACTACGCCTGTCGGCCTCGCCTTAGGTCCCGACTCACCCAGGGCGGACTAGCCTGGCCCTGGAACCCTTGGTCATTCGGCGCTAGGGTTTCTCACCCTAGTATCGCTACTCATGCCTGCATTCTCACTCCCGCACCATCCACCCCTGGATCACTCCGAGGCTTCACCCGGTGCAGGACGCTCCCCTACCACCCGCAGCCCCTGCCAAGACCATCAAGGGCCCGGAGGGTACGTGCTGCGGATCCGCGGCTTCGGCGGTGTGCTTGAGCCCCGCTACATTGTCGGCGCACGATCACTTGACCAGTGAGCTATTACGCACTCTTTCAAGGGTGGCTGCTTCTAAGCCAACCTCCTGGTTGTCTGCGCGACCGCACATCCTTTCCCACTTAGCACACGCTTAGGGGCCTTAGCCGGCGATCTGGGCTGTTTCCCTTTCGACCACGGAGCTTATCCCCCGCAGTCTCACTGCCCCGCTGCAACCCGGACGGCATTCGGAGTTTGGTTGACGTCACTAACCCTGTGGGGCCGATCAGCCACCCAGTAGCTCTACCTCCGCCGGGGACCACGGGACGCTGCACCTAAATGCATTTCGGGGAGAACCAGCTATCACGGAGTTTGATTGGCCTTTCACCCCTACCCACAGCTCATCCCCTCCATTTTCAACTGAAGTGGGTTCGGTCCTCCACACGCTCTTACACGTGCTTCAACCTGGCCATGGGTAGATCACCCCGCTTCGGGTCTAGACCGTGCCACTCAAGACGCCCTTTCGGACTCGCTTTCGCTACGACTCCCCCCAACGGGTTAACCTCGCGACACGGCACTAACTCGCAGGCTCATTCTTCAATAGGCACGCCATCAGCCCAACAGGCCTCTGACGGCTTGTAAGCGCCCGGTTTCAGGTACTATTTCACTCCCCTCCCGGGGTACTTTTCACCATTCCCTCACGGTACTATCCGCTATCGGTCATCAGGAAGTATTCAGGCAACCAAGTGGTCTTGGCAGATTCACACAGGATTCCACGAGCCCCGTGCTACTCGGGCAACGCACCCACACAGCCCGCACAGTTTCGCCTACGGGGGTCTCACCCACTACGCCTCCCCTTCCCAGAGGATTCAGCTACCGCACGAGTTTCTTACTGCGCCCCACGCCGGCAGACGTGAGAAAGATGCGCCCCACAACACCGCAACCGCAACCCCTGCCGGGTATCACACGGAAACGGTTTAACCATCATCCGCTTTCGCTCGCCACTACTCACGGAATATCTTTTCCTGCGGGTACTGAGATGTTTCACTTCCCCGCGTCACCCCCTGCACCCTATGAATTCAGATGCAGGTGACACCACATAACTGGTGCCGGGTCCCCCCATTCGGAAACCCTCGGATCACAGCCCGTTAGCCGGCTCCCCGAGGCTTATCGCAGGCCACCACGTCCTTCATCGGCTCCTGATGCCAAGGCATCCACCGAACGCTCAAAAAAACAAACAAAACAACAACCACGCACCTAACGGCACGTGACTGCGCAAAGATCAAAGATGCTCGCGTCCACTATGCAGTTCACAACCAACCCACCCACACCACGAACCCACCGGACGCACCCACAAGCCTGCGGGAGCGGTCACCGGTTTCGCGTGATGAGGCGCCAGGGCCACCAGCAGCAGCTGGCGTGTGTTGCCCCAGAACCCCGACAGTGCGCCACCCCCACCCACCAGGGCAGGAGCACCACCACACAGGCCCCGACCCGAAGGAGGAAGACCGTGATGATGGCGTGTTCCCTATGCCGATAGCGTTCCAACCCCGCACCACCAGCCGGCCAACCAACACGGCTGACCCGTCACCGGCAGTGACTGAGAAAAGGGGCTCCTTAGAAAGGAGGTGATCCAGCCGCACCTTCCGGTACGGCTACCTTGTTACGACTTCGTCCCAATCACCAGCCCCACCTTCGACCGCTCCCCGTAGGGCCACGGGCTTCGGGTGTTGCCGACTTTCATGACGTGACGGGCGGTGTGTACAAGGCCCGAGAACGTATTCACCGCAGCGTTGCTGATCTGCGATTACTAGCGACTCCAACTTCACGGTGTCGAGTTGCAGACACCGATCCGAACTGAGACCGGCT
Source organism: Actinomyces haliotis (assembly GCF_015355765.1). Lineage (GTDB taxonomy): Bacteria > Actinomycetota > Actinomycetes > Actinomycetales > Actinomycetaceae > Actinomyces > Actinomyces haliotis. The sequence goes on from NZ_JACWNA010000035.1 coordinate 4,094, forward strand.
TTAAGGGATTCGCTCCACCTCACGGCATCGCAACCCACTGTACCGGCCATTGTAGCATGCGTGAAGCCCAAGACATAAGGGGCATGATGATTTGACGTCATCCCCACCTTCCTCCGAGTTGACCCCGGCAGTCTCCCGCGAGTCCCCACCACTACGTGCTGGCAACACGGGACGAGGGTTGCGCTCGTTGCGGGACTTAACCCAACATCTCACGACACGAGCTGACGACAACCATGCACCACCTGTGAGAGCGCCCCACAAGGGGGAGACCACATCTCTGCGGCTGTCGCTCACATGTCAAGCCTTGGTAAGGTTCTTCGCGTTGCATCGAATTAATCCGCATGCTCCGCCGCTTGTGCGGGCCCCCGTCAATTCCTTTGAGTTTTAGCCTTGCGGCCGTACTCCCCAGGCGGGGCACTTAATGCGTTAGCTACGGCGCGGAAGCCCCGGAAAGAGCCCCCACACCTAGTGCCCAACGTTTACGGCGTGGACTACCAGGGTATCTAATCCTGTTCGCTCCCCACGCTTTCGCTCCTCAGCGTCAGTAACGGCCCAGAGACCCGCCTTCGCCACCGGTGTTCTTCCTGATATCTGCGCATTCCACCGCTACACCAGGAGTTCCAGTCTCCCCTACCGCACTCAAGCCGGCCCGTACCCACCGCAAGCCCCCAGTTAAGCCAGGGGATTTCACGACAGACGCGACCAGCCGCCTACGAGCTCTTTACGCCCAATAATTCCGGACAACGCTTGCGCCCTACGTATTACCGCGGCTGCTGGCACGTAGTTAGCCGGCGCTTCTTATCCAGCTACCGTCAACCAGGCGAATAAGGCCTGGCCTGCTTCACTGGCGAAAGAGGTTTACAACCCGAAGGCCTTCATCCCTCACGCGGCGTCGCTGCATCAGGCTTGCGCCCATTGTGCAATATTCCCCACTGCTGCCTCCCGTAGGAGTCTGGGCCGTGTCTCAGTCCCAGTGTGACCGTCCACCCTCTCAGGCCGGCTACCCGTCAAGGCCTTGGTAGGCCATCACCCCACCAACAAGCTGATAGGCCGCGAGCCCATCCCCCACCAGAAAAACCTTTCCAGACCCCACCATGCGGTAGGACCTGAATATCCCGTATTAGCTACCGTTTCCGGCAGTTATCCAGGAGAAGGGGGCAGGTTACTCACGTGTTACTCACCCGTTCGCCACTCATCCACCCCAGCAAGCTGGGGCTTCACCGTTCGACTTGCATGTGTTAAGCACGCCGCCAGCGTTCGTCCTGAGCCAGGATCAAACTCTCCAAAAAAACCATTTAGAACAACCCGCACAACCAAGGCCCACAAGGAGCGATCATGCAGGAAGCCAAACAATAAGACGGAGAAAAACATCTCCAGGCTCAACCCACCCCGCAACCGACGAGGAAGCC
>NZ_JACWNA010000002.1 GCF_015355765.1 Actinomyces haliotis
GCCTGTACACCCAGGTCCACCCCGCCCTGGAGAAGATCCTGGGGCCGTGGCTCGAGCACGACGCCGTCCTGGAGGTCATCGCCTCCTGGCCCACCCCCGCCGCACTGCGCAAGGCCGGGCGGGCCCGGATCGACGCCAAGCTCAAGGCGCACGGCGCAAGGCGCCACGCCACCTGGGCTGGCGCCATCATCGACGCCCTGACGGCCCAGTCCGTGGTGGTGGCAGGCACCGACGCCGCCGGGGTGGTCCTGCCTCACCTGGCTCGCCAGCTCATCTCCCTGCACGCCCAGAGGGCCGACGTCGCCGCCCAGGTCGAGGCGCTGGTGGAGGCCCACCCTCTTTACCAGGTCCTGACCTCCATGCCCGGCATCGGGGTCAGGACCGCCGCAGTGTTCATCGCCGAGACCCTCGGGCGCTCCTTCGACTCCGGGGCGCACCTGGCCTCCTACGCCGGACTCACACCCGTGACCAGACGCTCGGGCTCCTCGATCCGAGGTGAGTACGTCTCGCACGCCGGCAACAAGAGACTCAAGCGGGCGATGTTCCTCTCGGCCTTCGCCTCACTGCGCTCCGACCCCGTATCCCGGGCCTATTACGACCGCAAGATCGCCCAGGGCAAGCGCCACAACCAAGCCGTCATCGCCCTGGCCCACCGCCGCATCCTCACCCTGCACGCCATGATCCGAGACGGCGCCCTCTACGACCCCCAACCAACCCACCAGCTACCCGCTGCCGCTTGACCAACAACATAGGGGCACCCCCCCCGCTTCCCGTCCCGGCTCCTCGGGCGGCGCTGACGTGCCGGGTCGCGATGAGCGGCTGCGGGTCGTGGTCGTCGGCGGGGTCGCCGCCGGAATGAGCGCCGCCACGCGGCTGAGGCGGCTGGATGAGAACGCCGTCATCACCGTCGTCGAGCGGGGCGATCACGTCTCCTTCGCGAGCTGCGGCCTGCCGCACTGCGTCGGCGTCGTCATCTCCGAGCGCGAGGACCTGCTCCTCCAGACGCCGGAGTCTCTCCGCGCGCGCTTCAACCTGGACGTGCGCGTACGGACCGAGGCGGTGGCGATCGACCGCGGCTCGCGGACGCTGCTGGTGCGGCACCTGGCCGGCCGGACCAGGAGGAGGTACTCGCCTACGACGCTCTCGTCCTCGCGCCGGGCGCACGGGCCGTCATACCGCCCGTGCCCGGGCTCGAGCGCGCGCTCACGCTGCGCGACGTCGCTGACGCCGACGCGGTTGCGGCCGCCGTCGCGCACGGTGGGACGGACGGGCGCGAAGCGAGCAGCGCTGTGGTCATCGGAGCCGGCTTCACCGGTCTCGAGGCCGCCGAGAACCTCCACAGGCGCGGCCTCACGGTCACGGTGGTCGAGCGTGCGAACCAGGTCCTGCCGCCGCTGGACCCGGAGATGGCGGCGCCCGTCGAGGCGCGACTGCGCGAGGCGGGCCTCGACGGGCGCACCGGTTCGACCGTCGAGACTGTCGAGGAGCGGCGGGTCGTGCTGTCCGACGGCAGCAGCGCGCCCGCGGACCTCGTGATCGTCGCCGCCGGTGTCCGTCCCGAGGACGCCCTGGCGCGCGACGCCGGTCTGGAGGTCGGTGAGCGCGGCGGGATCGAGGTCGACGAGCAGCAGCGCAGCTCCGACCCCGCGACCTGGGCGGCGGGTGACGCGGCCCTCAAGCGCGACCCCGTCACGGGGAGCCCCTCCCTGGTCGCCCTGGCGCAGACCGCCAACCGCTACGGGCGCGCACCTTATCGACGTGCGCACGCCGAGCGAGTTCGAACGCGGGCACATCGCGGGCGCCCTCAACGTGCCGGTCGACGAGCTGCGCTCCCGGCTGGACGAGCTCCCGGCCGGCGAGCTCGTCGTCACCTGCCAGGTGGGGCTGCGCGGTCACGTGGGCGCGCGTCTGCTCATCCAGGTCGGTCGGAGCGTGCGCAACCTCGACGGAGGCTACGCCACGTGGAGCGCGGTCAACGGTGCGGGCGAGCGGGGCGGCGCGGACGACGGCGAGAGCCGTGGCACGCGGGCCGAGGCGGGCGCGCCGGACGTGGCAGAGTGACCACCATGGCAGTCCAGCTCGACCCCTCCGACCTCAAGCCGACGATCGCCCGGCTCAAGCGCGCTCGTGGCCAGCTCGACGGAGTGATCCGGATGCTCGAGGAGGGACGCGACTGCGAGGAGGTCGTCACCCAGGTGGCCGCGGTCTCCAAGGCGATCGACCGGGCCGGCTTCGCCGTCATCGCGACAGGCATGCGGACGTGCCTCGCGCAGGACTCCGACGGCTCGGCTGTGGACTCGGCGCGACTGGAGCGCATGTTCCTCTCGCTCAGCTGAGTCGGCTCTGCTCGCGGGACCACCCGCGGCGCGCGCCCGGGCGGCTCGGGACGCGACGCGGCCCCGGCGCCCCGTCGGGAGGGGGTGCCGGGGCCGCGTCGGGGAACCGGGGTCGGCCGGTTCCCCGTGCGGGCGGTGCGGTCAGGACGTCACTTGACGTCCTCGTCGGCCCAGTCGAAGGTGCGGGTGACGGCCTTCTTCCAGAGGCGGTAGGTGCGGTCGCGCTCGGCCTCGTCCATGGACGGCGTCCACCGCTTGCCCTCCTGCCAGTTGGCGACCACCTCCTCGGTGCCGGACCAGAAGCCCACCGCGATGCCGGCGGCGTAGGCGGCGCCCAGGGCCGTCGTCTCGGCGACGACCGGCTGGATGACGTCGACGCCGGAGACGTCGGCCTGGAACTGCATGAGGAGGTCGTCGTGGGTCATGCCGCCGTCGACCTTGAGCTCCTTGAGCGGGACGCCGGAGTCGGCGTTCATGGCGTCGAGGACCTCGGCGGACTGGAAGGCGGTGGACTCCTCGACGGCCCGGGCGATGTGGCCCTTGGTGACGTAGCGCGTCAGGCCCACGATGGCGCCGCGCGCGTCGTCCTTCCAGTACGGCGCGAAGAGGCCGGAGAAGGCGGGGACGAAGTAGACGCCGCCGTTGTCCTCCACGCTCGAGGCGAGCTCGCCGATCTCGGAGGACCTGGTGATCATGCCGAGGTTGTCGCGCAGCCACTGGACGAGGGAGCCGGCCACGGCGACCGATCCCTCGAGGGCGTAGACGGGCTTGGCGTCGCCGAGCTGGTAGAGCACGGTCGTGAGCAGGCCGTTCTCCGAGAAGACGGGCTCCTCGCCGGTGTTCATGAGGGTGAAGCATCCGGTGCCGTAGGTGTTCTTCGCCGTGCCCTTCTCGAAGCAGGCCTGGCCGAAGGTCGCGGCCTGCTGGTCGCCGAGGATGCCGGAGATGGGAGTGTCGACGAGCAGGCCGTTCTTGCGGCCGTAGCCGTAGACCTCGGAGGAGGACCTGATCTCGGGGAGCATCGACGTCGGGATGCCGAAGTCCTCGCAGATGTCCTCGCGCCACTCGAGGGTGCGCACGTCCATGAGGAGGGTCCGGGAGGCGTTGGTGACGTCGGTGGCGTGGACGCCTCCCTTGACCCCGCCGGTGATGTTCCACAGGACCCAGGTGTCCGGGGTGCCGAAGAGGAGGTCCCCGGCCTCGGCCTTCTCGCGGGCGCCCTCGACGTTGTCGAGGATCCACTTGATGCGGGGGGCCGAGGGGTAGGTCGAGAGGTTCTCGCCCGTGATCTGGCGGTAGCGCTCGGTGCCGAGCTCATCACCCGCGGCGATCTCGCGCACGATGGCGGAGGTGCGCGTGTCCTGCCACACGATGGCGTTGTAGACCGGCTCGCCGGTGTTCTTGTCCCACACGATGGTGGTCTCGCGCTGGTTGGTGATGCCGACGGCCGCGATCTGGTGGCGGTTGATCTCGGCCTCCTGGAGGGCATCGGCGACGACGGCCCGCACGGACCTCCAGATCTCCAGGGGGTCGTGCTCGACCCATCCCGGGTTGGGGAAGATCTGGCGGAACTCCTTCTGGCCCACCGAGACGATCTGCCCGGAGTGGTCGAAGATGATGGCGCGCGACGAGGTGGTGCCCTGGTCGATGGCGAGGACGTACTTCTTCTCGCGGGTCTCAGACATGGTGGGTCCTTTCACGACTCTGTGTGGAGGTCTGGTGGTGGAGTGCTGTCGAGGTGGTGCCGGAGGGTGCCGCCGTCGGCGCCCGGCCTGGGCGGGAGGGGCGCCGACGGCGTCCGGCGGGGCCGGTCAGAACAGGCCGGCGAGGTTCGGGACGATGAGGCCGGCGAGGGCGCCGCCGGCGAGGGGGCCGACGATCGGGACCCAGGAGTAGGCCCAGTCCGCGGCTCCCTTGCCCTTGATGGGGAGGACGGCGTAGGCGATGCGCGGGCCGAGGTCACGGGCGGGGTTGATGGCGTAGCCGGTGGGGCCGCCCAGCGAGAGGCCGATGGCGACGATGACGAGGGCGACGGCGAGCGGGCCGAGCTGGGAGGGGGTCTTGCCGGACTCGATGATCCAGGCGACCAGGGCGAAGGTGCCCAGGACCTCGGTGACGACGTTCCAGCCGTAGGAGCGGATGCCGGGGCCGGTGGAGAAGCAGCCGAGCTTGTCGCCGTCGGGGGCCGGCTCGTCGAAGTGCTTCTTGTAGGCGAGCCAGGCGCCGACGGCGCCGAGGAAGGCGCCAACCATCTGCGCGAACAGGTAGACGACGATGTTGCCGGCGGTGGCCGGGACGTTCGGGGCGAGGTCGCGGCCCGCGGCGGCCAGGCCGAGGGTGACCGCGGGGTTGAGGTGGGCGCCGGTCGCGTAGGAGGCCCACACGCCCATGTAGACGGCGAAGCCCCACCCGAGGGCGATGGCGACCCAGCCGGCGCCCTTCGCCTTCGACTTGGGGAGCGTGCACGCGGCGCACACGCCCGCTCCGAAGAGGATGAGGATGAATGTGCCGAAGCACTCGGACATGAAGATCTGCCCGGTTGTGGGTGTCATGGTGAATCGCTCTCTGCACGTCATCGTGCGGTCTTGCCGGGGTGCGCTCGGGCGTCCCACGAGTGAAGCGTGATCAAAACGTGGCCCAGGACACGTCCTGGCCGCTGAGGAGCGAGGATACCGATGGGAATACGTGCATGCATCGACCGGCGCGCGATCTGGGAGGAGGTGCGCTGCGTCACCCCCACGATTGCACGGTCGTGCATAGGGCGTGCACATCGGCCCGAGCCCGTGTAGCAATGGTGAGTCGCCGCCCCGCGCGCCCCGCCCCGGGCGCACCGGCGACCGGCACCAGCAGCGGACGAGGAGGTCCCAGTGTCAGCCGATCAGCACGCGCCCCGCGGCGCCACCGCCCCCAGCGCCCCGCGCGGACGCACCATGAGCGCCGACCTCGTCGTCGTCGGAGGCGGCGCCACCGGCGTCGGCGTCGCCCGCGACGCCGCCATGCGCGGCCTGTCCGTCGTGCTCCTCGAGCGCGCGGACCTCGCCCAGGGGACCTCGGGCCGCTTCCACGGCCTGCTCCACTCCGGCGGCCGCTACGTCGTCTCCGACCCCCGGTCGGCCACCGAGTGCGCCGAGGAGAACGAGGTCCTCTCCCGGATCCACTCCGACGCCGTCGAGCGCGTCGGCGGCCTCTTCGTCGTCACCCCCGAGGACGACCTCGACTTCTCCGACCGCTTCCTCGCCGGCGCCCAGGCGACCGGCGTCCCCGCCGAGGAGATCAGCCTCTCCGAGGCCCTCCGCGTGGAGCCCATGCTCAACCCCGGCATCAAGCGCGCCTTCGCCGTCCACGACGGCGCCGTCGACGGCTGGCGCATGGTCTGGGGCGCCGCCCGCTCCGCACAGGCCCACGGTGCGACGATCCTCACCTACCACGAGGTCACCGACGTCGTCGTCGAGGGCGAGGGGGACGACCGCCGCGTCGCCGCCGTGCGCGTCCACGGCCTCAAGACCGGTGAGGACCTCACCGTGACCTGCGGGTTCCTCGTCAACGCCGCCGGTCCCTGGGGCGGCCGCCTCGCCGCCATGGCCGACGCCGACAGCGTCGAGATCGCCGCCGGTCGCGGCGTCATGATCGCCATGAACCACCGGATCGTGAACCACGTCGTCAACCGCTGCATCCACCCCTCCGACGGCGACATCATCGTCCCCGACCACACCGTCTCCATCATCGGCACCACCGACCACCGCGCCGAGGACCCCGACCACCTCGCCATCCCGCGCGAGGAGGTTGCCCAGATGCTCGACGCCGGTGAGGTCCTCGTCCCCGGCTTCCGTCAGGCCCGCGCCCTCCACGCCTGGGCCGGCGCCCGCCCCCTCGTCCTCGACAAGCGAGTCTCCGGCGACGACACCCGCCACATGAGCCGCGGCATGACGATCATCCGCCACCGCGAGGCCGACGGCATCGCCGGCATGGTCACCGTCGCCGGCGGCAAGCTCACCACCTACCGCCTCATGGCCCAGTACGCCGTCGACGCCGTCTGCGAGGAGATGGGCCTCGATCGCGAGTGCACCACCGCCGGCGAGCTCGTCCCGGGCGCCGACGGGACGCGCAACCACCACGTCACGCACCGCCTCGCCGAGCGCGAGGCCAACCGCCTCACCGACCCCGTCGTCTGCGAGTGCGAGGCCACCTCCCGCTCCGCCCTCGAGGCCCTCCTCGCCGAGCAGCCCGACGCCTCCTTCGACGACCTGCGCCGCCAGCTCCGCCTCGCCATGGGGCCCTGCCAGGGCGGTTTCTGCGCCCCGCGCGTTGCCGGCCTCGCCACCACCTGCGCCCACCGCAGCGCCGCCGACGCCACCGAGGGACTGCGCACCTTCCTGCGCCACCGCTGGATCGGGTTGTGGACCATCCTCCACGGCGAGCAGGTCCGCGAGACCGCCCTCGACTTCTGGATGCTCCAGGGGACCCTCGACATCGAGGACATCCCCTCCGAGACCCCGCCACCCTCCGTCGCCACCGCCCTCACCGACGCCGAGGACGGCGTCCAGGAACCCACCGAGCTCGCCGCCGCGCTCGCTGCCCTCGCCCCGGCCCCCGCGCTCGACCCCGCCCTCGCGACGGCCCAGCCCGCCACCCGTCAGGAGGCCCTCGCATGAGCAGCGACGTCGTCGTCATCGGAGCCGGCATCGCCGGATGGACCACCGCCCTCGGCCTGCGCCGCGCCGGCGCCACCGTCACCCTCGTCACCAAGGGCGTCGGCGGGCTGCCGCTGTCCAACGGCACCCTCGACGTCCTCGGCCACCTCGGGGGAGCGGCCGGCCCGGCCGGCCCCGGCGCCGGAGCCGGCCTCGAGGAGCGCTCCCGCCGCCGCGCCGTCACCCACCCCTACGCCGCCATCGCGGACACGGAGCTCCTCCCCGAGGGGCACCCCTACCGGGTCCTCGGCCCAGAGCGCGTGCGACGCGGCGTCGACGACCTCATCGACCTCGTCGGCGAGAACCTGCTCGTCCGGCCCGAGGCCACCGCCGACCCCGCGGACCCCGCCAACCTGTGGCTGCCGACCGCCGTCGGCGCCGTGCGCCCCACCGCGGTCATCCAGCCCTCCATGCGGGCCTCCGTCCTCCGCGACGGCGGCCGGTACCTCGTCGTCGGCCTCGCCCGGCTCAAGGACCTCGCGCCCGAGCTCGTCGCCGGCAACCTCTCCCGCACCGACCTGCCCGGAGGTGGCCGCGTCGAGGCCCGCGCCGTCACCGTCGACCTCGAGGTCCGCCCCGGCGACCACGACACGAGCGCCCTCGAGCACGCCCGCGCCCTCGACGACCCCGCCGTCGCCGACCGCCTCGCCGCGGCGATCGCCCCGCACCTGCGCGACGGCGAGACCGTCCTCCTCCCCGCCGTCCTGGGCCTCGCGGACCCCGCCGTCGCCGAGCGCCTCGCCGAGCGCCTCGGCGCCCCCGTCGGCGAGATCCCCCTCGCCCCGCCCAGCGTTCCCGGGCTCCGGCTCGAGAACCGGCTGTCCCGGCTCGCCATGGAGGAGCGCGTCCGCGTCGTCCAGGGCGGGCGCGTCATCGACCACGAGCGCGTCGGCGACCGCCTCGTCTCCGTCTCCTCCGCCTCCGCCGGGCACCCCACCCGCCACCGCGGCGGCGCCTTCGTCCTCGCCGCCGGCGGCTTCGAGTCCGGCGCCCTCACCATGACCTCCCACGGCGAGGTCACCGACACCGTCCTCGGCCTGCCGCTCGCCGGCGTGAGCGCCGACGGCGCCGAGAACCTCCGACGCCTCATCCACTCCGACTACTGGGGCTCCCCGCAGGGCCTCTTCCGCACCGGCGTCGCCGTCGACGACGCCATGCACCCACTGGGCCCCGACGGCACCCCCGTCCTCACCAACGTCCACGCCGTCGGTGGCGTCCTCGCCGGCGCCGTCCGCTGGTCCGAGAAGTCCGGCGAGGGCATCGCCCTCGGCTCCGCACGGGCCGCCCTCGACGCCCTCACCGGCCGCGCGGCCGCGTCCACCGCCCACCCCGAGCCCTCCACGGCCGCCGCCGGCCAGACGAAGGAGAAGAACTGATGCTCGACCTCGACGCCCTCGCCACCCGCTGGGACCTGCCCCTTCCCGGCACCACCGGAGGGAAGAAGGTCGCCGACGGCACCCTCGCCGTCGAGACCCCCGCCCACGCGCTCGCCCGCACGAGTCTCGACTGCTGCATCAAGTGCACCATCTGCGAGACCCAGTGCCCCGTCGCCGCGGTCACCGACCTCTTCCCCGGCCCCAAGTTCGTCGGCCCCCAGGCCGAGCGCTTCCGCCACGGCCAGAGCGTCGACCACTCCATCGACTACTGCTCCAGCTGCGGCACCTGCACCCGCGTGTGCCCGCAGGGCGTCAAGATCGCCGAGCTCAACAACCAGGCCCGCGCCGTCATGCGCGCCCAGAACAAGTCGATCCCCGTCCGCGACCGCCTCATCACCCAGACCACCCTCATGGGCCAGGTCATGACCCCGGTCGCGCCGGTCGCCAACGCGGCCCTCGGCCTCAAGCCCGTCCGCGTCGCCATGGAGAAGGTCGTCGGCGTCCACCGCGACGCCCCCATGCCGACCGCCCAGCCCCAGTCCCTCCAGGGCTGGCTCAAGCACCGCCGGCCCCGCAAGGACACCCTCGTCCCCGCCGGCTCGCGCGGCCCCGTCGTCTTCTTCCACGGCTGCGCCGGCGGCTACTTCGAGGTCGAGACCTCCAAGCGAGCCATCGAGCTGCTCGAGCACATCGGCTACGAGGTCCTCGTCCCCAAGCAGGGCTGCTGCGGGCTCGCCTCCCAGTCCAACGGCCTCTACGGCCAGGCCACCCACGACGTCCTGCGCCTGTGCGAGCAGCTGCGCGGCGCCGGCACCGACCTGCCGATCATCTCCTCCTCCGGCTCCTGCGCCGGCATGCTCAAGCACGAGGCCCACGAGATCATGGGCGTCGACGCCGAGGAGCTGCGCGACGTCGGCACCCGCACCTACGAGCTCTCCGAGTTCCTCCGCGACCTCGAGGACTCCGGCGAGCTGCCCCACCGGTTCCGCCGGATCGACGCCACCGTCTCCTACCACGCGCCCTGCCAGCTCAAGGGCCAGAACATGGGCCTGCCCGCCATCGAGATGATGGAGCTCGTCCCCGGCTTCCACGTCGTCGAGTCCGGACGCGCCTGCTGCGGCATCGCCGGCACCTACGGCCTCAAGAAGGAGAAGTACGACATCGCCCAGAAGGTCGGGCAGCCGCTCTTCGAGCTCGTCGCCGACGTCAACCCCGAGCTCGCCGTCTGCGACACCGAGACCTGCCGCTGGCAGATCCAGAAGGGCTCCGGAGTGAGGACCGTCCACCCCGTGTGGGTCCTCCACGCCGCCTACGGTCTCTCGAGGTTGCCCGGTATCGAGGTCGACGACCCCGACGGGCGCATGACCACTCCGGTCTGGCGCGAGCGCCCGGTCGAGGGGAGCGGGTCCGACGGGGCGCAGGACGCTCCGGCCGCGTCCGGCGGCTGCTCGGGCTCCTGCGCCTGCGGAGGCCACTAGAAGACGTCCGGTGCCGGGCGCGAGTCCGCGTCCCGGCGCTGGTACCACGGGAGGAGGGGCGGGTCCGGTTCCCGGGGAGGGCCGGGCCCGCCTCCCCGCGTGCGCGCGCTCTCCGAGCGTCCCTGGGCGCCGGAGCGTCATGACCCCGTGCACGGGCCTGGGCGCCGGAGCGTTATGGCCCCGTGCACGTGGAGGCGCCCGCGCCCCGGGCCCTCAGCCCGGAGCGCGGGCGCTCCCTGTCCTCGTCGTCGCGGGCGGCTCAGACCGCCTGGTCGACGTGGGCGACCGCAGCGGCGTCGTCGTGCTCAGCCTCGGCCGCCGCGATCTGGGCCACGCGCTCCGCGTACCGCTCCCGCTCGCGGGCCACGTCCTCCTCGGACCAGCCCAGGAGCGGCGCCATGACCGCGAGGATCTCGTCCGCGACGGACAGGCCGCGGTCGCGGCGCTCGAGGTCGAGGCGCACCCGCCGCAGCAGGACGTCGTCGAGGTGGGCAGCGCCCTCGTGCGTGACGGCCCAGGCCACCTCGGCGCGCAGGAAGTCCGGGGCGCCCGTCAGCGCCTCGGTCCAGCGCGGCTCGGCCGAGTCCTCGGGAAGCGCCGCGTCGTGCTGGTCCGCGGCCGCGAGGAGGTCCACGGTCTCCGAGCCGTAGCGGTCCAGCAGGTGCGTCACGCGGGCCAGGGTCCACCCGCGCTCGCGGGCGACGTCGCCGGCGCGCTCCGCGAGCTCGGCGTAGCCGGTCGCTCCGACCAGCGGCAGGTTCTCCGTGCGCGTCCGGTGCGCCTTCGCCAGGCCCTCGCCGAGGGCGTGGTCGACGGCGTCCTGCGCCATGACGCGGTAGGTCGTGAGCTTGCCGCCCGCGATGGCCGTGAGGCCCGGGGCCACGCGGGTGACGGTGTGCTCGCGGGAGACCTTCGTGCTCGCCGCCTCGGCGCCCGGCTTGAGCTGGGGCTGGAGGAGGGGGCGCAGGCCCGCGTAGACGCCGATGACGTCGTCCCGCGTGATCGGGCGGGTGAGGACGGAGTTGGCGTGCTCGAGGATGTAGTCGATGTCCTCGCTCGTCGCCACGGGCTTGGACACGTCCTCGGTCCAGGCGGTGTCCGTCGTCCCGATGACCCAGTAGCGCGGCCACGGGATGATGAAGAGGACGGACTTCTCCGTGCGCAGGAAGATGCCGGTCTCGGCGTCGATGGCCTCCTTGGGCACGACGACGTGGACGCCCTTGGAGGCGAGGACCTTGAGGCCGCCGTCGCGGGTGGCGAGGTCCTGCGTCTGCTCGGTCCAGACGCCGGTGGCGTTGATGGTGCGGGCCGCGTGCACGTCGTGGCTCTCGCCGGTCTCCAGGTCCGTGACCCGGGCGCCGACCACCGTGCCGGCCGCGTCCTTGAGGTACTCCGTGACCTTGGTGCGGCTCGCGGCGAGCGCCCCGAGCCCGACGGCGGTGCGCACGAGGTCGATGACGAGGCGCGCGTCGTCGACGCGGGCGTCGTAGAAGCGGATCGAGCCGGCCAGGTTCGAGGAGTCCAGCGCCGGGGCGAGGGCGCGGGTGCCCTTGCGTCCCAGGTGCTTCTGGAGGGGGACGGTGCGCTGACCGTGGGCGCCCGCGACGGCGAGGGCGTCGTACATGCCGACGCCGACCGCCGAGTAGCCGCGCTCGTACTGGTGCTTGAGGGGCCAGAGGAAGGGCTGGGCCTTGACCAGGTGCGGGGCGTTGGTGGTGAGGAGGCGGCCGCGCTCGGTGAGGGCCTCGTGCACGAGGGAGAAGTCGAGCTGGTAGAGGTAGCGCAGGCCGCCGTGGACGAGCTTGGAGGACCAGGACGAGGTGCCCGAGGCCCAGTCGCCCATCTCGACGATCGCGGTGCGCAGCCCGCGGCTCGCGGCGTCGAGCGCGATGCCGGCGCCGGTGACGCCTCCGCCGACGACGAGGAGGTCGAGGCCCTCCGAGGAGGACATCTCCTCCAGGGCGCGGGCGCGCTGCTCACGAGTGAGGGCGGCGTCGGCGGCGTCAAGCGGCCCCTTCGTGCTGGAGGTGCCGGGCTCGTGCTGGGTGCTGGCGTGGTGCGTGCGCATGGCTGCTCCTGTTCTTCCGCGCGTCGCGGAGGGCGGACTGACACGAGGCTCTCGGACCATGAGAGAATGGTCAATATCCGCGCACGGATGTTCACGCAACGACGCGTCTCCTGGAAGGATGCCCATGACTGATCTCCACCCGGTCCACCAACCGGCTGTCCAACTGGCCTACGGCCAGGTCCCCGCCGACCTCCACCGGGCCTACGAGGCCGCCTCCATGTACTACGCGCAGGGCGAGACGATGGACGTCATCGCCCGGCACCTCGGCGTCTCGCGCTCCACCGTCTCCCGCCTCCTGTCCCGCGCCCGCGACGAGGGTATCGTCCGCATCGAGCTCGTCCAGCCCGGCGGCGCAGGAAGCGTCGAGGAGCGCCTCGCCCAGGAGATCGGCGTGCGCGCCCAGATCGTCCCCGTGCGCGAGGGCACCACCGAGATCCACCGCCTCCAGCAGGTCGCCGCCGTCGCCGCCACCCGGCTCGTCGAGATGATCGACGAGATGAGCCGCGAGCGCTCCGCCAGGGCGACCGCCCGGGCCCGCGCCGCCGCGGCCGCCGGCGCCGAGCCCCTGGACGACCCGGGCGCGGGGGAGCTCGTCGTCGGCACCGCCTGGGGCACCACCATGAGCGAGGTGAGCGCCGCGCTGCCGACCCGGCGCGTCCCTGGCCTCACCGTCGTCCAGCTCAACGGTGCCTCCGACCCCCTGCGCGACGGTCCGAGCGCCGGCGAGGTCCTCGGCCGCATGGGCCAGTCCCTCGGGGCGCGCACCATCGGCTTCCCCGTCCCGGCCTTCTTCGACCAGGTCACGACCCGTGAGGCGATGTGGTCCGAGCGCTCCATCAAGCGCGTGCTGTCCGTGGCGTCGCGCGCCCGGCTCGCCGTCTTCGGCGTCGGCTCCCTCACCGCCGAGCTCCCGAGCCAGGTCTACGCCGGGGGGCACCTCTCCGACGCCGACATGCGGGTGCTCGAGAAGGAGGGGGTCGTCGGTGACGTCTGCACCGTCATGCTGCGCGCCGATGGCACCTGGGGCGGTATCGACGTCAACGCCCGCGCCACCGGTCCCACCCCCGCCCAGCTCGCCCGGATCCCTCGGCGGCTGTGCGTCGTCGCAGGCACCGGCAAGGCGAGGGCTACGCTGGCAGCCCTGCGGGCCCACGCGGCCACGGACCTCGTCATCGACGAGGCCACCGCGCGGGCGGTCCTGGCCCTCGCCGAGCGCTGAGGCCACGCAGCCGTACCCGACCGAGGAGGAGCCCGACGTGAGCGCAGCCGACGCAGCCGGCACCGGAGTCGCTGCGCCCCCGGCGCACCGCGCGCAGACGCCCGGCGCCCGACGCACCGTCCTGCGCCAGGCCCGCCCCGCCGACGTCCGCGCCGTCGCCGAGCTCGTGCGCCCCTACGCCGAGCGGCGCATCCTCGTGGCCAAGGACCTCATCAACTACTTCGAGGACGTCCAGGAGTTCACCGTGGCCGAGGGGACGGGGACCACTCCGGACGGCGTCCCCGAGTCCGGCATCATCGGCTGCGGAGCCCTCCACGTCATGTGGGACGACATCGCCGAGGTCCGCACCCTCGCCGTGCGACCCGACCACCTCCACACCGGGGTCGGCTCCGCGATCCTCGACGACCTCCTCACCCGCGCCCGCGCCCTCGACCTGCGCCGGGTCTTCTGCCTCACCTTCGAGGTCGACTTCTTCACCCGGCACGGCTTCCACCCCATCGAGGGAACGCCCGTCGGCGTCGACGCCTTCACCGAGATGGTCCGGTCCCACGACGACGGCGTCGCCGAGTTCCTCGACCTGGCGCGGGCCAAGCCCAACACCCTGGGCAACACCCGCATGCTCCTCGAGCTGTGAGTGCGCAGGAGGAGAGCGGCGACGGCGCCATGGCGGTGGCGCACCCCTCCGCCGCCGCGGCGGTCATCACCTGGTACCGCGCCCACGCACGCGACCTGCCCTGGCGCGAGCCGGGCACCAGCGCCTATGGCGTCCTCGTCTCCGAGGTCATGAGCCAGCAGACGCCCGTCGCCCGCGTCGCCCCCGCCTGGCAGGAGTGGATGCGCCGGTGGCCCACGCCCGCCGACCTCGCCGACGCGCCGACGGCGGAGGTCCTGCGCGTGTGGGGGCGGCTGGGCTACCCGCGGCGCGCCCTGCGCCTCATCGAGGCCGCCCGCGCCGTCGTCGAGCGCCACGACGGCGAGCTGCCCGAGGACCTCGACGCCCTCCTCGCCCTGCCCGGCGTGGGGGAGTACACCGCCGGCGCCGTCCTCGCCTTCGCGCACGGCCGGCGCGCCCTCGTCCTGGACACCAACGTCCGACGTGTCCTCGCGCGCGCCGTCGGCGGAGAGGCCCTGCCGGCCCCCAGCCTCACCCGCGCCGAGCGCGAGCGGGCCCGGGCCCTCCTTCCGGCCGGCGACGCCGAGGCCGCCGAGTGGTCCGTCGCCGTCATGGAGCTCGGTGCCCTCGTGTGCACGGCCCGCGACCCGCGCTGCGAGGAGTGCCCCTGGCACCGCCAGTGCGCCTGGGTGGGAGCCGGTCGGCCCGCCGACGAGCACGCCTCGCGACGCCGCACCCAGGCCTGGCACGGCACCGACCGGCAGGCCCGCGGCCTCGTCATGGCCCAGCTGCGCGCCGCCGGTGACGGCGAGAGCCTGCCTCGCGAGGCCCTCCTCGCCGCCGCCTCCCTCGCGGGCGCTCACCGCGGCGCGGCCGCCGACCCCGACCAGCCCGCCCGCGCGCTGGTCGGCCTCCTCGCGGACGGCCTCATCGCCACGGACGACGAGGGCGCGACGTACCGCCTGCCCTGATCATGGTCTCGGTCGCTGCCGTGACAGGCGCCCTGGCCGCGCACGCGAGGGGCTTGCGTCGCCGGTGACGCGCACGACCCCCGACCGGCGACGAGGACGGCGCTGCGCTGGCGTGGGGCGCCCGACCCCGCCGGTAGAGTCCCGACCATGGCGCAGGGACGTGACGGTGGCAGCGGTCGGGGCAGTGACCGGGAGCGCGGACGAGGCGCTCGCGGGCGCCAGTCGGCGCCCGGCGGGTCCCGTACCGGGCGCTCGTCCGCGGCACGCGGGACGGGGGCCTCGTCATCGGGCCGCACCAGGCGCACGACCGGCCGGGACGCCACGAGCAGCCGCGGCTCCGCCCCGCGCTCGAACCGACGCGCTCGCGGGTCCTCGAGCGCCCGACCGCGCGGCAGCGCCCCCCGCAGCGCTCGCGGAGGACGCGGCACGACGGGGTCGCGCCCGAACTACGGCCTGCGCCGCCTCGGCTTCGGGCTCCTCGCCCTCCTCGTGCTCGTCGGCGTCGTCGCCGGCGTCCTCCTCGGGGCTCTCAAGGTGCGCGACGTCGTCCGCAGTCAGAACGAGGCCCAGGCGGCCAGCGAGGTCAAGACCGTCTACGCGGAGCCGACCACCTGCGCCGGCGGTGAGCTCGAGACGAGCCTCAGCGCCCCCGCGAGCGTCTCGTCCGGCCAGCAGGTCGTCATCAAGGCGACCATCAAGAACAACGGGACCCAGCCCTGCATCGTCGACGGCGGCTCGACGGCACTCACCGCCGTCATCACCTCCGGTGACACCCAGGTCTGGACCTCGACGCAGTGCACCGTCGGTCCGACGAGCCGACCGCTGCTCATCGACGCCGGAGCCACGAGCGAGACGACGCTGACCTGGGACGGTCGCGTCAACCGCACCGTCTGCCCCACCGTGAGCCCCACTCCCACCGACGCCGTCGGGTCGGTGCCCTCGGCCACCGCCGAGGCGACCGAGCCGTCCGATGGTCAGAGCAGCGGTCAGACCGCGGAGCCCAGCGCCGAGCCGACGACGGAGCAGGCCTCCGCGGAGCCGAGCGCCGGCGCCGACGCCTCCGCGAGCGCCACCGCCACCGAGGACCCGGGGTCCGGCGAGGCGGCCGGGACCGGCACCTACCAGGTGCACCTCGAGCTGGGCGGCCAGTCCGTCACGGACAGCTCCACCTTCACGATCGGCTGAGGCGGCACGACGGCCGCGCGTCCGCTCCTGCGCGTGCGTTGACGGCTGGGCGGAGCGTCTCGTCCGTCTCGGAGCCGTCGTCGGTCCGAGGGCGTGGTCCTCGGCGTCGCGGAGTCCTCGCCGTCAGCGAGGCCGGCTCGCGTCAGCGGTAGCGGTCGGAGACGGAGACCTCGGCCAGGCGCGAGAGGCCGTCGCGCAGCGTGCGCGCGCGCCGCTGGCCGACGCCGTCGATCTCCTGGAGCTCATCGCTCGTCGCCCCGAGGACCGCCTGGAGCGAGCCGAGGTGCTCGACGACGCCCCGCGCCGTGACGAGGGGGAGGCGCGGGATCTTCGCGAGGATCCGCAGACCGCGCGGTGAGAGCGAGGCGTCGAGGTCCTGGCCGTCGGGGCCGCCGACGCCCATGGCCCGCGCCACCATGGCCAGGTCGAGGAGGGCGGGGGAGCCGACCCACTTGAGGCGGGCCTCGACGGTGCTCTTGTCGAGCCCGTCAGGCAGGTAGTCGCTCAGGAGGAAGTCGCGCTCGGCCATCTGCCCGCGGGTGAGCTCCTCCAGCTGCAGGGCGAGGAGCCGGCCGTCGGTCCCGAGCTCGATGACGTCGTCGTCGATGTCGGAGGCGATGCGACGCACCATCTCGAGGAGCTGGAGGACGGCTGTCACGTCGCGCACGGTGACGAGGTCCTCGATCTCGAGGGAGTCGAGCGCCTGGGACGTCTCGGCGAGGCGGTTCGTGTAGCGCTCGAGGGTGGCGAGCGCCTGGTTGGCGCGAGCGAGGATCGCCTCGCTGGGCTCGAGGACGTGGCGCCTGCCGTCGACGTACAGCGTCGAGATCTGCATTGACTGGCTCACCGAGATGACGGGGTAGCCGGTCTGGCGGGCGACGCGCTCGGCCGTGCGGTGGCGCATGCCGGCCTCGGCCGTCTCGATCGAGGAGGAGGGCATGAGCTGGACGTTGGCGCGGCGGATGCGGCCCGCGCCCGTGTCGACGATGACGGCCCCGTCCATCTTGGACAGCTCGCGCAGCCGGGAGGCGGAGAGCTCGACGTCGAGGTGGAAGCCGCCCGAGGAGATCGCCTCGACCGAGTCGTCGAAGCCGAGGACGATGATCGCGCCGGTGCGCCCGCGCAGGATGCGCTCGAGGGCGTCGCGCAGGACGGTGCCGGGGGCGACCAGGGCGAGGGTGTCGCGCAGCAGGTTGCCGGTGTTCTCGCTCAAGGTGCCTCCTGAGGGGCTCCGCCGGGACGTCGACCCGGGGAGGAGGTCGGCTGGGACGCCGTCATCGTATCCGCAGGTGTCATGACGACGCCGTGACGTGTGCCTCGCGTGGGTGGTGCTGCCGGGCCGCAGCGGCGCTCCCGGCGACGGTCAGGACCGGGGCAGGGCCGCGCCGACGGCCTCGCCGAGGTGGCTCACCGGCAGGTACTGGATGCCGGGCACCGGTCGCAGCTCCTCCGAGCCCGCGAGCGGCACGATCGCGCGGGTGAAGCCGAGCCGGGCCGCCTCCGCCAGGCGCCGCTGGACGCCGACCGTGGCGCGGACCTCGCCCGTGAGCCCGACCTCGCCGAAGGCGACGAGACCCGAGGGAGTCGGCAGGTTCTGGGCCGCGCTCACCACCGAGATCGCCACCGCCAGGTCCGTCGCGGGCTCGACCGCCCGCGCGCCGCCGACCGTGGAGACGTAGACGTCCGAGCTCGAGGTGTCCACGCGCAGTCGCGCCTGCAGGACCGCCAGCGTCATGGCGACACGCGAGTGGTCGACCCCCGACGTGGTGCGGCGCGGCGAGCCCGCGTTGGTCCCGGCGACGAGGGCCTGGACCTCGACCGGCACGGGGCGCCGCCCCTCGAGGGTGACGGTGGCGCAGGTGCCCGGAACCTCGGAGCGCGCCGAGGACAGGAAGAGCCCGCTCGGGTCCTCCAGGCCGACGATGCCGCGCTCGCCCAGGTCGAAGCAGCCGACCTCGTCCGTCGGCCCGTAGCGGTTCTTGACCGCCCGCAGGAGGCGGAGCCGCGCGTGGCGGTCGCCCTCGAACTGGCAGACGACGTCGACGAGGTGCTCGAGGACGCGCGGCCCCGCGATCCCGCCGTCCTTGGTGACGTGCCCGACGAGGAGGACGGGGATGCCGCGCTCCTTCGCGACGGAGATGAGGGCGCCGGTGACGGCGCGGACCTGGGTGACGCCGCCCGCGGAGCCCTCGACCTGCGCAGAGGCGATCGTCTGGACGGAGTCGACGACGAGCAGCGAGGGGCCGGCCGCCTCGACGTGGCCCAGCAGCGCGCCGAGCTCGGTCTCGCTCGCGAGGAGGAGGGCCGGGTCGATGGCGTCGATGCGCTCGGCCCGCAGCCGGACCTGGCTGGCGGACTCCTCTCCGGTGACGTAGAGGACGGGGCCCTCGCCGCGCGCGCGAGAGACGGCGGCGGCCTTGGCGGCGACGTCGAGGAGGAGCGTGGACTTGCCGACGCCGGGCTCCCCGGCGAGCAACACGACGGCGCCCGGCACGATCCCGCCGCCGAGGACGCGGTCCAGCTCGCCGACGCCTGTCGGCCGGGCGCGGGCCTCCTCCGCGCTCACGTCCCCGATGGGGCGCGCGGGCACGGCCGGGCGCACGGCGGCCGCCCGGGCGAGCTGGCCGCCCGAGACGACGGCTCCGCCTCCCGCGGCCTCGTGGAACTCCTCGAGGGTGCCCCACGCCTTGCACTCACGGCACTGGCCGAGCCACTTGGGACTCGTCCAGCCGCACTCCGAGCAGACGTAGGAGACGCGCGCCCTGGGGGCCTTGGCTGAGGGCATGGCGGCAGGCTACCGGCGGGGTGCGACACGAACCGCTGCGCCCCGGGCCGGCCGCCGGGGAGCTCGGCCGCTGTGACCTGGGACGCTTAGGCTCACCTTGGTCTCCGTCCCGTGCTTATGGCAAGATCGGGCTTGCTCAATTCGCGGGACCTTGGGTCCCGCCCTGACGGAACCATCGAAGGGAACCCACCGTGGCCGACCAGAACCGTCCCACGCACGCGCTCACGCGCCGCTCCGTCCTCGCGGGCGGTGCCGGGCTCGGTCTCGCCGCCCTCCTCGCCGCCTGCTCCTCGAGCGACGACGCCGCCACGGGCGCCAGCGCCGCCGCCGGCAACGCCTCCGAGAGCGCCACCGACTCCTTCCCCGTCACCATCGACCACGTCTACGGCTCCACGACCATCAAGGCGGAGCCCACCAAGATCGCCACCGTCTCGTGGACCAACGACGACGTCGTCATCGCGCTCGGCGTGGTCCCCGTCGGCGTGCCCACCGTCTCCTGGGGCGCCGACGAGCACGGCTCCTACCCCTGGACCACCGACGCCCTCACCGCCCTCGGCGCCGGCTGGGGCACCGACAAGGCCCCCACCCAGTACTCCGAGACCGACGGCATCAACGTCCAGGAGATCGCCGCCCTCGAGCCCGACCTCATCATCGGCACCTACTCCGGCATGACCGAGGACGAGTACACCCAGCTCTCCGCGATCGCCCCGACCCTCGCCTACCCCAAGGGCGTCGCCGCCTACGGAACCCCCTGGGAGACGACGACCAAGACGATCGGACAGGCCCTCGGCCGTTCCGCCGCCGCCGAGGAGCTCGTCTCCAAGACCACGCAGGCCATCCAGACCGCCGCCGGCAAGTACCCCGAGCTCAGGTCGAGGACGTACATCGCCGCCAACCTCGACGCGACGAGCTCGACCATCAACCTCTACACCAAGGCCGACAACCGCCCCCGGCTCTTCGACATGCTCGGCATGACGATGGCCCCCGCGGCCGCGAAGGGCGGCGCCGACACCGAGGACGAGTTCTTCGTCGAGTACTCCGCGGAGAAGGCCGACGCCCTCACCTCCGACCTCTTCTGGTCCTGGGCGAACGACGAGTCCGCCGTCGAGGCCGTCGAGAAGAACGAGCTCCTCGCGACCATCCCGGCCGTGAAGAACCGCACCGCCCTCTTCGTCACGGACAACACGACCGTCATGAGCCTGTCGGCCGCCTCGCCGCTCTCGCTGCCGTGGTGCTGCGAGCACCACGTCCCGCAGATCGCCGCGGCCGTCACCGGCGCCACCGCCACCGCCACCGCGAGCGACGGCGCCTCCGCGAGCGCCACGGCCTCCGCCACCTCGGCGTCCTGATGCCGCCACGCCCCACGGCAGCGACGACGCGGCCCGCGCCCCGACCCGGGGCGCGGGCCGACGCCCGTGCGCGACACGGGCGCGTGCCCGTGCACTCAGTCCGTCGAGCCCCGGCGGGAGCCGGAGCCGCAGCGGGGCGCCTCGCGTCCCGCGGGGTCGTCCTCGCCGTGCTCGCGGTCCTCCTCGGGCTCGCTGTCGTCGCCTCCCTCGCCCTCGGCGCCCGCCACGTCCCGCTCGGCGAGGTCCTCACCTGGGCGCGCGGCGACGGCGCGAGCCTCGGACCGACGGTCGCTGCCGTCCTCGACGCCCGCCTCACGCGCACCGTCGTGGCGCTCGCGGCCGGGGCCGCCCTGGCCGCCTCGGGCGCCGCCATGCAGGGCATCACCCGCAACCCCCTCGCCGACCCGGGCCTCCTCGGCGTCAACGCCGGGGCCACCACCGTCGTCGTCCTCGCCACGGGCCTCCTCGGGCTCGTCACCCCGACCGCCTACCTCGTCTCCGCGCTCCTGGGCGCTGCCGTCGCCTTCGTCTTCGTGTGGACCGTCGCCTCGCTCAGCCCCACCGGCGCGAGCCCCCTCACCCTCGTCCTGGCCGGCGCAGCCACCGCCGCGGGCCTGTCCGCCGTCGCCAACGCCGTCAGCCTCGTCAAGGTCAACGACCTGGAGTCCACCCGCCGCTGGCAGACCGGCATCGTCTCCGGGCGAACCTGGGACCTCATCGTGCCCGCGGTCGTCGTCATGGCGGTCGGGCTCCTCCTCGTGCTCTCCCAGGCCCGGGTGCTCGACGCCCTCGCCATGGGGGAGGACGTCGCCACGGGCCTCGGCGTCCCCGTCGTGCGCGGTCGCGCCGTCGCCTCCCTCGGCGCCGTCGTCCTGTGCGCAGGCGCCACGGCCCTCGCCGGGCCGATCGGCTTCGTCGGCATCATGGCGCCCCACCTCATGCGCCTCCTCGGCGGACCCTCCCACGCCTGGACCGTCACCGCCGGAGCGCTCGGCGGGGGACTTCTCGTCGTCGTCGCCGACGTCGTCGGTCGCGTCGTGGCCCCGCCGGCCGAGCTGCCCGCCGGCGTCCTCGTCGCCCTGCTCGGCGTGCCCGTCCTCATCGTCCTCGTCCGCGTCAAGGGACTGGTACGGCTGTGAGCGCTCCGACCACCGGCACCTCCCGGAGCGCCGGCGCCACGCTCGTCCCTCGATCCACCCGGCGTCGCCCCACCGACCCCGCCTCCCTGGGTCGCGGCCGCCTCGTCGTCATCACCCTCCTGCTCGTGGCGGCCGCCCTCGTCGCCGTCCTCGTCCAGCTCACCGCCGTCGCCCCGCGCCTGGACGCGACGCAGGTCTGGGAGGGGCTCACCGGCGCCTCTCGCGGCTCGCGCCTCATCCTCCTGACCTTCCGCGCCCCGCGCCTCGTCGTCGGGGCCCTCGCCGGCCTCGCCTTCGGCGTCTCCGGCGCCCTCGTCCAGAGGCTCATGCGCAACCCCCTCGCCAGCCCCGACGTCCTCGGCATCTCCTCGGGCGCGTCGCTCGCCGCGATGGTCGCGATGCTCGTCCTCGGATGGACCGGCTGGCGGGTCTCCGCGGCCGCCCTCGTCGGCGCCGTCGCGATCGTCGCCGTCATCCTCCTGCTCTCCGGTGGCGCCGGGCGGGCCGGGCAGCGATTCATCCTCATCGGCGTGGCGCTGGCCAGCGCCGCCAACGCCCTCATCGCGATGCTGGCTTCCACCGTCTCCTCGGTGCAGGCCTCCGACGCCCTGTCCTGGCTCTCCGGGTCCCTGTCCCCGGCTAGCTGGGAGCGAGCGGCTTGGCTCGCGGTCGGCCTCGCCGTGCTCCTCCCGCTCACGGCGGCCCGACGTCGCAGCCTCGAGGTCCTCGAGATCGACGCCGACGTCGCCGGGGCCCTCGGCGCCTCCCCTCAGCGAGACTCCGCGGTCCTCATCGCCCTCGCCGTCGGCCTCGCCGCGCTGGCGACAGCGGCTGCCGGCCCCATCGCCTTCATCGCCTTCGTCTCCGGCCCCCTGTCCCGTCTCCTCCTTCGCGGCCGCCCCAGCCTCGTCGCCGCCGGCGCCACCGGGGCCGCCCTCACCCTCCTCGCCGACGGCGTCGCCCAGCTCCTCCCGCTCGGGCCCTACCCGGTCGGCATCGTCACGGGCGCCGCCGGCGCCCCCTTCCTGCTGTGGGTGCTGCTGCGCCGCAGCGGATCCGGAGCCGCCGCATGAGCACCAGCCGCACCTCCTCCCCGAGCACCTCGCGCTCCGACTCGCAGGACGGACGGCTCCAGGCGCGCGACCTTCACCTCGCCTACGACGGCCCCGAGATCGTCCATGGCGTCGACCTCACCCCGCCCGACGGAGCCATCACCGTCCTCGCCGGGCCCAACGGCTGCGGCAAGTCCACCCTCCTGCGCGCCATGAGCCGCCTCCTCCCGCCGCGCGACGGCGTCGTCCTCCTCGACGGCGAGGACCTGCGCTCCCGCTCCACCCGCGCCGTCGCCCGTGAGCTCGGGCTCCTGCCCCAGGGCCCCGACGCCCCGCCCGGGCTGAGCGTGCGCGAGCTGGTCTCCCGCGGCCGCTACCCGCACCGCGGCCTCTTCCGTGGCTGGTCCGAGGAGGACGAGGACGCCGTCGCGCAAGCCCTGGCGGACACGCGCACCACCGAGCTCGCGGACCGGGACGTCGACTCCCTGTCCGGCGGCCAGCGCCAGCGCGTCTGGATCGCCATGGTTCTCGCCCAGCGCACGGGCGTCCTCCTCCTCGACGAGCCCACCACCTTCCTCGACCTCACCCACCAGATCGAGGTCCTCGACCTCCTGCGCGAGCTCAACGAGCGCCGCGGCACGACGATCGTCGTGGTCCTCCACGAGCTCGCCCTGGCAGCCCGCTACGCCGACCACCTCGTGCTCCTGCGCGACGGGCGCGTCCTGCGCGCCGGGGCGCCCGCCGACGTTTTCGACGAGGCCGCCGTCGCCGAGGTCTTCGACCTCGAGGCGCGCGTCGTCCCCGACCCCGTGACCGGCAGCCCCCTCGTCGTCCCCGTGCGCCCCCTCCGTTCCCGGGAGCGAGCCGACGCCGCCACCGACGCAGGTGAGGGCCAGTGAGCCTTGTCGCCGCGCGGCTGCGCGTCGCCGGGGCTGAGCGCACCACCCCGTCCTTCATGCGCCTGCGCCTCGAGGGAGCCGACCTCGCCCTCCTCCACGACGGCGGGCCGGCCGGCCTGCGCGACACCCGTGTCAAGCTCGAGATCGGCGCGAGCGAGCCGCTGGGCTCCGGCGTCCTCCCGGCCCACTGGTACCGCGCATGGCGCGAGATGCCCGCCGCCACGCGCGGGGTGCTGCGCACCTACACGGTCGCCGCCGTCCACCACGACGACGCCGGTGCGCTGGCGGCCGTCGACGTCGACGTCCTTCTCACCGACCACGCCGGTCCCGGAGTCGACTGGGCCCGTTCCGAGCCCGTCGGGGACGAGCTCGTCCTCGTCGGTCCCGGAGCGCCTGAGCCGGGTGCGACGGGCGAGGACGCCCACCCCGTCGGCCTCGAGTACCGGCCGGGCAGCGCCCGTGACGTGGTGCTCATTGCCGACGCGACGGCCCTGCCGGCCGCCCGGGCGATCGCCGCCTCCGAGGCCGGTGGTCCACGCCGCGTGCGCGCCGTCGTCACGGTTCCCAGCGAGGCCGACCGCGCCGAGCTCGGCGTCCGCACGGACTGGGTGCCCGGCACCGCGCTCGTCGACCGCGCCGTCGACGTCTGCGCCACCACCTGGCTGCGGTGGTCCCGCGCCCGTGAACTGCGCTGCGGGCCCGTGCGCCCCGCCCGCCAGGTGCTGCCCGAGGTCGACATCGACGCCGAGACGCTCTGGGAGACGCCGTGGCTGCTCGCCCACGGCGCTGCCGGTACGGACGCGAGCGCGACCGCCGCGCTCACGGGCGTCGCCAACGGCACGTCCCACGGGCCGACGCCGGAAGGGCTCGGGACCCTGTCCATCGAGCGCCCGCCCTACTTCTGGGTGGCGGGGGAGGCCGGTGACGTCGTCGCGGTCCGCCGCGCCCTCGTGCGCGACCTTGGGGTGCCGCGCGAGCGGGTCGCCTTCATGGGCTACTGGCGCCGCGGGCGCGCCGAGGTCGTCTGAGCCGCGTGCAGACGTTCCTCCTCAGGCTGCCTGGAGGAGGGCGCGCGCCGTCGGCTCGTCCGTGACGAGAGCCGAGACGTAACCGCCAGCGAGCGTCGCGCGGATCGGGACGACCTTCTCCGGGCCCGCCGCGACGCCGATGACGAGCGGGATCCCGGCGAGGCGCTCGGGCTCGAGGCACACCGTCCGGTCGCACAGGTCCGTGTGGACGTGGCGGCCCTCTGCGTCGAGGTGGTGCCCGCACACGTGGGCGACGACGCCGCGCTCACGGCACTCGTCCATGACGGCGGGCGTCCTCCAGCGCCGCAGGAGCGGGGCGAGGTCTGCATCGACCCCGACCACCTCCTCATCGACGAGGACAAGGACGTCGAGGAGGCGACCTACTTCGCCGAGGCGTCCAAGCGCTTCGCCTCCGGCGGCACCATCGTCGACATGTGCCCGGCCTCCTCAGGCCGCGGCGTCGAGAAGCTCAAGCGGGTCGTCGACCGCGTCCCGAACCTCCAGGTCATCCAGGCCACCGGCTTCTACCAGCAGCAGGTCTACCTCGAGTGGCGCCAGTCCTGGGGCAACCAGTACTCCGTCACCGAGATCGCCGACCTCGTCTCCTGCGTCGCCGGGGCCTCCCTGACGACCATCCAGCAGGTCTGCAAGGTCGCCGAGGAGCTGGGCGGCGAGGTCCAGGTCGAGCTCGCAGACATGGGCTTCACCGTCACCATCACCGGTGGCGTCAGCCCGAAGGACCTGCCGGCCTTCGCCGGTCGCAAGGTCGGGATCGTCATCTCGGGCCGGGCGATCGTCGGGGCGTATGACCCCGCCGCCTCCGCCAAGGAGCTGCGGGACACGATCCACGAGGTCTGGTCATGAGCGACCCGCTCGCCGACGGGATCACCCTCGGCATCTACGAGAAGGCCCTCGTCGGCAACGCCCTCTCCGACGGCGACGACTGGCGGACCTTCCTCGAGCAGGTGCCGAGCGCCGGCTTCTCCTACCTGGACATCTCCATCGACGAGACGCTCGAGCGGGAGGCCCGTCTCGAGTGGGACGCGGTCGCCTGCCGCACCGTCAGCGAGGCCGCGTCGGACGTCGGAACCGACATCGGCGGCGTGTGCCTCTCGATCCACCGCAAGATCGGTCCCGGGTCGGCCGACCCCGAGGTCCGCGCCCACGCCCGCTAGGTGATGGCGCGAGGGCTGTAGGTCTGCCACGACCTCGGCGCCCCGGTCATCCAGCTCGCCGGCTACTACGCGTACTACGAGGAGCCCACCCCGGACGCCGAGCGGTGGTACGGCGAGCTCCTGGCGGACGCCGTGCCGCTCGCGGCACGCCTCGGCGTCGTCATGGGCATCGAGAACGTCGACAGCAATGACGTCACCTCGATCCGCAAGGCGATGGAGTTCGTCGACGCGGTCGACTCCCCGTACCTGCAGGTCTACCCGGACCTCGGCAACATCGCCGAGCAGGGCATGGACCCCGACGTCGAGCTCGCAGCCGGGCGGGGCCACATGGTCGCGATGCACGCCAAGGACGTTCGACGGGGCGAGCCCCGTCGGGTCGACATGGGCACCGGCATCGTCGACCGGGACCACTCCTTCGAGCTGCTCCACGACCAGCACTGGACCGGACGGCTCATGATCGAGATGTGGAACGATGACGCTCCGGACTCGGTCGAGCGCTGCGTCCGCGCCAGGCGCTTCATCGAGGAGCGGGCTACGGCGGCCGGCGTTCCCATTATCGCACCGTAAGCCCTCGTCAGCGAGGAGCCCGCGCCACGCCCTGGGTCGCGGGCGCGCTACTCCTCGCAGCACCGTGGCCGGGCGCCCCGGCGCCCGGCCACGGGCCTCCTCCCTTCACCTCAACCCTGCACACTCATCCCCGGCCGGGCCCGATCCCGACCGGGAGACGGCTCCGGGCCGCCAGAAGAAGGACTCGAACAATGACGTACGACCTCACGACCATCGGCGAGGGGCAGATCCGCTTCACCTGCGAGCGTGGTGAGCGCCTCCAGACCGCCCGCTCCTTCCGTGCCACCGCTGCCGGCTCGGAGGCGAACGTCTCCGGCCTCCTCTCCGAGCTCGGCCGCTCCACCGCCTGGGCCACGAAGCTCCCCAAGCGCGAGCTGGCGGACAAGATCGCCCTCGAGTACTCCGCCGTCGGCGTCGACATGAGCCACGTGGTCATGTCGGACCACGGGCGCGTCGCGCTCTACTTCTTCGAGCCGGGCGAGTTCCCGCTGCCCGGCAAGGTCACCTACGACCGCGAGTACACCCCCTTCCGCGACATCGTCCCCGAGGAGTTCGACTGGGACGCCCTCCTGGACACCCGCGTCGTCTTCCTCACCGGCATCACCGCCGCGCTCACCGACAACACCGCCCGGGTCGTGCGCTACTTCGTCGACGCCGCCGCCGAGCGCGGCGTCGACGTCGCCCTCGACGTCAACTTCCGCTCCCTGCTGTGGAGCGGCGAGAAGGCCCGTGAGGTCCTCGATCCGATCGCCCGCAAGGCCTCGATCCTCTTCTGCTCGCGCTCCGACGCCCGCATCGTCTTCGGGATCGACGGCGAGGGCGTGGACGCCTGCCACGCCCTGCGCGAGGAGATGGGGGTCCCGACGGTCGTCTCCACCGACGGCCGCAACGGCACCTACCTGTCCACGGCCGAGGGGGACAAGACCTACGAGATCCGCTCCGTGCCGGTCATCGACCGCCCGGGCGCCGGCGACTCTTTCGTCGCGGGCACCCTCCACGGCTGGCTCGACGGTGACGTCGACAAGGGCATCCAGATGGGCGCCAAGGTCGCCCAGTTCGCCCTCACCCACCACGGCGACCTCACCCACGTCCGGCCCGCCGAGCTCGAGATGTCCATGTCCTCGGACATCGTCCGCTGACCACCCGGGGCACCAGCCCCGCACCGCCGCCGGCGGCAACCCGTGGCCGGGCGCACCACCCGGCCACGGGCACCTCACCCTTTATCGAGAATGGTTCCATGATGAGCACCTCCACCACCACGGCGCCCACGGGCGCGCCAGCAGGCCGCACGGCCGCGCAGCAGATCGACAACCACCGCCTCACCGGGCACCAGAAGTCCCTCATCACGATGGCGATTCTGGGCAACGTGTCGGAGTTCTTCGACATGTTCCTCATCGGCTTCATCGTCAACCTACTGATCTCCGACCCCGCCTGGCACCTCACCGGCTTCCACTCCGGCGTCATCCTCGCCGGCGCGGGCCTCGGGACCGTCCTCGGCTCGATCACGTGGGGTCGCCTGGCCGACATGTTCGGACGCAAGCACGCCTTCGTGTGGTGCATCACCGTCCTTGTGGTCTTCACCGCGGCCTCGGCCTTCACCCCGACCAACGGCTGGCTGCTCCTGGCGATCCTGCGCACCGGCGTCGGCTTCGGCGTCGGCGGCCTCAACATCACCTCGGTGCCCTACGTCCAGGAGTTCGTCCCCGCCAAGCAGCGCGGCCTGCTGTCCGGTCTCACCAGCGTCTTCATCCCCGCCGGCATCTTCCTCGGGTCGCTCGCCACGAAGTACCTCGCCGGGCCGCTCGGCTGGCGCGGGCTCGTGGGACTGGGCTGCGTCCCGATCCTCCTGCTGCTGTGGGCCCGCGTCGTCCCGGAGTCCCCGCGCTTCCTCCAGACCTCCGGACGCGAGGACGAGGCCCGCCGCGCCTACGCGTGGGCCATGGAGATCCCCGCGGAGCAGGTCGCCGCCCTCCCGGCAGTCCCCGAGGAGACCTCCGCCTCCTACTCGGTGATCTTCCGCCGGTACCCGAAGTCGCTCGTCGTCGTCGCGCTCGGCTCCTTCTGCTTCATCCTCGGCTCCTTCACCGTCCAGTCCTGGGGCCAGACCCTCCTCGGCCAGTCCTTCAAGTTCGACGCCGGTCACGTGGCGACGCTGTTCATGCTCGTCTCCCTGGCGGACCTCCTCGGCCGTCTCGGCTCCGCCTGGCTGTCCGACCACATCGGTCGCCGTCGGACGATGTTCAGCTTCGGCCTCATCGGCTCTGTGGGCGCCCTCATCGCCGCCTTCTCGACGCGGATGGTGAGCTCGGGCTCCGACCTCTCTCAGGTCCACCACGCCGGCTACGTCTTCTTCCTCGGCATCATCATCGTCATGGCCTTCGGAGACGGCGCCTTCGGGATCCTCAACGCCTTCGGCGGCGAGCAGTTCCCGACGGAGGCGCGCTCCACCGGCCTCGGCCTCGGCTACGGCATCGGCGCCATCGCCAAGATCGTCGGCCCCTACTTCGTCGGCGCCCTCGTCGGCAGCGGGGAGCTGAGCGCGGAGGTCGTCTTCCTCCCCTTCGTCATCTTCGCCGTGCTGCTCCTCCTGGGCGGTATCACCTACCTCTTCGCCCACGAGAGCAAAGGCGAGTCCCTCGAGAGCATCTGAGCCCGGCCGGCGTCGGTTCCACGGTGCACGGTCCAGCCTCAACGGGTCGGCCCCGGCGTTGCCAGACGCCGGGGCCGACGTGCGCGTACCCGGATGGTGAGTGCGAGTCGCCTCCGTTCACTCTCGCCTCCTTCGCTCGGCCTCGCACCCTGTGCGCGGCATTGGTCCGTGACCTGTGCGCGCAAAGGGTGCGAACCGGCGCGGTGGGTGCGAGGGAGCGCAGGCGGTGTGAGCGTCGGTGGGGCTCGCCACGCGTGACGGGAGGCGACCACGGACGACGACGCCCCCGGAGCTCGTGCTCCGGGGGCGCCGTGCGGGCCGTGCGGCCGCTGCCAGACGCGGCTCAGTGCTGGCCGTAGACGTTCTGGTAGCGGTCGTTAAGCGAGTCGACGAGCTCCTGCGGGATGAGGTGGATGTCGCCGCCCTGCTTGGCGAGGTGGACGGTGCGGGCGACCTCCTCGCACATCGCGGCCGCCTTGACGGCGTTGCGGGCGTCCTTGCCGATGGTGAAGGGGCCGTGGTTCGCCATGAGGACGGCGGGGACTCGGAGTCCTTGAGCGTCTCGACGATGCCGCGACCGATGGAGTCGTCGTCGATGAGGGCGAAGGGGCCGACCGGGATCTCGCCGCCGAGCTCGTCGCCCATCATGGTGAGGGCGCAGGGGATGGGCTCGCGACGCGCGGCCCAGGCGGTGGCGTAGGTGGAGTGCGTGTGGACGACGCCTCCGACGTCCTCGCGGTGGCGGTAGACGTAGGCGTGGGCGGCCGTGTCCGAGGACGGGGTGAGGGAGGCCGGGGTGCCGTCCTCGATCTTCTCGCCGTCGAGGGTGCACACGACCATGTTGTCCGCGCTCAGCTCGTCGTAGGAGACGCCGGAGGGCTTGATGATGAACAGGTCGGTCTTCTCGGGGCCGCTGCCGCGGTCCACGACGACGCGCTCGGAGACGTTGCCGGCGGTCCACACGACGAGGTTCCAGCGGATGAGCTCGCCATGAAGGGTGGCGACGCGCTCGCGGGTGTCCTGGACAGCGGCCTGCATGGCCTCGTCGAGCTCGGCAAGGACGATCTTCTCACTCGGGTGATGACTCCTTCGTGATCGGTGCGGCCGTGCGGGCCGCCTGTGGGTGTCACCAGAATTCTCGCGAGTCCACGGGGCCGCTTCAGCCCGTAAGACGCACGAACGTGCGTGACGGCCGCGCCGTGCGGGGGCGCTCCCTCCGTCACCAGTAGCAGGCCAAGGGCCCGCTCGGCCCTTCGATGACCTCGATCCGTGTCCCGAAGATCTCCGAGAGCACCTCCGTGCGCATGATCTCCTCGCAGGTCCCGAAGCGCGCCACCCGACCGTCCTTGACCGCGCAGATCCGGTCCGCGTACCGCGCCGCCACGTTGACGTCGTGCACGACGATGAGGATGGTCCGTCCGAGCTCCGCCGCAGCCCGCTCGAGGTGCCCCATCATCTCCACCGAGTGGGCGACGTCGAGGTTGTTGAGCGGCTCGTCCAGCAGGACGTAGTCCGTCTCCTGGCACAGCACCATCGCGACGTAGGCGCGCTGCCGCTGCCCGCCGGAGAGCTCGTCCAGGTAGCGCCCCTCGAGCTCGGTCAGGCCCAGGAAGTCGATGTAGCGCGACACGACCTCCTCGTCCTCGCGCGTGAGCCTCCCGCCCGTGTACGGGAAGCGCCCGAAGCCGACCAGCTGGCGCACGGTGAGCCGCGTGATGAAGTGGTTCTCCTGACGCAGCACGGACAGCACCCGCGCGAGGTCCTTCGAGCGCGTGCGCGCGACGTCCATCCCGGCGACCTCGATGACGCCCTCGTCGATGTCGAGCAGACGCCCGATCATCGTGAGGAGCGTCGACTTACCGGCCCCGTTCGGTCCGATGAAGGCGGTGATGCCGCCGGTCGGGACCTCCAGGTCGACCGGACCGATGACGACCTCGGGGCTGTAGACCTTGGTGACGTTCTCGAGGGTGATCACAGGCGCCCCTTCCGCAGGACGGCGACGAGGAAGGTCACGCCGCCGACGAGCTCGATGATGATGGAGACGACGCCCTGGGCGCCGAGGACGTGCTTCATGAGGAGGTACGACCCCGTGAGGACGAGCAGCGCGAGGCTGACGGACATGGGGAAGAGGTAGCGGTGGTCGTAGGTGTCGCTGGCCTGGTAGGTGAGGGTCGCGACGAGGAAGCCGAGGAAGGTCATCGGTCCCACGAGCGCCGTCGAGACCGCCATGAGGACCGAGACGAGGACGAGGACCGCCACGGACCAGCGTCGGTGGTCCACGCCGAGGCCGGTGGCCGCGTCGCGGCCGAGCGTCAGGACGTTGAGGCGACGGGAGGCCAGGGCGAGCAGCAGCGTCGCTCCGACGACGAGGGGCAGGGCCACCGGGTAGTACCCCGGGTCCGCGTTGTTGACCGAGCCGAACAGGCGCGCGGTGAGCACGTCGAACTCGCTGGGCGTGAGCAGGCGCTGCATGAAGGTCGACACGCTGCCCAGTCCCGTGCCGATGACGACGCCGATGAGGAGCATCGCGTGGACGCTCGCCCGCCGGCTCGTGAGCAGCCAGGAGTACAGCACGAGCGAGAGGCCGACCATCGCGAGGACCTGCCCGACGAAGGTCGTGAGCGTCCGGGCCGCAGTCAGCCCCGTGACCCCCAGGAGGTAGACCGTCGTCGTGTGGATCGCCCGGTAGAGAGACTCGAACCCCATGATCGACGGCGTGAGCAGGCGGTTCGCCGTCACCGTCTGGAAGGCGATGGTCGCCATCGCCTGGCAGACCGCCACGACCGCCATGGCGACGACGGAGTCCGCGCGGCGCCGGGCGATGAGCCAGAAGCCGCGCGTGCCCGGCACCATCGGGTTGTCCCAGGCCAGCAGACCCGCCGCGCAGAGCAGGGCCGCCGCCGTGACGGCGAGGTAGACGAGCCACCAGCGGCGTCGTGCGCGGGCCGTCGGGAAGGCGCCGGAGCGGCGCTCGCGGGCCGGGGCCGACCGGGGGCCGGAGGCCGGCCCCGGGGGCGTCGTGCGGCGGGACGCGGCCGCGGAGGAGGTCGCCGTCGTCGTGCTCATGAGGACCTCCCGGTGCGACGCAGGATGAGCGTCACGAAGACCGCGGCCCCGACGATCCCGAGGACCACGGAGACGGGCACCTCGAAGGGTGAGATCACCGTGCGGGCCAGCAGGTCGCAGGCGGTGACGAGCACGATCCCGGCCAGGCACACCCACGGCAGGTTGGAGCGCAGGTCGTCGCCGCGCAGCATCGAGACCAGGTTCGGCACGATGAGCCCGAGGAAGGGCAGGGAGCCGACGACGACGGTGACGACTCCGGTGGCGACGGCGACGAGCGCCGTCGCTGTGAGGACGACGCGCTCGTAGTCGACCCCGACGCTCGTCGCCACGTCCTGCCCCAGCCCGGCCACCGTCAGCCGGTCGGCCATGGCGAAGACCCCCGCGACGACGGCGAGGACGATCCACAGCACCTCGTACTGGCCCCGGTACACGCTCGTGAAGGAGCCCTGGAACCACGTGCCGAGCGACTGCAGCGTGTCCGTCTCGAGGGCCAGGAAGGTGGACACGGCGCTCACCACCGCGCCGAGCATGATGCCGATGAGCGGCACGAGCAGCGAGGAGCGCAGTGAGACGCGGCGCAGCAGGGTGAAGAAGACCATCGTGCCGACGAAGGCGAAGACGACGGCGACGGCCATCCGACCGAGCACGCTCGTACCCGGCGCGACGATCATGACGCTGAGGAGCCCCAGGCCTGCCCACTCGGTCGTGCCTGTCGTCGTCGGCTCGACGAAGCGGTTCTGAGTGATGAGCTGCATGACGAGCCCGCACATGGCCATCGCGGCGCCGGCCAGCACGAGGGCGACGGTGCGCGGGACGCGCACGGCGAGGAACATGCGGGCGCCGTCCCCGTGGGACAGGATCGAGTACTCGCCGGTCGCGAGGCTCGCCCCCAGCAACGCGAGGACGGCGATCGTCCCGGCTGCCAGGGATGGCGTGAGGAGCCGGCCCCGGGACCGGCGGGACGGGGCCGGAGGCTGGGACGGAGCGGGGCACGCCCCCGCCGCGGGCGCGGCGGGGGCGTCGCCCGAGGGCGGAGAGCTCGGGGCGGGCACGCCGCTCAGGCCTTCTCGGACGCCGTCGCCGTGGCGGGTGCGTCGGTGAAGCTGCCGGAGGCCGCCTCGAAGGCGTCGGCGATGTCGCCCAGGATCTCCGTGTAGGTGATGATCGACTCGTTGGTGTACGTGTCCGCTGGTGCGTAGACGACCTGCCCCTTGCTCAGGGCGGTGACGTCGCTCAGGGCCGCGTTGGACTCGAGGACGTCCTTGGCGGGCGTGTACCCCTCCTCGTCGGCGGCGATGGCGCCGTCGCGGTCCAGGACGAGGATCCAGTCCGGGTCGGACTCGGCGATGGCCTCGACGGAGACGTCGTCACCCTCGTGGTTCGAGGAGGCTCCTTCGACCTCGAGCGCGGGCTTGAGCCCGAGGAGGTCGAAGACCGGGCCGTAGGTGCGGCCGACGGTCGGGGCGACGTAGCCGATCTCGCCGCCTGAGACGTTGACGGCCATGACGGTGGAGGAGCCGTCGTAGGCGGCCTTGGCGCGGTCGAGGGCCTTGGTGAAGTCGGCGATGAGCGCAGCGGCCTCGTCCTGCTTGCCGAAGATCTCGCCGAGGGCCGTCGTGTGGCGCTCGAGCTCGGCGTCGAGGGGCTCGCCGTCGCGCGGCTCGAGGTCGACGAGCGGGGTGCCCTCGGTGAGGGCGGCGATGTCCTCGTCGTACTGGCTGAACCGCTGGCCGGAGATGACGAGGTCGGGCTGAGCGGCGACGAGGGCCTCGAGGTCGGGCTCGCGGTGGGTGCCGACGTCGACGACGTCGTCGCCGTCGTAGGCGGTGACCGTGGAGGGCATGAGTCCCTTGGGGACGGCGACGAGGGGAACGCCCCACCGGGCGAGGACCTCGAAGGAGCGGTTGTCGAGGGCGGCGGCCGCCTTGACAGGGGTCGTGACCTCGACGGTGCCGTTGTTGGCCTCGATCGTGACGGTGCCGGCGGCCAGCGTGGCGCTGGCGGTGGTGGCGGCGGGGCCGACGGCGTCGGTGCTCGTGCCGGAGCCGGCGGAGCAGGCGGTGAGGGCGAGGGAGGCGGTGAGGGCGAGCGAGAGCATCGCGGGGATCGTGCGGGACATCGTGAGCCTTGGTGTTCCGGGGACAGGTGGTACCGCGGGGACGCGGGCCGGGGCCCGTACGACCCGATGTCGGGTTAGGTAAGGGTAACCTCAGCGAGTATGAACGTAGCGGAGTGGCGTTATTCTATGCAAACCGTGTCCCAACCGTTCTGACCGCGTCGGGACGGCGGACGGCCCCGTCCTCCCGGCGCGGGAGGACGGGGCCGTCCGACTGACGTGCCTGTCCGTGCCGGAGCCCTGCCGGGCTCGCCGACGGACCCGGCCGGCTCAGGCGCGCGCGGCGGCGAGGGTCTGCGAGGCGACCTCCGCGACGTGCTCGCCGGTGAAGCCGTACTCCTCGAAGAGCCGGGCCCCCGGTGCGGAGGCGCCGAAGTGTTCGATGGAGACGCTCGCACCGGTGTCGCCAACGTACTGGTGCCAGCACATGGCGATCCCGGCCTCGACCGAGACCTTGACGACGTCGCGGGGGAGGACCGCCTCGCGGTAGGCGGCGTCCTGCTCGGCGAACCACTCGAGGCACGGGGCGGAGACGACGCGCGTCGGCGTGCCCTGGCCCTGGAGGATCTCGCGGGCCTTGACGGCCACGTCGACCTCGGACCCCGTCGCGATGAGCACGAGCTCGGGTGCGACCTCGGCGCCGGCCGAGTCGGCGGCCTCGGCCAGGACGTAGGCGCCCTTCGCGACGCCCTCCGCGGCCTGCTCGGCCGTGGCGTTCACCGTGAGGTTCTGGCGCGACAGGATGAGGCCGGCGGGCGTGTGGTGGCGCTTGAGGATCTCGTGCCAGGCGGCGGCCGTCTCGTTCGCGTCGCCGGGGCGGACGACGTCGAGCCCCGGGATCGCGCGCAGCGAGGCCAGGTGCTCGATCGGCTGGTGGGTGGGGCCGTCCTCACCGACGCCGATCGAGTCGTGCGTCCACACGAAGGTCGACGGCGCCTCCATGATCGCGGCGAGGCGCACGGCGGGCCGCATGTAGTCCGCGAACACGAGGAACGTGCCGCCGTAGGCGCGGGTGATGGAGTTGAGGCTGATCCCGTTGAGGATCCCGCCCATGGCGTGCTCGCGGATGCCGAAGTGGATGGTTCGGCCGAAGGGGCCGTCCCCGTCCTTCTGGGCGAGGGACTCCGGCAGGAAGCTCGGCTCACCCGTCATCGAGGTGTTGTTCGAGCTCGCGAGGTCCGCGGAGCCTCCCCACAGCTCGGGGAGCACCGGCGCGAGCGCGTCGAGGACCTTGCCGGAGGCGGCGCGGGTGGCGAGGGAGTCGCCGGGCTCCCACGTCGGCAGCGCGTCCGCCAGTCCCTCGGGGAGGCGCTCGTCGCGCACGCGGTCGAGCAGCTCGGCACCCGTCGGGTTGCCAGCCCTCCACGCCTCGAACCGGGTGTCCCAGGCCTCGCGGGCGACGCGGGCGCGCTCGGCGGCGCGCTCGCGCGTGTAGGTCAGGATCTCCTCGGGGACGTCGAAGCTCTTCTCGGGGTCCAGGCCGAGGTTCTTCTTGAGGCCCGCGACCTCGTCGCCGCCGAGCTTGGCGCCGTGGGAGGACTCCGAGCCCTGCTTGTTGGGGGAGGGCCAGGCGATGATCGTGCGGAGGCGGATGAGGGAGGGCCTGCTGGTCTCGGCGCGGGCGGCCTCGAGGGCGGCGTGGAGGGCGGCGTAGTCCTCGTGGTACTCGCCTCCCGCCTTCCAGTCGACGTCGAGCACCTGCCAGCCGTAGGCCCTGAAGCGGGCGGACGGGTCCTCGGTGAAGGAGATGTCGGTGTCGCCCTCGATCGAGATGTCGTTGTCGTCGTAGATGGCGATGAGGTTGCCGAGCTGCTGGGTGCCGGCGAGGGAGGCGGCCTCGGAGGCCACGCCCTCCTGGAGGCAGCCGTCGCCGAGGACCGTGTAGACGTAGTGGTCGAAGATCGACTCGCCGAGAGGGGTGTCGGGGTCGAGGATGCCGTGCTCGCGGCGGGCCGCCATCGCCATGCCCACGGCGTTCGAGACGCCCGCACCCAGGGGGCCAGTGGTCGTCTCGACGCCCTTGGTGTGGTGGAACTCGGGGTGGCCGGGGGTGAGGGAGCCCCACTGGCGCAGCTCCTCGAGGTCGGAG
Organism: Actinomyces haliotis; assembly: GCF_015355765.1. Classification (GTDB taxonomy): domain Bacteria; phylum Actinomycetota; class Actinomycetes; order Actinomycetales; family Actinomycetaceae; genus Actinomyces; species Actinomyces haliotis. The sequence continues at coordinate 35,853 of NZ_JACWNA010000002.1, forward strand.
ACCTCCAGGCCGTAGCCGGCGAGGGTCAGCTGGACGTACTGCAGCAGGGAGGCGTGCCCCGCGGACAGGACGAAGCGGTCGCGACCGAGCCAGAGCTCGTCGGAGGGGTCGTTCGCCATCTCGTACTGGTACAGCAGGTAGGCGACGCCGGCCAGCGAGATCGGGGTGCCGGGGTGGCCGGACCCCGCCTTCTCGACGGCGTCGGCGGCCAGCGCCTTGGAGATCTTGATCGCCTCGAGGTCCTTCTCGGACAGCTCGAACCTCTCGTTGCTCATGCAGGACTCCTTCTTCGGTTGAGGCTCTCTGGGGGGGGGCGGGCGTCGTCGGACCGCGCCGGCGGGCACGGCCGCATCCTCTCGCGGGCCCGCGAGGGCGAACAACCTCGGTCGGGAACACATGTGCATGCTGTGGACGGGCGTGCGTGCGGGGTCATCGCCCGGTGAGGCGTCCACTGGTCTCGCGACACACGTCCTGGCTGGCGCCCCTCGGTCGATGAACGGGGCCCTGAGACTTGGAACCCGGTCATCAGCCGAGGATCATGGCCACATGATCAACGGAGAGCTCATCGACCTGCGCGCCGGCGACTACGAGGCGCGTGTCGCGACCACCGGTGCCACGCTCGTCCACCTGCGTCGTGCCGGACGCGACCTCGTCATCCCCTTCGACGCCGAGACCACCCTGCCCTGCGGCTGGCAGGGGCGGACGCTCGTGCCGTGGCCCAACCGCGTCGCGGGCGCGCGCTACACCTACGGGGGCGAGGAGTACCTCGTCCCCTGCAACGAGCCGGAGACCGGCTCCGCCCTCCACGGCCTCGTCGGATGGTCCGACTTCCAGGTCGTCAGCGACACCGCGGGCGAGGACGACCCCGACGGCGGAGCCGATGATGTCCCCGAGGGTGCGGGGGAGCCGCTGAGCGACGTCACCCTGGAGCTGAGCCTTCCCGCCTCCTACGGCTACCCCTGGGCTCTCGAGGTCTCGGTCCGCTTCGCCCTCGACACCGTCACCGGCCTCACCGTCACGACCACCGCGACCAACGTCGGAGCCGCCGTCGCGGCGCCGCACGTCCCGGGCGCCCCGGAGGCGGAGGGGGAGGCGCTGCCCGCTCCCTACGGCGTCTCGGCCCACCCCTACCTCACGCGGTCCGTGCCGCTCGACGAGTGCGTCCTCACGGTCCCGGCCGCGACGGTCCTCGACGCGGACCCGGCGACCATGGCCCCTGCGGGTCGGCGCCCGGTCGAGGGCACCGACTGGGACTGGCGCGAGGGCCGTGCGGTGGGGGAGACCTCGACCGACAACGCCTACACGGACCTGCCCGACGGCCTGTGGGAGGTCCGCCTCGCCGGCGGTGAGCCCGGCACGGTCGTCATGACGGCGGACGCGCCGTGGGTGCAGGTCTACACGGGTGAGCACCTCTTCCGTCGCGGTGTCGCCGTCGAGCCGATGACCTGCCCGCCGAACGCCTTCAACTCCGGGGACGGCCTCGTCCTCCTCGAGGTGGGGGAGTCCCACTCCTTCAGCTACTCGCTGCGCGAGGAGCGGTGACGCGGCGGATCGCGGCGGGGCGGCGGGGATGAGCGTCGAGGGCGCCGGACGGCGCCCCAGCATGATGGACGTCGCCCGTCTCGCGGGCGTCTCGCACCAGACCGTCTCACGGGTCATCAACGCGCCGGACTCGGTGCGCCCGGGGACCCGCGAGAGAGCCCAGCGCGCCATCGAGGAGCTCGGCTACCGCCGCAACATGGCGGCGCGGGCGCTGGTCACCGACTCGACCCGGACCATCGGGGTCACCACCGTGTCCTCCCACTTCTTCGGGCCCGCGTCGACGACGACCGCGATCGAGGACGCCGCTCGCGCCGCCGGCTACGCCTGCCTGGTGAGCGCCTTGCGGAGCGACGACCCCGAGGAGGTCGATGACCTTCTCGCCTTCTCGGTCAACCGCGGGGTTGACGGCATCATCGCCCTCGCGCCCAGGAGGCCGTCGCGCGGGCGGCGACCAGGACCACCGGGGCGGTCCCGCTCGTTCTCGTCGCCGACGGGCTCGAGCCGCCGACCGGATCCACGTCGTCTCCGTCGACCACGAGCTCGGCGCCGGGATGGCGGTGCGTCACCTGCTCGGCCAGGGGCGCACGAGGATCGCGCACCTGAGCGGCCCCGATGGCTGGTTCGACGCCCGCGCTCGCGTGCGCGGGTGACGGGCGGCCCTCGACGATGCCGGCGCTGAGCCCGGGGAGCTGATCGCGGGCGACTGGAGCGTGGACTGCGGGGCGTGGGTCGGGACGGACCTCGCTCGGCGCGCCCGTGAGGACGACCGCTCCCTTCCGGACGCGATCTTCTGCTCGAACGACATGATGGCGCTCGGCCTGCTCGCCGCGCTCCGGGAGGCCGAGGTGGAGGTCCCCGGCAGGATCGCCGTCGTCGGCTACGACGACGTCGATGGTGCTGCGTGGTTCTCGCCGTCGCTCAGCACCGTCAGGCAGTTCTTCGACGACCTCGGTCGGCTGAGCGTCGAGGTCCTGCTCCGAGCGATCAACGGCGAGCACGGCGGCTCGCACTCGGTCGCGCCGCGGCTCGTGGTGCGCGGCTCGAGCCGCTGAGGGGCCGCAGCGCCCTCAGCCGCGGTTGGCGAACCTCTCGAGCAGCGCGGCGTCACCGCCGACGACGAGCACGTCCTCCGCGGACACGAGGGTCTCCGTCGTAGCGTACTCGAAGGGCTCGCCCGGGCTCATGAGGCCGAAGACGGTGACGCCGTAGCGGGAGCGGACCTTGGACTCCCCGATCGTGAAGCCGATGAGCTCGCGCGGTGGGCGCATCTTGACGATGGTGAAGCCGCCCTTCTCCATCTCGATATAGTCGAGCATGCGCCCGGAGACGAGGTGCGCGGCGCGCTGCCCGGCGTCGAACTCGGGGTAGACGACGTGGTGGCAGCCGATGCGGCGCAGGATGCGGCCGTGGGCGCGGGAGACCGCCTTCGCCCAGATCTGCGGCGTCTCGAGGTCGACGAGGTTGCCGGCGATGAGGACGCTCGCCTCCAGCGAGCTCGCGGCGCCGACGACGGCCGTGCCGAACTCGGTGGCCCCGAGCTGCTCGAGGGCCTCCATGTCGGTGGCGTCGGCCTCGACGAGCGGGATGCGGCCGGTCCACTGCCGCACGATGAGCGGGTCGGACTCGACGGCGAGGACCTCGCGACCGAGGCGGTCGAGGGTCGCGGCGACGGCCGAGCCGAATCGGCCGAGCCCGATGACGAGGGTCGAGTCGGTGCGGTCGGTGCTGGCGGGCATGGTGCTCCTGGGGTCGTGAGAGGGGAGGCGCCCCGGGAGGCGCTCCCGCTTCCACCACAGTAGTCGCGGGCGCCCCCCCAGGAGACTCCCGGGGCGCTCAGCCGATGAGGGGCCGCTCGGCTGGCATGCGGATGACGCGGCGGCGCTCGCGCATCGCGAGGGCGCTCGCGGCGGTCATGGTGCCGACGCGCCCGACGAACATGAGGGCGACGATGACGTACTTCGCGCTGAGCGGCAGGATCGGCGTGATGCCCGTGGAAAGGCCGACCGTTGCGAAGGCGCTGATGACCTCGAAGAGGACGCGGTCCAGCGTGAGGTCGGTCAGCTGGAGCAGCAGCAGCGTCGCGACGCCGACGATCGTCGAGCCGATGAAGGCGACGGCGACCGAGAGGCGCACGGTGGAGAGCGTGATGCGCCGTCCGAAGGCCTCGATGTCGCGGTCACCGCGCGCCTCCGCCATGATCGCGAGGACGAGGACGGCGAAGGTCGAGACCTTGATGCCGCCCGCGGTCGAGGCCGAGCCGCCGCCGACGAACATGAGGGCGTCCTGCAGGAACCACGTCGCCTCGTGCATGTGCTCGGGCGCGATCGTTGACAGGCCCGAGGACCGTGCGTTGACGCCGTTGATGAGGGCGGTCAGGACCCGGCCGCTGATCGGCAGCGCGCCGTACGTGTTGGGGTTGCCCCACTCGAAGACGGCGATCGCGAGCGACGAGGCGACGGTGAGCGCCGCGTAGGTCGTCAGCGTGAGCTTCGTGTGGAGCGTCCACAGCCGAGGGCGGCGCAGGTGGCGCTGGATGTCGAGGATGACGGGGAATCCGACGGCGCCCACGAAGGTGCCGATGACGATCGGCAGGCCCATCCACCAGTCGCTCGCGTAGGGGGTCAGGCCCTCGGGCATGACCACGAAGCCGGCGTTGTTGAAGATCGACAGCGCCATGAAGACCCCGTACCACAGGGCGGTGGGGAGATCCTGGCCGTGGGTGAGGAAGCGCGGCACGAGGACGAGGGTGAGGACGCCCTCGCAGCCGAGGGCCGTGTAGATGACGGCGCGCAGCAGGCTCGCGACGTCGCCGAGACGGGACTGGTTCTCCGAGGCGGCGAGCATGCGCTGCGTGAGTCCCACGTGCCGGGACACGGCGAAGGAGAGCAGGGAGGCCAGGGTCATGATGCCGAGGCCTCCGACGGCGGCGCCCGCGATGATGACCGCCTGCCCGAAGGCCGACCAGTAGGTCGCCGTGTCCACCGTCGTCAGCCCGGTGACGCACACGGCGGAGGTGGCGGTGAAGAGGGCTTCGATGAAGGGAGCGCGCTCTAGGCCCGCCGCGGTCGCGACGGGCAGGCACAGGAGCCCGGTGATGACGACGATGATCGCTGCGAAGACGGCGACGGCGAGGCGGGCGGGAGCGAAGCGGGCGGCCCGCTCGACGCGGGCGCGCAGACGGAGAAAGCCCTTGAGGCGCGCCAGCACGCCGTCGTCCGTGTAGGTGGAGGCGTCGTCGGCCGGGACGGCAGGCTCCCCGGTGGGCGAGTGCGCGCCCGTGGAGCGGCGTCGGGAGACGGCTGGTCGCACGGGGGCGTGCCAGTGGCGTCGGCCGCCACGGGTGCCCGTGGGGCGGTCGGGGGAGCTGCTCGGGGAGGGCACGGGCATCATTGTGGCCCCCTGTACCTGCCGGTTCCATCCGCCTGGGGCGACACTCAGGTGGCTGGAGTGTGAGTTGCGACGCGTGTGGCATCTGGGGGTGAGAACCACCTGTGCGACGCGAGGGGCGCGGGATATATTGACCCAAGCAGCGGAGCGGCTCGCGGGCGGTCTTCGAGGTCGTCGCGAGCGCCGTCGGCGCCGGTCGCTCCGCGCCCCCATTAGCAGACCTGACGACGGGACCTCAGCACCCATGGCACCGGGCACCCCCAGCTCCTCCGGCGCGTCGAGCGCACCCTCCTTCCTCACCGTGGCTGAGGTGGCCGCGATGCTCCGTGTCTCGAAGATGACCGTCTACCGCATGGTCCACTCCGGTGACCTTCCCGCGATGCAGGTCGGGCGCTCGTTCCGCGTCCCCCAGCGCGCCGTCGAGGAGTACCTCTCGGCCGGTCTGGGTGACTGGGGCCACGAGGACTCGGAGTCGACGGGCTCCTGAGAGTCGGTAGGATGGGTCGGTCACCCGAGTGGCCGCAGTGACCCGTCACTGATCGACCACCCGCTCGCTCGGACCCGCCGGCACGCGTCGGCACAGGGAGCGCGAGCACCCGGCACGCACGACCTAGAGGAGACCCCATGGGATCTGTCATCAAGAAGCGCCGCAAGCGCATGGCCAAGAAGAAGCACCGCAAGCTGCTCCGCAAGACGCGCCACCAGCGTCGGAACAAGAAGTGACGGTCACCTGTTGACCCGGAGGCCCCGCACCACGGAGTGCGGGGCCTCTTCTTCTACCCTGACCCTGAGCCGGATCACCGAGCCAGTGCACCGGGCCCGCGCGCGCCGTCCGACCGAGCACCACCAGGAGCGTCCTGACCATGACCGAGACCCCCGCCGCCAAGTACGGCCTCTCAGCCGCCGAGCCGCTGAGCGAGACCGACATGTGCATGATGCCGATCTCCGTCCACGCCGGGCGCGAGGAGTGGCCCGCCGCCGTCGACGCCCTCGCTCGCCCCCTGGACCCGGCGGCCCCGGCTCCGACCACGCTCGCCGAGCTCACCACCCTGCGCGTCGGTGGACCGGTGCGCGAGTACGTCGAGACCACCACCGAGGCCGAGCTCATCGACGCCGTGCGCGCTGCCGACGCCGACGGCACCCCGCTCCTCGTCATCGGCGGCGGCTCCAACGTCCTCGCCTCCGACGTCGGCTTCGACGGCCTCGTCGTCCGCGACGCCCGCGCCGACGTCGAGCTCTCCGCCGACGACCGCTGCGGGGGCGTCGAGTTCACCGCCACCGCCGGAACCGCCCTCGACGACCTCGTCCGCCAGGCCATCGCCTCCGACTGGGGCGGATTCGCCCCGCTGTCCGGCATCCCCGGCACGGTCGGTGCCGCCCCCGTCCAGAACGTCGGCGCCTACGGCACCGAGGTCGCCGAGCTCATCGCCGGCGTGCGCGCCTGGGACCGCCTCGAGCAGCGCCCCGTGTGGCTCCCGCTGGGCGACCTCCACCTCTCCTACCGCGACTCCGCGCTCAAGCGCTCCCTCACGGACGCCGTCGTCGGCGGGGGGCGCACCTGGGGCCCCACGGGGCGCTGGGTCGTCCTCTCCGTCACCTTCGGCGTGCGCCAGGCCTCCCTGTCCGCCCCCATCGCCTACGCCCAGCTCGCCAAGGCGCTCGGAACCGAGATCGGGGACCGCGTCGACTCCCGGGCCGTGCGCGACGCCGTCCTCGAGCTGCGCCGCTCCAAGGGCATGGTGCTCGACGCCGCCGACCACGACACCTGGTCCGCGGGCTCCTTCTTCACCAACCCCGTCCTCACCACCGAGGCCGCCGCCGCCCTCCCCGACGACGCGCCGCGGTACCCGGTCACGGACCACACCAAGGCCATCGTCGGCAGCCGGGAGGCGCCGGTCGTCGACGGGCTCGTCAAGACGAGCGCCGCCTGGCTCATCAACCACGCCGGCTTCGGCAAGGGGTACGCCCTCGGGGGCGCCCCGACCGACGGCGCCCCGGCGGCCCTGTCGACCAAGCACGTCCTCGCGCTCACCAACCGCGGCACCTCCACCGCCGCGGACCTCGCCGCCCTGCGTGACGAGATCGTCGACGGCGTCGAGGCCGTCTACGGCGTGCACCTCGTGCCCGAGCCCGTCCACGTCGGCTGGTGAGCCGGAGCGGCGGCGGGGCCCCACCACGGAAAGCGCCTCGGTGCGGTCCCGGGCGACTGAGCTGGTTCCCGGGGCGCGCCTCGTCGTCGGGGGCGGCCTCATCCTCGCCGCGTCCATCACCGTGGAGCTCGCCCCTGTCCACGCACGCCGAAGGCTCATGTGGGCTTCGCGTGCGGGTACGGGGGGCACGGTGCCCGCGGCGCTCACGACGACGCTCCCCGGCCCCGGGGAGGAGGGCCCGCTCCTCTGACCTCGGCGCCGTCGCGCGCGCCGCGCCGCACGGGGCAGACGGCGTCGCCCCAGTCAGCCCGACGGGTCGCTCAGGCGGCTGCCCCCGCGGGCTCGTTGCCGGAGGAGTCCTCGGCCGGGTCGGGGGAGGCCAGCCACGCGTCCACCTCGGCCAGCCACGCGGCCTTCGACGTCGGCGAGGCGAGCGAGGCCCGGATGGAGCCGCGTGCGAGCTCGGCCAGGGCGGCGTCGTCGAGCCCCTGGTCGCGGGCGATCGCGTACTGGTCGACGAGCCGGGACTGGAAGAGGAGCGGGTCGTCCGCGCCGAGCGCCACCTGGGCGCCGTGCTCGAGGAGAGTGCTCAGCGGGACGTCCGCGGGAGCGTGGTAGACGCCGAGGCACACGTTGGACGCCGGGCACACCTCGAGGCTGATCCCCTCGGCGACGACCCGGTCGAGCAGCTCCGGGTCCTCGCTCGTCCTGACCCCGTGCCCGATCCGTGTGGGACCGAGGGCGCTGACGACGTCGCGCACGTGCTCCGGGCCGAGCAGCTCCCCGGCGTGGGGCATCGCCGCGAGGCCGCCCCGCCGGGCAATGGCGAAGGCGGGGCCCCAGCTCGCCGTGACGCCGGCGCGCTCGTCGTTGGACAGGCCGAAGCCGATGACGGTCCCGGCGCCGTCCCCCGCGTAGCGCACCGCGAGGCGCGCCAGGGTGCGGGCGTCGAGCGGGTGCCGCATCCGGGAGGCGGCCACGATGACGGCGACCTCCACACCGGTGAGGACCGTCGCCTGCCGCGCGGCGTCGAGAATGATCTCGAGGGCCGGCGTGATCCCGCCGACGAAGGGCGCGTAGGAGGTCGGGTCCACCTGGATCTCGAGGCGGCGCGAGCCCTCCGCAGCGTCGTCCAGGGCCGCCTCGAGGACGATCCTCCGCATCGTCTCCTCGTCCGTCACGAGCTGCCTCGCGGTGTCGTAGGAGCGCTGGAAGCGGAACCAGCCGCGGTGGTCGGCCGGTACCCGCAGCGGGTCGCCGTCCATGATCGAGGGGGGCAGTCGCGTGCGCGACGCCTGGGCCAGGTCGACGAGCGTGTCCAGGCGCATCGAGCCCGTGAAGTGGAGGTGCAGGTGCGCCTTGGGAAGCTTCGACAGGTCGCGCATGCCGGGATTCTCCCACGGGCGCAGGCGCGCCCTGCCCGATGACCCCGGCGCGCGGGCCGCGTGGGGCACACTGTGCCCATGAGCAACGCGCAGGCACGACTCGAGCCGGAGGAGGTCGCTCTCCTCACCGGACCGCGCGCCGCCTCGGTCCTCTCGGCCGCCCTCGCGCCCACCGGGCAGCAGCTCGTCAGCTGGGAGGTCCACTCCGTCCACCACCGCCCCGGCGCCGGGGTGAGCATCGGCTACACCGCCGTCGTCGCCGCCCCCGGGAGACGCCAGGTCACCGAGTACCTCTGCGCCACCACAGCGCGCCTGTCCAACCCGAACGCCACGGGCCTGACGCGCGTCGCCCCCACGGGCGGGGACGGACCGGTCGTCCACGTCTGGCGGCACCCCGCGGACCCAGAGCTCCCCGCGCTCGCGGTCGCCTGCACCCCGTCGATGCTCTCGCGCCGCCTCGGCGTCGCCGTCAAGGCCACGATGGTCGCCTACCGGCCCACGCGCCGCGCCGTCGTCCGCGTCACCTACCCGGACTCCTCGACGTCCTACGCCAAGGTCCTGCGACCGGAGCACTCCGCCGCCTTCGCCGAGCGTCACCGCATGCTGCGGGCCGCCGGCGTCCCCGCGCCCGCGGTCCTGCGCGACGACCCCGACGGCCTCGTCCTCCTGTCCACCGGCGCCGGCGTCCCGCTGTCCGGGCTCCTCTCACGGGGCATGGACCGCGAGCAGGCGACCCGTGTCTTCGCCTCGCTGACGGGGCTCCTCGACGCCCTGCCGGCCTCCGCCCTCCAGCTCTCCGCCCACCCCGCCTGGTCCGAGCGCGCCCGTCACTACGCCCACGCAGCCGCCACGGTCCTGCCCGAGCACGCCGCCCGGGCCCGCGCCGTCGCCGACGGCGTCGAGCAGCTCATGGCCGCGACGGACGCCGGCCCGCTCGTGCCGGTCCACGGCGACTTCTACGAGGCGAACGTCCTCATGGAGGGCGAGGGCGTCGCGAGCCTCCTCGACGTCGACTCCCTCGGGCCCGGCCGCCGCGTCGACGACCTCGCGTGCCTGCTCGGGCACGTGAGCGTCCTCGACCACCTCGCACCGGCCTCGTACCCGCACGTGCGCCCGGTCCTCGAGCGCTGGACGGAGCTCGCCGAGCGGCAGGTGGACCCGGTGGCCCTACGGGCGCGCTGCGCCGGGGTGGTCCTCTCCCTCGTCGCTGGCGCCCGCCGCGAGGACGGCGGCCCGTGGCGCCCCGACGCCGAGGGCCGTCTCGCCCGCGCCGAGTCGTGGCTGGCGCAGGCCCGCGAGATCCAGGCGCGACGCGGCGCCCACTGAGAGGCTCGGCACCTGGGTGGGCACGACCCGGCCGGTCCGGGATCGAGCCCATCGGCCCGTGCGGAGCCGCTCCCTCGACCCTCCGTGTCACACGCCCGTGTGGCACGCGACATGTGAACGACACGTGGCGCTGCCACCCTGCCGGCACTACACCCGCCCCCATCCCCATCCCCATCCCAAGGGCCGAAAGGGCAGGCCCGTGCTCACGACCTCAACCCTCGTCGCGCCGGCGATCGCGCCGGTCTCCTTCTCCGACGGCCTGAGCGCCGTCGACTCCTTCATCTGAGCAAGTACCTCCTCATCCCGCTCCTCCTCGGCACCGGCATCGTCCTCACCTGGCGCCTGCGCGGCCTCCAGCTGCGCAAGCTCGGCCCCGCCCTGCGCTTCGCCTTCCTCCAGCGCGACGGCGGCGGTGAGGCCGTCAGCGCCGAGGGCGACATCTCCCACTACCAGGCGCTCACGACGGCGCTCGCCGCCACCGTCGGCGTCGGCAACATCGTCGGCGTCGCCACCGCCATCCACATGGGCGGCCCCGGCGCCCTGTTCTGGATGTGGGTCACCGCGATCTTCGGCATGGCCTCGAAGTACTCCGAGGCCTTCCTCGCCGTCCGCTTCCGCACCACGGACGCCAACGGCCAGCAGTCCGGCGGCCCCCAGTACCACCTGCGCGAGGCCATCAAGGGCACACCCGGCAGGGTCCTCTCGATCTTCTTCGCCTGCTCGGCCGTCCTGGCCTCCTTCGGCATCGGCTGCATGACGCAGTCCAACGCGGTGGCCGCTCAGCCCGCCAACTCCTTCGGATGGAGCGGCTGGGCCGTCGGCCTCGTCCTCGCCCTGTGCGTCGGCGCCGTGCTCCTGGGGGGCATCGAGTCCATCGGCAAGGTGACGGCCGGCTTCGTGCCCATGATGATCGTCTTCTACCTCGGCGGCTGCCTCTACATCCGCGCCGTCAACGTCTCCGGCATCCCCCGCGCCCTCGGCATGGTCTTCCACGACGCCTTCACCGCGCAGGGCGCCACCGGCGGCTTCGCCGGCTCCACGCTCATGCTGGCGATCCAGTACGGCGTCGCCCGCGGCATCTTCTCCAACGAGTCCGGCATGGGCTCAGCCGCCATCGCCGCGGCGGCCGCGAAGACGAACCACCCCGCGCGCCAGGGCATGGTGTCCATGACCCAGACCTTCATCGGCACGGTCACCGAGCTCACCGACGTGTGGACCTTCGCGGACATCGCGAACGGTCCCATGGCCATCCCGAACCTCTTCGGCCTGCTCCTGCTCTCGGGCCTCATCGCCCGCGAGACCAAGGCGTACCTCTCGCAGGACCCGCACCTGCGCCGCGCCGGGGACGACTTCACCTCGGTGCCCGAGGTCGCCGACACCTCGCTGCGCTGACCGCGGTCGCGACCAGCGAGCGGACCGTCCTCGCAGCCCGGCCGGCACGACGGCGGGGGCCGTACCCGATCGGGTACGGCCCCCTCCGTCGTGCCTGGACGTTGGTGCGTGGACGTCCGGTGCCCGCTCGAGGAGGCACCGGACGTCGCGGCTCACTCGACCTCGGCGAGGAGCCTCTGCATCCGGGTGACGCCCTCGGTGATGGCGTCGTCGCTCGTCGCGTAGGACAGGCGGAGGAATCCGGAGGGGCCGAAGGCCTCGCCCGGGACGACGGCGACCTCGGCGTGCTCGAGGATGAGGCCGGCGAGCGTCGCGGAGGAGTCGATCGTCGTGCCGCGCAGCGTGCGGCCGACGAGGCCCTCGACGCTCGGGTAGACGTAGAAGGCGCCCTGGGGCACCGGCACCGCGAGACCGTCGATGTGCGAGAGCAGGTCCACGATGAGGCGGCGACGGCGGTCGAAGGCCGTCCGCATCTCGTTGACGGTGGCCAGGTCGCCGGAGACAGCGGCCAGGGCGGCGCGCTGGGAGACGTTGGCGACGTTGCTCGTCAGGTGCGACTGGAAGTTGGTCGCTGCCTTGACGACGTCGGAGGGGCCGATCATCCAGCCCACGCGCCAGCCGGTCATCGCGTAGGTCTTCGCGACGCCGTTCAGCACGATCGTCTGGTCCGCGAGCTCGGGGACCAGCTTGACGACGTGCGCGGTCTCGGCGCCGTCGTAGAGGAGGTGCTCGTAGATCTCGTCGGTGATGACCCAGATGCCGTGCTCGAGGGCCCACCCGCCGATGGCGGTGAGCTCGGCGGGCGCGTAGACGGCACCGGTCGGGTTGGACGGCGAGCACAGGAGGAGGACCTTGGTGCGCTCCGTGCGCGCCTCCTCGAGCTGCTCGACGGTGACCTTGTAGCCCTGGTCCGCGCCGGCGAAGACCTCGACGGTGGTGCCGCCGGCGAGGGCGATGACCTCGGGGTAGGTGGTCCAGTACGGAGTGGGCAGGAGGACCTCGTCGCCCGGGTCGACGACGGAGGCGAAGGCCTGGAAGACGGCCTGCTTGCCGCCGTTGGTGACGAGGACGTCGTCGGGGGAGACCGCGTAGCCGGAGTCTCGCAGGGTCTTCGCGGCGATGGCCTCGCGCAGGACGGGCAGGCCCTTGGCGGGGGAGTACTTGTGGTTGGCCGGGTCCTTCGCGGCCGCGACGGCGGCCTCGACGATGTAGTCCGGCGTGGGGAAGTCCGGCTCACCGGCGCCGAAGCCGATGACCGGCCGGCCCGCGGCCTTGAGGGCCTTGGCCTTGGCGTCGACGGCGAGCGTCGCGGAGGGGGCGATGGCAGCAAGACGGGCGGAGACTCGGCTCCTGGGTGCGGTACTCACCCCGTCATGGTCCCACGGGGCCCCGTTGCGCGCAGGCGCGTTCGGCACCTGAACCTCCGGCTGAGTCTCCTTCGGCCGTGAGGCGTCGGCGGGTCGGTCCGCTCCTCCAGGAGGCGCGGACCGGGCAGCCCTCCCTTCCCGGGGACGTGTCGCAGCCCACCTGGGCCTGATTTCCCCTGGCGGGTAGCGTGTGGCATGATCAGTTTCCGCTGAAGGGCAGTGGCGCAATTGGTAGCGCACCGGTCTCCAAAACCGGCGGTTGTGGGTTCGAGTCCCGCCTGCCCTGCTGAGAACGGCGGATCTGTCGGGAGATCCCGTCGGTTCCGTCTCTCTCGCCCGCGAGGGCGCAGACCGAACTGTCGACCCCGAGGATCCCGAGCATGAGCGAAGGCGCGACCGTCGCCAAGGGCACGCAGCAGAAGAAGCGCGGCTTCTTCGCGGGCATCGTGCTCTTCTTCAAGCAGGTCATTGACGAGCTCCGCAAGGTCGTCTGGCCGACGCGCAACGAGCTGTGGACCTACTTCGTCGTGGTCGTCGTCTTCATCATCGCCATCATGGCCTTCACCGGCGTCCTCGACGTCGCCTTCGACCGCCTCATCATGTGGGCGCTCGCCTGAGGCCCCTTCACTGAGCAGGACCACGGGAGCCGCTCCGGCAGCGCCCGCAGTCCTCGAGCCCGCCGACTCATCCGTCACTGAAAGCAGGTACACCGTGTCCGAGGAGACCTTCTCCGCCGAGACCGCCGACGACGAGGCCGCCGTCCTCGACGCCGACCAGCCCGAGACCCAGGCCCAGGAGGGCCAGGACGAGGCCCTCGAGACTGCCGAGGTCGAGACCGAGGACGCCGTCGACGCCCCCGCCGAGTCCGCTGAGGAGCCGACAGAGGAGGCCGCCCCCGCGGTCGATCCCGTCGAGGAGTTCCGCAAGCGGCTCTCCTCCCTCCCCGGCGAGTGGTACGTCCTGCACACCTACTCCGGCTACGAGCGCCGCGTCGCCGCCGACATCATGGCACGGGCCGAGAACTTCGAGCTCGAGGACTACGTCTTCGACGCCACCGTCCCCATGGAGACGGTCATCGAGGTCAAGAACGCGGGCAAGAAGAAGGAGGTGTCCCGCGTCCGGATCCCCGGCTACGTCTTCGTCCGCATGGACCTCGACGACCCGGAGACCTCCGACCGCGTGTGGCGCACCATCAAGGACACCCCGGCCGTCACCGGCTTCGTCGGCGACCGCTACAACCCGGTCCCGCTCACCTTCGAGGAGGCCCTCTCCCAGCTCGGCCCCACCCCCGAGGAGGTCGCCGCCCAGCAGGCCGAGGCCCAGGCCGCGCCGCTGGAGTCCGGCGAGGGCAGCCAGATCTCGGCCGGCGGTCAGGTCTTCGAGGTCGCCTTCGAGGCCGGCGAGTCCGTCATCGTGACCGACGGCCCCTTCGAGTCGCTCCCCGCCACGATCTCGGAGATCCACCCGGACACCCAGAAGCTCCAGGTCCTCATCTCGCTCTTCGGGCGCGACACCCCGGCCGAGCTCTCCTTCAACCAGGTCGCCAAGATCTGAGCACGCAGCCAACGCGACGCCGGCGACCGGCCCCGACCGGGGCGGTCGCCGGCGTCGCGTCTCACAGGCACTGAGCCTGTGATCCCGCGCACCGGGCGCGGTCCGGCTCCACCAGCGGGGCTAAGATCGGTCCTCGTGCGCGCGCACGTCCGTGGGACGTGCCCCACCGCTGCACGGCAGGCGTGCAGCGCTCCGGACAAGAAGGACCCATACACATGGCCCCCAAGAAGAAGGTCGCCGGGCTGATCAAGCTCCAGATCCAGGCCGGCGCCGCCAACCCCGCCCCGCCGATCGGCCCCGCGCTCGGTCAGCACGGCGTCAACATCATGGAGTTCTGCAAGGCGTACAACGCCGCGACCGAGTCGCAGCGCGGCAACGTCATCCCCGTGGAGATCACCGTCTACGAGGACCGCAGCTTCACCTTCATCACCAAGACCCCGCCGGCCGCCGAGCTCATCAAGAAGGCCGCCGGTGTGGCCAAGGGCTCCTCGACCCCGCACACGGACAAGGTCGGTCACCTGACCCAGGCCCAGGTCCGCGAGATCGCCGAGTCGAAGATGGCCGACCTCAACGCCAACGACGTCGAGGCCGCCTCCAAGATCATCGCCGGCACCGCCCGCTCCATGGGCATCACCGTCGACGCCTGAGCCCCTTCGCTCACGAGCACCGACACCCCCACAGACAAGAACCGTGGAAGGGCCTGCGCGGCCCGTTCACCACGACTGCAAGGAGAAGCAGATGACCAAGCGCAGCAAGGCCTACCGCGCCGCCGCTGAGAAGATCCAGTCCGGGATCCTCTACACCCCGGCCGAGGCCGTGAAGCTGGCCAAGAAGACCTCCGTGACGAAGTTCGACTCCACCGTGGACGTCGTCCTTCGCCTCGGGGTGGACCCTCGCAAGGCCGACCAGATGGTGCGAGGCACCGTGTCCCTGCCGCACGGTACCGGTAAGACCGCCCGAGTGATCGTCTTCGCCCAGGGCGACCGCGCCCAGCAGGCGCTCGACGCCGGAGCCGACGAGGTCGGCGGCGACGAGCTCATCGAGAAGGTCGCCGCGGGCTACACCGACTTCGACGCCGCCGTCGCCACCCCGGACCTCATGGGCAAGGTCGGCCGCCTCGGCCGCGTGCTCGGTCCCCGTGGCCTCATGCCGAACCCGAAGACCGGCACCGTCACCATGGACGTCGCCAAGGCCGTCTCCGACATCAAGGGCGGCCGCATCGAGTTCCGCGTCGACCGCGCCTCCAACCTCAACTTCATCATCGGCAAGTCCTCCTTCACCGAGCAGCAGCTCGCGGAGAACTTCCAGGCCGCCCTCGACGAGATCCTGCGCCTCAAGCCCGCGACCTCGAAGGGCCGCTACATCCTCAAGGCCACCATGGCCACGACGATGGGCCCCGGCATCCCGCTGGACGTCACCAAGGCCTGACAGCCTCGCAGCGCCCCGCTCGGGGCGCACCGGCGCCGGTCGTCTCCCACCCGGGAGGCGGCCGGCGCCGTCGTGGTGGACGCGCACGGTGACGTCGTCGTCCTCGGTCTCGGCCCGCAGCGAGCCCTGGCCGGGCTGCTCCGACCGAGGTGGGAGCCGCTCCGGGCCTCGGCCCGGCCCGTCAGGGTGTCAGCGCTGCCGCCCACGCCAGCACGGCGCCCGCGAGCAGCGACGGTCCTAGCGCGATCGGGTCACGGCGGCCGGCGCGGCGCACCAGGACGAGTGCCAGGGCCGTGAGACCGGCGACGAGGAACCCGAGGACGATGCCCGTCCACACGGCGGTCGGACCGAACCATCCCAACCAGAGGGCGAGGACGGTGAGCATCTTGACGTCGCCCATGCCCAGGCCGGTGCCGCGCGGTGCTGCCGCGGCGAAGCCCGCGAGGACTCCTGTGGCCGCGCCGCACGCGAGGGAGACGGCTGCGAGGTGGGCCGTCCCAGGACTCGCGAGGGTGGCGCCCGCGCCGCAGACGAGGAGCCAGGCGGTCGCCGCTCCCAGGAGCCTGTTGGGCAGCAGGTGGGCCGCGACGTCAGTCAAGGCCGCCAGCGTGAGGACCGCGAGGACCGGAACCGCGGCGGCGCCGGCCCACGGACTGCCGGCGCTGGTGCTCAGCGCGACCGTGAGCGCCGTCATCGCTCCCACGGCGACGACGGCGCTCATGGGGGAGAGGGCGCGGCGC
The DNA here is from genome assembly GCF_015355765.1 of Actinomyces haliotis. Taxonomy (GTDB): domain Bacteria; phylum Actinomycetota; class Actinomycetes; order Actinomycetales; family Actinomycetaceae; genus Actinomyces; species Actinomyces haliotis. The sequence continues at coordinate 52,124 of NZ_JACWNA010000002.1, forward strand.
CGGACTCGCTCGCCCTGCGGGCGCGACACGGCGTACCGCAGCGCCCAGCGGCGCAGCGGGGCGGCGGTGACGGCGGTCCATGCCGCCGCCCAGACGAGCAGGAGAGCCAGCACGGCGGCAGTCTGCCACGGGCGTCGCCGGTGCGTGACCGATCGCACCGCCCTGTGGAGACCGTCAGCCTTGCCCCACAACCCGACGGCGTGGTTACGTTGAGCCCTGCCAAAGACCGCAGGTCTCCTGGCCCTCCGAGGAGGGCCGGGACCAAGTCCGAAGACGTCGGGGCCGGCGCAGGTGAGACGAGATCCTTCCGCGTGAGCGGAGTGCGAGCCCCGTGCCACCGGCGCGGGGCTTCTTCCGTCAGTGGGCCCTGCGGATGACCACGGAAGGAGGGCCCATGGCACGGCCTGAGAAGGAAGCGGCGGTCGCCGAGCTCACGGACAAGTTCCGTCAGTCCGACGCCGTCCTGCTGACTGAGTACCGCGGGCTCAGCGTCGCCCAGCTCAAGGAGCTGCGTCGTTCCCTCGCCGGTAACGCCGAGTACGCCGTGGTGAAGGACACGCTTGCCACCATCGCCGCCCGCCAGGCGGGCTTCGAGGGCATCGCCGACGACCTCAAGGGCCCCACGGCCCTCGCCTTCGTCACCGGCGAGCCGGTGGAGGCCGCCAAGGCCCTGCGTGACTTCGCCAAGGACAACGAGCAGCTCGTCGTCAAGGGCGGTCTCATGGACGGCAACGTCCTGGACGCCGCCGCCGTCGAGAAGCTCGCGTCGCTCGAGTCCCGTGAGGTTCTGCTCGCCAGGGCTGCGGGCGCCATGAAGGCGTCCCTGTCCAAGGCCGCGTACCTCTTCGCTGCGCCCGCCTCCAAGGCGGTCCGCACTGTCGACGCCCTGCGCGACAAGCAGGAGCAGGCGGCCTGACGGCCACTCGCGTCACCCCCATCCAACTCACCCTGTGCTGAGAACAAAGACGGTGCAGGACCCCATTTCCAGGAAGGAACGCCCATCATGGCGAAGCTGACCACCGACGAGCTCATCGAGGCCTTCAAGGAGCTCACCCTCATCGAGCTGTCCGAGTTCGTCAAGGCCTTCGAGGAGACCTTCGACGTCACCGCTGCCGCTCCGGCCGCCGTTGCCGTTGCCGGCGCCCCCGCCGCCGGCGGCGAGGCCGCCGCCGAGGAGAAGGACGAGTTCGACGTCATTCTCGAGGCCGCTGGCGACAAGAAGATCCAGGTCATCAAGGAGGTGCGCGCCCTGACCTCCCTCGGCCTGAAGGAGGCCAAGGACCTCGTCGACGGTGCTCCCAAGGCCGTCCTCGAGGGCGCCAACAAGGAGACCGCCGAGAAGGCCAAGGAGCAGCTCGAGGGCGCCGGCGCCACCGTCACCCTCAAGTGAGCCCCTCCCCGACGCCGTCGGGCGCCGACCGCTGAGGTCGGACCCGACCGCGGCAGGGGACCCTCATCGCGACGAGGCCCCGTCCACCTCCCGGTGGACGGGGCCTCGTCCTGCGTGCGGCCAGGGGTCCACGGCGGTTCGTCGAGGGCCTGGGGAATGAGGGACTGGGGAACGGGGGCCGGGCCCGGGGCGCGACGGGGGAGCGCTGGACGGGTGCGCGCTCTGCGGAGCGCCTGCGCCTCGCGGACCCGACGCCACCGGTACGGAACGGGGCAGTATGCCCGGCTGTGGCGTGAATCGCAAGAACCAATAGCGGCGAGCCATGGATCGTGGTGTAGCGGCCGTGTACGCTAGCGCTTTGCGTCCATTGTGTGTACTGGCATTTCAGACGTTGCCCGACGCTCAGGCCCTCAGGCTGGGAGAGCGTTGGAACGGCGCAGCCGGTACCGACAGTGTACGCAGTGTGATCCCCGAGATGAGGGAAGGATCCCCCTTTGGCTGCCTCGCGCACCTACGCACCTACTGCCGCTGACATCGCCGCCCGTACCGCGTCGCGTCGTATCAATTTTGCGAAGATCCCGGAGCCCATGCAGGCCCCGAACCTCCTCGCCCTGCAGACCGAGAGCTTCGACTGGCTCGTCGGGAACGAGAAGTGGCGCGCCCGCGTGGACGCCGCCAACGCCGAGCGCCCGGGCTCCCTGCCCGAGACGAGCGGCCTCGAGGAGATCTTCGACGAGATCTCCCCCATCGAGGACTTCGGCGAGACCATGGCCCTCTCGTTCCACGACCACCGCTTCGAGGAGCCGAAGTACACGGCCGAGGAGTGCCAGGAGAAGGACCTCACCTACTCCGCGCCCCTCTACGTCGTCGCCGACTTCGAGAACTTCCAGACCGGCGAGATCAAGTCGCAGACGGTCTTCATGGGCGACTTCCCGCTCATGACCGGCAAGGGCACCTTCATCGTCAACGGCTCCGAGCGCGTCGTCGTCTCCCAGCTCGTCCGCTCCCCGGGCGTCTACTTCGAGCGCACCACGGAGAAGTCGACGGACAAGTACGTCTACAACGTCAAGTTCATCCCCTCGCGCGGCGCCTGGCTCGAGTTCGAGGTCGACAAGAACGACCACGTCGCCGTCCGCGTCGACCGCAAGCGCAAGCAGGACATCACGGTCTTCCTCCTCGCCCTGGGCATGGACGAGGCCGAGATCCGCGAGGAGTTCAAGGACTACCCGGTCCTCACCTCCGCCCTCGACGAGGACCGCAAGGTCACCACGCAGGACGAGGCCCTCCTGGACATCTACAAGAAGATCCGTCCGGGCGAGCCGCCGAGCGTCGAGGCCGGCCGGACCCTCCTGGAGAACTTCTACTTCAACGCCAAGCGCTACGACCTCGCCAAGGTCGGCCGCTACAAGATCAACAAGAAGCTCGGCCTCACCGCCGACCTCACCGAGTCCGTCCTCCGCATCGAGGACATCGTCGCGGCACTCAAGTACCTCCTCTCGCTGCACGCCGGCGCCGAGACCGTCGAGGGTGTCCGCAACGGCGAGATCACCGACATCGCCGTCGAGTACGACGACATCGACCACCTCGGCAACCGCCGCATCCGCCAGGTCGGTGAGCTCATCCAGTCGCAGGTCCGCACCGGCATGAGCCGCATGGAGCGTCAGGTGCGCGAGCGCATGACGACCCAGGACGTCGAGGCCATCACGCCGAACACCCTCATCAACATCCGGCCCGTGACCGCCGCGATCAAGGAGTTCTTCGGAACCTCCCAGCTCTCGCAGTTCATGGACCAGAACAACCCGCTGGCCGGCATGACGCACAAGCGCCGCCTGTCCGCGCTGGGTCCCGGTGGCCTCTCGCGCGAGCGCGCCTCCATGGAGGTCCGCGACGTCCACACCTCGCACTACGGCCGCATGTGCCCCATCGAGTCCCCTGAGGGACCGAACATCGGCCTCATCGGCTCGCTGGCGACCTACGCCCGCGTCAACCCCTTCGGCTTCATCGAGACGCCCTACCGCGTGGTCAAGGACGGGCTCGTCACCGACGAGACGCACTACCTCACGGCAGACGACGAGGACCGCCACGTCATCGCCCAGGCGAACGTCGAGCTGACCGACGACAACCACTTCGCCGAGGACCACGTGCTCTGCCGCGTCACCGGCGGCGAGCCGGCGCTCGTCGAGGCCTCGCAGGTCGACCTCATGGACGTCTCGCCCCGCCAGATGGTCTCCGTGGGCACCTCGCTCATCCCGTTCCTCGAGCACGACGACGCGAACCGAGCCCTCATGGGCGCCAACATGCAGCGCCAGGCCGTGCCGCTCATCCGCCCCGACGCCCCGCTCGTGGGCACGGGCATGGAGCGCCGCACCGCCGTCGACGCCTGCGACGTCCTCGTCGCCACCAAGGGCGGCGTCGTCACCGAGGTCTGCGCCGACTTCGTCCGCGTGGCCAACGACGACGGCACCGAGACCGTCTACAAGGTCGCGAAGTTCCGCCGCTCCAACCAGGGCAACTGCTACAACCAGATCGTCGTCGCGAACGAGGGCGAGCGCGTCGAGGAGGGGTCCGTTCTCGCCGACGGCCCCGCCACCGAGGGCGGCGACCTCGCCCTCGGCCAGAACCTCCTCGTCGCCTTCATGACCTGGGAGGGCCTCAACTACGAGGACGCCATCATCGTGTCCCAGCGGGTCGTCTCCGAGGACCTGCTCACCTCGATCCACATCGAGGAGCACGAGGTCGACGCCCGTGACACCAAGCTCGGTGCCGAGGAGATCACCCGGGACATCCCGAACGTCTCCGAGGAGACCCTCGCCAACCTCGACGAGCGCGGCATCATCCGCATCGGCGCCGAGGTCCGCTCCGGCGACATCCTCGTCGGCAAGGTCACCCCGAAGGGCGAGACCGAGCTGACCAGCGAGGAGCGCCTGCTGCGCGCCATCTTCGGTGAGAAGGCCCGCGAGGTCCGCGACACCTCCCTGCGCGTCCCGCACGGCGAGTACGGCATCGTCACCGGCGTGCGCGAGTTCGACGCCTCCAGTGAGGACGCCGAGCTGCCCGCCGGCGTCAACCGCATGGTCCGCGTCTACATCGCCCAGCGCCGCAAGATCACGGTCGGCGACAAGCTCTCCGGCCGCCACGGCAACAAGGGCGTCATCTCCAAGATCAACCCGATCGAGGACATGCCCTTCCTCGCCGACGGCACCCCGGTCGACGTCATCCTCAACCCGCTCGGCGTGCCGAGCCGCATGAACGTCGGCCAGGTCCTCGAGCTGCACCTCGGCTGGGTCGCCTCCCGCGGCTGGGACGCCACCGCCGCCCGCGAGGCCGGCGAGGAGTGGGCCGTCCGCCTGCCCGAGGACGGCGTCAAGGCCGAGCCGCGCACGCCCGTCGCCACCCCGGTGTTCGACGGCGTCCGCGACGACGAGCTCATGGGTCTGCTGGACTCCACGCTCCCGAACCGCGACGGCGTCCAGCTCGTCCAGCCCAACGGCAAGGCCCGTCTCTTCGACGGCCGCTCCGGCGAGCCCTTCCCGTACCCGATCTCGGTCGGCTACATGTACATCCTCAAGCTCCACCACCTGGTGGACGACAAGATCCACGCCCGCTCCACCGGCCCATACTCGATGATCACCCAGCAGCCGCTCGGTGGTAAGGCCCAGTTCGGTGGTCAGCGCTTCGGCGAGATGGAGGTGTGGGCCATGGAGGCGTACGGCGCCGCCCACGCCCTCCAGGAGATCCTCACCGTCAAGTCCGACGACGTGAACGGTCGCGTCAAGGTCTACGAGGCCATCGTCAAGGGCGAGGACATCCCCGACCCCGGCATCCCCGAGTCCTTCAAGGTGCTCATGAAGGAGATGCAGTCGCTCTGCCTGAACGTCGAGGCGCTCGACCACGAGGGCAACGTCATCGGCCTGGACGACACGGACGACGACGGCCGCCGCGCCTCCGAGGAGCTCGGCTTCGACCTGGGCCGCCGCCCGGGCGGCGCCACCGCCTCGACGGTCGACGAGATCTGACCGAACCCACAGGCCCCGGTCGAGGGGCGGGGGAGCGGCTCACCACCTGAGCCGCGCCCGCCCCTCCCGGGAGCCCACGGGCCCCGCCGTCGTCGTGGAACCACGACGGCGGGCAGCCCCCACAGACACCTGAGCTGACATTTCATTCGGAAGTAGGAACTGTGCTCGACGCCAACGTCTTCGACAGGATCCAGCTCGGCCTCGCCACCGCTGAGGACATCAAGTCCTGGTCCCACGGTGAGGTCAAGAAGCCCGAGACCATCAACTACCGCACCCTCAAGCCGGAGAAGGACGGACTGTTCTGCGAGAAGATCTTCGGCCCCACCCGTGACTGGGAGTGCGCCTGCGGCAAGTACAAGCGCGTGCGCTACAAGGGCATCGTCTGCGAGCGCTGCGGCGTCGAGGTGACCCGCTCCAAGGTCCGCCGCGAGCGCATGGCCCACATCAAGCTGGCCGCGCCCGTGACCCACATCTGGTACTTCAAGGGCGTCCCCTCGCGCCTGGGCTACCTGCTCAACCTGGCGCCGAAGGACCTCGAGAAGGTCATCTACTTCGCCGCCTACATGGTGACCGAGGTCGACGAGGAGGGGCGCCACGACGACCTCCCGTCGCTCCGCGCCGAGCTCGAGGTCAAGAAGCAGCACGTCGAGGAGGCCGGCGAGGCCGACGTCGAGGCGCGCCAGAAGCGCCTCGAGGAGGACCTCGCCCAGCTCGAGGCCGAGGGCGCCGACCAGGCCCAGCGCGACAAGCTCCGCAAGACGGCCGAGCGCGAGATGGGCGCCCTGCGCCGCAAGAACACCCGCACCCTCGAGCACATGGACAAGGTGTGGGACCGCTTCGTGTCCCTCAAGGTCGGAGACCTCGAGGGCGACGAGGTCCTGTACCGCGACATGGTCGCGGACTACGGCATCTACTTCAAGGGCGCCATGGGTGCGGAGGCCATCCAGTCCCGCCTGCGCACCTTCGACCTGGACGCCGAGGCCGAGTCCCTCTCCGAGATCGTCGCCAACGGCTCCGGCCAGCGCAAGACCCGCGCCATCAAGCGCCTCAAGGTCATCAACGCGTTCCGGATCACCGGTACCGCGCCCGAGGCGATGGTGCTGGACAACATCCCGGTCATCCCGCCGGACCTGCGCCCCATGGTCCAGTTGGACGGCGGCCGCTTCGCGACCTCCGACCTCAACGACCTCTACCGCCGCGTCATCAACCGCAACAACCGCCTCAAGCGGCTGATGGACCTCGGCGCCCCGACGATCATCGTCAACAACGAGAAGCGCATGCTGCAGGACGCCGTCGACGCCCTGTTCGACAACGGCCGTCGCGGGCGCCCGGTCACGGGCGTCGGCAACCGGCCGCTCAAGTCCCTCTCCGACATGCTCAAGGGCAAGCAGGGCCGCTTCCGCCAGAACCTCCTGGGCAAGCGCGTCGACTACTCGGGCCGTTCGGTCATCGTCGTCGGCCCCCAGCTCAAGCTGCACCAGTGCGGCCTGCCGAGCGTCATGGCGCTCGAGCTCTTCAAGCCCTTCGTCATGAAGCGCCTCGTCGAGCTCAAGGAGGCCCAGAACGTCAAGGCCGCCAAGCGCATGGTCGAGCGCCAGAACCCCAAGGTGTGGGACGTCCTGGCCGAGGTCATCCGCGAGCACCCGGTGCTTCTCAACCGCGCCCCCACGCTGCACCGCCTGGGCATCCAGGCCTTCGAGCCGCAGCTCATCGAGGGCAAGGCCATGCAGCTCCACCCGCTCGTGTGCGGCGCCTTCAACGCCGACTTCGACGGCGACCAGATGGCGATCCACCTGCCGCTGGGCGCCGAGGCGCAGGCCGAGGCCCGCGTCCTCATGCTCTCGAGCAACAACATCCTCAAGCCCTCCGACGGCCGCCCCGTCACCATGCCCTCGCAGGACATGATCATCGGAACCTACTACCTCACGAACACGCCGGACCCGGCCGTCGAGGTCTTCAAGGACGCCGAGGGCAACGAGGTCGTCCCGGCCTTCTCCTCCTTCGCGGAGGCGATCATGGCCCACGACTTCGGCTTCCTCGACATGAACGCCACGGCCGACATCCGCTTCGAGGAGGGCATCACGCCCCCCGAGGACTGGGAGGCCCCCGAGGGCTACGAGGATGGCGACCCGATCACGCTGCGCACCTCGCTCGGCCGCGCGATCTTCAACACCGGTCTTCCGGAGTCCTTCCCGTACGTCAACTACGTGGTGGACAAGAAGAAGCTGGGGAACATCATCAACACCCTGGCCGAGTCCTACCCGCGCGTGGACGTCGCCGCCTCGCTGGACGCGCTCAAGTCCAACGGCTTCCACTGGTCCACCTGGTCCGGTATCACCGTCGCCTTCGCGGACGTCGTCTCCCCCGCCTCCAAGCCGGAGATCCTCGCCCGCTACGAGGCCGAGGCCGCCGAGATCGAGGAGCAGTTCGAGCTCGGTGCGCTCACCGAGGAGGACCGCTACTCCTCCCTCATCGACATCTGGACGAAGGCCACCAACGAGGTCGCCGACGCCATGCGCGAGAACTTCCCCGAGCGCAACACCGTCTTCCAGATGGTGTCCTCCGGTGGTCGAGGCAACTGGGACCAGATCCGCCAGCTCGCCGGCATGCGCGGCCTCGTGGCCGACCCGAAGCAGCGCCTCATCGAGCGCCCGATCAAGTCGAACTACCGCGAGGGCCTGTCCGTCCTCGAGTACTTCATCGCGACCCACGGCGCCCGCAAGGGCCTCGCCGACACCGCGCTCCGCACGGCCGACTCCGGCTACCTGACCCGCCGTCTCGTCGACGTCTCCCAGGACGTCATCGTTCGCGAGGACGACTGCGGCACCCGCAAGGGCCTCACCAAGCGGATCTTCTCCTGGAAGGAGATCGACGGCGAGCGCGTCAAGGAGCCCAGCGAGATCCTCGGCACCACCGTCTACGGCACCACGCTTGCGCGCGACGCCGTCGACGCTGACGGCAACGTCATCATCGCCGCGGGCACCGACCTCGGCGACGCCGAGATCCAGGCCGCCATCGAGGCCGGGATCGAGGAGGTCGTCTGCCGCTCGGTCCTCACCTGCGACTCCCAGGTCGGCACCTGCGCCGCCTGCTACGGCCGCTCGCTGGCCTCCGGCAAGCGAGTCGACATCGGCGAGGCGGTCGGCATCATCGCCGCCCAGTCCATCGGTGAGCCCGGCACGCAGCTGACCATGCGTACCTTCCACACCGGTGGTGCGGCCGGCGCCGCCGACATCACGCAGGGTCTTCCCCGCGTCCAGGAGCTCTTCGAGGCCCGGACCCCGAAGGGTGAGGCCGCCGTGGCCGAGGCGGCTGGCACGGTCAAGATCGAGGACGACGCCGAGGGCAAGCGCCTCATCATCACCCGCGACGACGGCGAGGAGGACCTCGTGGTCCCCGTCTCGCGCCGCCAGCGCCTCCTCGTCACCGACGGCGACCACGTGGAGCCGGGCGACGCCCTCACCGAGGGCCCGATCGACCCCAAGAAGGTCCTGCGCCTGCGCAGCGTCGGCGCCACCCAGCGCCACCTCGTGGACGAGGTCCAGGAGGTCTACCGCTCCCAGGGCGTGGACATCCACTCCAAGCACATCGAGGTCATCGTGCGCCAGATGCTGCGCCGCGTGACGATCCTCGAGGCGGGGGACACGAACCTCCTTCAGGGCGACCTGGTGGACGTCATGAACTTCCGCGCCGAGAACCGCCGCGTCATGGCCGAGGGCGGCAAGCCCGCCTCCGGGCGTACGGAGCTCATGGGCATCACCAAGGCCTCGCTGGCCACGGACTCCTGGCTGTCCGCCGCCTCCTTCCAGGAGACGACGCGCGTCCTCACCGAGGCCGCGATGAACGGCAAGTCCGACCCGCTCCTGGGCCTCAAGGAGAACGTCATCCTCGGTAAGCTCATCCCCGCCGGCACGGGCCTGTCCCGCTACTCGGACATCGAGGTCGAGCCCACCGAGGAGGTCAAGCAGGAGGTCTTCTCCCGCACGGGCTACAACGACGACGTCTTCGGCGTCGGCGAGTCGGTCGCCCTGGACGACTTCTCCTTCGGCGGCGACTTCCGCGCGGACTTCTCCGACGACTTCCGCACCGGCTTCCACGGCGGCGAGGACTACCAGTTCTGACCCGCTGACCGGGCGGCTCCGGCGCCCGGGACCGGACCCTCGGCGGGCCCGTCACCCCTCGCGGGGTGACGGGCCGTCCGTCGTCGGGACCGACACCCGCGCGGGTGCGGGGTGTCGAGCACCACGGCCCCGGGGGCCGTCGCGACCTGGCGGTGAGGCGAGGTGCACCGGTATCGTGTCATTCGGTGCCCCCTTGCGGGTCGCCGTTCTCCATTCCGTTCCCAGCCGGCCCAGCCGGCCACGCGGGTCTGCCGCGGCGGGAACCGACGGGCCCCTCCGCGGGGCTCCGGGCGTCCGGACCACGGGTCCGTGGGACGCACCGGCCCAAGACCCGCGGCGACGTGCGCCGTAAGGGGAGCGGGGGCGGCACGAGGGCAGCAGAACTGTCCCACGCACTTCAAGATGGAGAATCAGTAGTGCCTACCATCCAGCAGCTGGTCCGCAAGGGCCGCTCGACGAAGCGCGCGGCGTCCAAGACGCCGGCGCTCAAGGCCAGCCCGCAGCGTCGTGGCGTGTGCACCCGCGTGTACACCACGACCCCGAAGAAGCCGAACTCCGCCCTTCGTAAGGTCGCCCGCGTGCGCCTCTCGTCCGGCATCGAGGTCACCGCGTACATCCCCGGTGAGGGGCACAACCTCCAGGAGCACTCGATCGTGCTCGTCCGCGGCGGTCGTGTGAAGGACCTTCCCGGTGTCCGCTACCACATCGTGCGCGGCGCCCTCGACACCCAGGGCGTCAAGGGCCGTGGCCAGGCGCGCTCCAAGTACGGCGCCAAGAAGGAGAAGAAGTAATGCCTCGCAAGGGTCCCGCCCCCAAGCGCCCGCTCGTCGTCGACCCCGTCTACGGCTCGCCGGTCGTCACCCAGCTCGTCAACCGCGTCCTCCTCGACGGCAAGAAGTCCACCGCCGAGCGCATCGTCTACGGAGCCCTTGAGGGCGTCCGCGCCAAGACGGACCAGGACCCGGTCACCGTCCTCAAGCGCGCCCTGGACAACATCCGCCCGGCCCTCGAGGTCCGCTCCCGCCGCGTCGGCGGCGCGACCTACCAGGTCCCGGTGGAGGTCCGCCCGAACCGCGCCACCACCCTCGCCCTTCGCTGGCTCGTCGACTTCTCGCGCGAGCGTCGCGAGAACACGATGACCGAGCGCCTCATGAACGAGATCCTGGACGCGTCCAACGGTCTCGGCGCCGCCGTCAAGCGTCGCGAGGACATGCACCGAATGGCCGAGTCCAACAAGGCCTTCGCCCACTACCGCTGGTAACCAGCAGAACGTCGGCCGGGGTCCGCCCCCGGCGGCCCCGGCCGACGGCTCTTCTTCCTCAACCACACTGAACGAAGGACTCAACTCGTGGCACTTGACGTGCTGACCGACCTCACCAAGGTCCGCAACATCGGCATCATGGCCCACATCGATGCCGGCAAGACGACCGTGACGGAGCGCATCCTCTTCTACACGGGCATCAACTACAAGATCGGCGAGACCCACGACGGCGCCTCGACGATGGACTGGATGGAGCAGGAGCAGGAGCGCGGCATCACGATCACGTCCGCCGCGACGACGTGCTTCTGGAAGAAGAACCAGATCAACATCATCGACACCCCCGGGCACGTCGACTTCACGGTGGAGGTCGAGCGCTCCCTGCGAGTGCTCGACGGTGCCGTGGCCGTCTTCGACGGCAAGGAGGGCGTCGAGCCCCAGTCCGAGACCGTGTGGCGTCAGGCCGACAAGTACAACGTCCCCCGCATCTGCTTCATCAACAAGATGGACAAGCTGGGCGCCGACTTCGACTACTCGGTCCAGACGATCAAGGACCGCCTCCACGCGACGCCGATCGTCCTCAACTTCCCGATCGGTGCGGAGAACGACTTCTCCGGCGTCGTCGACGTGCTCGAGATGCGCGCCGTCCGCTTCCCGGAGAAGGACGCCGACGGCGTCGAGACCCGCGGCTCCGTCGTCGAGTACGAGGAGATCCCCGCCGAGCTCCAGGCCAAGGCCGAGGAGCTGCGCAGCGAGCTCGTCGAGACCGTCGCTGAGGCCGACGACGAGCTCATGGAGAAGTACCTCGAGGGCGAGGAGCTGACGATCGCCGAGCTCAAGCGCGGCATCCGCAAGCTCACCATCGCCGGCGAGGCCTTCCCGGTCCTCGCGGGCTCCGCGTTCAAGAACAAGGGCGTTCAGCCCATGCTCGACGCCGTCCTCGACTACCTCCCGTCCCCGCTGGACGTCCCCGCCGTCGAGGGCCACGCCGTCGGCGACGAGGAGACGGTCCTCACCCGCGAGGCGGACGAGAACGCCCCGTTCTCCGCCCTGGCGTTCAAGGTCGCCACGCACCCCTTCTACGGCAAGCTCGTGTACGTGCGCGTCTACTCCGGCAAGGTCGCGCAGGGCGACATGGTCCTCAACGCGACCAAGGGCAAGAAGGAGCGCATCGGCAAGCTCTTCCAGATGCACTCCAACAAGGAGAACCCGGTCGAGCAGGCCCACGCCGGCCACATCTACGCCTTCATCGGCCTCAAGGACGTCACCACCGGTGACACGCTCTGCGCGCAGAACGACCCGGTCATCCTCGAGTCCATGAGCTTCCCGGCGCCGGTCATCCACGTGGCCATCGAGCCCAAGACCAAGGGCGACCAGGAGAAGCTCGGCGTCGCCATCCAGAAGCTCTCCGAGGAGGACCCGACCTTCACGGTCGAGCTCGACGAGGAGACCGGCCAGACCGTCATCGGCGGTATGGGCGAGCTGCACCTCGACGTCTTCGTCGACCGCATGCGCCGCGAGTTCAAGGTGGAGGCCAACGTCGGTAACCCGATGGTCGCCTACCGCGAGACCATCCGCAAGAAGGTCGAGAAGGTCGACTACACGCACAAGAAGCAGACTGGTGGATCCGGCCAGTTCGCGAAGGTGCAGATGTCCTTCGAGCCCCTCGTCCTCACGGACGAGGAGAAGTCCAAGGACGACGAGGACCAGGCGCACTACGAGTTCGTCAACGCCGTCACCGGTGGCCGCGTCCCGCGCGAGTACATCCCGTCCGTCGACGCGGGCGTCCAGGACGCCATGCAGACGGGCGTCCTCGCCGGCTACCCGATGGTGGACATCAAGGCGACCCTCCTTGACGGTGCTTACCACGAGGTCGACTCCTCCGAGATGGCGTTCAAGATCGCCGGCTCGCAGGCGTTCAAGGAGGGTGCGAAGAAGGCCAGCCCGGTCCTCCTCGAGCCCGTCATGGCCGTCGAGGTCCGCACCCCCGAGGAGTACATGGGCGACGTCATCGGCGACCTCAACTCCCGCCGCGGCATGATCCAGTCCATGGAGGACGCCCAGGGCGTCAAGGTCGTCAAGGCCGCCGTGCCCCTGTCCGAGATGTTCGGCTACGTCGGCGACCTGCGCTCCAAGACGCAGGGCCGCGCCGTGTACTCGATGAGCTTCGACTCCTACGCGGAGGTCCCGAAGAACGTCGCCGACGAGATCATCGCCAAGGCCAAGGGCGAGTGACCCCTCCGGCTCTCCCGGGGGCCGGACGGTTCCTGACCGGCCCCCGGGAGGTCCCGGGCGCTCGCACCCGTGACGCCCTTTCCAGTAAGATTTCCAACAATTCACCAGTAGAGACTCTCTGCGTCACCACGGCTAGCATGTGACCCAGTCGTATCCCGACGAAGAGAACTACCCGAGTCCAGGAGGACACCAGTGGCCAAGGCCAAGTACGACAAGACCAAGCCGCACGTCAACATCGGCACCATCGGACACGTCGACCACGGTAAGACGACGCTGACCGCGGCGATTTCCAAGGTCCTGCACGACGAGTACCCGGAACTCAACCCCTTCACCCCCTTCGACGAGATCGACAAGGCTCCTGAGGAGCGCCAGCGCGGTATCACGATCAACATCGCGCACGTCGAGTACCAGACCGCCGCGCGTCACTACGCCCACGTCGACGCCCCCGGCCACGCCGACTACATCAAGAACATGATCACCGGTGCCGCCCAGATGGATGGCGCCATCCTCGTGGTCGCCGCCACCGACGGCCCGATGGCCCAGACCCGCGAGCACGTCCTGCTCGCCCGTCAGGTCGGCGTCCCGGTCCTCCTCGTCGCCCTCAACAAGGCCGACATGGTGGACGACGAGGAGCTCCTCGACCTCGTCGAGATGGAGGTCCGCGAGCTCCTGTCCTCGCAGGACTACGACGGCGACAACGCCCCCGTGATCCGCGTGTCCGCCCTCAAGGCCCTCGAGGGCGACGAGGAGTGGGCCGGCAAGATCAAGGAGCTCATGGACGCGGTCGACGAGTACATCCCGACCCCGGAGCGCGACCTCGACAAGCCCTTCCTCATGCCCGTCGAGGACGTCTTCACCATCACCGGTCGCGGTACCGTCGTCACCGGCCGTGTGGAGCGCGGCAAGCTCGCGATCAACTCCGAGGTCGAGATCCTCGGTATCCGCGACCCGCAGAAGACCACGGTCACCGGCATCGAGATGTTCCACAAGTCGATGGACGAGGCGTGGGCCGGCGAGAACTGCGGTCTCCTTCTCCGCGGTACCCGTCGTGAGGACGTCGAGCGCGGCCAGGTTGTCTGCAAGCCCGGCTCAATCACCCCGCACACCGAGTTCGAGGGCCACGTCTACATCCTCACCAAGGACGAGGGCGGCCGCCACAACCCCTTCTACTCGAACTACCGCCCGCAGTTCTACTTCCGCACCACGGACGTCACCGGTGTCATCACCCTCCCCGAGGGCACCGAGATGGTCATGCCCGGCGACACCACCGAGATGTCTGTCGAGCTCATCCAGCCCATCGCCATGGAGGAGGGCCTCGGCTTCGCCATCCGCGAGGGTGGCCGCACCGTCGGCTCCGGCCGCGTCACCAAGATCATCAAGTGACGATCTGACGCTGCCTGACTGAGAAGTCACCTGGATCCCCCGGCCTCCGCGAGGAGGCCGGGGGATTCTCCGTCTCCGCGCGGCGGCCGGCCGACACGGCGTGCGGCGTATGTGCGACACGCCCGAACGCGTGGACCAGGTGGGCGGTCTCACAGGGGTCGGGCGCCCTCTCGACTACCGTCGGCACCGACGACGCTGATAGCGTTACCGGGCTGGTGCGGACGGGCGTCCGCGCGAGCCAACTCCCGGGGCCGACCCGGGAACCAGTCTGACGGACCCGCTCCACTCGGGTTTCCGTGTGTCCAGACCGGCCACATCTACTTCACAGCGGAGCTCCTTGCGCGTCGCGATCGCGACACGCCCGAGCGCGTGGACCGGTCACCGAAAGTACGAGAGAGGTTAGGCGCCATGGCGGGACAGAAGATCCGCATCCGGCTCAAGTCCTACGACCACGAGGTCATCGACAGCTCGGCGCGCAAGATCGTCGACGTCGTGACCCGCGCTGGTGCGACGGTCGTGGGCCCCGTGCCGCTGCCGACCGAGAAGAACGTGTTCTGCGTCATCCGGTCGCCGCACAAGTACAAGGACAGCCGCGAGCACTTCGAGATGCGCACGCACAAGCGGCTGATCGACATCATCGACCCGACGCCGAAGGCCGTCGACTCGCTCATGCGTCTCGACCTGCCGGCCGACGTCAACATCGAGATCAAGCTCTGAGGACTGAAGCCATGACTACGCTTAACCAGCCGGCTGCTGCCGCGCCTGCCAAGGCGCTGCTCGGCACCAAGCTCGGCATGACGCAGATCTGGGACGAGAACGGCATCCTCCGTCCCGTCACCGTTGTCCGCGTCGACACCAACGTCGTGACCCAGGTCCGCACCGTCGAGACCGACGGCTACGAGGCCGTCCAGCTCGCCTTCGGCGACGTCGACGAGCGCAAGGTCACCAAGCCCCTCGCGGGCCACTTCGCCAAGGCCGGGGTCGCCCCCCGCCGTCACGTCGCCGAGGTTCGCACCTCCCTCGCCGGGGAGTTCGCCCCCGGTCAGGAGCTCACCGCGGAGACCTTCGAGGTCGGCCAGAAGGTCGACGTCACCGGCACCTCCAAGGGCAAGGGCTTCGCCGGCGTCATGAAGCGTCACGGCTTCCAGGGCGTCTCGGCCTCCCACGGTGCCCACCGCAACCACCGCAAGCCCGGCTCCGTCGGCGCCTGCGCCACCCCCGGTCGCATCTTCAAGGGCCTGCGCATGGCCGGCCACATGGGTCACGAGACCTCCACCGTCCAGAACCTCAAGGTGCGCGGGGTCGACGCCGACAAGGGCGTCCTCCTTGTCAACGGCGCCATCCCGGGCCCCAAGGGCGCGGTCGTCGTCGTCCGCACCGCCGTGAAGGGAGCCTGACACCATGGCACAGGCACTGACCGTCGACATCGTCGACTCCAAGGGCGCCAAGACCGGCACGGCCGAGCTTCCGGCCGAGGTCTTCGACGTCGAGACCAACATCCCGCTCATGCACCAGGTCGTCGTCGCGCAGCTCGCCGCGGCCCGCCAGGGCACGCACGCCACCAAGACCCGCGGCAACGTCCGCGGCGGTGGTAAGAAGCCCTACCGCCAGAAGGGCACCGGCCGCGCCCGCCAGGGTTCGATCCGCGCCCCGCAGTACGTCGGCGGTGGCACCGTGCACGGTCCGCAGCCGCGCGACTACAGCCAGCGGACGCCCAAGAAGATGAAGGCCGCCGCCCTGCGCTCGGCCCTGTCGGACCGCGCCCGCAACGGCCGCGTCCACGTCATCACCGAGTTCGTCACCTCCGAGACGCCCTCCACCAAGTCGGCTCTCACGGCGCTGCGCAACCTCACGGGCCGCAAGTCCCTGGTCGTCGCCACACGCGAGGACGAGCTCACCGCGCTCAGTCTGCGCAACGCCCCTGAGGCGCTCGTGCTCTGGGCCGATCAGCTCAACACCTACGACGTCCTCGTCAACGATGACGTCGTCTTCACTGCCGCCGCCCTGGACTCGTTCCTCGGCACGGGCGAGGAGGAGTCCAAGTGAGCCTCGAGAAGTCCAAGAACCCCCGCGACGTCATCGTCGCGCCGGTCGTCTCCGAGAAGTCCTACGCCTGCATGGACCGTGGCCAGTACACGTTCATCGTGGCGCCGGGTTCCAACAAGACCGAGATCAAGCAGGCCGTCGAGGCCATCTTCGACGTCAAGGTCGACTCCGTGAACACGGTCAACCGCAAGGGCAAGACCCGTCGCACCCGCACGGGCACCGGCAAGGCCAAGGACACCAAGCGCGCGATCGTCACGCTGCGCGAGGGGACCATCGACATCTTTGGCGAACTGGCTGAGTGAGCCAGGGAAGGTAAAGGATCGACATGGCAATCCGTAAGTACAAGCCGACGACGCCGGGTCGCCGCGGCTCCTCCGTGGCCGACTTCGTCGAGATCACGCGCAGCGAGCCCGAGAAGTCCCTCGTCCGTCCGCTCAGCAAGTCCGGCGGCCGCAACTCCAACGGCCGCGTCACCACGCGTCACAAGGGCGGCGGCCACAAGCGCGCCTACCGCGTCGTCGACTTCCGTCGCAACGACAAGGACGGCGTTCCCGCCAAGGTCGCTCACATCGAGTACGACCCCAACCGCACCGCCCGCATCGCGCTCCTGCACTACGCGGACGGCGAGAAGCGCTACATCATCGCGCCGAACCGCCTCTCGCAGGGCGAGGTCGTCGAGGCCGGCCCGAACGCCGACATCAAGCCCGGCAACAACCTGCCGCTGCGCAACATCCCGACCGGTACGGTCGTCCACGCCGTCGAGCTCCGCCCCGGTGGCGGCGCCAAGATCGCCCGCTCCGCGGGCACCTCGGTGCAGCTCGTCGCCAAGGAGGGCAAGTACGCCCAGCTGCGCATGCCCTCCGGCGAGATCCGCAACGTCGAGATCTCCTGCCGCGCCACTATCGGCGAGGTGGGCAACGCCGAGCAGTCCAACATCAGCTGGGGCAAGGCCGGCCGCATGCGCTGGAAGGGCGTCCGCCCGACCGTCCGCGGTGTCGTCATGAACCCGGTGGACCACCCGCACGGTGGCGGTGAGGGCCGCACCAGCGGTGGTCGTCACCCCGTCTCCCCGTGGGGCAAGCCCGAGGGCCGTACCCGTCGTCCCAACAAGTCCAGCGACCGCCTCATCGTGCGTCGTCGTCGGACCGGCAAGAAGCGCTGATAGGAGCCTGATATGCCGCGCAGTCTGAAGAAGGGTCCCTTCGTCGACGACCACCTCCTCAAGAAGGTGGACGCCCAGAACGAGAAGGGCACCAAGAACGTCATCAAGACCTGGTCCCGTCGTTCGGTCATCACGCCGGACTTCCTCGGACACACCTTCGCCGTCCACGACGGTCGCAAGCACGTCCCGGTCTTCATCACCGAGTCCATGGTGGGCCACAAGCTCGGCGAGTTCGCTCCGACCCGTACCTTCCGTGGGCACGTCAAGGACGACCGCAAGGCGCGTCGCTGACGCCGTCGGAAGCAGAGAGGCAGAGAACATGGAAGCCAAGGCGCAGGCCAAGTACGTGCGCTGCACGCCGATGAAGGCTCGCCGCGTCGTGGACGTCGTCCGCGGCAAGCGCGCCGTCGAGGCCGTCAACGTGCTCCGTTTCGCCCCGCAGGCCGCTGCGGTGCCGGTGCGCAAGGTCATCGAGTCCGCCATCGCCAACGCCCGGGTCAAGGCCGAGCGTGACGGCGAGCGGTTCGACGAGAACGAGCTCTTCATCACCGAGGTGTTCGCCGACGAGGGCCCGACCCTCAAGCGGTTCCGGCCGCGCGCCCAGGGGCGCGCCAGCCGGATCCTCAAGCGCACCTCGCACATCACCGTCATCGTCGGCGACAAGGCCGACTCCGCGAAGAAGGAAGGAGCCCGGTAATGGGGCAGAAGGTCAACCCGACCGGGTTCCGCCTGGGCATCACCACGGACCACCGCTCGCGCTGGTTCGCCGACTCCACGAAGCCCGGTCAGCGGTACCGCGACTTCGTCGACGAGGACGTCAAGATCCGCCGCCTCATGGAGGACGGCATGGAGCGGGCCGGTATCTCCAAGGTCGACATCGAGCGCACCCGTGACCGCGTCCGCGTCGACCTCCACACCGCCCGTCCCGGCATCGTCATCGGTCGCCGCGGCGCCGAGGCCGAGCGCCTGCGCGGTCAGCTCGAGAAGCTGACCGGCAAGCAGGTCCAGCTCAACATCCTCGAGGTCAAGAACCCCGATCTCGACGCGCAGCTCGTCGCCCAGGGCATCGCGGAGCAGCTCGCCAGCCGAGTCTCCTTCCGCCGCGCCATGCGCAAGGGCATGCAGTCCGCGATGCGCGCTGGCGCCAAGGGCATCCGCGTCCAGTGCGCGGGCCGTCTCGGTGGCGCCGAGATGAGTCGCTCCGAGTTCTACCGCGAGGGCCGCGTGCCGCTGCACACCCTCCGTGCGAACATCGACTACGGCTTCTACGAGGCCAAGACCACCTTCGGACGTCTCGGCGTCAAGGTGTGGATCTACAAGGGCGACATGACCGAGCGCGAGTTCGAGGCGCAGCAGGCCGTGTCCAGCCCCCGCGGCCGTGGTGGCCGTGGCGAGCGCCGCGGCGGCCGCCGCGGTGACCGCGCTCCGCGTCAGAGCAACGAGCAGCAGGCCGAGCAGACGCCGGCCGCCGAGAACGCTGCCGCAGACCAGGGAACGGAGGCCTGAGCCGTGCTCATCCCTCGCCGGACCAAGTTCCGCAAGCAGCACCGCCCGCACCGCACGGGCCTGTCCAAGGGCGGCAACCAGATCGCCTTCGGTGACTTCGGCGTCCAGGCCCTCGAGCCCGCCTACGTCACCAACCGCCAGATCGAGGCGGCTCGTATCGCGATGACCCGCCACATCAAGCGCGGCGGAAAGGTGTGGATCAACATCTTCCCGGACCGCCCGCTGACCAAGAAGCCCGCCGAGACCCGCATGGGTTCCGGTAAGGGCGCCCCCGAGTGGTGGGTCGCCAACGTCAAGCCCGGACGCATCCTGTTCGAGCTCGGCGGCGTCGACGAGCCCCTCGCTCGCGAGGCCATGCGCCGCGCGCAGCACAAGCTTCCTATGAAGACCCGTTTCGTGACTCGTGAGGGTGGTGACGTCTGATGGCTATCGGTTCCAAGGGGCTGACCCCGTCCGACCTCGACGCCATGGACAACGAGCGCCTCGCTGAGGAGCTCTCCAAGGCCAAGGCCGAGCTGTTCAACCTCCGGTTCGCCTCGGCGACCGGCCAGCTCGAGGACCACGGCCGTCTCAAGGCCGTGCGTCGCGACATCGCCCGCATCTACACGATCGTGCGCGAGCGCGAGCTCGGCATCCGTACCGCTCCGAGCACGGAGGAGTCCAAGTGAGCGAGCAGAACGTCCAGCAGTCCACCGAGCGCGCCCAGCGCAAGGTCCGCACCGGTTACGTCGTCTCGGACAAGATGGACAAGACCGTCGTCGTCGAGATCGAGGAGCGCTACAAGCACTCCCTCTACGGCAAGGTCCTCCGTCGTTCCCAGAAGGCCAAGGTCCACGACGAGAACAACGAGGCCCACGTCGGCGACCTCGTTCGCGTCATGGAGACCCGTCCGCTGAGCGCCACCAAGCACTGGCGCCTCGTGGAGGTCATCGAGAAGGCCAAGTGACCTCTCGCTGAGACCCACTCAGCAGCAGCACGACGCCGCCACCGTCCCCTCGGGGAGGTGGCGGCGTCGTCGTGCGTCGGCGGCGCCTGGCGCAGGGCCGGGGGAGAGACTGTCCCCGCCGGACCCCCGGTGAGCAAAGGCACAGGGGTGCTGGCTGATCCCAGGTTCCGCGGCAGGACGGGCTTCTACTAGGCTATGAGAGTTGCGCGCGCCCGGAGTGCGCCCGACAGAGACCTCGCGCACCTGCGCCTGTGTCTGCCGGGACCTCCGCACGACGGACTCCACTCGCCCCTGGCGGGAGAGCAGTGCGCATTCGCAGAAGGAACGTTCGGCTAGGCTCGCGCCCCCTCGGGGGCGTCGAGAACCGGCTCGACGACAGGAGAACACTCAATGATCCAGCAGGAGTCGCGACTGAAGGTCGCCGACAACACCGGTGCCAAGGAGATCCTTTGCATCCGTGTTCTCGGTGGCTCGGGACGGCGCTATGCGGGTATCGGCGACACCATCGTCGCCACCGTGAAGGACGCCATCCCCGGCGGCAACGTCAAGAAGGGCGAGGTCGTCAAGGCGGTCGTCGTGCGCACCCGCAAGGAGCGCCGCCGTCCGGACGGCTCGTACATCCGCTTCGACGAGAACGCGGCCGTCATCCTCAACAACAACGGCGAGCCCCGCGGCACGCGCATCTTCGGCCCCGTGGGCCGCGAGCTTCGTGACAAGAAGTTCATGCGCATCGTGTCGCTCGCCCCGGAGGTGATCTGACAATGGCACGCATCAAGAAGGGTGACCAGGTTCTGGTCATCGCCGGCAAGGACAAGGGCAAGACGGGGCGCGTCCTCGAGGTCCTCCCCGACGTCGACCGGGTCCTCGTCGAGGGCGTCCAGCGCGTCACCAAGCACACCCGTGTCGGGCAGTCCGCCCAGGGCGCCCGCACCGGCGGCATCGAGACCGTGGAGGCCCCGATTCACGCCTCCAACGTCATGCTCGTCGACCCCAAGACCAAGCAGCGCACCCGCGTCGGCTTCCGTGTCGAGGAGGGCGAGCGCGCCAACGGCGCCAAGCGATCCGTCCGCGTCCGCTACGCCAAGAAGTCCGGGGAGGACCTGTGACCATGGCCGACTACACGCCTCGTCTCAAGACCAAGTACGCCTCCGACGTCGCGCCGGCCCTCCGCGAGGAGTTCCAGCACGCGAACGTCAACGAGGTCGGCCGCGTCATCAAGGTGGTCGTCAACATGGGTGTGGGCGAGGCCGCTCACGACTCCAAGATGATCGAGGGCGCCGTCCGCGACCTCACCGCCATCACCGGCCAGAAGCCGCAGGTCACCAAGGCCCGCAAGTCCATCGCGCAGTTCAAGCTGCG
This sequence comes from Actinomyces haliotis, assembly GCF_015355765.1. Lineage (GTDB taxonomy): Bacteria > Actinomycetota > Actinomycetes > Actinomycetales > Actinomycetaceae > Actinomyces > Actinomyces haliotis. The sequence goes on from NZ_JACWNA010000002.1 coordinate 73,546, forward strand.
CGAGGGGCAGCCCATCGGCGCGCACGTCACGCTGCGAGGCGACCGCATGTGGGAGTTTTTCGACCGCCTCATCTCCGTCTCGCTTCCCCGCATCCGCGACTTCCGCGGCCTGTCCCCGAAGCAGTTCGACGGCAACGGCAACTACACCTTCGGTCTCACCGAGCAGTCCGTGTTCCACGAGATCGACGCCGACTCCATCGACCGCGTGCGCGGCATGGACATCACCGTGGTGACCACGGCCAAGACCGACGAGGAGGCCCGCTCGCTGCTCAAGCAGCTCGGCTTCCCCTTCAAGGAGAAGTGACATGGCGAAGACCGCTCTCAAGGAGAAGGCCAACCGCAAGCCGAAGTTCGGCGTCCGGGCTTACACGCGCTGCCAGCGCTGCGGCCGCCCGCACTCTGTCTACCGCAAGTTCGGCCTGTGCCGAGTCTGCCTGCGCGAGATGGTTCTCAACGGCCAGCTCCCCGGCGTGACGAAGTCCAGCTGGTAAGAAACTACGTCGCAGGTCCGCGAGGAAACCGCGACGAGGAAGGGCTGAGGCCCACTCATGACTATGACAGACCCGATCGCAGACATGCTCACCCGTCTGCGCAACGCCAACAACGCCTACCACGACGTCGTCTCGATGCCGTCGAGCAAGCTCAAGGTCAACATCGCTGAGATGCTGAAGGCCGAGGGCTACATCGCCGACTACGAGGTCACCGACGCGGAGGTCGGCAAGACGCTCACGCTGAGCCTCAAGTACGGAGCCAACCGCCAGCGGGCCATCCAGGGCCTCAAGCGCGTCTCCAAGCCCGGCCTGCGCGTCTACGCCAAGTCCACCAACCTGCCCAAGGTCCTCGGCGGCCTCGGGGTGGCCATCCTGTCCACCTCCTCCGGCCTCCTCACGGACAAGCAGGCCGAGTCCAAGGGCGTCGGCGGCGAAGTGCTCGCCTACGTCTGGTGAGATAAGGAACGGAGGAAAACCATGTCTCGTATTGGACGACTTCCCGTTCCGGTTCCCGCCGGAGTGGACGTCACCATCAACGGCAACGAGGTGACCGTGAAGGGCCCCAAGGGCACCCTCTCCCGCGTCATCCCCGCCCCGCTGAGCGTCACCCGCCAGGAGGACGGCACCATCCTGGTGACCCGTCCCGACGACGAGCGCGAGTCGCGCTCGTTGCACGGCCTGTCGCGCACGCTCATCAACAACATGGTCGTCGGCGTCAGCGACGGCTACACCAAGAACCTCGAGATCGTCGGCACCGGTTACCGCGCCCAGCAGCGCGGCACCGCGATCGAGCTCTCGCTCGGCTTCTCGCACACCGTGACCGTCGAGGCCCCCGAGGGCATCACCCTCACGGTCGACGGCAACCTCAAGATCGCCGTCTCCGGCATCTCCAAGGAGCAGGTCGGCGAGGTCGCGGCGAACATCCGCAAGATCCGTCCGCCGGAGCCCTACAAGGGCAAGGGCGTGCGCTACGCCGGCGAGAACGTCCGCCGCAAGGTCGGAAAGGCTGGTAAGTGACCATGGCTTACACGATCAAGAGGGGCAAGTCGAAGGCTGTCGCCCGCAAGATCCGCCACCAGCGCGTGCGCAAGCACGTCAACGGCACGCCGGAGCGCCCGCGCCTCGTCGTCACCCGCTCGAACCGCCACATGGTCGCGCAGGTCATCGACGACACCATCGGCCACACCCTGTGCTCGGCCTCGACCCTCGAGGACGCCGTCAAGGGCGTCGAGGGCCACAAGGTCGGCCAGGCGCACAAGGTCGGTGAGCTCGTGGCCGAGCGCGCCAAGGCCCTGGGCATTGAGAAGGTTGTCTTCGACCGCGGAGGCAACAAGTACCACGGCCGTGTCGCCGCCGTCGCCGACGGCGCCCGCGACGGCGGCCTGGTGCTCTGAGCACGACGACGACGAGAAAGAAGAGGAACATCTGATGGCTGCACCGCAGCGAGACAGGTCCGCGTCGTCCAACGGCTCGGCCCAGAACCACGACGACCGACGCGGCGAGGGCCGCGGCCGTCGCGACCGCAACAACGACCGTCGTGACCGCAACAACGGTCGCGGCAACGACGACAAGTACATCGAGCGCGTCGTCACCATCAACCGCGTGTCCAAGGTCGTCAAGGGCGGCCGCCGCTTCACCTTCACGGCGCTCGTCGTCGTCGGTGACGGCGAGGGCGCCGTCGGCGTCGGTTACGGCAAGGCGAAGGAGGTTCCCGCCGCCATCGCCAAGGCCGTGGAGGTGGCGAAGAAGAACTTCTTCCACGTCCCGATGATCCGTCGCACCATCCCGCACCTGGTCCAGGGCGAGGACTCCGCCGGAGTCGTCCTCCTGCGCCCGGCGTCCCCCGGTACCGGTGTTATCGCCGGCGGTCCGGTCCGCGCCGTGCTGGACTGCGCGGGCATCCACGACATCCTGTCGAAGTCGCTCGGCTCCTCGAACTCGATCAACATCGTTCACGCGACCGTTGACGCGCTCAAGAAGCTCGAGCAGCCCGAGGCCGTTGCGGCCCGTCGCGGCCTGCCCCTGGAGGACGTCGCCCCGCAGTCGATGCTGCGTGCGCGCGCCGAGGGCGAGGCCGACAAGCGTGCCGAGGCCGAGAAGAAGGAGGCCGAGAAGGCCGCCGAAGGAGCTGAGGCGTGATGGCTAGCACCACGACCAAGCAGATCAAGGTCACCCAGGTCCGGTCGGGCATCGGCGGTACCCGCCGTCAGCGCGAGACCCTGAAGTCCCTCGGCCTGCGCAAGATCCGCCAGTCCGTCGTCCGCGAGGACAGCGAGTCCGTCCGCGGCATGATCGCCACGGTGGCGCACCTCGTCACCGTTGAGGAGGCCTGAGATGGCTGACAACGAGAACACCCAGGGTTCGGGGCAGGTCGTCAAGCTGCACCACCTCCGTCCTGCGGAGGGCTCCAAGAAGGCCAAGACCCGCGTCGGCCGCGGTGAGGGCTCCAAGGGCAAGACCTCGGGCCGCGGTACGAAGGGCACGAAGGCCCGCTACCAGGTCCGTCCAGGCTTCGAGGGCGGCCAGATGCCTCTGGCCATGCGCCTCCCGAAGCTCCGCGGCTTCAAGAACTTCAACCGCGTGGAGTTCCAGCCGGTCAACGTCGGTCGCATCGCCGAGCTCTTCCCCGAGGGCGGCGCCGTGACGGTCGAGGACCTGGTCGTCAAGGGCGCCGTGCGCGAGGGTCATCTTGTCAAGGTGCTCGGCTCCGGTGACGTCTCCGTCAAGCTCGAGCTGACGGTCGACGCCTGGTCCGGCTCCGCCAAGGAGAAGATCGAGGCCGCCGGCGGTTCCGTCACCGCCCGCTGAGGCTGCTGACGGGCGCTGACGCGTCCACGAGGGCCCCGGCCCCGAGGAGAGATCCTCGGGCCGGGGCCCTCGCCGCGCCCGTGGGCGGGGCGGCACGGCCTCCGACCTGAGCGCTGCGCCTCGGGTCGGGGGGGAGTGACGCACGCCCCGCTGCCGTGGTCCCCTCGACGCCGACGACGAGCAGCCACCGGGGTAGGGTGTCGCCGGGCGTCCCGTGCGCCCTCTCGTGCCGCGTCCCGCGGCGCACCTCTTTCCCCGTCCACAGGAGACCGAGTGCTCAGCGCGTTCATGCAGGCGTTCAGGACGCCCGACCTGCGGCGAAAGCTGCTCTTCACTCTGGGCATCATGGCCCTGTTCCGCCTCGGCTCCGTCATGCCGACCCCTGGGGTCGACCTCGCGAACGTCCAGCAGTGCGTCGGCGAGAGCGAGGACGCTGGCCTGCTCAACCTCATCAACGTGTTCTCGGGTGGCGCGCTGCTCCAGCTGAGCGTCTTCGCGCTGGGCATCATGCCCTACATCACCGCGTCGATCATCATCCAGCTCCTGCGCGTGGTGATCCCCCGCTTCGAGGAGCTCCACAAGGAGGGGCAGGCGGGCACGGCCAAGCTCACCGAGTACACGCGCTACCTCACGATCGGGCTCGGCGTCCTCCAGTCCGCGACGATCGTCGCCACCGCGGCCAACGGCAAGCTCTTCACTGGCTGCTCCGTGGACGTCATCCCCGACGACTCGCCCCTCACGCTCGGTCTCATGATCATCACCATGACCGCCGGCACGGGCCTCATCATGTGGCTCGGCGAGCTCATCACCGAGCGCGGAATCGGCAACGGCATGTCGCTGCTCATCTTCACCTCGATCGTCGCGCGCATGCCCAACAACCTGTTCTCCATCATCGGGGGCAACGGCGGCTTCGCGAAGTTCCTCGGCGTCGTCGTCATCATCCTCGTCGCGACGCTCGCCGTCGTCTTCGTCGAGCAGGCCACGCGGCGCATCCCGGTCCAGTACGCGAAGCGCATGGTCGGCCGTCGGCAGTACGGCGGGTCCACCACCTACATCCCGATCAAGATCAACACCGCGGGCGTCATCCCGGTCATCTTCGCGTCCTCCATCCTCGCGATGCCCCAGCTCGTCGCCCAGTTCGCCAAGCCCACCTCCGGCTGGGTCCAGTGGGTGTCGAACAACCTGCAGCAGACCGACACGATCTACCTGATCGGCTACGGTCTCCTCATTCTCTTCTTCACGTTCTTCTACACGGCGATCACCTTCGACCCGGAGGAGATCGCGGACAACATGAAGAAGTACGGCGGCTTCATCCCCGGCGTCCGCGCCGGCGAGCCCACCGTCCGCTACCTGTCCTACGTCATCAACCGCGTGACGACGGCCGGCAGCGTCTACCTGGTCGTCCTGGCCCTCCTGCCGACCATAGCGGTCACGGTCATGGGCCTGTCGCAGAACCTTCCGTTCGGCGGCACGACGATCCTCATCATGGTGGGAGTCGGTCTCCAGACCGTCAAGGAGATCAACTCCCAGCTCCAGCAGCGCCACTACGAAGGGTTCCTCTCATGAGCGCACGCATGGTCCTCCTCGGTCCTCCCGGGGCCGGCAAGGGCACCCAGGCGGCCCGCATCTCCGAGCGTCTCGGCGTCCCCGCCATCTCGACCGGCGACATCTTCCGCGCGAACGTCGCGGGGGAGACCGAGCTCGGCAAGCAGGCCAAGCAGTACATGGACAGGGGCGAGTACGTGCCCGACTCCGTGACCAACGCGATGGTCAAGGACCGCATCGCGCAGGACGACGCCGCCGACGGGTTCCTCCTCGACGGTTACCCGCGCACCGAGGCCCAGGTCCACGAGCTCGACGCGATGCTCGCCGAGGTCGGCCTCGCCCTCGACGTCGTCCTCGAGATCACCGCGGACAACGAGGTCGTCGTCGACCGCCTCCTCAAGCGGGCCAGCGAGCAGAACCGCGCCGACGACACCGAGCCCGTCATCCGACGCCGCCTCGAGGTCTACGCGGAGCAGACCGCCCCCCTGGCGGCCCTCTACGAGGCCAAGGGCCTCCTCGTGCGCGTCGACGGCATCGGCGAGGTCGACGAGGTCACCGAGCGCATCATGACGGGGCTCGAGGCCGCCGGCGTCAGCGCCTGACGCCCCACCGGCCCGGCGGTTCCCGCCGCCGGGTCAGCCGCTCCGGCGGCACCCGCACAGCACGACGGCGTCCCGACGCCGACCCCGGCACCCGGCCGGGTCCCCTCCCCACCGCTGCGCACCAACGCGAGAGAGCACCGAACGAGGAGAAGGCCGTGCTGTCACGGGAGCACATCCAGATCAAGACCAGGGACCAGGTCCTGCGCATGCGCGAGGCGGGGCTCGTCGTCGCAGACATCCACGCAGCGCTGCGCGAGGCGGTCGGTCCCGGCGTGACGACCGCCGAGCTTGACGCCGTCTCCGCTGCCGCCATCGAGCGCGGCGGGGCCCGCTCCAACTTCCTGGGGTACGAGGGCTACCCGGCCACCGTGTGCATCTCGGTCAACGACGAGGTCGTCCACGGGATCCCGGGCGAGCGAGTCCTCGAGACCGGGGACCTCGTCACCTTCGACTGCGGCGCCTACGTCACCGACGGCGCCGGCACGCAGTGGCACGGCGACGCCGCCTTCACCACCGTCGTCGGCGGACGGTACGCGTCCGAGAGCGACCGCGTCCTCGACACCACGACCCGCGAGGCCCTGTGGGCCGCCGTCGCCGCCGTCGCCCGCGCCGCAGCCGGGGAGGCACACGGCCGCGCCGAGCGGCTCAACGTCGTCGGCGACACCGTCGAGGAGGTCGTGGCCGAGGCGTCCCTGCGCGAGGGCGTGCCGCTCGGCATCCTCGAGGACTACGTCGGTCACGGCATCGGCACCGCCATGCACATGGACCCCGACGTCCTCAACTACTCCGTCAAGCGCCGCGGCCCGCGCCTGCGCACGGGCATGGTCATCGCCATCGAGCCGATGCTCACCGCCGGCGGTCCCGAGGTCCGCGAGCTCGACGACGGCTGGACCGTCGTCACCGAGGACGGCTCCCGCGCCGCCCAGTGGGAGCACACGGTCGCACTCGTCCCCGGAGGGGTCTGGGTGCTGACGGCCCCCGACGGCGGCGTCGAGGGACTCGCGCCCTACGGCATCGAGCCCCGCCCTCTGACCTGACGGGGCCGGGCGACTCGGGCGGGCGCCGGGCGCCCGCTGGCCGCTGGTGCCGGCACGGCGCCGTCGGCTGGCGGCCGGCGACGCGGTGTGTCCAGGAGCACCGGGGGAGTGGCCGTTCTCGCATGGAACGCGACGGCGCGCCTGCCGTATTCTTGGCAGTCGGTGCGCCCGACGGTCCGGTGCGCCCGGGGCCCCGATCGTGAGGCTCCCGGTCCGGACCGCACGCGCCGTCCGGCGACGTCGTCGCCGGGACCACTCGAGCGAGAAAGCACCGATGGAGGAACATGGCTAAGAAGGACGGCGTCATCGAGGTCGAGGGATCGGTCGTCGAGGCCCTTCCGAACGCGATGTTCCGGGTGGAGCTGAGCAACGGGCACGTCGTGCTCGCGCACATCTCCGGCAAGATGCGGCAGCACTACATCCGCATCCTCCCCGAGGACCGCGTGGTCGTCGAGCTGAGCCCGTACGACCTCTCCCGCGGCCGCATCGTCTACCGGTACAAGTGACAGTCCTCCCCGTGAGGGGATGACGGAGGAACATCATGAAGGTCAAGCCGAGCGTCAAGAAGATCTGTGACAACTGCAAGGTGATTCGTCGCCACGGCCGTGTCATGGTCATCTGCGAGAACCCGCGGCACAAGCAGCGCCAGGGCTGAGGCCCGCAGCTGCCGGCCGCTGAGGGCGATGTCCCAGCGGCCAACAACAAGCACCCACCCCAGCGGCACCGCCGAGCGCGGTCCGCAACCCCTGGTTCCTGGAGGCCGGGGCCGCCGGTGAAGGAAGGCGGGGGAGGTGGGCGACGACCTCCGGGAGCACACAGGAGAACCACACCGTGGCACGCATTTCCGGTGTCGACCTGCCTCGCGAGAAGCGAGTCGAGGTCGCACTCACCTACATCTTCGGGATCGGCCGCACGCGCGCGGACGAGACCCTCGCGGCGACCGGGGTCAACCCCGACACCCGCGTCAAGGACCTGACCGAGGACGACCTCGTCAAGCTCCGCAACCACATCGACTCCAGCTACCAGGTCGAGGGCGACCTCCGCCGCGAGGTCCAGGCGGACATCCGCCGCAAGATCGAGATCGGCTGCTACCAGGGCCTGCGCCACCGCCGTCACCTCCCGGTGCACGGTCAGCGCACCAAGACCAACGCGCGCACGCGCAAGGGTCCCAAGCGCACCGTGGCCGGTAAGAAGAAGGCCAAGTAAGCAGTAGTCCACGACGCCGGGCCCCCGGGGCCCGCCGTGGATCGACGACCTCATCGCAGAAGAAGGAAACATGCCTGCCAAGTCCCGTTCCGCCGTGCGCAAGCCGCGCCGCAAGGACCGTAAGAACGTCACTCACGGTCACGCCTACATCAAGTCCACCTTCAACAACACGATCGTGTCCCTCACGGACCCGACCGGCGCCGTCATCGCCTGGGCCTCCTCCGGCCAGGTCGGCTTCAAGGGCTCCCGCAAGTCCACGCCGTACGCCGCTCAGCTCGCCGCCGAGGCCGCTGCCCGTCGCGCGCAGGAGCACGGCATGAAGAAGATCGACGTCTTCGTCAAGGGTCCGGGCTCCGGCCGTGAGACCGCGATCCGCTCTCTCCAGGCCGCCGGCCTCGAGGTCGGCTCCATCACGGACGTCACCCCCCAGGCCCACAACGGCTGCCGCCCCCCGAAGCGCCGCCGCGTCTGAGACAACGAGGCCGACGCCGCCCCGCCACCGCGCGTTGACGGCGTCGGCCCCAGCGCGCCCGCCCCACCGGGGCGCGCGCGGGCGGAGGCCCGGGCTCCTCCGGCCGCCCGCCCACCCATGAGGAACGACGTCATATAGCGGGCGTCGCGACGAAAGGAAACCTTCAGTGCTCATCGCACAGCGACCCACTCTCTCCGAGGAGGTCATCGAGGAGGACCGCCGCTCGCGGTTCGTCATCGAGCCCCTCGAGCCCGGCTTCGGCTACACGCTCGGCAACTCCCTGCGCCGCACGCTGCTGTCGTCCATCCCGGGCGCGGCCGTGACCAGCGTCCGTATCGACGGCGTGCCCCACGAGTTCCGCACCATCGCCGGGGTCAAGGAGGACGTCGCCCAGATCATCCTCAACATCAAGGAGATCGTCCTCTCCTCGGAGAACGACGAGCCGGTCGTCATGTACCTGCGCAAGGCTGGCCCGGGCGTCGTCACCGCCGGTGACATCACCCCGCCCGCCGGCGTCGAGATCCACAACGAGGACCTTGTCATCGCCACTCTCAACGAGAAGGGCAAGCTGGAGATCGAGCTGACGGTCGAGCGCGGCCGCGGCTACGTCTCCGCCAACCAGAACAAGGACCCGAACGCGGAGATCTCCCGGATCCCCGTGGACTCGATCTACTCGCCGGTCAAGAAGGTCTCCTACGCCGTTGAGGCCACCCGTGTCGAGCAGCGCACGGACTTCGACCGCCTCGTCGTTGACGTCGAGACGAAGGCCTCGATCACCCCGCGCGACGCGCTGGCCTCCGCCGGCAAGACGCTCGTCGAGCTCTTCGGGCTCGCCCGCGAGCTCAACGTCGAGGCCGAGGGCATCGAGGTCGGCCCGTCCCCGATGGACCAGGCCCTCCAGCAGGACCTCGCCCTCATGATCGACGAGCTCGACCTGCAGGCCCGCTCCTCGAACGCCCTCAAGCGCGAGGGCATCCACACCGTCGGTGAGCTCGTCGCGCGCAGCGAGGCGGACCTCCTCGACATCCGCAACTTCGGTGCCAAGTCCATCTCCGAGATCAAGGAGAAGCTGGCCGAGCTGGGGCTGTCCCTCAAGGGCTCCCCGGTCGACTACGTCTCGGAGGACGACTACACCAACCCCACGTTCAGCGACGAGCAGCAGGCCTGAGCCCGCTCGCCTTTCTACTAGGAGACAACAATGCCTCGCCCCACCAAGGGACCCCGCCTGGGCGGCTCCGCCCAGCACGAGCGCCACATGCTGGCCAACCTGGCCACGCAGCTCTTCATCCACGAGTCCATCACGACCACTGAGGCCCGCGCCCGTCGCCTGCGCCCCTACGTCGAGAAGCTCATCACCAAGGGCAAGCGCGGCGACCTCCACGCCCGTCGCACCGTTCTCAAGAAGGTCACGGACAAGCAGGCCGTGTACCGCCTCTTCGAGGAGCTCGCTCCCCAGTTCGAGGGCCGCGACGGCGGTTACACCCGCATCGTGAAGACCGCGCCGCGCAAGGGCGACAACGCCTCCATGGCCGTCATCTCCCTCGTCCTCGAGCCGGTCGCCAAGAAGGAGGTCGTCCAGGACGCCGTCGAGACCGCCAGGAAGGCCGCCGACGCCGCCGTCACCGAGGCCCCCGACGCCGAGGCCCAGAAGGTTGAGGCCTGAGCCGGTCAACGGTCCGAGCACCGCACGCGGCGCCCGCCGTCCCCTCGGGGACGGCGGGCGCCGCGTCGTCATGACGACGCGGTCGGCAGGGGCACACGGGAGACGTCAGAGCCGGCCGTGGCCGTCGCGCCCCTCGACGGTGAGCACGCCAGGGACTGCAGGGGTTCGACAGCGCCTCCCTGCGTCCGGGATCACGACCGCCTTGGGGGGCGCACGGTCCGGGTGCGGGTGGGGTGCGGCACGGCAGCGGACCCACGCGGGCCAGCGTCCTCCTAGCCTCGAGGTATCCAACCTCCGTGTCCCATGGAGACCCTCGTGAAGCTTCTCAAGAACACCCTCACCTCGACCGCGGCACTCGCGCTCGTCGTCGCCCCCATCCGGTCGTCGCGTCTTCATCCGCTCCCGCTGCCGCGGCGGACGAGGTCTGCGTCTCCAACGTCACGGTGACGAGTGCGTCCTCGCAGGAGTGGTCGACGGTCGCCGTGTCGGCGGACTGGACCGCTAGCTCGCCGAAGGAGGGGCAGACCTTCACGCTCACCCTCGGCGAGGGCCTGCGCTGGCCCGCCGGCGTCGCCTTCTCGCTCACGGCGCAGACCACCAAGCAGTCAGTCGGCACGTGCATCGCCGCTGGGAGCTCGTCGGACCTCGTCTGCACGCTGAACAAGAACGCTGAGAACTGGGACACCCTGCAGGGCGGCGTCACCGCCTACGGGCAGATCACCGACGCGCTCGTCGGGCGCACCTCGTCGACCCTCACCGCCAGCGGCATCACCTACGACCTCGTACCCGGGGACAGCGACGGCGACGGTCTCAGCAACGCCGATTGCGGCGGGGTCACCCCCCTCGAGCCCTCGACGACGGACTCGAAGCACGGGTGGTTCAAGGAGCCCCTCGCGGACGGCACCAATGAGTTCCAGTGGGCGGTCAAGGTCACCGGCTCGACCAGCTACACCGTTTCCGACCCGGGCACCACGGTGGTCGGCGTCAGCAGCACGGACGGATCCTGGGACGACGCCTACGCCCCGACGCCCGCCGCGGTCATCGGTGACGGAACAGCCTCCTTCACCGCACCCGCCACGACCACGGTCTGCCGGGTCACCGTCACGTCGACGACGACCGCCGACTCCGCGACGAACACGGCGTCGGTCAACGGCGTGTCCTTCACGGGCACCGCTCAGGCCACCGCGCAGGGCGAGGGATGGGCCACGGGGGCGGCGACCCCGGTCGCCAGCCCGACGCCGGCCGAGACCGCCTCCGCCACCCCGTCGGCGACGCCGAGCGAGTCCGCCACCGCCACGCCGACCCGTTCCACCTCCGCAAGGCTGAACGGCTTCGCCCCCGCGGCGCGGAGCGCCTCCGCCACGCCGTCGGCCTGCGCCTCGACGACAGCCGCCCCGTCCACCGCTGCCGGGTCCGCCGCCTCGGGCTCTGCCTCCGCCCCGACGACGCCGAGCGCCTCAGGTCCCGCCGCCACCGGCACGACGGCCCGGACAGCCGGCTGCGTCACGCCCTCGGCCGCGCACGGCACGACCACCACGACTCCGGGGTCCGCGTCGACCTCGCGGCAGTCCCTCGCTCACACCGGAGCCGACGCGGGCCTCAGGCTGGCTGCCGTCTCGGCCCTGGGCGCCGGAGCCTCCGCGGTGGCCGTGTCTCGTCGCCGTGCCTGACACCGGGCGCGTCGGCCTGAGCGCCGGATGACGCAGAGGGACCCGGCACCGAATCAACCGGTGCCGGGCCCCTCGGCGTTCTGAGTACCAGGAACGGATGCGGCGGCCTCGTCATGGTTCGGCCGCAGCGCCCGTCATCCCGGTGCGGAGACACGGCTGCGGCGTCCCTGGCCGCGGTCGGCACGTCCAGCGCAGCGGCGGCAGGCGGTTCAGGCGCGCGTCATGGCCCAGCAGCGGGCACCGCCGGTCATCCCGGCCTCATTGGGCACGACGACGACGTCGTCGCCGATCCGGGCCAGCTGCGCCGGGGTGATGCGACGGGAGTTGCCCCCGCCCAGGTAGAGGCGGTCCCACATGTACATGGGGCGCAGCGCCTCGACGACGCGGCGGACCCGGCGCGACCAGTGCGCGTCCCCCAGGCGGAGGCGCTCGTGCTCGCCGATGTAGTCGTCGTAGGTGAGTCCCCAGCGCACCGGGCCCTGGGAGACCTCGACGTGCGGGGCCAGCACGCCGTTGTCGAAGACGGCGTTGCCGAGACCCGTCCCGAGGGTCACGATCATCTCGTGCCCGTGCCCGGTGACGACCCCGGCGCCCGCGACCTCGGCGTCATTGAGCACGAGCGCGGGCACGCCCAGGCGCTCCGTGACGGCACGTCCCATGTCGAAGTGCGACCACTCGTCGACGAGATCGGGGAGTACGCGGGAGCGCGGCCCGTCCTTCGTGATGTAGTGCGGTGTCGCGACGACGACCCCGTGGCGGATCATGCCCGGCATGCCCACCGTCACCCGGTCGGCCCCCGGAAGCTGCTCGGCGAGCCCCGCGATCGTGTCGACGAGCTTCGTCGGCGGCAAGGGGTAGGGCGTGGGGGTGCGGACGGCACGGGAGGTCATCGTGCCCTCCGCGTCGAGGACGGAGGCCTTGATGCCGCCGCCGCCGCAGTCGACGGAGAGCGTGGAGGTCGTGGTCACCCGCACGACGCTACCGCCTCGGACCCCGACCCGCGGCGAGGGGGCGTCCCGGGCGTGATCGAATGGGAGGCATGAGCGAGCAGAACGAGCCCGACGCCCTGCCCTGGGGCGCGAGTGCCGCCGCGGCGGCGGACAGGGCCGTGCGCGCCCCCGTGGACCCGGAAGGTGAGCGGCTCCGGGTCCGTCTCGACCTCGCCTACGACGGAACCGCCTTCGCCGGCTGGGCGGCCCAGCCAGGACTGCGCACCGTCGAGGGCGTCCTCACCACCGCCCTCACCACGGTCCTGCGTGAACCCGTCCGCCTCACCGTCGCCGGGCGCACCGACTCCGGCGTCCACGCCGCGGCTCAGGTCGCCCACGTCGACCTCAGTAGGGCCGCGTGGGAGCGCCTGCCCGGCCGCTCAGACCGAGCGCCCGGGAAGGCCCTCCTGACACGTCTCGCCGGCGTCCTCGCGCGCGAGGCGGCCGGTTCCAGCGGGGCCCACGGCCTCGGCGCCGTCCCGAGGGGCTCCTCCGACCTCGTCGTCACCGCGGCAGGGCTCGCACCCGCCGGCTTCGACGCGCGCTTCTCAGCCCTCGAGCGCCGGTACGTCTACCGGATCGCCGACGGCGCGGGGGAGGGGCGCCCGGCGGCGCCGCGCGATCCCGCCCGCCGCGGGCAGGTCCTGTGGGTCCCCGACCCGCTCCACGTCGGCGCCATGGCGGCCTCGACCCCGCCCCTGCAGGGCGAGCACGACTTTCTCTCCTACTGCAAGCCCCGCCAGGGCGCCACCACCATCCGCACCCTCAAACGTCTCGAGTGGCGCCGGGAGACCTCGGGCGCGGACGCCGGGCTCGTCACCCTCACGGTCGTCGCCGACGCCTTCTGCCACTCGATGGTGCGGTCCCTCGTGGGCGCCGGGCTCGCCGTCGGCCAGGGACGTCGTCCGTCCTCGTGGCCAGGCGACCTGCTCGCCGCCCGCAGCCGCGACGGCGCGGCACCCGTCGCGCCGCCCCACGGTCTCACCCTCGATGCCGTCTCCTACCCGCCGGACGACGAGCTCGCCGCCCAGGCCAAGCGCGCCCGGATTGTGCGGAGCCTGCCCGGAGGGGACTGCGGCTGCTGAGGGACTGGGGGAACGGGCTCGCGTGGCGGGACTCACCCCGCCGTCGGCGCTCCATCCTTTGACCCTCCCGCAGCGGCGCCGGTATGGTGGGCAATCGTCGTGCAGCACGAGGTTGCGCGTCCGCGGTGCCGTCCCACTCGCCCCGGATCGCCAGTGCTCCGACCACTCACCTGACCATGGTGGTCTCGCCGAACAGCGACGCTTCAACGCTCGATCGGCGCGTCCACTCGCCAAGAGAAACGAAGGCAACGCCCGTGCGCACGTACACACCGAAGCCCGGCGACGTCGAGAAGAACTGGTACGTCATCGACGCCACTGACGTCGTCCTCGGCCGCCTCGCGGCCCAGGCCGCGACCCTGCTCCGTGGGAAGCACAAGCCCCAGTTCGCCCCGAACGCGGACACCGGCGACTACGTCGTCATCATCAACGCCGACAAGGTCGCCCTCACCAACGGCAAGGCGGACAAGAAGATCGCCTACCGTCACTCGAACCACCCGGGCGGTCTCACCGCGACCCCGTACAGCGAGCTGCTGGCCACCCGCCCCGAGCTCGCCGTCGAGAAGGCCGTCAAGGGCATGCTGCCCCACACCAAGCTCGGCCGTGCCCAGCTGAAGAAGCTCAAGGTCTACGCCGGTGCGGAGCACCCGCACGCGTCGCAGAACCCGCAGGCCTTCGAGATCAACCAGGTCGCCCAGTAAGCGCCCCGGCGCTCGGCACCCCGCGACAAGCAAAGGACATATCGTGGCTGAGACCACTGTCGACATCGACGCGCTGGACGAGGAGAACGCCCCCTCCAGCTACACCACTGAGACCGACGGAGCCTCCGTCGAGGGCCGCGGCCAGTCCGCGACCGCCCCCGGCGCCGGCCTGGGCCGCCGCAAGGAGGCCGTTGCTCGCGTCCGTCTCGTCCCCGGCACCGGCCAGTGGACGCTCAACGGCCGCACGCTCGAGGACTACTTCCCGAACAAGCTGCACCAGCAGCTCGTGCGCGCCCCCTTCGCCCTGCTCGACCTCGAGGGCCGCTTCGACGTCATCGCCCGCATCGACGGCGGCGGCATCTCCGGCCAGGCCGGCGCCCTGCGCCTCGGCATCTCCCGCGCCCTCAACGAGATCGACCGTGAGGCCAACCGCCCGACGCTCAAGAAGGCCGGCTTCCTCACCCGCGACGCCCGCATCGTCGAGCGCAAGAAGGCCGGTCTGCACAAGGCTCGCCGCGCCCCGCAGTACTCCAAGCGCTGATCTCGCGCCGGGTTCGCTCGGCACCCAGCCCTTCACGGCGCCCCGCCCACCCCGTCCTCAGGACGGCGGTCGGCGGGGCGTCGTCGTGCTCGCACGGCGGTCACCCGCGACCGCGCCGGGCGACGCGCACAGGTGAGGCCCCAGTGACTCGCAGGCTCCGCGCGATGCGCGTGGGATGATGGCCCCAGCCCACTTACAGGAGGAACGGAACCCATGGCTCGACTCTTCGGCACCGACGGCGTGCGCGGACTGGCCAACGACCTGCTCACGCCCGCGCTCGCGGTCCAGCTCGGTGAGGCCGCCGCGAAGGTCCTCACCCGCGACACCCCCGCCTCGAAGCGCTCCCGCACCGGTCGTCCGCGTGCCATCGTCGGCCGCGACACCCGCGCCTCCGGGGAGTTCCTCGACCACGCCATCAGCGCCGGCCTCGCCTCCTCCGGTGTCGACGTCACCCGCGTCGGCATCCTGCCGACCCCGGCAATCGCTCACCTGACGGCCACCCAGGACATCGACCTCGGTGTCGTCATCTCCGCCTCCCACAACCCCTTCCAGGACAACGGGATCAAGTTCTTCGCCCGTGGCGGCTACAAGCTCGACGACGCCGTCGAGGACGAGATCGCGTCCCTGCTCGGCAAGGTCGCCGACCTGCCCACCGGCGACGGTGTCGGCCGCGTCATCAAGGGTGAGACGGTCGCCGACCAGAACTACATCAACCACCTGGTCGACTCCGTCGCCACCGACCTGTCCGGCCTGCGCATCGTCGTCGACGCCTCCAACGGCGCCGCCAGCAACGTCGGCCCCGCCGCCCTGCGCGCCGCCGGAGCCGAGGTCATCGTCATCAACGCCTCGCCGGACGGCCTCAACATCAACGACGCCTGCGGCTCCACCCACCCCGAGCAGCTCCAGCAGTACGTCCAGTTCGTCGGCGCGGACATGGGCGTGGCCTACGACGGAGACGCCGACCGCTGCCTGGCCGTGGACGCCGAGGGCACTCTCGTCGACGGCGACCAGATCATGGGTCTCCTCGCCGTCGGCATGAAGGAGGACGGGACGCTCGGCTCCGACACCCTCGTCGTCACCGTCATGAGCAACCTCGGCCTCATCCTCGCTATGAAGGAGCACGGCATCCGCACCGTGCAGACCGGCGTCGGCGACCGCTACGTCCTCGAGAAGATGCTCCAGGGCGGCTACACGCTGGGCGGTGAGCAGTCCGGCCACGTCATCGACTCGCTGCACGCCACCACCGGCGACGGGGTCCTCACCTCGCTGCGCGTCGCGGCGCGCATGAAGCGCACCGGGAAGAGCCTCAAGGAGCTCGCCTCCATCGTCCAGCGTCTCCCGCAGACCCTCATCAACGTCAAGGGCGTCGACAAGGCCGCGGCGGGCACCAACAAGGCCGTCCAGGACGCCGTCGCCTCTGCGGAGGCGCGCCTGGGTGAGACCGGCCGCGTCCTCCTGCGCCCCTCGGGCACCGAGCCCCTCGTCCGCGTCATGGTCGAGGCCGCCACGCAGGAGGAGGCCGACGCCGTCGCCGGCGAGCTCGCCGAGGTCGTGAAGGCTGAGCTCAGCCTCTGAGCTGAGGATCGACGAGGGGCCCCACCGACCGCGGTGGGGCCCCTCGTCGATCCTGTGGGCTTCCGGGGCGCCGTCTACGCGGGCAGGGCCCGGATGATGGCCTCGACGGTCTCCTTGGCGTCCCCGAAGAGCATCGAGGTGTTGTCCTTGAGGAACAGCGGGTTCTGGACTCCCGCGTAGCCCGCGGCCATCGAGCGCTTGAAGACGATGACGCGCCTTGACTCCCACACCCTGAGCACCGGCATGCCCGCGATCGGTGAGCGTCGCTACCGGGTACTGCGCCTGGGCGACTGCCATGGCGTAGCCGGGGGTGATGACGACCTTGCGGGCGTCTGCGAGGAGCTGGGAGACTCCCTCGGCGTCGATGGGGGCGACCTCGCCCTGGTCCTGCGCCGCCCCGCCTGCGCCCGCGGACGAGGTGTCCGCGCCGAAGCCGCCGAGGATGACCGAGGTGAAGGACCGGTTCATCGCCTGGCACATGATCCAGGACAGGTAGGCGCCCGAGGAGCCCACGAGCGCCCCGGTGATGATGAGCAGCGAGTTGCTCAGCATGAAGCCGGCGGCCGCCGCCGTCCACCCGGAGTACAAGTTGAGCATGGAGACGACGACGGGCATGTCGCCTCCGCCGATCGCGGCGACGAGGTGGAGCCCGAGCGCGAGCGCGACGACCGTCATGAGCAGGAGCGCGATCCACGACAGCGCGGAGCCCTCCTCGACGCGCAGGAGGACGACCATGAGGAGGGCGCTGACGACGAGCGCCCCGAGGTTGAGCCAGTTGCGACCCGGCAGCGTGAGGGGAGCGCCCTTGATCCGCGCGGAAAGCTTGAGGTAGGCGATGATCGAGCCCGTGAGCGTGACGCCGCCGATGAAGGCGCCGAGCGCTCGAGCCTGCGCGCTGGGCCGTCTCATGCCGGGACAGACCGGAGAGCGCCACGATGAACAGGAGCGCCGCGACGAGTTACGCCAGGCTCGTCCCACGTGAGGCGAGCAGGTCGACGAGCCCCGTGCTCGCGGTCCGCGAGGGCAGGACGGGCAGGCTGGGAACGCCGATCGGCGCGCTCCCGACAGGGGCGGCGAGGGCTGTGGTGAGAACGGATCCGGTGACCATCAGCTGTCAGCCCTCCTGAACATGGCGAGCATCCGGTGGGTCACGGTGAACCCGCCGAAGATGTTGATCGAGGCGACGATGATCGCGAGGAAGCTGAGGATCGTCACCGCGAGGTGCTCGGAGCCGATCTGGAGGATCGCGCCGACGAGGATGATGCCGGAGATCGCGTTGGTCACGCTCATGAGCGGTGTGTGCAGCGAGTGGGTGACGTTCGTGATGACGTGGAAGCCGACGACGACGGCGAGAAGCAGCACCACGTAGCTCCCGGCCGCCGCTGGGGGAGTGGCGAGCACGAGCGCGACGAGCAGCACGACGCCGACCGTCGCCCAGACGAGCCGGGTCCGGCGGGCACGGGCCGCGCTCGCCGCCTGCTCGGCCCCGGCCGCCGCCTGCGCCCGCTCGGCCTCCCGGGGGGGGGGGCGGCGCCGCGGCTGCGGGCGCGGCGCTCACGGTGACGGGCGGCGGCGGCCACAGGGCCTCCCCGCCGTGGCAGACGGCGATGCCGCGGACGAGCTGGTCATCGAGGTCGACGACCAGCTCGCCGTCCTTGCCCGGCGACATGAGGGTGAGCAGGTTGACGAGGTTCTGCGCGTAGAGCTGGGTGGACTGCTCCGGCAGGCGCGAGGCGAGGTCGGTCGCGCCGACGATGATGACGCCGGTCCCGGTCGTGGTCGTGGTGCCGGCGACGGTGAGCGCGGTGTTGCCGCCCGTCGCGGCGGCCATGTCGACGACGACGGCGCCGGGCCGCATGCCGGCGAGCGCGTCGGCGTCCAGGAGCAGAGGGGCCCGGCGCCCGGGGACGGCGGCGGTCGTGATGACGATGTCGGCCTCGGCGGCCTCGCGCGCGTAGACGACGGCTGCTGAGGCTGCCTGGTCGCCCGTCATCTCCTTGGCGTAGCCGTCGCTGGAGACCTCCTGGGCGGCGCTGAGCGGCACGAACTGGGCTCCCATGGACTCGACCTGCTCGGCGGCCTCCGGCCGGACGTCAGTGCCGTGGACGGTAGCGCCCATCGGGTGGGCCGCGCCTGTCAGGCCTTGCGCAGGAGCACCTTGGAGACGTGGTGGTGCTCGTCCTTGTGCAGGACCAGCGTCGCGCGCCCGCGCGTCGGCGCGATGTTCTCCCGCAGGTTCGTGAGGTTGACCGACTCCCAGACCTCGTTCGCGGCCGTCAGGGCGACGTCGTCGGGGACCGAGGCGTAGCGCTGGAAGTAGGACTCGGGGTCCTCGAAGGCGGTGTGCTTGAGCGTGAGGAAGCGGTCGAGGTACCAGCGCCGGATGTGCTCGGGGTCGGCGTCGACGTAGATCGAGAAGTCGATGAAGTCGCTCACCGCCAGGGCGGAGGAGCTGATCCGGGCGCCGGGCACCCCGGAGACCGACGGCGCCGAGACGGCCGCCTCCTCGACCTCGAGCGCCTGCCTCCCGCGCGGGGCCGGCTGGAGGACGTTGAGGCCCTCGAGGACGAGGACGTCGGGACGCTCCACCGTGATCGACTCCCCGGGGACGACGTCGTAGACCTTGTGGGAGTACACGGGAGCCTCCACCCGCGCCGCCCCGGACTTGACCGAGGAGACGAAGTCGAGCAGGGCGCGCCGGTCGTAGGACTCCGGGAAGCCCTTCCGCGCCGTGAGGCCCCGCTCCTCGAGCACCGCGTTGGGCAGGAGGAAGCCGTCGGTCGTCACGAGGTCGACGCGGGGCGTCCCCGGGAACCGGCGGAGGAGGTGGGCGATGAGGCGCGCCGTCGTCGACTTGCCCACGGCCACCGACCCGGCCACGGCGATGATGAAGGGGGTCGGTGGGACGTCGACGCCGAGGAACCGGGACGTGCGGCGCCCGCGCTCGCGGGTCGCCGTGATGTAGTCCTCGAGGAGCGCGGTGAGGGGGCGGTAGACGACGTCAACCTCGGGTAGGGCGATGGGGTCGCCGAGGCCTCGGAGCTTCTCGACGTCCGCCTGGGTCAGCGGCAGGGGCGCCGTCCGTGCGAGCGAGCGCCACTGGTCGCGCGAGAGCTCGACGTACGGGGTGGGGCTCAAGGGTGCTGCCGTCCGGCCCGGGGCGGGGGAGGCGGTGGGGCGGTCCGGGGCGTGGCGCGCGGAAGTCACCGCACCAGTCTGACGCATCCCGCGCCACGAGGAGTGCAACCGAGCAGGTCCGCGCAGGTGCGCCCGAGACCTCACGATCGTGAGCGCAACGCGCGCGGGGCAGTCATTGAGCGCACGCTCCGCTCATGCTTCGATCATCCCCATGTGCGGAATCGTCGGCCACGTCGGCCCCCTGTCACCCTCCGACCGCTCCCTCACCGTCCTCATGGACGGACTGGGGCGCCTCGAGTACCGCGGCTACGACTCCGCGGGCGTCGCGCTCGTCGGCCCTGAGGGCCTCGACGTCGTCAAGTCCGCCGGCAAGCTTGACAACCTGCGGGCCGCCCTCGCGGAGAACCCGCCGGCTCCGGCCGTCTCCGGCATCGGGCACACCCGCTGGGCCACCCACGGAGGCCCCACCACCGAGAACGCCCACCCGCACCGCGCCGGAAACCTCGCCGTCGTCCACAACGGCATCATCGAGAACTTCCGCCCGCTGCGCGCGGAGGTCGAGGAGGCCGGTCGCGTCCTCCTGTCCGACACGGACACCGAGGTCGCCGCCCACGTCCTCGACCTCGACCTCGCCGCCCGGCTCGACGCGACCGAGAACGAGGGCACGGCCCTCACCCACGACGTCGTCGCCGACCTCCTCGTCGAGTCCATGCTGGCCGTGACCAGGCGCCTCGAGGGCGCCTTCTCCCTCCTCGCGGTCACGCCGCTCGCCCCGGGCGTCATCGTCGCCGCCCGCCGCTCCAGCCCCCTCGTCATCGGCCTGGGCGAGGGCGAGAACTTCCTCGGCTCCGACGTCGCCGCCTTCGTCGCCTTCACCAAGCGCGCCGCCGAGGTCGACGACGACCAGGTCCTGCGCATCACCGCCGACGAGGTCACCGTCTGGGACGCCGACGGCACCGTCGTCGAGCCCCGCACCTGGGAGGTCTCCTGGGACGCCTCCGCCGCGGTCAAGGGCGGCTACGAGACCTTCATGGACAAGGAGATCCACGAGCAGCCCACCGCCGTCGCCGACACCCTCCGCGGCCGCGTCGACGAGAAGGGCGAGCTCGTCCTCGACGAGATGCGCATCGACCCCGCGGTCCTGCGCAGCGTCGACAAGATCATCGTCATCGCCTGCGGCACCGCCTCCTACGCCGGCCACGTCGCCAAGTACGCCATCGAGCACTGGTGCCGCGTCCCCGTCGAGATCGAGCTCGCCCACGAGTTCCGGTACCGCGACCCCATCGTCTCGGAGAAGACCCTCACCGTCGCCATCTCCCAGTCCGGCGAGACCATGGACACGATCCAGGCGGTCCGCCACGCCCGCGAGCAGGGCTCCAAGGTCCTCGCCATCGTCAACACCTACGGCTCGACCATCGCGCGCGAGGCCGACGCGGTCCTCTACACGCACGCCGGACCCGAGGTCGCCGTCGCCTCGACGAAGGCCTTCCTCGCCCAGATCACCGCCTGCTACCTCCTCGGCCTCTACCTGGCGCAGCTGCGCGGCAACAAGTGGCCCGACGAGGTCGCCGAGTACCTCGAGAACCTCGAGCGGATGCCGGACAAGATCCAGCACCTCCTCGACACCGAGGAGGAGGCGGTCAAGGCCCTCGGCGCGGAGCTCGCGGACAAGGACTCCTTCCTCTTCCTCGGCCGTCACGTCGGCTACCCGGTCGCCCTCGAGGGCGCGCTCAAGCTCAAGGAGCTCGCCTACGTCCACGCCGAGGGCTTCGCGGCCGGCGAGCTCAAGCACGGTCCGATCGCTCTGGTCGAGGACGGCCTGCCGGTCTTCGTCATCGTGCCCACCCCGCGCCGGCCCGTGCTGCACGACAAGGTCATCTCCAACATCCAGGAGATCCGCGCCCGCGGCGCCCGCACCATCGTCATCGCGGAGGAGGGCGACGCCGCCGTCGAGCCCTTCGCCGACGACGTCATCCGCGTCCCGCGCGCGCCCACCCTCATGTGGCCGCTGCTCACGGTGGTCCCGCTGCAGGTCTTCGCGGCGGCACTCGCCAAGGCCAAGGGCCTCGACGTCGACCAGCCGCGCAACCTCGCCAAGTCGGTCACCGTCGAGTGACTCGCTGAGCGCCCCGGGGACCGCCACGGTCGGACGCTCCGCGACGACGCCGAGCCCCCGTGCCGCCCACGCGGCGCGGGGGCTCCTCAACGCCTGCCGACGGCGCCCACCAGGGCGCTCGCGGTCAGGCGTCGGAGCGCTCAGCCCTCCGCCACGACGAAGGCCTGAGCGAGACCGCCGTCGTGCGCGAGCGACAGGTGCCAGCGGTGCGCTCCCACCCGGGCCGCGACCGAGGCCGTCACCCCGCTCAGGCGCAGCGTCGGCGCGCTGCCGCGTCCCCCGCGCACCTCGATCTCCCGCAGGGACCAGGCGCCGGGTGCCTCGAGCCCCGCACCCTCCAGGGCGCCCCCGAGCGCCTTGAGGACGGCCTCCTTGGCAGCGAGACGGACCGCCACCGACTCGGTCCTACCGGCGCAGACCTCGAGCTCCTCCGCAGTGAGGGCGCGCGCCGTCAGCGACGGCGCCCGGCGCAGCCGCGCCTCCAGGCGCGCCACGTCCACGAGGTCGGTCCCGACGGCGATGATCACGGCCCCAGTCTGCACGACGGCGCCGCCCCTCCGGCGTCATCCGTGGCCGGCCCCGGCGCGGTGCGCCGCGGGCCGCGCGATGATGGAGACATGACGACCGTGACCACGACCATGACCGAGCCCCGCACCCTCGAGCCCCACCGCGCCCACCGCGCCGGCGCCATCGGAGGTGCCGAGGCGCCCCTCACCCGTGGCACCGACCGCTACATGGAGGCGGCTGCCCACGCCCTCGCGCTCGCGGCCACCGAGGAGCTCCGGCTCGCTCGCGGCGCCGTCCGCGGCTCCCGCGTCCTCCTCCTCGTCGGGGGCGGTCACAACGGGGGTGACGCCCTCCTCGCCGGAGCCCGGCTGGCTGCGAGCGGGTGCCGCGTCACCGCGCTCCTCGCGACGCAGCACCCGCACCCGGCCGCTCTCGAGCGCGCCCGAGCGGCGCGCGTCGAGCTCCTCGCGGTGAGCGAGCAGGACGCCTCGGAGCACGCCGCCGCCCTCGCTGCCGGCACCGACCTCGTCGTCGACGGCCTCACGGGCATCGGCGCCGCCGGCCCGCTCCGACCGCTCCCGGCGGCGCTCGTGACTCCTCTCGTCGACGCGGGGGAGCGGGGGCACCGCCCCTTCCGCGTGCTCGCCGTCGACCTGCCCTCCGGCACCGGCGTCGATGACGGGACCCTGCCCGGTCCCGTGCTCGTCGCCGACCGCACCGTCACCTTCACCTGCCCGCGCGCCGCTCACCTCCTCCCTCCCGCGGCCCAGCGCTGCGGCCTCCTCGACGTCGTCGACCTCGGCCTGCCCGTGCCCGAGGACGCGCCGCTCGTGGAGCGCCCCTCCGACGCGGAGCTGGGGGCCCTCCTGCGCGTGCCCGGCGACGCCGACCACAAGTACACGCGCGGCGTGGTGGGCCTCCTCGCCGGTTCCGAGAGCTACCCGGGAGCCGCCCTCCTGGCGACCACCGCCTCGGTCCGCGCCGGTGCCGGGATGAGCCGGATCCTGGCGTCCCGTCGCGTCGTCGACCTCGTCCTCGCCGTGCGGCCCGAGGCGGTCCCCTCCGCCGGACGCTGCCAGTGCCTCGTGCTCGGCCCCGGGACGGCCCCGACCGACGACCCGACCTCCCCCGAGCACGCACGCACCGAGGAGCTCCGCACCGCCCTCGGCGAGGCACTGGACGACGAGGCGCCCGCCGTCGTCGACGCCGGCGCCCTCCCGCTCCTGCCCGGGCTTCTCCGTGAGGGACGGCGATGCTCACCCGTCCACGTCCTCACCCCCCACGCCGGCGAGGCGGCCGACCTCCTCACCGCCCTCGGGGAGGCGCGGACCCGCTCCGAGGTCGACGCCGCACCCTCGGCCGCCGCCCAGCGGCTCGCTGCTCTTACCGGCGCGACGGTCGTCCTCAAGGGGACTCCGACCCTGGTCGCCCGCGCCAACCCGGGCCACGGCGCCCCGCTCCTCTCGCTCGACGCCGGCCCCGGGTGGCTCGCCACCGCCGGCAGCGGCGACGTCCTCGCCGGGACACTCGGCGCCCTGCTGGCCGCGGCGCGAGCCGACGAGGAGAACGGCCGGCGGGCGCTCGACCCCGCCGCCGTCGCGGCGCTCGCCGTCCGTCTCCACGCCACCGCCGGACGGCTCGCGGCCGAGCGCACGGGTGCCTCCCCGGACGGCGGGCCTGTCGCCGCCCTGGACGTCGCCCTAGCCCTCCCGGTCGCCTGGCGACGGCTCCACGACGCCGGACGGGGCGTCGGCGGGGCGGTCGCTGTCTGAGCACGGTGCGCCCGCCCGCGCGGTCGCAGTGCCACAATGACCGGCGTGAGCGAGCAGAGCACAGGGCAGCAGGCAGATCCGACGACGCAGCCGACCGCGGACCCCGAGGTGCTCGCCGACGTCCCCGCCGCCGCGACCTCCCGGGCCGTCATCGACCTCGACGCCCTCGCCCACAACGCCCGGGTTCTCGCGCGCACCGCCGGCACGCCCTGGCTCGCTGTCGTCAAGGCCGACGCCTACGGGCACGGCATCGAGGCCGTCGCCACCACGTGCCTCGCCGCCGGCGCCACCTGGCTCGGCACCGCCCAGCTCGCCGAGGCCCTTCACCTGCGCGCCCTCCTCGACGCCCGCGGCACCGCCCGCCCCCAGCCCGGCCCCGACGCCGTCACCACCCCCCGCTCCCCGCGCCTCCTGGCGTGGCTCGTCCCCTTCCTCACCCCGAAGCAGGCGGCGGCGCCCGGCTCCGCGCTCCGTCAGGCGCTCGACGCCGACATCGACCTCTCCGTCTCCACCCTCGCCCAGCTCGAGGCCCTCGCCGCCGCCGCGCGCGCCGCGGGACGCCCGGCCCGCGTGCACCTCAAGGCGGACACCGGCATGTCACGCGCTGGGGCGACGGCCGACGACCTCCCCGCCCTCGCACGAGCCTCCCGCCGAGCCGAGGAGGAGGGCGTGCTCGACGTCGTCGGCCTGTGGTCCCACCTCTCTCGCGCTGACGAGCCCAGCTCCGGCTCGACCGAGGAGCACCTCGAGCGCTTCCGCCACGCGGAGGACGTCGTGAGGGCCGCCGGCCTCGCCCCGCGCGTCCGCCACCTCGCCGCCACCGGTGGCCTCCTGTGGCACCCGGACACCCGCCTCGACCTTGTCCGCGCGGGCATCGGCCTCTACGGACTGTCCCCGGACCCGAGCGTCGCCACCTCCGCCGAGCTGGGCCTGCGGCCCGTCATGCGCGTCGAGGCGCCCCTCGTCCAGGTCAAGCGGATCCCCGCCGGCCAGGCCGTGTCCTACGGCGGTACCTGGACCGCGCCCACGGACCGGTGGCTCGGTCTCGTCCCACTGGGCTACTCCGACGGCCTGCCCCGGGCCGCCGCCTCGGCCGGTCCCGTTGCCGTCGGCGGCCTGCGCACCACGATCGTCGGCAAGGTCTGCATGGACCAGGTCGTCATCGACCTCGGCCCCGCAGTCGGCCCCGACGGCGAAGCGGTCCCCGCGCCGGCGGCGCCGGGAGACCCCGCCGTCCTGTGGGGCGACCCGCACGCCGAGGGCGCCGACTCCGCGACCCCCACCGCGGACGACTGGGCCGCCGTCTGCGGCACCATCAGCTACGAGATCGTCACTCGCCTGGGAGCCCGCGTCCCGCGCGTCCCCACCGGCGGCGGTGAGCCCGTGACGCGCTGAGGCTCCCGGCGCACGGGCTGCGCTCCGAGCACCAGCGCGCTGCCCGTGGTTCGTGCCCGGGCCCACGCGCGGCTACAGTCACCACCGTCAGCACCATCCAGGAGCAGCAGTGAGCCAGAACCAGGACACCCCCAACCGCGTCGTCATCGAGACGGCCGACGCCGACGGCACCCGCGCCCTCGGCGGGCGCCTCGCCGCACTCCTGCGCCCCGGCGACCTCGTCATGCTCTCCGGCGGCCTCGGGGCCGGCAAGACGACCCTCGCCCAGGGCGTCGGCGCCGCCATGGACGTGCGCGGGCGCGTCTCCAGCCCCACCTTCATCATCGCCCGCGTCCACCCCGCGCTCGGCGACGGTCCCGACCTCATCCACGTCGACGCCTACCGGCTCAACACGCTCGAGGAGATCGACGCCCTCGACCTCGACTCCTCGCTCGACGAGTCCGTCACCCTCGTCGAGTGGGGCGAGGACAAGGTCGAGGGACTCTCCCAGGACCGCCTCGAGATCGACGTCACCCGCCCCCACGGCGGCCTCGTCGCCGAGGGCGCGAGCGCCGAGCCCGGCGTCACCGACCTCGACGGCGTCGACGACGGCCGCCGCACCGTCACCGTCACCGCCCTCGGACCCCGCTGGGCCGACGTCGACCTCAGCCCGCTCGCACGCTGAGCGCTCGACCATGACAGGCAGGGTCTGCCGGCCGAGGGCGCGCGCGGGACGAGCGGCGTTGCGCCTGCTGGCCGCCGCGGTCCTGGCCGGCCCCGCTCTGCTCACCCCCACCGCACCCGCGCTCGCCGCCACGGCGACTCCGTCGACGCCGTCGACAGGAGCGACGACGGCCTCGGACGACGCCCGAGCCGCCAGCACCCCGGACGAGCAGCGCGCAGCCGTCGCGAGCTGGGCCTCGCAGGACGGCCTCGTCCTCGTCCGGCAGGCGGTGGGAGCCGACGCCCGGATCTCCGTGGGCGACCCCGTCGCGGTGCGAGCCTGGAACGAGAGCGCCGCCGACGACGGAGGCTCCGACCCGACGACGAGCACCGACGACTGGGCCGTCAGCGTCACGGTCGACGGCGCGGCGACGGCCGTCCTCCTCGTCTCGGCCACGGGCTCCGCCCCGGTCGGGCAGCTCGTCCAGGACGCCGACGTCGCTCGCGCCGTCGCCGGCCTCACGAACGCGCACGGGACCGAGCTCATCCGTTCCGACGACGGCGCGTGGTACCTCCTCGCCGACTCGACGGTGACGGCCGTCGGCACGGCGGCCCGGGCCGAGCTCGCCGGGCCGGTCGAGGTCGGTCCCTACCTCGACGTCCTGCGCGACCGAAGCCGCGGCGACGCCGGAACCACGGCCACGACGGCCCCGAGCAGCGGCTCGGACTGGAGCGTGTGGGCCACCGTGGCCGGCGTCGTCCTCATCGGCATCGGCATCATCGTCATCACCGTCCGACACGAGCGGCAGGTGATGGCTCCCCTGCGCGACGGGGTCTCGCCGCGCACCGCCGTCCCCGGGGCGCCCGTCCGCCGGGCGGGCGCCACGGCCGTGCCGACCGCCCGGCAGGAGCGCGGCGGAGGGACCGCTGTCGGCACCGGGGAGGCCCAGCCAGGCGGGACCGAGCCCGTCGAGGGCGTCACCGAGGAACGAGGAGCGTCGAGCACCACGGCCCCCGAGACCGGTGCAGAGGCGCCGAGGGCCTAGTCTGGGCCCGTGCGCATCCTCTCCATCGACTCCTCGCTCGGAACCCAGCTCCTCGTCTGCGACGCGCGGACGGGCACTGAGGGCCGCACCGCCCTCGAGGTCCTCGCCTCCGCCGAGCAGTCCGACTCCCGCCACCACGCCGAGTCCCTCGGCCCGATGCTCGCCGGCGCTCTCGCCGAGCCCGCCGTCGCCGAGGGGACCCTCGAGCTCGTCGTCGGCGCTACCGGTCCCGCCCCCTTCACGGGGCTGCGCGCCGGCCTGGTGACCGCCCGCACCGTCGGTCGAGCCCGCGGCATCGAGGTCGTCGGCGTGCCGAGCCTCGACGCCGTCGCCCGCCTCGCGCTCGACGCCGTCGCAGAGCGCGACGGCCAGGAGGCTGCGGCGTCGACGACCGTCCTCGTCGTCACGGACGCCCGTCGCAAGGAGGTCTACGCCGCCCGGTACCGCGCCAAGGGCGCTGACGACGTGGAGCGCCTCGACGACCTCACGGTGCTGGCCCCGACCGACGCCGCCGCGCTCGGTCAGGCCGACGTCGTCGCCGGTTCCGGCGCCGTCCTCTACCCCGAGATCGCCCAGGGACGCGAGACCCTCGCCCCCGTCTCCGGCGACGCCCGCACCCAGGTGCGCATCGCCCTCGCCCGACGCGCTGCGGGGGAGGAGCTCTCTACCGAACCCCTCTACCTGCGCCACGCGGACGTCCAGATTCCCACGAGCCGCAAGCGAGCCCTGTGAGCGCACCCTCCACCGTCGTCGGGGGGGGCGGGCCCGGTGATCGGGCCGCCCGCCCCCCCCCCCCCCCCCCCCCCCCCCCCCCCCGCCGGCGCCCCCCCCCCCCCCCCCCCCCCCCCCCCCACGCCGCGGAGCTCGCGCGCCTCGAGAGCGAGCTGTTCGGCGGGGAGGCCTGGAGCCAGGCGCTGCTCGACGGCGAGCTCGACGCCGCGGCCGGTCCCGGCGCGGACCGCGCCTACGTCGTCGTCGAGGAGCCGGGTGACGAGGGCGGGCCCGTCGTCCTCGGCTACGCCGGAGCCTGGTTCGGGGACGGCCGGGGGAGCGCCGACCTCCTCACCATCGCCACGGTTCCGACCGCGCGCCGGCGTGGGATCGCCTCCGCCATGCTCGAGCACCTCGTGGCGCTCGTCGGCGGCCAGGGCTGCGAGGACGTCCTCCTCGAGGTACGCGCCTCGAACGTGGGGGCCCAGCGGCTGTACGCCGCGCACGGCTTCGAGGGCATCGGGACCAGGCGGCGCTACTACCTCGCCCCGATCGAGGACGCCCTCGTCATGCGGCGGGTCCTGCGGGTGCCGAGCGGCCCAGGCCCGGTGGGCTCGGAGGTCGTCTGAGCGGTCGGCTGCCCGCCTGCGGCGTCCGGGGAACCGCGACGCTGGGAATTGTCTGATGCCTTAGTAACGAAATAACGGCGGGTCGGCGCTCAAGGCTCCGCCCGAACGCCGGCGCACCGTCGCGGACCTCGCTGCGCGCGCCCCGGTCTTGGCGCGGCATCGCGCGGATCGCGGATCGCGCCCGCCGGCAGTCCCTGTCATCTAGGACCATCGGCGCAGCACTCCTGCCTAACCTGCGGACGTGGCCTCTTCGACTGTTTCCGCTCCCCGCAAGCGGACCCCTTACCGCACCACCGTGTTCATGAAGCGCTTGATGGCGTGGTCGGGCATCGTGTTCATGCTCTTCCTCGTCTTCCACGCCTACGGGAACACCCACTACTTCGAGGGCGAGATCGCCTACGACGAGTACGCGCACTTCCTGCGCCGGCTCCTCATGCCGATCCTCCCGTACGGCGGCTTCCTGTGGATCATGCGCGTCGTGCTCATCGCGCTCATCGTCCTGCACGCCGGGAGCGCCTTCCACCTGTGGGCGCGCAACAAGAAGGCGCGCGGCACGGACAAGTACGCGGTCAAGAAGCCGGGCGCGGAGTACTTCGCCTCCCGCTACGCGATGCGGACCATGCGTTGGGGCGGCGTCATCCTCCTGCTCTTCATCATCTGGCACATCCTCCAGTTCACCACCCTGACCATCCAGGCCGGTGGCGACTACGAGCACGGCCGCGCCTACATGAACATGTACTACGGCTTCAACCAGTGGTGGGTGTACCTCATCTACCTCGTCGCCCTCGCCGCCCTGTGCCTGCACATCTGGCACGGCGTGTGGTCCGCGCTCCAGACCCTCGGCGCCACCCGCCGCAACACGGTCCCCGCGATCCGCGTCATCGCCTTCATCGTCGCCTTCGGCGTCTTCGTCGCCTTCATGATCGTCCCGACGGCCATCCTCCTCGGCTGGGTCGACGCCCCGATGGGCGCCGCCGCCTACCACCAGGCCGCGCAGGCCGCCGGCATCCTCACGCACTGAGAGAGACGCACCAAATGACTGTCACCACCGACCTGTACACCGTTGGCGAGAAGATCGCCGACACCAAGGCCCCCCACGAGGTCCCGATCGACCGCCGCTGGGAGCAGCGCAAGTTCGAGGCCAAGCTCGTCAACCCCTCGAACCGCCGCAAGCTCGAGGTCATCGTCGTCGGCACCGGTCTCGCCGGCGCCTCGGCCGCTGCCTCCCTCGGCGAGCAGGGCTACAACGTGAAGTCCTTCTTCTACCAGGACTCCGCGCGCCGCGCCCACTCCATCGCCGCCCAGGGCGGCATCAACGCCGCGAAGAACTACCGCAACGACGGCGACTCGACCTACCGCCTCTTCTACGACACGGTCAAGGGCGGCGACTACCGCTCCCGCGAGGACAACGTCTACCGCCTCGCCGAGGTGAGCGCGAACATCATCGACCAGTGCGTCGCCCAGGGCGTCCCCTTCGCCCGCGAGTACGGCGGACTGCTCGACAACCGCTCCTTCGGCGGCGTCCAGGTCTCCCGCACCTTCTACGCCCGCGGCCAGACCGGTCAGCAGCTCCTCATCGGCGCCTACCAGGCGCTCGAGCGCCAGGTCCACGCGGGTACTGTCACGGAGTTCCGCCGCCACGAGATGCTCGAGCTCATCGTCATCAACGGCAAGGCCAAGGGCATCATCGCCCGCAACATGGTGACGGGCGAGATCGAGGAGCACCTCGCTGACGCCGTCGTACTGTGCACCGGCGGCTACGGCAACGTCTTCTTCCTCTCGACGAACGCCATGGGCTGCAACGGCACCGCGGTCTGGCGCGCGCACCGCAAGGGCGCCTACTTCGCCAACCCGTGCTACACGCAGATCCACCCGACCTGCATCCCGCAGTCCGGAGACTTCCAGTCCAAGCTCACCCTCATGAGCGAGTCGCTGCGCAACGACGGCCGCATCTGGGTGCCGAAGAAGGCCGAGGACTGCTCGAAGGACCCGCGCGAGATCCCCGAGGAGGACCGCGACTACTACCTCGAGCGCATCTACCCGGCCTTCGGCAACCTCGTCCCCCGTGACATCGCCTCTCGCCAGGCGAAGAACATGTGCGACGAGGGCCGCGGCGTCGGACCCGCCATCCGCGAGACCTCGCCGGAGGGCGGCGAGCGCGAGATGCGACGCGGCGTCTACCTCGACTTCTCCGAGGCCATCGGCCGCCTCGGAAAGGACCAGGTGTCCGCCAAGTACGGCAACCTCTTCGAGATGTACCAGCGCATCACGGGCGAAGACCCCTACGAGGTCCCCATGCGCATCTACCCCGCCGTCCACTACACGATGGGCGGCCTGTGGGTCGACTACGACCTCGAGTCCAGCCTCCCCGGCCTGTACGTCGCCGGCGAGGCCAACTTCTCGGACCACGGGGCGAACCGCCTCGGCGCCTCGGCCCTCATGCAGGGTCTCGCCGACGGCTACTTCGTCCTGCCGAACACGCTCAACGACTACCTCGCCGACGCCCTGCGCGAGGGCAAGCCGGACCCGCACGCCCCTGAGATCGCCGAGGCCCGCAAGAGCGTCGAGGACCGGATCAACCGCCTCATGGCGCTCCAGGGCACCCGCTCCGTCGATGACTTCCACATGGCCCTCGGCCGCATCATGTGGGAGTACTGCGGCATGGAGCGCCGCGACGAGGGCCTGCGCGAGGCCATCAAGCAGATCCGGGCTCTCAAGGAGGAGTTCTGGCGCGACGGCAAGGTGACCGGTGAGGCCATGGAGCTCAACCAGTCCCTGGAGAAGGCGGGCCGCCTGCTCGACTTCTTCGAGCTGGCCGAGCTCATGTGCATCGACGCGCTCCACCGCCGCGAGTCCTGCGGCGGCCACTTCCGCGCCGAGTCGCAGACCCCCGAGGGCGAGGCTCTGCGCCACGACGACGAGTTCCTCTACGTGGCCGCGTGGGAGTGGGGCGGCGAGAACCAGCCGCCGATCCTCCACAAGGAGGACCTCATCTACAAGGACATCGAGCTCAAGCAGCGGAGTTACAAGTGAACATCAAGCTCAAGATCTGGCGCCAGAAGAACCGCGACGCCGAGGGCCGCTTCGAGGAGTACTCGATGTCCGGCGTCGAGGAGCACATGAGCTTCCTCGAGGTCCTCGACCTGCTCAACGAGCAGCTCTTCCAGGAGGGCAAGGAGCCCGTCGCCTTCGACTCGGACTGCCGTGAGGGCATCTGCGGCCAGTGCGGCGTCGTCATCAACGGTCAGGCCCACGGCCCGATCCGCTCGACGACCTGCCAGCTGCACATGCGCCACCTGGCCGAGGACCCGTCCTTCAAGGACGGCTCCACCATCACCATCGAGCCCTTCCGCTCGACCGGCTTCCCGGTTCTCAAGGACCTCATCGTCGACCGCTCAGCCCTCGACCACATCGTCCAGGCCGGCGGCTACATCTCCGTCAACACGGGCGCGGCCCCGGAGGCCCACTCGGCGCCGGTCCAGAAGGAGAAGGCCGAGGCCGCCTTCGAGGCAGCCGCGTGCATCGGCTGCGGCGCCTGCGTCGCCGCCTGCCCCAACGCCTCCGCCATGCTCTTCACCGCCGCGAAGATCTCCCACCTGGGCCTGCTCCCGCAGGGCCAGCCGGAGCGCCTCCCCCGCGTGGTGAGCATGCTCAACCAGCACGACGCCGAGGGCTTCGGCGGCTGCACCAACATCGGCGAGTGCGCCGCGGTGTGCCCCAAGTCCGTCCCGCTCGAGGTCATCACGCGCCTCAACCGCGACCTCGGCCACGCCGTCTGGAAGGGCACCAAGGCCCACGCCTGAGGACCGCCGAAGCGACCATCAGCACCGCGAGGGGCGGCCGTCCGTGAGGACGGCCGCCCCTCGCGCGTCGTCCCTGTCACCCCGGAGTCGGGACGCCCGGGGGAGGGGCTAGGCTTGCGAACCGTGAGCGAACCACTGATTCTCGGCATCGAGTCCACCTGCGACGAGACCGGCGTGGCGCTGGTCCGCGGCCGCGAGCTCCTCGGCGACGTCGTCGCCACCTCCATGGACGAGTACGCCCGCTTCGGCGGCATCATCCCGGAGATCGCCTCCCGCGCCCACCTCCAGTCCTTCGTCCCCACTCTCGACGCCGCCCTCGCCAAGGCCGACGTGGACCTCTCCGAGGTCGACGCCGTCGCCGTGTGCGCGGGCCCCGGACTCATCGGCTCCCTCACCGTCGGCATCTCCGCCGCCAAGGCGCTCGCCGCCTCCATCAACAAGCCGATCTACGGCGTCAACCACGTCATCGGGCACCTCGCCGTCGACGAGCTCGTGGACGGTCCGCTGCCCGAGCAGTTCATCGGGCTCATCGTGTCCGGCGGCCACTCCAACATCCTGTCGATCTCGGACATCGCCACCGACGTCGTCGAGCTGGGCGGCACCCTGGACGACGCCGCCGGCGAGGCCTTCGACAAGGTCGGTCGTCTCCTCGACCTGCCCTACCCCGGCGGCCCCCACGTCGACCGCCTCTCCCAGGAGGGCGACCGCAAGACGATCCGCTTCCCGCGCGGCCTGTCCGCCGCGAAGGACAAGGACCGTCACCGCTACGACTTCTCCTTCTCCGGGCTCAAGACGGCCGTCGCGCGCTACGTCGAGTCCCTCGAGGACGCCGGCAGCGAGGTCCCGAAGGCCGACGTCTGCGCCGCCTTCTCCGAGGCCGTCAACGACTCGCTCACGGCCAAGGCCGTCCAGGCCTGCCTCGACAAGGGCGTGAGCACGCTCGTCGTGGGCGGCGGCTACTCTGCCAACTCCCGCCTCCGGTCGCTCGCGGCCGAGCGCTGCGAGGCCGCGGGCGTCGAGCTGCGCCTCCCCCCGCTCAGGTACTGCACGGACAACGGCGCCCAGATCGCGGCGCTCGGCTCCGCGGCCGTGCGTGCCGGCGTCGCCCCGAGCCCCATGGACTTCGCGCCCGACTCCGGCATGCCCCTCGACGTCACCGTCGTCCACTGAGCGACCGCGTCAGGCCGACACGGAGCTCCATCGCGCACCGGCGTCCTGACGCGCGCCTCAGCCGCAGGAGGGCGGCCCGCACCAGCAGGTGCGGGCCGCCCTCCTCGCGTGTCCGGTGAGCCTGTCAGGCGCCGAGGGAGAGGACCTCGCTCGGCGTGAGCGGGCGCCCGGCGCGGACCTCGGCGAGCAGCAGGCGCACCGCCGCCTCGTTCGCGCCGCCGGCCGCCCCGACGGCGGCCATCTGCCGCTGGTACGAGGCGCCTGCGTCAAGGGTCGCCGCGACCCCGGCGAGCTCGGCCTCGCAGCCCAGGTCCGCGGCCACCGGCTCGAGCTCGGTGAGCATCCGGCGGACGGTGTCCGTCACGAGCTCCTCGTTGCCGGCGGAGTCCGTGATGAGGATGGCATCCATCCCGTAGCGCGCCGAGCGCCACTTGTTCTCGTCGACGTACCAATCCGGCATCGCGTCGAGCTCCTCGCCGCGGTCCAGCCGCCGTGAGAAGTCCTCGACCATGCACTGGGTGAGCGCGGCGATGCCGGCGAGCTCGGTGAGGTTGGTGGCGGCGTCGCAGGCCCTTACCTCGATCGTGCCGAGCCGCGGTGAGGGGCGCACGTCCCAGCGCACCTCGGTGAAGTCCTCGATGACCCCCGTGTGGATCATGTCGCCGGCGTAGGCCTCGAGCTCGTCCCAGGTGACGAGCTGGTGCGGGGCGCCCGCCGTGGGCAGCTGCTGGAACATCATGGCGCGGTTGTCCGCGTAGCCCGTGTCCTCGCCGGCCCAGAAGGGGGAGGAGGCGGACAGGCACTGCAGGTGGGCGGTGCGCGTGAGGAGCGCCTTGAGGATCGGGAGGGCCTTGTCCCGGTCCTCGATCCCGACGTGGACGTGCGTGCCGAAGATGAGCATCTGGTGGCCCCACAGCCGTGTGCGGTCGACCAGCCGCTCGTAACGCTCGGAGTCGGTCACCTTCTGGACGAGCGGATCGGCGAAGGGATGGGTCCCGGCGCTCGCCAGCTCGACGCGCAGCGGCTGGATCACCGGCAGGAGGCGGTCGTAGGCCTGGGCGATGTCCTGGACGCACTCGGCCACCGTGCGCCGCGCGCCCGAGACGAGCTCGACGGTGTTGAGCATCATCTCGCCGTGGATGTTCTCGTCCTCGCCCACCTCGTGCAGGACCTCGGCGGCGCACTGGCGCAGGTCGAGGCTGTCCTGGTCGATGAGCTGGAGCTCCCACTCGACGCCGAGCGTCGAGCGCGGTGAGTCGGCGAAGGGCAGCGGCTCGCGGTGGATGAGTCGGGCGGCGGGTGCCATGGGGCTCCTCGAGGGACGCGTGAGCGCGGCCCCGAGCGGGACCGCAGACTCATCGTAGGGGGCCGGACGGCGTCGGTCCTGGGCACGCGGCCGGTCGGGACCCCTCCGAACGAGTCATCCGGCCTCAGGCACCGTCTCGACGACGAGCACCGTGCCCCGGGCGGACCCGGTGTCCCGTGCGCCCACGCGGGTCAGGATCCAGGTCTCGGACTCGGCCCCGGAGGGACGCACCTGCTTGCGCAGGAGGTCCGGGGACTGGTCGACGCCGCGCTTGTGGATCTCGAGCCGCCCGATCCGGTCCTGGCGCACGCGGGCGCGCAGCGCCTTGACGTGCAGGGGCAGCACGTCGACGAGCCGCCACGAGCGCACGAAGGGGGCGAGCTCCGCGGGGGCGGGGGCGTCGCCGGTGAGGTAGGCGATCCGGTCGCCGACGGGCCTCGCGCCCAGCCGCCGGGCGACCTCGGCGACGAGGCCGGCGCGGATGACGGCGCCGTCGGGCTCGTGGATGAACGGGGACAGGTCCTCCGGCCCCGTGATTGGATCGAGCTGCTCGGGCGGTGAGCTCGGGTTCGTGCAGGCCGGATCGTGCAGGACGTGGGGCCGGGCGACGCCGTCCGGCCCCGTGCGCAGGCACAGGGCGGAGCGGCCCGGTCCCTCCGGCGCCAGGGGGCCGCACCAGATCCCGGCCTCGACGACGTCTCCGTCGACGCTCACCCACTGGGCGTGGGAGTCGGCGGGCAGGAGCGCGTGGTCGATGCCGGGCGCGACCTTGACCCCGAGAGCCTCGACCCGCTCCCGAAGCGCCAGGACGCGGCTGAGCGCGGGCGACCACTGCTCGGGGTCGGTGAGGCGACGACCGGCGGCGCGGCGAGCGGGGTCGGCGAAGACCGCGTCGACGCCCTCGGCGGCGAGGTCGACCTCCATGGCATCCGCGCAGCGCACCTCGGCGTCGGGGAAGGGCATGAGGTTGACGGTGGCCAGGGCGGCCGTGGCCTCGTCGCGCTCGACGGCGAGGACCGGCAGCCCGAGGCCCGCCAGGACCATCGCGTCGCCGCCGATGCCGCAGCCCAGGTCCGCCACCCGGCTCGGCGCCGCGGAGGCGAAGCGGGAGGCGTGGTGGGCGGAGACGACGAGGCGCGTCGCCTGCTCGAGCCCGTCGGGGGTGAGGAGCATCCGCTCCGCGAAGGGCCCGAACTTCGCGGCGGCACGGCCGCGAAGCCGCTGCTGGGTGAGGGCGGCGGCGACGAGCGCAGGGTCGTGCCCCTTCGCGCGCAGGCGCTCGCCCTGGGCGAGCGCCTCGGACTCGTCATAGGGCGGCAGCGAGGAGAGCAGCGCCCAGCCCTCCGGCGTGAGCAGCGGTGCGAGTGACTCCGCCTCGACTGGGCCCCGGGCGGGGCGCGGGGCCTCCCGTCGGGGACTGCGCGACGAGGTGCCGGAGGGCGTCGAGGGGCTCACGGGACGGATCATGGCACGGCCCGCTAGAGTGCGCTGGCCGGTAGGTCCCGAACAGCTCCAGGAGGTCTCGTGGGTCGCACCCTCGTCCGCGCCGGTGCCGCCCAGCGGCTCCTCCGCCGTGGAGCCGCGCTCGCGGGAGCGGGAGTCCTCGGTACGGCGACGCTCCTCGTCGTCTCCAACGCCTGGGTCGCGGTGGCGAGCTCGGGACGCGTCACGGACTGGGAGCGGCTCGTCGCGTCCGGTGGCGCGGGCGTCGGCGCCCGCCGCCGTGCCGTCCCCGATGAGGACGAGGGGGCCTGCGTGGCCATCGTCCTCGGCGCCGCCGTCTGGCCCGGGGGAGTGCCCTCGCCGTGGCTCGCCTACCGCCTCGACGCGGCCGCGGGCCTCTACCTGGCCGGTCTCGTCGACGCCGTCGTCGTCTCCGGTGACGGACGGTGCGAGTGGCGGGACGAGCCGGCCGTCATGCGCGACCACCTCGTGCGCGTCGGCGTGCCCGTGGAGGCGATCGTGCTTGACCGAGCCGGTCTGGACACCTACGACACCTGCGTGCGGGCGCTCACGGTCCTGGGCGTGCGCCGAGCCGTGCTCGTCAGCCAGGACTTCCACGTTCCTCGCGCCGTCGCCATCGCCCGGGCCGTCGGACTGCGTGCCGACGGTGCCGGCGACCTGCTCGCCCGGCGCCGCAGCCCGCACCGCTGGCGCGACTCATGGCTGCGCGAGCGCCCTGCTGCCGTCAAGGCCGCCTGGGACGTCCTCAGCCACCGGGCGCCCTCCACCGAGCCTCCTGAGGGCGACGTGGCGGCCGCCGTCGCCTGGACGAGCACGGATCCGTGGCGTGCTCGTGCCGCCCTTCAACGTGCCCCGCACGCCCTCGGCGAACCGGCTCCGCATCCTTGGCACTCGCGTTGACTGAGTGCTAATCCCGCGCGTAGATTCTCGTCCAGACGCGGGGACGTGCCCGGCACGCTCTCGCGGCTCGCGCCAAGGACGGAACAGGCTGACCCCCGCGACGGCGGCCCTCCCGGACGGACGCGACCAACCGACATTCCACACGCTCAACAAGCGAGAAGGGGAGGACGCCATGTCGATCTCCATCAAGCCGCTCGAGGACCGGATCGTCATCCAGACGGTCGAGGCCGAGCAGACCACCGCCTCCGGCCTGGTCATCCCGGACACCGCCAAGGAGAAGCCGCAGGAGGGCAAGGTCGTGGCCGTGGGCCCGGGCCGCGTCGACGACTCCGGCAAGCGCATCCCGGTGGACGTCGCCGAGGGTGACGTCGTCATCTACTCGAAGTACGGCGGCACCGAGGTCAAGTACGCCGGCGAGGACTACCTCATCCTCTCGGCCCGCGACGTGCTCGCGGTCGTCACCAAGTGACTCCGGCCGCGCGACCCCTGGTCGCGCGGAGATGACGGAGGGGCGGGAAGCATCTGCTTCCCGCCCCTCCGTCGTGCTGCTCGGACCCCTGGACGCATGCGAGAGCCACGTGCCCGCGGAGTCAGGCGACCGGCTCGTGGCGCCCGCGCTGCTCGATGAGCCCGCGGCGCTCCTCCTCCGTGAGACCGCCCCAGACGCCGTAGGGCTCGTGCGTCGCGAGAGCGTGGTTGCGGCAGTCGACGATGACGGGGCACGTCTGGCACACGGCCTTGGCCTCCTCGTCGCGGCGGCGGCGGGAGCTGCCGCGCTCGCCCTCCGGGTGGAAGAAGGCCGCGGAGTCCATCCCCCTGCAGGCGCCTTCGTACTGCCACTCCCACAGGGCGACGATGGGACCGGGCTGGCGCGAGCTCTCCGTCATGGATGGTGCCTTCCTCAGGTGGGAGCCGAGCGGCGACGCCGGCGGCACGGCTCGGGTCGCTGTGTCTGGCGCAGACATTAAGAGACGGCTCTGGTACCGACAAGGACTGCCGCGCGGGTTTCACCCGTCCCCGAAGGGCTTTGTGACGGAGGTGACCGTGCCTTTGCTATCGATGCGGATGGATTGATAACGATGCGGACGATGTATAAGTCGATTCGACCTCAAACGGGTGAAAGTGCAGGTCAGTGGGTGTTCTCGGGCGTCTCCTGAGGCGCTCGCGGGCTGGGCCCGGGTGACTGAGGGGCCTCGGCGTGCAGGGCCCGTCGCCCCGACGTGCGCCGCACCTGACCGGCGGGGACTCCACGTGAGGAAGATCGGTGTGCGTCGTAGGCGCCTGCGGACCTACCATGCGAAGGGTGAGCGACTCGATCACCAACTCTGACCTCTTCGCACCCACCGGCCTGACCTACGACGACGTCCTCCTCCTGCCGAGGCTCACCGACGTCATCCCCTCCGAGGTCGACACGACCTCCCGGCTCACCAAGAAGATCTCCCTCCAGACGCCGCTGCTCAGCGCCGCCATGGACACCGTCACCGAGTCGGACATGGCGATCGCCATGGCGCGGCAGGGCGGAATCGGCATCCTCCACCGCAACCTCTCCATCGAGGACCAGGCCCAGCAGGTCCGCCGCGTCAAGCGCAGCGAGTCCGGCATGGTCTCCGACCCCGTCACCATCGGCCCGGACGCCACGATCGCCGAGCTGGACGAGCTCTGCGGCCACTACAAGGTCTCGGGCCTGCCGGTGGTCGACGGCGGCGGCAACCTGCTCGGCATCATCACGAACCGCGACCTGCGATTCGTGCCGGCCGAGAAGTGGTCGGCCCTCACCGTGAGCGAGTGCATGACGCCGCGCGAGCGCCTCGTCACCGGCCCGACCGGCATCTCCCGCGAGGACGCGAAGGCGCTCCTGGCCGAGCACCGCATCGAGAAGCTCCCCCTCATCGACGACGCCGGCCACCTCACCGGCCTCATCACCGTCAAGGACTTCGTCAAGACCGAGAAGTACCCCCACGCCACCAAGGACTCCGAGGGGCGTCTCGTCGTCGGCGCCGCCGTCGGCTACTGGGGCGACACCTGGGACCGGGCCGGTGCCCTCGCCGACGCGGGCGTCGACGTCATCGTCGTGGACACCGCCAACGGCGGCGCCAAGCTCGCCCTCGAGATGATCACCCGCCTCAAGAACGACTCGGCCTTCTCCGGCATCGAGATCATCGGCGGCAACGTTGCGACCCGCGAGGGCGCGCAGGCCCTCATCGACGCCGGCGTCGACGGCGTCAAGGTCGGTGTCGGCCCGGGCTCCATCTGCACCACGCGCGTCGTCGCGGGCGTCGGCGTCCCCCAGGTCACGGCCGTCTACGAGGCCGCCAAGGCCTGCCGTCCTGCGGGCGTGCCCCTCGTCGCCGACGGAGGCCTGCAGTACTCCGGTGACATCGCCAAGGCCATGGTCGCCGGCGCCGACACCGTCATGCTCGGCTCGCTCCTGGCCGGCTGCACCGAGTCCCCGGGTGACCTCGTCTTCGTCAACGGCAAGCAGTGGAAGCGCTACCGCGGCATGGGCTCGCTCGGCGCCATGAGCTCGCGCGGCCGCAAGTCCTACTCCAAGGACCGCTACTTCCAGGCCGACGTCACCGGGGACGACAAGATCGTCCCCGAGGGCATCGAGGGTCAGGTGCCCTTCTCAGGCTCGCTGGCTGACGTCGTCTACCAGCTCGTCGGCGGCCTGCACCAGTCGATGTTCTACGTCGGCGCACGCACGATCCCCGAGCTCCAGGCCAACGGCCAGTTCGTCCGGATCACGAGCGCGGGGCTCAAGGAGTCCCACCCGCACGACATCAAGATGACCGTCGAGGCCCCGAACTACACGGGTCGCGGCTGACAGTTCCGCGACCTCGAGCCGCGCACGCGGTGAGCCCCTCCGAACCTGCGCTCGGAGGGGCTCACAGCGTGCGCGGGGCCGGGCCCCCGGGGCGTCACCGGGGCGGGGCGGGCTGAGGCGGGTGGGTGAAGGCGATAGGCCTCAGAGGCCCTCGGGCAGGGGCCACGCGGTCTCGACGTCGGCCGGACGCCCCTTGCGGCGCAGGAAGTCGTTGAAGGAGACCGCCCAGTCCCGGTGCGCCGCCGCCTGGAAGGCGACGAGCCCGTCCGCGTCCAGGCGCGCGACCTCCGGGTGGGTCCGCAGGATCGCCTCGAGGACGTCGAGGGTCGCCGCGACGTCGACCTCCGCGGTGTGCAGCGCCTCGTCGACGACGACGCCGTAGACCGCGCACAGGTCGCCCAGGCGGCGCTTGCCCCGGCGGTAGCGGTCCACCTTCCTGTCCAGGACGAGCGGGTCCAGGACCGGTCCGAGCCCCCGGCCGAGGCGGTCCCGGAGCGTCGGCAGCCCGTGACGGGCGAGCTCGGACTCCATGAGCGTGAGGTCGTAGGACCCGTTGAAGGCGACGACCGGCGTGCCCTCGGACATCGCCGCGGCCAGGCGGGCCGCGACCTCCTCGAGGACCTCCTCCACCGGGCGCCCCTCCGCGCGGGCGCGCTCCGTCGAGATGCCGTGCACGGCCGCCGCCCCGGCCGGGATCTCGACCCCGGGGTCCGCCAGCCACGTGACGACCTCCTGGTCGCGGCCGCCGTCTGGCCGCCGCGGCCCGCGTGACACGAGCGCCGCCGTCACGAGGCGGTCCGAGCGTGGGTCGACGCCCGTCGTCTCCGTGTCGAAGCCGAGGAGGGGTCCGTCCGCCCAGGAGGCGGGGGAGGGGCTCGTGGCGCGCTGCTCGCTCATGGGGCGAGTGTGCCACCGGGCCACGACACGTCGGGGCGTCCGCTGACGGCCCGCTACGATCGCGCCATGAGCGGTGAGATCGAGATCGGGCGCGGGAAGCGCGCCCGCCGGGCCTACTCCTTCGACGACATCGCGCTCGTGCCCGCGCGGCGCACGCGTGACACCGCCGACGTCCGCGTCGGCTGGCAGATCGACGCCTACCACGTGGACCTCCCCGTCATGGCCGCCCCCATGGACTCCGTCATGAGCCCGGCCACCGCCATCATGCTGGGGCGCCTCGGCGGCATCGGCGTCCTCGACCTCGAGGGCCTGTGGACCCGCTACGAGGACTCCGAGCCCGCCCTCGAGCGCATCCGCACGGCGGGCCCGGAGGAGGCGACCCGCGTCCTCCAGGAGGTCTACGCCAGCCCGGTCCAGCCCGACCTCATCCGCGCCCGCCTCGCCGAGATCAAGGAGGCCGGCGTCGTCGTCGCGGGCCGCCTCTCGCCCGCGCAGACCCAGCGGCACTGGCGCACCGTCGTCGACGCCGGCGTCGACCTCTTCATCATCCGAGGCTCCGCCGTCTCCGCCGAGCACGTCTCCGGCAACGCCGAGCCCCTCAACCTCAAGCGCTTCATCTACGAGCTCGACGTGCCCGTCCTCGTCGGCGGCGTCAGCACCTACACCGCCGCCCTCCACCTCATGCGCACCGGCGCCGCGGGCGTCCTCGTCGGCCAGGGTGGCGGCGCCTCCTCCTCGGTCCGCCAGGTCCTCGGCCTCCACGCCCCGATGGCGACCGCCGTCGCCGACGTCGCCGCCGCCCGCCGTGACTTCATGGACGAGTCCGGCGGCCGCTACGTCCACGTCATCGCCGACGGCTCCGTCGGCAACTCCGGTGACGTCGTCAAGGCCATCGCCTGCGGGGCCGACGCCGTCATGCTCGGCGCCGCCCTCGCGCGCGCCCAGGAGGCTCCCGGCGGCGGCTTCCACTGGGGCAGCGAGTCCCGGCACCCGAACCTGCCTCGCGGCTACCGCAGCCACGTCGGCACCGTGGGGACTATGGAGCAGATCCTCAACGGCCCCTCGGACCGCGCGGACGGCACGCTCAACATCATGGGGGCCCTGCGCCGCACGCTCGCCACCACCGGGTACTCCGACGTCAAGGAGCTCCAGCGCGTCGACGTCGTCATCGCCCCCTACGACCCGAGCTGACGGCGAGCCGCTCCGGAACCGTCTGACGCGCGGTATATTTTCCTGCGAAACGAAGCGGTTTCCCTGCGCCGCTCCTGCCGGCGTCCGCCGGTCTCCTTCAACGACGAACGGAGTCACCGTGTCAGCAGCCACCACCGTGGCCTCGCGAACTCGCACCCGGCGGCGTCCCAAGGACGACCGGGTGCTCGGCATCGCCTTCATCATCCCGGCCGGGATCGGCCTCATCGCCTTCTACGTCTGGCCGCTCATCCGCGGCATCTGGCTGTCCTTCACGGAGTACAACCTCCTCACCCCGGAGACCTTCACCGGCGGCGCGAACTACACGCGCATGGTGCACGACTCGATCTTCTGGAACGCCGTCAAGGTGACCCTCGAGTACGTCGTCATCAACATCGGCGTCCAGACGATCATGGCGCTCGTCATCGCCGTCCTCATGCAGCGGTTGACCCAGTCGACCTTCGTGCGAGCCATCGTGCTCACCCCGTACCTCGTCTCGAACGTCGTCGTCGCCATGCTCTGGCTCTGGATCCTCGACAACACCCTGGGCATCTCCAACCAGATCATCCAGGCCATCACGGGCAGCTCGGTCAACTTCTTCTCGACCTCGCTCGCCATCCCGACGATCGCCCTCATCAACGTGTGGCGGCACATGGGCTACACGGCGCTGCTCATCTTCGCGGGCCTCCAGTCGATCCCGAACACGGTCTACGAGGCCGGCAAGGTCGACGGCGCCAGCGAGTGGACGATGTTCTGGCGGATCACCGTGCCGCTCCTGCGCCCGATCCTCGCCCTCGTCCTCATCATGACGATGATCGGCTCGTTCCAGGTCTTCGACACCGTC
Organism: Actinomyces haliotis; assembly: GCF_015355765.1. Lineage (GTDB taxonomy): Bacteria > Actinomycetota > Actinomycetes > Actinomycetales > Actinomycetaceae > Actinomyces > Actinomyces haliotis. The sequence continues at coordinate 116,280 of NZ_JACWNA010000002.1, forward strand.
TCGGTCACCACCGCGGGCGGACCTGTCAACGCCTCGCGGGTCCTGCAGTACTACATCTACGACATGGCCTTCGGCCGCTTCCAGTTCGGCTACGCCTCGGCGATGGCGGTCGGGCTGCTCATCGTCCTCGCAGCCATCACGGTCCTCCAGTACCGGCTCACGCGCGCCGGCGAGACGGACCTGGACTGAGAGAGAGGGGACCGAGCATGAGCACCGCAACCGCCACCGACCTCACCGCGAGCCCCGACGCCGCCGACACCGACGGCGCCCCCGTCGGCACCCGCACGGCCGGTCGCAGGCTCTCCGCCGGCCGCGTCATCGCCTGGATCTTCATGGTCCTCGTCATGATCATCACGATTTTGCCGTTCTACTGGGTCCTGCGCACTGCGCTGTCCTCGAACGCCGGCATCGCAGCCCACCCGACCTCCGTGCTTCCCGTCGACACGAACCTGCGCGGCTTCGAGCGCGTCTTCGGGATGCAGTCCACCGCCGACGCCATCAAGGACGGCGGCTCCGGCGCCGCCCTCAACTTCTGGGTCTACCTGCGCAACTCGATCATCGTGGCGACCCTCGTGACCGTCTTCCAGGTCCTCTTCTCCGCGATGGCCGCCTACTCCTTCTCGCGCCTGCGCTGGCGCGGACGCGACGCGGTCTTCATGGTCTTCCTCGCGGCCCTCATGGTGCCGTCGATCTTCACGCTCCTGCCGAACTTCGTCCTGGTCAAGCAGCTCCACCTCGTGGACACGCTCCTCGGCGTCGCCCTCCCCACGATGTTCATGACGCCCTTCGCGGTGTTCTTCCTCAAGCAGTTCTTCATGAACGTCCCGCGCGAGCTCGAGGAGGCCGCCCTCCTCGACGGCGCCAGCAAGGTGCGCGTCTTCTGGACCCTCATCCTCCCGATGGCCCAGGCGCCCCTGTCGACCCTGGCGATCCTGACCTACATCACGGCCTGGAACGACTACTTCTGGCCCCTGCTCGTGTCCTACACGGACTCCTCACGGGTGCTCACCGTCGCCGTCGCCGTCTTCAAGTCGCAGGCGCCGACGTCGGGCACCGACTGGTCCGGCCTCATGGCCGCCACGCTCGTCGCCGCCCTGCCGATGCTCTTGCTCTTCATGGCGGCCGCGAAGCGCGTCGTCAACTCCATCGGCTTCACCGGGATCAAGTGAGGAAGGCCCATGCTCAGCGACACCATGCTCACCCGGCGCGGCGCCCTCACCGCGCTCGCGGCCTCAGCCGCCGCCCTCACGCTGTCCGCCTGCGGGTCCTCGAAGAAGGACGCCTCGGGGAAGGTCGTCACCTACTGGCTGTGGGACTCCCTCCAGCAGCCCGCGTACCAGAAGTGCGCGGACCGCTTCAAGGAGAAGACCGGCATCACGGTCAAGATCAGTCAGATCGGCTGGGACGACTACTGGACCAAGCTGACAGCCGGCTTCATCGCGGGGACCGCGCCCGACTGCTTCACGGACCACATCCAGAAGTTCGCCCAGTTCGTCGACCTCGACGTGCTCCTGCCCCTCGACAGGCAGGAGGCCTGGTCCGGCGTTGACGAGTCCGCCTTCCAGGACGGCCTCATCGACCTGTGGAAGGGCGAGGACGGCCACCAGTACGGCTGTCCCAAGGACTGGGACACCGAGGCGATCTTCTACAACAAGGACATGATCGCCGAGGCCGGCCTCGCCGACGACGACATCGCCTCGATGGAGTGGAACCCCGACGACGGCGGCACCTTCGAGAAGGTCCTCGCGCGCCTCACCGTCGACCGCAACGGCAGGCGCGGCGACGAGGAGGGCTTCGACCCGAACCACGTCAAGGTCTACGGCCTGGGCATCCAGGACTCCGGATCCGCCGACGGCCAGACCCAGTGGAGCCCGTTCACGGCCTCCGCGGGCGACTGGTACTACACGGACAAGACGACCTGGGGCACCCACTACCGCTACGACGACGAGACCTTCCAGCGGACGCTGGACTGGTACTTCGGACTCGTCGACAAGGGGTTCCTCAACCCCAACGGCGCCTTCTCCGACGCCACGAGCACGGACATCCAGCTCGGGTCGAGGTCCATCGCCATGGCCGTCCACGGCGCCTGGATGTTCAACACCTTCGCCAACCTCGACCTCAACGTCGGGATCGCGCCGACGCCGGTGGGACCGAACGGGACGAGCCAGTCCCTGTTCAACGGCCTGGGCGACTCCGTGGTCAAGGCGTCCCCGAACGCGAAGGAGGCCGCGCAGTGGGTGTCCTTCCTCGGCACGCAGGAGGCCCAGGACATCGTCGCCTCCTACGGCATCGTCTTCCCGGCGATCACGGCCTCCACCGAGAAGGCCAAGGCCGTCTTCGCCAAGACGGGGCTGCCCACGGAGCCCTTCACGAAGCACGTCGATGACGGGACGACCTTCTTCTTCCCGCTCACGTACTTCGGGGCGGACGTCAAGGCCATCATGACGCCGGCGATCGAGGCGGTCTGGGCCAACCGGGTCCCGGCGTCGACGCTCACGGAGTACAACGACCAGGTCAACCTGCTCTTCGACACCTCGACGCACGACTGAGGCTCCGACCTCGACCGCACGCACTGGCGCTCGGGCCGGTCCAGGACCTCCTGGACCGGCCCGATCCGTATCGCTGCGGTGTCATCGCGGTGACCTCGTGACGTGATCTCGGGTAGTGTGAGGGGCGCCTACCAGCCACCGGCTGGGAACCCGCCGCACCGGCTCACCGAGCCACCCGACCCGCGAGCGGTCCTCCCCTCCAGCAACTCAAGGAGCCTCACATGGCACAGGTCAACGCCACCATCGCCTCCAAGGTCGGCCTCCACGCCCGTCCCGCCGCCACCTTCGTCAAGGCGGTCGCCGAGAAGGGCGTTCCGGTCACCATCGCCAAGGAGGGCGGCGCCCCCGTCGACGCCTCCTCCATCCTGGGTGTCATGACCCTGGGCGCGGGCTTCGGCGACGTCGTCACCCTCGCCTCGGACGCCGACGGCGCTGAGGGCGCCCTCGAGGAGCTCAAGGGCCTCCTCGAGACCGACCTCGACGCCTGAGAGTCGCCTGACGCGGCGTCCGCCGCGCACTGAGTGCCCACGAGGGGGCGCGCACCGCACGGTGCGCGCCCCCTCGCCGTGCATCCCACCAGATCGCGCCGTGCCCGGGCGGCGGGGCCCCGTGCGAGGATCGCTCCGTGGACACAGCTCTCCTCGTGAAGGCGCTCGGAGCGTTCTTCGCGATCATGAACCCCTTCGTCAACCTGCCGATCTTCCTGGGGATGACCTCCGGCCAGGAGCCCGCCTCCCAGCGGCGCACCGCGCACCGGACGGTGCTGGCCACGGCGATCATGTGCGCCGTCGTCGCCGCAACCGGATCGGGTCTCCTGCGGCTCTTCGGCGTCTCGATCGACGAGTTCCGAGTCGCCGGCGGTCTCGTCCTTCTCACGATCGCCCTGGGCATGCTCTCGGGCCACGGCTCCAGCGCCCACGAGGGGAGCGGGGAGGAGAAGGCGCACCAGGCGCAGCAGGCCGCGTCGAGCGACGTCTCCTTCTACCCGATGACCTTCCCCATGCTCGTCGGCCCAGGGACGATCACCACGATCGTCGTCCTGTACTCCCAGGCGAGCGGGGCGGAGGGCTACGTCGCCGTCTTCGTGGCGATGGCGGCCGTCATCGCCCTCATGGGCGTCGTCCTCCACTTCGCGGGCTCGATCGGCCACCACATGTCGCTCACCCTGCGCACCATCATGACCCGTCTCATGGGGATGGTCCTCGCCGCGATCGCCGTGGGGATGCTGGCGGCCGGGCTCAAGGCGCTCCTTCCCGGACTTGCCGGCTGAGGCCGTACCGTGGAGCGCGTGCCCCCCCTACGATCTGGCCATGACGTTCGCCGTGACCCTGCGTCCGCTGCGCCAGGACGAGGGCGAGCTCCTCGTCACCGCGACGCTGGGCACCATGAACTGGTGCGGGCAGCGCTTCACGCGGGCGGACGTGCTGGCGGCACCCCACCTCGCCCACTACACGGTGCTCGATCCCGGGCGGGGCGACCTCGGCGTCGTCGCTCAGGACGACGCGGGCGAGGTCGTGGGAGTGGGCTGGGCACTCCTGCTACCGGAGGACGATCCCGGCTACGGGTTCATCGACGCCGCCACCCCGGAGGCCTCGTTCTGGGTCGTCGAGGGCGCGCGGGGTCACGGAACCGGCAGACGGCTCGTGCGCAGCCTCACTGACGCTGCCGCTCGTGCGGGCTGGGAGAGGCTCTCGCTGTCGGTCGAGGCCGGGAACGACGTGGCGCTCGCGCTCTACCGGAGCGAGGGCTTCGTCGCCGTGCCGGGGAGGCAGGCCGACGGCGTCATGGTTCGTCCGCTGCGTGAGCTCCCGAGGAAGGCGCTGCACGTTCGCGAGCTCTCGGCCGAGGAACCGAGGGACGTCGAGGCGCTCGCGGACCTCCTCGCCGACGACGGCGGCTACGGCCTGCGAGTCAACGGCCGCCCGCCGCAGGCCGCCGACGCCGTCGCGGTCCTCACGGACCGTCCGGCCGGTACGGACCCCGGGCAGCACCACGTCCTCGGCCTCGAGGAGGACGGCAGGCTCGACGGCGTCGCGGTCGTCATGACCGACTGGCCCACGGTGGGCACCACCCACGTCGCGCTGCTCCAGGTGCGCGGTGCGGCACAGCGGCGCGGGATCGGCCGGGCGCTCCACGATGAGCTCGTAGCCCGGTTCCCGCGGACGCGGACCTGGCGGCTCAACGTCGTCGACTCCAACGCTGAGGCACTCGGCTTCTGGGAGACGCTTGGATACCGCCGCCGCACCGGGGAGGCGCGCCAGTGGCGCAACGACGCCGGCGAGGTGCACGAGGCCTGGGTCCTCACCCGGGACCAGGACGGCGTCCCGGCCTCCTGAGCCGCTGCACGGTCGACGACGGGACGGTTCCGACCATGGACGTCCCACGGACGTCCGAGCCCACCGCGGGGCTGGTGCGGCTGCGGGTATAGCCTGGGGCCCCTGACAGCGACGGCGCTGATTCCCCAACGGAGGTACGACGGTGCACCCCACTCTCCCGATGTCCTCGGGCACCCTCATCAACGCGGCGTGGTACGACTACGTCCCGATCGTCATCTACTTCGCCTTCGTCATCGGCGTCGGTCTGGCGGCTCGTGCGAAGGCCCGGACCTCCGACGGCTTCCTCACGTCGGGCCGCTCCCTGCCGGCGTGGGTGACGGGTATCGCCTTCGTCTCGGCCAACCTCGGCGCCGTCGAGATCATGGGGATGTCGGCCAACGGGGCCCAGTACGGCATGCCGACCTTCCACTACTTCTGGATCGGCGCGATCCCCGCCATGATCTTCCTCGGGCTCGTCATGATGCCGTTCTACTACGGCTCGAAGGTGCGCTCCGTCCCCGAGTTCATGCTGCGCCGCTACGGAACGGCTGCTCACCTCGTCAACGCGATCTCCTTCGCGCTCGCTCAGCTCCTCATCGCCGGGATCAACCTCTTCCTCCTCGGGAAGATCATGAACTGGCTGCTCGGCTGGCCCCTGTGGGTGGCGCTCATCGTCGCAGCGGTCATCGTCTTCGCCTACATCACGCTCGGCGGGCTGTCCGCAGCCATCTACAACGAGGTGCTCCAGTTCTTCGTCATCGTCGCCGCCCTCCTCCCGCTCACCGTCATCGGCCTTCACCGCGTCGGCGGCTGGGGCGGGCTCAAGGAGCGCATCACCGCCGACGCGCTCACCGCGGGCACGGACCCGAACCTTCAGCTTCACTCCTGGCCGGGCTCCGCGCTGTCCGGCTTCACCTCGCCGGTGGTCTCCGTCATCGGCATCGTCTTCGGCCTGGGCTTCGTCCTGTCCTTCGGCTACTGGACGACGAACTTCGTCGAGGTCCAGCGCGCCATGGCCTCTGATTCGATCGCCGCCGCGCGCTCCACCCCGATCATCGGCACCTTCGTCAAGATGGTCATCCCGTTCCTCGTCATCATCCCGGGCATGGTCGCGGGCGTCCTCGTCAGTGAGATCGTCTCTCTCAAGGCCGGCGCCACCACCGGCGTCGAGTACAACGACTCGATCCTCTACCTCATGCGGGACGTCCTTCCGAACGGCCTCCTCGGTCTCGCCATCACCGGCCTGCTCGCCTCATTCATGGCAGGCATGGCTGCGAACATCTCGGCCTTCAACACGGTGTGGGGCGTCGACATCTACCAGCACTACCTGCGCAAGGACGCCGAGGACTCCCACTACCTGGGCGTGGCGCGCCTCTCGACCTTGGCCGCCTCCGTCATCGCGATCTTCACGGCCCTCATCGCGTCGAACTACTCGAACCTCATGGACTACCTCCAGACGCTGTTCTCGATGTTCAACGCGCCGCTGTTCGCGACGTTCATCATCGGGATGTTCTGGAAGCGGGCCACGTCTCACGCCGGCTGGTCCGGCCTGGTCGTCGGCACGCTCGGAGCCTTCGTCGTCAACCTCATGGCCTGGACCGGTGTCATGACGATGCCGGGGCAGGGAGGCGCCTTCATCGCCGCCGGCGTCGGCTTCGTCGTCGACGTCATCGTGACCGTGATCGTCTCCCTCCTTACCGAACCGAAGCCGGACGCCGAGCTGCGGGGACTCGTGTACTCGCTCACCCCGAAGGACCACTTCGTCGACGCGGCTGCGGTCGCGCTGCCGTGGTACCGGCGCCCCGTGCCCCTGGCCGTCATCTCCGGCGTCCTCGTCGTCGTCCTCAACACGGTCTTCCACTGAGTCCGCCCCGCCGCAGCACGCCAGAGAGGCAATCGAACATGCGCACGCACTCGCTTTCCGACATCCGCGCCATCATCGCGATGGTCCTGGGCCTCATCGGGCTCTTCCTCATCCTCTGCGGAGCCGTCGCCAACGGGCCGGCCGAGATGGCCAAGACCGGCGACATCAACGCCAACCTGTGGGCCGGCGTCGCCCTGCTCGTCATCGGCGGCGGCATGGGCCTGTGGTGGTGGCTCAAGCCGCTCACCCAGGGCGAGGTCCTCACGGAGGAGGTCTCCGCCGAGGAGGTGCTCTGAGCCCACCGCGCTCCTGAGACGCTCGCCTGCTCCCGCCGCCTCGCGTCCGAGCGCGACGGAGTCCTCGGGCGCCGCCCTCAGCGCGAGGAGGCGGTGCCGAGGAGGACGACTCCGATGACCGCGGCCACGACCCCGACGACGGTCACCGCGGTCTCCTTGCGGGTGCGCGTCTGGCCGAGGAGCAGCCCGATGCTCATGGGCGCCAGGGCGTCCGGGGTGGAGACGCCGGCGCCCCTGAGGATCGATGGGTAGAGCCCGTACATGAAGGCGGAGCCGATGGTCACGGTGAGGCCCGTACGGCGCTGAGCCGCCGTCGGGCCGGCTCCCGTTCCCTCGTTCCACGAGCAGGCGACGGCGCCGAGGATGACGGGGCCGAGGGCGGTGAGCCCGAGCGGCATCGCCCCGGGCGCCCGCCACTCGCCGAAGGCGATGATCCCGATGACACCGTTGAGGACGAGCTGCAGTGCGGTCGTCACCGGCATCGTGCGGCTCACTCCCCACGTGGCGAAGCCACGCAGCACGAGGATCTGCCCGCAGGACCACATGAGTCCGGACAGGACGCCGAGGAGCGACGCCTTGACGGACCAGACGCCCCCGGCGACGGTGCCGCTTCGACTGCGGGATCGGAGGGGCCTGGAGCTGCCCGGTAGGGTGCCGCTCATGACGATCATCGCCGCGGCGGACGGCTCCGCCCTCGGGAACCCCGGCCCGGCCGGCTGGGCCTGGTACGTCGACGAGTCCTGCTGGGCCGCCGGCGGCTGGCCCGAGTCCACGAACAACCGCGGCGAGCTCACCGCCCTGCTCGAGCTCCTGCGCGCCACCGCGCACACCGGTGAGGACCTGCTCGTCCAGGCCGACTCCCAGTACGTCATCAACTCGGTCACCAAGTGGATGAAGGGCTGGAAGCGCCGCGGCTGGCGCAAGGCCGACGGCAAGCCCGTCCTCAACGACGACCTCATGAAGGCGATCGACGAGGCGCTCGTCGGCCGCACGGTGCGCTTCGAGTGGGTCAAGGGCCACGCGGGGCACCCCGCCAACGAGCGCGCGGACGTCCTCGCTCGCGCGGCCGCCACCGCCTACCAGCGCGGCACCGCCGTTCCGTCCGGGCCCGGATGGACCCGTGGGGGAGCGGCGGCAGCGGCCCCGGGCGCCACCGCGACCTCGACGTCGGGCGCGTCGGCAGCGACGACCCTGCCTCGCGCCTCCGCCTCCAGCGACACCGCCGCCGTCGTCCCCGGGACGACGGCGGCGCGCCGAGCGGCGCTGCGCGCCCAGCAGGCCGAGCCCGGCACGCTCTTCTGAGCCCCTCGCCGAGATCGGGACATCCTTCCGGTGAGATCGGTCTGTTCTCCACACGGGGGGCGTCGCTGAACGGACCGACGTCGGCCGGGTCGGCATGGCCGCGACGACGTCACAGGGCGAAGTCGGCGAGCATCCGGGCGCGGCGCTCGGCGGTCGTCCGCCCGACGCCCGTGATCGGGATCCATCGGGAGCGCTTGAGGCCGCTTCTCCAGCAGATGCCCCACCTGAGGGCGGCGACGACGGGGCGGTGGAAGAGACAGCGGTACAGACCCTTCGGCGTGGACATGACCGTGACGGCGACGACCTCGACGTCCTTCTTGAGCAGGCTGTGGAAGCGGCCCTTCCCGGGCTGGGTGTGGAGGACGTTCTTGGCGTAGACGCGGTCGATGAAGCCCTTCGTGATCGCCGGCATGAGCTCCCACCAGACGGGGAGGACGAGGACGATCCGGTCGGCCTGGAGGAGCCGCCGCTGGTAGTCGGCGACGAGCGGGTCCATCTCCTGGACGGTCCGCCAGCTGACGAGGTCCTCGCGCGTCATGACGGGGTTGAAGCCGTCGGCGTGGAGGTCGATGACGTCGACGTCGTGCCCCTCGGAGTGCGCCGACTCGATGGCTCGCTCGGCGATGGCCGCCGTGCAGGACCGGTTGTGGGGAACGTTCTCCGACGCGGCGAGCGTGTACGGGTGGTCGAGGACGATGAGTGTCGTGGGCATGGTGCGCCTCCTGGGTGACGTGCCGGCCTGGTGCCGGCGGAGTGATGACGCGCGCTGGGCACCATGAGCGGGAGCCGCCCTCCGCTGGGCGAGTGGCACATCGGCACGAGTGCACCGTGAGGGGACAATCGGGGCGGACTGTCCACGAACCGGGAGGACGCATGGACCCGCGCAGCGAGCGCGTCATCGACGCCATGGCGGAGGCGATGCGGGATCTCCTTGTCGAGGAGTCCTACGAGACGGTCACCGTCTCCGCGGTGTGTGAGCGAGCGTCGGTCCGCCGGACGATCTTCTACCGCCACTTCTCCGGCAAGGACGACCTCTCGGACACCTCCTGGGCAGGCTGCGGGCCGAGATCGTCAACGGCATCGACCCGCAGGACGCGCTGCCGGTCGACGAGCTCGCGGGTCGGGTGGGCAGCGCGCTCCTCGACGCGCTGCACACGGTGCCGTGGATGGCGGGCCTGCGGCGTCGCTCCTCGACGTGGAGCATGACGGCGGGCCTCCTCGTTGACGAGGTCGCGCCCGCGCTCGCGGCGAGCCATGAGGCCCGGCTCGGCGACGCTGCGCCTGAGGACATGGAGGACCGGGCGCGGTTCCTCGCTGCCGGGATCGTCGACGCCGTCGCGCAGCAGGCCCTGCGGCCGGCCGGGCCCGGCGACGCCGCGCGCGTCGCGACGCGCGGCGTCGCGGCGGCCGTCCTCGACCGCTGAGTCCGGACAGGAACCGGCGGACGACGGTGGCGCCGCCACCGCTCAGCGGGTGCTGAGGGTGACGGCGCCGCCGTCGTGGGCTGATCGCTCGGATCAGATGAGGGTGAGCGCCTGACGGGCGATCGCCAGCTCCTCGTTCGTCGGGTAGACGATGACGGGGATGGAGGAGTCCTCCGTCGAGATGATGCGCGGGTCGGGGTTGCGCACGATGAGGTTCTTCTCGTGGTCGTACTTGATCCCCATGTAGGCGAGGCGGTCCAGCAGGTGCTGGCGGACGAACTCGTCGTTCTCGCCGATGCCGGCGGTGAAGGTGAGGGCGTCGAGGCCACCCATGATGGCGGTGTAGGCGCCGACGTACTTGAGCAGGCGGTGGATGTAGACGTCGACGGCGTCGATCGTGTTCTGGTCTCCGGCCTCGTAGAGCTTCCAGATCTCGCGCATGTCGTTCTCGCCGGCGAGGCCCTTGAAGCCGGACTCGCGGTTGAAGAGGTGGTCGATCTCGTCGATCGACATGCCGCCGACGCGGGCCAGGTGGAAGACCGCGGCCGGGTCGATGTCGCCGGTGCGGGTGCCCATCATCAGGCCCTCGAGCGGGGTGAGGCCCATCGAGGTGTCCACGGCCTTGCCGTTGACGACGGCGGACACGGACGCGCCGTTGCCCAGGTGCAGGACGATCTGCTTGAGGTCGTCGCGGCCTAGCATCTTGGAGACCTCGCCGGAGACGAACTGGTGGCTGGTGCCGTGGGCGCCGTAGCGGCGGATCTCGTACTTGTCGGCCACCTCGCGGTTGAGGGCGTAGCGGGCGGCCTCCTCCGGGAGATCCTGGAAGAAGGCCGTGTCGAAGACGGCGACGTGCGGGACGTCGGAGAGGAGCTCACGGGCGACCGCGATGCCCTTGAGGTGGGCCGGGTTGTGCAGCGGGCCCAGCGGGACGAGCTGCTCGATCCGTGCGACGACGTCGTCGTCGATGAGGGCCGGGCCGGAGAAGTACTTGCCGCCCTGGACGACGCGGTGGCCGACGGCGACGACGTTGGCGTCCTTGAGGGAGGGCCCCTGCTCCTCGAAGAGGCGCAGGACCTCGGACAGACCGAAGCCGTGGTCCGGGACGGGCTCCTCGACGACGAACTTCTCGCCGTCGTGCTTGTGCGTGATGATGCCGGTCGGGTTGCCGATCTTCTCGACGTTGCCGTTGGCGAGGTTCTCACCGGAGTCGGGGTCGACGAGGGCGTACTTGATGGAGGACGAGCCCGCGTTGATGATGAGGACGGTGCGCGTGGTCATGAATGGCCTTTCGTGAGGGTCTGGTCGGTGGGGGTGGATCAGGCCTGGGCCTGGACCGCGGTGATCGCGACGGTGTTGATGATGTCCTCGACCAGGGCCCCGCGGGACAGGTCGTTGACGGGCTTGTTGAGGCCCTGGAGGACCGGACCGATGGCGACGGCGCCGGAGGAGCGCTGCACGGCCTTGTAGCCGATGTTGCCGGCGGACAGGTCTGGGAAGATGAAGACGTCGGCCTTGCCGGCGACGGCGGAGCCGGGGGCCTTCTTGGCGGCGACGGTTGGGTCGATGGCGGCGTCGTACTGGATCGGGCCCTCGACGGCGAGCTCGGGGGCCTTGGACTTGACGAGCTCGGTGGCCTCGCGGACCTTGTCGACGTCCGCGCCCTTGCCAGAGGTGCCGGTGGAGAAGGACAGCATCGCGACGCGCGGCTCGACCCCGAACTGCTTGGCGGTCTCGGCGGAGGAGATGGCGATGTCGGCGAGCTCCTCCGCGGTGGGCTCCGGGTTGACGGCGCAGTCGCCGTAGACGAGGACGCGGTCCTCGAGGAGCATGAGGAAGACCGAGGACACGATCGAGGTGCCCGGCTTCGTCTTGATGATCTGGAAGGACGGGACGATCGTGTGGGCGGTCGTGTGGGCCGCGCCGGAGACCATGCCGTCGGCGTCGCCCATGTGGACCATCATCGTGCCGAAGTAGGACACGTCCTGGACCTTCTCGCGGGCCTGCTCGAGGGTGACGCCCTTCTTGGCGCGCAGGCGGGCGAACTCGGCGGCGTACTTCTCGAGGAGCTCGGGGTCGTCGGTGGCGACGACGCGGGCGCCGGAGATGTCGAGGCCCAGCTCGGTGGCGCGGGCGCGCACCGCGGTCTCGTCGCCCAGGAGCACCAGGTCGGCGATGCCGCGGCGCAGGATCGCGTCGGCCGCGTGGAGGATGCGGTCGTCGTCGGGCTCGGGCAGGACGATCGTGCGCTTGTCCCCGCGGGCGCGCTCGACGAGCTCGGCCTGGAACATGATCGGGGTGACGACGCCGCTCGGCTCGACCTCGATGGCCTCGAGGAGGGAGTCGAAGTCGATCTCCTGCTCGAAGGTGGTGACGGCGACGTCGAGCTTGCGCTGCGATCCGCGGGCCAGGCCGCCCTCGATGGAGGCGCTCGTCGAGGCCGCCGAGAAGGTGCCGAGCGGGGAGGCCATGACGGGGAGCGGCTGCTCGAGGCCCTTGACGAGGTCGAGGGCGTAGGGGGCGGGCTCGAAGCCGCCGTTGAGGACGAGGCCCGCGAGGTTCGGGAAGCCGGCGGAGGCGTTGGCCGCGGCGATCGAGATGAGCGCGGCGGAGCGGTCGGCCGGGACGATGACGAGCTGGCCGTCCTTGAGGCGCTCGAGGACGTGGGAGACGTCCATGGCGGCCACGAGGAGGGACTCGGCCTCGCGGTCGAGGAGGGCCTCGTCGCCGGCGATGAAGGTGCCGTCCAGGGCGTTCATGTGCTCGCGGACGGTCGCGGCGCCGAGGAGCGGGACCTCCGGGAGGGTGGAGACGGTGACACCGTCGATACCGGCCAGGTTGGCGGCGACGGCCTCGCGGTCCTCAGGCTCGCACTTGTTGGCGATGACAGCGACCGTGCGGGCGTGGTGGTCGGCGAGGTCGGCGATGGAGGCCTCGACGGAGGCACGGACGCCGTCGGCGCCCTCCTGGCCGTTGACGACGAGGAGGACGGGGGCGTCGATGTTCGCGGCGACCTGCCCGTTGAGGGCGAGCTCGGGCGTGCCGGCGGCGCCGTCGTGGTCGGAGCCGTCGATGACGACGACGTCGTGCTCACGGGCGACGGCGCGGTAGGCGTCGACGATGGTCGACAGGGAGTCCTCGGGGGACTCGTAGTACTCGTCCCAGGTGACGCCGACGCAGGAGGCGGCCTCGGCGGCCGAGCCCGAGCGGGCTAGGAGGAGGTTGAGGAACGGGTCGTCCTCACGGGACTCGACGAAGGGGCGGAAGACGCCCACCTTCGCGACGACCTTGGTCAGCGAGGCGACCAGCCCGAGGGCCACGGTCGACTTGCCGGATCCGGCACTGGGGGAGGCGATGTAGATGCTTCGCGCCACGGTTTCTTCGTCCTTCTGGGTCTCGACATCGAGGTGGGGACCCCTTCGCCAGAGCCTCCCAGTGGAATTGTGCCCCCAAGGCACTGCCCCGTGCGACCGTCCGGCAGATCGGGCGGGGTGGTGCGGCCCACGTCGGCCTCAGGCGGACGGCGCCGCCGTCGTCGAGCGGAGGACGAGCTCGGGCGGGAGCACCCGCTCCGTACCTGCCGCTGTGCTGGCGGCCGTGTCGAGCAGGTCGAGGGCCGCCGACACGAGCGCCTCCGCGTCCTGACGGACGGTGGTGAGGCCGAGCGCCGCGACGGCGGGAGAGGGGCCCGAGCCGGCGTCGTCGAAGCCGGTCACCGAGACGTCCTCGGGCACGCGCAGGCCCCCGGCGCGCAGCGCCTGGATAGCCCCCAGGGCGAGAGCGTCGTTGGCGGCGACGAGCGCCGTCGACCGGCTCCCCCCGCCGTGCCGGGCTCCGGAGAGCCGCAGCATCTCGCGGCCGACCAGGACGCCGGCGGACTCGTCGTAGGCGGTGGCCGGCACCTCGTGCGCCTCGACCCCGAGGGACTGGGCCTCGTCCAGGGCGGCGTCGGCGCGGACGTCCCCGCTGCGCCGGCCCACGACTCGAGTGACGAGGAGGCTGCGGTGTCCGAGGCCGACGAGGTGACGCACCACCTCACGGATGCCTGCGTCGTCGTCGGTGTGGACCGAGCCGACGGCGCCGTCCAGGCTCGCGGGTGGGTACGCGCCGACGAAGACCGCCGGCCCGCTCATGAGCAGGGCCGCGGCCGCCTCGTCGACCGGGGCCGAGGAGATGACGAGGACGCCGCGCACGCGCTGCGCCCGGAGGGTCCTCAGCGCCCGTGCCAGGGGCACGGAGGCCGAGGCCATCGTGAGGACGAGGTCCTCGCCGCGTGCCGCGACAGCCTCGTGCGCGGCGTCGAGGACCCGTGCGGTGAAGGCGTCGTGCCCGTCGAAGACGACGCCGACCAGCCTGCCGCCGCCCGAACGCAGCCGGGCCGCGTTCGAGTCGGGGGAGTAGCCCAGCTCGGCGGCCGCGGCGAGGACCTTCTCCCGGTTGGCCGGGGAGGCGCCGGGCTTGCCGGACAGGACGAGGGAGACGAGCGCGCGCGAGACGCCAGCGCGGCGCGCGACGTCGACCATCCGCACGGGACGGCCCTCGCGCGGGGGCAGCGGGAGGTGTCGGGCGGCGGGCACGTGAGCAGCCTACGGCGCCCCGCTATCCTGAGCCTCGTGACGACCACCCCTGACAACGCCGACCAGCCGGTCGTGGACGAGCTCACCCCCGTGGGCCCCGTCCTCGTCGTCGACTTCGGCGCCCAGTACGCCCAGCTCATCGCCCGCCGGGTGCGCGAGGCCTCCGTCTACTCGGAGATCGTGCCCTCCTCGATGTCAGCCGCGGACATGCTTGCCAAGCAGCCCGCCGCCATCATCCTGTCCGGCGGTCCCTCCTCCGTCTACGCCGACGGCGCCCCGAGCCTCGACCCGGCCGTCTTCGACGCCGGCGTCCCCGTCCTCGGCATCTGCTACGGCTTCCAGACGATGGCCCAGACCCTCGGCGGAAAGGTCGGCCGCACCGGCACCCGCGAGTACGGGCACACCGAGGCCACCGTCGAGGACGGCTCCTGCCTCTTCGCCGGGACGCCGCTCGAGCAGACCGTGTGGATGAGCCACGGCGACGCCGTCCAGGCCGCCCCCGAGGGCTTCACGGTCACCGCCTCCACCAGCCAGACGCCCGTCGCCGCCTTCGAGGACCGCGAGCGCCGTCTCTTCGGCCTCCAGTGGCACCCCGAGGTCATGCACTCCGAGTTCGGGCAGAAGACCCTGGAGAACTTCCTCCACGACGGTGCCGGCATCCCGGCCACCTGGACCGCCGGCAACATCATCGAGGAGCAGGTCGTCGCGATCCGCGAGCAGGTCGGCGACGCCCACGTCATCTGCGGCCTGTCCGGCGGCGTCGACTCCAGCGTGGCCGCGGCCCTCGTCCACCGCGCCATCGGCGACCAGCTGACCTGCATCTTCGTCGACCACGGTCTCCTGCGGGCCGGTGAGCGCGAGCAGGTCGAGAAGGACTACGCCGAGGGGATGGGCATCCGCGTCATCACGGTCGACGAGTCCGAGCGCTTCCTCACCGCGCTCGCGGGCGTCACGGAGCCCGAGACGAAGCGCAAGATCATCGGCCGCGAGTTCATCCGCTCCTTCGAGGCCGCCCAGCGCCAGGTCATCGAGATGGTCGGCGCCGAGGGCGGGGAGATCAAGTTCCTCGTCCAGGGCACGCTGTACCCCGACGTCGTCGAGTCCGGTGGTGGTACCGGCGCAGCCAACATCAAGAGCCACCACAACGTCGGCGGCCTGCCCGAGGACCTCGACTTCGCCCTCATCGAGCCGCTGCGCACCCTGTTCAAGGACGAGGTCCGCGCCATCGGTCGCGAGCTCGGCGTGCCCGAGAAGATCGTCGCCCGCCAGCCCTTCCCTGGGCCGGGCCTGGGCATCCGCGTCATCGGAGAGGTCACGCGAGAGAACCTCGAGATCCTGCGCGCCGCCGACCTCATCGCCCGCGAGGAGCTCACCGCCGCCGGCCTCGACGAGGAGATCTGGCAGTGCCCGGTGGTGCTGCTGGCGGGCGTCCGTTCGGTGGGCGTCCAGGGCGACGGCCGGACCTACGGTCACCCGATCGTCCTGCGCCCCGTGTCCAGCGAGGACGCCATGACGGCCGACTGGACGCGCCTGCCCTACGACGTCCTGGCCCGCATCTCGACGCGCATCACGAACTCCGTGCCGGAGGTCAACCGCGTCGTGCTCGACTGCACGAGCAAGCCGCCGGGCACCATCGAGTGGGAGTGAGCGCAGGGTCTCGATCTTGAGGCTGCGCTGACGGACCGCCCCGGCGCCGGATCGAAGGATCCAGGCACCGGGGCGGTTCCGCGTATCGCCCCCGAGATCGGGACTCGTTGACCCCGAGACCGGGACTTGGTGCGCCGTGAGCTTGGCCCGATCCGCCGTCGTCCAGCGAGCGCTCCGTCCGCGGTGTGGTTGCTCGCGCACCCGCGCTGTCGAGGGAGGTGCCGATGGCGCGATCCGGTCTGTAGGCTCGATCTCAGAAGAGCCAATCCCGGCCAAAGGACCTGACGACGATGACGACGCCCACGACCCCCACCACTCCGCCCAACCCCGGCACCGCTCTGCTCACCGGCTCCTACGGCGGGCTCGGCACCTGCTTCGCCCAGATCCACGCCCGCCGCGGCGGCGACCTCGTCCTCGTCGGCCGCAGTCAGGACAAGCTCGATGCCCAGGCCGCCGGACTCACCCGGACCTACGGCATCACGGCCCGCACCATCGCCGTCGACCTCTCCACCCCCGAGGCCGCCGAGACGATCCACGCCCAGTGTCAGGAGTGGGGCATCGTCCCCGACCTGCTCATCAACAACGCCGGCTTCGGCGGCCAGGGCGACTTCTCCCGTGAGCGCACGATGGACCAGGACCTGTCCATGATCGCCGTCAACATCGAGACCCCCACGCGCCTGGCCAAGCTCTTCCTCCCCGAGATGATCGAGCGCGGGAGCGGCCGACTCCTCAACGTCTCCTCCACCGCCGCGCTCCTGCCCGGCCCCCTCCAGGCCGTCTACTACGCGACCAAGGCCTACGTCACGAGCTGGTCCAACGCCCTCTGGCACGAGCTCAAGGGCACAGGCGTCACCGTCACCGCCCTCATGCCGGGCGCCATGCAGACCGGCTTCATCTCCACCGGGGGCCTCTCCGAGACCAAGATGTTCGCCAACGCCGTGGACCCCATGAAGGTGGCCCAGGACGGCTACGACGGCGCACTGGCCGGCGAGCTCAACGTCGTCTCCGGGCTGCCCCGCTGGCAGAAGCCCATGATGACCCTCGCCCCGGTGCTGCCGCGCAAGGCGATGATGGGCTTCGTCGCCGACCAGCAGTCCGCTCCCGCCAGGTAAGGCATCGGCCCGCCACGGGGCTGGCGGCTGGGGTGCCAGGCACCACGAGGGTCTGGCGCCCGGGACCGGGGCGGCCGACGATAGCGCCATGGAGTACACGACCCTCGGCCAGACTGACATCACCATCCCGCGCCTGTGCCTCGGCGGCATGAGCTTCGGGAAGGTCTTCCCGGACTTCCACCAGTGGGTCATCGACGAGGAGGGAACGCAGGCGGTCATCGCCCGCGCCGTCGACCTCGGCGTCAACTTCATCGACACCGCCAACACCTACGCCCACGGCACCAGCGAGGAGTACATCGGCGAGTCCCTGAGGAACCTCGGTGTGGCGCGCGAGGACGTCGTCCTGGCCTCCAAGGTCTTCTTCAACGAGGGACACCTGTCCCGCGAGGCCATCAACCGGGAGATCGAGGGCACGCTCAAGCGCCTCGGCACCGACTACCTCGACCTCTACATCATCCACCGCTTCGACTACGACACGCCGATCGAGGAGACGATGGAGGCCCTGGACGGCCTCGTCAAGACCGGCAAGGTCCGGGCTCTCGGCGCCTCCGCCATGTACGGCTACCAGCTCCACGACATGCAGGTCGTCGCGGACCAGAACGGCTGGACCCGCTTCTCCAGCATGCAGAACCACTACAACCTGCTCTACCGCGAGGACGAGCGCGAGCTCATCCCCGTCACGCAGGAGTACGGCATGAGCCTGACCCCGTACAGCCCGCTCGCCTCCGGTCACCTCACCCGCCCGACCTGGGACTCCGACTCGATCCGCTCGACGACGGACGGCACGATGCGCAACAAGTACGACGCCACCCGCGAGCTCGACATGCCCGTCATCGAGCGCGTCGCCCAGGTCGCCGAGCGCCACGAGGTGCCCATGGCCCACGTCGCTCTCGCCTGGCACTGGGCCACGGGCGTCGCCGCCCCGATCGTCGGCTGCTCCCGTCCGAGTCGCGTCGACGACGCCGTGCGCGCCCTCGACCTGGAGCTGACCGCCGAGGACCTCGAGCTCCTCGAGGAGGCGTACCGGCCCCACGAGCTCGTCGGCCTCATCCCGCGCCCGGGGGAGAGGGCCCTCGCCGGCAGCACCGCGACCCGGGTGCCCGACCGGCGCTGAGAATCCGGCTCACAGCGCGCCGTCGTTCCTGATGGGCACGGTGGCGCGTCGTCGTCGGCAGCGGAGCCGCACCGGTGCGACGGTCGTCCTCACAGGCCCCACGGCGTGAAAGCGAGCGCCGGCGCGATGAGGATCGCCGCCGGCGCCTCGCAGACCGTCACCGTCAGGGCGGACCTGGCCGACCTCGCCTCCTTCGACGCGGCTCGGGTCGCCACCGTCCTCGAGTCGGGCGACGACGTCGTCCGCGTCGGCACCTCGAGCCGCGACACCGTTCCCGCCGCGGTCGTCGACCTCCGTGAGACGGCGATCGTGCGCAAGGTCCACGACGTCCTCGGTGACCCCGGCTTCACCGACTTCAAGCCCGCCTCGCCCGTCGCCGTCGCCGTCGACGTTCCCGCGGACGCGCCACGCCTCGCGCTCGAGCCGTCCGTCGTGCGCCGTGAGGACACCACCCAGCCCGTCGACCTCAGTGACGCGCTCGAGCTCGTCCGGTCCCTGTCGGACGAGGACCTCTCGTACATCGTCCTCGGCCAGTACGCCGAGACCGCGGACTCCCAGTCCATCATCGGCCAGGCCTCCGACGCCCTCGTCGGGGCGGAGATGGACTACTTCGGCGCTCACCTCTGGCTCGCCCCGGCCTTCGACCTGCACCGCTCCATCCTGTGCGGTCGCAACTTCGAGTACCTGAGCGAGGACCCGCTCCTGGGCGGGCGGATCGCCGGCGGCGTCACCCGCGGCGTGCAGTCGCACCCCGGCCGCGGCGTCACGGTGAAGCACTTCGCGTTCAACGAGCAGGAGACGAACCGGCTCAACTCCAACAGCCACGTCTCCCAGCGCGCCGCCCGCGACCTGTACCTGCGCACCTTCGAGTACGTCGTCAGGGAGACCCAGCCGCACGCCATCATGACGTCCTACAACCTCGTCAACGGCGTCCACACCTCGCAGTCGCGCGAGCTCCTCGAGGACGTCCTCCGCAGTGAGTGGGGCTTCCAGGGGCTCGTCATGACGGACTGGGTCGTCTACTCGATGACCCGCACGAACCTCAAGCACCCCCGGGCGACGGCAGCCGCCACGATCAAGGCCGGCAACGAGCTCTTCATGCCCGGGTGCGAGGAGGACCGCAAGGACGTCATCGCCGGACTCACCGGTGGGGCCGAGGGCGGCGTCGCGCTGAGCAGGGCCGACCTGGAGAAGGCGGCCGCGCGAGTGGTGCGGATGGCCCGCCTGCTCGGGAACGCGGCCGCGCCCGCCACCCGTCAGAAGTGAGACCGGTGCTCGGTCGCGCCTGACGCGCTCAGGCGCGACCGAGCCGTGCCCCGCTCCCCGGACGGCGCAGGGGGGCGGGATCGAGGCGCAGCGCCGCGTGGTGCGCCACGCGCCACGAGGACGGACCCGGTCCCGGGCGCCGTGGATCTTGCGGAGGAGCAGACATGACACTGACGCCGGCCGCTCGTGCGACCTACACCCGACTGTTCGGGACTGAGCCGCAGCGGCACCCCACCGACCCTGAGGCGATGGAGATCCTCCAGAACGAGATCTTCGGCGAGGTCTTCGCGACGCCTGGCCTGACCGACGCCGAGCGCGAGCAGCTCACCGTCGCCGTCCTCGCCGCCATGCAGACCCTGCCCCAGCTGAGGGCGCACCTGAACGCCGCTCTCAACGTCGGCCTCACGCCCCTGCAGCTGCGCGAGACGCTCTACCAGCTCGCCCCCTACATCGGTTGGCCCAAGACCCTCAACGCCACCACGACCCTCGCCGAGGTTCTCAAGGACCGCGGCGTCGAGCTCCCTCTCGAGGAGGCCGGCACCGTCGCCTACGAGGACCGGGAGACGGCTGGCGCCGCCATCCAGGAGCCCCTCTACGGCACCGAGGTCAAGGAGGTCTTCGCCTCCCTGCCCGAGCCCTACGGCGATTTCCTCCCGCACCTGCTCACCGCCAACGGCTTCGGCGACGTCGAGACCCGCGGGGTCCTGGACGTCGCGAACCGCGAGCTCGTCAGCCTCGTCGCCATCGCGGCCCTCGGTGCCGCCACCCAGCTCAAGCCGCACGTCGCGGGTGCCATCAAGGCCGGCAACTCCAGGCAGAAGGTGACCGGGGCCCTCGTCCAGGTGCTGCCCTACATCGGCGGCCCCTACGCGCTGTCCGGGCTCGTCCTCGTCGCCCAGTACGACGAGAACGCCTCCTCGGAGGCCTACCGCTGAGACGCTCACCGGCTTGAGAGCGTCGCCCGCGTCGATCTTCACGGTCGGTGCGGGCGACTGGCGTCCGCACCGTGGACCTTTCCGTGAGCACCCGCGTCATCGAGTGGCGCGGTCCGGCCCCCTCCTACTTCGCGCCCCTCGATGACGGCGCCGTCGACGTCGTCCGTGAGGAGCTCGCTGCCCTGTCCTACGGCTGGGACTGCTTCTACGCGGAGGTGACGCTCCTGCCCGGCACTGCGGAAGCCGACGACGACGCCCCGGGCGACGGCGCTGCCGGGGTGGGCGAGCCCGTCACCTGGCGCACCGCCCTCATGCCGCACGACGGCGGCTTCGTCATCCCGCTCAAGAACGCGATCCGGAAGCCCGCCGGGCTGTCAGCCGGAGACGCCGTCGACCTCGTCCTCCACGTGCCGAACCCCTGAGGTGCTTAGGGCCGCTGCGCGCGCAGGGGCTCGTAGTCGGCCAGGACCGGGCGTGGCCGGGCGATCATGACGCCGTAGGTGCCCGGAAGGTCCATGAGCTCACCGAGGTCCGCCGGTGGTCCCGTCTGCCAGGAGAAGCCGGCCTCGTCGACCATCCAGCCGCAGATCTCCCGGGTCCGTCGGCAGCGCGTCGAAGAACCCGTCGACCTGCTCCTGCCGCGTGGCCAGGACTATGAGGGACACGGCGGAGGTGAAGCCGAAGTCCTGCTCGCCGCCGTTGTCCATCGCCTGCACCGGCAGGCCCGCCAGCACCGCCGAGCCATGGAGGAGCGCATCCGCCTCGTCGGAGCCCTCTCGCTGGTAGCGGGCGATCGGGTCCAGGTGCGTGTCCTCGTCGGGGTAGAGGCGCCCGATGACCTCCACCTACCTGTGCAGGGCGGTGACGCGCTCTGCGGCGTCCGGGACGAGGTCGGCGTCGATCGCGACCGAGACGGAGATCGCGGGGGAGAGGGCGAAGGTGTCGTCGGCGTTGATGCCGGAGAGCTCGAGGCCGCACACGCGGTAGCGGACCTCGAGCGGCGCGCCCGCGAAGCCCTTCTGGAAGTCGGGGAGGTCCTCGCCGGTGGGGTAGTGGGTGACGGTGACGAGCCCCGTGGCGGCCTCGTCACCTGCGAGGTCCCCGAGCGTCGAGCGGAACGCCTCGACGTGGAAGCGGGCGCCTTCGAGGGCGTCGTGGTCGAACCAGATCGCCGGGACGATGCGTTGGTACGGCGCGGGGACCTGCTGCGTCATGCCTCGCAGGCTCCCTGCGGGGCAGACTGGCCCCATGAGCACCGCCGAGACCTCCCAGTCTGCCGCCGCGACCGACGGCGCGACTGCCTCTGCGACTGACGCCGCAACCGACTCGGCGTCCGCGCCGCACCGGACCGTGTTCGTGACCTCCTACGAGGGCGCGCTCGGTCCGATGACCCTCGCGGCCGCCGTCGGCGAGGAGCTCCCCGAGGGCGGTGCGCTCACGGGCGTCTGGTTCGACGGGCAGGCCCACGACCGCGCCGGACTGCCCGACGACGCTGTCACGGTCGAGGCGGGGGAGCCGGAGGAGCCCGCTGTGCTCGGCCGGGCTCGCGCGTGGCTCGACGTCGCGCTCGCGGGCGGCGACCCGGGTGAGCGGCCGGCGCTCGCGCCCTCCGGTACCGGTTTTCAGGAGCTCGTCTGGGAGGAGCTGCGCGCCATCCCGCGTGGGTGGACGCGCACCTACGGGCAGATCGCCAAGGCCGTGACCGAGCGCGCCGGCCACTACGTGTCCCCGCGCGCCGTCGGGGGAGCGGTCGGGCGGAACCCGCTCAGCGTCGTCGTCCCGTGCCACCGTGTCGTGGCCGCCGACGGCGCGCTCACCGGCTACGCCGGAGGCACCGACCGCAAGACGCGCCTGCTGCTCGCCGAGGGCGTCGACCTGCCCGGTCCGGAGCTCCCGCAGGACTCCCTGCCCGGGCTGTGAGGCGCTGCATCGAGCCGGCGCCCGAGCTCGATACCGGGGTCCCCGACACCGAGATCGAAGGGCCAGTGCCCAGATCGCACCGTGCGAGTGCGATCTGGGCAGCCACCCTTCGATCTCGAGGTGCGCACCGACTCAGGAGCGCGCGAGGTCGCGGCGCTGGAAGGCCGCCCACCCGACGAGGGACAGCGCCAGGGCGACGCAGCCGACGACGGCGAGCCCCGTCCACGTGGCGTCGTCCAGCGACGTGTTGGGCACGTGGTGGTACGGGCTGATCCCGAGCGCCCAGCCGGGCAGCTTGAAGGACGGGCCGAGCAGCGTGAGCCCGAAGCTGAGCAGGACCCCGGCCCAGGACGCGACGGACACCTTCGGCCGCGCCCCGATGACCATGACCGAGACGGCGACGACGGCGAGCGTCGCCGGCACGGTCGCGAGCGCCTGCACGGTGGCGTCACCGACCGTGACGGTGGAGCCGGCGGCGTGGGCGACGATCCCGAGGACGACTCCCGCGAGCACCTGGAGCGTCGCGGCCAGGCCGAGCGCGACGAGCGCCTGGACGGCGTAGTAGCGGCGGCGGGACAGGCCCGTGGCGAGCAGCGGCTCGAGCCGGTCCTCCATCTCCTCGGAGCGCACCCGGAGCATGATCTGCACCCCGGGCACCGACAGGATGATGCCGAGCAGGCTGAGGATCGTCACGAGGAAGGCCGTCGTCAGCTGGTCCTGGCTCGTGGCGCCGGAGGCGAGGACCTTCTGGACGGCCTCGTCGCCGGAGAGGATGTCCGCCACGGAGGCCGTCATGTAGCCGAAGACCGAGCCGAGGAGGACGGCGACCAGCGTCCAGGTGATCGCTGGCGCCCGGTTGAGCCGGGTGACGAGCGCGAGCGCGCTGCGCACGCGCCCGACGGCGGGGCCCCGACCCGGGACGATGACGCCCTGGCCGAAGTCGCGCCGTCCGAGCAGGACGAAGGCCAGCGGGACGAGTACCGCCCACAGGACCACGCCGAGGAGCAGCGGCCACCAGCGGGCGTCGGAGGCGGCGCGCGCCTCCGTCATCCACCCGAGGGGATTGGCCCACACAGTCCAGTCGGGCAGTGTGAGGGAGTAGGAGATGCCGCGCAGCGCGTAGAGCGCGCCGAGGGTCCCGATGGTGATGGTCGAGGCGGTGCGGCGGTCCGGGGCGAGCTCGCCGGCGACGGTGGCCAGTCCCGTCACCATGAGGCCGGTGACGGTCCAGGTGGCGCACATGAGCCACGACGCGGTGGCGCCCCCGCCCGAGAGGACCGTGGCGAGGGCCGGGACGACGCCGCACAGCAGGGAGCCGATGGTGCCCATGATGACGCCGGTGGCGAGGCGCGCGCCGCGGCCCATGACACCGGAGGCGAGCAGCTCCGCCTGCCCGGAGTCCTCTTGCGCGCGGGTGGCGCGGACGACCGCGAGAGCCATGCCGATGCCGGCCAGCAGCCCGCCGAGGCACAGGGTGCGCCAGACGTTGAAGCCGTCAACGGTGGTGAGGACCTCGGCGGGTCCGAAGACGAGACCGATCGCCGGGTTCGAGGACAGGGCTGCGGCGAGCCCCTCCCGGTCCGCCATGGTCGGGAAGACGTGGGGGTAGACGAGGGGGATGGAGGCGCCCAGGAGGCTGAGGAGGACGACCCAGGGTGCCAGGAGGCGCCCGTCGTGCCGCAGTGAGGCCCGCAGGAGAGGACGGGTTCCGGTGAGGGTGCGCACGGCTCAGCGCCCCTGGCTCGTGGCGTCGCCGGCGCTGCGCGCGTAGAGGCTGAGGAAGAACTCCTCGAGGTCCTGCCCGCTGCCGTCCAGGGTGTGGCGGAGCTCGGGCATGGTGGCGTCGTAGATGATCCGGCCGGCGCGGATGACGCTCACCCGGTCGGCGAGGTTCTCGACCTCGCTCATGATGTGGCTCGACAGGAGGACGGAGGCGCCGCGGTCGACCGCCTCGCGGACGAGCTGCTGGAAGACGTCCTCCATGAGGGGGTCGAGGCCGGAGGTCGGCTCGTCGAGGATGAGGAGCTCGGCGTCGGAGGCGAGCGCCGCGACGAGGGCGACCTTCTGACGGTTGCCCTTGGAGTACTGGCGTCCGCGCTTGGTGGGGTCGAGCTCGAGGCGCTCGATGGTCTCCTCACGGCGCCTCTCGTCGAGCCCGCCGCGGAGCTCACCGAGGAGCTCGATGGCCTCACCGCCGGTCATGGAGGGCCACAGGCTGACGTCGCCGGGCACGTAGGCGAGGCGCTTGTGGAGCTCGACGGAGTGCTTCCACGGGTCCTGCCCGAAGAGGCGCATCGTGCCGGAGTCGGCACGGAGGAGCCCCAGCAGGGTGCGGATCGCCGTCGACTTCCCGGCGCCGTTGGGGCCGAGGAAACCGAGGACCTCGCCGCGGCCGAGTCGGAGGTCGAGGCCGTCGAGCGCCCGGAA
The DNA here is from genome assembly GCF_015355765.1 of Actinomyces haliotis. Classification (GTDB taxonomy): domain Bacteria; phylum Actinomycetota; class Actinomycetes; order Actinomycetales; family Actinomycetaceae; genus Actinomyces; species Actinomyces haliotis. The sequence goes on from NZ_JACWNA010000002.1 coordinate 141,028, forward strand.
GGAGCCGAAGGACTTGACGAGGTCCTCGATCTTGATGACCTGCTCGCTGAAGGTCCGGTCGGGGCGCGGGCCGGAGGTCTCCGCGGCCCGCTCAGCGAGGCCGCGGGCCCCGGGAGAGTCCTGGGACTCCGGGGTGCTGATGGCGTGCTTGCCTGACATGGTTCCTCGCTGTGCTCGGAGGGCGGGACGGTTGCCCGGTGACGGAACCAGTAAATCCCCGGCTGAGGAATTCCTCAAGTGGGGATATGCTGTGGTCGTGAGCACGAGCGGAGCGAAGGGGCAGGGCCGGACCGGGCGCCGGCCCGGGGGGTCTGACGCGCGTCAGGACATCCTCGACGCCGCCGTCGAGCTCTTCTCCGAGCGCGGCTACGAGGGCGCCTCCGTCCGGGCCATCGCCACGGCCGCGGACGTCGACCCCGCCCTCGTCCGCCACTACTTCGGTGACAAGTCGTCCCTCTTCGTCGAGTCCGTCATGTCGCGCGCCGGCATCGTCGATCACGTCCTCGCCGAGCTGCGCGACGACGGCGAGCGCCGTGGGGAGCGGCTCGCGCTCGCCTACCTCAGCGCCTGGGAGGACGACGACGTCCGTCCCGCGCTCACCGCCGTCGTCGCCTCGGTCGTCACCTCCGAGGGTGCCCGCATGATCCTGCGTGAGGCGCTGCCCGCAGCCGTCGCCCGGGCCCTCGACCTCACCGCCGACGACGTGAGCCGCATAGGGCTCGTCGGAGCCCAGCTCCTCGGCGTCGCCATGGCGCGCTACGTCGCCGAGATCCCGGTCCTCACCGAGCTGAGCGTCGCCGAGCTCGCGGCGCGGATAGGGCCGGGGCTCGACGTCCTCCTGGGCGAGTGAGAGCGGTGCGTGCCTGGGCGTGGCGCCCGGCCACGAGCCACAGCGCCGCCCCGGCGAGCAGCGCCCACCAGACGTAGCCCGCGCCGACGATCTTCATCCACAGCGGCCAGCTCAGCTCGACGTGGTTCTGGAAGGGGAAGGACCACTGGATCCCGGTGCCCAGGACGACCGCTCCGAGCAGCGTCACGCCGCCCAACCACCACGAGCGCCACCGCCACGAGGCCACCGCGAGCACGAGCAGCGCCGGGGCGCACCAGACCCAGTGGTGGGTCCACGACACCGGGGAGACGAGCAGCCCCGTCATCATCGTGACGACCAGCTGCAGCTCCAGGGCGAGGCTGTCGTCCTGGCCGCGAAGGGCGTCCAGGCGGCGCAGGAGCAGCCAGGCGCCCACGAGCACGGTCGCCGCGCACGCCGCCCACAGTGCCACCCACGTCGACTCCGGCGCCAGGCGCGCGATCGTGCCCTTGAGGCTCTGGTTCCCGGCGAACTCCGCGAAGCCCGTCCGGGAGGTGTCGAACATGGCCGACGTGAAGAAGCGCCAGGACTCTGACGGGCTCGCCAGCCACACGAGCGCCGTCACCCACACCGCCGTCCCCGTCATCATCGCCGCCGCCCGGTACTCGCGGCGCGCCAGCAGCACGAGACCGGAGATCGCGGGTGTCAGCTTGAAGCAGGCCGCCAGCGCCGACAGCGCACCACGCCACCGTGACGGCTCGCGCACGAGGACGAGGTCCACGGCGACGAGCGCCATGAGCACCGCGTTGACCTGCCCCTCGTACAGCGTCTCGCGGTAGGGCTCCAGGAGCAGGCACGCGAGGAGCGCGAGCCACGGCGCGAGGCCGCGCGCCCGGCGGCGCTCCGTCCCGAGACCGCGCAGCAGCGCCCATACGGTGATCGTCGTGCAGGTCGGGGTGAGCGCGGTGAGCACGAGCTGCGTCCCTGTCTCGCCGAGGGCCGTCAGCGGACGCAGCACCCATGCCGCGAAGGGCGGGTAGGTGAAGGGGTACTCCTTGAGGAACGGGAACGCGTACCAGTCGTAGAGGCTCGCGCCCCCCGCCCACGCGTGCACGGCTCCGTAGTACACGGAGGCGTCGAAGTCGGAGACGAGGTGCCCGTCGGAGACGGACCAGATCCAGCACGGGTAGATGAGGCTCAGCCAACCGAGGAGGGCGGTGAGCGGGTGCGAGAGCAGCGTGCCCGCCCGGCCCCGGGCCCGCGCGACCGCCCTGACGGAACGGCGGTGCCGCGTGGGCCTGCGACGCGAGTCGGGGCCCGGGCGACCGGCGGATCGGGCCGCGGCGGCCGCCTCCGGTGCGGACGCCTCCTCCGGCTCCGTGAGGACCGAGGGGGTTGCAGCGGTAGGAGGCACGACGGGCATTGTGGCACCCGGGCTTGTGGGCCCGCTGGGAGCGACTGGACTCCGACCCGTGACCTCCGAGGCGCCGCCGCGCTGCGGGGGCTCTAGCCTGGGGTCCGCACCCGCACCAGGAGGATCCGTGAACGACTGCGTCACCCGTGAGCTCGCGCTCACCGTCCCCGACGACGGCGCCGGCACCCGGCTCACCGCCCTCGTCCACATGCCGCGCGACGTCGCTGCCGGCCGTCGCCGAGCGCCGCTCGCCGTGTGCTGCCACGGCATGGGGGAGTCGGCACTCCGGGTCGCGCCGTTGGCGCGCCGGCTCGGTGAGGCGGGGGCCGTCGTCGTGAGCCCCTCCTTCCGAGGCGGTGGCGCGGACGGTGCCGGTCCGACGACGACGATGAGCGTGCTCACGGAGATGGCTGACGTCGGCGCCGTCCTCGACGCCGCCCGTGCGTGGCCCTTCGTCGACGCCTCGCGCACGGCGCTGTTCGGCCGGAGCCTCGGCGGGCTCGTGGCCGCACTGGCAGCGTCGCGCCGACGCACCGAGATCGCCGCACTGGCCCTGTGGTACCCGGCCCTGGGGTCGCCGGGGGCCCAGCGCTCGCGGTTCCGGACCCGCCAGGCCGTGCCCGCCTCCTACATGATCGAGGTGGATGGTCGCCCCGTCCCGCTGGGTGCGCGGTACGCCCTCGACGTGTGGGACCTCGACGTCGACGCGGAGCTGCGGCGTCTGCGCGTCCCCGTGCTCATCGTGCACGGGGACGCCGACCGAGCCGTCCCGCTCGAGGTCTCCCGTCACGCCCTGCGCGTCCTGCCGGACGCCCGCCTCGAGGTCCTGCCCGGTGCGGGGCACGGCTTCGGCGGCGAGCACTGGGAGAACGCCGTCGGTGCGACGACGGGCTTCCTGTCCTGGGTCGGGGCGCTCGGGGAGTGACCTGCCTCCGCACGCTCTCGCGACCCGTGCCGAGAGCGGGCGGAGGGGCTCGCTGCGAGGTGCTCAGCCGACGAGCATCTGCCAGGCGACGCGCGCGCGGTGCAGGTCGAGCGCCGTGCGCAGGGTCTCGGTGCGGTCCCCGTACATGATCCCGACGAGCTCGGGCGCGGCGGCGTCGGTCGTCTCCGGGAAGAACCCGTGCGAGCGGACGTCGCCGTCGACGTTGACGGTGAGGGCGGTGAGGTGGTCGCGGACGACGTCCTCGGCCTCCTCCCACCACACGCGGTTGAGGTAGGCGGTCGTGTCCTCGCGGTCGTCGAGGTTCCACAGTCGGCGGGCGTGGGAGTCGCGGGCGTCGTCGGCCGGTCGCGGTGACGGGTCGAGCTGCTGCTCGACGGTCGGGACGAGGAGCAGGTCCTCGTCGAGCCGGAGGCTGATGGCCTGGGCGAGGGCTGCGCGGACGCGCGTGGTGAGCTCCTCAGCGATCCATGATCGCGAGGTGGCTGACTGGATGGACATGTTTCATTCTCCTGGCTTGGAATGAGTGAGCCCATGCTCTCCTGCGCGAAGGGACTTATCGGATTCAGGAGCGTATCCATTCGATTGCGGTTGAGTCTCGCGGTATCGGCGCAGGCCGGAGGGTGAATCGCGTCTGTCAAACGTTGTCGCACTGCGATACTGCGGATGAAGGTCGGAGGAGGGGTGAACGTTTCAGGACCGAAAGGCATCGAATCGACATGATGGGGTGCGTGACCGGCACCGATCCCCGCCCAGACGTCGACCCCGCCCTGGCTGGCGGCCTCGACGCTCTCGTCCGCGCCGTCGAGACCGCTGACGCCGTCCTCGCCGAGCGCGACGCCTTCGTCCTCACGACGAACGTCGACCACCGCTTCCGGGCTGCCGGATGGGACGAGCAGCGGCTCTTCTCCACCCAGGGCGACTACGGCCTCCTCCAGTGCTCCGTGCCATGCGCCCAGGTCACCTTCGACGCGCGCCGCTACGTCGAGGCGATGGTGGCAGGACAGGAGGGCACGGACGACGGCCTCCGGGTCCCCGCGGAGACCCTGCCGACCTGCCCGCGCTGCGGCGCCCCGCTCACGACGAACCTGCGCGTCGACGACCGCTTCGTCCAGGAGAGGACTGGTACGCCGCCGCGGAGCGCTACCGCGACTGGGCCGACACGCACCGGACCGGCAGAGTCCTCCACCTCGGGCTCGGCGTCGGCATGAACACCCCCGCCATCATCAAGTACCCGTTCTGGCGCCGGGTCCACGACAACCCAGAGGCGACCTTCGCCAGCGTCGACCCGCAGGCCGTCACGGTCCGTGAGATCGTCGACCGCTCCGTCGTCCTCCGATCGGGATCCGCGCCCGTCCTCGCTGGCCTGCGAGAGCGCCTCGGATCCTGACCCGACGGTGCCCCTTCCGCCCCGGCGGCGGCGGGCTGCCTCCGCCCGGTGCGGTGGGCTCAGAGGCGGGCGCACGGTCGCACGGTCCCGGCGCGGGCACGGGCGGCGTCGGTCAGCCCCGCTCGGGGACGAACCAGGAGCCCACCGCTGCCGAGACGGACAGGACCGAGGCGATCGCCCAGATGAGTCCGTAGCTCCCGGTCGCCGTCGCCGTCACGCCGCCCAGCCACGCCGAGACGAAGGCCTCCACCTGGTGGCAGAGGAAGGCCGCCCCGAACAGCGTGCCGAGGCTCGCCGCCCCGGAGCGCTCCTCGATGATCCCGGAGGTCGGAGGCACCGTTGAGTTCCCGGTGAGGCCCAGCAGGATCGCGAAGCCCACCAGGGTGACCGAGGAGGTCGCCAGGGCGAAGAAGACCGCCACGATGACGGCGCGCGAGCCGTAGGTCGCCACCAGGACGACGCGCATGGGGAGGTGGCCGCACAGCCAGCCCGCGATGACGGGGATCGCCATGAGAGCCGGTGCCGCGAGGACGGACAGCGCCGCCGCGAGCCCGAGCGCCGCGAGCAGCGAGGAGCCCGCCGGCCACCATGAGCGCTCCGGTGACGAGCGCCGTCCGGTCCGAGGTCCGCAGCGCCATCGCCCCGGCGAGGGGCCCCGCGAGTCCCGACGCGAGCTGCGTGACCGCCATGACGAGCCTGATCCGGTCGTAGGACAGGCCCGTCGCCGTGACGAGCGGCTGGACGAGCATCCCGAAGTTCGAGCGCGTCCCCGCACCGAGGCCGTAGACGAGGCAGGCGGCCATCGTCAGTCCGACGAGCGTGCCGCGGGGGAGTGGCAGCGGACGCGCGGCGGGTGAGGGAGTAGCGGGGGAGGTCACGCCGGAAATGTGGCCGGGACGGCACCGGGCCCGCAGGGACGTCCGGGACCCGGAAGCCGCTGGCGTGCGCCCGGCTAGGCTCGAGCCACCCCGCACCACCCGTCCCGTCGTCCCGGAAGAGGCTCCCCGTGCTCGAGCTGCGCGACATCGTCAAGGCCTACCGGACCTCGACCTTCACCCAGACCGCCCTCGACGGCGTCAGCGTCGCCTTCCGCGACAACGAGTTCGTCGCGGTCCTCGGCCAGTCCGGCTCCGGCAAGACCACCATGCTCAATGTCGTCGGCGGCCTCGACCACGTCGACGACGGCGACCTCGTCATCGATGGCGTCTCCACCAAGGACTTCAGGGACCGCGACTGGGACGCCTACCGGAACAACCGCATCGGCTTCGTCTTCCAGTCCTACAACCTCATCCCGCACCAGAGCGTCCTCGCCAACGTCGAGCTCGCCCTCACCCTCTCCGGCGTCTCGCGTGCCGAGCGACGGCAGCGGGCGCTCTCCGCCCTGGAACAGGTGGGACTCGCCGACCACGTCGGCAAGCGCCCCAGCCAGCTCTCCGGCGGCCAGATGCAGCGCGTCGCCATCGCCCGCGCCCTCATCAACGACCCCGAGATCCTCCTCGCCGACGAGCCCACCGGCGCCCTCGACTCCGCGACGAGTGTCCAGGTCATGGACCTCCTGCGCGAGGTCGCCCGCGACCGCCTCGTCATCATGGTCACCCACAACCCCGAGCTCGCCCACGAGTACGCGACCCGCATCGTCGAGCTCGCCGACGGCTCCATCGTCTCCGACACCGACCCCTTCGAGCCGGACGCCGCGCTCGAGCGCCGCGCCAAGGCGGCCCGCCGCACCCGGATGGGGGCGCTCACCGCCCTCGCCCTGTCCTTCAACAACCTCATGACGAAGAAGGGCCGCACGATCATGACCTCCTTCGCGGGGTCGATCGGCATCATCGGGATCGCGCTCATCCTCGCCCTCGCCAACGGCGTCAACGGCTACATCGCCCGCACCGAGGAGGAGACCCTCTCGAGCTACCCGCTCCAGATCGAGCGCCTCGGCATGGACTACACCGCGATCCTGTCCCAGGCGGCGGACAGCTCGAGCGCCTCGGACCTCCCCAGCGGCGCGATCGGCGAGCGTCGCACCCTCAAGGACATGTTCGGCTCGGCGACGACGAACGACCTCGCCCACCTCAAGACCTACCTCGACCACGACGGCGGCGGGATCGACGCCCTCACCAACGCCGTCGAGTACCGCTACGACGTCACCCCGCAGCTCTACCTGCCGCGCGACGCGGGCACGACGGGCCTCGGCGGCGCCCCGACCCAGGTCAACCCCGACTCCGCCTTCTCCTCCTTCGGGGCCCTGTCACGGCAGAGCCAGATGAGCACCTTCAAGCAGCTCGCCTCGGACACCTCGCTCTACCAGGACCAGTACCGGCTCCGTTCCGGGCGCTGGCCGAGTGGTGCGAACGAGCTCGTCGTCGTCCTCACGCCGGACGGTCGCGTCACGGACGCCACCGAGTACGCCCTGGGCCTGCGCGACCACGCCGAGCTCGAGGCGATGATGCAGACCTATGCCTCCGGGCAGGCGTCCGGGTCGCCCCTCGCCTCGAGTGCGTCCACGCCGTCCCCGACCGGGAGCCCGACGACGACGGCAAGTGCGGCACCGAGCGCGACGGCGTCGGCAGGTGCTACCCCTGCCGCGACGTCGACGGCCGCTCCCGCCGAGCGGACCCTCCATGGCAACGACCTCATCGGCCGCACCCTCAAGCTCGTCCCGGCCTACGAGCGCTACCAGCACGACGACGCCCGCGGCGTCTGGGTCGACAAGTCCGACGACGCCTCCTTCATGGGGTCCCTCGTCGACTCCGGTGAGGACGTCCGGGTCGTCGGCGTCATCCAGGCCAAGGACAAGCAGGGATCCCTCAACCCCGGCGTCTACTACACGCCGGCCCTCACGAGCCACCTCATGAAGGTGGCCGACGGCGCCGACATCGTCAAGGACCAGCTCGCCCACCCCGACAAGGACGTCTTCTCCGGCACCTCCTTCGCCGACCTCGCCGCCGGGAAGGGCGCGGACAGCGTCGACCTCTCCAGCCTCTTCACCATCGACTCGTCCAAGCTCAAGAGCGCCTTCTCCATCGACCCGAGCAAGATCGACGCCTCCGCCCTCGACCTGTCCGGGCTCGACCTGAGCGGGATCACGAGCGAGCCCCTCGACCTCTCGCGCCTCGACCTCTCCGCCCTCCAGGACGCCAACCCGCAGATCGACCTCAGCGGCATCGACCTGTCCTCCACGAGCCTGTCCGGCCTCGCCACCCAGTACCCCGAGCTCGCCGACGTCGACTACCCGACCCTCATCAGCACCGCCCTCGCCGACGGCGTCATCAAGGACGGCGCCAGCGGCCGCGTCTCGCAGATGATGACGCAGGTCATCGCCGGCTTCGCCGACTACCAGGCCGAGCACGCCGCGGGCGCGGACGCCTCCGACCCCGCCGACGACCCCGACCTCGCCACCCTCACGGCCGACTACCTCGCCCAGCCCTCCGTCCAGAGGACGATCTCCGACACCCTCGGCTCCGGCGAGGTCATCGACTCGGCGCGGCTCACCGAGAACCTCACCAAGGCGCTTGGCGACGACGCCGCCGTCGCCGACGTCTCCGCCTCCGTGCGCGACCAGCTCGTCACCGCCATCGGCCAGCAGGTCGCCGAGCAGGTCGGCAGCCAGATCACGCAGGCCCTGGCCGCCTCGGTCCAGGCGGCCATGAGCCAGGCGATGACGCAGATGATGACGGCCGTCCAGCAGCAGATCCAGACGCAGGTCCAGGCGGCCATGACCCGCGTGACCGAGCAGATCCCCGCCGCGATGACGGTCGACCAGTCGGCCTTCAAGGACGCCTTCACGCTCGACATGACGCCGACCGAGCTCGCCGAGCTCATGAGCACGCTCGTCACGACCGACACGCCCACCTACGACACGAACCTCTCCGACCTCGGCTGGGCGGACCCCGCGAACCCCTCCGGCGTCGACATCTACCCCAAGGACTTCGAGTCCAAGGACGAGGTCAAGACACTCCTCGCCGACTACAGCTCCGACCAGACGGCCGAGGGGCACAAGGACCGCGCTATCACCTACACCGACGTCGTCAGCACCCTCATGAGCTCGGTGACCCGGATCGTCAACATCATCAGCTGGATGCTCATCGCCTTCGTCGCGATCTCGCTGGTCGTCTCCAGCATCATGATCGCGATCATCACCTACATCTCCGTGCTCGAGAGGAAGAAGGAGATCGGTATCCTGCGCGCCATCGGCGCCTCGAAGCCGGACGTGCGCCACGTCTTCAACGCTGAGACCGTCATCGAGGGGCTCCTCGCCGGCCTCCTCGGCGTCGGCATCACGCTCCTGCTGTGCCTGCCCGTCAACGCGATCGTCAACGACCGCTTCGGCGTCTACCCGATCGCGCAGCTCCCGTGGACGGCCGGCGTCGTGCTCATCCTCATCTCCGTGGCCCTCACCGTGCTGGCCGGGCTCATCCCGTCGGGCAAGGCCGCGCGAGAGGACCCGGTCGAGGCGCTGCGCAGCGAGTGAGCCGCCCTGTCGTCGCGCCTGCGCAGGGCTCGGTCATCGGACGAATCCGCAGGTCGGAAGGCCTGTCGGGGCGGCGCGCAGGGCGGCTAAAATCGGTCGCGACGACCCCGACGCGTCGGCCGAGTCCCGGCGCCGACCCACAGGAGGAAGCGTGGCGGACTTCAAGGCGGCAACGACCAAGAAGGTGGCGATCCTCGTCGCCCCCGGCCTCGAGGAGATCGAGGCCCTCGCTCCCCTCGACGTCCTGTGGCGCGCCGGCGTGCCCACGGACCTCGTCTCGATTACGCGCAGCCGTGAGGTGACCTCGTCCCACAACGTCGTCGTCACCTGCAACCGGACCCTCGACGAGGCGAGCCTCGAGGACTACGACATGCTCGTCCTGCCCGGCGGCATCCCGGGCATGCCCAACCTCAAGGGCGACTCCCGCGTCATCGACGCCGTCTCCGCCCGTGTCAAGGCGGACCGGCCCGTCGCCGCCATCTGCGCCTCGCCGTCCATCCTCGCTGGCGCCGGCCTCATCACCGGACGCCGTGCCACGGCGAACCCCGGCTTCGTCAACGTCCTGGAGGAGAACGACGTCGAGGTGAGCGAGGACGCCGTCGTCGTCGACGGGAACCTCATCACGAGCCGCGGCATGGCCACGGCCACCGACTTCGGCCTCGAGATCGTCCGCCACTACCTCGGCGACGAGGCCGTCGAGGAGGTCAAGAAGAAGATCGTCTATCAGGGCTGAGCCCCGGTCGGGCGGGAGCGCCCGACTGACCGCCCGAGCACGCGACGGCGCCGCGGTCCCCGTGACAGGGGCGCGGCGCCGTCGTCGTTCTCGCCCCATCCGTGGTCGACCCTCTGCTCACCGCTCGACCGTCTGATTCCTGGAAATCAGGCGGTCGACGGGTGCGTTGACGGTCGACCGGTGGGGATCAGGGACTCAGAAGGTGATGGTGTCCGGGTCCGGGTGGTCGCCCTCGATCTCGATGGCGTCGAGCGTCGCCATCTGCGCCGCGTCGAGCTCGAAGTCGAAGAGCTCCGCGTTGGAGGCGATCCGCTCGGGGGTCACCGACTTGGGCAGCACGACGATGTCCTTCTGGAGGAGCCAGCGCAGCGCGACCTGGGCGGGTGTCTTCCCGAGGGAGTCGGCGACCTGGCCGAGGACCTCGTTGTCGAGTACCTTGCCGGAGCCGAGCGGGCTCCAGGCCTCGACGACGAGACCGTTGGCGGCCGCGTAGTCGGCGGCGGCCTTCTGGGCGAAGCCGAGGTGGTACTCGATCTGGTTGACCATGGGCGGGACGTCCCCGTCCTCGATGAGCGCCTGGAGGTGGTGCTCGAGGAAGTTGGAGACGCCGATGGCGCGGGCCTTGCCGGCGCGGTAGACCTCCTCGAGGGCGGACCACAGGATCGCGTTGATCTCGCGCCAGTTGTCGTAACCCTTGGCGTTGGCCGGCCAGTGGATGAGGTAGAGGTCGACGTAGTCGAGGCCGAGCTGGGCGAGGGAGGTCTCGAAGGCGGCGACGGCGGCCTCCTTGAGGCCGGGGAGGTCCTCGGTGGAGGTCTCGGCGTCCTCGATGACGGCGCCGAGGAAGTCCTCCTTCCAGAGCTTCGTCGTGATGAAGAGGTCCTTGCGCGTGAGGCCGTTCTCCTCGAGGGCCTCGGCGATGCCCTTGCCGACGGCCTCCTCGTTGCCGTAGGCGGCGGCGGTGTCGATGTGGCGGTAGCCGTCGCGGATGGCGGCCTTGACGCCCTCGGTGGCCTGGGAGGCGTCGGTGATCTGCCAGGTGCCGTAGCCGACGCCGGGGATCTCGTTGCCGTTGGAGAGTCGGACGGTGTCAGCGATGGAGGTGATCATGAATAAGAATCCTTCCGTTCGCCTTCATTATAGGTGTATCTGGTCCGCTCGGCCCGCTGAGCGTGTTCGCGCTCGGCGCGACGTGCGTTCAGAGCGCGGCGACGACCGCCCGCTCCACGTCCTCCATGGGAACGGTCGGCTCGAAGCGGGCGACGACCTGCCCGTCGCGGCCGATGAGGAACTTCGTGAAGTTCCACTTGATGTCCGGCTTGCTCGCGTAGGCGCGGTCCGACGCCAGCATCATCGCCTTCATCGCGAGAGCCTTGCGCCCTTTGCCGAAGCCCTCGAAGCCACGGGACTCCTTGAGCCACGTGTACAGCGGGGACTCGTCCTCGCCGTTGACCTCGATCTTCGAGAACTGGGGGAAGTCCGTGCCGTAGGTGAGGGTGCAGAACTCGTGGATGTCCTCGTCGGAGCCCGGAGTCTGCCCGTGAAACTGGTTGCAGGGGAAGTCGAGGACCTCGAGGCCCGCGTCGCGGTGCTCGGTGTAGATCCGCTCGAGGTCCTCGTACTGAGGGGTGAAGCCACAGCCGGTGGCCGTGTTGACGACGAGGAGGACCTTGCCGGCGTACTGGGAGAGCTCGACGTCGGCGCCGTCCTGGCCGGTCACCGTGAAGCTGGAGATCGATGTCATGGGAGCCAGGGTGCCGGGCGAAGGTGACCGCAACGGCCTCCGGGGCGGAGACGGGCCTGCATCGTGCGGGGGTGAGTTGGGCGCAGGGCGTCGGGGCCCGATGAGAACCGGCGCGGTCCGAACCCGCAAACGGGTCCGGACGGCGCCGGGGGTGGGCGTGGGGTCATGCCCCGGGGGTACCGTGAACGGGCGGCTCGTCCGCTCAGTCGACCGAGCGCTCGCGACGCCCGCGCGGCACGAGTGCGACGAGGAGCAGGGCGGCTCCCAGGCCCGCGAGGACGACGATCCCGGCGGTGACAGGGTCGATCCGCGCTCCGGCGACGACGGCGACGAGCAGCGCGGCGACGACGAGGAGGACGAGCCCCCACACGATCGCGGGCGGGTTGGGTCCGCTCGGCGCGTCGGTGTCGAGCGGCGCGATCGGGCCGTGCCACACGGCGTCGGTGCCGCCCGGCCCCGTGCGTGGCGCGTTGGACGCCGGCGAGGCGTCGGGGGAGGGCGCGGAGCCCGACGGCGCGGACCAGGCGTCGGTCGCAGTCGTGGGCGAGGCGGTGCCGTCCCCGCCCTCGACGACCGGGAACGGGCGGGTGATGGTGTCGGTGAGGCCGATCGCCTCGACCTCCTCAGGGGTGAGCGCCGTCGTCGGGACGTCGTTGGAGGAGGGGGAGGCGGGCGTCTGTGGGAACTGGGTCGTGGGGGTGTCATCGGTGGTCATGGGAGCTCCTTGCTCAGTGAGGGGGAGTGGTCGATGCGGGCGCGGCCGGCCCGCGCTCAGTGGGTGGCTGACGCTGACGCTGACGCCGACGGGGCTGGGGCGTCGGTCGGGACCGTCGTGGCGGTCGTCCCGCCGCCGGCGGTGATCGCCTCGTCGACGCAGTCGTCGACCTTCGCCCGCTGGCCAGCGGTGAGTGAGCCGAGGTCCGTGTAGGAGGCGTAGAAGCCGTCGTCCGTGGCCGAGTCCGGCAGGACCGTGCTGATGCAGGTCTGGAGCGCGTCGGCGGAGACGGCCCGGTGGGTCATCCCCTCGACGGGAAGCGAGTCCCCGTCGTGGGGCCGGCCCCGCGAGTCCGTCCAGGACCCGACGACCCAGTAGCCGTCGTACTTCGCGCCCTCCCACGTGGCGTGACGCTGCGCCTCGGTGACGTCGATGGCGGCGCCGCCGGTGGTCGCCTCAACGATGACGTCGGGACCAGCCGCAGCGCGCGCCGCGGGCGAGCTCATCACGACGTGCGACCGGAAGGGAGCGCCCGGATAGATCCACGTCCTCGTAAAGGTGGTGCCGTCGGCGTCGTACTCGCTCGAGACCCCGCCGTCGTACACGTCCGATGAGGTCCGGGCCCCCTTGACCGCCCAGCCCGGACCGACGGTCCCGCCTGCGCCGCCCAGCGTGCTGGTGGCGCGAACCTCGACGGACTGGCCCTCTGCGGTGCGCACGTGGAGGCTGCCGACTCCCACGGTGACCGCGATGGTCGTGGTGGTCGGCGAGGCGTCGAGCCCGGTGAGGTCGAGGGTGACGGTGCCCGCGGAGTAGCGGCCCAGGTCGACGGTTCGCGAGCCCGTGCGCTGCCGCGCGCCCTCGAGCTCGCTGGTGGTCGGGCGCAGGACGACGTCGCCGGTCGCGACCGGCGCGTTGACGGTCGACGCGGGCATGAGGGTGCCGACGGCGAGAGCCGGCAGGCCGAGGAGGAGGACGACGGGCCACGCGACCCAGCTCATCCACCCGCCGCGGCGCCCGCGCAGCCCTGAGACGAGGACGCCGAGTCCGAGACCCGCGACGACGGCTCCTGCGGCGAGGAGCCCGGCGCCCACGGGGCCCAGGGCACCGGAGGCCGCCGCGGCTCCGCAGCCGGCGACGGCAAGGAGGACGAGCCCGAGCACGAGGAGGCTCGTGCGGCGTCCCGGGCCGGGGCGCCTCGGACGGCGAGGGCGCGGCGCGGGGGCCGGTGCCGGTACGGCCCATGACTGAGGCGCCGGCCCGCCCGGTGCGACTGGGGTGGGGTAGGCGGGGACCGAACGGGAACCGCTCGTGGGGGTGGTCGTGCCCGACCAGGCCGCTGGTGCGCTGGTTGACGGGGCGGAGGCGGCGGGGGCGGGGCCGGACGGAGCGCCGTGGTCCTCCGTACGGGTGGCGTCCGTGGGGCCGAGGGGCTGCGTGCTCGGCAGCGGACCTGACTGCCACCGGGCGGCAGCGGTGGCCGGTGCGTGCGGCGTCGGCTGCCCCGGCTGAGGCTGCGTCCAGCCGGCCGCCCGCCTGCGCCGCTCACGCGAGCGCCGCACGGCGGCGACGATCCCGTACACGATGAGGACGGTGATCGCGATCGAGCAGAGGGCTCGGATGGCGCTGTAGGTCTGGACGTCGAGGTACCAGACAGGCAGCAGCCCGTGGTCCGTCGAGGACAGGCCGGCGATCGTCGCGATCACCGAACCGGCGAGCCCGGCGGTGAGGTCACCGGTGAGCGCCTGCTGGGCGTGGATCCGACCGTCCTCCTCCTCGGGCAGGAGCGCCCAGCCGAGCCCGTAGAGCAGGAGGCCCAGACCGGTGAAGACGCACAGGACGATCCAGACGCAGCGCACGAGGACCGGGTCGACGCCGAGCCGGCGGGCCACGCCGCCGGCGACGCCGCCGACCCACCTCTCCCGGGTGCGCAGGAGACCGGTGCGGCGCAGCGAGTCGAAGAAGCCGGCGGCCGGCGGACGCGGCGGCTGGCCGGCGGGGCAGTAGCCGTAGGGGGAGGGCTGGGGGTTGCTCATGGCATCCATCGTCGTGGGCGCCGGACGGCGGGAGGATCGGGGGACACCCTGAGCGGCCCCTGGTTCTCGTCCCCGGCGCCCCTGGTTCCACCCTCCGGGCGGTCTCCGACGCCCTCCGCCGTGCCACGATGGCGCCATGACGACGACGGCACCGCCACCCGGACCGCGCCCCGGCGCGCCCGGCCCCGTGGCCTGTGCCCCGGGCGCGCCCGTGCCCGGGAGCCATCCCGCCCACCCGATCGACTTCGCTGCCGGCGTCGGGGCGGCCCCGGCCCAGCCCCCCGCCCCCGTCCTGACCCGACCGCCCCTGCGCCGTCCTCCGTACCGCCCCGCCCCCGTCCCGCCGGCGTGGGCGGTGCGGCCCGGGCGCGACGGCGCCCCCGTCCTCCGGCCGCGGCCCGCGGGACGCGTCCTCGCCGGTGTCTGCGCGGGGCTCGCGGTGCACCTCGACCAGCCCGTCGCACGCGTCCGCCTCCTCATGGTCGCCCTCACGCTCGTCGGGGGCACGGGCGCCCTCCTCTACCTCCTCCTCGCCGTCTCCGTCCCCGCTGGGGACCCGTGGGCGGAGGTCGCGGGTGTCGTCCCGCCGGCCCGGGCTCGCCTCGCCGCCCGCCCCCGGTCAAGCCGCTCGACCTCGGGCCGCCTGTCGACCCTCACCGGAGGCGCCGCCCTCCTCGCCGCCGCGATCCTGCTCCTGGCCTGGCGCGCCGACGCGCTCGCGGGCCTGGCGACGGGCAGCTGGCTCCTCCCTGTCCTCGTCGTCGGCTGCGGGGCGGCCCTCGCCTGGTCCCAGGTCGACGACGTCACCGGCCCCGACCGGGACACCGGCGCGGTGCTGCGTCTCGCGGGCGGCGTCGTGCTCGCGGTCGTCGGCATCCTCCTGTGGGTCGGCGCGGACACCCCGCCGCGCGTCCTCATGACGGGCGCCGCGACGGGTGGTGCCCTCGTACTCGGCGTCGGGCTCGTCCTCGCGCCCTTCTGGCTGCGCACCAACCGGGCCCTCACCGAGACCCGAGCCGCCGAGGCCCGCGAGGCCGAGCGCGCCGACATCGCCGCCCACCTCCACGACTCCGTCCTCCAGACCCTCACCCTCATCCGCAAGCGCGCCGACGAGCCCGAGACCGTCGCCCGGCTCGCGCGCTCCCAGGAGCGCGAGCTGCGAGCGTGGCTCTACACGGACCGTCCCGAGGCCGGTACCTCCGTCGCGGACGCCCTGCGCGACCTCGTCGGCGAGATCGAGGACCGCTACGCCGCGCAGGTCGAGCTGGTGGTCGTCGGGGACCGTGCGCCGGACCGCGAGACCGAGGTCGTCATCGCCGCCGCCCGGGAGGCCCTCTCGAACGCCGTGCGCCACGGCGCCCCGCCCGTCTCCGTCTACGCCGAGATCAGCCCCGAGCGCCTCGAGGTCTTCGTCCGCGACCGCGGACCCGGCTTCGACCCCGCCGCAGTCGCCCACGACCGCCACGGTGTGCGCGAGTCCATTGTCGGTCGGATGCGCCGTCATGGCGGGCTCGGCGCCGTCCGCCGCCTCGAGCACGGCACCGAGGTCCGCCTCGTCCTGCCCGCGCCGGACCTGCCCGCCCGGCCCTCCGGAAACGTCCAGCCGCCCGTCCCGTCCCCGTTCCCCAGCACTCCCGGAGAGACCGCGTGACCGCCCCCGACCCCACCGCCCGTCCGGGCTCCCCGTCCCGGCCCGACGCCACGGGCCCCCGCCTGCGCGTCCTCGTCGTCGACGACCACGCCCTCGTCCGCGCCGGCGTGCGCGCCGAGATCGAGGCCACGGCTCCCGACCTCGAGGTCGTCGCCGAGGCCGACGACGTCGACGGCGCCGTCGCCGCCGTCCACGCCCTGACGCCCGACGTCGTCCTCCTCGACGTTCACCTGCCCGGCGGCACCGGCGGGGGAGGGGCCGAGGTCGTCCGCTCCTGCCACGACGTCCCCGCCACGCGCTTCCTCGCCCTGTCCGTCTCCGACGCCAGCGAGGACGTCGTCGCCGTCATCCGCGCCGGCGCCCGCGGCTACGTCACCAAGGCGATCAGTCCCGAGGACCTCGCCGACGCCGTCCGGCGTGTTGCCGGTGGGGACGCCGCCTTCTCCCCGCGCCTGGCCGGCTTCGTCCTCGACGCCTTCGGCGCCGGTACCGGCGAGGTCGCCGTTGCCGACTCCGAGCTCGACCGCCTCTCCGCCCGGGAGCGGGAGGTCATGCGCCTCATCGCCCGCGGCTGCACCTACAAGGAGTGCGCCGCCGAGCTCTACATCTCCGTCAAGACCGTCGAGACGCACGTCTCCGCCGTCCTGCGTAAGCTTCAGCTCTCCAACCGCAACGAGCTCACGCGCTGGGCCGCCGCGCGCCGGATCGTCTGAGCCCCTGGAGGGCGACGGCAGTGCCCGCACTGACCGGACGCCCACTCGCGTGCGCTCCGCGGGGTGCGCCCCGCCGCGCCGAGGCGCCCGGGCCCGACCGCGGCGAGCGGTCTGTGCGAGGCTGCGCCCGTGGGAACCCTCGGAACCGTCATCGTCGGCCTCGTCATCCTCGTCGGGCTCGGCGGCGCTCTCACCCAGCTCTACCCGGGGCCGCTCGTCGTCCTCGCGGCGGTCGCCGTGTGGGCGGTCGTCACGGGCGGGCCGTGGGGCTGGGGCGTCCTCGCCGTGAGCGCGCTTGCGATCGCCGGCACCGCCGTCGGCAAGTACCTCCTCATGGGACGGCACCTCAAGGGAGCCGGCGTGCCCGGCACCTCGATGCTCGTGGGCGGGATCTTCGGCATCCTCGGCTTCTTCGTCGTCCCCGTCGTGGGCCTGCCGCTCGGCTTCACCCTTGGTGTCTACCTCTGGGAGACCGCCCGCCAGGGCTCCGAGCGCGCGGGGCGCTCCGCCGCCTGGGCGGCTGTCAAGGCGCAGGGGCTCGCGATCCTCCTCGAGCTCGCGGGCTGCCTCGTGGCCACCGCTGCCTGGGGTGCCGGGCTCATCTGGGGCTGACCGGCGGCCCGTCCGCCCCGGGCCGCTCAGCCGCGCTCACCACGATCCGTGGGAGGATGACGGCCGTGAGCGAGCAGTCCATCACCCCGTCCAGCGCCTCCGTGAGCCAGGAGCTCCTCGACCGCGCGGCCGCGCACGTCGCCGCGGGCGGCCTCCTCGTCCTGCCGACGGACACCGTCTACGGCATCGGGACCATCGCCTCGGACGCCGACGCGGTCTCCCGTCTCCTCGCCGCCAAGGGACGCGGCCGCCAGATGCCGCCGCCCGTCCTCGTCGCCGGTCCCGAGCAGCTCGACGGGGTCGTCGCCGAGGTCCCGGACACGGCCCGTGCCCTCATGGGGGCCTTCTGGCCTGGCGCCCTGACCATCATCCTCGACGCCGCCCCCGACCTCGGCTGGGACCTCGGCGAGACCGGCGGCACGATCGCCGTTCGCATGCCGGACGACCCGACCGCCCTCGCCCTCCTGCGAGCCACCGGCCCCATGGCCGTCACGAGCGCCAACCACACCGGCGAGCCTCCCGCCACCGACGCCACCAGCGGCACCGCGGCCTTCCCCGGACGAGTCACCCCCGCCTCCGAGGCGGCCGACGACGTCGACATCCTCCTGCTCGACGGCGGCCCCACGCCCGGCCCGGTCCCGAGCTCCATCGTGTCCCTCGCCGGGGACAAGGCCCTCGCTCCCGCCCTCGTCCGAGACGGCGTCCTCACGCGGGCCCAGCTCGCCGAGGTCCTTGACCCGGTCCTCGCTGCCGCGGGTGCACCCGTGATCGGGAGCGGCGAGTGAGGGTCTACCTCCTCATCCTCCTCGTGGCCGCCGCGGTCACCTTCGTCGCCGTGCCGATCGTCCGGCACGTCGCGCTCGTCTCCAACGCCCTCACTCCGGTCCGCGCCCGCGACGTCCACACCACGCCGACCCCGCGCCTCGGCGGAGTGGCCATGTTCGCGGGCTTCGCGACCGCCGTCACCGTCGCCTCCCGCGTGCCCTACCTCTCCGGCGTCATCGACTCCTCGGCCTGGGCCGTCGTCCTCGGCGCCGGTCTCGTCTGCCTCCTCGGTGTCGTCGACGACCTGTGGGACCTCGACTGGATGACGAAGCTCGCCGGGCAGGTGCTCGCCGCCGGCGTCATGGCCTGGCAGGGCGTCCAGCTCATCACCTTCCCCGTCGGGGGCCTCACGATCGGCTCCTCGAGGCTCTCCCTCATCTCGACGGTCCTCGTCGTCGTGGTCGTCATGAACGCCGTCAACTTCGTAGACGGGCTCGACGGGCTGGCCGCCGGCATCATCGGGATCGGTGCGACCGCCTTCCTCGCCTACGTCTACGTCCTCACCCGGCAGACCTCGCCGGACTCGTACACGTCCCTCGCCGCGACCGTCGTCGCCGCCCTCATCGGGATCTGCGCCGGCTTCCTGCCCCACAACTTCCACCCGGCGACGATCTTCATGGGCGACTCCGGCTCCATGCAGCTCGGACTCATCTCCGCCGCGGGGACGATCATCGTCACCGGGCAGGTGGATCCGGGCTCCTTCTCCTCCTCGACGGCGATCCCCGTCTTCCTTCCCGTGCTGCTGCCCCTGGCGGTCCTCGTGCTCCCGCTGACGGACATGGTCATGGCGGTGGTCCGTCGCACCCGGGCCGGGCACAGTCCGTTCCACCCGGATCGCATGCACATGCACCACCGGCTCCTCGCGGCCGGGCACTCCCACGAGCGCGCCGTCCTCGTCATGTACACGTGGACCGCCGTCGCCGCCTTCTCGCTCGCCGCCATGGCCTTCTTCCCGATCGGCTGGGTGCTGCTCGCCGCGGCCGTCGGGGTGGCGCTCGCCGTGGCGGTCACGCTCAACGCCATGCCCGGCCTGTTCCGCCGTCGCGCGGCACGGGGCGGCGCCCAGTCCCAGGAGGCACCACGCCCATGAGCGCACCCACCGACCCCGTCGAGGACGGCGAGCGCGACGACGCACCCGGGCTCGCCGGATCCGCCTCCGCGCTCGTCTCCTACTCGGCGCTCTACCGCCGAGCGGCGCGACTCGTCGCCCTCACGGGACTTCTCGTGGCGATCGGCGGTACCGGCCTCGGGGCGCTGCTCGCGGGACACGAGGGGCTGATGGGCGGCCTCCTCGGTGGCGGCACCGTTCTCCTCCTGAGCGCCGTGAGCGTCGGGATCCTCCTCGTGCCCTGGGAGCGGCGTCCACTCCTCGCCGGCGTCGCGCCGCTCGTCTCCTTCGTCAGCAAGCTCGTCGTCGTGGGCGTCGTCGTCCTCGCCTTCGCCCACCGAGGCGGCTTCTCCCACCTGACGACCTTTCTCGTCATCGTCGTCGGGGTGCTCGTCTCGATGCTCGTCGAGGCGGTTGCTCTCGCCTCGCGGCGCGCCCCCGTCGTCGAGCCCGGTGCCCGCCCGGACCACTGAGAGCGTCTGGCGGACGGCCGTGTCGGAGCCGACGGTGCGCACGGTCGGGAGGGGCCGGCGAGCCCTGACGTGAGGCTCGGAACCCGCTGACGGGGACCAACGGCCCCGGCCCGAGGCCGTGCTCAGTGGCCGCCACCGGGTACGACGTGCTATGAGTGGTGTGCGCCACGCGGAGGCGCGCGCACCGACCTCCGCCACGACCGTGAAGTGCGTTAGGGTTCCCTCGTGCCCGCAAGGGTGACCGCCGGCGGCTCGCCCCGGCGACGGCCATTCCCCAAGGCTGTGGATGAACCCCTAGGAGGACCGTTCGGTGTCGATGCTCGTGAGCTCCGCCCTTCCCGCCGTCACGGCAACGGCCTTCAACCCGCCGTCGATCGACGAGTTCTTCCCCGACGCGTTCTGGTTCACCGGGACGCCCTTCGCGATCAACCGCATCCTCTTCGTGAGGATCATCGCGACGCTGGTCCTCGTCCTCATCCTCGCGATCTCCTCGCGCCGCGTCCGTCTGGTGCCCTCGCGGGGCCAGTCGATGATGGAGATGAGCCTCGGCTTCATCCGCACCAACATCGCCGAGGAGATCCTCGGTGGCAACGCACGCAAGTACGTCGGCCTCATCACGACGATCTTCCTCGGCGTGTTCTTCATGAACATCTCCGGCATCATCCCGGGCCTCCAGATCGCTGGCACGTCGATCATCGGCATGCCGCTCATCTACGCCGTGGTCGCCTACGTCGCCTTCATCGTCGCCGGCGTCAAGGAGCAGGGGTGGGGCGGCTACTTCCACTCCTCGCTGTTCCCGGCCGGTGTGCCCAAGGCCCTCTACATCCTGCTGACGCCGATCGAGTTCTTCTCGACCTTCATCATCCGGCCCTTCACGCTGACGATCCGACTCCTCGCCAACATGATCTCCGGCCACCTCCTGCTCGTCCTGTGCTACGTCGGCACGAGCTTCTTCTTCTTCGAGGCCGCGGCCAAGATCAAGGTCCTGGGCGTCCTCACCCTCGGCCTGGGCTTCGCCTTCGTCCTGTTCGAGATCTTCGTGGCGGCGCTCCAGGCGTACATCTTCGCCCTGCTCACCGCCGTCTACATCGACCTGTCCATCTCGGAGCACTGACAGCCGGTCAGCCGTTCCGTCCAGCGGTCGTCGCGTCGCGGCGACCATCACCAAGCGCCAGGGTCCGCGCACGCGGTCCCTGCCCGTTCCACCAGAGGAGACAACATGTCCGGATCACTCATGGCCGTCGGCTACGGTCTCGCCGCCATCGGCCCCGGCATCGGCATCGGCACCATCGTCGGCAAGACGCAGGAGGGCATGGCCCGCCAGCCCGAGATGGCCGGCGCCCTGCGCACGAACATGTTCATCGGTATTGCCTTCGTCGAGGCCCTCGCGCTCATCGGCTTCGCCGCCGGCTTCGTCTTCTGACATGCTCGCCACGATCATCGCCGCGTCGGGGGCCGAGGAGTCCCCGTCGGTCTTGCTGCCAGCGTGGCCGGATCTGATCTGGGGCACCCTGTGCTTCATCATCATCGCCATCGCGGTCGCCAGGACGCTTCCTCGGTTCAACACGACGCTCGACGAGCGCTCGCGCAAGATCCAGGAGGGTCTCGACCTCGCGGACAAGGCGAAGAGCGATCAGAAGCACGCCGAGATCGAGGCCGCGCAGCTCGTCGAGAAGGCTCGCCGTGAGGCCGCCGACATCCGCGCCCAGGCGCAGGCGGAGGCCAAGGCCATCGTCGCAGAGGCACGGACCGAGGCCGCCGGCGAGGCCGGCAAGGCCATGGACGCCGCACAGCGTCAGATCAAGGCGGACAAGCAGGCCGCCCAGATCTCGCTGCGCAGCGAGGTCGGTCTGCTGGCCACCTCGCTCGCGGAGAAGATCGTCGGTGAGCACCTCAGTGACTCCGCCGCCGCGAGCCGCTCGATCGACCGCTTCCTCGACGAGCTCGAGCAGGCACCCTCGGACGCGAGCGCCATCACCTCGAGCGAGGCGATCCGGTGAACACCGGAAGCGCCGCGACCCGAGCTGCCGCCGCCGAGGCCTGGACGCCCGTCCTGCGCTCCGCCGGCGCGGACGGCCGTGTCCTGGGCGGGCAGATCCTCGCCGTCGCCCACGAGATCGCGTCGAAGGGGCTCCGCGGCCCGCTGACCGACCCCGGGCGCACCGCCGAGGACAAGGCCCGGCTCGCCTCCAGGCTGTTCGCGGGCAAGGTGGACGACCGCGTCGTCGCCCTCCTGCAGGCGCTCGTGCGCGGGCGCTGGTCCCGCCCAGTCGACCTCATCTCGGCCCTCCACGACCTCGGCATCGAGGCCGTGCTCGTGGGCTCTCAGGCCGACGAGTCGATCTCGCACGTCGAGCAGGAGGTCCTCGAGGTCTCCCAGGCCCTCGACTCGGACCCGGAGCTGCGCCAGGCGCTCGAGCCCTCGCGGACGACCCGGACCGAGGACCGCGTCCGGCTGGCACAGCGCCTCCTCGCCCCGCACCTGTCCCAGGCCGCCATGGACCTCGTCACCTGGTGCGTGCGTCACGAGGCCGAGGGAGGCGTGCCGCGCAACCTGCGCCGCGTCGCCGAGCTCGCCGCCGGCCTGCAGAACCGCACCATCGCCGACGTCGTCACCGCCGTCCCCATGACCACCGCCCAGGAGACCCGCCTGCGCGAGATCCTCTCGCGGCGCCTCGGCACGGAGGTCGAGCTCAACACCGAGGTCGACCCCGCCGTCGTCGGTGGGGTCAGGGTCTCGGTGCGCGACCTCGTCATCGACTCCACCGTGCGCTCCTCCGTCGCGGAGCTGCGCACCGCCCTCGCGGGCTGAGCCCGCCCCACAGACAACCCGTGCCGACGGCGCCGCCGCCCGGCACCACCCACGAACCGCAAGGAGACGACAGATGGCTGAACTGACCATCAGGCCGGAGGAGATCCGCTCCGCCCTGGATGAGTTCGTCGAGTCCTACAAGCCCTCCGAGGTCGCCGCCGAGGAGGTCGGGCACGTCATCTTCGCCGCGGACGGCATCGCCCACGTCGAGGGCCTGCCCGGCGTCATGGCCAACGAGCTGCTCACCTTCGAGGACGGCACCGCCGGCCTGGCGATGAACCTCGATGAGCGCGAGATCGGCGTCGTCGTGCTCGGCGACTTCACCGGTATCGACGAGGGGCAGACGGTCCGCCGCACCGGCGAGGTCCTCTCCGTCCCCGTCGGCGACGGCTACCTCGGCCGCGTCGTCGACCCGCTCGGTCGGCCCATCGACGGCCTCGGCGAGATCCAGACGGAGGGGCGCCGCGCCCTCGAGCTCCAGGCTCCCGGAGTCATGGCCCGCAAGTCGGTCCACGAGCCGCTGCAGACCGGGCTCAAGGCCATCGACTCCATGATCCCGATCGGCCGCGGCCAGCGCCAGCTCATCATCGGCGACCGCAAGACGGGCAAGACCGCGATCGCGCTGGACACGATCCTCAACCAGAAGGCGGCCTGGGAGTCCGGGGACCCCGACAAGCAGGTCCGTTGCATCTACGTCGCGACCGGCCAGAAGGGCTCCACCATCGCCGCCGTTCGCGGCGCCCTCGAGGAGCGCGGCGCCCTGGAGTACACGACGATCGTCGCCTCCCCGGCCTCCGACCCGGCCGGCTTCAAGTACCTCTCGCCGTACACCGGCTCGGCCATCGGCCAGCACTGGATGTACTCCGGCAAGCACGTCCTCATCGTCTTCGACGACCTCTCGAAGCAGGCTGAGGCCTACCGAGCGGTGTCCCTCCTGCTCCGCCGTCCGCCGGGCCGCGAGGCCTACCCCGGTGACGTCTTCTACCTGCACTCGCGCCTCCTCGAGCGCTGCGCCAAGCTCTCCGACGAGCTCGGCGCCGGCTCGATGACGGGTCTGCCGGTCATCGAGACGAAGGCGAACGACGTGTCCGCCTACATCCCGACGAACGTCATCTCCATCACCGACGGCCAGATCTTCCTCCAGTCGGACCTCTTCAACGCCGACCAGCGCCCCGCCGTCGACGTCGGCGTCTCCGTCTCCCGAGTCGGTGGCGCCGCCCAGGTCAAGGCCATGAAGAAGGTCGCCGGAACGCTCAAGCTGACCCTCGCGCAGTACCGCTCGATGCAGGCCTTCGCGATGTTCGCCTCCGACCTCGACGCCGCCACCCGTCAGCAGCTCACCCGCGGTGAGCGGCTCATGGAGCTCCTCAAGCAGCCGCAGTACACGCCGTACCCGGTCGAGGAGCAGGTCGTCAGCGTCTGGACCGGCACGAACGGCTACCTCGACGACCTCGAGGTCAAGGACGTGCTGCCCTTCGAGCACGCCCTGCTCGACCACCTGCGCCGCAACACCGGCGTCCTCACCACGATCCGCGAGTCCGGCGACCTGTCCGAGGAGACCGAGGCCTCCCTGCGCGACGCCGTCGAGACCTTCCGCAACACCTACATGGCGGGCGACCGTGTGCTGTCCGGCGAGGTCGCCCCCGGCGAGGAGGACGTCCCGGCCGAGCGGACGAGCGAGCAGATCGTCCTCAAGAGGGGCTGACGTGGCAGGCAACCAGCGCGTCTACAAGCAGCGCATCCGGTCGACCCAGACCCTCCAGAAGGTGTTCCGGGCCATGGAGCTCATCGCCTCCTCCCGGATCGGTGCCGCCAGGCGCAACGCGGAGGAGGCCGGGCCCTACGACCACGCCCTCTCCCAGGCGGTGGCCGCCGTCGGCACCTACTCCAACCTCGACCACCCGATCACGCAGGAGCGCACCGACACCAAGCGCGTCGCCGTCCTCGTCGTCACCTCGGACCGCGGCATGGCCGGCGCCTACTCGGCGACGATCCTGCGCGAGTCCGAGCGCCTCATCGACCAGCTCGTCGAGGAGGGCAAGGAGCCCGTCGTCTTCACCTTCGGACGCCGTGCCCACTCGTACTTCACCTTCCGCGGGCGCGACGTCGAGCGCTCCTGGGTGGGGGAGTCGGACCGCCCGACCGACGCGACGATCGACGAGGTCTCCAGCGTCCTGCTGCGCTACTTCCTGGCCCCGGCGACCGACGGCGGCGTCAGCCAGGTGCACGTCGTGTTCACCCGCTACGTCTCCATGGTCAAGCAGGTCCCCGAGGTGCGTCGCATGCTGCCGCTGACCGTCGTGGACCTCGAGGACCGGGACGAGGTGAGCTGGGCCGACGTCTCCAAGGAGGGCGCCAAGGTCCTGGAGCGCCCCGACGCGAGCGGGCTCCAGCCGCTGTACGAGTTCGTGCCGAGCGCGGAGGTCGTCCTGGACGCCCTCCTCACCCGCTACGTACGCAGCCGCATCCGTGACGCCGTCCTCCAGGCCGCCGCCTCGGAGCTCGCCAGCCGTCAGCAGGCCATGCACACGGCCACGGACAACGCCCAGGACCTCATCACCCGTTACACCCGCCTCGCCAACGCGGCGCGACAGGGCGACATCACCCAGGAGATCACGGAGATCGTCTCGGGTGCCGACGCCCTCGGCGCCGAGTGAGCGCACGGCCAACGACCACTGCCAGAAACGGACACGGAAGAACGAACCATGGCTGACACCACCAACCCGACGCCGGGCACCGGCCGCGTCACGCGGATCATCGGCGCCGTCGTCGACGTCGAGTTCCCGCCCGAGGCGCTGCCCGAGATGTACAACGCCCTCAAGGTGACCATCAAGGGCACCGGCGAGGGCGACGAGGACCGCGAGATCACGCTCGAGGTCGCCCAGCACCTGGGCGACAACATCGTGCGCACCATCTCCCTCAAGCCCACCGACGGCCTCGTGCGCGGCACCCAGGTGCGCGACACCGGCGCCCCGATCTCCGTGCCCGTCGGCGACGTCACCAAGGGCCACGTCTTCAACGTCACCGGTGACGTCCTCAACCTCGAGGAGGGCGAGTCCCTCGAGATCACCGAGCGCTGGCCCATCCACCGCCAGCCCCCGGCCTTCGACCAGCTCGAGTCGAAGGAGCAGATGTTCGAGACGGGCGTCAAGGTCATCGACCTGCTCACCCCGTACGTCCAGGGCGGCAAGATCGGTCTCTTCGGCGGCGCCGGCGTCGGCAAGACCGTCCTCATCCAGGAGATGATCCAGCGAGTCGCCCTCAACCACAACGGCGTGTCCGTCTTCGCCGGCGTCGGCGAGCGCACCCGTGAGGGCAACGACCTCATCGTCGAGATGGGCGAGGCCGGCGTCTTCGACAAGACCGCGCTCGTGTTCGGCCAGATGGACGAGCCGCCGGGCACGCGCCTGCGCGTCGCCCTCTCGGCCCTCACCATGGCCGAGTACTTCCGCGACGTGCAGCACCAGGACGTGCTGCTCTTCATCGACAACATCTTCCGCTTCACGCAGGCCGGCTCCGAGGTCTCCACGCTGCTGGGGCGCATGCCCTCCGCCGTGGGTTACCAGCCGAACCTGGCCGACGAGATGGGCCTCCTCCAGGAGCGCATCACCTCCGCCGGCGGGCACTCGATCACCTCCCTCCAGGCGATCTACGTCCCTGCGGACGACTACACCGACCCGGCCCCGGCGACGACCTTCGCGCACCTGGACGCCACCACCGAGCTCTCCCGCGAGGTCGCCTCCCGAGGCATCTACCCCGCGGTCGACCCGCTGGCCTCGTCCTCGCGCCTCCTCGCCCCCCATTACGTCGGTGAGGAGCACTACGAGGTCGCCACGCGCGTGAAGTCCATCCTCCAGAAGAACAAGGAGCTCCAGGACATCATCGCGATCCTCGGTGTCGACGAGCTCTCCGAGGAGGACAAGGTCACCGTCAACCGTGCCCGCCGCATCGAGCAGTTCCTCTCCCAGAACATGTACATGGGCGAGAAGTTCACCGGCGTCCCCGGCTCCACCGTGCCGGTCGCGGAGACCGTCGAGGCCTTCAAGCGCATCGCCGACGGCGACTACGACCACCTGCCCGAGCAGGCCTTCTTCAACTGCGGCGGCATCGAGGACCTGGAGCGCCGGGCCCACGAGCTGTCCAAGGCGTGAGCCCCGTGGCAGGCAACCTCAGCGTCGAGATCGTCTCCCGCTTCGGCGGGACCGCCTGGGAGGGGGAGGCCACGCAGGTCTCCGTCCCCCTGCTCGACGGCGAGATCGGCATCCTGCCCGGGCGTGAGCCCGTCCTCGCCGTCGTCTCCGACGGCGAGGTCCGGCTGACGACGCCCTCCGGCGAGACCGTGACGATCGCCGTCGAGGGGGGCTTCTGCTCGCTCGACCACGACGCCCTCACCGTCGCGGTCGACCTCGCCGGTGACGAGGTCGCCGCGGCCCACGCCTCAGGCGAGATGGTCCAGACGGTGCTCGAGGACGTGACCGAGACCAACTCGGGCGCGATGGAGTGAGGAGCCGGTGATGGTCTGGGACGCGCTGGGCGGCGCCGCCGTCGTTATCCTCGTTCTGGCCGTCGCCCTCCTCATCAGGCTCCGTCGCCTCGCCGGGCGGGTCGGCGCCTTCGAGCTCGCGCTGCGCCGCACGGGCCAGCGCGGCTGGGCGAGCGGCATCGGCGTCTTCGGCGACGACGACATCGAGTGGTACCGGCTCGTCTCTCTCGCCTGGCGGCCGCGGCTGCGCTTCCTCCGCCCGGACATCGAGCTCGGGGAGCTGCGGCACCGGGGCTCCAACGGCCGGATCGTCGACGTCGAGCTCGACTGCGCCGGGAGGCACTACGACCTCGCCATGCTCGAGGACTCGCACTCGGCGCTCGTCGCCTGGCTCGAGTCCGCGGCGCCCCACCAGCCGACGCTCTTCTGAGCCGCCCGCGGTCCGGGCGCCCATAGGGTGCTGGCTGGACCCGACGGCGACGCCCGGTAGGCTGCCCCGGTGCGCGTCGTCATCGCTTCCTGCTCCGTGGACTACTCCGGGCGCCTGGACGCCCACCTGCCCCGGGCCACCCGCCTCATCATGGTCAAGGCGGACGGCTCCGTGCTCGTCCACTCCGACGGCGGCTCCTACAAGCCGCTCAACTGGATGAGCCCGCCGGCCACCATGAAGGAGGTCGAGCCGGACGAGGAGGACCTCGAGGCCGGCGTCGCCTCGAAGTGGGAGGTCCGGGCCCGCAAGAGCGACGACCTCCTCGTCATCCGTCTCTTCGAGGTCCTCTCCGACCAGACGACGGACCTCGGCGTCGACCCGGGCCTCACCAAGGACGGCGTGGAGGCTCACCTCCAGGAGCTCCTGGCGGAGCAGCCCGAGGTCCTCGGCGAGGGCTACCGCCTCGTGCGCCGCGAGTACCCCACGCCCGTCGGCCCCGTCGACCTCATGGTCAAGGACCCGTCCGGCGGCAGCGTCGCCGTCGAGGTCAAGCGCGTCGGCGGCATCGACGGCGTCGAGCAGCTGACCCGGTACGTCCGGCTCCTCGACCGCGACCCGCTCCTCGCGCCCGTGCGAGGCGTCTTCGCGGCCCAGACCATCAAGCCGCAGGCCCGCGTGCTCGCCGAGGACCGAGGCTTCCGCTGCGTCGTCCTCGACTACGACGCCATGCGGGGCATGGACGACCCGACGACCCGCCTGTTCTGAGCGCGCCCGTCTGGCAGCACCGCGCCTGGCGCCACTCAGCCGCGCCGGGGCCAGCCCGACAACAGTCCCACCGTCACAAGGAGCACCGCCGTGCCCTCCACCGTCCTCGAGACCGCGCGCGCCGCGGCCGCGGCCCCGCCCGTCCACGAGCCACGCGAGCTGTCCTACCTGCGAATCGTCGCCCAGGGCCTCGTGCCCGCCACGGCCGCCGCGACCCCCGTTGAGGCCGTCCGGCGGCAGCTCGCGATCCAGGGCCAGCAGGTCTCGGCCATCCCGCACGCGATCCTCGCCCGGACCCCTCGCAGCGTCACCCGCGCGGACGTGGACGCCGCCTTCGAGGAGTCCGCGCTCGTGCGCTCCTGGCCCATGCGGGGCACGGTCCACGTCACCACCGCCGAGGACCACCACTGGATGCGCGAGGCGCTCGTCCACCGGCTCTCCGGCTGGATGAAGGTCGACGAGGAGCGATTCGGCCACGGCTCCGCCGGGCTCGCCCGCGCCGCCGCCGCCGCGCGAGCCGCCCTGACCGCTGCCGCGGGTGAGGGGCGCCCCGGGCTCACCCGCGCGGAGCTCTTCGAGGTCTGGGAGGCCGACGGGATCCTTCCCGAGCTCATCGCCTCCGGTATGCCCGAGACCTACGCCAAGCGCCACCTCGTCGTTGCCCTGCACGCCACCGGCCACCTCGTTCAGGGGCCGCGGCGCGGCAACGAGCACCTCATCGTCTCCGCCGAGGAGCTCCCGCCCGCCAGCAGCGGGCCCGGCGGGGCCGCCGGGACTGCCCACGGCACCGAGGGGCACCGCGCCGCCGTCGCCGAGATCGCCCGTCGCTACGCCACGAGCCACGGGCCGATCAGTGCCGCGGACCTCTCGCGCTGGACGACCCTGCCGGCCACGGAGTGCCGCCGGGCGCTCGAGGACGCCGTCGAGCTCACGAACGCCGCGGACTACGCCGTCGACGCCGAGCACTCTCACGCGCCGCTCACGCGCTACCGGGCCGAGGGCGGCCTGCGCGGCACCGTCACCGTGCTCGGTGCGGGTACCGAGGCCGCACCGCGCGGCCGCGCGGGGACCGACGTGCTCTACGGGCGCGCCGACCTTCCGGACCTGCTGGAGTCGTCGCGGCGCGCCGCGGAGTCCACGCTCTACCTCGGCGCGTTCGACGAGCTCCACGTCGGCTACAAGGACCGCCTGTCGCTCACTGACGCGGCCGGGGAGCTCCTCATCTGCCCGTCGATGAACGGGATGTTCCGGCCCCTCCTCGTCGACCACGGGCGCGTCGTCGCCGTCCGCCCCGCCCGGTCGGAGCCTCTCTGGGCGGCTGACGCCCGGGTGTCCTCGCGACTCGAGAAGGACGTCGAGCGTGCGGTCAGCCGGATGGAGCGGCGGCTCGCCCGCTGAGCTCGCGCCGCCCCCTCGGTCCAAACTGTGGGCTGCGTGGCAAATCGTGGGGACGACGGCCCCTCGGTCTGCCGACGGGCCCACAGCTTGCGGATTGGAGAGCGGCTGTCTGAGCGGACATGCACGTTACGCGTTCAGAGCGCGTGCCTATGCTCGCGCCCATGAGCACCGCCGCCCTCACCGGTCGAGTCGTCACCCCCGTCGAGGTCATCGAGGAGGGCGCGGTCGTCGTCACCGGCGAGCACATCGCCTGGGTCGGGGACGCCCGCGACGCCGACCGCGCCGGCTTCGGGAACGCCGTCGGCGCTGCCACGCCCGCCCCCGAGGGCGGCTACCTCCTCCCCGGTCTCGTCGACGTCCACTGCCACGGCGGCGGCGGCGAGTCCTTCCCCAACGCGGAGACCCCCGAGCAGGCCATGACCGCCGTCCTCGAGCACCGGCGTCACGGCACGACGAGCCTCGTCGCCTCCTGCGTCACCGCGTCGCCGGAAGTGCTGCGCGAGCGCACCCGCACCCTCGCGGCCCTGGCCGAGGCGGGCGAGCTCGCCGCCATCCACTTCGAGGGCCCCTTCATCTCCGTGGAGCGCTGCGGGGCCCAGGACCCCGGCTGCATCACGGACCCGGACGCCGACCTGGTCCGCGAGCTCCTCGAGCTCGGCGGAGGCCATGTCGCCACGATGACCATCGCCCCGGAGAAGCCCGGCACCACGGGAGACGACGGCGTCATCGCCGCCCTCATCGAGGGCGGTGCCCTGCCGAGCCTCGGCCACACCGACTCCGAGGCCGCCCCCGTGCGCGCCGCCCTCGCCGACGCCTCGGCCCGCCTCGACGACCAGCGCGACGCGGGGGAGCCCGTCCGCTGCGACGTCCCCACGGCGACCCACCTCTTCAACGGCATGCGGCCCATGCACCACCGCACTCCCGGTCCCGTCCCGGAGCTCCTCGCCGCCGCCGCCAAGGGCCGCTGCGTCGTCGAGATGATCGGCGACGGCGTCCACCTCAGCCCCGCGCTCGTCCTCGACGTGTTCGAGATGCTCGGCCGCGAGAGCATCGTGCTCGTCACCGACGCCATGGCGGCCGCCGGCATGCCGGACGGCTCCTACGTCCTGGGATCCCGGCCCGTCACCGTCTCCGGCGGGGTCGCGCGCCTGGCAGACGATTCCGGGGCCGGCGCGATCGCAGGCGGCACCGCGCACCTCATCGACGTCGTCCGCACGACGTGGCGCGGCGGGGTCGACCTCGTCGACGCCGTGTACTGCGCCTCGGTCCAGGGCTCCCGCGTCATCGGGGCCCCCTCCGTCGGGGCGCTCGAGGCCGGCCTGCGCGCCGACGTCGTCGTCACCGACGACGACCTGCGACCGATGACCGTGCTGCGTCGCGGACGCCTCGTGGCCGTCTGAGGCCGCTACCCTGTCGGCCGTGAGCACTGAGCGAGTCCCCAGCACCGACGGCCACGACACCTCCACCCTCGCCGTCCTCTGGGACATGGACGGCACCCTCATCGAGTCCCAGCCCCTGTGGGACGCCGCCTTCACGCGTCTGTGCGAGGAGCGCGGCGGCACCGTGACCCGTGCCGTCCTCGCCTCGCTGGCCGGCGCCTCCGAGCCCGGGACCCGGGCGCTCATCGCGGCCACGGGAGCCGCGGCCTCCGCGGAGGACCCCGTCGCCTACGAGGTCACCGACGCGATGAACGTCGAGGTCGGGGACCTCGTCGTCTCCCAGCCGCCGCTCGTCGACGGCTCCCAGGAGATCACTGCCGAGCTGGCGAGCCGCGGCGTCATCCAGGCGATCGTCTCCGCCTCCCGCCGCCGTCTCGTCGAGGCGGTGGCCGGGGCCCTGGGTGACGCGATCACCGTCCTCGTCACCGGGGAGGACGGTCTGGCGCCCAAGCCGAGCCATGAGCCGTACTCCACCGCCGTCGAGCGCGTCGGCGTCCCGGTGCGCCGCTGCGTCGTGGTCGAGGACTCAGCGACGGGGCTCGCCTCCGCCCGCGCCGCCGGCCTCGCCACGATCCAGATCGGGAACGCGCCGCTCCTGCCCCACGACGGCAGCGTCCGCCTGGTCCGGTCCCTGCGGGACGTCACCCCGTCACTCCTCGGCGTCGACTGAGCGACTACCTGCCCCGACGATGAGCGGGCCGGCGCCCTGCGACGGGTGCCGGTCCGCTCGACGTCGTGAGGCGGCGCCTCAGCCCGGGAGTCCGAGGAGCCGGCGGGCGGAGACGGCGGCGCCGGCGTGCTGGGCTGCGTCGTCGATGACGGACGACAGCCGGACCCCGAGGGTCACTGGCTGGTTCTGCCACTCGTCGACGGCCTCGTCGAGGTCCGCCTCGGTGAGCCCCTCGACGTACTCGCGGACGAGGGCGTAGGCGGCGTCGAGGTAGTCATCGAGGAGCGTCGTGTCCGTGACCGTCACCTGCGCGCTCTCGGCGGGCGTGTGGTGCCAGTCCTCGGTGTCCGTGGGCAGGGGCAGGGCGAAGCGGCCCACGAAGTCGGCGGCCGTCCACAGCGGCTCGGAGCCGCTGAGGGCCGAGACCTGGAGGTCGATCTCGCGGGCGGTGTGCCACGCGAGCCAGGCGAGGGAGTCGATGCGCGGAGCGAGCTCGTCGACGGGGCGTGCGCTCGCCTGCTCGGCGCTGACACCGTCGAGGGCGCGGGCGAGGCGCTCGCGGGAGCGGTCGAGCGAGGCGAGGAGAAGGACGTGCCAGCCCGTTGGGCCGGTTCCCGCGCGGCGGGAGGTATCAGTGCCAGTGGTGTCGGACATGCTCGCACTCTAGGTGTTGGTGGCAGGTAGGTTGGTGACACCGGTCGGGTTGACGTGAAGGGGAGGACCCCCGTTGTGTGTGGCTTGTCGACGCTCACACGTACAAACGGAGGTCCCCCCATGGCTCACTCTAAGGCCCGGCTGAATGTCAACGGTCGGCGGCTGCTGGTTGAACGGGTCCGCACCCAGGGCTGGCCGGTGGCGCACGCCGCCAAGGCGATGGGCTTGTCCCGCCAGTGCGCTCACCACTGGCTCAAGCGCTACGACGAGCTGGGGGACGCGGGCCTGTACGACAGGTCGAGCCGGCCGCACACGATGCCCAGGCGCACGAGCGCCGCCACCGAGCAGCGTGTGCTGGCGCACCGCCGGCAGCACCGGCAGGGGCCGGCCTCGATCAGCGCCGCGACAGGGGTCCCGGTGCGTACGGTCACCGCGATCCTGCGCCGTCACGACATGCCCCCTTTGGCGTGCCTGGATCCCATCACCGGGGAGGTGATCCGCTCCAGCCAGGCCACGACGCTCCGCTACGAGCGCGAGCGGCCAGGCGAGCTGGTCCATGTTGACGTCAAGAAGCTCGGCAAGATCCCCGACGGGGGCGGGTGGCGCGTGCTGGGACGGGCCGCGACCCAGGCCGACAAGTGCCGGCGGGGCCGGATCGGCTACGACTACGTCCACTCGATGGTCGATGACCACTGCCGACTGGCCTACAGCGAGATCCATGACGACGAGAAGGCCGACACCTGCGCCGGGTTCGTGCTGCGGGCCGCGAAGTACTTCGCGGATCACGGCATCGAGCACATCGAGCGGGTCATCACCGACAACGCCTTCGTCTACCGCCACTCGGGCGCCTTCGCTGCCGCCGTCGCCCAGGTTGGTGCCAGGCAGAAGTTCATCAAGCCGCACTGCCCGTGGCAGAACGGCAAGGTCGAGCGGTTCAACCGCACCCTGGCCACCGAGTGGGCCTACCGCAGGGCGTTCACCTCGAACCAGGAACGCCGCGACGCCCTTGCCCCCTGGCTCGAGTTCTACAACACTGCACGAGGCCACAGCGCACTGGGCGGCAACCCCCCAACCGCCCGACTGTCATGAACCTGTCTGCCACCAACATCTAGGCTGCCGGTCCGGCTCCGGGCGCCTCAGCCGCGCTCGACCTCGGTGAGGCTGCCGTCGGCGACGTCGTAGACGAAGCCGCGCGCGCTCGCGCCCCCGGGCACGTGCGGGTCGGCGGCCAGCCCGGCGAGCATCTCGCGGAGGTCCTGCTCGGCGGAGGTGAAGCCGCCGGGACGCCAGGTGGGCCGCAGCCCGGTGGCCTGGGTGAGCGAGTCCGCGAAGGGCTGGTCCGCTAGGCCGGACATGCCGCAGTCCGTGTGGTGGATGAGGACGATCTCCTGGACCCCGAGCGCGTTCTGGGCGATCGCGAGGGAGCGCCGCACGTCGTCGGTGAGGATGCCGCCGGCGTTGCGGATGACGTAGGCGTCGCCGTTCTCCAGGCCCAGCAGCCGGGTGACGTCGAGGCGGTTGTCCATGCAGGCGACGACGGCGACCTTCGCGCCGCCGGGCACGGGGGAGAAGGAGGCGGCGTAGCGCTCGGCGTTGCCGAGCAGGTCAGCGGTGGTCGGGCCGGTGGGGTTGTGGTCGGTGCTCATGGCGGGCTCCTTCGGTGGGTGCGGGTCAGGCGAAGACGACGGTGCGCGAGCCGTTGAGCAGGACGCGGTGCTCCGCGTGCCACTTGACGGCCTGCGCCAGGACTCGGCGCTCGACGTCCTGCCCCTTGCGCTGGAGGGCGAGGGCGGAGTCCGTGTGCGAGGCACGCGTGACGTCCTGCTCGATGATCGGGCCCTCGTCGAGGTCCGGGGTGACGTAGTGGGCGGTGGCGCCGATGAGCTTGACGCCGCGGTCGTGGGCCTGCTGATAGGGCTTGGCGCCCTTGAAGGACGGCAGGAAGGAGTGGTGGATGTTGATGACGTTGCCGTGGAGCCGCTCGCACAGAGCGGGGGAGAGGATCTGCATGTAGCGGGCCAGGACGACGAGCTCGACGTCGAGGCTCTCGACGAGCCCGAGGAGCTCGCCCTCGGCCTCCTCCTTGGTGTCCTTCGTGACGGGGACGTGGTGGAAGGGGACCCCGTAGAACTCGGCGACGTCGCGGAGGGTCTCGTGGTTGCCGACGACTCCGACGACCTCGATGGGCAGGCCCTGGCTCTTGGCGCGGAAGAGGAGGTCGGAGAGGCAGTGCCCCTCCTTGGAGACCATGAGGAGGGTACGGACGCGGCGCTCCGCCTCGTCGACGGACCACGTCATCGCGTACTGGTCGGCGAGCTCGTCGAGGTCGGCCTCGAGCTCGGCGCGCGGGACGCGGGTGAGCACCGTGACGCGCATGAAGAACAGCCCGGTCTCGGGGTCACCGAACTGCTGGGACTCCGTGATGTTCCCGCCGCGGCGCGCGAGGGCGCCGGTGACCGCGTGGACGATGCCGGGCCGGTCCGGGCAGGACAGGGTGACGACGAGGTGCTGCGCGCCCGTGGGCGCGGTGGCGGTGCGTGCGCTGTCGGTGTCGGTGGTCATGGTGGGGAGGGTACCGACGTTACCGGACTCGAAGCGCATGTGCTCGGGTCGCGATCTCTCGTGACGTTGAGCGGTCGAGCCGTCGACCGGTGAAGGTTGTCGTGCCGAGGTGATCGAATGACTTCGTGAGCGCCGGTGTTGTGATTGCTGCCCTCAGCGTGCTTGGGACGGGGATGCAGGCTGTTGAGAATCTGGTCTCTGTATCCGCCCTCTACCGAGTGCGGAGTGCGCTCGCCGAAGCGCGACGGTCCGACGCCATCCACCGGACGAACGAGAGGGCCGAACGCGAGCGGACTCGGCGTGTGTCATTGCTTCGAAGGCTGGGCCTGGCCCTGACCGCAACGGCTCCGCGGGCAGCTCAGCTGGAGGCGGATCTAGTCTGGCTCGTGCAGTCTCGCTGCAGCGAGTTCTCACCGTCGTCCCCGTTGCTCACTGGTCTGAGCGTCTTTCGTGACGAGGTCGTCGGGTACATGCGTCGAGCGTCTTCCTGGATTCTGCTGTTGATTGCGAGTGAGCTGGCGCTCCTGGAAGCCCTCGAGTCTCTGCTCGACGTTGGGGTTGCGATCTTGACCCTCGTCGCGGTGGCGGCATGGGTGAGTGCGCGTGAGTGGTCGGTCGCCCAGGGGTACGTTCTCCGCCTCGGTGAGTTGTGCCCCGGTGTCGGCGACGTGTCCCTCGGCCGGCGCCCAGTACTCATCGCCGTCCAGCATGCGTGTACCTCCTGGCGCCGGCGAGGTTCCAGTAATTCTCGGCCGTAGCACGGCGACCGCCGTGGAAGCACTCGGGTTCTGTAAGCGGCCACCGAGGGCCATTCGCCTAGCGCTCGGTACGGTCGATGACGGTCCGGTCACAGCGGCGGTAGCATGGCGCCGTCGGTGCGACTGGCGAAGGTGGACCACCACCGGGGAGCGCCGACCGGCAGGCGCCCGGGTCACCCGCGCGCCGCCGCTCCGGAAGCACCTGGTCGCCCGCCTGGGCCGAGGTCGACGCCCCCGCGGCGCTCGCCGCGCAGACACGAGGAGAACCATGACCGGTCCCGCTAGCACCGCTCTGAACAACATGCCCCTGTCCGAGCTCGACCCGGAGATCGCCGCCGTCCTCGACGGCGAGCTGGCCCGTCAGCGCGAGACCCTCGAGATGATCGCTTCGGAGAACTTCGTCCCGCGCGCGGTCCTCCAGGCACAGGGCTCCGTCCTGACCAACAAGTACGCCGAGGGCTACCCGGGCAAGCGCTACTACGGCGGCTGCGAGGTCGTCGACGTCGCCGAGCAGCTCGCGATCGACCGCGCCCTGGCCGTCTTCGGCGGCGACTACGCCAACGTCCAGCCCCACTCCGGCGCCCAGGCCAACGCGGCCGTCCTCGCGGCGCTGGCCAGCCCGGGGGACACGATCCTCGGCCTCTCGCTCGCCCACGGCGGGCACCTCACTCACGGCATGAAGATCAACTTCTCCGGCAAGCTCTACAACGCCACCGCCTACGGCGTCGACGAGACCACCCACCGCATCGAGATGGACCAGGTCCGCGAGGCCGCCCTGCGCGAGCGCCCCAAGGTCATCATCGCCGGCTGGTCCGCCTACCCGCGCCACCTCGACTTCGAGTCCTTCCGCTCCATCGCGGACGAGGTCGGCGCCGCGCTGTGGACCGACATGGCGCACTTCGCCGGTCTCGTCGCGGCGGGCCTGCACCCGAGCCCCGTCCCGTACGCCGACGTCGTCTCCACCACCGTCCACAAGACCATCGGCGGCCCCCGCTCCGGCATGATCCTCTCCAGCCGCGGCGAGCAGTGGGGCAAGAAGCTCAACTCCGCCGTCTTCCCCGGCCAGCAGGGCGGACCCCTCATGCACGTCATCGCTGCCAAGGCCGTCGCCATGAAGGTGGCCGGCACGGACGAGTTCCGCGACCGCCAGCAGCGCACCGTCGAGGGTGCGGCCATCCTCGCCGAGCGCCTCCTGCGCGACGACGTCAAGCAGGCCGGGATCACCCTCGTCACCGGCGGCACCGACGTCCACCTCGTCCTCGTCGACCTGCGCGACTCCGCCCTCGACGGCCAGCAGGCCGAGGACCTCCTCCACGCCGCCGGCATCACCGTCAACCGCAACGCCGTCCCCTTCGACCCGCGCCCGCCGCGAGTGACCTCGGGCCTGCGGATCGGCACCCCGGCGCTCGCCACCCGCGGCTTCGGCGCCACCGAGTTCACCGAGGTCGCCGACGTCATCGCCACCGCCCTCGTGGCCGGCGCCGCCGGCAAGGCCGACGACGAGCTCCTCGCGAGCCTCAAGGGCCGCGTCAAGGCGCTCACCGACGCCTTCCCGCTCTACCCCGGGCTCGCCCAGTGAGGGCCCCCTGGGAGGGGCCGGCCAAGGTCCTCGACGGGAAGGCCACCGCGGCCGCGATCAAGGCCGAGCTCAAGGAGCGGGTGGACGCCCTGCGTGAGCACGGCGTCACCCCTGGGCTCGGGACGGTCCTCGTCGGCGAGGACCCCGGCAGCGTCAAGTACGTCGCCGGCAAGCACGCCGACT
Source organism: Actinomyces haliotis (assembly GCF_015355765.1). GTDB lineage: Bacteria > Actinomycetota > Actinomycetes > Actinomycetales > Actinomycetaceae > Actinomyces > Actinomyces haliotis. The sequence continues at coordinate 178,394 of NZ_JACWNA010000002.1, forward strand.
GCGCGGAGGTCGGGATCACCTCCATCCGCGAGGACCTGCCCGCCACCGCCACCCAGGCCGAGATCGAGGCCGCGGTCGACCGCCTCAACGCGGACCCGGCGTGCACCGGCTACATCGTCCAGCTGCCCCTGCCCAAGGGGATCGACGCGAACGCGATCCTCGAGCGCATCGACCCGGACAAGGACGCCGACGGCCTCCACCCGACCAACCTCGGGCGCCTGGTCCTGCGCGGCAGCGAGTCGATCACCTCGCCCCTGCCCTGCACGCCCCGCGGCTGCATCGAGCTCATCACCCGCCACGGCATCGACCTGGCCGGCAAGGACGTGTGCGTCGTCGGGCGCGGCGTCACCGTCGGCCGGTCGATCGGCCTGCTGCTCATGCGCAAGGACGTCAACGCCACCGTCGACGTCTGCCACACGGGCACGAAGGACCTCGCCGCGCACGTCTCCCGGGCCGACGTCGTCATCGCGGCGGCCGGCTCCGCGGGCATCATCACCGCGGACATGGTCAAGCCCGGCGCCGTCGTGCTCGACGTCGGCGTCTCCCGCGTGGTCAACCCGGAGACCGGCAAGGGACGCATCATGGGCGACGTCGCCGACGGCGTCGACGCGGTCGCGTCGTGGCTCTCGCCGAACCCAGGCGGGGTCGGACCGATGACGCGCGCGCTCCTGCTCGCCAACGTCGTCGAGACCGCCGAGCGTGAGGCCGCTGCCGACTGAGCTGTGCTGAGCGTCTGACGCGCTGGCCGTGCGAGGGCCCGGCACCCGGGAGGGTGCCGGGCCCCCGCGTTTCTCCGGGGGGGGGGAGGGGTTCACCCGCTCCACGGAACCAGGGTTCCAGGGGCGTCATTCCGCGGGTTCCGGGGCATGCACCCTGCGGGGGATGGGTGAGGTGAGGTGAGGGGGACACTGCGGGACCCGCATGCGGAGTGGGATGAAAGGACTACGGCGCACCCGGGGCGGGAGCGCGCCGATACCCACGGGTGATCCGCACCGGGCGCATGCGGATTCAGGTCACAGCGGGATCGCGACGCGATCACGGTGGGATCTCGGTCGTGAGGGGGTGGGGGTGAGTCTCCCGGGCGGGTTCCGGGGGTGCTCGGGGTGTATTGCTTGATTAACCCGTGCTCTTACCCAACCCTCATTCATAACGTTCTCTCGTCTCCGCACGACGTGATTCGACGTCGTCACCCCGCCCCCACAGGCCTTGAGAGGACCCCATGTCAGCCCGTACTAGCCTCGTTCGTCGCTCCCTCAGCATCGCCGGCGTCACCGCCGTCGCCCTCACCGTGTCGGCGGCTCCCGCCCTCGCGAGCGTCTCCAACATCGATGATGACTCCGCGAGCTCCGGCACGAGCCAGTCGACCCCCGTCACGGTGCCGGGCAACGGCTCGATGATCCCGGACGACCAGCCCTCGACCGAGCCCAGCACCCCCGCCGTGCAGCAGACCACCCCGGGCAACGGCTCGGTCATCCCGGATGACCAGCCCTCGACGGAGCCGTCGGCGGAGCCCAGCGCGCCCGCCAGCACCGAGCCGAGCACGCCCGCCACGACCGAGCCCTCCACCGAGCCCAGCACGCCGACCACGACTCCGGCCACCCCCGGCAACGGCTCGGTCATCCCGGATGACCAGCCCTCGACCGAGCCGTCCACGGAGCCCTCCACGGAGCCCTCCACGGAGCCCTCCACGCCGGCCACGACCGAGCCCAGCACCGAGCCCTCCACGCCGGCCACGACCGAGCCGACCAACGACTGCTCGACCGTCCCCACGCCCACCACGCACCGACACGGCACCACCGTCATCGTGCCGACCCCCGGAGCGACCGACTGCGCGACGACTCCCGCTGACCAGCCCTCCGAGTCGGCCAGCCCCTCCGCCCCCGCCAGCCCGGCCGCCGAGCAGCCGACCACCCCCGCCGGCTCCGAGTCCACGGCCCCGTCGACCTCGACCGACGAGGGCCAGGACTGCACCACGGCTGCCACCACCTCGTCCACCGAGACGACCGGCTCCGGCAGCACCACCGGTACCACCGCGGGCCGCACCGTCCCCGCCGCGGGCTGCACGACGCTCACCGTCACGGGCTCCCACGGCGCGGGCAGCTCGAGCACGGGTGCCCGGAGCACGGGCTCGCAGGCGACCGCCACGGGCTCCGAAGCGGCTCCTGCCGCCTCCGGTACCTCCAGCAGCGCCGTCGGCGACTCCTCCCTCGCCCACACCGGTGCCATGACCGAGATTCTCCTCGGGACGGCGGGCGCGCTCCTCATCGGCGGTGGCGTGCTCACGACGGCTCGCCGTCGTGCCTGACGCGGAGCCGCTCGGCACCTCAGCGACGGCTCTGACGGCCGCGCCGCGAGGCGACTCGGCCCAGCGGAGCAGCGCTTCCGCCGTCCGGCTCGGAATTCGCACCGCGCAGGGCACGACCGCGGCCCGCAGCCACGACGGAGCCTGTTGAGAGCAAGACACCGGGGGCGGGGAGGAGCACCATCGTGCTCCTCCCCGCCCCCGGCGTGCTCCTGAAGGGGTTCGGCCCGTTCAGCCCCAGTCCGTCTCAGCGGCCGCGCGCGCCGACCGCAGCCGCATGACGCCGGCCGTAAGGATCCCGGCACCCGCGAGGCACAGCGGCATCGAGGCCACCCAGAGAATCGTCGAGACGCTCGACAGAGCCTGCGCCTGTGCGAGCACAGGGGCCACGGCACCCAGGACGAGGGCCACGAGACCGATGACGATGAGCCGCGCCCCAGAGGCGCGGCGCGCGCGGAGAGCGTCGAGCGACGCGGGGCTCGACGGTGCGGCGGAGGAGGTTGGAGGGCTCTGGGAGGTCATGGGGTCATCCTGCACCCACCCCGGCGGGTGCCGATCCTCAGTTGCCCATGACGAAGGCCGTCCGCTGCACGGCCTCGGGGCTGAGGTCGGTGACGGTCACCCGGGAGACGCTCGCCCACCGCGGCCCTCGATGGAGCCACCCGATGAGGGACCCGACGGCCTCGGTGGGCCCCTGAGCGAGGACCTCCACGTCGCCGTCGTCGAGATTGCGCACCTCGCCCACCAGGCCGAGGCGCTCACCCTCCTCCATGCACGACCACCGGAAGCCGACCCCCTGGACCCGGCCGGACACCAGGGCGTGGATCGTTCGGGTCGCGGAGCCGGGGGAGGACGCGCTGCGGGATGTGCTCATGCCCCCCATCCTCGCAGGTGAAGCGGCCGGCGTCGCGGGCGGCGGGGAGACGGCCCCCCGATATCCTGACGAGGTGCCGTACCCTGACGACTCCAGAACCGTTTCCCGCCCGGCTGCTCCCGCGTCACCCGGACCCCGCGAGACCGTCGCCCACCGGGGCACGGGGGCGGTGCTGCCTGACGCCGGGCGGCACGGCCCCTCCCGGCGCCACCTGCTGGAGGGGCTCCTCGGCGGGGCGGCCGTCCTCGGGGGCAGTGCCGTTCTCGCCTCCTGCACCGGCAGCTCCGGCGGCGGCTCCGGAGCCACGTCCAGCGCCTCGCCGACGACCAGCTCGGGAGCCACCGTGACCGAGCTCGAGCCCACCGCCTACGACGCCTCGGACCCGTACCGTCCCCTGTACCACTACAGCCCGGCGAGCGGGGACATGGCCGACCCCAACGGGCTCCTCGCCGACGACGGCACCTTCCACCTCTTCCACCAGACCTGGGGGACATGGGTCCACGCCACGTCCAGCGACCTCATGGCCTGGAAGGACCGAGGCGTCGCCCTCGAGCACGACGACCTCGGGCAGGCCATGTCCGGTAGCGCCGTCGTCGACGCCGACAACGTCTCCGGGCTCGTCGAGGGCGGCGGCATCCTCGCCTTCTACACCTCCACGGAGGGCGGGCAGGCGCCCTCCGTCGCCTTCTCCGCGGACGGCGGCTCCACCTGGAGCCGCTACGACGGCAACCCCGTCATCGCCAATGACGGGCGCACCGACTTCCGGGACCCCAAGGTCTTCCGCCACGAGGACTCCGGAGCCTGGGTCATGGTCATCGCCGCCGGCGACCACGTCGAGATCCACCGCTCCACGGACCTGCTGAGCTGGGAGCACGCCACCGACGTCGGTGCCGACACCGGCCTGCACTCGGCGGTCTGGGAATGCCCCGACCTCTTCCCGCTCGAGGATCCCTCCGGCGCCACCCGATGGGTCCTCCACGTCTCCGTGGGCGCCTCCGACGAGACGGGCGGGTCGACCGCCCAGTACCTCCTGGGCGACTTCGACGGCACGACCTTCAGCCCCGTCGACACGACGGTGCGGATCACCGATGGCGGCCAGGACTTCTACGCGGCGCAGTCCTTCGAGAACCTCTCCGGCCGCCGGGTCTGGATGGCCTGGGCCGGCAACTGGAGCTACCCCTACGACCTGCCGACGGGAGACTGGCACGGCGAGATGAGCATCCCGCGAGAGCTCTCCCTCGTCACCGTCGGTGGCGAGACGGTCCTCGCCCAGACTCCCGTCGCCGAGGTCGAGGCCTACCACGGGGACGTCCTCGACGTCTCCGGCACCTCCGTCACGGACGACTCGACGGTCATCGGCGTCGGTCGCAGCCTCGACATGACCCTCGAGCTGGACGTCTCGAAGGCGACGAAGGCCTGGGTGAGCGTGGCCCGCGGCACCGTCGACGGCGCCCTTCAGGAGGTCCTCGTCGGCGTGGACCGCGCGGCCAAGCAGCTCTTCCTCAACCGGGAGGCGTCCGGCGTTACGACCGTCTCCGGCTCCAACAGCCCGGAGACGGACTTCGCCCTGGCCCGCTTCGTCGACTACGAGCCGGTGGACGACCGCGTCCGGCTGCGGATCCTGCTCGACCGCTCGAGCCTCGAGGTGTTCGTCGACGATGGCGCCCCCGCGGCGACCATGCTCGTCCTCAACGACGCCGGTGCCCAGGACGTCGCTGTGGGTGCTGACGGGACGGTCACCGTCACCTCGGGGAGGCTCACGACGATGCGGGAGTCGATGGGGCGGGACTGAGCTCTCGACCGCTCGGGCCACGACGAGGGGCGCCCCGCAGGATCTCTCCTGCGGGGCGCCCCGTCTCCTTCAGGACCGGCCGGTGGCCGGGCGCATCGGGTCAGCGCTTGTCGTAGCCGGGGTCGTACGACTTGTTGGCCGGGATGTCCCCGAAGCCGCCGAGTCCGTTCGTGCCGTAGCTGCGGTCGACGCTGGTCGTGTCGCCGTTGATGTCGAGCTTCACGGTCGGGGCGAGCGAGCCGCCGCGGACCGGGTTGCCGTCGTGGTTGCCGCCGATGGAGTCGATGAAGGACTCCACGAGGCCGCCGGGCTGGATGTAGTGCGAGTACGACTGGAACGCGTACGGGCTCTGGTTCCAGTCAGGGCTGTACGGCGAGCCGGCCGCGTAGTTGAGGTTGACCGGGTTGCCCAGCGCGATGCCGGTGCCCTCGTTGAGCGGCTGGTAGTCGGAGCGGATGCCGTCGCCGACGAAGCCGTAGACGCCCTCAGGGCCGGTGACGCCGGAGGCGTAGGTCGAGCGGTGTGAGATCGTGAAGAGGTAGGACTTGCCGTCCTTGAAGTAGATCTGCGGACGCTCGGTCTGGTCGTTGACGCAGTTGCCGGACAGGATCGGCGGGAGGAACTTCCACTTTGTCATCGCCTTGTTCTCGCTCACGGCGAGACCGACGTTGGCGAGCTGGTAGTAGGCGCCGGAGGCGTTGACGTCGTCGAGGGACTCGGCCTCGGGGTCGCCCTCCTGGTAGCCCAGGTCCTCGGACTTGCAGGTCGCCGACGTCGTGTTCTGGCCGTGGGCGGCCACGATCGACTTGTCCTCACCGGCGCGGGTGTACGCGGTGTTGCCCTCGAAGACCATGTAGGTGTTCTTGTCCGAGGTGTTCGTCTGGTCGACGAAGGTGAAGGGGTCGCGGAACGAGAGGTACTGGTTCTGGTAGCGCGACTGGTAGTACTTGCCGTCGGGCGTGAGCAGGTCGTGCTGGACGCGGAAGCCGGTCAGCCACACGCCGTTCGCGTCGGCGTGGATGCGGCCCTCGGACTGGACGATGTGCGGGTCCTGCGGCTTGTAGTCGACGCCGTCGCTCATGACGTAGCCCGCGTCCGACGTGGGGCTGCGGTAGAAGGCGACCGCCGTGTAGAACATGCGGATCTTGTTCGAGTTCGGCATGAGGCGGGCCGAGCCGGACCACTCCGTCTGGTGGGAGTAGGACTGGTCCGCGAAGACCGAGCCGGAGGCGCCGTCAGGGAAGACGTGGCCGCCGTAGATCCAGCCGCCGTTCGACGAGCTCGCGCCGCCGGCCGAGCTGGTCGTCGTGCCGGCCTTGCGGTAGAAGAAGCCCATGCGGGCGTGAGTGTGGCGGTCGTCGAAGGAGTAACCGGCGTTGCGGTCAGCGACGAGGGAGAAGATGATCTCCCAGCCGTTGTAGGAGATCTGGTTGGCGTGGTCGTCGGTGAGCGTCCAGGTGTCCCAGACCCACACCTTGTCCGCGTTCGTGGCCGGGAAGCCGTTGGAGATCTCCGGCATGGTGAGGTACTCCGGCAGCGAGGACTCGCCGGCCGCAGCGTCCGGGTTGGACAGGCGCTGGATCTGCATGGCGTCAGCACGGGTCCACTTGGCGGTGTAGTCAGCCGTCGTGGAGTAGGCCTGCTGCGAGTGCTTCGTGGCGTTCGGCCAGCCCTCGTGCTCGGGGACGAAGCCGTCGGCTGCGACTGGCTGCTCGGCGGCGTCGGCCTGGGCCGCGGCCTCGTCCGACGCCGTGGCGCTGGCGGAGGCCGAGGCGGTGGCCTCGGCGCTGGGGGAGGACGAGGCGGACGCCGTGGCGGACGCGCTCGCGGTGGGGGTGGGGCTGGCCTCGGCGGCCATGGCGGTGCCGCCGGTGAGGATCAGTGACAGTGAGAGGGCCGCGAAGGCGCTGGCTCGCCAGGACCTGCGGTGGACGACCTGGGACACGGTCGGCTCCTTTGCTTGAGAGGGGATAGGGCACCCTCGTGCGCTGTCGTGCGGGCGACGAGGCGTCGGCACGCTTGCAGCGACTGCAGAGGCTGCGGTCACTGCGGGCTCTCCGTCGGAAACCGTAACCGCTTCGTGACCAACGTCGGCACCGGATCCGGAGCACCGCGGCCGTCGAGTCGCATCGTGCGGTCCCGTGCGGACCGCACGAACGCGGTTGCCAGGATGAACTTGATCCTCGTCACTTGTGGTCGTGTCACGGAGAGGTCATAGTGAGCACGTTCTTCGTGAGCTGCCGGGCTCTCCACCCCACCGCGCAGATCCCATGGTCCCGTCCTTGTCCTCCACGCTACGGCGCGGAGGGTGAGTGGTGCCGTGATGACAATCGGAGACAACCGTGAACAACTCCCTTCCCACCGCGCGCCGCGGCAGGGCGCTCCTGCCCGCCGTCGCCGCGATCGCGGCCTCGCTCGCGCTCGCGGCGCCCGCCGTGGCGTCGGACGGCCAGAGCGCCTCGACGCTGCGCGACGCGTCGACGACCAACGCGCAGAGCCTCGCCCAGGCTATCGCCGGGGACGCCACCGTCAGCAACGCCAAGGTCACCGGCGTCGACGTCCAGGTCGGTCGCGTCACCGGCCTGCCGAGCAAGTACTTCTCACAGGACTCCGTCGCCCTGTCCACCGGCTCCCTCATCGCCGCGGACCCCCAGGCCGACTCGGACACCGACTTCGAGTACTCCAGCGTCCTCGGCCCCAACCAGGCCCTCGACACCACCGGCGACCTCGGTGGCGACGGCGACGCGGCCCTGAGCACGCTCGTCGGCGACGACACCTACGACGCCACGACCCTCGAGTTCGACGTCGTCCCCACCGGCAAGGTCCTCAACCTCGCCTACCAGTTCGGCTCCGAGGAGTACGCCGGCGACGGCGGCTCGGCCGCGGGCAACCCCAATAACGGCGCCTGGGAGTCCCAGGGCTACGGGGACGTCCTGTCCATCACGGTGGACGGCACCGAGTGCGCGCTCGTCCCGGGCACCAAGGACCTCGTGTCGGCCGCGACCGTCAACGCGACGACGAACGCCCAGTACTACACCGCGAACGTCTCGGGGCACGACCTCGGCGACATCGACACGGAGATGAACGGGTTCACCTCCAGGCTCGAGTGCTCCCAGCCGGTGACGGTCGGCAAGACCGCGCACGTCCGCATCGCCCTCGCCGACGTCCTCGACGGCCAGCTCGACTCGACCGTCCTCCTCCCCGCCGGAGGACTCACCTTCTCCGACGAGGCCACTGCCTCCGAGACCGCCGTCCCCGGTGACACCAGCACCGCCGACGCCACGGCCGCCTCCGCCGGCTCCGCGGAGGGCACGTCGTCCGGCTCCGGCAGGGCCGGGTCCGCCACGAGCACCGAGAAGGGCAAGGCTGCCGCGTCGAGCAGCACCGGCCGCGGCTCCGGGCCGCTCGCCCACACCGGGACCGCGGCCCTCGCGATCCTCGGCGCCGCCATCGTGCTCGTCGGCGCGGGCGTCCTCACCCGCCGCCGCGCCCACTGACGCGCCGCTCGTCCGCTGACAGGCGGACCGCTCGGCACGGTCCGGGGAGGTGCGACCCCCGGCCGAGCCGAGCACCGACGGGCCCCGCCACCACCGGTGGCGGGGCCTGTCCGCGTCCTCCTGGCCGGAGGCGGGAGGCGGGAGGCCTCCACCGGGGCACGTACCCTGACGCCATGCGCATCACCACCGTCAACGTCAACGGGATCCGTGCCGCCGCCCGCAAGGGCATGGGGGAGTGGCTCGCCGCCACGGCGCCCGAGGTCCTCCTCCTTGAGGAGGTCCGCGCCGACGAGGCGACCGCCTCCGCCCTCCTGCCCGGGTACGAGTCGGTCATCTGGCCCTGCCGGATCAAGGGTCGCGCCGGCGTCGGCGTCGCCGTCCGCGACGGCGCCGGGTACCGCCTGGGCGAGGTCCGACGCGGAGTCGCGCCCGAGGGCGTCGAGGAGCCCGACGTCGACTCGGGGCGCTGGCTCGAGGTCGACCTCGAGCCCACGGCGGACGCGGAGCAGGGCCACCCGGCCACGGCGCTCACGGTCATCGCCGCCTACCTCCACTCCGGGCAGGTCGGCACCCAGAAGCTCGCCCACCTCGAGCTCGTCGACGCCCGCATGAGCGAGCTCCTCGCCGCGCAGGCCGCCGGAGGTCGCGAGGTCGTCATGGCCGGGGACCTCAACGTGGTCCGTTCCGAGCTCGACATCAAGAACTGGCGCCCCAACCACAACAAGGTCTCCGGCGTCCTCGACGTCGAGATCGCCCACCTCGAGGGCTGGTTCTCTCAAGGGTGGACCGACGTCGTCCGCTCCCTCGCCCCTGAGGCGCAGGGGCCGTACACCTGGTGGTCCCAGCGCGGCAAGGCCTTCGACAACGACGCCGGCTGGCGCATCGACTACCAGGTCGCCACCCCGGGGCTCGCAGCCGCCGCCAGCAGCGCCGTCGTCGGAAGGGCCACGAGCTACGACGGACGCTGGTCCGACCACGCGCCCCTCACCGTCGACTACGCCCTCTGTGACGCCGTCGACCGTCAGTGCACCGCTCGACCGGCTGATGTCCAAGAATCAGGCGGCCGAGCGGTGAGGCGGTGAACAGACGGTCGCGCCCCGGGACGACCTCAGACGAGGCGGCCGGCAGGGGCCGACGGCGTCGCGTCGAGGAAGGCCGGCTCGTTGAAGCCGTGCCTCGCGTAGGCGGCGACGATCCCGCGGGCCACCTCGTCGACGCGGTCCACGTCCACGAGGGCGATGGCCGAGCCGCCGAAGCCGCCCCCGGTCATCCGGGCACCGTGGGCGCCGAGCTCCCGGGCGGTGTCGACGGCGACGTCGAGCTCGGGGCAGGTGCACTCGTAGTCGTCGCGCAGCGAGTCATGGGAGCCGTTCATGAGCGCGCCCGCCTCAGCGAGCTTGTCCCCGGCGAGCGGAGCCCCGTCCTGGAGCAGGTCGACGAGCCGACGCGTGCGGTCGATCTCCGTGACGACGTGACGGGTCCGGCGCACCAGAACCTCGACGTCGCTCTCCCCGGAGGCGCGCAGCCGGTCCAGGGCCGCGTCGAGGCCCGTGGTCGATACGTCCGCGAGGAGGTCGACGCCGAGCAGCTCGGCGGAGCGCTCACAGGCCGCGCGCCTCGCGCCGTACTGGCCGTCGACGAGGGAGTGCTTCGCCTTGGTGTCGATGACGAGGAGGGCCAGGCCCGCGGCCGCGAGGTCGAAGGGGACCTGCTGGGTGGAGCCGTCGCGGCAGTCGAGCTTGAGGGCGTGCCCGGCGCCGCAGCGCATCGAGGCGGACTGGTCCATCCCTCCCGTGGGGGCGCCGGCCACCTCGTTCTCGGCGCGGACGCAGGCCGTGACCAGGCGTGCCCGGCCGGCCTCGTCGGGCTCGTCAGGCGTCCCGGCCAGCCCGAGCGAGGCGACGTCGTCAAGGGCGACGGCGGTCGCGCACTCGAGAGCGGCGGAGGAGGACAGGCCGCCACCGAGCGGCACGCAGGAGTAGAGGGCGGCGTCGAAGCCGGGGAGCGGGCCGAGCCCGTCCTGCTCGAGGGCCCAGGCCACGCCGGCGACGTAGGCGTTCCAGTGACGGACCTCGCCGCGCGTGCCCTTCGGGCCGATGACGTCGAGGTTGAGGACGTCGACGGAGTCACGGGTCTGCGGTGACACGAGGCGGACCGTGCGGTCGTCGCGGCGGCGCAGGGCGAGGAAGGCGCGGTGCGGCAGGGCGATCGGCATGGCGAGTCCGCCGTTGTAGTCCGTGTGCTCGCCGATGATGTTGACACGCCCCGGTGCGTACCAGACGCCGTCGGGCTCGGCGTCGAAGGCCTCCCGGAAGAGGTCGGTGGCCAGGCGTGGGCCCTCCTCGTCGGACAACGCGGGTGAGAAGACGGGGGGCGTGTGAGCGGCGGTGCTCGTGGTCTCGCGCATGGGAGGACCATAACCACGATGGGCACGGCCCGTGAACGCTCGTCACCCGTGCGCCGGCGGCGCCGTGGACGCTCGGACGATGAGCTCCGTGGGGATGGTGAGCCGTCGCATCCCGTCAGCGACCCCGCCCTCGATCTGCTCCGCGATGAGGTCGACCATCGTCGTCCCCGCGCGGTGGAAGTCGATGCGGACGGTGGTGAGGGCGGGTGCCAGGAACTCGCCCAGGGGCAGGTCGTCGAAGCCGACGACGGAGACCTCCCGCGGCACGTCGCGAGAGTGCTCGTGCATCGCGCGGATGAGTCCGACGGCGACCTCGTCGTTGGCGCACAGCACCGCCGTCACGTCCGGGCGGGCCGCGAGGTCCTGGCCCGCGCGGTAACCGTCCTGTGCGGCCCAGCCGCCGATGACCGGCTCAGGCACGGCGCGGCCGCGCTGCTCGAGCCGGGCGCGCCACGCGCTCCGCCTGAGCACGGCCGACGGCGCGTCCGCCGGGCCCGTGACGTGGTGGACGGTGCGGTGGCCGAGGTCGAGGAGGTGGTCGACGGCCTCGTGCACGCCGTGGACCTGGTCCGCTGACGCCGAGGGGTAGTAGCCCACGAGCGCGGAGTCGGAGGAGGCGACCGCGAGGGAGGGCGGCAGCGCCAGGTGCTCGGCCGTCGCACGGCCGGACTGCACGATGACGAGCCCCTCCACGGGCTGGCGGACGAGGTCGGTGACGGCGGAGTGCACCTCCTCGGCCTCGGGGTGCGCCACCTGGGTGACGGTCACGGCGAAGCCCCGGTCTCGAGCGGCGCTGAGGACGCCTGACAGGGTGCGGGCCTCACCGGTGCGCTCCACCTGCTGGGTGAGGACCCCGATGGTGTGGTAGGAGCCCGACCGCAGTGCCCGGGCGGCGCGGTTGGGGACATAGCCGAGCTGCCGCATCGCGTTCTCGACCTTGGCCCGCGTGTCCGGCCGGACCTTGCTCGAGCCGCGGGAGACGCGCGAGACGGTCTGAGGAGAGACGCCGGCGAGCCGGGCGACGTCGTTGATCGAGGAGGGGCGCCCCGCCTTGCTCGGGCGCGCAGGAGGGGTGGGCATGGACCGACCATAGTTCCCCGGTAGCGAGGGCGGACCGTGACGCGGCGGGCCCCGGCGTCGTCGAGACGCCGGTAGTGATGACGTCGCCATCGTCCATCAGGTAGGGCTTTCCCTCTTTAACGCTTGACTTTGAGGAAGAGACGAACTCAGAATGATGACGTCGCCACGGCGTGGCGGCACCTCGTCATCGATATGGCAGCGCTGCCGCTCGGGTGGCTGCCGCCTCGGCCGAGAGGAACGCCAATGGCGATCGTTCCCCGCTACTGGGAGGACCTCGAGATCCTCCACGAGAACACCCTGCCCGCCCGCGCCTACTACGTCCCCGACTCCCCAGGGCTCCAGCGCGACGTCGTCGATCGCGAACGGTCGGACCGTCTCCAGAGCCTCAACGGAACCTGGGAGGTGCTCTACCTGCCCTCCGTCCACCAGCTCACGGAGAGGTTCTGGGAGACCGGCGCCGAGCGCGAGGGCTTCGTCGCCCACCAGGTCCCGGGCGCGTGGCAGTACCAGGGGCTCGACTCCCACCAGTACACCAACGTCCGCTACCCGATCCCGCTCGACCCGCCCTACGTTCCCCAGGACAACCCGGCCGCCGCGTACGTCACCGCGTTCGATCACGTCACCAACGCCGACGCTCCGACGACCTCCCTCGTCTTCGAGGGGGTGGACTCCTGCTTCTACGTCTGGGTGAACGGGGCCTACGTCGGCTACTCCCAGGTCACCCACGCCACCAGCGAGTTTGACGTCACCGACGTCCTCCACGAAGGCGAGAACGAGCTCGCGGTCCTGGTGCTCAAGTGGTGCGACGGAACCTACCTCGAGGACCAGGACAAGTTCCGCACCAGCGGCATCATCCGGGACGTCTACCTCCTGGACCGTCCGCGCGACGTCCTGGTCGACTACGTCGTGACCACGCCCGTCACCGGCGGCGGTGCGCAGGTCCGGGTGCGCGGATCGTTCCGCGGGCAGGAGGTGCCCGTCGCCCTCACCCTCAGTGACGCCGAGGGCCACCCCGTCGCTCACGGGGAGCTCGTGCCCTGCGAGGACGACGAGCACCCCTTCGAGTGCGTGCTGCCGGTTCCCCACCCGCACCTGTGGAGCGCGGAGGACCCCTACCTCTACGACCTGAGGATCTCGGCGCCGCACGAGCAGGTCCTCGAGCGCGTCGGTATCCGCACCGTTCGCACGGACGGGGCGGTCCTCCTGCTCAATGAGCGGCCGGTGACCCTGCGCGGCGTCAACCGGCACGACTCGGACCCCGTGACGGGGCCCGTCGTCGACCTTGAGCACATGCGGCGCGACCTGTGCCTGATGAGGCGGCACAACGTCAACGCCGTGCGCTCCTCCCACTACCCGAACGACCCGCGCTTCTACCAGCTGTGCGACGAGTACGGCTTCTACGTCATGAGTGAGGCGGACAACGAGAGTCACGGGACCCAGACCCAGTACCTCGCCGACAGCTCCTGGGACAACGTCGTCGAGCACTGGAACGAGCGCATCGCCAACAACCCCAGGTGGATCGAGCCCACCCTGGACCGCGTGCGCCTGTGCCTCCTGCGTGAGCGCAACCGCCCGTCGATCATCTCCTGGTCCGCCGGCAACGAGTGCGCCTACGGATGGACCTTCGAGGCGGCCCTGCTGTGGATGAAGCAGACCGATCCCACGCGCGTCACGCACTACGAGTCCGCCTTCTACCGCTCCGGGGACCGGCGCTACGACTACCGCAGCATCGACCTCTACTCGCGCATGTACCCCACGCTCGACGAGGTGCGCGACTACCTGGCGGACGAGCCCGACAAGCCGCTCATCCTCGTCGAGTACTGCCACTCGATGGGTAACGGTCCCGGGGACCTCGAGGAGTACTGGGAGATGATCCTCGACGAGCCCCGCATGTGCGGCGGCTTCGTCTGGGAGTGGTGCGACCACGCCGTCCGTGCCGGGACCACTGATGACGGACGCCCGGTCCATCTCTACGGCGGCGACCACGGCGAGCTCGTCCACGACGGCAGCTTCTGCGTCGACGGACTCGTCTCCCCTGAGCGGGTCCCCCACACGGGGCTCGCAGAGCTGTGGAACGTCCAGCGGCCGGCGCGGGTCACGACGGCCGACCTTCAGGCCGGGACGGTGACGATCCACAACGTCCTGGACTTCACCGACCTGCGGGACCACGCCTCCGTCACGGCCGTGCTCAGCGTCGACGGCGACGTCGTGGCCACGTCACCGGTGGACCTGACCGAGCCGCTGCCGCCTCACGGCGTGACCCGCGTGGCCCTGCCGACGACCCTCAGGGAGGCGGTCCCCTCCTCCGGGCGCTGCCGCCTCACGCTGGAGTACCGGCTCCTTGCCGACACCTCGCTCCTCGAGGCCGGTCACCTCCTGGGCTTCGACGAGCTCGTCGTCCCGACGACCGACCCGCGTCCAGCGGCCCTGCGGGAGCGTGCTGAGGCTCCCGCGCCGACCGCCGCCGTCACTGTGCGCGACGACGAGGACGCCGTGACGGTCACTGCCGAGGGCTTCGAGCACGTCATCGACCCCCGCACCGGCATGCTCCGCTCCGCCACGGTGGGAGGCTCGCCGCTGCTCACGGCGCCGACCGGGCTCAACGTGTGGCGGGCCCCGACGGACAACGACCGGCACGTCCAGGTGGAGTGGCAGCGGGCTCACTACGACCAGACGGCGACGCGCGCCTACGGGTGCCGGGTCGAGGAGAACGGGGTGGAGGTCCTCGTGACCTGTGAGGTGGGCCTTGTCGCCCCGACCGTCCAGCCCGTCCTGCGGGGCGAGGTCTCCTGGCGCTTCACGGCCGACGGCGCCGTCGGCGTGCACCTCGACCTCCACCGTGAGGCGGAGATGCCCCCGCTTCCCCGTCTGGGGCTGCGCCTGTTCCTCCCGCGGGACCTCGACCGGGTCGACTACCTCGGGTACGGGCCGCAGGAGAGCTACGTCGACAAGCACCGCGGCGCCCGCTACGGGCACTACGAATCGAGTGTGAGCGATCAGGTGGAGCACTACGTGCGTCCCCAGGAGAACGGGTCCCACTGGGGGACCGACACCGTCACGCTCACGGGCGACGCCCTCGCGCTCGACGTGCTCTCACCCGAGCCCTTCTCCTTCAGCGCTCTGCCGTACACGCAGGAGGAGCTGACGATGACCGCCCACGACCACGAGCTCACGGAGTGCGGCTCCACGGTCCTGTGCCTCGACGTCGCGCACGCGGGCATCGGCTCGAACAGCTGCGGCCCCGCCCTCCTCGAGCGCTATCGCGTCACCGACGTGGACCTCGCCGCCGACCTGACCCTCGTGCCGCGCCGTCGCTGACCCGCCGGCCCCCTCTCTAGCAGTCCTTCTCCGAACACCCCCACCCGCCTCAACGCAGAGGAGCCCCCGTGAACGAGAAGAAGTACCTCAAGTGGTACAACAAGGTCGGCTACGGAACCGGCGACATCGCCGGCAACGTCGTCTACGCCTTCCTGTCGTTCTTCGTCATGATCTACCTGACGGACGCCCAGGGAATGAACGCAGGTGTCGTCGGAACCCTCATGATGCTGTCGAAGCTGTTCGACGGCGTGTCCGACTTCATCTTCGGCGTGCTCATGGACAAGACACGATCCCGGATGGGCAAGGCCCGCCCCTGGATGTTCTGGGCGTTCTTCGGGTGCGCGGCGATGATCATCGCCATCTTCGCGATCCCGACCTCCTTGGGCGACACCGCGAAGTACGCGTGGTTCTTCATCGCGTACACGCTGCTCAACGCCGTCTTCTACACCGCGAACAACATCGCCTACGGCGCCCTGACGGCCCTCATCACGAAGAACCCCAACGAGCGCGTGCAGATGGGGTCCATCCGGTTCGTCTTCGCCTTCGGCACCAGCCTCGCCATCCAGGCCGCCACCGTCGGCGCCGTCGAGGCCATGGGGGGCGGCGCTGACGCGTGGCGCAACATCGCGATCATCTACTCCGTCGTCGGACTCCTCTCCAACACCCTGGCGGTCTTCTCGGTCCGTGAGCTGACTCCTGCCGAGCTCGCGGACGAGGGGGCCGGCGAGGCTGACTCCGCAGTCCCTCTCAAGGAGGCGCTCGGCCTCCTGATCCACAACAAGTACTACGTGCTGCTCGTCGTCATGTTCATCATGATGCAGCTCTTCGGCGCTCTCAACGGCATGGGCATCTACTTCATGACCTACGTGCTGCACGACCCGAAGCTGCTCGGCGCCTTCGCGTGGGCGTCGAACATCCCGCAGATGGTCGCCCTGCTCAGCCTGCCCTTCATCGTCGTCAAGGTCGGCAACATGCAGAAGGTGTCCCTGTGGGGCTACGGCATCGCCATCGTCGCCCGCATCGGGATCATCATCGGTGGCTACATGACCAACGTGCCCGTCATGCTCGTCTTCACCGCGATCGCCATGCTCGGCACCTCCGCTCTCCAGGGCACCCTCACCGCCCTCATCGCGGAGGCCAGCGAACACACCTATCTCAAGTCCGGCAAGCGCCTCGACGGCCTCATGTTCTCCTGCACCTCCCTCGGTACGAAGCTCGGAGGCGGGCTCGGAACCGCCCTGACCGGCTGGCTCCTCAGTGCGGCGGGCTACGTCTCCACGACCGCCGGGAAGGCCGTCGATCAGCCCGAATCGGTCATCACCATGCTGCAGTTCGCCTACCTCTGGCTCCCGACGATCATCGTCATCGTCATCGCCGGGATCGTCACCCTCGTCGACGTCGAGGCGGTCAACCAGCGCCTGCGTGACGCGGCGGCCGAGAGGGTCGAGGCGATCAAGGTATGAGCGAGGACAACCTCACACCCGCCGCCCTCGAGGCGGCAGGCGCCCTGGGCGGCTCCCCGGACCCGGGTTACACCTGGCCGATTGAGCCCGAGGTGCGGGCGAACCTCGAGGCCTGGCGCGACATGAAGTTCGGCGTCATCATCCACTGGGGCATCTACTCCGCCATAGGCCAGGGAGGGTCGTGGTCGCTCCACCGCGACGACCTTGGATGGTTCACAGACCCGCCCGCCGACTGGAACGGCACCGACGCCGCTTACCAGGACTGGTACTACGACCAGGCCCGGACCTTCGTCGGTGAGGAGTTCGACGCCTCCGAGTGGGCTAGGCTCTGCGCCGACGCCGGCATGCGCTACTGCGTCTTCACGACGAAGCACCATGACGGCTTCTGCATGTACGACTCCCACTACACGAACCTCAAGTCGACCTCGGAGTCCTCGGGCCTGCGCCGCGACGTACTGCGTGAGGTATGCGACGCCTTCCGGGAGGAGGGCCTCACCATGGGCGCCTACTTCTCCCTGGCCGATTGGTCGCGCACGGAGTACTGGGACCGCGCGCTGCCCATCCACGACCGCTTTCACAACTACGACATCGCGGCCAGGCCGCGTGCCTGGGAGAGGTTCAAGGACTTCACGCGGGACCAGCTCGAGGAGGTCGTCGAGGGCTACGGACCCTTCAACATGGTCTGGCTCGACGCCGGATGGGTGCGCGAGCCTCACGAACCGATCGGGATGGAGAAGATCGCCGCCACCCTGCGTGCGCACGATCCCGGGCTCATGATCGTGCACCGTGAGGTCCACGGTCCGTTCGAGAACTACCGCACCCCCGAGCAGGAGATCCCCGACGACATTCTCCACTACCCGTGGGAGTCCTGCATGACACTCCAGCGGGAGTGGTGCGCGATGTCCCGAGACGAGGCCTCCAAGCCCGTCGAGGAGATCGTCGCGAACCTCGTGCGGATCGTTGCTCGTGGAGGCAACTACCTTCTGGGAATCGGGCCTGACGCCACCGGCCACATGCCCGACTCGGTCCGCGACTCGCTTGAGCGAATCGGCACCTGGATGACCGCGTGCGGCGAGGGCGTCTACGGCACCCGGGTCCCTGAGGACCCGCCGCAGGTCGAGTCCCTGGACGGGGCAATCAGCTGGTACCTCACGGAGAAGCCGCAGGAGGCGGGCACGGCCCTCTACGCCTTCGGGATCCCGGCAGAGGGGCGAGAGCTGGATGCAACCAGCCTGCGTGTGGACCGTCCGGTTGGCGCCGTAACCCTGCTCGGCTCGGACGGCCGCAGCCTGGCCCTCGACGAGTCCTCGGGCCGGATCGAGGTCCCTGCCTCGCCCACGCAGGGCGCCGTGGGGCTGCGGATCGAGCTGGCCTGACCCTCTCGCACCCGCGGAGGGCGTGGAGCGCCTCTTCGTTCCACGCCCTCGGCGCACGGGGCGGGCTCAGGCCGCGGCGAGGGCGCTGGCCGCGGACGCGGCGCCGCGTCCGCGGCCCGTCACGCCAGAGCCGCCGGGCCTCACGGGCGCGGTGACAGCGCGGGCACCGTCGTCGTGGGCGCAGGCGCGTCGCCGCGGTGTCGGGACCAAGTGCCCAGGTGGGGATACCCTTGGAGCGCCGTCGGAACGTGCTCAGCGTCCCGGCGGGCGCCGACGGGGCTCCGTTCCGCGGTGACCCCGAACGCGCCCGAACCCTGGGAGGAGACGAGCCATGGATCTCCCGACGCCGTCGCCCCAGCAGCGGGTCCTGGGCGTGACCGTCCCTGTTCCCGAGCCCTGGGCGTCCCGCGTCCGGCTCGTGCGCGCCACGGCCGGCGACCCTCTCGCCCGCAGCATCGGCCCCCACGTCACCGTTCTCCCGCCGACCCTCGTCCAGCAAGAGCTGGTGGAGGTGGCCGAGAAGCACGTCGCCTCCGTCGCCTCGCGGACGCCGCCCTTCGTCGTCGAGCTCGCCGGAACCGACGACTTCCGCCCCGCCAGCCCTGTCGTCTACCTCGACGTCGCTCGTGGCCGCGAGGACCTCGACGCGCTCCAGCGCGCCGTCCGCGACGAGCACGGCCCCCTCGCCCGCGACCTGCGCTTCCGCTTCCACCCCCACGTCACCCTCGCCCACGAGGTCGGCTCTGAGGCTCTCGACGCCGCGGCGGCCGCGGGCGAGAGCATCACCGCGGAGTTCGTCGTCGACCGGCTCGAGCTGCGAGCCCTCGCCGACGACGGCAGCTGGGACCTCCTGCGCACCGTCCCCCTGTCCGGCTCACCGACTCCCTGACCGCCCGCGCCATCGACCACCCACCACCGACCCAGGAGGACCATGACCGCCTCGACCGCAGACAACGAGCGCCCCGGCGACCCGAGCACCGACCTCGAGGGCGCCTCCGCGCTCGACTCCCGCGACGAGGGCCGCCGCGTCGCGGCCGCCCGTGCCGCCGCGGACGACCGGACGGACGCGGACGACAGCACCAGCACCGGCGCCACCGCCGCGGGCGCCGCGAAGATCGACGTCCCCGCCAACGCGCGCGGTGACGAGGTCAGCGCCGACGAGCGCAACGACCCCTCCGGTGGCGTCGGCGGCAAGGCCATGGGCCTCGTGGACCGGTACAACCGGTCCCGCGTGGGGCGGCTCCTCGCCCGTTACGGAACGGGCCGCGGCGCCCTCATCGCCGGCGGCATCGCCTACACGGGACTCTTCTCCTCCTTCGCGGCCCTCGCGATCGGCATCAGCTTCCTCATGGCCACCATCGGCCGGAACCCCCACGTCCGCGACGCCGTCATGAACGCCATCAACGCGATGCTCCCCGGCGTCATCGACGACGGCTCCGGGAACGGCCTGGTCACGATGGACCAGCTCCAGGTGAGCTCCGCGCTCAACATCGGGTCCATCATCGCGATCCTCGCCCTCATCTACTCCGCGATGGGCCTCATGGGCGCGCTCAAGTCCGGCGTGCGCGCCATGTTCGGCATCGTCCGGCTGCCGGAGAACGCCGTGATGAACCAGCTGTGGAACCTCATCGGCTTCCTCGTCATCATGGTCTCCGTCGTCGCGACGGCGCTGGCCTCGATCGTGACGAACACGCTCGCCAGCGCCATCAGCTCGCTGCCCGGATGGATCTCCGGGCCCGGTGGCACGATCCTGACCCTGGGAGTCTCCTTCCTCCTCGACGCCGGCACCTTCGCCCTCATCATCTGGGTGTGCGGCGTGCGACCGCCCAAGAAGGACTATGTCTGGGGCTCCGTCATCGCCGCGATCGGCTTCGGCGTCCTGCGCCAGCTCGGGACGAGCGCCGTCGGAAGCGTCACCGACAACCCGCTGCTCGCCTCCTTCGCCGCGATCATCGTCCTCATCCTCTGGCTCCACCTGGCCGCACGCGTGGTCCTCTACGTGAGCGCCTGGATGGCGAACCCGCCGCGTCCTCAGAACATCGACCACCCCGACGAGGTCCACGCGACCCAGCGCCCGAACTACGTCACCCTCTCGGTGCCGGAGACCCTCGCGTGGCCGCGTCAGTCGATCTCCGGCACGGTCGAGGTCGACACCACCGCCCACCCGGACTACGTCCCGCCCGTCGAGCTCGACGAGAACGGCCGCGCCGTCGACGGCGAGCCCGCCGACGCCTCCCGGCTCGGGTCGCGCGTCAACCGGTGGCGTTACAACCGCGCCAGGAAGAACCTCGAGGCGGCTCGTCGCCGCTACCTGGGCGACTGATCGCGCGCCGCGACGGACCGAGCGCGCCCGCACCCGTCGGTGCGGGCGCGCTCGTCGTCTACCCTGACCCGGTGAGCACCACGAGCGAGCAGACCGCGGCGGGCGCCGCCGCAGCGTCCGACGACCGACCCATTCACGCCATCATCCCAGCCGGTGGAGCCGGGACGCGTCTGTGGCCGCTCAGCCGCCGCGACCACCCCAAGTTCCTCCTCGACCTCACCGGTGCCGGGCGCACCCTCATCCAGGGCACGGTCGCGCGCCTCGAGCCCGTCGCGGCGAGCACGACGATCGTCACGGGCCTCGCCCACGTCGCCGCCGTCGCCGACCAGCTCCCCGGCGTCCCGCGCGAGAACCTCCTCACCGAGCCCCTCCCGCGCGACTCCATGGCCGCCATCGGCCTCGCCGCCGCCGTCATCGCGGAGCGCGAGGGACGCGACGCCATCGTCGGCTCCTTCGCGGCGGACCAGACGATCGCCGACGAGACCGCCTTCGAGGGGGCCGTGCGTCAGGCCGCCGCGCTCGCCCGCGAGGGATGGGTCGTCACCATCGGCATCGAGGCGACCGGCCCGTCGACGGCCTTCGGCTACATCCACGCCGGCGAGCCCACCGACGTCGCCGGGGCCCCGGACGGGCGCCGCGTCCTGGGCTTCACCGAGAAGCCCGACGCCGCGACGGCCGCGGAGTACCTCGCTACCGGCGACTACCGCTGGAACGCCGGGATGTTCGTCGCCCGCGCCGGTGTCCTGCTCGACCACCTCGCCGCCCAGAAGCCGGAGCTCGCCGCGGGCATCGAGGCCATCGCCGCCGCCTGGGACGGGCCCGAGCGTGAGGAGGTCCTCGCGGCGACCTGGCCCGGCCTCGAGAAGATCGCCATCGACCACGCGATCGCCGAGCCCGTCGCGGCCGCCGGGGGAGTGGCCACCGTCCCGGCCGCCATGGGCTGGGATGACGTGGGCGGATTCGACGCCCTGTCCGAGCTCGTCGCGCCGCGCACGGAGGGCCCCACCGCGGGCGTCGCGGTTCTCGACGCCACCGCCGAGGGCGGACCGGCGGCCGACGTCGAGGCCGTTGGGTCCGACGGCGCGCTGGTGGCCTCGACGACGGGCCGGAAGGTGGTCCTCCTCGGCGTGCCCGGGGTCGTCGTCGCGGACACGCCCGACGCGCTCCTCATCACGACGCCGGCCAGTGGGCAGCAGGTCAAGGGCGTCGTCGACCGTCTCAAGGCGGAGGGGCGCGACGCCCTGCTGTGAGTGGCGGAGCTGACGGCGCCGGTACGGGCGTCGCCCGTACCCGTACCCGCACCCGCGGAGAGGTCTCGCGGGTGGATCGGCGACCGGCGGGAGTGGGGTACACCACGTGCGCGGCGTCACGAGGAGGACTGTGACCGCAAGGTAACGATGGGGCGTCGTCGCGTTAACGCGGACCGTCTATCCTGTCAGCGAACGCGCCCGACCACCCCGGCGGGCGGTCAGCTCATCCCCCTTGGAGACCCCGTTGAAGAAGAAGACCTACTCCGCCATGGCGCTCGGCCTCGCCGCCGCGCTCTCCCTCGCCGCCTGCGGCTCCGCGCCCTCCGACTCCTCCTCCAGCTCCTCCTCGGGCGCGAAGGCCGGCTCCTCCGACTTCACCGCCTGCATGGTCTCCGACGAGGGCGGCTTCGACGACCAGTCCTTCAACCAATCCGGCAAGGAGGGCCTCGACAAGGCCAAGTCCGAGCTCGGCGTCAAGGAGATCGCCGTCGAGTCCCAGTCGGCCGCGGACTACCCGACCAACGTCGACTCGCTCGTCCAGCAGGGCTGCAACCTCATCATCGGCGTCGGCTTCAACCTCGCCGAGGACATGACGAAGGCCGCCAAGGCCAACCCCGACATCGAGTTCGCCCTCATCGACTCGAGCTTCACCGAGGACGGCCTCAAGAACGCCAGGCCCCTCATCTTCAAGACCTCCGAGGCCGCCTACCTCGCCGGCTACGCCGCGGCCGGGACATCGAGGTCCGGCAAGGTCGCCACCTACGGTGGTCAGGCCATCCCGACCGTCCAGATCTTCATGGACGGCTTCGCGCAGGGCGTCGCCAAGTACAACGAGGACAAGGGCAAGGACGTCCAGGTCCTCGGCTGGGACAGCAAGAACCCCGACGCCGGCTCCTTCGTCGGAGACTTCTCCAACACCACCAAGGGCCAGCAGCTCACCGAGCAGTTCCTCTCCCAGGGCGCCGACATCATCCTCCCGGTCGCCGGTCCCGTCGGCCTGGGGACCCTCTCCTCCGTCAAGGCGGCCGGGGGCGACAACGGCGTCGTGTGGGTCGACGCTGACGGCTACAAGTCCACCTCCGACGGCAGCATCATCATGACCTCCATCGTCAAGGAGATCGGCACCGCCGTCTACGACACGGTCGACCAGGCCCAGCAGGGCAAGTTCACCGCCGACCCGTACATCGGCACCCTGAAGAACGGGGGCGTCGGCATCGCCGACTACAACGACTGGTCCTCCAAGGTCCCTCAGGACGTCCAGACCGAGGTCAAGGACCTGCAGCAGCAGATCATCGACGGCAAGCTCGAGGTCTCAACCCCCTACGACCCGTCCTGACGCGCCCCCAGCACGTTCGCGCATGACGCACTGAGACGCTGGCTGACGCCGCCACCCCGCCCGGTGCGGCGGCGTCAGTCGGCCTCGGTGCGGAGGGACGCCCCACGGGCACACGGGCGACCTGTGCTCTCTCCCGGCCGTCCGCTCGGGCCCGCCGCCCAGCCATCTCTCTCACCCCCCCCTGCACAGCCGACGGAAGCGAGCCCCCCGTGCGCCTAGAGCTCCGCGGGATCACGAAGGTCTTCGGACCGCTCGTGGCCAACGACCACATCGACATCACGGTCGAGCCCGGCCAGATCCACGCCCTCCTGGGCGAGAACGGAGCCGGCAAGTCCACACTCATGAACGTCCTGTACGGGCTCTACCGGCCCGACGGCGGCGAGATCCTCATCGACGGCGAGCCCGTCACCTTCAGCGGGCCCGGTGACGCCGTGGCCGCCGGCATCGGCATGGTCCATCAGCACTTCATGCTCGTGCCCGTCTTCACCGTCGCCGAGTCCGTCGCCCTGGGCTACGAGCCCACCAGGGCGGCCGGCGTCATCGACGCCAGGGCCGCCGCCGCCAGGGTCAGGGAGATCTCGGAGCGCTTCGGCTTCGACGTCCGCCCCGAGGCGTACATCGAGGACCTCCCCGTCGGCGTCCAGCAGCGCGTCGAGATCATCAAGGCCCTCTCCCGCGACGCCAAGGTCCTCATCCTGGATGAGCCCACCGCCGTGCTCACTCCCCAGGAGACCGACGAGCTCATGGACATCATGCGCGAGCTCAAGGCCGCAGGGACCTCCATCGTCTTCATCACCCACAAGCTCCGCGAGATCCGCGAGGTCGCGGACACGATCACCGTGATCCGCCGCGGCAAGGTCGTCGGCACCGCGCTGCCGACCGCCTCCGCGACCGAGCTCGCCGGCCTCATGGTCGGGCACGAGGTCTCCCTCTCCGTGGAGAAGGCCCCCGCCCGGCCCGGTGAGGTCGGCCTCGAGCTCAAGGACGTCACCGTCGTCGACGACGGCGTCCCCCTCCTCGACGACGTCAGCCTCGAGGTCCGCGACGGGGAGATCCTCGGCGTCGCCGGCGTCCAGGGAAACGGCCAGACCGAGCTCGGCGAGGTCATCCTCGGCCTCACCGCCCCCGCAGCGGGGGCCGTCGCCTTCGGCGGCCGCGACGTCACGCACCTGTCCGTCCACCAGCGCCTCGGCGCCGGGCTCGGCTTCGTCCCCGAGGACCGGTCAGCAGATGGCATGGTCGCCGGCTTCTCCATCGCGGAGAACATGATCCTCGACCGCTACGACGACCCGGCCTTCGGGGCGGGCCCCTCGATCAGTCCCGCCAAGGTGCGCGCCAACGCCGAGCACCTGCGCGACGAGTTCGACGTGCGCGTCAACGACGTCGGCGACCCGATCTCCACCCTGTCCGGCGGCAACGCCCAGAAGGCGATCCTCGCCCGCGAGCTCTCCCGGCCGCTCAAGGCCCTCGTCGCCTCCCAGCCGACCCGCGGCCTCGACGTCGGCTCCATCGAGTTCGTCCACAAGCGCATCGTCGAGGAGCGCGACAACGGCACCGCCGTCCTCATCATCTCCAGCGAGCTCGACGAGGTGTACGCCCTCTCCGACCGCATCGCCGTCATGTACCACGGCCGCGTCGTCGGGATCGTCGGCCCGGAGACCCCGCGCGACGTCCTCGGCCTCATGATGGCCGGCGTCCCGCTCGAGGAGGCCCTGTCCCGCACGGACACCGACGCCTCCGCGGCGGACCCCGAGGCCGAGTCCACCGGCGCGGCCGGCGGAGCCGCCCTCCTCGGGATCGACGAGTCCGAGCTCGTCACCGACGCCGACGCCGACGGCGCGGTCGCCGGCTCCGGGGCCCGCACCGCGACCGAGGACCCGGGCCGCACCACCGCCGAGGCGGCGATCGCCGCCACGGACGCGGAGGCGACCACCGCACCCACCACGAGCGAGGAGAACCGATGAGCCAGGCCACCACCGCGCCGGCCGCCGGCACCGCCGACGAGCACCGAGAGGCCAGGCCGCCCGTGCTCCGTCAGATCGCAGAGTCGAGCGTCCTCATGGGCGTCCTCGCCGTCTTCACCGCGATGATCGTGGGGTCCGTCCTCATCCTCATCGCGGACCCGGACGTGCGGGCCGCCTCCACCTACTTCTTCGCCCGACCGAGTGACTGGTTCAACGCCGCGGGCACCTCGCTCTCCGAGGCCTACACCGCGCTCGTCCGAGGCAGCATCTTCGACTGGCAGGCCACGACGACGGCCCGCATGTGGCGCCCCATGACGGAGACCCTCACGGTCGCCACGCCCCTCATCCTCGCCGGGCTCGGCATGGCCGTCGCCTTCCGCGCGGGCCTGTTCAACGTGGGCGGCCAGGGCCAGATCATGCTCGGGGCGATCCTCGGCGGCTACGCCGGCTTCGCCTGGAACCTGCCCGCGGGCGTGCACCTGCTCGTCGCCATCATCGGCGCCATCCTCGGTGGCGCGATCTGGGGCGGCATCTCGGGCGTTCTCAAGGCGACCACAGGGGCGAGCGAGGTCATCACGACCATCATGCTCAACTCGATCGCCACCTTCCTCCTGGCGCACGTCCTCACCACCGACGCCTTCATCGGCAAGGGCAACGCGAACCCCAAGTCGCTGTCCGTCGCCGACAACGCCGAGTACCCCCTCCTCCTTGGCGACTCCTTCCGCCTCCACCTCGGCTTCGTCGTCGCCCTCCTCGCGGCGGTCCTCGTGTGGTGGCTCCTCGAGCGCAGCGAGATCGGCTTCCAGTTCCGCGCCACCGGTCTCAACCCCGACGCGGCCCGCACCGCCGGCATCAACGTGCCCAAGGTGACCGCCCTCGTCATGATCGTCTCCGGCGCCCTGTGCGGCCTCGCCGCCACCGGTCCCGTCCTCGGCACCCAGCACTACCTCACGACCTCGATCGCCGGAACCGTCGGCTTCGACGCCATGACGGTGGCGCTCCTCGGCCGCTCGACCCCGCTCGGCACGGTCCTGGCCGGCCTGCTCTTCGGAGCCCTCACCGCCGGAGGCACGACCATGCAGGCGGCCACCGGCACCCCGATCGACATCGTCCTGGTCCTCCAGTCCACGATCGTCCTCTTCATCGCCGCCCCGCCGCTCGTCCGCGCGATCTACCACCTGCCCGCGCCGGGCTCGTGGAAGCGCAAGCAGCGCGACGCCGCGCGAGCCTCGTCCCACGACGCCGCCACCCCGACCACCGCCGGACAGGAGGCCTGAGTCATGAGCGCCACCACCGCCACCACGACCAGCGGCTCGACGGCCGTCACCGCCGGCGAGGTCCGCGAGCCCGTCGCCCTCAAGGTGCCCGTCACGGGCGTCGTCGTCTCCCTCCTCTGCGCCCTCATGGCCGCCACCGCCCACGGAACGACATCCTTCAAGGTGGCGACCAGCGCCGACTTCTTCCAGATCTCCGACGTCACCGTCGGTGCCCGCGGCACGATCCTCGCGATGCTCGTCCTGGCCTTGGCGGCGACCGCCTTCGCGTGGGTCCGGGCCGTCGCCCGCCGCCGCGTGGCCACCTGGGTCGGCGTCGTCCTCGGTCTCGCCTTCGTCCTGGCCTTCCTCACGTGGGCCGGTGCCGGCCGCTCGACCGTCATGCCGCTCGTGACGATCCTGTCCTCGACCCTCGCCCTCTCCGTGCCGCTCGTCTTCGGCGGGCTCGCCGGCGTCGTCGGAGAGCGCTCCGGAACGATCAACATCGCCATCGAGGGCCAGCTGCTCGGCGGGGCCTTCCTCGGCGCGGTCGTCGCCTCGGCCGCCGGCAGTCCCTGGGTGGGACTTCTCGCCGCACCGCTCGCCGGCGTCCTCGTCGCCCTGCTCCTGGCCCTGTTCGGCCTCAAGTACCGGGTCAACCAGGTCGTCGTCGGCGTCGTCCTCAACGTCCTCGTGTCCGGCCTGACCAGCTTCCTGTTCTCCACCGTGCTGACGGACTCGAAGAACCTCAACCAGGCCATGCACCTGCCGACGCTGCTGATCCCGGGCCTCGCCCAGATCCCCGTCATCGGCCCCGTGCTCTTCAAGCAGACGATCCTCGTGTACCTCATGTACGCGGCCGTCGCCGTGCTCTCCTTCATGCTCTTCCGCTCCCGCTGGGGCCTGCGCATGCGCGCGGTCGGCGAGCACCCCAAGGCCGCCGACACCGTGGGCATCAAGGTCATGCGCACCCGCGTCAACAACCTGATGCTCGGCGGCGCGCTCGCCGGCCTCGGCGGAGCCTTCTTCACCATCGGCTCCGGCCTGTCCTTCACCAAGGACATCTCCGCCGGCAACGGCTACATCGCCCTGGCCGCCATGATCCTCGGAGCCTGGAACCCGGTCGGCACGCTCTACGCGGCGCTGCTCTTCGGCTTCGCGACCTCCGTTGGTCAGACCCTGTCCGTCGTCGGCACCCCGATCCCGTCGAACTTCATCCTCATGATCCCCTACATCGTGACGATCCTCGCCGTCGCCGGCTTCGTCGGGAAGGTGCGCGCCCCCGCCGCGGAGGGCGTCCCCTACCCGTGACCGGCGCTCCAGCACGGTCCCGTGACGGCCGCTCCCGCACCCGCGGGGGCGGCCGTCGCCCTCCCCGCCGAGATCGGCTGTTCTCCGCGCCGAGATTGGTACATCCTCATGACGAGGCCATGGTGCGGTGCCGGGGCCGCGCGGCGACGCGCGCGGGTGGGCTCAGGATCGCGAGCGATCGGGGCGCTGCGCGATGATGGTCCTGTGACCACAGCAGCACAGGACGTCCCGCCCATCGACGACGTGACCTGGGAGCGGCTGCGCGCCCTCGCCGTCGAGGCCATGGAGCACGCCTACGCCCCGTACTCGCGCTTCCGGGTCGGAGCCGCGGCCCTCGTCGACGACGGCCGCCTAGTGTCCGGCTGCAACGTCGAGAACGCCGGATACGGCGTCGCGCTGTGCGCTGAGTGCGGCCTCGTCTCCGAGCTCGTGCGCACGGGGGGAGGCCGCCTCGTCGCCTTCGCCTGCGTCGACGGGCGCGGCGAGCCCTGCTCGCCGTGCGGCCGCTGCCGCCAGGTCCTCTCCGAGCACGCCGCCCCCGGCATGCTGCTCGCCATGCCCGCGGGCACGATGACCATCGACGAGGTCCTTCCCGGCCGCTTCACCGACGGCGACCTCGCCGCGGTCCCCGGCGCCGCCACCGCAGACCACCACTGAGGAGAACCATGACCACCACCCCCGCCGTCGAGCCCTTCGACGCCGTCGACGTCATCGCCGCCAAGCGCGACCGCGCCCGCCTCACCGACGCCCAGATCGACTGGGTCATCGACGCCTACACCCGCGGCGTCGTCGCCGACGAGCAGATGAGCGCCCTGGCCATGGCGATCTACCTCAACGGGATGGACCGCGCCGAGATCGCCCGCTGGACCGACGCCATGATCCGCTCCGGCGAGCGCATGGACTTCTCCGGCCTCGGCCGACCCACCGCGGACAAGCACTCGACCGGCGGCGTCGGGGACAAGATCACCCTGCCCCTCGCCCCGCTGGTCGCGGTCTTCGGAGTCTCCGTTCCCCAGCTCTCCGGTCGCGGCCTCGGGCACACCGGCGGCACCCTCGACAAGCTCGAGTCGGTCCCCGGCTGGCGGGCCGCCCTGTCCAACGACGAGATCGACGCGATGCTCGGCGTCGACGGCCCCGGCGCCGTCATCTGCGCCGCCGGAAGCGGCCTCGCCCCCGCGGACAAGAAGCTCTACGCGCTGCGCGACACCACGGGCACAGTCTCCTGCGTGCCGCTCATCGCCTCGTCGATCATGAGCAAGAAGATCGCCGAGGGCACTGGAGCCCTCGTCCTCGACGTCAAGGTCGGCTCCGGCGCCTTCATGAAGGAGATGGCTGACGCCCGGGAGCTCGCGGAGACGATGGTCGCCCTGGGCAAGGACGCCGGGACCACCACCCGCGCGCTCCTCACCGACATGTCGACCCCGCTCGGCCTCACCGCCGGCAACGCCCTCGAGGTCCGCGAGTCCCTCGAGGTCCTCGCCGGCGGCGGCCCGAAGGACGTCGTCGACCTCACCGTGGCGCTCGCCTCCGAGATGCTCGCCGCCGCCGGCCACCCGGTCGAGGAGCCCGAGCTGCGTGCCGCCCTCGCCGACGGCCGCGCCATGGACGTCTGGCACGAGATGATCGCCCGCCAGGACGGCGACCCTGACGCGCCCCTGCCCGTCGCGCCCGAGACCGAGACCGTCACCGCCCCCGACGACGGCGTGCTCACCGAGCTCGACGCGCTGAGCGTCGGCGTGGCCGCATGGCGCCTCGGAGCCGGGCGCGCTCGCAAGGAGGACCCGGTCCAGGCGGTCGCGGGCGTCGAGATGCACGCCAAGCCGGGCGACACCGTCCGCAAGGGGCAGACGCTCCTCACGCTCCACACGGCGACGCCCGAGCGCTTCGGCCGCGCGCTCGAGGCCCTGGCGGGCGGGCTCACCATCTCCGAGCCCGGCTCCCAGGCCTCCGCTGACGCCGTCGCCCGCCGGGAGGCCGGTGTCGTCCTCGACCGGATCGGCTGAGCCGTGGCGCAGCAGGATGACCGCGTGAGTGAGGTGGACGGGAACGGAATCCCGGCACCGGCACGGGCACCGATCGCCGGCGCCCCGACCGGGGCCGCCCTCGAGGACGCCCTCGCGGGCCGGTTCCTGCGCTACAGCGCGATCCCCAGCCAGTCCGACGCATCACGCACCGAGCTGCCTACGAGCGAGGGGCAGCGCGAGCTCGCCCGGTTGCTCGCCACCGAGCTCACGGCAGCAGGCGCCGCCGACGTCCACCTCTCGGAGACCAGCGTCCTCACGGCTCGGGTCCCTGCCACGGACCCGAGCGCCCCGGCCATCGGCTTCTGCACCCACCTCGACACCGTCGACTCCGGCCTGAGCCCCGTCGTGCGCGCCCGTGCCGTCGACTACGACGGCGTCTCGGACGGCGGAGACCTCATCCAGGACCCCGCCACGGGCGCCCGGATCCGCCTGACCGAGCACCCCGAGCTCGCCCGCTACGCCGGGCAGCGGATCCTCGTCTCCGACGGCACGAGCGTGCTCGGCGCCGACGACAAGGCCGGCGTCTCCACCGTCATGCAGCTCGCCTGCGACCTGCTCACCGCCGACGCGGCAGGGGAGGGGGAGCCGCACGGCGACGTCGTCCTCTCCTTCGTCCCCGACGAGGAGATCGGCCTGCGCGGCGTGCGCACCATGGACCTGGGCCGCTTCGACGTCGCCTGGGCCTACACGCTCGACTCCTGCGAGATCGGCGAGGTCGTCGAGGAGACCTTCAACGCCGCCACCTGCACCCTGCGGGTCGCGGGCGTCGCCACCCACCCGATGAGCGGCAAGGGCGTCCTCGTCAACCCGATCCTCATCGCCTCGGAGCTCATCGCCCGCCTCGACCCGCTCGAGACCCCCGAGCACACCGAGGACCGGGAGGGCTACGTCTGGGTCCACGACGTCGTCGGCGACCAGTCGACGTGCACGCTCACCATCTCCATCCGGGACCACGACCGGGCCGGCTACGAGGAGAAGAAGAACCGGCTGCGACGGATCGTCGACGAGGTCGCCGCGGCCCATCCCCGGGCCGGTTTCGCGCTCGAGGTCGACGACGTCTACGCCAACCTCGCCGACGCCCGTACCCCGGGCAACGAGCACGCCCTGACGCACGTGCGCACCGCGCTCGAGCGCCTCGGCATCGCCCCGATCCCGCTCGCCATGCGCGGCGGAACCGACGGCTCCTGGCTCTCGACGCAGGGGATCTTCACGCCCAACGTGTTCACGGGAGCCCACAACTTCCACTCCGCCGCCGAGCTCCTGCCGCTGCCCTCCTTCGCGGCGTCCTACCGCGTGTGCCGCGAGCTCGTGCGTCTCGCCGCGGGACGCTGAACCCGTAGCCTTCACCCAGAGCCCGGCCCGCCCCGGCCGGCGTCACCACCCCGACCCGAGAGGAACCCCATGAGCCAGCGCAGCGACGTCGCCGCCATCATTGACCACACCCTCCTCAAGCCCGAGTCCACCGGTGAGCAGGTCGCCGCGCTCATCGCGCAGGCGGCCGAGCTCGGCACCTTCTCCGTGTGCGTCTCTCCGAACCAGCTGCCGGTCGAGGTCCCCGAGGGACTGAAGGTCGCCACCGTGTGCGGCTTCCCCTCCGGCGCGCACGCCACGAGCGTCAAGGCCGCCGAGGCCGCCGACTCCGTGGCCAAGGGCGCGGACGAGGTCGACATGGTCGTCAACCTCAAGCAGGTCAAGGAGCATGACTACGACGCCGTGGAGGCGGACGTCCGGGCCGTCAAGGAGGCCGTGGGGGAGCACCTCCTCAAGGTCATCATCGAGTCCGCCGCCCTCACCGACGACGAGATCGTCGCCGTGTGCGAGGCCTCCGAACGGGCCGGCGCCGACTTCGTCAAGACGTCGACGGGCTTCCACCCGGCCGGCGGCGCCTCCGTCCACGCCGTCGAGCTCATGCGCGCCACCGTCGGCGACCGGCTCGGGGTCAAGGCCTCGGGCGGCATCCGCGACGCTGAGACCGCCCTCGCCATGATCGAGGCCGGTGCGAGCCGCCTCGGTGTCTCCGCGAGCGTCGCGATCCTGGAGGGACTCGAGGGCTGAGTCCTCGCTCAACCGACCTCGGTGAGGTACGGCGCGGCCCCGGTCAGCGATCACTGACCCGGGCCGGGCCGTCCGTCTCAGGTGCTCAGGCGATGCCGAGCACGCCGCGCAGGTCGGACTTGATCTCCTCGAGGCGCTCGGCGGCCGTGCGACGCGCGACCTCGACCGGGTCTTCCGCGTCCACCGGCACGACGACCTCGCAGTAGCACTTGAGCTTGGGCTCGGTGCCGGAGGGGCGGATGACGACGCGGTCGTCGTCGGCGGTCTTGAAGATGAGGCCGTCCGTGGGCGGGAGCTGCTTCCCGTTCCCGTCGCTGGCGCCGTCGAGGAGGTCGAAGACGTCGACGACGGGGGAGCCAGCCAGGCGGGCAGGGGCGCCGCCGGCGCGCAGGCGCTCCATAGAGTCGGTGATGAAGGAGCGGTCCTCGACGCGCACGCTCAGCGGGCTCGTCGCGTACAGCCCGTGCTCGCGGGCGAGGCGGTCGAGGAGGTCCGTGATCGTCCGCCCCTGCTGCTTGAGGACGCTCGCCAGGACGGCGAGGCGCACCGAGGCGGAGATGCCGTCCTTGTCCCGCACGGACAGCGGGTCGACGCAGTACCCGAGGGCCTCCTCGTAGCCGTAGACGAGGTGCGGCACGCGGCTGATCCACTTGAAGCCGGTGAGCGTGATGCGGTGGCCGAGGCCGTGCGCCTGGGCGATGCGGCGCAGGAGCCGGGAGGAGACGATGGAGTTCGCGAGGATCCCGGTGCCGGTGAAGGAGGCGAGCTCGGCCGCCTGCTCTCCGAGCACGGAGCCGACCTCGTCACCGGTGAGCTGGCGCCAGCCGCCGGGGGCGTGCTCGTCGGGGACGGCCGCGGAGCAGCGGTCGGCGTCGGGGTCGTTGGCGAGGACGAGGTCCGCGCCGACCTCCTTTGCCAGTGCCAGGGAGAGGTCGAGGGCGCCGGGCTCCTCCGGATTCGGGAAGGAAACGGTGGGGAAGTCCGGGTCCGGCTCGAACTGCTCGGGGACGACGACGACGTCGTCGAAGCCGGCGCGGTACAGGGCCTCGCGGCAGATCTCGCCGCCCACGCCGTGCATGGCGGTGAGGACGATCTTGAGCGGGGCGGCGGCGCCGGTGCGCGCGACGCGGGAGGCGACGTCCGTGTACTCCTCGATGAGCTCGGTGCCGATGGTCTCCCAGCCGGACTCCGGCATGGGGACGTCGGCGAGGGCGCCGACGGCGGCGATCCGGGAGGCGATCTCGCCGTCGTAGGGCGGGACGATCTGGGCGCCCTGGCCGGAGTCGGTGACGGCGCGGCCACCGAGGTACACCTTGTAGCCGTTGTCCTGAGGCGGGTTGTGCGAGGCGGTCACCATGACGCCGGCGTCGGCGCCGAGGCTGCGCAGGGCGAAGGCGAGGACCGGGGTGGGGGCGCAGCGGTCGAAGAGGATCGCCCTGCCCCCGGCCCCGGTGACGACGCTGGCGGTGTCGCGCGCGAAGACGTCGGAGTTGTGCCGGGCGTCGTACCCGATGACGACCGTGAAGCCCTCTCCGAGGGTCTCGCGCAGGTAGGCGGCCAGGCCGGCTGCCGCGCGGATGACGACGACGCGGTTCATGCGGTTGGGGCCGCCGCCGAGGCGGCCGCGCAGCCCGGCGGTGCCGAACTGGAGCGTTCCGGAGAAGGCGTCGGCGAGCTCGGCCGTGGCGGCCTCCCGCTCGGAGGGGGTGCCGGCCTGGGAGGTGGTGAGGAGGGCACGGAGCTCGTCACGGGTGGCGGCGTCGGGATCCTCGTCGATCCAGGCGTTGACGGCGTTCATGAGAGAGGTCTGGTCAGCGTTGAGAGCGGCCTCGGGGGACTGGGTCATGCATCCGACGCTACCGGGACGACGACGCGGATCGCGTGTGTCGTGACCGTGCTCATGGGTGGTGGTGACCACAGGTGCGGCGCGCGCTCGCAACGTTTCCGCGTGCTCGTCCGCGCGCGTGCCGTGGCTCACGGCACCGGCGTCCCCGTCACCTCGTCGCCGTTCAGCTTGAGTAGATCGAGCATCGACCGCATACTTATGTGCTCATCACAGGCGGGCGAGGTTAGTCTCGGATGCGGCCCGGGGCGAGAGCGGCGGGCCTCGTGGGGGCGTCGTCCCGCCCCCCGGCGCGCGTGCAGCAGGCATGATGTGAGGATGAGCACGCAGCACCCCGACGACGCACGCACGAGCACGACGACGACGCAGAGCGCCGGCACCGGTCGACCGACCGCCCCTGACGCCTCCGAGACGGGGGCGGAGCGCTCGCGCCCGGCGGGAGCCGCCGTCGCCGGTGCCCCGGCCGGCGCCCCGAGCCTGCGTCGCACCGACCTCGACCCCGGCGCCTCGCCCGTGCGCCAGGGCCTGCGGGTCGTCATCCTCGGCGGCGGCCCCGGCGGCTACGAGGCCGCCCTCGTCGCGGCCCAGCTCGGGGCGCGCACCCAGCTCATCGAGGCCAAGGGCATCGGCGGCTCCGCCGTTCTCACGGACGTCGTCCCGTCCAAGACCCTCATCGCCACCGCCGAGTGGCTCACCACCACCGAGCAGGCCCACGAGCTCGGCATCACCGTCGGTGACGGCGAGCAGGTCGCTCACGTCGACCTCGGGGCCGTCAACGGCCGGGTGCGCGGTCTCGCCGGTGACCAGTCGCGCGACCTCACCGCGCGCATGGCCGAGAAGGGCATCGAGGTGATCCGCGGCCGCGGTCGTCTCGGGACGCTCGACGACGAGGGGGTCCGCACCGTCCACGTCGCCGAGGGCGACGGCCGCGAGGCCGGGGTCGAGCGCGACCTGCTCGCCGACGTCGTCCTCGTCTCCACCGGCGCCCGCCCGCGCGTCCTGCCGGACGCGGCGCCCGACGGCAGGCGGATCCTCACCTGGACCCAGCTCTACGACCTCGCCGAGCTCCCCGAGCACCTCATCGTCGTCGGCTCCGGCGTGACCGGTGCGGAGTTCGCCGGCGCCTACCTCGCGCTCGGCTCCCGTGTCACCCTCGTCTCCAGCCGCGATCGGGTCCTCCCCACTGTCGACGCGGACGCCGCGAACCTCGTCGAGGCCGGCTTCCGGCGCCGAGGCATGGAGGTCCTCTCCGGCGCTCGTGCCCAGGCTGCCCGGGTCGTGGGGGAGGGGACCGAGGACGAGCGCGTCGAGGTGACCCTCGCTGACGGACGGGTCGTCTCGGGATCGCACTGCCTCATGGCGGTCGGCGCCGTCCCCGCAACCGACGGGATCGGCCTGGAGGAGGCGGGCGTCGGCGTCACGGAGTCCGGCCACGTCCGGGTGGACCGGGTCTCGCGCACGACGGCCTACCGCGTCTACGCCGCCGGCGACTGCACCGGCGTCCTCCCGCTCGCCTCCGTCGCCGCCATGCAGGGGCGCACCGCCATGCGCCACGCCCTCGGCGACGCCGTCGCCCCGCTCGCCGTCGAGACCGTCGCCCAGGCGGTCTTCACCGTCCCCGAGATCGCCGCCATCGGCATCACCGAGGCCGAGGCCTCCACCGGCGAGTACGACGCCGTCTCCACGACCGTCCCGCTCGCGCGCAACCCGAGGGCGAAGATGCTCGGCCTCAACGAGGGCTTCATCAAGCTCTTCTCGCAGCGCCGCACGGGGGAGGTCCTCGGCGGCGTCGTCGTCGGCACCCGGGCCAGCGAGCAGATCCTCGCCGTCACCCTGGCGGTCACGCACCGCCTCACCGTCGAGCAGATGATGAACGCCTTCAGCGTCTACCCGTCCCTGTCCGGCACGCTCACGGAGGCGGCGCGCCAGCTCCACGTGCGCTGACGCGAGGGGTTGGGCACCGGGCGGGATCGTGATCATCTCGTGACCTCACATCCTGGTCTCCCGGATCAGTCAGTGCGGCATAGGGTTCAGTTATGCCCTACTGCCTGAGTGCGGAGGTCCCTGCCTCCGCCTGCTCCGTCACGCCCGCGGCACCCGCGGACGCGTCCGAGGCCGCCCGCGTCCTCGCCGAGGCCTTCCAGGACGACGCGCCCTTGCGCGCCACGCTGGGCCTGCACGGACCCGTGCCACCCTCGCGCTCCGCCGGCCTCTTCGCCTGCATCCTCGAGGACGGGCCGCTGCCCTCCGGCACCGTCGACGTCGCCCGGATCGACGGACGGATCGTCGGGGTCGGGGTGTGGATCTGCCCCACGGGCACCCACGTCGGCCTGCGCGGTCACGCGCGCACCCTGCCGCGCTACGTGCGCGCCCTGGGGCTGTCCGGCGCGCTGCGCGCCGCCCGCACCGACGACGTCGTGGCGGCGCACCGCCCGCAGCGGCCGTCCTGGTACCTCAAGGTCCTCGGAGTCGCCCCCGAGCACCGAGGCCGGGGGATCGGCACCGCGCTCATGCGCTACCGGCTCGCGATCATCGACGCCGAGGACGACGACGCCTACCTCGAGTCCTCGACCCCCGAGTCGGGACGCGTCTACGAGCGCCTCGGCTTCACTCCCATGCGCCCGGTCGAGGCGTGGGAAGGCGCGCGACCGTGGGCGATGTGGCGCGAGCGGGTCTCCCACCGCGGCGGCCAGGACTGAGGTCCGGGACTCAGGCTCCCGGTCGCCGGAGCGAGTGCCAGAGCGGCTCGAGCTCGAAGCCGAGCGCCTTGTTCATGGCGAGGCTGCCGGCGTTGACCGCGGCCCCGCCGGTGCCCCACACGCGTGCTCCCAGTGAGTAGGTCGTGAGGATGCTGAGCGCCTTGACGGCCTTCGCGAGGCCGTGGCGCCGGTGCTTGCGCGCGACGGCGGTCCGGTCGACCTCCCAGCGGTCCTCGTCCTCGAGATGCTCGATCGTCGTGAAGGCGGCGAGGGACCCGTCAGCGGCGCGGGCGCCGAAGGCGAGCCAGCGGTCAGTGCGCAGAAGCTCCTCGAGATCGTCCGGCGCGGGTGTCGCGGGTGTCGCAGGCGTGGCGGGGTAGTCGGGGAGCACGGCGGCCTGAAGCGTGCGAAGGTCCTCGGCGTCCTGGGCGTGCAGCCGCTCCACGGAGTAGCCGTCGTCCTGGGCCACTGCCACCGCGTCGAGGAGGAGGGAGAGGTCGGCGTCGTCGCCGAGGCGGAGCCGGGCGCCCCATGACTCCGCGACGACCTCCCAGCCCTCCGCGAGGAGCCGGGCGTGCTCGGGGTCGTCCTCGCGCAGGATCCGGATGCTGTCGTCCTGAGTAGAGGTCACGGCACCGACCGTACCCTGGCCGCATGAGCGAGCAGCCCGAGA
The DNA here is from genome assembly GCF_015355765.1 of Actinomyces haliotis. Classification (GTDB taxonomy): domain Bacteria; phylum Actinomycetota; class Actinomycetes; order Actinomycetales; family Actinomycetaceae; genus Actinomyces; species Actinomyces haliotis. Next base: position 215,234 of record NZ_JACWNA010000002.1, read on the forward strand.
GCCCCGGACCCGCCAGCGCCCCCGTCGTCCTGCCCGCGCTGGACGGCGACCCCGTCGAGATCGCCCGCGGTCTCGTCGACGTCCGCTCCGTCTCCGGGGAGGAGACCGGGCTCGCCGACGCCGTCGAGCTTGCTCTGCGGACCTACGACCACCTCGAGGTCCTGCGGCACGGAGACACCGTCGTCGCGCGGACCAACCTGGGCCTCGCAGAGCGCGTCATCGTCGCCGGGCACCTCGACACCGTGCCCGTCGCCGTCACGCCCGACCAGCCGGAGGGCAACGTCCCCGGTCGCCTCGAGACCCGCGACGGCGCGGAGGTCCTGTGGGGGCGCGGCTCGGTCGACATGAAGGGCGGCGACGCCGTCATCCTCCACCTCGCGGCCACCCTCACCGCCCCGCGCCGCGACGTCACCTGGGTCCTCTACGACCACGAGGAGGTCGAGGCCTCCCTCAACGGACTCGGCCGTGCGCTCGACGCCCACCCCGACTGGTTCACGGCGGACCTCGCCGTCCTCGGCGAGCCAACCGCGGGCGACATCGAGGGCGGCTGCAACGGCACCCTCCGCCTCATCCTCGACGTGCCGGGTCGTGCCGCCCACTCCGGGCGCGCCTGGGTGGGCGCCAACGCCGTCCACGCCGCGGGCGTGCTGATCGGTCGCGCCGCCGCCGCGCCCGTGCGCACCGTCGACGTCGAGGGCCTCGCCTACCGCGAGGGCTTCAACGTCACCCTCATCGAGGGTGGCGTGGCCGCGAACACTATCCCGCCGTCGTGCAGGATCGCCGTCAACTACCGCTTCGCTCCGGACCTCCCGGCCGAGGCCGCGCTCGCCCGCGCCAAGCGCGTCCTCGCGGGCCTGCCCGTCGACGGGAGCGGCGACGACGGTGCGACCGACCCCGTTATCGACGGCGGCACCGGTCCCGTCACCGTCACTCTGGACGACCTCAGCCCGGCCGCCCGCCCCGGCCTCGACTCGCCGCTCGCCGCCGAGCTCATCGACGCGGTGCGCCGGCGCGGGGGAGCGGTCGGTCCCAAGTACGGGTGGACCGACGTCGCCCGCTTCTCCGCAGCCGGGATCCCGGCCGTCAACCTCGGCCCCGGCGACGCCCTCCTCGCCCACACCGACGACGAGCACTGCCCCGTCGGCCAGGTGCGCGGCGTGGCCGAGGTCCTGCGCGACTGGCTCTCCTGAGCTCGCGCTCGCGGCGGGGGCGGCCGCGTTCACCCGGCGGCCGGGTGTTGTTCAGGGAGCACGCCCGCGACGGGTGGATCATTCCCCCTATGACCAAGAGAGAGTCCTACCGCAAGGGTCCGGTGCTGCTGCGCGGCACCCAGATCCCCGCCCAGACGACCGACGCGCGCCTCCTGGCCAGCCGGGACGACACCGACTGGCTCCACAACGACCCGTGGCGCGTCATGCGCATCCAGGCCGAGTTCGTCGAGGGCTTCGGCGCGCTCGCAGAGCTCGGGCCCGCGGTCAGCGTGTTCGGCTCGGCGCGCACGAGCCCCGACGCCCCCTCCTACGCCGTCGCCGAGGAGATTGGCCGCCGACTGTCCGACGCCGGCTACGCGGTCATCACGGGAGGCGGTCCCGGCGCCATGGAGGCCGCCAACAAGGGTGCCCAGGAGGCGGGCGGCGTCAGCGTCGGCCTCGGCATCGAGCTCCCGCACGAGCAGGGCATGAACGAGTACGTCGACCTCGGCGTCAGCTTCCGCTACTTCTTCGCCCGCAAGACGATGTTCGTCAAGTACTCCGACGGCTTCGTCGTCATGCCGGGCGGATTCGGGACCATGGACGAGCTCTTCGAGGCTCTCACCCTCGTCCAGACGCGCAAGGTCCTCTCCTTCCCCGTGGTCCTCGTGGGACGGGAGTACTGGGGCGGCCTGGTTGACTGGATCCGCTCGACGCTCGTCGAGGCGGGCACCGTCTCCCCGGAGGACCCCGACCTCCTCCACGTCGTCGACACCGCTGAGGAGGCCGTCGAGCTCGTCGTCGGCACCGCGAGGCGGGTTCGTGCCGACGCCGCGGCGCAGGCGGCGGCCGAGGCCGCCGCTCAGGCCGTGGAGGCCGCCGACGCGATGGAGTGAGGCGCTCGACTGGATCGTGCCGTGGCGTCAGCAAAGTGGTTGAACCTGAATGGAGTCGGCCACCTTTGCCCGCTGCTTGCGGGTTCCATACGGTAAGATCCACCTGGTAGCGCGGGGAGGATCCGCGGAAACGCACCGAAAGGGGAGCCCATGGCTGCCATGAAGCCCAGGACCGGAGACGGGCCGCTCGAGGTCGTCAAGGAAGGCCGCTCGATCATCATGCGGGTACCGCTCGAGGGCGGCGGCCGCCTCGTCGTCGAGATCACCCCGGACGAGATCAAGGAGCTCCAGGAGGCTCTGTCCTCCGTCAAGATCTGAGCGCCACGGCCGTCACGCGCCACTGACGCGTCGCGCGGAGCCGCCGCCCGTGAGGCGGAACGGTACGAGAGAGGACCGGGTCCCCCGTGAGGGACCCGGTCCTTCGTCGTGCCGGCAGGGCGGCCTCAGGCCGACGTCCGGCGGCGTGGTCCGCTTCTCAGGCGGCCTGCACCGCGACGAGGAGGCCGTCGCCGACGGGCAGGAGCGTCGTGAGCATGTCCTCCCGCTCGCGCAGACGGCGACCGAGCTCGCGGGCCGCGACGGTCTGGGCGTCGCGGCGCGCGGGGTCACCGACGTGGTCGTTCTGAAGGGCGTGCGTCACCACCAGGGCTCCGCCCGCCCGGAGCATGCGAATGGCGCTCTCGGCGAGCTCGGCGGCCTCCTCCGGGTCGATGTCGAGGACGACCATGTCGTAGGAGCGGGCGGCCATGCGGGGCATGACGTCGGCCGCTCGGCCCTGGATGAGGCGCGTGCGCGACGACGGGTACCCGGCGGCCTCGAAGGAACGACGGGCCTCGCGCTGGAGCTCGGCCTCGACGTCGATCGTGGTGAGGACACCCGCCGGGCCCATGCCGTCCAGGAGCCAGAGACCTGACACGCCGGTGCCTGTGCCGATCTCCGCGACGGAGCGGGCGCCCACGGCGGCGGTCAGCATGCGCAGGGCGGCACCCGTGCCGACGGAGACAGGATCCGTGCCCAGCTCGACACCGCGCACCCGTGCCTGGGCGGCGGGCTCGCCCTCCGAGGCGAAGTCCTCCGTGTAGGACCAGCTGAGGGTCTTGTCAGCACTCACGATGTGGCCTTTCCTAACCTGCGTCCTGGCTCGACGCGCCGTGCCGGGCCGCGCGCGGCGCGCGTCGGCTGCGCGCTCATTGTTCCAGGTCCGCGTCCCGGGCGGGCGCATGGTGCCGTGGCGATGCGCACGCGGGCGGCGTGGGACGGCGCACGTCCGCCGCGCGGGCCGCTCCCTATACTTGCCGCGTGTTCGGCATCTCCGGTGGCGAGTTCCTCGTCATCCTCCTCGTCATCGCCATCGTGGTCGGCCCGCAGCGCCTGCCCGAGTACACCCGCACGGTCACGCAGTGGGTGCGTCAGCTGCGTCTCTTCCTCGACAACGCCAAGCAGCAGATCGCTGAGGAGGTCGGCCCCGAGCTCGCGGACATCAACCTCTCCGACCTCGACCCGCGCAACTACGACCCGCGCAAGATCGTCCGTGACGCCCTCGGAGAGGACATCGACGCGATCCGCAAGGACTTCGAGAACCCCATCAAGTCGGTCGTCGACGCCGCCCGCGGCAGCGCCGACGAGGCCGCCGGGGAGGTCAACGCGGAGGTCAACGCCGGTACCACCAACAAGTCGCTCAAGCAGATGATCGACGACAAGGCCGAGGAGACGCGTGCCGCCCGTGCCGTGGCGTCGGGTGCCACGGCGACCGGCGCGGCCGCTGCCGTCGCCGCCACCGGTGACGCCCGTGACGCCACCAGCGAGGACGCTGCCGACGCTGCCACCGCCGAGGAAGCCGCCCGTGTCGCGGGGGTGACGGACGCGGAGACGGCCGCGCGCACCGGCGCGACCGCCCAGGACGAGACCTCCACCGAGGACTCCACGGGTGCTGGTGAGCCCGAGGCCGCCATCGAGGCTGCGGGGGACGAGTCCGGCGGGCCGCGTGCCGCCGCCGACGATGACGACGAGGTCGAGGACCCGGAGCGCCGCGTCTTCCTCGCCGGCGCCGCGGAGTCCGCCGGCGACGTCGTCGAGGACGTCGCCGGGATCCTCGACCCCACCGACACGATCGAGGACGCCCTCGCGGACCGAGCGGGTGAGACCGCCGAGGCCGATGGTGCTGAGCAGGTCGAGGCAGCCGCTCCCGCGCCCCATGGCGTCCTCGTCGGAACCGGTGCCGGCGCCCCAGCCGACCCGGCTCCCGAGCGCACCGCTCCCGTCGTCCCCTCCTCACTCGTCGCGCCGGTTGACGGCGCTCCACGAGCCTCGGCGGAGCGCGTGCGCCCCGTCTCGCCGCGCGACATCGTGCGCGCTGCCAACGAGGCCGCGCGGACCCGCGCCGAGGCAGCCCGCGCCCGCGTCGACGCCTGAGAGGCCGACGAGCCGTCAGCCTCTCTCCCCGAGCACGAGGACGGGGCCCGCCCACCAATCGCTTCGTGGGCGGGCCCCGTCCTTCGTCCCGTGCCGCCAGGTCGCCCTCCCGGGCGCGGGACGTCAGCTGTTGACCGGGCTCACACCGAGCCGCATGCCGGAAAGGCCGCGCTTCACGTGCCCGAGCTGCTGCGCGACGCGCGAGAGCTCGAGCGCCGCCGGGGCGTCCGCCGCCGGCTTGCCGCCGTCGGCGACCGTCGCCGGGGTGCCCGTGTCCGAGCCCTCCCGCAGCCGGATGTCGAGCGGGAGCTGCGCGAGCAGCGGCACCTCGTAGCCGAGGGTCGCCGAGAGGGACTCGCTCACGGCCTGGCCGCCGCCGGAGCCGAAGATCTCGAGCCGTGAGCCGTCGGGCTGCGGCATGTAGGACATGTTCTCGATGACGCCGACGACCTTCTGGTGGGTCTGCGTCGCGATGAGCCCCGTGCGCTCCGCGACCTCCGCAGCGGCCTGCTGTGGCGTCGTCACGACGAGGATCTCGGCGTTCGGCAGGAGCTGCGCCACGGAGATGGTGACGTCGCCGGTGCCGGGCGGGAGGTCGAGGAGGAGGACGTCGAGGTCGCCCCAGAAGACGTCGGAGAGGAACTGCTGGACGGCGCGGTGCAGCATGGGGCCGCGCCAGACGACCGGCTGCTTGTCCTCGACGAACATGCCGATCGAGATGACCTTCACGTCGTGCGCCACGGGCGGGACGATCATGCCGTCGAGCTGCGTGGGGACCTGGTCGACGCCGAGCATGCGGGGGATCGAGAAGCCGTAGATGTCCGCGTCGACGACGCCCACGGACAGACCCTGCGCCGCCAGGGCCGCGGCGAGGTTCGCGGTGACCGAGGACTTGCCGACGCCGCCCTTGCCTGAGGTGACCGCGTAGACCTTGGTGAGGCTGCCGGGCTTCGTGAAGGGGATGACCGGCTCAGCGGCGCCTCCGCGCAGACGCGTGCGCAGCTCGGCTCGCTGCTCGTCGTTCATGACGCCCATACGGACCTGCACGTCGGTGACGCCGTCGATGGCGCCGACCTCCTTGCGGGTGTCCGCGGTGATCGTGTCCCGGAGCGGACATCCCGAGACCGTGAGGAGGACCCCGACGGTGACGACGCCGTCGTCGCTGATCTCGACGGACTCGACCATGCCGAGATCGGTGATGGGCCGCCGGATCTCCGGATCGATGACGCGGGTGAGAGCCTCGCGTACCTGCTCTTCGGTGGGGATGGACATGAGCCCATCCTACGGGTGGCCCAGAGGCCCTCCGTCGTGGTGAGGAGCACGTGGCGGGCGAGTCGTCCTCTCGGCTGAGAGAATCCCGGGCCGGGGACGCATAGGGTTGTTAGTACCACGACGACAGCGACGGCAGCGCCGCCCCGACTCACGAGACAAGCACCCCCACGTCGATGACCTCCACCCACGAGCCCCGACCCGGCCGCCCCCGGACCGGCGGCTCCACCAGCCGCGAGCCGGGCAGCGCCGCCCGCTCCGCGGCCGCCCTCCGCGCCCAGCGCGCCGCCCGAGCACGCGCGGGCTCCGACGGCAGCGGCTCCGCCCGCGCCACGACGCCCGTCCCGAACCGCGGCACGAGTGGACGCCGCCCCGGCGTCGCCAGCGCCAGGACCGGGCGCCCCGGCACGCGCACGGCCGTGCGACCGCCGGCCGCCCGGCCCCCGCGACGCGGGGCCGCGCCCCGCCCGACGGGCCCCCGCCGGGGACGGATCGTCGGCGTCGACGGCCTGCGCGCCGTCGCGGTCGCCCTCGTCCTCGTCTACCACCTGCTCCCGCGCGCCATGGCCGGCGGCATGGTCGGCGTCGACGCCTTCTTCGTCATCTCCGGCTTCCTCATCACGACCCTCCTCGTCGACGAGCGGCGCCGCACGGGTCGCACCGACCTCAAGCGCTTCTGGAGCCGCCGCCTGCGGCGCATCGTCCCGGCGCTGCTCCTGGCCGTCGTCGTCGTCGTGTCCCTCGCCGCGGCGCTGGGCGGGGACGTCCTCCTGGGCGTGCGCCGCCAGGTTCTCGGCGCCGCTGCCCTCGTCTACAACTGGGTGGAGATCGCCGCCGGCTCGAGCTACTTCGACCAGGCCCAGCCCCTCCTTCTGACCAACGTGTGGTCGCTCGCGGTCGAGGAGCAGTTCTACGTCGTCTGGCCTCTCGTCCTCATCCTCCTGCTCGCCGGCCGCACGGACCGCCGGGCCACGAGGCGCGCCGCCGTCGGAGCCCTCGTCCTGTCGGTCGCCTCCTTCGTCTGGGCGGGCGTGCTCGCCGCCCACGGCGCCTCGTCCTCGCGCACGTACATGGGAACGGACGCCCACGCCTTCGGGCTCATGCTCGGAGCCGCCCTGGCCCTGTGGCACGGGCGCGCCCTCGACCCCGAGCTCCCCGCCGCGCCCCCGCGCGCGAGGAGCCTGCGCGGGGCCCTCGGCTGGGTCGGGCTCGCCGGCCTCCTCGTGGTCGGTCGCGTCGCCGACGACGGCGCGCGCGGCGCGGGCCCCTTCCAGACGACCTGCTGGCTCGCCCTCGCCTCCGTCCTGACGGCCCTCATCCTCCAGTCCCTCACCCGCGAGGTCGCCGAGGCACCCGGCCCAGCCGCGATCCTGCCGCGGATCCTCGAGGCCAAGCCGCTGGGCTGGCTCGGGACCCGCTCCTACGGCCTCTACCTGTGGCACTGGCCGCTGTGGGTCCTCGCCTTCTACGCGGCCCCGGCCGCCACCTCTCCGGGGGCCGTCGCCGCCTCGGTCACGGTCGTCAGCGTCGTCGTCGCGGAGCTGTCCTACCGCTTCATCGAGACCCCGATCCGGCGCGACGGCGTCGCGGCGTGGCTGCGCTCCGCCCGCGGGATGACCAGCCGCGGCCTCGTCTCACTCAGCGCCGCCGTCACCGTCGTCGTCATGCTCGTCGCCCTCGCCTTCGCCGCGCAGCCGCGGGAGTCGAGCGCCCAGCAGGCCATCGAGGCCGGCGCCCTCGCCCTGGCGACCCCGAGCGCCCAGCCGTCGGCCACCGCCTCCGCGAGCGGTACCCCGAGCGCCCCGCCGTCGGCCACCCCGGCCCCCTCCGCGACAGCCTCGCCCGGCGCGAGCGCCACCCCGACCGCGACGCCCGCCCCGAGCCAGGTCCCGGCCGACGGCGCCGCCGTGCCGGGCGACCAGGTCGAGGTCATCGGCGACTCCGTGGCCCTCGCCTCGGCGCCCTCGATGGAGGCGCTCTTCCCCGGGGTGGGCGTCGACGCCAAGGTCTCGCGCAACTACACGGCGGCCCTCCAGACGCTCGCCGCGGCCGACGCCGCCTACGGCGCCCGCACGTACGTGGTCGTCGGGCTCGCCACCAACGCCGGCGTCTCCGAGGACCAGCTGAACGCGCTGCTGGCCGCGATCGGCGAGGACCGCGACCTCATCCTCGTGACCGGCTACGGACCGGCCCGCACCACCTGGATCCCCGGTGCGAACGATGAGATCCGCTCCTTCGCCGCCGAGCACCCCGACCGGGTCGCCGTCGCGGCCTGGGACGAGGCCATCAAGGGCCATGAGGACCTGCTCGCCCAGGACCAGGTGCACCCCGGCCCCGAGGGCGGCGCCATCTACGCCCAGGCGGTCAACCAGGCCATCGCCTCACTCGCCAAGCACTGAGGGGCGCCAGGCACTACGGGGACGGGCTCCTCAGACCCGGTCGTCCGCGGTGCCGGGCTGCTGCCGCGGATCGACGGTGTCCGCGCGCGGCTCGTCGTCGTCCTCGTCGGCGAGCTCCTCGACGATCTCACCGACGATCTCCTCGCGGGAGCGGCGCTCCTCAGCGAGGATCTCCTCCATGACGTCGCGCAGCTCGGAGCGCACGAAGTCACGGGTCGCGACGTCGTTCATCGCCAGGCGCAGCGAGGCGATCTCACGGGTGAGGAACTCGGTGTCCTGGAGGTTCGACTCGGCGCGCTGACGGTCCTGCTCGGCCATGACGCGGTCACGGTCGTCCTGGCGGTTCTGGGCCAGCAGGATGAGGGGCGCCGAGTACGACGCCTGGAGCGAGAGCATGAGCGTGAGGGCCGTGAAGCCCAGCGAGGCCTTGTCGAAGCGCAGCGACTCCGGGCCCCAGCTGTTCCACGCCATCCAGACGAAGACGAAGACGGTCAGCCAGATGAGGAAGGTGGGCGTGCCCGAGAATCGCGCGATCGCCTCGGCGACGCGACCCGAGGTGTCCGACTTGGAGGCGGCGCCGCGGGACGGGTTCGTCCAGCGCATCCAGCGCGAGCGGCCCTTGGCCAGGGGCTGGTCGAGCGAGGAGTCAGGCATTGGCGTTCCTCTCGATGGTCTCGTCGGTCACCTCGTCGTCGTTGTCGCGCCAGTCGGCCGGCATGAGGTGGTCGAGGACGTCGTCGACGGAGACCGCGCCGAGGAGGCGCCCGGAGTCGTCGACGACCGGGTAGGCGGTGAGGTTGTAGGTCGCGAGCAGTCGCGTCACGGTACCGATCGAGTCGTCCGGCCCGATCTGCTCGAGGTCGTTGTCGACGATGGAGCCGACCATGCGCTGGGGGCGCTCGCGCAGCGCACGCTGGAGGTGGATCATCCCGAGGAACCGGCCCGTCGGGGCCTCCAGGGGCGGGCGGCACACGAAGGCGACGGCCGCGAGGGCCGGCGGCACCTCGGACTTGCGGGCGTGCGCGAGGAAGGTCGCGACGGTCGCCTCGGGCGGCAGGATGATCGGCTCGGTCGTCATGAGGCCGCCGGCCGTGTACTCGTCGTAGGTCATGAGGCGACGGACGTCCTCCGCCTCGTCGGGCTGCATGAGTCCGAGCAGCTCGGCCGCCTTCTCCTGGGGGAGCTCGCCGACGAGGTCGGCCGCGTCGTCCGGCTCCATCGCGTCGAGCACGTCGGCCGCTCGAGCCGTGTCGAGGGCGGAGATGAGGGCGACGGCGTCGTCGTCGGAGAACTCCTCGACGGCGTCGGCCAGGCGCTCGTCGGAGAGCTCGGCGGCGACCTCGACCTGACGGGGTAGCGGCAGGTCGGACAGCACGTCGGCGAGGTCGGCGGGCTTGAGGTCCTCCATCGTGGCGAGCAGCGCCGTCGCGCCCTGCTGGGCCGTCGATCCGGCCAGGCCCGTCACCTCGTCGGGACGCACGTTGAAGGTCTCGCCCCGACGCAGGCCGAGCGGGCCGGACGAGGCGCGCTGCACGAACAGGCGCGTCACCTTCCAGTCCTTCTCCCGGTCGCGCTCGATGGCGACGTCGCGGACGGTCACGGAGTCCCCGGAGTCGCGCAGGGTGACGACCCGGTCGAGGAGCTCTCCGACGACGAGGGTCTCGACCGCGCGCTGCGAGAAGCGGCGGATGTTGACCAGGCCGGTCGTGATGACGGCGCCCGGCTCGATGGCTGTGACGCGCGACAGCGGCAGGAAGACGCGGCGTCGGCCGGAGACGTCGATGACGAAGCCGACCGCGCGGGGCTCGCCGCGCAGGCGGATGAGGACGACGACGTCGTGGACCTTGCCGACGGCGTCGCCGAGGGGGTCGAAGACGGTGGTGCCCACGAGGCGGGCGACGAAGACCCGCGAGGTCCCGCCGCGGGACTGGCTCGAGCGCGTCGTCACGGGGCGCGAGGGTGCGGTCGTCGTGCTGCTGTTCTCCACGGGCACACCCTATGCGCCCACGGTGGACAGGCGACGTCGCCTCCTACCCCCTGGGCCGTGACGTGGGACGATACGGCCATGAGCCAGTTCACCGTGCAGGACCCGTCAGTCTCCGTCGGCCGGGGCGGCATGCCCCGGGGCGAGGAGGTCGCCTCCTTCAAGACGTACGACGAGGCGCAGGCCGCCGTCGACTCCCTGAGCGACGACGGCTACCCCGTCCAGTTCCTCGCCATCATCGGCACGGACCTGCGGCAGGTTGAGAACATCACCGGGCGCATGTCCTGGGGGCGTGCCGCGATCCAGGGCGCCGGCACCGGGCTGTGGCTCGGCGTCTTCTTCGCACTCATGATGGGTCTCGTCGGGGCCGGGGGCTCCGCCGGCGTCACCTTCGCCACCGGCATCCTGCTCGGCATCGTCTGGGGCGTCGTCTTCCAGCTCATCGGCTACGCCTTCACGCGCGGGCGCCGGGACTTCACCTCGACGAGCCACGTCGTCGCCTCGCGCTACTCGATCATCGCCTCCGAGCAGGCCGGGGAGGCCGCCCAGGCGCTCGCGGACGCCCCGGGGAACCTGACCCGCGGCGGCGCCGCCGCGCGTCGGGCCGAGGAGCGTCGTGCCGCCCGCGCCGAGGCCCGTGGTCACGGCCCCACGGCGTTCGGGTCGCGGCCCGACGAGCAGCCGCGCTTCGGCGTGCGCGTCCCGGAGGGGCGGGACGACGAGGCGCTCGAGCCGCCGCAGGACCTCGGCGCTGACGAGAGCGGAAGCGCCGGCTCGGGTGTGACGGGCGCCGGCGAGGCTCCGCGGCCCGCCTACGGGGCCGTGTCCGAGACCGACGGGGCGGAGGAGTCCTCCGACACCGACGGCGAGGCGTCCGGGGCCAGTGCGTGCGACCCCTACGAGCGTCCCTTCGACGACCGCCGCCGCGACTGACCCGGGGCGCATCATGAGCGAGACCGTGCACGTCCCCGTCGGGCTGTCCACCTCGTCGTGGGCGCTCGGAGACTGCGAGGGCACCTTCGCCGCCGCGGCCGAGCTCGGCTACGACGGCGTCGAGATCATGGTGTGGTCGGAGAAGGCCACGCAGAGCGCCGAGGACCTCACCGCCTTCTCCGAGGAGCACGGACAGCCCGTCCTGGCGATCCACGCGCCGACGCTCCTCCTCACGCGCACGGTCTTCGGCACGAACCCGTGGGACAAGGTCGACCGCTCCATCGAGCTCGCGCAGGCGGTCGGGGCGCCGAGCGTCGTCCTCCACCCGCCCTTCTTCTGGCAGGCCCGGTACGCCGCCGAGTTCGTCGCCGGCGTCGAGGCCCGGGAGCGGGCCACCGGCACGCACCTCTGCGTGGAGAACATGTTCACCTGGAGGCCCCGTCAGGCGCACTCCTCTCGCGACTTCCAGGCCTACTCGCCCACGTGGGACCCGGTGGGGCAGGGGTACCTGTCCACGACCCTTGACCTCTCCCACGCCGCGACCTCCGGCTCGGACGGTCTCGCGCTGGCGCGGGCGCTCGGCCCGACGCTGCGCCACCTCCACCTCACCGACGGCGTCCCCGGCTTCCGCGACGCGCACCTGCTGCCCGGGCAGGGCGACCAGGACTGCGCCGGCGTCCTCGGGCACCTCGCCTCCACCGGATTCGCCGAGCGCGGCGGGCAGGTGGTCGTCGAGGTGAACGTGCGGAGCATGAGCGACGACGAGCGCCGTGAGGGCCTGGCGAGCGCCCTTGCGTACGCGCGCGAGCACCTCGAGGGGGAGGGGGACACGGACTCCGTCCACGTCCCCGAGCCCACGCGCAAGCGCTACCAGCGCGAGGACGAGTGATTCTGGCGCGCTGAGCGGGTCAGAGGACACGACGACGGGCCGGTGCCGCAGGATCCTGCGGCACCGGCCCGTCACCCTCGCTCCTGACCCGCTCAGCGCACCATCCCCCGTGCGGGCAGGGTCAGGCGGCACAGCAGTCGGACTCGTGACCCGCGTGCCGCTCGGGCTCCAGCTGGAAGGTCGCGTGCTCGACGGGCACCGGGAAGTGCTCCGCCGCGCAGGTGCCGAGCGCGTCGAGCACCGCGTCCGAGCGGCCCGAGCGCAGCGTCTCATCCGTCACGACGACGTGCGCCGTCAGGACGGTCAGCCCGGTCGCCACCGTCCAGGCGTGCAGGTCGTGGACGGCGACGACGTCGGGCAGGGCCGCGAGGTGGCTGCGGACCTCGCTGAGGTCCAGCTCCTCCGGCGTGAAGCCCATGAGCACGCGCCCCGCGGCGCGCAGGAGCGATGCCGCCCGCGGGACGATGAGGACGACGATGACCAGCGACGCGACGGCGTCGGCGCGCGTCCAGCCCGTCGCCGCGATGACCACAGCGGCGACGATGACGCCCACGGAGCCGACGGCGTCGTTCGCCACCTCGAGGAAGGCCGCACGGGAGTTGAGGCTCTCCCCGCGCCCGCCCGCCAGGACGAGGAGCGAGACGGCGTTGGCGACCAGCCCGATGACGCCCATGAGGAGCATCCCCGACGAGGCCACCGGCGGGGGCGAGATGAGGTCGAGGACGGCCCGGACCCCGACGATGACGCCCACGAGGGCGAGCATCCCGGCCTGGACCGCGGCGCCGATGACCTCCGCGCGGCGCATGCCCCAGGTGGAGCGGTCGGTCGCGGGACGGCCCGCGAGGTGGGCGGCGGTGAGTGCGAGGACGAGGCCGGCCGCGTCCGTGGCCATGTGCCCCGCGTCGGCGAGGAGCGCGAGCGACCCGGTGAGCGCGGCCGAGACGATCTCCGCGACGAGCACGACGGCCGTGACGCTGAGCGCGACGGCGAGTCGGCCGCGCGTCGTGCCCGGGCCGTGCCCATGAGTGTGGGCGTGCGAGTGCTCGTGGCTCATGAGGCCGCCTCCTCGTCGCTCGTGGCCTCGTCCGGCGCCGGGGGAGCGCCGGTCAGGTCGGCGGCGAGGGTGAGGAGGGCGATGAGGCGGTCCTCGTGCTCGAGCCGGCTCACGCGAGAGCGTCCGTGGGTGTGGGTCGAGATGAGGCCGGCTCCGCGCAGGACGGCGAGGTGCTGGGAGACGGTCGACTGCGCGAGCCCGAGGTGCGCGGCGAGCTCGCCGACCCGGTGCTCGCCACCGCGCAGGTGGCTCACGATGGCGAGGCGCGTCGGGTCGCCGAGGGCGGCGAGGACGGCGGCGACGTCGGCGGAGGTCTGAACCGCCTGCCGGTCGTCGGTCGCGTCGGTGGGGAGGAGCCCATGAATGATCGGCATATGCCGATAGTATCGGCCATGGGCGAAGTGTCCAAGGGTGGTGTGGCGCTCACAACGGGTCAGGGCGCACGGCGGACGGGGCGGTGCCGCAGGATTCTGCGGCACCGCCCCGTCGGTCCAGGCTCTGACCCGCTCAGTGCGCCGTCGCGGGCGCGAGCGGGCCGACGTCAGTCGGCGATGAGGCCCGAGACCCACGCCTCGACGTCGTCGGCCTCGCGCGGCACGCCCGCGGTGAGGTACTCGACCGCGCCGTTCTCGCGCACGACGACGTCGTCCTCGATGCGCACGCCGATGCCGCGCAGCTCCTCGGGGACGCGCAGGTCGTCGGCGCGAAAGTAGAGGCCCGGCTCGATCGTGAAGACCATGCCGGGGACGAGCTCCGCGTCCATCGACATCTCGCGGCGCGCCTGGGCGCAGTCGTGCACGTCGAGACCCAGGTGGTGGCTCGTCCCGTGGATCATCCAGCGGCGGTGGTAGCCGCCCTCGGGCCCGAGGGAGTCCTGCGCGGTGATGCCCTCGGGCAGGAGGCCCCACTCCTCGAGGCGCTGCGCGATGACGACCATCGCCGCGTTGTGGACGTCGCGGAAGCGGCAGCCCGGCTCGTTCGCGCGCGCCAGGGCGGCCTTCGCGGCGTCGAGCACCGCCTGGTAGACGCGGCGCTGCGGCTCGGTGAAGCGCCCGTCCACCGGGATCGTGCGCGTGACGTCCGCGGTGTACAGGGAGTCGACCTCGACGCCCGCGTCGACGAGGACGAGCTCGCCGGGGCGCACCGCGCCGTCGTTGTTGATCCAGTGGAGGGTATTGGCGTGGTCGCCGGCGGCGGCGATCGTGTCGTAGCCCAGTCCGTTGCCCTCCTCGCGCGCCTTCGCTCCGAAGGCGCCCTCGAGGACGCGCTCGCCGCGCCAGTGACCCGTGGCGCGCGGGATGGAGCGGATGAGGTCGTCGAAGCCGGCCTTGGTGGCGTCGACGGCCTTCTGGAGCTCGTCGACCTCCCAGGCGTCCTTGACGAGGCGCAGCTCGCTGGCGGCCTCGGCGAGGCCGTCGTCGACCTGGGCCGCGGCCTGCCCGGAGGCGAGCCCCGCGGCCTCGCGCACCTCGTTGACGAGGGCGGTGACGTTCTCGTCGGCCTCGGCGATGACGCGCAGCTGGACGCCCTCCGCACCGGCGTCCTTGGCGAGCGCGTCGCTGAGGGTGTCGATGTGGGCGACCCGGATCCCGGTGGCGGCCTCGACCTCCTCCGCGGAGGGGCGCACCCCCACCCAGAGCTCGCCGTAGCGCGGGTTGCCGTAGAACTCCTCGGAGGAGCGGGAGGCGCGCGGGCGGAAGTAGAGGACGCCCTCGTGCGTGGGATGACCCTCCGCGACCGGCTTGCCCGGCGCCGTGAGCGGCTCGAGGACGAGGACGGCGTCGGGCTCGAAGTCCGTGCCTGTGCCGGCCAGGTGCGCGAAGGCGGAGTGGGGGCGGAAGCGGTAGTCGCAGTCGTTGTTGCGGGTCTTGAGCGGGCCCGCCGGCAGGACGAGGCGCTCTCCGGGGAAGCGGGCCCCGAGCGCCTCGCGCCGGGCTGCGGCCCACGGTGCGGAGGCGTTGCGCTCGGGCAGGCCGGAGGGGCGCGGACCCCAGCCGGAGCCGATGAAGTCGCGGAAGGCCTCGTTCTGGGGTTGGCGGGAGCGGTTGTTGCCGCGCTGCGCGAGGGACTGCGGCTGCTCGGCCGCGGGGGAGGAGTGCTCGGAGGACGTCATGCGCCCATCGTCGCACCGGCGTCCCCGGGAAAGCGAACACCCATCTGGGCGCGAGCCGCCTCCAGGACCCGGACGCTCGCGAGCGACGCCGCGAGCGGGTGCAGCCCGGACTCGCGGGCGCCCGCGCGGACGAGCCGGCAGACCTCGGCGAGCTCGCGGGCGAGGACGGGCGGCTCCCCGGCCCCGTCCGGGACGACGGCGCCCTCGGGCCAGGCGGCCTCGACCTCGAGCCGCTCGACGCCGTCGGGAGTCCTCAGCGCGATCTCGCGGGGCCACTGGCAGTCGTCGAGGGTGAGGACGACGCGGTCGGCCGCGACCTCGCTCAGCGTCCCGTTCGTCGAGGTCTTGGAGTGGAGGCAGACCACCTCGAGGTCGGTGCGCGAGCCGTCGGGCAGGCGGTCGTACTCGAGGACGACCGTCCCGTGCGAGTCGGCGCCCGACCGCAGCAGCCGCCCGGTGGCCCGCACCCGGGCCGGTGCCCCGAAGAGGTGGATCGCCATCGAGACGGGGTAGACGCCGAGGTCCATGAGGCTGCCGCCGCCGAGCGACGGGTCGAAGGCGGGCAGCAGCTCGCCCGCGCGGAAGCGGTCCATGCGCGAGGAGTACTGCTCCTTGACCAGCAGCGCCCGGTGCGGACCGGCCTCGCCGGTGCCGAGCCGGGGAAGGGCCTCGCGGATCGTGGCGGTGCCCGGCTCGAAGGCGGGCAGCCAGCCCTCCATGAGGAAACGGTCGGCGCGGCGGGCTGCGGCCACCATCGCCTCGGCCTCCGCGGTGCGCAGCGCGAAGGGCTTCTCGACGAGGACGTGGAAGCCGGCCTCGAGCGCGGCGACCGTCTGCTCGGTGTGGAGCGCGTTGGGAGAGCCGACGTAGACGACGTCGAGGGGCGTCGCACCGCCCCGTGCGCCCGCGGCCAGCATCTCGGGCGGCGAGGCGTAGGAGGCGCCGATGCCGTGCTCGGCGGCGAAGGCCGCGGCCCTCTCCGCGTGCGCGGAGGTGACCGCGACGACCTCGACCTGCGGCAGCACGGCGGCCGCCTCCATGAACCACCGGGCGATGAAGCCGGCCCCGATGATCCCGAAGCGGACGGGACGCTGCTGCGTGGGCTGCTCGGGGGCGGACGTCCCGCTCGGACTCGTGCTGCTGCTCGTCATGGGCTGATCCTCCCACCCGGTCCCTACACTGGCGATCGTGCGCATCGATCCCCACACCCACTCCACCTGCTCGGACGGCACCGACGTCCCCGCCGAGCTCATGGCGCTCGCGGCCCAGGCCGGGCTCGACGTCGTCGGCCTCACCGACCACGACACGACCGCCGGCTGGGACGAGGCCGCCGCAGCCGTCGCGACCACGGGTGTCACGCTGCTGCGCGGTACCGAGATCTCCTGCTCCGCCTCCGGCGTCACCCTGCACCTCCTCGCCTACCTCTTCGACCCCGACGACGCCGCCCTCAGCGCCGCCTTCGCCCGTGCCCGGGAGTCCCGCGAGACCCGCGCCTCCCGCATGGTGCAGCGGCTCAGCGAGGACTACCCGATCACGTGGGAGGACGTCCTCGCCCAGGCCGCTGCCTCGCGCACCATCGGCCGGCCCCACATCGCCGACGCCCTCGTCGCGGCCGGCTCCTTCCCCGACCGCACCGCCGCATTCGCCGGTCCTCTCGCCACCTCGAGTCCCTACTACGTCCACCACTGGGCGCTCGACCCCGTCGAGGCCTGCGAGCTCGTCCGCGGCGCCGGCGGCGTCCCCGTCGCCGCCCACCCGCGCGCCGGGAGGCGACAGCGCCGCCTTGTCCCCGACGAGACCTTCGCCCTCATGGCCGACGCCGGGCTCGCCGCCCTCGAGGTCGATCACCGCGACCACGACCCGGCCCAGCGCAAGGCCGCCCGCGTCCTGGCCGAGCGCCTCGGCATCGGGATGTCCGGTTCCTCCGACTACCACGGCACGGGTAAGCCGAACCGGCTGGGGGAGCACCTCATGCCGGAGCCCCTCCTCGAGCAGATCGTCGGCGAGGGCGCTCTCCCGCTCGTCACGCCCTGACGCGCAGCTCCCTCCGCGCCGGGCGGACGCCCCGGCGCCACGCCCCGTACCCTTCAGCCAGCACCACCCACCAGTCCCCGCGCTCACGAGGCGGGCGACGGCCGGGCGCCACCAGCGCCGCACGCCGTCGCCGCGGGGCCGATCCCAGGAGACCCACCACCCGTGGCCGCGATCTTCGACCTCACCCTCTTCGCCACGTCCTTCATGACGATCCTCGTCATCCAGGACCCGCTCGGCGCGATCCCGATCTTCCTGTCGCTCACGAGCCGCCAGACGAGCGAGCAGCGGCGCCGCTCCGCTGCCCAGGCGACCCTCGTGTCCTTCGGCGTCATCCTCGTCTTCGCCATCTTCGGCCGCTACATCCTGCAGTTCCTGGGCATCACCGTGCCCGCCCTGCAGTTCTCCGGCGGCCTGCTGCTCCTCCTCGTCGCCCTCGAGCTCCTCACCGACAAGGTCGACGAGAGGCCCGACCCCGACGCCTCGATCGCCAACGCCGCCCTCGTCCCCCTCGGCACGCCGCTTCTCGCCGGACCCGGAGCGATCGTCGCGGCCATGGTCGCGGTCGAGTCGGCGCCGGAGCCGCTGGTCGGTTGGCTCACCGTGAGCCTCGCCCTTCTGGCCACGCACGTCGTCATCTGGCTGACGCTGCGCTTCTCCCTGCCCCTGCACCGGATCCTCGGGGAGTCGATGATCCGGGTCCTCACCCGCATCTTCGGTCTCCTGCTGGCTGCCATCGCCGTGCAGATGATGGCCGACGGCGTCTTCGCCTACATCGACTCCCACTTCTGATCCGCGTAGTGCGGAGCGCTGGGTGCTGGGGGCCGGCCTCCGCGCGCCCAGATCGAAGGACCGCGCTCCAGGTCGCCGGTATGAGAGGCGATCTCGCGAGCAACCCTTCGATCTCCGCGAGATCATACCGGCGACGGCGCCGCGGACCGGAGTGTCCAGCGCGCCAGCCGCGCGATGTACCTGGGGACCCTATGCGTGTGTGCGAATTGCACGCCGCCGTACGAGGAACTCCTTTGACGCGGCGCAGGCCTCGTCGAACACTGACGCGTCATGGCGGATCGTTGCGGTGACCTGAGCTCCCTCGTGGAGCAGCTGGAGCAGGCGTCCCGTGGTCGGGTCACCGCTCGCGATCTGCGTGAACAGGGCCAGCATCCAGGCCTTCTCCGCCCGGATGGACTCGGCGGCTGCGCGGTCCGTGGCCCCGATCTCGGCCCACGCGTTGGCGAAGGCGCAGCCTCGGCTCCTCACAGAAATGAGTGGCCTCGGCTCTTCACAGAAATGAGTGGAGCAGGGGTCTGAAGCCGCCGGAGGCGGCGAGCGTGCGCTGCCGTGAGGCACCCGGAGGGCATCTACACGGCACTGCCTGGTGTCCCACCACGGACCGGTCGTGGGGGCGGCGGTTCGCTGTCCTTGCTGCCATACTTGCGGGTGGGCGGGCGTCTCCGCGGCGACCGGCGGTCGGATGACACGAGAGTCTCCCGGTGCCTCTCGGCCCTGGTCGAGGAGCGCCGAACGGGTGCTCCGCCCCGGCCAGTCGCCAAGCACCGCGCTTCGCGGGGCCTACTTCCGGAGCACGAGGAGCGGACCCGGTCTACCCAGCCGCCCCGGCTGCGTCGGGCTCGGCAGCGCACTCCCTTCTCGGGAGTGGCCACCGCTCCTCCTGCTCATGCCCGAGCCACCGGAGGGACAGCAAGCCTAGAAAGGACAGAACCATGAGTTCGAGCAGTACGGACGGGACGACGGATGCCGACAGGGCGCCGCACCCTGACGACGACCGCAAGCCGGACAGCCCCACCGAGTTGAGGACAGCGTCCTGGATGTACGTCCTGCGCACGACCGTGCGCGAGTTCTCGGCCGACGGCTGCACGGACCTCGCCGCGGGCCTGACCTACCGGACGGTGCTGTCGATCTTCCCGGCTCTCATCGCCCTGGTCTCGATCCTCAGCCTGCTCGGGCAGAGCGACTCATCGGTGACGACAGTGCTCGACCAGGCCCAAGGCATCGTTCCGGCGGACATGTGGCAGTCAGTGCGCCCCGCCCTGGAGTCGGTCCTCACGGCTCCTGCGGCAGGACTCGGACTGATCGTCGGCCTGCTCACCGCGCTGTGGTCGGCCTCCGGTTACACCAAGGCCTTCGGCCGGGCCATGAACACCATCTACGAGGTGCCCGAGGGCCGCGGATTCATCAAGCTCAACATTCAGATGTATCTCCTCACCGCCCTGTTCCTGGTGCTGGGAGCGGTCGGGATACTGGTGCTCGTCCTGTCCGGCTCGGTGGCCACTGCCGTGGGCGACGCGATCGGGCTGGGAGATGTCGCGATCACGCTGTGGAGCATCGCGAAGTGGGTTGTGCTGGCCTTCGTCGTGGTCCTGCTGGTCGCTCTGCTGTACTACGCGACACCCAACGTCAAGCAGCCCAAGTTCCGTTGGGTCAGCCTGGGCGCCCTGATCGCGATCGCGGTCTCGGTGCTGGCCAGCCTGGTC
Source organism: Actinomyces haliotis (assembly GCF_015355765.1). GTDB lineage: Bacteria > Actinomycetota > Actinomycetes > Actinomycetales > Actinomycetaceae > Actinomyces > Actinomyces haliotis. The sequence goes on from NZ_JACWNA010000002.1 coordinate 234,899, forward strand.
TTCTTCGTGTACGTCACCAACTTCGGCAACTACAACGCCACCTATGGCACGCTGGCCGGGGTGATCATCCTGCTGCTGTGGATCTACATCATCAACGCCATCCTGCTGTTCGGTGCGGAGGTGGACAGTGAGATGGAGCGGGGGCGCGAGCTCCAGGCCGGCCTGACGGCCGAGGAGGATCTCCAGCTGCCGGCTCGTGACACCAAGGCCAGCGACAAGCAGGAGAAGAAGTACCACGAGGACCTCGAGCGCGGCCGCCACCTTCGCCGAACCAGGGGCGAGAGCCAGGAGGACTCCCACGACCCGCGCTCCTCATGACACCCCAGCCACCACCCACGACGGCCATGGTGACGGTCCTCCCCGTGCGGACGGCCCACAGATGCACGGAGGCCACAGGTGAGATCACGCGTGCCGAGAGCGTGGATGGACGCCGGCCGACGTCCCCGCTGCGGTTCCGTCTGCCGATGCCGCGAGTCGGCGTCGCCCGCGGGCAGGGCGCGGGGAGGATGGCTCGGCGACCTTCGCTGAGCCTGACGGCAGTCGCGACCGTTCGGCGGACATGAGGCAGCCACCGGGACACGTGTGCTCATTGTGCGGGACCAGGCCCGCCACGACTGAGCGGGCGCACGTTCGAGCGCTCTGACAAGGAGCGACCCATGGGAGACGGACTGCCGTTAACGCCGACCACCCGAAGCTCTGGTGTTGAAGGTGTGTCCGAGGGTCTTGGTGATGAGGGCGGTGGCGGTGTCGGCGACCATGACGGGCCGGGGTCAAGGGTGTCGGTCAAGTCCCGGGAAGTGGTGTAGCGATCCTTCGCTGATTGGTCAGGCGGTCAGAGCGGGCAAGGAGCTGGTGGTGACCTCCTCGGTGCTGGTGTCGGGGACGAGGCTGAGGCGGCATCGGGCGAG
>NZ_JACWNA010000036.1 GCF_015355765.1 Actinomyces haliotis
GAACACCACCCGCCTGCACGAGGCCCTGGGCTACCGCACGCCCGCGGAGGTCGAAGCCACCTACACTCACCACAACGACGTAGCGCCCGTTGCGTCCTGACCACGGAACGAAACCCAGGGCGCTTCACCTCACAGCCACACCGCCGGCACCACCGGTCATCATCGACGACCCGGCAGGCCAGCACCGCCCGGTCCGGCTCGAGGCGTTGCCCGATCACCTCCAACCCGAGGCCGTCGAGGCGGCAGAACGTCGTCAGATCAGGCGTGGGGCAGGTACCGTCAGGCATGTCGAGGTCTTCCAGGTGGGGAGCGTGAGAACTCCCATCATGTGGAGACCTCGACGCCTACCCCAGGACCGACGCGCCGCCCCGCGACCCATCCTGGATTGGGAAGAGCCCGTTGCTCGCTCGCTGGCACCAGCGATGGTCCTCGTTGCGCACCGCCAGCACGGAGTCCCTGCTGGCCGCGCTGGGCCAAGAGGACCGAGGCGTCATGGAGCAGGTCAAGGACTGCATCTCCACACCATCGTGGTCAGGCACCTGGGCACGTTAGGAGCTCACTCGCCCCTGTGGGCTACCGGACCTTGAGCTCCAGAAGATCCCCGACGGGTTGCGCGATCAGAGCGTGGTTGAAGACGTCGACGCGCTGTGCCAGCTCGAGGTCGCGCGGGTGGAAGCCCGGAAAGGCCGGATCCAGTCCCCGCTCGAGGCACTCCACGCCCGCGGCGGACTCGGCGACTCGTTCCAGAAGACGACCCATCTCTACGTGCCGTCCCTCGGCGCGAGCGGTGAGGAAGTCGGCCAGCGCGTCGTCCTCGTCTCCTTCGGTAGGCACGAGCAGCACGCACTCCTGGCCCGCCATCAGGCGCGCCGTGGCGGTCGCGTTCGCGAACGACGCGCAGGCCACGACGGGGACCTCGCGGACCACGTGGGCGCCTCGCGTCCCATTGCCGGTGGTCTGGAGGACCGTCTTCCCGGTCAGTTTGAGCTCGGCGATGCTCCCCGGAGCGTTGGGCAGCTCGAAGTGCGGGTCCGGCGCTCCGTCCTTCATGAGCAGCGCATCAGGGAAACGGGTGTCACGGGCACGGATGGCCGTCTCGGCATCGGGCGCGAAAAGCAGGCGTCCTGCACCCTGCCGAAGGACCCACGCAGCCACCGTGAAGGCTCGGATCACGTCAACGACCACGGCCAGGTCGTACTCCTCACCCAGCGACTCCTCGGAGGCGAGGTCGTCGGCATGACGAACGTCGATCAGCATGTGCTGAACCTAGCGAGCGGCACAGTGCCGACACGCACTCACGCCGCTGCCCAGCGACGTCCTTTTCCGCGTGACCACTCCCGAGGACAGGATCGACTCCTGCGTCCGTGACATCGTGCAGTTCTCTTCACGAGCGCTTCCGCCCAGAGATGGACGTTGCCGTGCGGGTCACTGAGCGCGTACGGTCGCGCTATGCGCATCTGTCAGCTCACCACGACGCCGGACACCTCCGGCGCCGACGCACTGTCCTGACACAGCGCACCATCCACCAGGCCCCGGAGCGATCCGGGGCCTTCGTCATTCCCAGGCCGCGTGACCACTCCTCGGCCGCGACAAGAGGAATGACCATGCACCAGCACGACGACTTGCTCGATCACCGTGAGCTCAATCAGGACCTGCACGTCTTCGGCACCGATCCACTCGCTGGCTCCGGCCTCCCCCTGTGGTTGCCGGCAGGCTCCGCGATCCGCGACGAGCTCGAGCGCCTCGCGAAGGAGATCGCCCACGAGGACGGGTGCCTCGACGTCCACACCCCGGTCCTCGGGAAAAGAGCTCTGTTCGAGCGCTCCGGGCACTGGGCCAAGTTCAGCAAGGACATGTTCCCGCCCATGAGGCTGGGCGACGACGAGCTGGTCCTCCGGCCGGCGAACTGCCCCCACCACGCCCTGGTCTACGCCTCTGTGCAGCGCTCCTACCGGGACCTCCCGATCCGCCTCAACGAGCTCGCCCCCATGTTCCGCGCGGAACGCTCCGGCGTCGTCTCCGGCCTGCAACGCGTGCGCCAGATCAACCTCGATGACACCCACGTCTTCTGCCGACCCGACCAGGTCGAGGACGAGGTCGCCGCAGCGCTCCGCTCCGCGCTCAAGGCCCAACGCGTTCTCGGTCTGCCCGTCGACTACGTCCGACTCTCGCTACGGGACGGATCGGACTCCTACCTCGGATCCGCGGAGGACTGGCAACGGAACCAGAGCGCTCTGCGCGCCGCCGCCCGCGAGGTGCTGCGTGATGAGCACCTGGACCTGGTCGAGGCTGAGGGCGAGGCGGCCTTCTACGGGCCCAAACTCGACCTGCAGGTCCGCGACGGTCGCGGGCACGAGGAGACCATCGCTACCGTCCAGCTCGACTTCAACCAGCCCGAACGCTTCCACCTCACCTACATCGATCGGAACAGCTCGAAGCAGCGCTGCGTGATGATCCACCGCGGCACCGTCGGTGCCATGGAACGCGTCGCCGCGTCCTTGATGGAGCGCTACCAGGGGCGGCTACCGCTATGGCTGGCCCCTGTTCAGGCCGCCATCCTCCCCGTTGCTGAGGCACAGGACGATGCAGCGAATGCCGCGATCCTGGCCCTTCGCCGCAGGGGGCTTCGCGTCGAGGTCCGCCGAGGTGGAAGCCTCGGCAGCCGGATCCGTGACGCCCACAGCCAGCGAGTGAGCATCGTCGTCGTCATCGGCGCACGGGAAGCAGCCCACGGGTTGGTCCAAGCCACCGACGGCCGCGACGGGAGCAAGCACGAGCTCTCCGCTGAGGCGCTCGCCCACCGTATGCAGGCGGCTCACCGCGACCGCACCGACGTCGCGTGGTGACGCTCCGGCCGGGCACCCAGACGTGCAAAGGGTGCCCGGCCAAGCCACGCACTCGACTGCCACGGGGCTTGCTGTCACCCCAGGACGGATGGCCCGCCCCCTTGCCTACGATTATATTAAGTCGTTAACTTACTCGCGTGATCCCTGCTCTCGCCTTCGCCGCGGCCGCGCTCGCCATCGTCATCCGGCTCTCGCTGCTCGCGGCCCTCCAGGCCTCCGGCTCGCGCCATCCTGTCCGCGACGCCGTGAGCGACTACGGCGTCGGCCCGAGCCGTGCGCGCTTCGAGTCGATGAGCCTCGCCGCGACGGCGGGGTGGTGGCTCCTCGCCCTCGGCACCTGGATCGGCTACCCCACCTGGTCGGACCGCACCTTCGCCACCGTCGCCCTCGCCGTCATCGGCGTGACCACCGCGCTCCTGCGCTTCTTCCCCACCGACCTTCCGGGCACCAGGCGCACCGCCACCGGCCTCGTGCACTACGCGCTCGCCATCACCCAGTTCGCCCTCACGTACTCCGTCATGGGCAACCTGGTCCGGCTGCTCGGCGGCGCGGAGCTCACGGTCCTGCACATCGCCACGCTCGTCGGCCTCGCGGGCCTGTGCCTCTGGCTCGTCCCGGCCCTCCAGCGCCGCCTGCCGGTCTTCGGCCTCATGGAGCGCGTCTTCCTCATCAGCAGCGCCCTGTTCTACCTCGACGTCGCCGTCCGCTCGGCGGCCCACCTGGCATGAGCGAGCAGCCCGACGCCGCCTACGAGCTGCACGACATCGTCCTCACGATGGACCGGCACGCGGCCGCGCTCCTGCAGCCGCTCGACCTCACCCTGCGCCAGCACACCGCGCTCGTCATCATCAACGAGCACCCCGGACTGCGCGGGCGGGACCTCGCTGCGGGGCTCGGAGTCACGCCCGCCGGGGTCACGGGCATTGTCCGGACACTGACCCGCGAAGGCCTCGTCCACGACGTCGCGGAGCCGGGCGAGGGGCACCGTCAGCGTCTCGAGCTCACCACCGCCGGACGCGAGCGCCTGCGCGCCTCGACGAAGGCCCTGAGCACCCCCTTCGACGACGTCGTGCGCCGCGCCGGGCACGACCCGGCCAACCTCGCCCGCGTCCTGCGGGACGTCACGGCCGAGATGCGCCGCGAGTCTCAGGGGCGACGGGAGCGCAGGTAGGCGACCCGCTCGGCCGCAGAGCGCCTCGAGCCCTCGACGTCGGCCTTCGCGGCGACGATGTACTGACCCGACTCGCGCGCCACACCGTGCTGCTCGCCCCACGACCAGATGGTGTCGAGCGAGCGCACGAGATCGAGCTCGGCACCGGAGGTCGCGCTCGCCGTTCCGACCACCCCCGGCAGCCCGGAGGCGCGGCCGTCCGGGTCGACGATGCGCGCCGCCGTCGTCGACTTTCTGCCGCTGTTGTAGACGATCACCTCGACGAGCTGCTGGCGCGAGGCCGGCCACGGGTGGTGCCTCGTGAGACCGAGCCGCGTGTGGATACCGGAGCGGTCCACGACCGTGCGCGAGAGGGCGAGCACGGCGGCGCTGCCGAGGAGGAACACGCCCAGGGCGATCGCGAGGATCCCGGTGATCCCGTCGAGCCCAGCGAGCACGCCCGCGATCATGAGCGCACCGAACCCACCGAGAATGACGACGGCCACCCAGTTCCCGGGCCAGGCGCGGTAGGTCAGCGAGTCCCGCGACAGTGCCGCCGGGTCGGCGAGGGACAGCCCGGGGCGGGGTGCAGCGGGCGCTGCGCTCGGCGGCACGATCCCGTAGGAGTCCGCACCGGGCGGCACGATCCCGTAGGACGAGGAGGCGGAGGCGGCCGCACCCCACGCCGGCGTGGACGCCGGGCGGACGTACCCCGGTCAAGTCCCGGGAAGTGGTGTAGCGATCCTTCGCTGATTGGTCAGGCGGTCAGAGCGGGCAAGGAGCTGGTGGTGACCTCCTCGGTGCTGGTGTCGGGGACGAGGCTGAGGCGGCATCGGGCGAG
>NZ_JACWNA010000037.1 GCF_015355765.1 Actinomyces haliotis
ACTGCTCGGCCTGGACGCGTTCTTCGATGAGCTGCAGGGCGCGCGCCTTGAACTCGGGCGTGTACTTCTGGGGCATGATCCGATCCTCCTTGAGATAACAGGTCGGAACGAAACCCAGGGCGCTTCACCTCACGAGGCCCGGGTCGAGAACATGGAGCACACCGTCAAGGGCGCTCGCAATACATCGGCGGCGGGCCCTTACGGGACACGCTTCGCGTGCCGATGGCAGTGCGTGAGTCGGGGAGTGCGGAGGGGGCACACGTGAGCGCGACGCGACCGGGGAGCCATGCCCGCGACCCCTCCGTTCCCCCGCCGGTCGATCCTGAGCTGACACGGCTGTCGGTGCGGTGGACCCACGGCGCGTTGCGAACGGTGATCGCCGTGTGGTTGATCGCGGGCCTGGTGGGCGCCTCCTACGACGCTCTGAGTCGCTACGGGCATCTGACCTGGATCCTGGTGTGGGGTGGGCGCGGCGGTGCCCTACGGGTCAGGATGAGTTGAGGCCGGTGGTTCATAGCAAGTCCGCCAGCGTGGGGCGTAAACCAGGAGTCCAATCATCATGAGTTCGTCTTTGATCGCGGTGCGCGACGATGGTCGTATGCCCAGTCCCGGACCTCGTTCGGGGGGTCCGACCTCGCGGAGGTCGTTCTCCTCGGCGCAGAAGCTTGACCACCTGGCCGCCTACGAGGTGGCCGTCGCCAGCGGCCTGGGCGGTGCGTACCTGCGCGAGCACGGGTTGTACTCCTCGCTGGTCAGCGAGTGGCGCCGGATGCGTGACGCAGGGGTCCTCGCGGGGAAACAACCTGGGGAGAAGATCGGGCGGCTGTCGGCCGAGCAGGCGGAGATCGCCCGGTTGCGCCGTCAGCTCGACAAGGCCGAGCGGAGGTTGGTGACGACCGAGGCGGCGCTGGTGATCATGGGAAAAGCACACGATCTCTTGGACGTGCTTACCAAGAGATCGCGGGACGACTCCGAGCACACCACGCGTTGATGGCTACCTACCGTGAGCTGACCGGTGCGGGGGTCCCGACCCGGGCCGCGGCGATCCTGGTCGGGGTGTCGCGGGCGACCGCGACCCGCCGCCCCCGCACCCCGGTGGTGACCAGGGCCCGGGTGCCGGTGAACAAGCTCACCGACGCGGAACGGGCCGAGGTCCTGGCGGTCGTGAACAGCCCCAGGTTCGTGGACCTGCCCCCGATCCAGATCTACGCCCACCTGCTCGACGAGGGCGTGTATCTGGGGTCGATCTCCACGATCTACCGGGTGTTGACCGCGAACGCGCAGATCAAGGAGCGCCGCCGGTTGGCCCGCCACCCGGCCCGGACCATCCCCGAGCTCGTCGCCACCGCCCCCGGGCAGGTCTACTCGTGGGACATCACCAAGCTCGCCGGGCCCATCAAGGGCACCTACTTCGACGCCTACGTGATGATCGACATCTACTCCCGCTACATCGTCGGCGCGCACGTGCACGCGGCCGAGTCCGCCGTCCTGGCGGCCGAGATGATGAAGGAGATCTTCGGGGTCCACGGCATCCCGCAGGTCGTGCACGCCGACCGGGGCACGTCCATGACGTCCAAGACCGTCGCGGCGCTCCTGGCGGACCTGGAGGTCACCAAGTCACACAGCCGGCCCCGGGTGAGCAACGACAACCCCTACTCCGAAGCGTGGTTCAAGACGTTGAAGTTCGCGCCCGTGTTCCCCGAACGCTTCGGCTCCCTGACTGACGCCCGGTCGTTCATGGCCGACTTCGTCGCCGGCTACAACCATCACCACCACCACACCGGCATCGGACTGAACACCCCCGCTGACGTCCACTACGGCCTCGCCGCGGCGAAGGCTGGCGAGCGGGCTCTCGTCCTGGCCGCCGCCCGCGCCCGCAACCCCGAACGATTCGCCACCAACCGCGATCCGAAGATCCTGGCCATCCCACCGACGGCCTGGATCAACCAACCCGCCGACAACACCGGCATCGAGCTAGCCGCCTAACACCCACCGGCCTCAACTACCTTGACAAATTCCGCAGGGGTGCGGTAACGTCGTTTCCATGCCGCTAAACGTCTTTGCCGGAGGCCGGGTGGGCGCCTGGCAGGTTGAACGCATCGAGCCGGTGACTGGTCCGTCCTTGCCGGTGGTCTCACGGTTGGCCGTGCTCGACGGGTCACGTGCAGGCGACGTCGAGGCGGCCTGGGTGCTGCGCGGGACGACGAGCTACAAGCGCTACACCCGACGCGAGGAGCAGGAGGCACTGGACGCCAAGCAGCCACAGCTCGGCCGGCCCGAAGCAACCCGGGCGGCTCTCATCCCCATCACCAAGTCCGATGCTTGGTGGCAGCTCGCTCAGGACGAACGCCGTGACCTCCTCGAGGAGAGTTCCCACCACATCGCGGTCGGGTTGGAGTACCTGCCGGCAGTCGCGCGCCAGCTCTACCACGGCCATGACCTGGGCGAGCCCTTCGACTTCCTCGCCTGGTTCGAGTACGCCCCCCAAGACGCCCCCGCGTTCGAGGAGCTCGTAGACCGACTCCGCACGACCCCCGAGTGGGGCTACGTAGAACGAGATGTCGACATCCGCCTCGCGCGGTGACCCGCCCTGCTCCCGGCTCTGCCGACAGGACAAGTGTGCTCATGGCGGGTCCACGAGCACACGGGCTATCTCAGTAGACGATGGCTCACCGGGCAAGAACGCACGCCCATCGCGGCATGACCGGGCGAGCGTCCCCGCCCCTACAGCGGCAGATGCGGGCGAGCGTCCCCGCCCTCAACGCGGCAGATGCGGGCGTGACCCCGAACGGTTCGCCACGTGTCGACGACGGCTGAAAACTGGGCCGTAATCGACGGGGCGTTGACGCCTGGCTCAATGTTCACGCCAGAACTGCCAGCCCGACGGCGGTTCTGGGAATTCTGAGCTGGGGCTCCAACCGACTGGAGGTGACCACCGCTCCGGCGGCGTTGGCCAGCTTGGCGGGACGGCGAAGATGAGGCGGGCTCGACGGCGCCGCCACCTCCGCCGGAGCAGCAGTGCCCCGGCAATCGAGAGTGACATGCACGCGACGGCAACCAGCGTCGCGATGAGCCGGAAGCGACCGAGATCGGCACCCTGGCCCGGGCCCGGATCACTCGGTGCCCCACCCAGGACCAACGCGACAAGGCCAACCAGACCAATGATGAGACACAAGACGAAGGAGCTGGCATAAGCGGTGCGTATCCGTCGGGACTCCGCCGGTCTTTCCAGGGCAGAACTCATCGGCGTCCCTCAGCCCGCCCAGACGGGCGAACGGGCCCCCGAGGGGCGTTCTTCAGGCGTTCGCACGCGCCCAAACTAGCCCGTTCACGCTCGGCCCGGAGTGGACAAGAACGGTCCGCGTCGCATGACGTGAGAGGGCGGCGGCCAAGGCAACAGTCAGCGCCCTTGAAGCGCCCTGGGTTTCGTTCCGTGGTCAGGACGCAACGGGCGCTACGTCGTTGTGGTGAGTGTAGGTGGCTTCGACCTCCGCGGGCGTGCGGTAGCCCAGGGCCTCGTGCAGGCGGGTGGTGTTC
>NZ_JACWNA010000038.1 GCF_015355765.1 Actinomyces haliotis
GGGCGGATTCAAGGGGTGGTCGCAACACTGCGAGGATCGGAGGGGTTGTCGGTGGTTGAGGATCAGGGTCGGCGTCGGCAGTGGCGGGCGGATCGTGCGGTTCGTGAGGTGATGCGTTCTCCGGGGCGACCGCCGGTGTCCAGGGTCGCGTGCCGCGACTTCTGGCGCCTGGTGGCTGAGGGGTTCTCCAGTGAGCAGGCTGCGCAGGCCGTCGGCGTGTCGGCGGCCGTGGGGGCCCGATGGTTCCGCCAAGGTGGCGGGATGGCACCGATGTCGTTGGCCGAGCCCGCCGGCCGATACCTGAGCCTTGACGAGCGAGAGGAGATCGCCGTCCTTCACGCCAAGGGCGAGGGCGTGCGCAGCATCGCTCGTGCGATCGGCCGCAGCGCGGCGACGGTGAGTCGTGAGCTGCGTCGGAACGCCGCTACCCGCGGCGGGGCGGTGGTGTACAGGGCCAGCGTGGCCCAGTGGAAGGCCGAGCAGGCCGCCAGGCGCCCCAAGGAGACGAAGCTGGCCTCCAACCCGCGTCTTGGCCAGTACGTCGTTGACGCCCTGGCCGGCAGGGTGACCGACGCGCACGGGCAGGCCGTGCGCGGTCCGGAGGTACCGGGCTGGAAGGGGCGGGGCAAGCCGCGCAGGGCCGACCGCCCGTGGTCCAGGGGGTGGAGCCCGGAGCAGATCAGCAACCGCCTCAAGGTCGACTTTCCCTCTGATGAGTCGATGCGGATCAGTCACGAGGCGATCTACCAGGCGCTGTTCATCCAGGGACGCGGTGCTCTGGAGCGCGAGATGACCGCGTGCCTGCGCACGGGGCGGGCGCTTCGCAAGCCTCGCCAGCGACGACGCAGCAAGCCCCAGGGGCACGTCACTGCCGACACTCTCATCGCTCAGCGTCCCCAGGAGGCCTCGGACCGCAGCGTCGTCGGGCACTGGGAGGGAGACCTGATCATCGGCACGGGCCGGTCCGCCGTCGCGACGCTGGTCGAGCGCATCAGCCGCATGACGATCCTCGTCCACCTGCCGCGTACCGAGCGCGAGGACCTCCATCAGGAGCCCGGGCGGGTGAGGTCCCGCCCCTCCGGCTACAGCGCCGACGCGGTCGCCACGGCCCTGGAGGAGGCACTCAGCCACCTCCCACTGGAAATGCGCAAGACCATCACCTGGGACCGGGGAGGGGAGATGGCCGCCCACGCCGCCCTCACCGCCGCCACCGGCACCAAGATCTACTTCGCCGACCCCCACAGCCCGTGGCAGCGTCCCAGCAACGAGAACACCAACGGACTCCTGCGCCAGTACTTCCCCAAGGGCACGGACCTATCACGATGGAGCGCCCAGGACCTCCAGGCCGTCGCCCACACCCTGAATGACAGGCCCCGAAAGATCCTGGGCTGGAAGAACCCCAACGAGGTCTTCAACCATCACCTACACTCCCTCCAACACACACGTGTTGCGACCACCGCTTGAATCCGCC
>NZ_JACWNA010000039.1 GCF_015355765.1 Actinomyces haliotis
GAGCCTGTCAAGGTTTTTGTGTAAGTGGGGTTGTCAGAGGTAGGGGTTGATGCGGTCGGGGTAGGCGGCGGTGAGCTGGGCGAGGGCCTGCTTCCAGCCGTTGGTGGCCTGGCCTTGCACGAGGCGGCCCTTGGCCTTCCTCTTGTCCGCGGGCGTGCCGGTCTCCTTGGCCCTCTCGGCGGCGCGACGGTCCTCGATGTTGCAGATCGCCAGCCACAGGAGCTTGACGGCCGCGGCGTCGGAGGGGAAGTGACCACGGTTCTTGGTGACCTTGCGCAGCTGGTAGTTCAGAGACTCGATCGAGTTCGTCGTGTAGATGACGCGCCGCAGGGCCGGAGGGAACGCCAGGAACGGCGTGAACCGCTCCCAGGCCCTCTCCCATACCCCCACCGTGTCGGGGTAGCGGGCCCCCAGCGGACTAGCCGCGAACTCCGCCAGAGCGGACAGGGCGGCGTCCTGGCTGGAGGCGGTGTAGACGGGCTTGAGGGCGGCGGCGACCTTCTTGCGGTCCCCGTAGGCGACGAACCTCATCGAGGAGCGGATCAGGTGCACCACGCAGGTCTGCACCATGGAGTCGGGCCAGGTCGCCTCGACGGCCTCGGGAAGGCCCGTCAGCCCGTCGCAGCACACGATGAGCACGTCCTGGATGCCGCGGTTGGCGAGCTCGGCGCACACGTGCGCCCAGAAGGAGGCGCCCTCGTCGGCCTGCACCCAGATGCCCAGGACGTGCTTGACGCCCTCCATGTCCACCCCGACGGCGATGTGGGCCGCCCTGTTGGACACCCGCCCCTGGTCGCGGATCTTGACGCGGATCGCGTCGAGGTAGATCACCGGGTAGAACTCCTCCAGCGGACGCTGCTGCCACTCCATGACGGCGTCGCAGACCGCGTCGGTGATGTTGCTGATCGTCCCGGCCGACAGCTCCACCCCGAGGGTGGACTCCAGGTGGTGGCGGATCTCGCGCACCGTCATCCCGCCGGCGTACAGGCTGATGATCATCGCGTCCAGGCCGTCCATGCGCCGCTGGCCCTTGCGCACCAGGCGGGGCGTGAAGGTGCCGGCACGGTCCCGGGGGACCTCGATCTCGAAGGGGCCGACCTCGGAGTCCATCGTCTTGGTCGACGCCCCGTTTCGGGCGTTGCCCCGCGCCGCCGGGGCCCTCTGGCCCTTCTCGTAGCCCAGGTGGTCGGTCAGTTCAGCTTGCAGACCACGCTCCAGGGTCTCCTTCAGCAGTGCGGGCAGGAGCCCGTCCGAGCCGGTCAGGGCCACCTGCCCTGAGTTGATCTGCTCGAACAGGCCGTCCAGGCCACCGGAGGCCACCAGCGCCTCGATCGCCTCACGACCCGCACCACCCGAGGGCGCCTTCTCATCCGTCATGGTCATCAGTGTCAGTCCTTCCAGGAGGGCTTACACAAACCATTGAACAGGCCC
>NZ_JACWNA010000040.1 GCF_015355765.1 Actinomyces haliotis
GGTCAAGTCCCGGGAAGTGGTGTAGCGATCCTTCGCTGATTGGTCAGGCGGTCAGAGCGGGCAAGGAGCTGGTGGTGACCTCCTCGGTGCTGGTGTCGGGGACGAGGCTGAGGCGGCATCGGGCGAGGACGTCGAGGCCGAGATAGCGGCGTCCTTCGGCCCATTCGTCGGTCTGTTCGGCCAGGACCGCGCCGACGAGACGGACGATCGCCTCGCGGGTGGGGAAGATGCCGACGGAGTCGGTGCGGCGGCGGATCTCCTTGTTCAGCCGCTCGGTGGGATTGTTCGACCAGATCTGGACCCACACGTCCTTGGGGAACGCGGTGAACGCGAGGAGGTCCGCTCGGGCGGCATCGAGGTGCTCGGCCACGGCCGGGAGCTTCTCGCTCACGTAGTCCAGCAGCCGGTCGAACTGCGCGTTGACCGCTTGTGCGTCGGGCTGGTCATAGACGCTGTGCAGCATCGCCTTCACCGCCGGCCACATGGTCTTGGGCGTCACGGCCATGAGGTTCGCGGCGTAGTGGGTGCGGCACCGCTGCCAGGCCGCCCCGGGAAGATGCGCGGCGATCGCTTCGACCAGCCCCGCATGCGCATCGGAGGTCACCAGGCGAACGCCGGCGAGGCCGCGGGCGACGAGGTCGGCGAAGAAGCTGTTCCAGGCCGCTCCGGTCTCGCTGGTCGCGACCCTCATTCCCAGGACCTCGCGGTGCCCGTCTCCGTTGACGCCGGTGGCGAGCAGGACGACGGCGTTGGTCACGCGCCCGCCCTCACGCACTTTCATGGTCAGGGCGTCGGCGGAGACGAATGTGAAGGGGCCGGCCTCGTCCAGGGGGCGGTGGCGGAACTGCTCGACGTGCTCGTCCAACGACTCCGCCATCCTGCTGACCTGCGACTTCGACAGACTGTTGATGCCCAGGGTCTTCACGAGCTTGTCCATGCGACGCGTGGAGACACCGGCGAGATAGCAGTCCGCGACGACCGTGATCAGTGCGGACTCGGAGCGCTTGCGGCGCTCGAGCAGCCACTCGGGGAAGTAGGTGCCGGTGCGGAGCTTGGGGACTGCGACGTCGATCGTGCCGACGCGGGTGTCGAGGTCGCGGTGGCGGTAGCCGTTGCGCTGCGCAACCCGGTCGCTGCTGGGGCGGCCGTACTCCGCGCCGGCAACGGCGTCCGCGTCCGCGCAGAGCAGGGCGTTGATCACGTCCTGGAGCAGGCTGCGCATCAGATCCGGGGACGCCTCGGCCAGGGCTTCACCGAGTAGGCCGGAAGGGTCGACAATGTGAGGAGCGGTCATCGTGATGACTCCGTTCGAGAGTGCTGTGAGAAGTTCACTCGAAGGATCACACGGTGGCCGCGTCCTTGTCCGGGACGATCACAGGGCCACCGCGCTACACCACTATCGGGGACTCAACT
>NZ_JACWNA010000041.1 GCF_015355765.1 Actinomyces haliotis
CTGGGCGCCTCTGTCGCTGTGGTGGATCAGGCCCTGATCGCCGCGGCTGGCGCCCGTGCACACCAGCGCGTGCTCGAGGGCGAGCAGCGGCAACCCCGCAGTGTGGAGGCTGCCCGAGACGGCCCATCCCACGATCCTGCGGGTGCACACGTCGGTGATGAACGCGGTGTAGCAGAACCCCGCCAGGGTCCGCACGTAGGTGATGTCCGCTACCCACAGCTGGTGGGGGCGATCGGCGATGAACTTGCGTTCCACCAGGTCAGGGCGATCATCCGGCACGCCGGCATGGCGTGTGGTCACCGGCGTGCGTCCGCGGCGCACACCATGAACGCCCGCGATCCGCATGAGCCGGGCGACCTGGTCCCTCCCGACGTCCCAGCCGGCACGGCGCATCGCCTGGTGCATCTTGCGCACCCCGTACACGGAGTAGTTCTCCGCATGGATCCGCCGGACCTCCTCCACGAGGACCTCGTCTCGCACGGTGCGCGCGCAGACCGGCCGTGCCTTCGCGGCGCGATAGCCGCGAGAGGTGATGAACCCACATTCCGTAGCACCCAGGGTGCGGCAGATGCGCTCGACCCCGAACTGATCGCGGTGCATGTCGATGAACCGGATCATCTCGTCGTGGGGCGGTCGAGCTCCGCTGCGAAAAAAGCCGAGGCCTTGCGCAGGATCTCATTGGCACGCCGCAGCTCCAGATTCTCCCTGCGCAGCCGCCGCATCTCGTCTGACTCCTGGGAAGTCACCCCAGGAGCCTGACCACGATCGATGCGGTTCTGCTTCCACCAGTTGCGCAACGTATGGGGCGAGACACCGCCCAGTGCCTCACCCACGGCGGTGCAGGCGACCCAGCCCGAGCACTGCTCGGCCTGGACGCGTTCTTCGATGAGCTGCAGGGCGCGCGCCTTGAACTCGGGCGTGTACTTCTGGGGCATGATCCGATCCTCCTTGAGATAACAGGTCGGAACGAAACCCAGGGCGCTTCA
>NZ_JACWNA010000042.1 GCF_015355765.1 Actinomyces haliotis
CCCGCTCCCGCTCGTGCGACGGGCCTGTCCGGCCAGTGCCCGGCCCCGGAGGCGTCGGCGGAGCGCCGTCGCCTCCGGGGCCTCAGAGCGCCTCGGCCGGGCTCAGCTGGTCGGCTCCGAGACGGTCGGTGTTGACCAGGACGAGCTGGAGCCGGGCGGGCTCCACGGCCGCGAGGTCGTGCTTCGTCCCGGGCGCGACGTAGACGACGTCGCCGGGCGCGAGGCGCTCGGTGCGACCGTCGACGGTGAAGTCGAGGGAGCCCTCGAGGAGGGTGGCCACGAGGGCCTTGGGGGAGGAGTGGTCCGGCACCCGCTCGCCCGCGGCGAGGAGGAGCTGCAGGACGCGCAGCGCCTCGTTGTTCGTGACGACGCTGGTCGCGCGGCCCTTGGCCGGCAGCGGGGCGCTCGCGTTGACGTTGAGGGAGAAGGTGGACTGGGCGGCGGACGTGGCAGGCACGATGACCTCCTGGGTGACCAGTATTAGAACTGGGGTTGGACGTGACAATTCCTTGCCAGCCTAGGTGTTGGTGGCAGACAGGTTGGTGACACTGGGAAGGGTTGACGTAGTGGGGAGGACCCCCGTTGGGTGTGGCTTGTCGACGGTCACACCAACTCAAACGGAGGTCCTCGTGACTCACTCTAATGCGCG
>NZ_JACWNA010000003.1 GCF_015355765.1 Actinomyces haliotis
CCGCCTCGTGCAAGGCCAGGCCACCAACGGCTGGAAGCAGGCCCTCGCCCAGCTCACCGCCGCCTACCCCGACCGCATCAACCCCTACCTCTGACAACCCCACTTACACAAAAACCTTGACAGGCTCCAGCCTCGAGCGGCTGGTCCCGCACCCACGTTACGAAAGGACTCGAGTCTCGGTCCGTTCCCCTGATCAGCGGTGAACCAGCAGCCCTGCGGCGGCCGGTGACAACACCCCCCGGATCATTGTGAAGACAGGGGCAAGACATCATGCCGACCACCGCTGGCCCGGCCACCGGCATCCCTACACCGGCAACCACCAACAAGGTAACGGGCACTGAAGTAGACCTGGACGCCTGTGTCCAGCGTGAAGGAGCGGTGCAGTGCCATCTCCGTACCCTGGTCCCAGGTCAGGGACCTTCGCAGGTGCTCAGGCAGGGCGGACATTGTTCTGACCTGCGCGTCGCGGACCGTGACGATGTCGTGGACCCACCTGGCAGGTGAGCGAGCATCACGTACCTGGTGGAGCGCTCCACGCGCGTGGCGATCGCCCAGGCGTTGTTTTTGCCGATGATCAGGTCGCCCTCCCAGTGGCCCGGCACCGCCCTGTCCTCCACACTCGCGGGTCGCTGGCTGATGTTGATCATCTCGTCGACGAACCTGTGGGTGCGTCGGGTCGGGTCCTTGTGGAGGTGGCGTCGCACCCGCCCAGTTCGCAGGGCAGCGGCAACCTCCCGCCTCACGCCCCGCGGGCCTGGACGTAGATCGCCTGGTAGATCGTCTCGGTGCTCACGCGCATGCTCTCGTCGTCGGGGTACTCGCGAACGATCGCATGATGGATCTGCTCAGGCGACCACTGCAGCCCCAGGCGCTCGACCACGACGTCGCGCAGGGGCCCTGGGGCGACGAGCTTGGCGGCCTTGGGACGACGCCGGGACACGACCCAGGCGCGCTGCGCCTGGTAGGGGCGGTAGTACCCGTCGGCGCCACCGTGATGGTCGATCTCCCTCTTGACGGTCGAGGCCGGCCGGCCCAGCGCCCGAGCGATGGCCCGCAAGGACTCGCCCTCGCGGCGCATGTCGGCGATCGTCTCGCGCTCGAGAAGGGTCAGGAACCGGCGATGCAACGGCCGGGTCAGGGCCTCGGCACTCAGCGGTGAGGACGTCATGCCCACCATGGTGACGCGCCCGCCGGCCGAATCCGCCCTCCGGAGGTCAAGGTAGAGACGCACTCCGTGGCTCTTGCGCACGCCCAGGTCTCAGTCCCGGGCCGTGCGCACGTTGACGCCCACGGTCCTGGCCGCTCGGGCCCGGGGCACGCCATCCTGACGCAACTGCTCGTACTCGCCACGCCGGGGATGAGGACGGGACGGAGCCGTTCCCGTGCCGCTCACGCCCGCCTTGCGCGCCCACCCGTACGCCGTGTTCTCGTTGACCCCCACACGCCGGGCGGCCAAGCGGATAACCCCCTCGCAGCGGTCCAGCTCAACGAACAACCTCTCCTTATCCGACAACGACACGATCCTCGCAACCCCTTCCAGGTAGAAAGCGTTGCGAGGACCGCTAGAACCCGCCCTCACGAGTGTGTGCTCCCAGGGCACGGTCTCGTGGGCAAAGGCGCGGTCTCGACGTCGCGCGGACCGCTCAGCCCGCGGTGCGCGGTCTCGACGCCCTGCTGACCGCTCTGCGGGGACTCGACGGCGCGTCGGTCTCCCCGCACAGCATCAGCGTCATCTGGCCCGCTCGCCTCGGGCAGGCAGCGGCGGTGCCCTATGCTGGCCGAGCCCGACACCGGCGCTCACGCTGGGGCCACCGAGCGGGAAGGCACCCGATGAACCGTCATGACAGGCTCTCCGCCATCCTCGGCATGGTCGTGGAGGCGGGCGGCGTCTCCGTCGCCGAGATCGTGGACCGCCTCGGGGTCTCCCCCGCGACGGCACGGCGGGACCTGGACCGCCTCGCCGAGCAGCAGCTCGTCATCCGGACACGCGGTGGTGCCTCCGCCAACCCCTCGTCGGCCGAGCTCCCGCTGCGGTACCGGACCACGCGCATGGGCGACGAGAAGACACGGATCGCACGGGCCGCGGCCGCACTCGTCTCCCCCGGGGACACGGTCGGGCTCAACGGTGGCACCACGACGACCGAGGTGGCCCGGGAGATCGCGCTCCTGCCGGCTCTGGGGACTCCGACGGCACCGGTCACCGTCGTGACGAACGCGGTCAACATCGCCTCGGAGCTCACGGTGAGGCAGGGCGTGCGTGTCGTCGTCACGGGCGGCGTGGCGCGCTCGCGCTCCTACGAGCTGACGGGCCCGCTCTCCGAGCTCATCCTGCCGTCGATCTCCGTGGGAACGCTCTTCCTCGGGGCCGAGGGCCTCGACGGCCGGGCGGCCTACGCGCAGCACGAGGGCGAGGCCGCGGTCAACGGAGCCTTCGTGCGGGCGGCGCGACGCGTCGTCGCCGTCGTTGATTCCAGCAAGCTCGGTCAGCAGGCCTTCGCGGTCATCTGCGAGACCAGCGCCATCGACCTGCTCCTCACGGACGAGGGCGCGACCGAGGCGCAGCTGGCACCGCTCCGCGCCGCCGGCGTCGAGATCAGGACGGTCTGAGCCCGGGGTCGCGGAGACCGGGCCGCCTCGTACCTCGGCGGGACGGAGCCGCGCGGCCGGACGCGCGAGCGCTCGTCAGGCCCACAGGGCGGCGTCGATGGCCCTGCGCAGGCGCTCGGGCGCCGTCGTCGGCGCGAAGCGGGACAGCACCCGTCCGTCCCGCGAGATGAGGAACTTCGTGTAGTTCCACCGGATCGCGGAGCTCGCGCGGCCGGGCTTCTCGTGCTGCATCCACTGCCACAGCGGGTGAGCGAAGGGGCCGTTGACCTCGACCTTGGCGAAGAGCGGGAAGGTGATCCCGTAGCGGTCCTGGCAGACGGACTCGACCTGCGCGTTGGATCCCGGCTCCTCGTGGAGGAACTGGTTGCACGGGAAGCCCAGCACGACGACGCCCCTGTCGGCGTAGTCACGCCAGAGCCGCTCGAACCCCCGCAGCTGGAAGACGAGTGGGCAGCGCGTCGCTGTGTTCGTCACGATGACGGTCTTGCCGCGGAACTCCTCCATCGACAGGGGAGTCCCGTCGATGGTGTTGGCGGTGAAGTCGTAGAAGCTGGTCACGGCCGCACGTGTCCTTCCCCCTCGACGAGCCACGAGGTCGTTGTCAGGGCGCTGAGTCCCATGGGGCCCCGGGCGTGGAGCTTCTGGGTGGAGATGCCGAGCTCGGCGCCGAGGCCGAGCTGACCCCCGTCGGTGAAGCGTGTCGAGGCGTTGACCATGATGGCGGCGGAGTCCACGAGGGAGGCGAAGCGGTTGATGACGCGCACGTCGGTCGCCAGGACCGCCTCGGTGTGGCCGGTCGAGTACCGGGCGATGTGCTCGATGGCGTCGTCGGCGTCGTCGACGACGCGGACCGCCAGGTCGAGGCTGCCGTACTCGGTGGCCCAGTCCTTCTCGGTGGCCGGGACGAGGAGGTCCTCGTGGCCGGTCTCCGCCGCGGGGGCGGTGAGGACGGCACGGGCGGCGTCGTCGGCGTGGAGCGTCGTGCCCTTCTCCCAGAGGGCGGCGGCCGCCACGGGCAGGTACTCCTCAGCGACGTCGCGGTGGACGAGGAGGGTCTCGGCGGCGTTGCACACGCCGACGCGCTGGGTCTTGGCGTTGACGATGATGGCGACGGCGTCGTCCACGTCCGCGGAGGCGTCGACGTAGACGTGGCAGTTCCCGGAGCCGGTCTCGATGACGGGCACCGATGACTGCTCGACGACGGCCCTGATGAGCCCGGCGCCGCCGCGGGGCACGAGGACGTCGACGAGCCCGCGGGCCTGCATGAGGGCTGTCGCCCCCGCACGCCCGGCCGGGTCGATGGTGGCGACGAGGTCCGCGGGGAGCCCGACGTCCTCGAGGGCGGCGCGCAGGACGTCGACGATGGCCGCGTTGGAGGACTCCGCGGCGCTGCCGCCCCGCAGGAGGACGGCGTTCCCGGACTTGAGGGTGAGGGCGGCGACGTCGACGGTGACGTTGGGGCGGGCCTCGTAGATCATGCCGACGACGCCGAGGGGGACGCGACGGCGGCGCACGCGCAGCCCGTTGGGGAGGGTCTGCCCGTCGACGACCTCGCCCACCGGGTCGGGAAGGGAGGCAACCTCGCGGACGGCCTCGGCGATGGCGGCGACGCGCTCGGGCGTGAGCGTGAGGCGGTCGACGAGCCCCTCCTTCATCCCGGCGGCGCGGGCGCGCTCGAGGTCCTCAGCGTTCGCCGCGACGACGCGCTCCGTGGCGGCCTCGAGGGCGTCGGCGAGAGCGCCGAGAGCGGCGTCCTTCATGTCGCGCGTGGCGACGGCGACGGCACGCTGCGCGGCGCGGGCCCGCACGGCGAGGGCCTCGACGTACGCGGTCGCGTCGCTGGGATCGGGGAGGGTGGTCACGGACATGGGCCCATGCTAGGGCCCGCCCCCGAGGGCTGGGACGACGGTCATACTGCGGACGCCGCACCACCCGGGCGCGGACGGCCCTGCCCTCAGACGCCTGCGCAGGTCATGGTCGGTCCTCGCCGGCCGACCGCGGCTCGGCGGCGTCGCGAGCGTCACGGTCACGATCCGGTGACGGCGGAGCGCCGGGCGCTACTCCCCCGCGGTCCGGGGCAGCTCAGCGAGGTCATCCCGGTGGACGACGGGAGCGACGTGATCAGGTGCGGGACGCCCGGCGGCGCGCGCCGCGAGCACCTCGGCGAGGTCCGCCGCCGAGTACCGGCAGATCCCGCGCGCCACGGTCCGCTCGGGGCCGACGACCTCGACGACGGAGCCGGACTCGAAGTCCCCGTCCACGCCGATGACGCCGGGCAGGAGGAGCGACTTCTTGCCCACGGTGACGGCGCGGGCCGCCCCGGCGTCGACGAGGACGCGGCCCTCGGGCTGCGAGGCGTGGGCCATCCAGAGACGGCGGCTCGGGCGGTGCGGCCCCGTCGGGAGGAACCAGGTGCCCAGCTCCGCCGGGACCTCGGGACCGCCGAGGAGGCGCGGGGCGTCGTCGGCCGAGGCGATGATCGTCGCCGTCCCGGAGGCGCCCGCGATAGCCGCGGCCTGCGCCTTCGTGCGCATCCCACCGGTGCCGAGCGCGCTGCCACGCCCCGAGACGTTGACCCGCTCGAGGTCCCCGGGGCCGGAGACGAGGCGGACGGGGCGAGCCCCGGGGTTGCCGGGCCGGTCGGTCCACATGCCGTCGACGTCGGTGAAGAGCACGAGGACGTCGGCGGTGACGAGGTGCGCGACGAGGGCGGCGAGGTGGTCGTTGTCGCCGAGGTTGAACTCGGTCGTGGCCACGGCGTCGTTCTCGTTGACGATGGGGACGGCACCCATGGACAGCAGAGCGGCGAAGGTGGAGCGCACCGTGCGGTAGTGGTGCCGCACGGCGACGTCCTGGGCCGTGAGCAGCACCTGCGCGGTCACGACGCCGTAGGCGCTCATCGCGGTCTCCCACCGGGAGACGAGGCGTCCCTGACCGACCGAGGCGGCCGCCTGGAGCAGGCGCAGCTCGCCGGGGCGCTCGTCGAGCCCGAGGGCCGGAAGACCGGCGGCGACGGCGCCCGAGGAGACGAGGACGACCTCGTGGCCCCGGCGCTTAAGGCCCGCGATGAGGCGGGCGAGGATGTCGATGCGGTTGAGGTTGAGCCCGCCGTCAGGCCGCGTCAGGGAGGACGAGCCGACCTTGAGGACGACGCGCGCCCCCGCCGACAGCGCCGCGGGCCGCTCGGTCACTGCGCGTCCTCGTCCCAGCCGGCGTCGGTCCACAGACCCTCGGCCGCCTCCTCGCGCAGCTCCTGGCGGGCAGCCTCCTTGGCGTCCATGCGGTCGTGGTACTGCGCGCGACGCTCGGCGTTGGTGCGGCGGCGGTAGTCCTCGACGCGGGTGTCGGTGCCGCGGGCCCCGAGCAGCTCGGCGCCGGTGGAGACGGTCGGCTCCCAGGAGAACATGACACCGCCCTCGAGGTCGCCGATGAGGACCGCGTCGCCGGCGTGGGCGCCGGCCTTGACGAGCTCGTCCTCGACGCCGGCGGTGGCGAGGCGGTCGGCGAGGTAGCCGACGGCCTCGTTGTTGCCGAAGTCGGTCTGGAGGACCCACTCCTCGGGCTTCTCGCCGCGGACCTGGTAGACAAGGCCCTCCGTGGGATGGTGGACGGCACGGACGCTGGCAACGGGCTCGCCCTTGCGACGGCCGACCGAGGCAGGGCGGATGACGGGCCGTGCCTCCTGCTCGGCGGCCTCCGCGGCCTCGGCGGCCTTGCGGGCGGCCTCAACGCGCTCGGCGAGGGCGAAGGAGAAGGGGCGCAGGCCGGTGTGGGCGACGGCGGAGACCTCGAAGACCGGAAGGCCCCGGGCCTCGACGTCGGCGCGCACGAACTCGGCGAGCTCAGCCGCCTCAGGGACGTCGACCTTGTTGAGGACGACGACACGGGGCCGTTCCATGAGGGGCACGCGGCCGGTGACGGAGGGATCGTCCTCGGTGTCGCCGAGGCGCTCGGAGTAGGCGGCGAGCTCGGCCTCGATCGTGTCGAGGTCGGAGAGCGGGTCGCGTCCCGGCTCGAGCGTCGCGCAGTCGAGGACGTGAACGATGACGCTCGTGCGCTCGATGTGCCGGAGGAACTCCAGGCCGAGCCCCTTGCCCTCGGAGGCGCCCGGGATGAGACCGGGTACGTCGGCGATCGTGTACCGGGTGGAGCCCGCCTCGACGACCCCGAGGTTCGGCACGAGGGTGGTGAAGGGGTAGTCGGCGATCTTCGGGCGCGCGGCGCTCATCGCCGCGATGAGGGAGGACTTGCCGGCGCTCGGGTAGCCGACGAGGGCGACGTCGGCGATCGTCTTGAGCTCGAGGGTGACGTCGTGGGCCTGTCCGGGCAGTCCCAGGAGGTGGAAGCCCGGCGCGCGGCGCTTGGAGGAGGCGAGCGAGAAGTTGCCGCGTCCGCCGGTGCCACCGCGGGCGATGACGACGCTCGCGTCGGGCTCGATGAGGTCGGCGATGACGGTGCCGTCCTCGTCCTTGACGACGGTGCCCTGCGGGACGGGCAGGACGAGGTCCTTGCCGTCCACCCCGCGGCGCCAGTCGCCCATGCCGGGGGTGCCCTTGCCGGCAACCTGGTGCGGTGAGCGGTGGTAGGTGAGCAGGGTCGTCACCTGGGGGTCGACGGTGAGGACGACGTCGCCCCCGTGACCGCCGTCGCCGCCGTCAGGGCCCGCGAGGGGCTTGAACTTCTCCCGGTGGATGGAGGTGCAGCCGTTGCCGCCGTCGCCGCCGGCGACGTGGAGGACCACTCGGTCGATGAAGCTGGGCATGAGCGTCCTCCTGGACGTGGGTGGTCGGTGGCGGTCGGTGCGTCCGGGACACCCTGGTGCTCACCAGTGCCCGGACGCGGCGCGAGGGCGGACGGCCGAAGCCGTTCGCCCTCGCGTGGTGATGCTTGCGCGGTGAGGCTCAGGCCTCAGCGAGCACGACGTTGACGACCTTGCGGCCGTGGCGCGTGCCGAACTCGACGCTGCCGTCGGCGGTGGCGAACAGGGTGTCGTCCTTGCCGCGGCTCACGTTGTTGCCGGGGTGGAAGTGGGTGCCGCGCTGACGGACGATGATCTCGCCGGCGCCGACGAACTGGCCGCCGAAGCGCTTGACGCCGAGGCGCTGCGCGTTCGAGTCACGGCCGTTGCGGGAGGAACCAAGACCCTTCTTGTGTGCCATGGTGAGGCTTCTTTCTCTCGAGCGATGCGTTCAGGATGCCGCGAGGGCGGTCACTTGATCGCGGTGACCTTGACGGCCGTGAGCTTGGCGCGGTGACCCTGGCGCTTGCGGAAGCCCGTCTTGTTCTTGAACTTGAGGATGTTGATCTTGGGGCCCTTCTCGTCGCCGACGATCTCGGCGGTGACGGAGGCCTTGGCCAGGTCGGCAGCGGCGGTGGTCACCTTGTCGCCGTCCACCAGCACGACGGGGGCGAGGGAGACCTCGTCGCCGATCTTGCCGGCAAGCTTGTCGACAACCACGACGTCGCCGACGGAGACCTTCTCCTGACGGCCGCCGGCCTTGACGATCGCGTAGACCACTTGGATGCTCAATTCTGTCGTATCTTCGGACGCTCTCCTCCGGGCTCCTCACTCTGGGCGGGAGGACGGGAGGGCTGTCTCCTGGGCTGCGGTGCAAGAACGCACCGGCGGACCACTTTATGCGATCGACACCGTGGGACCAACCCGGCTCCCGGGCCGCCACCTGTGTTCTTCCGCACGGCGGCGGCGCAAACCGCCGCCGTGCGGAGTCACGGCGTCACTCACCCGCGGGATCCTCCGCGGCAGGAGCGGCCTCATCAGTCACAGGCGCCTCTGAGGCCTCGTCGGAGGGCTCGGACGGCCCGGAGCCGGCGTCGTCCTTCTCCCCCGCCTCGGAGTCCGCCTGGGCGACCGCGTCAGCCTCAGGGTCCGCCACGCCCTCGGCGGACTCGGGCCGCACGGGATCGTCGGCCACCTGCTCGACCTGCTCCTTGTGGGCCTGCTCAGCGGCGGCGGCGATCTGGGCCAGGGAGCGGCGCACGGCCTCGCGGGTCGCGTCGTCCTGCTCATCGACCGAGACCTCGGCGCTCTCCTTGTCCGCGGCCTCTGAGCCCTTGCCGCCCTTTCCGCCCTTGCGGGACCCGGATCGCTCCTGGCCGGACTGGCCGCCCTTGCCGCGCCCGCGACCACGGCCGGAGCCTGATCCGCGCGAGGCGGAGGCCGACATGTCGACCTGCTGGTTCTCCACGGGGTTCTCGTGGACGATGAACCCGCGGCCGCCGCACTCCTCGCACTGCGTGGAGAAGGCCTCCACGAGGCCCTGCCCGACGCGCTTGCGGGTCATCTGGACCAGGCCGAGGCTCGTGACCTCGGTGACCTGGTGCCGGGTGCGGTCACGGCCGAGGCACTCGACCAGACGGCGCAGGACGAGGTCGCGGTTCGACTCGAGGACCATGTCGACGAAGTCGATGACGACCATGCCGCCGATGTCGCGCAGGCGCAGCTGCCGGACGATCTCCTCAGCCGCCTCGATGTTGTTGCGGGTGACGGTCTCCTCGAGCGTGCCGCCGGCGCCGGTGAAGCGGCCGGTGTTGACGTCGATGACGGTCATGGCCTCGGTGCGGTCGATGATGAGCGTGCCGCCGCTGGGCAGCCAGACCTTGCGGTCGAAGCCCTTGGCGAGCTGCTCGTCGACCCGGCGGGCGGTGAAGACGTCCTCAGCGCTCACCCAGTGCTCGAGGCGCTCGGCCAGGTCGGGGCTCACGTCGGTGACGTACTGGCTGATCGTCTTCCAGGCGTCGGGCCCCTGGACGATGAGCTTGCGGAAGTCCTCGTTGAAGACGTCGCGGACGACGCGCACGGCGAGCTCGGGCTCGCCCTTGAGGAGGACCGGCGCCTTGCCGGAGCCCTTGAGCACGGAGCTCGCCTTCTTGTCGATCGACTCCCACTGCTTGGCGAGCCGGTCGACGTCGGACTTGAGCTGCTCCTCGGTGGCGCCCTCGGCGGCGGTGCGCACGATGACGCCGGCGTCGTCGGGCACGATCCGCTTGAGGATCTTCTTGAGGCGGGTGCGCTCGGTGTCGGGCAGCTTGCGGGAGATGCCCGTCATGGAGCCGCCCGGGACGAGGACGAGGTAGCGGCCGGCGAGCGTGATCTGGCTCGTGAGACGCGCACCCTTGTGACCGATCGGGTCCTTGGTGACCTGGACGAGGACGGTGTCACCGCTCTTGAGGGCGTCCTCGATGCGGCGAGGCTTGCCCTCCATGCCGGCGGCGTCCCAGTTGACCTCACCGGCGTAGAGGACGGCGTTGCGCCCCTTGCCGAGGTCGACGAAGGCGGCCTCCATCGAGGGCAGGACGTTCTGGACGCGCCCGACGTAGACATTGCCGACCAGGGAGGTCTGGGTGTGGCGGGCGACGTAGTGCTCGACGAGCAGCCCGTCCTCGAGGACGGCGATCTGGTTGAGGCCGTCCTGCTCGCGCACGATCATCTCGCGGTCGACGCTCTCGCGGCGGGCGAGGAACTCGGCCTCGGTGACGATCGGGCGACGGCGACCGGCGGCGCGACCCTCACGACGACGCTGGCGCTTGGCCTCGAGACGGGTCGAGCCCTTGAGTGCAGTGACCTCGTCGCGGACGTCGCGGCCCTCGCGGCCCGAGTCGGACCGGGAGCGCGAGCGACGACGGCGCCGGCGCGAGGAGCTCGAGGAGCCGCCCTGGTCGCCGGAGTCCTCAGAGGCGTCGGCACCGTCGTCCGAGGCGTCGGAGTCGGAGTCGGAACCGGCGGAGTCGTCGGAGTCGGCAGAGGACTCGTCCGAGGGGCGGTCGTCGCCGCGCGAGCGGGAGCGCCGACCACGGCCGCCGCGGCGGCGCTTGCGGCGGCCGGAGCCGCTCTCCTGGGCGTCGTCGGCGCCGTCCGCGTCAGACTCCTCAGAGGCCTCGTCGTCCTCGTCATCCGCGGAGGCGTTCTCAGCTGGCTCCTCCTGCGCCTCGGCCGAGCCGCCGGAGCGCGGCTTGCGCCGACGGCGGCCGCGTCCCTTGGACGAGCCCTCCCCCTCGGAGCTCCCCTCGGCCTCCTCGGCGTCATCCGCGGCAGTGGTCTCCGCAGCCTCCTCGACGTGCTCGGGCGCGGCGGCCTCAGCCGTGGCCTTCCGGCGACGGCGGCCGCGCGACCTGGGCTCCGTCTCCTCGTCATCCGTCTCGGTCGCGTTCTCACGCGCGGTCGACACTTTCTCGCCAGACGTCTTGCGCGAGGATCGGCGCGCACGCTTCGATGCAGTCTCGTCCTTCTCGTCCTCCTGGCCGGCACCGGCCCCGAAGGAGGACTGGACAGCCGCGGGCGCAGCCTTCGGGCTGCCGCTGGCGGCGGTGACGCGGCGCCGTCGCCGCGCGCGAGCCGGGTCGGGCGCCTGGAACAGAAGCGAGGCGGCCGGGAGGACGGGCCCGTCCTCATCAGCCGTGTCAGGCTCGTCGTCGACCCCGCCGTCGACGCCCACCTCCTCCGCGTCCTCGTCGTCGACGGATGCGGCGTCCGCCGCCTCAGGGCTCTCGGCGTACGCGGTGGCGTCGACGGCGCTGCCACCGTCGGCGTTACCGTCGTTGGGAGCCTCCGCCTGAGTCACCTCGGCGGCGGCCAGGACGGGGTGCGCCTCAGCGGGCGCAGCCGTCTGCGGCGCGGCCTGTGCGGCCGTCGCGCGACGGCGACGCTTGGGGCGGCCAGGAGCGGTCGGCTCGGGCTCCACCTGGACGGCGGCCCCGCTCTCGTTCGCGGAGGTCTCCCCGACCTGCGCCGGAGTGAGTTCGGCGGCCGGAGCCTCTGGAGCCTTCTCCGGTGCGGACTGGCTCGCGGTCGCCTTGCGGCGGCGGCTCCGGGGCCGCCCCTCGGTCTGCTGCCCGGGGCCGCCCGGCTCGGCAGCAGGCCCGGACGCCTCCCCAGCAGGTGAGACCTGCTCGTTCTCAGGCGTGTTGTCGGTCGTCGTGTCGTTCGTCATGGTGCGTCGCACTCTCCGAGCGCCCTGCCACCGCCGTACCCGCGGCGCGTTGGGCGCGCTCTCGCTCCCCGCGCAGCGGGAAGCAGGAAAAGTCTGTGTGTGCGCCTGAGGGCGCCGGCCCCGGCGGCCTGACTCACGAGGCGGGACCGCGGCGACGCTCGTCACGGAGACGGCGGCGCAAGTTCCCGGACGGGTCGGCGTCGGAGTTCGGACACCGAGTGCCGGTACGAGGCGCTCGGGGCCGGGACGAGTATCCCACACGGGGATCGGACCTCGCCGCTCGCGGGCTCGTCGGCGGGTCTCATCTCGCCAGGGGCGTACGGGACTGAAGTCCTAGTTGAGGGCCTGCACGACCACTGAGTCGACGCTCACACCCGCGAATTCACCCGTCGCCGGAGGTTCTTACAGGGCGTCGCTTTACCTGCACGAATAGACTCCGCGTATCCCTCCGCGAGCACCCTCGCGGAAGTTCCTATGATTCTCATCATTCCTTTCGAAAGGTGGCGCTGATGGTCATCGCACCGATGGCGCTGGACTCCCTCGACCTTGCTCGGTGGCAGTTCGGCATCACGACCGTCTACCACTTCATCCTGGTCCCGCTGACGATCGGTCTCGCACCCCTCGTCGCCCTGATGGAGACGAACTACAACCGCACCGGCAACGAGCAGTGGAAGGTCGCGACGAAGTTCTTCGGCAAGATCCTCCTCATCAACTTCGCGCTCGGCGTCGCGACCGGCATCGTGCAGGAGTTCCAGTTCGGCATGAACTGGTCCGAGTACTCACGCTTCGTCGGCAACATCTTCGGCGCCCCCCTCGCCTTCGAGGCCCTCCTCGCCTTCTTCATGGAGTCCACCTTCCTGGGCCTGTGGATCTTCGGCTGGGACCGTCTGTCCGCCAAGATGCACAACGCCTGCATGTGGCTCGTCGCGATCGGCACCCAGTTCTCCGCGCTGTTCATCCTCGCGGCCAACTCCTGGATGCAGCACCCGGTCGGCGCCGTCCTCAACGAGACCACCGGCCGCGCCGAGCTCGACGGCGTCTCGGGCTTCCTCGCCGTGCTGTCCAACTCGCTCCTGTGGACGACCTTCTTCCACACCATCTTCTCCTCGCTGCTCACCGCGGGCGCCGTCATCGTCGGCGTCTCCGTGTGGTGGATGGTCAAGGCCTCCGACGCCGGCCAGCACTTCGAGGCGCGCGAGCTGTGGCGCCGCCTCGCCAAGTTCGGCGCCGTCACCATGATCATCGGCGGCCTCGTCGTCGCCGGCTCCGGCCACATCATGGGCCAGATCATGACCCGCGAGCAGCCCGGCAAGATGGCCGCCGCCGAGGCCCTGTGCGACTCCGAGTCCGGCGCGGGCTTCACCGCGATGGCCTTCGGCGACTGCGACTCCGGCGTCACCAAGGTCATCACCGTCCCGAAGGTCTACTCCTTCATGGCGAAGAACGACCCCAACGCCGAGGTCATGGGCGTGCACCAGGCCCAGCAGATGTACGCGGACCGCTACGGCTCGCTCGTCGGCGCGGACAACACCTTCACCCCGAACGTCATGGTGACCTTCTGGTCCTTCCGCCTCATGATCGGTCTGGGCATGCTCTCGCTCCTGCTCGGACTCGTCGTGCTGTTGGCCATCCGCAAGGACAAGGTCCTCACCGCCCGCGGCTGGCGCGGCTGGGCGATCGGCACCATGTGGCTGCCCTTCATCGGCATCTCCTTCGGCTGGATCTTCACGGAGATGGGCCGTCAGCCCTTCATCGTCGCCCCGAACCTCTCCGACCCCGTCTCGCAGGTGCTCATGCTCACCTCCGACGGCGTCTCCACCGTCGTCGCCTCCGGCACCGTCCTGGCCTCGATGGTCATCTTCACGCTCCTGTACGCCGCCCTCGGCGTCGTCTGGTTCGTCCTGGAGCGCCGCTACATCCGTGAGGGCGTCCGCACGCAGACCGCCGAGACCGTGGCCGCCAAGAAGCGCGCCAAGGTCGAGGGCACTGAAGCGCCGGTCCTCTCCTTCCAGTACTGAGTCGGAAGAAGGAACACACCATGACTCTCTCCATCCTCTGGCTCATCCTCATCGCGGTCCTGTGGACCGGCTACCTCACCCTCGAGGGCTTCGACTTCGGCGTCGGCATGCTCCTCCACGTCCTCGGCAAGGACGAGCGCGACCGCCGCTCGATGATGCAGGCCATCGGCCCGCACTGGGACGGCAACGAGGTCTGGCTCCTCACCGCTGGAGGCGCCACCTTCGCCGCCTTCCCCGAGTGGTACGGCACCCTCTTCTCCGGCGCCTACGTCGCCCTCTTCCTCATCCTCCTGTGCCTCATCGTGCGCGTGTGCGCCATCGAGTGGCGCAGCAAGATCAACGACCAGGCCTGGCGCGACCGCTGGGACTGGATCCACACCGTCGTCGCCTGGATCCCCTCCATCGTGTGGGGCGTCGCCTTCGCGAACATGGTCCAGGGCATGAAGATCGAGGTCGTCATGACCAAGACCGGTGAGGTCGTCCCGGCCTCCCAGGTCGCGTCCGACTCCCTCATGGCCGGCGCCTCGAACCAGCTCACCGGCGGGTTCTGGAGCCTCCTGACCCCCTTCACGATCGTGGGCGGCATCGTCACCTGCACGCTGTTCCTCACGCACGGCGCGCTCTTCATCGCCCTCAAGACCGAGGGCGATCTCCACGAGCGAGCCCTGGGCTTCGCCAAGAAGTCCGGCATCGTCTCCACGGCCGTCACCGCCGTGTGGGCCCTGTGGGCACAGCTCGCCTACTCCCCCAACGGCCTGTCCTGGCTGCCCCTCGTCATCACGGCCGTCGCGCTCATCGCCTCCCTGGCCGTGACCTACCAGGACCGCGAGGGACTCGCCTTCGGGCTCCACTTCGCGGGCATCGCGGGCGCCGTCGCCTTCATCTTCTCGACGATGGCCCCCGACGTCATGCGCTCCTCCATCGACCCGGCCTACTCGCTCACCTACGAGCAGGCGGCCTCGACGGACACGACGCTTATCATCATGACCGTCGCCGCGATCATCTTCGTCCCCGTCGTGCTCTTCTACACGATCTGGGGCTACAAGGTCTTCGCCCGCCGCATCAACCCCGCCAAGGTCAACCCCGCCGAGGGCGGTCTCGACCCGAGGCGTGTTCGCGACTCGGCCCAGCCCGAGGCCGCGATCGGCTACTGACGCCTCGAGGGCGCCCCACGAGGACGCCTCTCGTCAGGACCTGCTGAGGGCCCGTCCCGCCGACCGGTGGGACGGGCCCTCGCCCGTCCCGCCGACCGGCGCAGGAGCTCTCGTGGCACGGCGACGCCGAGCGCGGGACGCCCTCTGCCGTCGGCGCTGTCCGCCCACCGGAGCCAACCGGGAGAAATGAGGCGCGAGGCACGTCGTCGCTGGCGGGAACGCGGTTCGGGCGCGCATATCCTGACGAGGTGAAGCCACTCGATCCCCGGCTGATGCGCCACGCGCGCGCGGCCAGGCGCTACATCATCATCACGGCCGTCACGGGGACGCTGACCGCCCTGCTCGTCATCGCGCAGGCCTTCCTCATCTCGCGCTCCGTCTCTCCGGTCGTCGGCCGCACCGCCACCTGGACGACGGTCCGTCCGCTCGTCATCGCGCTCGCCGCCGTCGTGCTCGGACGAGTCGTCGTGCTCTACGTCCAGGAGGCCCTCGCGCACCGGGCCGCCATCGAGACCACCACCGACCTTCGCAAGCAGGTCCTCTCCCACGCCGCTTCCCTCGGCCCCCGCTGGCAGGCCGTGCACGGCGCCGACACCGCCACCCTGCTGACCCGAGGCCTCGACGACTTCGAGCCCTACTTCACGCGCTACCTGCCACAGCTTCTGCTCGCCGCCACGGTCACGCCGCTCACGGGCCTCGTCATGCTCACCCAGGACGTCCCCTCCACGATCGCCGTGGCCTGCACCATCCCCCTCATCCCGATCTTCATGATCTTCATCGGGCGCCTCACCCAGCGGCACTCCGCCGACCGCCTCGTCGCCATGGAGAAGCTCGGCGGGCAGGTCCTCGACCTCCTCGCCGGCCTGCCCACCCTCCAGGCCCTCGGACGCGAGGCGGGCCCCGCCCGGCGCGTCAAGGAGCTCGGCCGGGCCTACAACCGGACCACGATGTCCACCCTGCGCGTCGCCTTCCTCTCCGGGGCCGTCCTGGAGTTCATCACCACCCTGTCGGTCGCGATCATCGCCGTCGAGATCGGCTTCCGACTCATCTTCGGGAAGATGGGGCTTGAGACGGGCCTCTTCGTCCTCATGATCGCTCCCGAGGTCTACGCGCCCCTGCGTCAGGTCGGCTTCCAGTTCCACGCCTCCGCCAACGGCGTCGCCGCCGCCAACGCCGTCTTCGAGGTCCTCGAGACCCCGCTGCCCGAGCACGGTAGCTCCCCCGCACCCGACCTGTCCCGCTCGACGATCCGCGTCGAGGAGCTCTCCGTCGCCGCCCGCGGCGCGTGGGCGCCGCACGCGCTCACCGCGGAGATCCGCCCCGGCCGCCTCGTCGCCCTCACGGGCGCCTCGGGCGCCGGCAAGACGACGACGACCCAGGTCCTGCTCGGTCTCCTGCCCGCAGAGCACGGCCGCGTGCTCGTCGTCCCCGAGGACGGCGAGCCCGTCGACCTCGCGACCCTCACCGCCGAGTCGTGGTGGGAACAGATCTCCTGGGTTCCCCAGCGCCCCGTCCTCGTCCCCGGCACGGCCCTGAGCAACGTCCTCGGGGAGGACGCCGCCCAGGAGCCCGGCGCCGCCTTCTCCCCCGCCCTCGCCGCCGCCGCGAGGGCCACCGGCTTCGACGAGGTCCTCGCGGTCCTCCCCGCCGGCTGGGACACGCCCGTCGGTCAGGGCGGCGTCGGCCTCTCCGTCGGCCAGCGCCAGCGCCTCGCCCTCACACGGGCCCTCGTCGCCACCACGCCGCTCATCGTCCTCGACGAGCCCACCGCCCACCTCGACGCGGCCAGCGAGACCCACGTCCTCGACGGCGTCGCCGCGCTGCGCGAGGCCGGACGCACCGTCCTCGTCATCGCCCACCGGGCCTCCCTCATCGCGATGGCCGACGACGTCGTCACCGTCACCTCGGCGCCCGCCCCGGAGCTCCTGCCGACCGACGCGGACGGCGAGGACGCCCCGGCCCTGGCGGCCGCAGCCGCAGGGGTCCCGAGCGAGCCCCCGCTGCTCGACGAGCCCCCCACCGATGCTCCCGCGGCCACCGACGCGACCGACGAGGAGGCCGCCCAGTGAGCGCCCTGACCCCCACCGAGCGCCGTGCCCTGCGTCGCGCCGTCCAGCTCCTCGACCTCGACCGCGGCCGCTTCGCCGCCTCCGTCGCCCTCGGCGCCCTCGGGCTCCTCAGCGCGCTCGGCCTGTCCGGCGTCGCCGCCTGGATGATCGCCCGCGCCTCCCAGATGCCCGACGTCATCGCGCTCGGCGTCGCGCCTGTCATGGTGCGCCTCTTCGGCATCTCACGGTCCGTGCTGCGCTACTGCGAGCGCCTCGTCTCCCACGACACGGCCCTGCGGGGCATGAACGCCCTGCGCACCCACCTCTACGAGATCCTCGCCGGCTCGCGCACGGACACCGTCGCGGGCCTGCGCCGCGGCGACGTCCTCGCCCGTGTCGGCGCCGACGTCGACTCCGTCGGCGACCTGGTCGTGCGCTCGTACCTCCCGATGGCGGTCGCCGGCAGCGTCGGCCTGCTCACTGCCGTCGGCGTCGGGATCGTCTACTGGCCCGCCGGTCTCATCCTCGGCCTGTGCCTCCTCCTGTCCGGCGTCGGCGGCCCGCTCATCACGATGCGCTCCGCCCGAGCTGCCGAGCTCGCCCGCCAGGAGCAGGCTACGGACCTGTCCGCGACGGTCCTGACCGCCCTCGACGGCGGCTCCGAGCTCTCCGTCTCGGGTCGCATGCCCCGCGTCATGGAGTCCCTCGCGGGCGTCGAGCACCACCTCGCCACGACTCGCGACCGTGCCGCCCGACCCGCAGCGGCCGCGGCCGCCATCGACGTCCTCGCCATGGGCCTGTCCGTCCTCGGCAGCCTCGTCGTCGGCGTGCCCGCCGTGACGAGCGGACGCATCGGCGAGGTCTGGCTCGCCGTCATCGTCCTCGTGCCCCTGTCGGCCTTCGAGGCCACGGCCAACCTCGGCCCCGCCTCGGTCCAGCTCATCAAGTCCGCCGGCGCCGCCGTGCGCATCGTCGAGCTCGTCGACCGGGCCGAGGCCTCCGCCGCGGAGGTCCCCGAGCGCCAGGAGCTGCCGGCACCCGCAGACGGTGGCCCCCGCCTGCGCGCCCGCGGCCTCGCCGTCGGCTGGCCCGGCGGCCCGGTCGTCGCCGAGGGCATCGACCTCGACCTCGCCCCCGGCGACCGCCTCGCCGTCGTCGGTCCCTCGGGCATCGGCAAGACGACCCTCCTGCTCACCCTCGCCGGGCTCCTCGAGCCCAAGGCCGGCGAGCTGACTCTCGACGGCGTCAGTCCCTGGACCGGTGAGCGCACCGCAGTGGCCGCCCGCGTCACCCTCACGGCCGAGGACGCCCACGTCTTCGACACGAGCGTCCTGGAGAACCTGCGCGTCGCCCGAGGCGCCCTCGGGGCAGCGGAGGCCACGGAGCTCCTCGAGCGCGCGGGCCTGGGCACCTGGCTCTCCTCCCTGCCCGGGGGGCTCGACACACCGCTCGGCTTCGACGGCACGACCGTCTCCGGTGGCGAACGGCGCCGTCTCCTCCTGGCCCGGGCGCTCGCCGCTCCGGCCCCCCTCATGCTGCTCGACGAGCCCGGCGAGCACCTCGACGCCGAGACCGCGGACCGGCTCGTCGGCGACCTCCTCGACGCGGGCCTCGCGCAGGACCCGACGGCGCGCCGGGGCGTCCTGCTCGTCACCCACCGGCTCTCCGCCCTCGCCCACGCTGACGAGGTCCTCATGGTCGGCCGCCCGGAGGCGGGACGGCCCGCCACTGTCCTGCGCCGGGGCTCCCACGCGGACCTCGCCGCCACTGACGCGGGATACCGTTGGTCACTGGAGCAGGAGGAGAACGAGCACCAGGAGGCCTGAGGCATGCGCCAGCCGAGCGCCACGAGCCGGTCCGCGGAGTCCGGGCAGCGGGGCCCGTCAGCGGGTCCCACCCCCGACGACCCGGCCGGGATCGGCTCCCTGGCCTACGCCGTCCACGCGGAGCAGCTCGCCTCCACGCGCAGCGCCGCCTCGGGTCCCGCCACGGGGTCGCAGAGCGCCGCCGCGCTCCTCGAGGCGGCCCTGCGCCTCACGTCATCGCTCGAGGTGCCCGAGGCCCTGCGCCGCCTCGTCTCCTCCGCCTGCTCGATCACGGGGGCCGCCTGGGGCACGATCGCCGTGCGCCACCAGGCCGACGTCGCCGTCGACCCGTCAGCCCCCTTCTCGGCCGGCTCGGCCACGACCGACACGGACTCCCTCCGCGAGATGCTCGACGGCGCCGTGCCGGCGGGCCCCGCGGAGGGCGGCGTCGTCATCGCCAACGATCTCGGCACGGCCTCGGCCTTCACCGGCGCCATCGAGGGCGAGGCCTCCGGCTCGCTCCTGTCCGCCCCGCTCAGGGTCCACGGCCAGGTCTACGGCCGCCTCTACCTGTGCGACAAGGAGGGCGGCTTCGGCCAGGACGACGTCACGACCGTCCTCACCCTCGCGGAGGCCGCCGCGCTCGCCGTCGAGAACGCCCGCCTGTACCGCGAGGCCCGGGACCGCGAGCAGTGGATGAGCGTCTCCCAGGAGCTCACGACGCTCCTGCTCTCGGGCGCTGAGGAGGACGACGCCCTCACGCTCATCGCCCGCCGCGTCCGCGAGGTCGCGCACGCCTCGACGAGCGTCCTCGTCCTGCCGAGCGTCGGGGACACCTGGGTCTGCGAGATCGCGGACGGCGAGCGCGCCGACGAGCTCGTCGGCGTCCCCTTTCCGCGGGACGGGCGAGCCCTGACCACGCTGGACCATCAGTCCGGGTTCGTCGTGCCGTCGCTCCACGCCGCCTGGGGAGCGGATGATCTCAAGGTGCCCGCGCTGTCGGTCTTCGGGCCGGCGCTGTACGCCCCAATGATCCATCGCGGTCGCGGGGTCGGCGTCATGCTGCTCATGCGTGAGGTCGGTGCCCCCGCCTTCACCGAGAAGGACCTCGAGATCGCCGAGCTCGTCGCCGGGCAGGCGACGATGGCCTTCGAGCTCGCCGACGCCCAGCACGCCGAGGAGATGGCCACCCTCCTGGACGAGCGCGCACGCATCGGCCGCGACCTGCACGACCTCGCCATCCAGCAGCTCTTCGCCACGGGAATGCAGATCACTGCTGCGAAGCAGCGCCTGCGGGACCGCGCTCCGGACGAGCCCCTCGACGTCGACGCCGTGTGCGCCGCGCTGGACTCCTCGCTCGCGGCCGTCGACGACTCCGTGAGCCAGATCCGCTCCATCGTCCGCTCCCTGCGGGACCGCGACGAGGACGTGAGCGTCGTCGAGCGCCTCCGGCGCGAGGCCTCCCTGGCACGCACGTCGCTGGGGTACGCACCCTCCCTCATGCTCTCGGTCGACGGGCGGGACGTCTCGGCCGCTGCGGAGCGGGACGCCGAGGACGAGCTCATCGACGCGGTCGACGCCGCCGTCGACCCCGACGTCGCCGACGACATGGTCGCGGTCGTCCGCGAGGGGCTGTCCAACATCGCCCGGCACGCGCACGCCTCGTCCGCCACCGTCGACATCCTCCTCACCGGCGTCCTCCCGGGCGGATCGGTCCTCGCGGACGTCGACGCCGGGGAGGCCGCTGCCGCCACCGACGTGGAGGGCTCCCTCGGTCCGGCCGCGCACCCGGTCGTCGAGGTCGTCTGCCGGGACGACGGCGTCGGCGTCGACCCCCGCGTGACGCGCCGATCGGGGACGGCGAACATGGCCGAGCGCGCCCGGCGGCACGGAGGAACCTTCGTCATCGGACCGCGTGCCCACTCGGACGGCGAGCGCCGCGGCACCTGCTTCACCTGGCGGGTACCGCTCGACACCGCCGGCCGCCGAGGCTGAAGGATGACGGCTCGGGCTGGAGCCGCAGGATGAGACGAGGGCCTCCACCCCTGCGGGTGGAGACCCTCGTCGTGCTCGGGCGTGCGACCGGCTCAGCCGTTGCGCCAGCCGGAGGCGCGCTGCCCGGCGACCCAGGCGGCCACCTGGGTGCGCCGCTGGAGGCCCATCTTGGCCAGGAGCGAAGTGATGTGGTTCTTGACGGTCTTCTCGGCGACGCCGAGGCGCTCGCCGATCTCGCGGTTGGACAGGCCGTCGCCGATGAGCTCGAGGACCTTGCGCTCCGCGTTCGTGAGGTCGGCGGTGGGGTCGTCGTGGTCGGCGCGACGACGCGTCACGGTGCGCTCGTCGAGGAGGACCCGACCCGAGGCGACGGCCTTGACGACGTCGGAGATCTCGGCGCCGTGGACGGTCTTGAGGAGGTAGGCCCGGGCACCGGCGTCGAGGGCCTCAGCGAGCGCCTCGTCGTCGTCGAAGGAGGTGAGGACGATCGGCAGGGCGTTCGGGACGGAGTCGTGGAGCTCGCGCATGAGCTCGATCCCGGTGCCGTCAGGGAGCTGCAGGTCGACGAGGACGACGTCGGGGCGGACGAGCTCGGCCCGGCGAACGGCCTCCGCGCGGGAGCCGGCCTCAGCCACGACGTCGAGGCCGTCAGCCCGGTCGATGATCTCGGCGATACCGCGGCGGACGATCTCGTGATCGTCCACGATCATGACGCGGACGTTCTCAGCACTCGTGGGGCTCGGCATGAGGATGAGGGTAGCAGCGCCACGGACCTTCGTCACAAATTCGGCGTCCTGACGCCGTTTCGGGACGGGCCGGAAGGCCGTCCTGCTACTCGGTTGCCAGAGGCGCGCACAGCCCTCTGTGCGGGGCCCGGCCCCGTGGGTCAGCGTCGCCGCACGCGAGGTCGGGTCTGGCACCGGGGGCAGGAGGTGTGGGAACGTGCCGCGATGACCTCGCGGCGCAGCGGGGCCTCGCACCGGAGGCAGGGCTCGCCCGCCCTTCCGTAGACCGCCAGGGAGCGCGCGAAGTAGCCGGGCGCCCCGTCCGCGTCGACGTAGAGGGCGTCGAAGCTGGTGCCGCCGACGGCCAGGGCCCGCTCCATGACGGCGGCGGTCTCGCTCAGGAGACGGGACACCACGCGCGGCCCGAGCTCGCAGCCGGCGCGCAGCCCGTGGAGGCGCGCGCCCCACAGTCCCTCGTCGGCGTAGATGTTGCCGACGCCCGAGACGACGCCCTGATCCATGAGGATCGTCTTGACGGCCCGTCGCGAGGAACGGATCCGGTTGACGACGGCGGCACGGTCGAGCTGCGGGTCGAGGAGGTCCCGGGCTAGGCCGGTGGCGTCGGCGGGCAGGAGAGGCTCGGGCGATCCCGCTCCCCCGGGCGCGCCGTCCGCGGTCGGCACGAGGTCGGTGAGGTGGAGGCCGCCGAGCATGCGCTGGTCGACGAGGTCGAGGAGGACGGCATCGCCCGGGTCGCCCGGGAGCGCCGAGAGGTGGAGGCGGACGCGCAGGTGCCGGGGCCGCTGCGAGAGGTCGCGCACGAGCGTGGGGGCCCGTGTGGCCGAGAGGTCGACGGCGGGCGCCTCCGGGTCGGCGAGGAGGGCGCTGCCGGCGCCGCTGCCGTCGGGGGCACCGTCTGCGCCGGCAGCCGCCCGGTCCGGGACCGGTGCGGTGCCCCGCACGAGGAGCTGACCGGACATGCCCAGGTGCGCCGACAGGGCCCTGCCGTCGTCCAGGGGCAGCCACATGCGCTTGCCCCGCCGAACCGCCGCGGTGAGCGTGCGGCCGGTGAGCTCGTCCACGAAGGCCTGGGCGCCGCCGGCCTGGCGGCGCAGGGGCCGGGCGTCGAGGACCTCGACGCGGTCGACGCGGCGGCCCGTGAGGTGGCGCGCCAGCCCGGCACGGACCGCCTCGACCTCCGGCAGCTCGGGCACGGCGCCCTCAGGCCCCGCGCGTGAGGTCGGCGCGCAGCGCCTCGTTGACACCCGGGAGGCTGAGTCCGCCGTCGCCGAGCTCAGCGAGGATCGTGGCGTAGGCGGCCTCGGCGGCATCGTGCTCCGCGGTCTTCTTCGAGGAGCCGGTGCCCTCGCCCCGCACGGTCCCGTCGACGACGGCTCGGGCGGTGAAGACGCGCTGGTGGTCCGGGCCGACGCCCTCGACCTCGTAGGAGGGGTTGCCGAGGCGGTGCGCGGCGGCGAGCTCCTGGAGGCTCGTCTTCCAGTCGAGACCCGCGCCGCGGGTGCGGGCGGCGGTGAGGAAGCGGGCGACGAGCCGCTCGACGACGGCCCGGGAGGGCTCGAGGCCCTGCGTGAGGTAGGTGGCGCCGATGAGGGCCTCGACCGTGTCGGAGAGGATCGAGTCCTTGTCCCGGCCGCCGGAGAGCGCCTCCCCCTTGCCGAGGTGGATGAACTCTCCCAGGCCCAGGTCGCGGGCGATCTCGGCGAGGGCCGGCTCGGAGACGGTGGCGGCGCGCATCTTGGCGAGCTGCCCCTCGGGCAGGTCCGGGTTGTCGGTGTAGAGGCGCTCGGTGACGACGATCTGGAGGACGGCGTCGCCGAGGAACTCGAGGCGCTCGTTGGTGGGCAGGCCGCCGTGCTCGTGCGCGTAGGAGCGGTGGGTGAGGGCGAGGTCGAGGAGCTCGGGCTCCACGGAGCAGCCCCAGCGGTAGACGAGGACCTCCGTGTCGGTGCGGGCTGGCTCGGCCTCGCGGCGCGCGGACCTGCGGCTGCTGCTCGCCATCAGGCACGAGCCCCCGCACCCGGCTCGTCGGAGCCGTCACCGTCGTCGGCGGTGCCGGCGTCGCCCTTGAGGAGGCCGGCCAGGGCGTTCCAGCGCGGGTCGAGGTGGTCGTGGTGGTGGTCGGCCGGAAGGTCGTCGAGGCGCTCGCCGCAGTCGGGGCACAGCCCACGGCAGTCCGGGCGGCACAGGGGACGGAAGGGCAGGTCGAGGACGAGCGCGTCGCGCAGCGCGGGCTCGAGGTCGATCGTCGTCTCCCCCACGAGGAAGAGGTCCTCGGCCTCCTCGTCGCCCTCAGCGGCCTGGGCATTGGCGGCCTCGGGCAGGAAGTACATCTCGTCGAAGGAGACGGTGCGGTCGTCATCGAGGTCGCGCAGGCAGCGGACGCACTCGCCGTGGACGTGGAGGTCGGCGCGTCCTCGGGCCAGGACGCCGTCGTCGACGGAGACGAGCTGGGCGTCGAGGACGAGCGGGCTGTCCGCCGGCACGCCGATGACCTCGGTGCCGAGGTCGACCGGGGCGGGCGTCTCGACGTGGACGTCCTTGAAGGAGCCGGCCTTCTGGGGGAGGTCGGCGATGTCGACGACGAGTCCGGGCATGGGTCCCTCCTGATGGGATCGGTGTGGCTGCGGGGCGGGGCGCCCGTCGGCTCGGGGCCGTCTGCTCGGCCGGGCGGTGCGCCCCCGCGGTGGTGCGGCACGCGCCCCCCAGGGGCGCGAGCCGGTGTCTCAGTCCTGCTGACCGGCGGGATCGACGGACCAGCCCGGGAAGCGGCGCTGGAGGTCGGGCGAGGGCTGGGCCGGGCGGGCGGCGGAGGCCGCGGAGCCGGAGCCCTGGTCGTCGTGCTCGTCGGTGGTCTCGCGGGTCTCGGTGAGTCGCGGCGCGAGCGCCTCGCGGCCGTGGCGGACCTGCTCGGCGATCTTGGCGAGCTCCTTCTCGAGGCCCTCGAGGGAGCGGTCGGAGTACTGGTCGGCACCGGCGCGCAGCCGGGCGGCCTTCTCCTCGGCGTCGGCGACGATGCGGTCGGCGCGCTCGTGGGCGGCGCGGACGACGGCCTCGTTGGAGACGAGGCGGTCGGCCTCCTCCTGCGCGCGGGCGATGAGGCGGTCGGACTCGGCGCGGCCGTCGGCGACGACGGAGTCGGCACCGGCGACGATGTCCTCCGCGCGGTGGACGGTGTCCGGGACGGCCTGGCGGGCGCGGTCGATGAGGTCGAGGGCCTCGTCGCGGTTGACGATGGCGGAGGCGCTCATCGGCATGGAGCGCGCGGTGGCGATGAGCTCGTCGAGCTCGTCGAGGATGGACAGGAGGTCGTCGCCGGCGTCGGGGGTGGTGGTCACGAGTGGTCCTTCCGAAGGTGGGGGCTGTGCGGGCTGTGGGCGGGGCGTCAGGCGCCGAGGGTCTCGGTGAGGGCGGTGAGGACGCCGGCGGGAACGAGGCCGGAGACGTCGCCGCCGTGGCGGGCGACGTCCTTGACGAGCGAGGAGGAGACGTGGGCGTGCGCGGGAGCGGCCACGAGGAAGACCGTCTCCGGAGCGCCGAGGTCGCGGTTGAGGAGGGCCATGGGGACCTCGGCGTCGAGGTCCGTGCCGGAGCGCAGGCCCTTGACGACGGCGGTGGCGCCGGCCTCGCGGCAGTAGTCGGCGAGGAGACCGGGGACGACGTCGACCCGGGCACCGGGCAGGTCCGCGAGCGCCTCACGGGCGAGGGCCACGCGGCGCTCGGCGGTGAAGAGGTGGTTGCCGGACTTGGCGGCGTTCTGGGCGACGCCGAGGACGACCTCGTCGAAGACGCTGAGGGCTCGGCGGACGACGTCGACGTGCCCGAGGGTGATCGGGTCGAAGGTTCCGGGGTACACGGCGAGCGTCATGAGTCCCAGGGTATCGACGAGCGAGCCGGGCGTGCCACACGCCGGGCGCGTCGGGCGCAGTGACGCGCGCCGCGAACGCGACCGGCGGCGAGGGACCCGCGCTCAGCCGGCAGCCTGGACGCCGATCCAGGCCTCGACGACGACGGGACGCGGCGCGGCGGCCGCCTCGGGTCGGACGTCGGGGCCGCAGGAGCGGGTGCCGATGCCGTGGTGGAGGGCGTCGAGGTGGAGCCAGAGGTGCTCGTCGCGCTCGAGCTCCTCGACGTGCTCCGCCGCCGTGAGGTTCTCCAGGCTCCAGGGGCTGAGGGAGAAGGAGGTCGGCAGGCCTCGTGGGACGAGGACCATCGCCCGCAGCCCCCCACCGTCGAGCCACAGGCTGCGCAGGCCGGGCCGGGTGCCGCCCTCCTGGGGCCGGACGGGCTGCTGCCAGAGCTCGTCGACGTCGCCGGTGAAGACGCCGTGGCGCAGCGCCCCCGTGAGGTCGGCGTAGGACGGGGCGGGGCCGGTGCCGGTCCAGGTGGCGCTGCTCAACGAGGAGGGGAGCCCGAGGCGCACTCCGAGGCGCGGGAGCACGGGCGGCAGCGGGCCGGACGGGAGGATCGTCGTGCGCAGGCGCACTCCCCCGCGCTCGGGAGTGACGCGGGTGGTGACGTCGAGGTGCCAGGCGGCGTTGGGCGCGGAGGCCCGGCTCGTGACGACGGCCGAGACGACGCGTGCGCCGCCGGGGCCGTTGCTCGCCTCGAGGCGGGTGGAGACGTGCCGCTCGGTGAGGAGGTGGAGGCGGGCCTGTCTCCAGCGGTCGGCGGAGGAGGGCAGGCCCCAGCCGCCCTCGCCGCCACCGAGGCCGAGGTCCGCGGCCGCCGGGGGCCTCGTCCAGTACTCGACGGGGCCGTGGCCCTCGTCGTTGTCCGTGGGGGCGCGCCAGGCGGTGACGGCCGGACCGGTGAGCGCGACGCCGCCCAGGGTGAGGGTGCGGCCGTCCGCGGCGAGATGCAGGCCGGCGCCGAGGTCGAGGGCGCCGTCGGTCAGGCGGGACACGGCATCATCGGTGACCGCGTCGACTGCGGCCGCGAGCCCGCTGACCCGTGGGACGGCCGGTGCGGTGACGGGAGCCGTGGTCAGGGCCGTCTCACGAGTGGACATGACGCGCAGGCCGTCTTCGTCGCGGCCGACCTGGCGTAGGAGAGCGGCTCCGGTGGCCGGGTCGACCTGGACGGGACCGTCGTCGGGAGCGCCCGGGACGAGGGGGTCGAGGACAGCGGCGAGGACATGGACCGCCTCACCGTCGGCGCTGCCGCGCAGGTCCTCGATCGCCTCGGCAAGCCCGCCGACCTCGATGACCTCGGACTCGCCCGGCGCGAGGTCAGGCAGCTCGGAGCGCAGGACGCGCACGCCGTCGCCGGAGTTCTCGACGAGCGCCTGGACGGTGAGGAGCAGGCGTCCGGTGGTGCGCGTGTGGAAGCGGTTCTCGACGAGGACCGAGCCGGGAGCGTCGGCGAGCGGGGTGGCGAGGACGGGGGCGACGGCGTTGGCCCAGGCGGTCGTGCCGGCGCTGGGGACGGAGGCGGCGCTCACCATGCCGTCGCACACGAAGTTGCCGTCGTGGACGGTCTCGCCGAAGTCGCCGCCGTAGCGCAGCGCACCGCCGGCCGCCGGGCGGGGATCGGCGAGGGCGTGGTCGCGCCACTCCCAGACGAAGCCGCCGAGGTGGCGGGGGCTCGGCAGGGCCTGGGCGGTGTAGCCCTCGATGCCGCCGGGTCCGGTGCCCATGGCGTGGAGGTACTCGCACATGACGTAGGGCAGTGCTCGGAGGTGGGCGGCCTGGGCCGGCGAGATCTCGGAGGCGGGGTAGCCGGGACAGGCGATCGGGGTGGCCGCCGGGGCGCCGACGGCGTCGCGCGAGGAGGCGCCGACGGCGGCGTCGACCTCCTCGAGCGTCGGGTACATCCGCGAGCTGAGGTCCGTGTAGGAGCCGGCGAAGTCGGACTCGTAGTGGACGGGGCGGTGCGGGTCCCGGGAGTGGATCCAGGCGCTCATCGCGGCGAGGTTCTCCCCCGTGCCGGACTCGTTGCCGAGCGACCAGAAGACGATGGAGGGGTGGTTCTTGTCGCGCTCGACCATGCGGCGGGCGCGGTCGACGAGGGCCTCGGTCCAGGTGGGGTCGTCGGTGGGGTTCTCCTCCCAGCCGGCCGTCTCGAAGGCGTGGGTCTCGAGGTCGCACTCCTCCATCACCCAGAACCCA
Organism: Actinomyces haliotis; assembly: GCF_015355765.1. GTDB lineage: Bacteria > Actinomycetota > Actinomycetes > Actinomycetales > Actinomycetaceae > Actinomyces > Actinomyces haliotis. The sequence continues at coordinate 27,429 of NZ_JACWNA010000003.1, forward strand.
AGCTCGTCGGCGAGCTCGAGGACGCGCGGGTGCGGCGGGTAGTGGGAGGTGCGGATCGCGTTGACGTTGTGCGCCTTCATGAGGGCGAGGTCGGAGCGGACCCACTCCTCGTTGAAGACGCGGCCGCGGGCGGCGCTCACCTCGTGCCGGTTGACGCCGGCCAGGACGAGGCGGCGGCCGTTGACGCGGACCTGCCCGTCGACGACCTCGAGGCGTCGGAAGCCGACGCGCGTGCACACGGTCTCTCCGGAGGCCTCGACGGCGAGGTCGTAGAGGCGGGGCTCCTCGGCGCTCCAGGGCTCGACCGCTGGCAGGTCGAGGCGCGCGGTGCCGGGTCGGTCGAGGACGGCGCACGCGTCGAGCTCGGGGACGCGGACCGTGACCGGGAAGGCGACCGCCGGGGCGTCGACGTCGACCTCGAGGAGGCCCGCGCCCGTGGCCGGGTCGTAGTCGGCCCGTGCGAAGACGTCATCGACGCGTCCGGCAGGACGGTGCAGGAGCGTGACGTCTCGGAAGATCCCCGGCAGCCACCACTGGTCCTGGTCCTCGACGTAGGTGGCCGGCGACCACTGGGAGACGCGGATCGCGATCGTGTTCTCCCCGACGCGCAGGACCCCGGTGAGGTCGAGCTCGGTGGCGAGCCGCGACCCCTGGGTGGTGCCGACCCAGGTGCCGTTGACCCAGACGGAGGCGAAGGACTCGACACCGTCGAGCCGCAGGACGTCGAGGGAGCCCTCCTCGCCGACGCCCCAGTCCCCGGGGACCTCGACGGTGCGGACGTGGTCGGCCGTCGGGTTCACGTCGGGGACGAAGGGCGGGTCGAGCGGGATGGGGAGCTGGACGTTGGTGTAGATCGGCAGACCGCGCTCGCCGTCGCCGGTGAGGACCCATGTCGCGGGCAGGTCGATGGTCTCCCACGGGCCGAGCGCCTCGTCGTCGGTGTCGAACGTGGGCTCGGTGAGCGCGCCGTCGGGGCCGTTGCCCTCGGGGTGCGCGCCCGCGTAGAGACGGAACGACCAGGTGCCGTTGAGACTGACCGACGGTGCGTCGGAGCGGGACGTCCAGGCACGCGGCGGGAGGTGGCGGCCGAGCCCGGGGCCGGGCGTGAGGGGAAGCATCCAGCTGGGGCGGCTCGGGACGCAGGTCATCGGTGGACCTCCTGGGCGCGGCGTCATCGCGGTCCCGCCCAGCCTAGTCGGCAGCCGCCGCCTGCGGAGCCCTGGGTCTCGCGCTCCGATAGGGTCGGGGTCATGACGAGGATCGTGGCCGGGGTCGCCGGCGGACGCAGGATCGACGTGCCCCGCTCGGGGACGCGCCCCACCTCCGAGCGCGTCCGGGAGGCCCTGTTCGGCCGCCTCGAGCACTACGGGGTCGTCGACGGCGCCCGCGTCCTCGACCTGTGCGCCGGGTCCGGTGCGCTCGGCCTGGAGGCTGCGAGCCGCGGCGCCACAGACGTCACGCTCGTCGACGCCGCACGCCCCGCCGCCCAGATCTGCCAGGCGAACACGCGGGCCCTGGGGCTCAAGGGCGTGCGGACCGTGACGGCGAAGGTCGCGGCCTTCCTCGCCGGACCGGCCGGGGCTCCGGTGGACCTCGTCCTCATCGACCCGCCCTACGACGTCGACGAGACGGGCGTCCTCGCGATGCTCGAGCCGCTGGCGCGCACGGAGGACCCGTGGCTGGCGCCCGGCGCCGTCATCGCCCTCGAGCGCTCCACCCGCTCGCCGGAGCCGAGCTGGCCGCAGGGCCTGCGGAGATTCAGCGAGAAGAGGTACGGGGAGACGGCCGTCTGGTTCGCCGAGCCGGACGTCGCCGAAAACTCCGAGAACGCCGAGACGCCGGGCGAGTAGCGGCCCTCTCCCCGACGTCGCTGCCTGGGCCAATAGTCACGCGCACAGAGCGCGCCCCGGAGGCTCAGGCCCTCTCGAGGAAGGCCTGGGACTCCTCGTCGAGACGGTCCGCGATGGCCGCGGCGAGGTCGCGGTGCTCCGCCAGCTCCGGGTCCGCGGCGACGACCTCCTCGGCCTCCCGGCGTGCTCGCTCGATGAGCCGCCCGTCCTTCGTCACGCGCAGGAGGGCGAGGTCGGACCGGCGCCCGGACTGGGCGGCGCCGAGCACGTTCCCCTCGCTGCGCAGCTCGAGGTCCGCCTCCGCCAGGGCGAAGCCGTCGGTCGTCTCCGCGAAGGCCTTGAGCCGGTGGAAGGCGGGTGAGCCCACCTCGACGCCGGTGACCGCCATGCAGATGCTGGGACGGGAGCCCCGCCCGACGCGTCCGCGCAGCTGGTGGAGCTGGGACAGGCCGAAGCGGTCCGCGTCGAGGATGACCATCATCGTGGCGGCGGGGACGTCGACGCCAACCTCGATGACGGTCGTCGCGAGGAGGATCGGCGTCTCCCCGGAGGCGAAGCTCGCCATGGCGGCGTCCTTCTCCGCCTGGCTCATCCGGCCGGTCACGGTCGCGATCCCCAGGCCCGCGAGCGCGGGCTCGGCGGCGAGCCGCTGCTCCCACTCGGTGACCGCGGCGAGGGGGCGGGAGGGGGCGTCGTCGTCGTCGGCGAGCGCGTCGAGGAGGTCGGCGGGCAGGTCCTCTCCCCCGTCCTCAGCTCCGTCGGCGAGGGACTGTTGCGTCTCCTCGGTGACGTCGATGCGCGGGCAGACGACGTAGACCCGGCCCCCGGCGGCGACCTCCTGGGCGGCGCGCCGCCAGATGCCGTCGACCCAGGACTGCCGTTCCCAGGGCACGAGGTGCGTCTCGACGGGGCTGCGCCCGGCCGGCAGCTCGTCGAGCGTGCTCGTCTCCAGGTCCCCGAAGACGGTCATGGCGATGGTGCGAGGGATCGGGGTGGCCGTCATGACGAGGAGGTGCGGCGTGCGCGGCTCGGAGGCGGCAGGGTCGTCCGGGCGGGCGCGGGGGTCGCGGGCGTCGCCGCGCTCGCGCAGGGCGTCGCGCTGGGCGACGCCGAAGCGGTGCTGCTCGTCGACGACGACGAGACCGAGGAACGGGATCTGCACCGAGTCGGACAGCAGGGCGTGCGTGCCGACGACGATGGCTGGCTCTCCGGCCGCGAGCGCGGCCAGCACCTCGCGGCGCTGGGCCGCCGGCGTGGAGCCGGTGAGGAGGTGGACGCGCGTGGCACGCCCGCCGTGGCTGTCGGCGCCCCCGAGGAGCCCCGCCTGGCCGAGGGGGCCGAGCAGGGCCTCGAGGCTCGCCCGGTGCTGGGCGGCGAGAACCTCCGTGGGTGCGAGCAGAGCGGCCTGACCTCCGGCGCCGACCACCTGGAGCATGGCGCGCAGGGCGACGAGGGTCTTGCCGGAGCCGACGTCGCCCTGGAGGAGGCGCTGCATGGGGACGGTGGAGGCGAGTGCCTGCGCGAGCTCGTCGCCGACGCGGCGCTGCCCGGCGGTGAGCTCGTAGGGCAGGGCGGCGTCGAGGTCGGCGCGCAGCGAGCCGCTCGGCTCGGGGACCGGCCAGGCGACGGCGGTGCGGCTGGCCTCGTGCGCGGCCCGGCGCTGGGCGAGGGCGGCCTGGAGGACGAAGGCCTCCTCGTGGCGCAGGCGGTCGCGGCCGGCGTGCCACTGCTCGGCGTCCTCGGGGACGTGGACGTAGCGGTAGGCGGTGAGCGCGTCGACGAGGTGGTTGGCCTCGCGGACCTCGGGCGGCAGGGGCTCGGGGACGTCGTCTGGGCCGAGCTGGTCGAGGACGACCTGGACGGCCTTGGCGACGCGCCAGGACGGGAGCGCCTCCGTGGCCGGGTAGACGGGCATGGGGCGGGCGACCAGGGCCTCGCGCTCGGCCTCGTCAAGCTCGTCGAGGACCTGGAAGCGCGGCCCGGCGAGCTGGGCGTGCCCGTGGTGCGAGCCGACCTTGCCGGACATGAGGACGGTGGTGCCGGGGCTGAGCTGCTCAGCCTGGTGGGCGAGGAGCCCGACGGCACCGAAGAGGACGACGTCCATGGTGCCGGCTCCGTCGGTGACGGTGGCCTCGAGGATGGCGGGCGGGCGGCCGGAGCGGGTGCGGCGGGTCGAGGAACGCACGACCTGCGCCTGGATCGTGGCCTGCTCGCCCTCGACGAGGGTGCGCAGGTCGGTGAGGTCGCCCCAGGTGTCGTAGCGGCGTGGCAGGAGGCGGAGGAGCTGGCCGGCGGTCTCGACGCCCTGCTTGGCGAGCTGGTCAGCGGTGCGCTTGCCGAGGACCTTGTCGAGCGACCGGTCGAGGAGGGGGACGGCGCCGCGCGGTGCGGGCGCGGCGGGGCTGGTTCGGGGCATGTCGCGGTGGGCTCGCTGCTACTCGACGGCGATGAGAACGTCGGGGTCGCCCTGGCCGCCGGCGTGGAGGACGACCTCGACGGCGTCGGCGTCCCCGAGGATCTCCTCGCCGAAGCGGGCGGCGGCGTCGGAGACGAGGGCCCCGACGTCGGGCAGGGCGTCGCGGCCGAGGATGACGGTGAGGAGCTCGTCCTCCGGCCGGAGGATCTCCGTGACGGCGCGGGCGGCGGCGTCGGGGTCCGAGGCGGGGCCCGTGAGGGCGGTGGTGCGCAGCACGGCGGCGGCGTCCCAGGCGCGGCGCGAGAGCGCGGCGAGGTCCTCGTGCTCGCCGTGTCCGGCGACGGCGACGGCGGAGGCGAGGACACGGGCCTCGTCGTCGGTGTCGGCGACGAGGAGGCGCGTGCCCGCGGTGGCGTGACCGGCCTGATGGGCGTCGTCGGTGCTTCGGGCACCGCCAGGGCCGCGCACGGTGGAGACGGCGGAGCGGGCGGCGAGGAAGCGGGCGGCCTCGTGCGCCTGGGAGGTCGAGGCGGCGTCGCAGGGCAGGACGAGCGCCTCAGGCAGGCCGAGGTCGCCCGCGGCGCGCACGATGCCCTCGCGCTCGGGATCGAGGACGACGACGGCGCCCGTGCGGGCGAGCTGCTCGAGCAGCCCGGGGGCGCGCGTGCAGGCGATAACGCCGGTGCCACGGCGGGCGGCGGTCGGGTGGGGACGTGCGCCGCGCTGGGAGGGGTGGACACGACGCGAGCTCTCGCGCTCCGCAGCGCGGCGCTGCTCGCGGCGGGCGGCGAGCCGCTCGAAGGAGACGACGCGGCCGTCGTCCGCGTCCTCGGAGGCGCCCCACGGCAGGGGCGGCTCGTCGGCCTCCCAGCCGGTGGCGACGGCGAGGGCGGTGGGGTGGAGGTGGTGGACGCACACCTGGCGGGCGCGGCCGACGGCGGGAAGGGCGGCGCGCGGGGTGTCGGTGTGGACGTGCACCTGGAAGAGGCCGACGCCGAGGGCGTCCGGGGTGCCGACGACGCCGACCGAGTCCCCGATGGCCTCGAGGCGGGTTCGCAGCTCGCGGGCCTGCGCGGCGGTGGCCTCGAGGAGGTACATGACCTCGAACTCGCCCTGGGAGGCGTCCTCCGGTGCGAGGCGGTCCTCACCGGCGTGGGTGACGCCGCCGGAGGCGAGGTCGACGAGCATCTGCCGGGCGACCTCCGTGTAGGTCGCGGGCAGCGCGCTCACGTCCCCGCCGAGAGCGGGGTCCCGCGTCCCCGCCGACTCGACGGCGTCCGTGAGGCTGGTGAGGAGGAGCATGAGGGCGGCGCCACCGGCGTCGACGGGGCCGTGGCCGAGTCCGGCGGTCTCGACGACGCTCTCCTGGGCACCCAGCGCGGCCGAGGAGGCGATGAGGCTGATGGTGACCGGCCGCGCGGGCGTGGCCTCCTCCAGGCTGCTGCGGGCTGACGCCGCGGCGTCGTGGGCGACGGTGAGAAGGGTGGCGGTGACGGGTCGGGAGACGGCGGCCCAGGTGGTGGCAGCCATGCGCTCGTAGACGTGGACGAGCTCGACGGGGCGGAGCCGGGCGGGGTCGGGGGCCTCGGCGGCCACGTCGGCGACGGCTGCGATGGCCTGGGAGACGAGGAGGCCGGCGTTCCCGCGGGCTCCTCGGACGGCACCGTCGGCGACGGCGCGAGCGGTCTGCGAGAGGTCGGCACGGGCGGGCAGGAGGTCGAGGGCGTCGGCAGCCCACCGCAGGGTGAGCCAGACGTTGGAGCCAGTGTCGGAGTCCGGGACGGGGAAGACGTTGAGGGAGTCGACCAGGCCGCGGGTGGTGCCGGCGGTGTGCTCGGCCAGTCGGATCCAGCGGCGCAGGAGCGCGGCGTCGAGGGCGGCGGGAGCTGCCGGCGTCGGTGTCACGTGCCCCTCCCCTGCTGTGCTGCGCCACCGGGGGCGTCCCGGTGCGTCGGCGGGTCCAGCGCCTCTCCCGCATCGGGGGCGATGGCCCGCACCGTCAGGGTACCCTGGCGCGAGCGCGCTCTCCTGCCGCGGGCCGAGTCCTTGCGGGCCTGTGCTGACTCCGGCCCCGGTGGCCGTGTGCCTCAGCCCACGCCCAGCCTGCTTGGGACGCGGTACCGCCGTCGGCTATTGTGTTCGGGTTGCCCGGGACGTCTGTCCCTGGGCGGTGGACCTGGCGCCGGACCGGATGGTTCGAGCGTTGAAGCAAGAAGATTTCAGGAGTGAACCGTGGCTGCTGTGTGCGACGTCTGCGGCAAGGGCCCCATCTTCGGCAAGAGCGTCTCGCACTCCCACGTGCGGACCAACCGCCGGTGGAACCCCAACATCCAGCGTGTTCGTGCGATCGTGAACGGCGCCCCCAAGCGCCTCAACGTGTGCACGTCCTGCCTCAAGGCCGGCAAGGTCACGCGCAACATCTGAGCGCGTACCCGCCGATCAGGCACTGGAGGGCCGTCACCCCGATGGGGTGGCGGCCTTCGTCGTGCTCGGCGTCCGACGCCCTGAGCCCCGGGCGGCATGATGGCCCGGGTCCCGTCCTCCGAGAGGAACCGTCATGTCCTTCACCCTGACAGGTCTGTCCGCCTTCCCCTGACTCCCCTGCACGACGACACCCTCGACGAGGAGGCGTTCGCGACGCTCATCGATCGCCTCGCGGCCTCGGGCGTCGACTCGATCGGCGCGCTCGGCTCGACGGGTTGCTACCCGTGCCTCTCCCCGTCCGAGCGGGACCGTGCCGTCGCGATCACGGTCGCGCACGCGGGCGGTCTCCCCGTCCTGGTCGGCGTCGGGGCGCTGCGCGAGTCCGACGTCGTCGCTCGTGCCCGGGCGGCTGCGCGTGCGGGCGCCGCCGCCGTCCTGCTGCCGGCCCTCGCGTACCACGAGCTGACGGACGACGAGGTCGTGGGTCTCGTCGAGCGCGTCGCGGCGCGTGCGGACCTGCCCGTCGTCGTCTACGACAACCCGGGCACGACCCACCAGGTCATGGGCCTGCCCCTCTACGAGCGCCTCGCCGGGGTCGACGGCGTCGTCGCGCTCAAGCTGCCGACGCTGCCCCACGGTCCCGAGGCCGCGCGGGCCGCCGCCCAGGCGCTGCGCTCCGTGGTGCCCGAGGGGACGAGTCTCGGCGTCGGGGGCGATGGCGCCGACGGGCCCGGTGCGCTGCTGGCCGGGCTCGACGCGTGGTGCTCCCCCCCTGACCGGCGTGCTGCGCGGGCCCCTCCTCCCCGTGACCCGCGCGGCTGACGCTCAGGCGCTGAAGTGGTCCCAGCCGACGGACCCCTCCCAGGGACGGCCACCGACGAGCACGCCCGGGCCGGACTCAGCCGGCGTCTCCACGGTCCCGATGACGGCGGCGCCCTGCGGGAGGCGGTCCACGGCGTCGGCGGGGACGGTGGCGAGCATCCCGTGGTCCTCACCGCCGGTGAGGACCCATCGGCGGGCTCGAGCGGAAACGTCGCGGCCGGCTGACTCAGCATCGGGCTCGAGCAGGGCCGCGACGGGTGCGAGGGCGAGGACGTCGGCGTGCAGCGGCGAGCCGGGGTCGGCAGGGTCGTTCACGTCGATGAGGACGCCGGAGGCGCGTGCGATGCGCCCGGCGTCGCGCAGGAGGGAGTCCGAGACGTCCATCATCGCCGTGGCGCCGGCGTCCGCGAGCGCGGGCCCGGCGGCGAGCGGAGGCTCCGGCGCCCGGAACAGGCTCTGGCAGCGGAAGGCGACGTCGGCGGCGCTCCTCGATCCGGGCTGCGAGGTCGCTCGCGCGGGCGCGGTAACGTCGCTCGGTCCCGGCGCGGGGGCGCCGTTCGGCTCCCACCCCGCAGCGAGGAGCTCGTAGCCGGCGAGTGAGCGCCCGGGGACTCCGACGTGGACGAGGAGGTCGCCGGGGCGCGCCCCGGAGCGCAGCACGGGGTCGCGCCCCTCCAGGTCGCCGTGGACCGTGACGGCGAGGACGAGGGCCTCCCCTCCGGACAGGTCCCCGCCGACGACGCCGGCGCCGACCGGTGCGCAGGCCTCAGCGAGTCCGCGCGCCATGTCCTGCACCCAGGCGACGGGCGTCGAGCCGGGCAGGACGAGGCTCATGACGAGAGCGGTGGGGCGGGCCCCCATGGCGGCGGCGTCGGCGAGGTTCTGGGCGGCGGCGCGCCGCCCGACCTCCCGGGCGCACGACCAGTCGGTGCGGAAGTGGTGCCCCTCGACGAGCACGTCCGTGCTCACGACGTAGCGGCCGTCGGGGGAGGCGAGGACGGCGCAGTCGTCTCCGTTGCCGACGACCTCGCGGTCGGAGCGGGGCAGCAGCGGGGTGAAGGCGGCCAGCAGCGCCTCCTCGGACAGCTCGGAGACGAGGAGGTCGGCGGCAGCCGTGGCGGGCTCGTGCGCGGTCGCGTCGGGGGTGCTCACGACTGCCTCAGCGGTTGACGCCGAGCGGGCGCTCGAGGGCGAGCTCGATGAGCTCGGTGACGAGCTCGGTGTAGCCCAGGCCGGAGACCTGCCACATGTACGGGTACATGGAGAAGGGCGTGAAGCCCGGCATCGTGTTGACCTCGTTGACGACGGCCTCGCCGCGCGGGGTGAGGAAGAAGTCGACGCGGGTGAGGCCCTCGCCTCCGATGGCCTCGAAGGCGCGGGCGGCGGTGGTCATGAGGAGCTCGCGCTCCTCCGGGGTGACGCGCGCTGGGCAGACCATCTGGACGGCGTCGTGGGCGAGGTACTTCGTCTCGTAGTCGTAGAACTCGCCGGCGCCGTGCTCGGCGTCCATGACGACCTCGCCGGGCTCGGCCACGCGGGGGGCGTCGTCGCCGTGACCGCCGAGGACGGCGACCTCGACCTCGCGCCCCACGACGCCGGACTCGACGAGGACCTTGGGGTCGACGGCGCGGGCGGCCTCGATGGCGGCCTCAAGGTCGTCGGGACGCTCGACCTTCGTGATGCCGAGCGAGGAGCCGGCGCGGGCGGGCTTGACGAAGAGCGGGTAGTCGAGGGAGGCGCAGGCGTCCAGGATGAGGGCCCGGTCCCGGTTCCACTGGTGGGGCCCGACGACGACGTGCGGCGCGGTGGGGATGCCGGCGGCGTTGAGCAGCACCTTGGTGACCTGCTTGTCCATGCCGGCGGCCGAGGCGAGGACGCCGCAGCCCACGTAGGGCAGGTCGAGCATCTCGAGCATGCCCTGGATGGTGCCGTCCTCACCGTAGGGCCCGTGGAGGAGCGGGAGGACGACGTCGACGGTGCCGAGGGTGCTCGGGCCGGTCGGGGTGAGGGCGGTGAGTGGCCCGCCTCCGAGCTCCATGGCGAGCTCGCCGCGGCCGAGGCCGTCGGCCGTGATCTCGACGGGGGCGCCGTCGGTGAGCTCGAGGGGGGCGGGGTCGTCGTCGACGAGCACCCACTGGCCGGCCTGGGTGATCCCGACCGGGACGACCTCGTAGCGGTCGCGGTCGATCGCGGCGAGGACCCCGGCCGCGGTGGCGCAGGAGATCGTGTGCTCTCCCGAGCGTCCTCCGAAGACGACGGCGACGCGCGTCCGGCGCGCGTCCCGCGGGGTCTCCGAGCCGGGTGAGGTGCTGCTCGCGCTCAGGGGCGCCGACGTGTCAGACATGCCCCCAACGCTACCGCCGGACCCGATACGCTGGTGACGCCGTCCCGCTGGTCACCGCGTCGCAGCGCCTGCGGGACACGAGCCAGGAACCCCGTCCCCAGGAGCCTCCGATGCGATCCCAGCGAAGCCCGTTCCGCACCTCCCCCGCGACCCGTCGCGCGGCCGCCCTCACCGCGGCCGCCGCCCTGTCCCTCGGCCTCGCCGGCTGCGGGGGCGACGACTCCTCCACCGCGAGCGTCGCGTCCGCAGGCTCAACCGGCTCCTCGGCACCCACGACCTCGTCAACCCCGGCCGCACCCTCAGCGAGCGGGGCAGCCTCGGCCTCGGCAGCCACGACGAGCAGCACCACCGGTGCGCCCGGCCCTAAGGCCACGGCCTCGGGCACGCCCGGGCGCCTCACCCGGACCGAGGCGACCGAGGACCCCGCCGACGACGCCGGCTGGGTCTCCGGGCCGAGCGACGGCGGGACAGCCGGTGACGCCGGCGTCGAGACCGACCTGCGGATCGGATCCCACGACGGCTACGACCGCGTCGTCGTCGAGACCAGCGGAGACGGCACGCTCGGCTTCCGCGCCACCTACGTCGACGCGGCCGCCACCCAGGGCAAGGGCGACCCGATCTCCGTGGGAGGGACCCACACGCTCCAGGTCATCGGCCGCGGCACGACCATGCCGGTGACCGAGGAGCTCCGAAAGGTCGCCTACACGGACCTCGGCCTGCACGAGGTGGGCGACGAGACGATCGCCGGCGTGTACCTCGACGGGACCTTCGAGGGCCAGTTCCAGGTGGTCATCGGAACTGACGCCACCGAGTACCGGGTCTTCACGCTGAGCAACCCGACGCGCCTCGTCATCGACGTCAAGCGCCCCTGAGCCCGCGCGGACGGGCACTCCCCGTGGAGCGGCCGTGGAGTCGTGCGCAGCACACCGCGACCGGTAGCGCACTCAGCTCCGGACAGGAGCATGATGACGACCCGTGAACAGCACGCAGGCGGGCTCGCAGCCCTCCGCTGAGCGCGGCGACGCCGTGCCGCCCTCCCCTGAGCAGTCCGGGCAGTCGTCGGCCAGCACGTCGGGCACTGCCCCGGTCGCTCCCACCACCCCACCGCGAGGCGCCGAGGCGATCGGAGCCGCGGCCCACCGCTCGCCTCTGGCCGCTCTCGTCCTGGCGGCCATCGGGGTCGTCTTCGGCGACATCGGCACGAGCCCGCTCTACTCGATGCAGACGGTCTTCTCGATCGACCACAACGACGTCCAGCCCACCCAGGGCGACGTCTACGGGGTCATCTCCATGGTGTTCTGGTCGATCGCCGTCATCGTCTCCCTCAAGTACGTCGCGCTCGTCATGCGGGCGGACAACGACGGCGAGGGCGGCATCCTCGCCCTGGTGCACCTCCTGCGCGACCGGCTCGCCGACCGGCGCCGCCTCACCCGGACGGTGCTCATGCTCGGGGTCATCGGCGCGGCGCTCTTTTACGGGGACTCGGTCATCACGCCGGCGATCTCCGTCATGAGCGCCGTCGAGGGCCTCCAGGTGGTCGACTCCGGCGCCGGATCGCTCGTCCTGCCGGTCTCCGTCGTCATCCTCACCGGGCTCTTCCTCATCCAGCGCAAGGGCACCTCCGCCGTCGGGCGCGCCTTCGGACCCGTCATGATCGTCTGGTTCCTCGTCCTCGTGCTGCTCGGGATCCCACGCATCGCCGAGGACCCGGCGATCCTGTGGGCGCTGAGCCCGCACCACGCGGTCCTCTTCCTCCTGGAGCGGCCGGGCGTCGCCTTCGTGGCGCTCGGCGCCTGCATCCTCACCATCACCGGCGCGGAGGCCCTGTACGCGGACATGGGGCACTTCGGCTCGCGGCCGATCCGCCTCGCGTGGTTCGCGCTCGTCTTCCCGGCGCTCACGGTCAACTACCTGGGCCAGGGCGCCCTCATCCTCAAGGACCCGACGGCGATCAGCAGCCCCTTCTACCTCCTGGCGCCGGCGTGGGCGCGGCTGCCCCTCGTGGTCCTCGCGACCCTGGCGACGATCATCGCCTCCCAGGCGGTCATCTCCGGCGCCTTCACCGTCTCCCGCCAGGCCAACCGGCTCGGGCTCCTCCCCCGGCTCACGGTCATCCAGACGTCGAGGGAGGAGGCCGGCCAGATCTACGTCCCGGCCGTCAACTGGCTGCTCTTCGCAGGCGTGCTCGTCCTCATCCTCATCTTCCGCAGCTCGAGCCGCCTCGCCGACGCCTACGGTCTGGCCGTCACCGGCACCTTCGTCCTTACCAGCGCGCTCTTCCTCCTGCTCGCCCGCCGGGTGTGGCACGTCGCGGCCTGGAAGTGGTGGTTCTACGCCGTCCTCGTCGGCGGCCTCGAGGTCCTCTACCTCCTGGCCAACTGCACCAAGATCGTCTCGGGCGGCTGGCTGCCCCTCCTCATCGCCCTCGTGCTCGGCTCGCTCATGGTCGTGTGGGACTCCGGGCACCGGCGGGTCGTCGCCATCCGCTCGGGGCTCGAGGGCCCCGTCGAGGCCCTCACCGAGGCGGCCGCCTCGCGCGACGTGGTGCGCGTCCCCGGCCTCGCCGTGTACCCGCACCTGTCGAGGACGACGACGCCGCTGGCACTGCGCGACTCGCTCGACTTCGACGGCGTCCTCCACGAGCACAACGTCATCATCTCGGTCATCCACGAGAACGTCCCGCACGTCCGGCACGCCGACAGGATCGAGGTGACGGAGGTCGGAGGCCCTGCCTCCGGCATCCACCACGTCGACTGCCACGTGGGCTTCAACGACTCCCAGGACGTGCCCAAGGCGCTCGCCCTGGCGCTGCCCCGGCTCCACGGGCTCGAGGACTCCTGCGAGGCCGACGCGCGCTACTACCTGCCGGTCATCCAGCTCCGGCCCCGCCCCGGCTCGCGGACGGGGCTGCGCAAGCGCGTCTACATGGCGATGGCGGGCAACGCCGCCGACGGCGCCGTCGTGCTCCACCTCCCTCCGGACCGGACCGTGCTGGTGGGCGCGACGATCGAGCTGTGAGGGCGGGAGGGCCGGGGGCCGCCCTCAGCTGAGGGTGGCGCCGTGGACGCCCTCGGTCTTGCGGGGACGGGACAGGAGCGCGTCGGTGACCTCGTCGACGCTGGCGGCGCCCTCCACGACGGCGACGACGCCCGCGGTGATCGGCATGTCGACGCCGTGCGAGGTGGCGAGGTCGAGGACGGCGCGCGCCGACCTGGCGCCCTCGGCGACGCCGCGTGAGGCGGCGGCCGCCTCCTCGACGCTCATCCCCTCGCCGAGGTGCCGGCCGAAGGTCTGGTTGCGGCTCAGCGGCGAGGAGCAGGTGGCGACGAGGTCGCCCATGCCGGCCAGGCCGGCGAAGGTCTCCGGGCTGGCCCCGAGAGCGAGTCCGAGGCGAGTGATCTCGACGAGGCCGCGCGTGATGATCGTGGCCTTGGAGTTGTCCCCGAAGCCGCACCCGACGGCGCAGCCCACGGCCAGGGCGATGACGTTCTTGACGGCGCCGCACAGCTCGACGCCGAGGACGTCGGCGTTCGTGTAGGGCCGGAAGGTGCTCGTGGCGCAGGCGGCGGCCACGCGGGCGGCGAGCTCCTGGTCGCGGGCAGCGACGACGGTCGCGGTCGGCTGCCCGGCGGCGATCTCGTCGGCGAGGTTGGGGCCCGAGACGACGGCGACACGCTCCTCGGGCAGGGCGAGAGCCTCGCCAAGGACCTGGCTCATGCGCATCCCGGTGCCGAGCTCGACGCCCTTCATGAGGGAGACGGCGGCGGCGTCGTCCGCGTGGGCACCGGCGAGCGGGGCGAGGACGCCGCGGGCGGACTGGGAGGGGACGGCGACGACGACGAGGCCGGCGCCGTCGACGGCGGCGGCCAGGTCGCTCGTGCCGGTGACGGCCTCCGGGAGGCGGCGGCCCGGGACGTAGCGCTCGTTGGTGCCGCCGGTGATCTCGCGGGCGACCTCCTCGCGGCGGGCCCAGACGGTCGTCGGGACACCGACCTCGCCAAGGAGGCAGGCGAAGGTCGTGCCCCAGGCGCCCGAGCCGATGACGGCGGCGCGCTCGAAGGGCAGCGGCTCCACGGGCGCCGTCGACGGGGCGGCGGCGCTCACGCGGGCTGTCCCGGCTCGTCGGCGGCCACGTCGGGGCCCGTGGGCGGCTCCTTCTCGCCGCGCGCAGGTGAGGGGTCGCTTGCCGTGGCATCGGGGGCGGTCTCCCCCGTGCTCGGGTCGGGGCGGCGGGTACCGAGACGGCCCTTGCCGGGGTCGCCGTCGTACTTCATGTCAAAGGGACGGGGCGCCCTCTGGCCGCGGATCTCCTCGACGAGGGTGGTGATGGCTCGCATGATCTCGGCGGTGCAGGCGCGCACGGTCTCCTTGTCCTCGACGTCGGAGCCGAAGCTCGTGAGGTCGAGCGGCTCCCCGATTCGCACCTCGACGTCCTTGCGCGGGAAGGGCCGGAAGCTCTTGTTGTAGGTGTCGAGGATCTCGTGGGCGCCCCACTGCCCCATGGGGAGCACGGGCACGCCGGTGCGCATGGCGAGGCGGGCGGCACCGGTCTTGCCGGTCATGGGCCAGCGCAGGGGGTCTCTTGAGAGGGTGCCCTCGGGGAAGATCATGATGGGGTCGCCCAGGGCCAGGCGTCGCTCGGCCTCGACGAGGGCGTCGCCCGCCTTGGCGGTGCCGCGGTAGACGGGGATCTGCCCGCCGGCCTTGAAGACGTGCCCGAGCACGGGGGCGTCGTAGAGCCCGGACTTGATGAGGGAGTAGATCGGGACGTCCTCGTCGACGAGGGCGCGCATGGCCGTGAGGGAGTCCAGGTCCGAGAGGTGGTTCGCGACGGCGATGAAGCCGCGGTCCCTGGGGATGTTCTCCGCGCCCGTGACGTGCTGGCGGCTCACGCCCTTGAGGAACGGGATGATCGCGCCGCGGGCGGCGAAGCGGTAGAAGGGGGTCATGCGTCGAGTGGCCACCCCACCAGGGTAGCCGCCGGGCCCCGGACGCGACGGCGCCGCCGCACCGGTGGGCGCGGCGGCGTCGTCCGGAGCCGTGGGGAGCGCTCCCCGTCGGGAGCGGCGCGCGGAGGTTCCAGTCCTGGGAGGCGCCTCAGGCGAGACGGGTGACGTCCGCCTCAAGGGCCCGGAGCTTGCCCATAAAGTTCTCGTAGCCGCGGTCGATGAGGTTGACGCCCTCGACCCGGCTCGTGCCCTCGGCGGCGAGCGCGGCGATGAGGTGGGAGAAGCCACCGCGCAGGTCCGGCACGACGATGTCAGCGCCGTGCAGCGGCGTCGGCCCGGAGATGACGGCAGAGTGGTAGAAGTTGCGCTGCCCGAAGCGGCACGCGGTCCCGCCGAGGCACTCGCGGTAGACCTGGATCTGGGCGCCCATCTTGTTCAGGGCCCGGGTGAAGCCGAAGCGGTTCTCGTAGACCGTCTCGTGGACGATCGAGAGGCCCTCGGCCTGGGTGAGGGCGACGACGAGGGGCTGCTGCCAGTCCGTCATGAAGCCGGGGTGGACGTTGGTCTCGACGACGGCGGGCTTGAGGTCGCCGCCCGGGTGCCAGAAGCGGATGCCGTCGTCGCGGACGTCGAAGGCGCCGCCGACCTTGCGGAAGACGTTGAGAAAGGTCGTCATGTCGCTCTGGTGCGCGCCGCGGACGAGGACGTCACCGCGGGTGGCCAGGGCCGCGGAGGCCCAGGAGGCGGTCTCGATGCGGTCCGGGAGGGCCGCGTGGTTGTAGCCGACGAGCTCGTCGACGCCCTCGACGTGGATGGTGCGGTCGGTGTCGACCGAGATAATCGCACCCATCTTCTGCAGGACGTCGACGAGGTCCATGATCTCGGGCTCGACGGCGGCGCCTCGCAGCTCGGTGAGGCCGTCCGCGCGCACGGCCGTGAGCAGCGTCTGCTCGGTGGCGCCGACGCTCGGGTAGGGCAGGTCGATGACCGTGCCGTGGAGGCCCACGGGCGCGGTGATGTGGATGCCCGCGTCGAGCTTGTCCACGGTGGCGCCGAACTGGCGCAGGATGTTGAGGTGGTAGTCGATGGGGCGGTCGCCGATGCGGCATCCGCCGAGGTCGGGGATGAAGGCCTCTCCGAGTCGGTGGAGGAGCGGGCCGCAGAAGAGGATCGGGATGCGCGAGGAGCCGGCGTGGGCGTCGATGTCGGCCATGTGAGCGGTCTCGACGCTCGACGGGTCGAGGCGCAGGACGCCCTCGGTCTGGTCGTAGTCGATCTCGACGCCGTGGAGCGACAGGAGCCCGGAGACGACGTCGACGTCGCGGATGACGGGGACGTTGCGCAGGACGGACGGGGTCGTGCCCAGGAGCGCGGCCACCATGGCCTTGGGGACGAGGTTCTTCGCGCCGCGCACGGTGATCTCACCGGTGAGCGGGCGCCCGCCCTGGACCTGGAGCAGACCGTCGACCATGCGTACCTCCCGTGGAGCCGTGGTGCGCGCGGGTGGGGTGGACCGGCAGGTGCCGGACCGCGCGCGGCCCCAGGTGCAGGTTCCCAGGGCCGTCCCAGCATAGGGGGACCTCGGTGCGGTGGGCGGCGGTGGGCGGCGCGCCGTGGGCGAACGGCCCGTGGCGTGCGCCTCAGCGGCGCGAGACGGCAGGCGTCCCCGAACCGGCCCGCGCACTGGTCCGCGGCGCTGGCACGGCGCCGCCCCGCCGTCGGCGTGCGACGGTGGGGCGGCGTGAGTGGGGCGACAGGACGGTGCGACCAGGCTCGGTACGACCCGGTGGCCCGGTCGGCTCCGGGTGGGCGAGGGGCTCAGGCCCCCGGACGGAGCGTCGGCGTGCCGAGCTCGACGGCGCGGGCCGGGACGACCTCGGCAGCGGGCAGGTGCTTGGCGGGCAGGGTGCGCGGCTTGAAGGCTGGGCGGGCCTTCTCGTAGGCGGCGATCTCGTCCTCGTGCTGGAGGGTGAGGGAGATGTCGTCGAGCCCCTCCATGAGGGTCCAGCGCACGTAGTCGTCGATCTGGAAGGTGGTGCGGAAGCCGGCGGCGGTGACGGTGCGCTCCTCGAGGTCGACGGTCACCTCGGTGCCGGGTTCGGTCTCGAGGATCTTCCAGAGCTGCTCGGCGTCCTCCTGGGTGATGACGCCGGCGACGAGCCCCTGCTTCCCGGCGTTCCCGCGGAAGATGTCCGCGAAGCGCGGTGCGAGGACGACCTTGAAGCCGTAGTCCTTGAGGGCCCACACGGCGTGCTCACGGGAGGAGCCGGTGCCGAAGTCGGGGCCGGCGACGAGGACGCTCGCACGCTTGTAGGCGTCCTGGTTGAGGACGAAGTCGGCCTCGCCCGCGCGCCAGCCCGCGAAGAGGGCGTCGTCGAAGCCGGTGCGGGTGATGCGCTTGAGGTAGACGGCCGGGATGATCTGGTCGGTGTCGACGGCGCTGCGGCGCAGCGGGGCGCCGACGCCGGTGTGGCGGATGAACTTCTCCATGGCTGGGTTCCTTCTCTCCGGCTCAGGCGACGGGCTCGAGGGCAGGCAGGTCGGCGGGCGTGGACAGCGTGCCGCGCACCGCCGTGGCGGCGGCGACGACCGGCGAGACGAGGTGCGTGCGACCGCCCTTGCCCTGACGCCCCTCGAAGTTGCGGTTCGACGTCGAGGCGCTGCGCTCACCGGGGGCGAGCTTGTCCGAGTTCATGGCCAGGCACATGGAGCAGCCGGCGTTGCGCCACTCGGCACCGAAGTCGGTGAAGACCTTGTCGAGCCCCTCCTCCTCGGCCTGGATGCGGATCCGGGCGGAGGCGGGCACGACGAGCATGCGCAGACCCTCGGCCTTGGTGCGGCCCTTGACGACCTCGGCGGCGGCGCGGAGGTCCTCGATGCGGCCGTTGGTGCACGACCCGAGGAACACGGTGTCGACCTTGATGTCCCGCAGCGGCGTGCCGGGCGTGAGGTCCATGTACTCGATGGCGCGCTCGGCGGCGAGGCGCTGGGTCTCGTCGGCGATCTCCTCCGGGACGGGGACCGAGCCGGAGATGGGCAGGCCCTGACCGGGGTTGGTGCCCCAGGTGACGTAGGGCTCGATGTCCTCGGCCTCGAGGACGACCTCCGTGTCGAAGACGGCGTCGTCGTCCGTGCGCAGGGAGCGCCAGTACTCGACGGCAGCGTCCCAGTCCTCGCCCTCGGGGGCGTGCGGACGGCCCTTGAGGTACTCGAAGGTGGTCTCGTCGGGGGCGATCATGCCGGCGCGGGCGCCGCCCTCGATGGACATGTTGCAGATGGTCATGCGGGCCTCCATCGAGAGCTGCTCGATGGCGCGGCCGCGGTACTCGATGACGTGGCCCTGGGCCCCATTGGTGCCGATCTTGGCGATGATGGCCAGGATGATGTCCTTCGCGCCGGCGCCGGCCGGCAGGTCGCCGTCGATCCGGACGCTCATCGTCTTGAAGGGCGCCATCTGGAGGGTCTGGGTGGCCAGGACGTGCTCGACCTGGCTCGTGCCGATGCCGAAGGCGAGGGCGCCGAAGGCGCCGTGGGTCGAGGTGTGGGAGTCGCCGCAGACGACGGTCATGCCGGGCTGCGTGAGCCCGAGCTGGGGGCCGACGGCGTGGACGATGCCCTGGTCCGCGTCACCGAGGGAGTGGATGCGCACCCCGAACTCCTCGCAGTTCTTGCGGAGGGTCTCGATCTGGGTGCGGCTCGTGACGTCGGCGATCGGCAGGTCGATGTCGAGCGTCGGGGTGTTGTGGTCCTCGGTGGCGAGCGTGAGGTCGGGGCGGCGGACGGTGCGGCCGACGAGCCGAAGGCCCTCGAAGGCCTGAGGGCTGGTGACCTCGTGGACGAGGTGAAGGTCGATGTAGAGCAGGTCGGGGGCACCGTCGGTGCCCTGGGAGACGACGTGGTCGCGCCAGACCTTCTCGGCGAGGGTGAGTCCCATCGCTGCGCTTCCTTTCGAGGGGGTGCCCGCGCTGCGGGCCTTGCAAGACGGCGTGCGGCCCGCGCCGCTGGGGGCGCTGCCGCGAGGCTGGAGGGGAGGTTACCGAGGCCGCCCACGGGCGGGTCGGTGGCGTCGACGTGTGAGACGGAGGGGCACGATCGGGCCGCGGTCGGGACCTGTTCGGCCCGAGCGCCGTGGGGCTCGTCGCCCCGCAGCCTCCTTCACGCACGGAGACGGCGTTTCTGGAGGAACGCTCACTTGATATCTCACTGCGTGGGATGGCAATATCAGAGTATGGACGCTTCGAGCGAGACCGAGAGCAGCAGCGGCGTTGGCGTCATCGACAAGGCCACACTAGTCATGAGCGCGCTGGAGGCAGGGCCCGCCACCCTCGCCCAGCTGGTCACCTCCACCCACCTGGCGCGCCCCACCGCGCACCGCATCGCGGTCGCGCTGGAGTTCCACCGGCTCGTCTCCCGCGACTCCCAGGGCCGCTTCATCCTGGGGCCGCGCCTGTCCGAGCTGGCCACCGCCGCCGGTGAGGACCACCTGCTGTCCGCCGCGGGCCCCGTGCTCGCCGCCCTGCGCGACAAGACCCACGAGTCCGCCCAGCTCTACCGCCGCCAGGGCGACGTCCGCATCTGCGTCGCCAACGCCGAGCGCCCCATCGGCCTACGCGACTCCATCCCCGTCGGCGCCACCATGTCCATGCTCGGCGGCTCAGGGGCCCAGGTGCTCCTCGCCTGGGAGGAACCGGACCGCCTCCACCGCGGCCTCGTCGGCTCCCGCTTCAACGCCACCATGCTCTCCGCCGTGCGCCGTCGCGGCTGGGCGCAGTCGGTCGGCGAGCGCGAGCCCGGCGTCGCGAGCGTCTCCGCCCCCGTGCGCGGGGCGAGCGGCAAGGTCATCGCCGCCGTGTCCATCTCCGGCCCCATCGAGCGGATGGGCCGCCAGCCGGGCCGCGTCCACGGCCCCGTCGTCATGGCGGCCGCCCGCCGGCTGAGCGAGGCGCTCCGCAACTCCGAGGAGGGCTGAGCCGGGCGCGACCGGCCGAGCCGCTACCAGCCCTGCGGGTGACCGCCCCGACCGAGCAGCCGTGCTCGGTCGGGGCGGTCGCGCACGACCGGAGGCCACTGTCGACGCCGCGAGTCAACAGGAACGTGCCCGGGTGCGCGCTGGGCCGAAACAACGCTTTTCGGCGCGCACGATCGGCCTCGCGACCGTAGCGTGGCGGAGACCACACTGACGGAAGGAGCTCCCATGAGCACCTCGAACACCTCCCCGAGCACCTCGACGACAGGAGGAGGCTGCCCCTTCCACCGGGGGGAGGACGACACGCTCTCCCTCCTGCGGCTCGGCTACCGCTTCCTGCCCACCCTGCGCGAGGAGCGCACGGGCGCCGACGACGACCGCCCGTTCCGGTTCGGCCTGCTCGGCCGACGCGCGCACGCGCTGCGCGGCTCGGGCGCCGTCCCGACCTTCTACGACCCGGAGCTCATCGAGCGCCACGGCGCGATGCCGACTCCCATCCAGGGCTCGCTCTTCGGCAAGGGCTCCGTCCACTCCCTCGACGGCGAGCCCCACCTGGCTCGCAAGGAGCTCTTCGTGGCCGTGTGCTACGAGCAGGAGCAGGTCGACCGGATCAAGCCCCTCGTCGAGGCCGAGGTCCGCGAGGCGGTCGCCCGTTGGGCCAAGTACCCGGAGACCGTCTACGACGCCATGGTCATCGCCTACGGCCGTGCCTCCCTGCGCTGGGCCGGGATCGAGGGCCCGGACTCGGAGCTCGACGTCCAGGCCAAGCGCCTCGGCGACATCGTCGAGGGCTTCGGTCACGTCAACCTCGATCATGCCCGCGCCTGGGTCGACCGCTACCGCACCGACGCCTGGTTCGCGCGTCTCATCCGCGAGCAGCGCTCCGGCCGCCGCACGGCCGCCCCGGGCACGGCCCTGCACGAGTGGGCCGCCTACCGCGAGCCCGACGGCACGCTGCTCGACCCGCGCACGGCCGGCCTGGAGCTCCAGAACTGCATCCGGCCGCACGTCGCCGTCGCCCGCTTCGCGGCCTTCGCCGCCAAGGACCTCGTCGAGAACCCGGAGTGGCTCGAGCGCGTGCGTGAGGAGACGGCCTCCCGCGGCGGCGCCCTCACGGACGGGCCCGTGGCGCAGGCAGTCGCGCAGGAGGTGCGCCGTCTCTCTCCCTTCGTGCCGATGCTGCCTGCATTCGCGCGCACCGACTTCGAGGTCGACGGCGAGCAGATCGTTGCCGGGGACCGCGTGGTCCTCGACGTCCTCGGCACGAACACCGACCCGACGGCGTGGAGCGCCCCTGAGGTCTTCGACCCCGAGCGGTTCCTCGGCACGTCGAAGGCCGAGGCCGAGGCGAACGCCTCCTTCATCCCGCAGGGCGGCGCCGACGTGCACACGGGCCACCGCTGCCCGGGCGAGCGCATCGTCGTCGACTCCCTCACGACGACGGTCGCAGCCCTGTGCCTCCCGGAGGTCGAGCTGTCCCGCGCGGGCCTCGACGTCGACCTCAAGACGATGCCGACGATGCCCCGATCCGGGGCCGTCGTCCGGACGCGTCGCGAGGGCGTCCGGGCCAGCGCCTGACGCCGACCGTAGACTCGCGGGCATGCGCACGACCCTGCTGGTGACGAACGACTTCCCGCCCGTCGTGGGCGGGATCCAGTCCTACCTCGAGGACTACACGAGACGCCTGCCGGCCGAGGACCTCATCGTCCTGTGCTCGACCCCGCCCGAGGGGCCGGAGGCGGCCGCCGCCTACGACGCCACGGTCCCCTTCGAGGTCGTGCGCATGCCCACGCACGTGCTCCTGCCGACACCCGACGTGCGCTCCCGGATGCAGTCGATCATCCGGGAGCGCGGCGTCGAGACGGTCTGGTTCGGCGCCGCCGCGCCGCTCGGCCTGCTGGGGCGGGCGGCGCGGGCCGCCGGTGCGAGCCGCGTCATCGCGACGACGCACGGCCACGAGGTCGGCTGGTCGATGATCCCGGGGGCGCGCCAGCTCCTGGAGAGGATCTTCTCCGGCGCGGACGTCATCACGTACATCTCCGAGTACACGCTGGGACGGCTGCGGCCCTTCATGCCCGCGGAGGCGCGCACGCTGCGTCTGCCGAGCGGCATCGACGTCGACCGGTTCCACCCGGACGCGGACGCCCGGGCGCGTCTGCGCGAGCGCTACGGCCTCGCCGACGCCCCGACGGTCGTGTGCGTGTCGCGGCTGGTGCGGCGCAAGGGTCAGGACTCGCTCATCGAGGCCTGGCCGCGCGTCGTCGAGCAGGTGCCGGACGCCCGGCTCGTCGTCGTCGGCTGGGGACCGTACGCGAAGCGCCTCGCGCAGCTCAAGCGCCGCTCCCCCGTGCGGGACCACATCATCCTCACGGGCAAGGTCCCCTACGAGGAGCTGCCCCGGCACGTCGCGATGAGCGACCTCTTCGCCATGCCGTGCCGGACGCGCGGCGGTGGGCTCGACGTCGAGGGCCTCGGCATCGTCTTCCTCGAGGCCTCGGCCGCGGGCGTGCCGGTCATCGCGGGTACGAGCGGCGGTGCGCCGGAGACGGTGACGGAGGGGGTGACCGGTCTCGTCGTGGACGGCCGCGACGAGGACGCGCTCGTCGCCGCCCTGGTGCGGCTGCTCACCAGCCCCGAGGAGCGTGCGCGGATGGGCGCCGCCGGCCGCGAGCTCATGCAGTCGGAGTGGACGTGGCCGAGGCTCGTCGAGAGCCTCGTGGAGACGATCGACGCACGGTGACCCTGGACGGGAACCGATGAGCGGCCGGCCACGGTGCCTGCGCGGCGCACACGGTCCTCGCGGTCCACCGCCTGGTGCTCCTGCGCGGCGACGGTCCCTCGTCCGACCCTGCGGTCAGCGGGACGCCTGCCACTGAGCGCTCGAGACTGAACGCTCGGGGACGCGCGCTCAGTGCCCGTTCAGGCCTCAGCGGCGCCCCGCTCGGCGTGCGCGGCGCGCAGCTCGGCGATGGCCTCCTCGAAGTCGTCGAGCGAGCTGAAGTCGGAGTAGACGGAGGCGAAGCGCAGGTAGGCGATCTCATCGAGGTCCCGCAAGGGGCCGAGGATCGCGAGGCCGACGTCGTGGGAGTCGATGATGGCCTGGCCGGAGGAGCGAATCGTCTCCTCGACCTTGTGAGCCAGATAGGCGAGGTCGTCGTCGGAGACGGGCCGGCCCTGGCAGGCGCGCCGCACGCCGACGATGACCTTGTCGCGGGAGAAGGGCTCGACCGCGCCCGAGCGCTTGCGCACGGAGAGGCTGGCGGTCTCGGTCGTGGTGAAGCGCCGACCGCACTCAGGGCACTCGCGGCGGCGCCGGATGGAGAGGCCGTCCTCGGAGGTCCGCGAGTCCACGACGCGTGAGCCGTCGTAGCGGCAGAAGGGACAGTGCACGCGCGGGTCCTCTCCGGGGATGCGGGGTCAGTCCCTCGGAGCGTAGGCGCGCACCACCGGGGTGGCAAGCGGCACGACGACCACCTCACGCCCTCGACGGCCCGACCACACCACCGCCGCTGCGGGGGCGGGACGCCGAGCGGTCAGGGGCTCCAAGCGACCGAGCACGCCTGGAGGCGCGCTGCGCATGAGGACCGCGGATCAGTGAGCCGGCACCACCAGGGTCTGACCGGCCTCAAGGGTGGAGCCGCTGAGAGAGTTGAGCTCAGCGATCTGCGCCATCGTCTCGCGCACGTCCGAGGTGCCGGTGGCCGCTGCGACGTCCCAGAGGGACTCGCCGGACTGGACGGTGGCGACGGTGGTGCGGGTGAGAACGGCGGCGTCGGCCTGGACGGCGCCCGAGGCGATGATGCCGACGGCGGCGAGGACGACCGCAGCGAGGACCACCGCGCCGGCGACGACGGCGCGTCGCACGACGACGGGGAGCACCGTGAGCCCGGTGGCGGGGGTCGCGGAGACGACGCGCTGCGAGGAGCGGCGCTCCGAGGGAGCCGAGGAGACGACCGGAGCGTCCTCACGGACGGCGGTTCGGCCGGCGCCCACGCCGACGGCCGCGTCCACGGCGTCCACCGGTGCCGAGGAGACGGCGCGGACCGTGCGGCGCAGCCGACGCTGCGAGCGCGGAAGGGAACCATCCGCCGGGCGGGCGGCGACAGGCAGGGCGGGGCGGCGCGTGACCTCGACCGGGAGCTCGACGGCGGCGTTGCGGCGGGGCTCCGGGACGAAGTCGGACGTCACGAGGCGAAGGTGCGGACGGCGCGGAGCGCCAGCGCGACCCGGGCGAGAGGCGCTGGGGACGGCGCGAAGGCGGGGCGCGGGGATGGCAGCGAGAGCACTCATGGGAATCCTCCTGGGGAACACGTGTTCGACGAACACCTGTTCGATACGATATCCGTCCATGGGCGACACGTCCAGAGCGGGTTCGAACTCATGTTTGAACGCTCGGTCGATCGCCCGTAGGCTTGACCCGTCAAGACCACCACCGGCCACTGACACGAATTCGGCCCCCTTAACCACCAGGGGTCCCGGCTCAGCCGGACCGCCCCGGATCGAGGACACCGTCATGACCACCCCGCTCACGGACACGGACGACGCCGCGCAGGCACTGCACTCGCTCGACGCGCGCGCACGGGCCGTCTACGAGGCTGTCCGAGAGGCGGTCACGACCCACGGCTACCCGCCCTCCATGCGCGAGATCGGGGCGCAGGTGGGCCTGACGAGTCCCTCCTCGGTCAAGCACCAGCTCGACAAGCTCGAGCGGCTCGGGCTCGTCCGCCGCGACCCGAAGCGGCCTCGCGCCCTCGAGGTGATCGTCCCGGGGGGCACCACGGAGGAGGCACCGAGCGCCGCCGTCGTCGACCTCGACTCGCACAGAGCCGGCGCCGAGCCGCCTGCGCTCCCTCAGCTGCCGGGCGTCGGCGAGGGAGAGGCGGTGGCGGTCCCCTTGGTCGGCCGCATCGCAGCCGGATCTCCCATCCTCGCCGAGCAGGACGTCGAGGACGTCATGGCGCTCCCCCGTCGCCTCACCGGCGACGGCGAGCTCTTCATGCTCGAGGTCCACGGTGACTCGATGATCGACGCCGCCATCTGCGACGGAGACTGGGTCGTCGTGCGGGCCCAGGCGGACGCGTCGAACGGAGACGTCGTCGCCGCGATGCTGGAGGACGTCGACGGCGCCTCAGCAACGGTCAAGGTGCTCTCGCGACGTGACGGGCACCAGTGGCTCCTCCCCCGCAACCCGGACTACGCGCCGATCCCCGGTGACGAGGCGACCATCATGGGCAAGGTCGTCACCGTCCTGCGCGCGCTCTGAGCGCACCTCGCCCTTCCTCCAGCACGCGAAGGAGGCCGGGACCCCGTCGGGGCCCCGGCCTCCTTCGCGTGATCAGTGCCGGAGAGACTCCTGCGCCACGTCAGCCCTGCGTCAGTAGCCCAGGCCGCGGGCCGCCTCACGGAGGCGTGAGGCGGACTCGGTCAGACGCGTGAGCTCATCGTCCGTGAGCGGGAGCTCAAGACGACGGCCGGCGCCCTCGCGGCCGACGATCGTCGGAACCGACATGCAGACGTCGGAGATCCCGTGCCAGTCCTGCAGGACCGGGGAGATGGTGAGCACGCGCTGCTCGTCATTGAGGATGGCGGAGATGATGCGCTGGACGGCCAGACCGACGGCGTAGTTGGTGACGCCCTTGCCGTCGATGATGCGGTACGCGGACTGGACGACGTCGGTGGCGACGCGGTCGAGGACAGTCTGGTCGATGCCGCCGCCGCGCACAGAGTCGCCCCACTGCGTGATCGGCACGCCGCCGATCTCGGTGGAGGACCAGAGGGCGACCTCGGAGTCGCCGTGCTCACCGGCGATGTAGCCGTGGATGTTCTGCGTGGCGGTGCCGGTCTCAAGGGAGAGCAGGTAGCGCATGCGGGCGGTGTCGAGCACCGTGCCCGAGCCGAAGACCTGGTTGTCCGGCAGACCGGTGATCTTCTTGGAGCAGTAGGTGACGACGTCGACCGGGTTGGCGACCAGGAGGAAGATCGCGTTCGGGGCGACCTCGACGAGCTTGGGGAGGATCTTCTCCATGATCCCGACGGTGGCGCCGGCAAGCTCGAGGCGGGACTGGCCGGGCTTCTGCTTGGCGCCCGCGGTGATGGCGATGACGTCCGCGTCGCGGCAGATCTCCGGGTCGTCGGAGCCCTGGACCGAGCCCGCGGAGGTGAACTGGATGCCCTGGGCGATGTCGAGGGCCTCGGCCTCGACCTTCTCCTTGGCGATGTCCTGGAGGACGACCTCACGGGCGACGCCCTTGGTGACGCAGGCGTAGGCGAGCGTGGAGCCGACGGCGCCAGCTCCGATGATGGCGACCTTGGAGGGACGCCCACCCGGGTTGACGGGGTAGGAGCCCTGCGCGGAGTTGGTGATGACGGCCTCGGACACTGTTTCCTCCGGTATCGGGATCGGGTAGCACGTTCGCGTGCTCGTCCAGGGCCGAGTCTACGCGGCGACACCCGGCCTGGGGGACAGCCGCGAGGAATCCGCCCGATCTGCCGTGTGAGGAGCTAAACGGTCGTCAGACGACCTGGGCCCAGGGTCCTGCCCCACCGATCGGTCGGTAGCCGTCGCTCGTCGTGGTGCAAGCGACCCGCCGCAGGTCCGGCGGCAGTCGCGGCCCGAGCAGCTGCCGGACCGCCACGCCGCGCCCCGTCACTCCCCGGCCTCGGAGAGCCGGCCGAGGGCCGCGAGCACCGTGTCCCGGTCCCGCGTGGGCCACAGCGCCGGCATCGAGCGGGCCAGGAAGCCCCCGTACCGGGCCGTGCGCAGGCGCGGGTCCAGGACGGCGACGACGCCGCGGTCATCCGCCCGTCGGACGAGGCGGCCGGCACCCTGGGCGAGGAGGAGCGCCGCATGAGTCGCCGAGACGCTCATGAAGCCGTTGCCACCCGCCGCCTGCACCGCCTCGGAGCGTGCCTGGGCGACAGGGTCGTCC
Source organism: Actinomyces haliotis (assembly GCF_015355765.1). GTDB lineage: Bacteria > Actinomycetota > Actinomycetes > Actinomycetales > Actinomycetaceae > Actinomyces > Actinomyces haliotis. Next base: position 54,129 of record NZ_JACWNA010000003.1, read on the forward strand.
GGCCGAGGGAAGGGGATCCGGTCGATGACGACGAGGCGGCAGGTTCGTCCAGGCACGTCGACGCCCTGCCACAGGGACAGGGTCCCCACCAGGCACGCGTTCTCGTCGGCGGCAAAGGCCTCGACGAGTGTGGGCAGCTGGTCCTCCCCCTGGGCGTAGACCGTGAGGTCCGTGGCCTTGCGCAGGAGCTCGGCCGCGTCCTCGGCGGCGCGACGTGACGAGAAGAGGCCGAGCATCCCGCCCTTGGACGCCTCCGCGAGGGCGAGGACCTCGTCGAGCGCCGCCTCGGAGATGCCGAAGCCCGGCTTGGGCAGGTGCGTCGGCGTGTAGAGGATGCCCTGGCGGGCGTAGTCGAAGGGAGTGCCGACGTCGATCCCGTCCCACGGAGCGTCCGAGAGCGTGAGTCCCAGGGCGTGGGCCATCGAGTCGAAGGAGCCGCCGAGGGCGAGGGTGGCGGAGGTGAGGACGGCGGCGCGGTCGGCGAGGAGCGTGTCCGCCACGGAGCCGGCGACGTCGATGGGCGCGAGCGTGAGACGCGGAGGCTCCTGCCCCATCCGCGGGCGCTCGATCCACGCGACGTCGCGGTGGTTCTCGACGGAGTCGGAGGTCATGCGCTCAACGGCGTCGACCATGTCGCCGACGGCGGTGCGCGCCAGGGCGACTGCCCCCGCCTCGTCGCCCTTCCTGGCCTTGGCGGCCTCGCGGACGTCGCTCGCCACCTGCCGTCCAGCGGTGTCGAGCAGGACGAGCGCGTCGCGCAGGGCGGGCGGGAGCCCGTCAGCGAGGCGCCCGTCGGGGAGGTCGGCGAGCGCCAGCTGGAGGGTCTGCCCGGCGGCCTCGAGCTCGGTGGCGATGACGCCGGCGTCGCGGCGCACCGTGGAGGCCACGCGGGCGACGGCCGAGGCGGAGAGTGAGACGGTCCCCTGGGAGCGCACGCGGTCGGCGAGCTCGTGGGCCTCGTCGACGACGAGGACGTCGTGCTCGGGCAGGACGTTGGGGTTGCCGGCGGCAGCGATGCCGAGCATGGCGTGGTTGGTGACGACGAGGTCCGCCTCCGCCGCGGCTGCGCGGGCGAGCTCGGGGAAGCACTCCTCATGGAAGGGGCAGGAGGACCCCAGGCACTCGGCCTTGGAGACGGAGACCTGGGCCCAGGCGCGGTCGGAGACGCCGGGGACGAGGTCGTCGCGGTCCCCGGTGGTGGTCTCGGCCGCCCACTCGCGCAGGCGCACGACCTGCTCGCCGAGGCTCGCCGTCGTCGCCTCGCCGACCCGCTTGCGGGTGGTGGCGTCGGAGGCGGAGAAGAGCGCGTCGGCGTCGTCGGCCGGGTAGCCACCTTCGACGCGGTGCTTGCACACGTAGTTCTGCCACCCCTTGAGCAGGGCGACCGTGGGGCGCGTGCCCGTGACGGCCTCAACGGCGTCGGCGGCCAGGGGCGCGTCCTTGGTGAGGACCTGGCGCTGGAGGGCCAGGGTCGCCGTCGATACGACGGTGCGCTCGTCCGCGTCGACGGCGTGGACCATCGACGGCACGAGGTAGCCGAGGGACTTCCCCGTTCCGGTGCCGGCCTGGACGAGGAGGTGGCTGCCGGTCTCGACGGCGTCGGAGACGCGGCGCACCATCTCCAGCTGGCCCTCGCGCGGCGCGCCGCCGAGGCGCGAGACGGCCTCGGCGAGGGCCTTCTCGGAGCGCTCGACCTCGGTCTCCTTGCTGCTCACGGGCGGTCGCTCACTGCTCGTCGGAGCCGGCGGCGACGTCGGCGGCGCGGAGCTCCGCGGCCAGCGGCGCGTCCACGCGCGCGCGGATCCGCGTGCCCTCCTCGACGTAGGAGACCTCGTCGATCTCGCCGTCGGCGTGGACCCTGGAGACGAGGTCGCCGCGTGAGTAGGGCACGACGACGTCGACGGCCACGTCCGGGCGCGGGAGCATCTCGTCGACGCGGGCGCGCAGCTCGTCGATCCCCTCCCCCGTGTACGCGGAGACGGTGAGGGCGCCGGGCAGGCGCGTGCGCAGGGCGGCGAGCGTGACAGGGTCGGCGAGGTCGGCCTTGTTGAGAACGATGAGCTCGGGGACGTCGAGGGCGCCTGGGATGTCGGCGAGGACCTCGCGGACGGCGGCGACCTGGCTGAGCGGGTCGGGGTGGGCGGCGTCGACGACGTGGAGGACGAGGTCCGCCCCGGCAACCTCCTCGAGCGTGGAGCGGAAGGCCTCGATGAGCTCGTGGGGCAGGTTGCGGACGAAGCCGACCGTGTCGGTGAGCGTGTAGACGCGTCCGTCGGACGTCTCCGCCTTGCGGACGGTCGGGTCGAGGGTCGCGAAGAGGGCGTCCTGCACCATGAGCCCGGCGTCGGTGAGCCGGTTCATGAGGGAGGACTTGCCCGCGTTCGTGTACCCGGCGATCGCCACGCTCGGGATCGGGCCCCGGCGGCGCGAGCCGCGCTTGACCTCACGGGAGGGGGCCATCGCCTTGATCTCGCGGCGGAGCTTGGCCATGCGGTCGCGGATGCGACGGCGATCGAGCTCGATCTTCGTCTCACCGGGTCCGCGCGAGCCGATGCCGGCACCGCCGGCGACGCGGCCGCCCGCCTGACGGGACATGGAGTCGCCCCATCCGCGCAGACGGGGAAGGAGGTACTCGAGCTGGGCGAGCTCGACCTGGGCCTTGCCCTCCCGGGACTTGGCGTGCTGGGCGAAGATGTCGAGGATGAGAGCGGTGCGGTCGACGACCTTGGCGTTGACGACGTCCTCGAGCGCGCGACGCTGGGAGGGGGCGAGAGCCCCGTCGACGACGACGGTGTCCGCGTCAGCGTCGCGCACCATCTCCGCGAGCTCCTTGGCCTTGCCGGAGCCGAGGTAGGTGGCGGGGTCCGGGTGGTCGCGCTTCTGGATGAGGGCGTCGACGACGTGGCTGCCAGCGGTCTCGGCGAGGGCTGCGAGCTCGGCGAGGCTCGTCTCGACGTCCTGGGCGTCGGCGAGCTCGACGGCGCTGCCGTGGCGGGCTCCGGCCGAGCCGGTGGTGCTCGCGTGGGCTGTGGGCAGCTCGAGTCCGACCAGGACGACGCGCTCGAGGCGGACCTGGCGGTACTCGACCTCGCTGATGTCCTCGCGGTCGGTGTTCAGGCCCTCGACACGGCGGGTTCCGGCGCGGGCCTCGCGCTCGAGGGCGCCGTCGTCGATCTCCTCGCGGCGGTCGTGCTCGCCGGCGGTCGAGGCCAGGGCCGTGCCGGTGCGCGACAGGATGCGGCTGACGATGTCCTCGGGGGTGGGCGCCTCGGTGGGCTCATGGTCGGTACTGCGCGGGTTGAGGGCGCCGTTGTTCTCGGTGTGGTCGTGGTTCTCGTGGGTCAAGAAGAGTCCTTCGTGCGTATGCGTGCAGTGGTCCGGAGCGAGGCTCGACGGACCGTCCCGGCGGCTGCCGGGCGGTTGGGGTCAGTGGCGAGGGCGCGCTGCGCCACCGCCGGCTCAGCGCATACGGAAGATCCACATGAGGGGCATGCTATCGCCGCAGCGGTGCGGCCACCAGCGCACCACCCTGACACGTCGCCCGGCGCGGGGGCCGTCGGGCGCCAGCGGTTGCAGGTTCCAACTCCCCGGCCATGCGGCTTCCTGCCGACACCGACGGTCCAGCCGTCAGACTCGGTGGGAAACCGCGGGTCTCGCCGGTGGAAAGGTCCGGTGCAGCGGGCTCCGCAGGAGTGCCCGGGACGACGACCCGGTTGAACGCGACGACCTCCGGACCCGCTCCGTCGTCGAGGAGGGCGACCGCGTCGACGACGTGCCCACCTTCTGACGTCCACGACTCGACGCCGGCACGGTAGATCTCCGGTGAGACCGCTACGGCCTCGACGACCCGGTCACCAGTCGGCGCCTCGGCGTCGACCATGCCGAGCAGCCGCCCGAGCCCGGCCTGGAACACCTCCGGAACGCCGTCGGGGATCGATCGCCAGCCCTGGACGGCAGCCGCGAGGTCGAACGGCGGTACGTGCCCGTCGGCGCCCTCGGGCTCCTCGACCAGGGCGCGCTCGACCCTGGCGAGGCACGCGAGCGCGTTGTCGTCGGTCAGTTCGACCTCAAGCATGGACGCCACTGCCGTTGTCTTCGCTCGCTTCATGCGACTCAGCCGCGTTCAGCACGAGCCAGCGGCGCATCGGCTTGGAACGTCCGGTAGTAGGTAGCACGGCCGAGGTACTCACCGGCGTCACCGCGACCTGTCTCGCGCATGCCGAGCCGCTGGAGGATCCGGATCGAGGCCGGGTTCGCGTCCCACGCCTCAGCCGTGACGCGCCTCAGACCGAGCGGGCCGAAGCCGTAATCGAGCCCGGCACGGGCGAGCGCCGTCCCGAGGCCCTGCCCCCACCGAGTCGACGGCCCGACGACGTAGCCGAGCTCGCGTTCATCGGGGCCGGTGCCGTGGAGATCGACGTAGCCGACGAGGTCTCCGCCAGCCCACGCGGCGAGCCGGAGCAGTCCCTCGGGCGGAGAGAGGACAGTGCCCCGGTGGAATCGCTCGAGAGCCTCGAGGTCCATGTCCGGCGACCACTCCGCAGCCGCGCGGAACGAGGCATCGAGTCCCCAGGACGCGACGACGACGGCGTCAGCCACCGTCATCGGCCTCAGATCGACCCGCGGGCCGCGTGCCATCCCGTTCTCCATGTTCGAAGCCTACGGAACGTCCGTCACCAGGCACGCCCCCTGAGGTCGACAGCCCCTTCCGGCCAGTCCGCGAGTCTGGCGCCGACGGGCATGATGAGAACCGGGTCGCCTGGCGGCGCTGACCGCTGGGTTCCCGTGCGGTCCACCCACGTCTCCGACACGCTCATCCTGTGCCACCCGCACGTCGTGTAGAAGCCGACGACCTCCTCGCGGCACCCGAGGTACCCGAACGCGATACCCCCGGCGTCGAGCATCGACCGACGCGCCGCCCCGAGCAGCCGGCTCCCGAGCCCCGTGCCGCGCCACTCGGGCGCGACCAGCATCCCGCCGACGCCACCGACGACGACCGAGGTCCTTCCGACGTCAACTCGCCGCCCCGCCCAGCCGACGTGCCCGACGACCCGGTCGCCATCGACCGCGAGGACGTGCAGGTCGTGGGGCGCGTAGCCGTAGGGCAGATCCGGGTCCCAGGTGCCCTCCCACTCGACGTACTCGGAGTCGAACAGCTCGCGGAGCGGCCCGAGCCAGCGCGCGACGGCCGACTCGTGTTGAACGGTCATAAGCCGAGGTTCGTGCCGCTGCTGCTCAGTCTGACCTAGGAACACACGGAGAGCGTACGAGGAGAGGTCGCTCATCGCCGCGCCCACCGTGACCGCCGCAGCGGCTCCTCCGTCCGTCGACTCACGCCCGCGCCGGTACGCTCGAGTGGTGGGCAGGATGGACGAGCACGCGCCGAAGCGTCCCGGGGACGACGGCGCACCCGCCGTCACGGCTCGCACCGTCCTCACGACGCCGCTCGGTCACCTCGCCCTCGCCATGCTCGTCGTCGAGCTGCTCGCCGGGATGCAGACCTACCTCAACCAGACGGTCCTGCCCCTCGTCGCCACCGACCTCGGCGCGCGAGCGCACTATGGACTCGTCACGGGCGCCGCCATGGTGCCGACCTTCCTCACGATGCCGCTCGGCGGCGCGATGCTCGCCCGCTGGCGCGCGGACCGACTCATGACAGTCCTGACCGCGGTCCTCGTCGTCGGCGCCGTCCTCGGGGCGACGTCACCGGTCATCGCCGTGTACGTCGCTGGCGAGGTGGTGCGCGGCCTGGCCTCCGGAGCCCTCGCCACGGTCACGACCGGGGTCCTCGTCGCGGGACTGCCCGAGGCGTGGCGCAGGCTCTTCCTCGCGGCCAGCTCGGCCATGTGGATCATCGCCTCGCTCGTCGGCCCCGTCTACGCCGCGGGCGTCTCGGCCGCCTGGGGCTGGCGCTGGGCGCTCGTCGTCTACGTCCCGGTGCTCGTGGCGGCGCGGGTGGTCATGGCTCGCGAGGTCCGTGGCCTGCGGGTGTCCGACGACGGCGAAGCGCGGCCTCCCTTCGTGCCGGCCCTCGTCATGGCCGCCGGTGTCGCGCTCATCGGGCTCGTGCCCGCTGGAACGGTCGGCTTCGCGGTCGCCGGTCCGGTGGGGCTCGTGGCCGTCGCGTGGGCCTGCCTGCGGGTGCTCCCGCACGGCGTCGCTGGGCTCGTGCCAGGGCGGCCAACGGCGATCGCGACGCTGACCTGGGTCTGCGGCGCCTACTTCACGCTGGACTTCCTCATCTCGCCCGCCGGCCACGACGTCCTCGGTCTGTCGGCCGGCTCGGTGGGCTGGGCGCTCACGGCGGCCGGGGTGCTCTGGAGCGCCGTGGCCCTGTACTGCGGCGCTCACCCGGCCCGCGAGCGCGGCACCTACCTCGCGCGCACCGGTACCGGTGGCGTCCTCATGGTCACGGGCGGCGGGCTCGTCTCGGCGGCGCTGGGCGGCCTGGCCCCGTGGTGGTGCCTGCACGTCGGCTGGGGGCTCGCGGGTCTGGGGATGGGGCTCACCCACCAGGACACGGTCATCCGCTGCGTCACGGACCCGATCGAGCTGGGTCGGCCCGCTGACGGCATCTCGCAGGCGGCCGCGGCGATCTCGGTGACGGTGGCGACCAACGCCGGGGGCGCGGCCCTGGGAACCCTGGCGACCTCCTTCGTCTCCCCCACGGCCGCCGGGGTCGAGACCAGGCTGGTCGTGCCCGTCGTCGCCGTGCTCGCCGTGATGCTGGCGGTGACGCCGCTCCTCGCCCGCCGCGCCGCCTGACACCCTGACCCGCCCGCAGGTCGATGCTCACTCGAGTCTGACGGTTTCCGGTCGGCGCAGGCACCCAGGGTGCGTGTTTCGACCGGAAACCGTCAGACTCGGCGCTGGTGGGCTCGGTCAACCGGCCGCGCCGCCTGAGGACGGCGCCCGACTACCCTGGCGCCGTGAGCGAGCACTACTTCACTGCCTCCCCCGCGACGCCCGCCGAGGAGCGCAGCCACGTCTTCGAGATCCGCGGCCTCGAGCACCGCGTGACGACGGCGTCAGGCGTGTTCTCGGCGGACCGCCTCGACAAGGGCACCCAGGTGCTGCTCGACCACGTCCCCGACCCGCCCGAGTCCGGCACCTACCTCGACCTCGGTTGCGGCTGGGGCCCGATCGCACTCGCCCTGGCCGACGCCGCCCCGGGGGCCACGGTGCTCGCGGCCGACGTCAACGAGCGCTCCCTCGCTCTCGCCGCGCGGAACGCGGCGGACGCAGGGCTCGGCAACGTGCGCGTCGTCGAGGCGGGCACCCTGCTGACCGAGCTGCGCGACGCGGGCACGCGCCTCGACCTCATCTGGTCCAACCCGCCGGTGCGCGTGGGCAAGGAGGTGCTCCACCAGCTCATGCTCGACTGGCTGCCGCTGCTCGCCGCGGACGGTGAGGCGTGGCTCGTCGTCGGCAAGAACCTCGGGGCTGACTCGCTCGCCACGTGGCTCGGCACCCAGGGCTACCGGGTGGAGAAGGCCGCCTCCTCGAAGGGGTTCCGCGTCCTGCGCGTCACACGCTGAACGCTCCGCCCGACCAGCCGGCGGTCCGCCCCCTCGGCGCCCGGCTCACTCGCCCGGAGCGGGGATGCGGGGACGACGGCGGTCGCGCCGCGAGCCGACGATGTCGACGAGGGCGATGACCGCGGCGAGCAGCATGATGACGGCGATGAGCTCGAAGGAGTCGATGAAGGCCTTGGCCCAGCCATGCTCCGGAAGGACCGAGTACAGGAGGTTGGTGATCGCCGCGACCCCGACCGCGGTGCCGATGCGCTGACCGGTCTGCATGACGCCCCCGGCGGCGCCCGCGTACTCGAGCGGCACGTCGACGAGGGTGAGCGTCTGGTTCGGGGAGACGACGAAGGCTCCGGCCGCGCCGATGACGAAGGTCGAGACCAGCATCCACCACTGGCTCCACCCTGCCGTGTCGACCATGTGGACCACCCAGGCGGTGGCGAGCACTCCCGCGGCGACGACGACCATCCCCCACATGACCATGGGGCGGCCCAGGCGGAGGACGTGGCGGCCGAGCAGCGGCGAGATGACGGCGCCGGCGATCGCGGCGGGGATGCCCATCAAGCCGCTCTGGAGGGCGGTGTCGCCGAGACCCGCCTGCAGGTACTGCGCGATGACGAGCCACACGGAGGTGGAGCCCAGGAAGTAGAGGCTGATGAGCAGGGTGCCGTTGGAGAAGGAGCGCTCGGTGAAGAGGGCGAGCGCCACCATGGGCTGGCGGCCGCGACGCTCGTAGGCCCGCTCCCAGAGGACCCACCCGAGCAGGAGCAGGCCGGCGGCCGGCAGGGCGAGCCAGCGCAGGACGCTGTCGGAGGTACCGATGAAGGGCACGAGGACGAGGAGGATGGTCGCGCCGAGCAGGACCATGCCGACCGGGTCGAGGTCGAGGCGCCGACGACGGCGGGCAGCACCGTCCGCAGGGGTCGCGACGGGCGCGGGCTCGGAGCCGGTCCAGGCGGAGGCCGGCAGGACGCGCGTGGCGGCCCAGGCGCCGCCAAGGGCGATAGGCACGTTGATGAGGAAGCTCGTCCGCCATCCCCAGTCCGCGCCGAGCCACTCGACGAGCAGCCCCGCGAGCACGGGACCGAAGGCGACGGACACCCCGACCGTGCCGCCGAGCATCCCGAAGGCCTTGCCGCGCTGTGCGCCGTGGTAGTAGCGCTGGATCATGCCGGTGACCTGCGGGTTCAGCAGCCCGGACCCGATCCCCATGACGACGCGCGCTGCGTTGAGCAGAAGGATCGAGGGAGCGAGGCCCGCGCCGAGGGACCCGAGGCCGAACAGGGCGAGCCCGATCGCGAAGAGCCTCGCCCGCCCGAGGACGTCGCCGGCGCGGCCGGCGGGCACGAGCAGGATCCCGAAGACCAGCGTGTAGCCGGAGATGATCCACTGGATGCCGGCGGTCGAGGCGTGCAGGTCGGTGCGCAGGGTCGGGAGCACGACGTTGATGCTCGAGACCGCGAGCAGCGAGACGAAGGTCGGGACGAGGAGGACGGCGAGGGTCCGCTTCTGCTCGTCGGTCATCGCGGCGGAGCCGGGATCCGACTGGGGGTACGGGGTCTGAGGCACGGATCGCAGGCTATGCCCCGGCGTCCCCGCCGCCACGGGCCGCCGGTGGTGAGATCGGCGACCCCGGCGCCGTGTCCTTCGGCCGCGGTCGTGCGGCACGGGCGCTGTGAGGCCCACCTCACATGCCGGCGACGGCGCGGGCGACGTCCTCGTCCGCGCCGGACAGGTCCGAGGCGGGCGTGCGCCAGCGCCCGGCGCGCACGTCCACGGCCAGCGCGACGGCACCGACGACGAGGGTCGGGACGATCCAGCCGGTCTCGTCGTTCCACACGCAGGTGGCAGCGAGGAGGTCGCTGGGCGCCGTCCACCCGAGGTCGCTCACGGCGGAGACGGCGCCGAGGAGGCCGGCGCACGCAACCGGCCAGAGGTAGGCGGTCCGCAGGTGCCCGGGAGCGACGGCGTCGAGCAGGGTGACCGCCACGAGCGTGATGGCGATCGGGTAGAGCAGGAGCGTCACCGGGGAGACGATGGCGAGGATCGCGCGGAGACCGAGCAGGGCCAGGGCGAAGGAGACCGCGGTGGCACCGAGGAGCTGGGGGCGGTAGCCGGTGCGGGGCCAGGCGGTCGCGGCGTAGCCGGCCCAGGACGACAGGAGCCCGACGGAGGTCGTGAGGCAGGCGAGCACGACGATCGCGGCGAACACGACGACGCCGGCGCTGCCGAGCGAGGCCTGGGAGGCGGTGCGCAGCAGCGCCGTGCCGTCGGACGGGTCGCCGCCCGGCGTGCGCGCGCCGATGAGGGCGAGTCCGACGTAGACCGTGGCGAGGAGGACCGCCGCCAGCAGGCCCGCCACGCTCGCGGAGCGGGCGACCTCGCGCTGGGTCGAGCGCCCCTGCTCCCGCAGGGCCGAGATGACGACGATGCCGAAGACGCTCGCCGCGAGGACGTCCATCGTGAGGTACCCCTGCGTGAGCCCCGTGGCGAGCGGGGCCGCCGCGTACCCGGGGGCCGGGGCGCGGTCGACGACGGCGCGCCCGTGGATGGTGACGACGCACAGGATGGCGAGCAGGACGAGCAGCGCCGGGGTCAGCCAGCGTCCGATCCGGTCCGCGAGGCCCGTCGGGCTGAGCGCGATACCGATGGTGAGGCCGAGGAAGACGAGGCTGTGGACGGGGAGGGCCCAGCCGCCGGGGTCGACGCCGAGGAGCCCGAGGACGGGACGGGTGGCGAGCTCGTAGGAGACCGTGACGACGCGGGGCACTGCGTAGAGGGGCCCCAGGGCGAGGTAGACGGCGAGCGGCATGACGACGCCGAAGCGGGGGCCGACGCGCCGGGCGAGACCGATGATCCCCTCGCCGGAGGTGCACACGGCAATGACGGCGAGCAGGGGCAGGAGGACCCCGGTGGCGAGGAATCCGGCCAGGACGGCGGGCAGGTGCTCGCCGGAGGAGGCACCGAGGACGGGCGGGAAGATGAGGTTGCCGGCGCCGAAGAACAGGGCGAAGAGCATGAGGCCGGTGGTCAGGGTCCCCCCTCGGGTGGCGCGGTCGTCGACGGCGGCGTCGTGGGAGGTCATGGCGGTGGCTCCTCGGTGAGGCAGGAGGCGGGACGTCGGCGAGGCGGTCAGGAGACGGTGACGCGGCCGGTGACCTCGGCGGGGCCGGTCAGCAGGACGGTGGTGCCGTCGGCCCAGGGGTCCGCTCCGACGTGGACGCCGATCTCCCCGCCGGGGACGAGGAGGCGGTAGCTGGTGGGTGCCTGGGGGCCGACCCACTCGTGGAGAGCGACGGCGACGGCGCAGCAGCCGGTCCCGCAGGACAGGGTCTCCCCCACGCCGCGCTCGAGGACGCGCATCCGGGCGACGCCGATGCGCTCGCCGGTCCCCTCGTCGACCTCCTCGCCGAGCGGGACGACGAGCTCGAGGTTGGTGCCCTCGGGCGGGCGGGGCTCGTAGCCGGGGGCGTCGGAGTCGGTGAGGCCGGCGAAGAGCGCGGCGTCGAGCTCGTCCTCGTCGGCCAGGGCGACGACGGTGTGGGGGTTCGGCATCTCGATGCTGAGGGCGGCGCGCGGGCCGTCGAGCCCTGGCACGTCGACCATCGTGTCCCAGCCCTCGGTGTCGACGTCAGCCTCGGCGCCCTCGGGACGCGCGAGCCGCGCCGGCCCCATGTCGACGGTCCAGAGGTCGCCGATCCGGGTGATGGTACGGGCGCCGCCGCGGGTACCGATGGTGAGGGAGTCTCCGTCGGCCGTGGGGCGCAGGCCCTCGGCGTCGAGGACGGCGGCGAAGAGGCGGGAGGCGTTGCCGCACATCTCGGCGACCGAGCCGTCGGCGTTGTAGTAGTCCATGAACCACTCGGCCTCGGGCACGGCGGCGGCGAAGGCCTCGGCCCCGGGCAGGGCGGCGGTGCGCACGACGCGCACGAAGCCGTCGGCGCCGAAGCCGCCGTGGCGGTCGCAGACGGCGGCGACGTCGTCCGGGGACACGGCGACCTCCCGCTCGGGGTCGACGAGCAGGAGGAAGTCGTTGCGCGTGCCGTTGCCCTTGATGAGCTCGTGGCCCGCGAGGCCGGGGGCGGTGGTCATGGCGCTCAGCCTAAGCGCTCAGCCCGGCGGCCCCGGCCCCGGGTCGTGCGGCGTCCGCCTCGTGGCGCCCGGTGCCCCGGGCCGTCGCGGTCCCACGGAGCCGGCGGGAGGGGCTCGCCCGCGTCGGCGGCGGTGACGAGGGCGAGGGCCTCGTCGGTGATCCGCTCGCGCTCGCCTGGCAGCCAGGCGCCGTCGGCGGTGACGCGGGGGCGGAGCCAACGGATGCGGGGGTCGCGGCGGAACCACTTGATCTGGCGACTGGCGAGCTTCCGGGTGGCCTGGGCGGTGTCGGCGACGGCCTGCTCGACGGTGAGAGCGCCGTCGATGACGGCGATCGCCTGGGCGTAGCCGATGGCGCGGCGGGCGGTGGCGCCCTCGCGCAGGCCGAGCTCGAGGAGGGCACGGGTCTCCTCGACGACGCCGGCGTCGAACATGGCGGCGGCGCGGGCGTCGATGCGGGCGTTGAGCGCCGCCCTGCCGGCGTCGGGGTCGCCGTCGGGGCCGACGGGCCGCAGGGCGAGGTGGGCGGTGGGGACGAGGTCCTCGTAGCGGGGCATGGTGGCGGAGAAGGGCCGGCCGGTCACGGCGATGACCTCGAGGGCGCGGACGACCTTGCGGGTGTTGGCGCGGTCAATCCGGGCGGCGGCGTCGGGGTCGGCCTCGCGCAGCTCCTCCCACAGGCGCCGGGTCCCCTCCGCCTCGGCGCGCTCCTCGAGGGCGGCGCGGACGGCGGGGTCCGCACCGGGGAACTCGAGAGCGTCGGTGACGGCGCGGGTGTAGAGCCCCGAGCCGCCGACGACGAGCGCGCGGTTCCCCCGGGCGCCGACGGCGTCGAGGTCGGCGCGGGCGTGGGTCTGGTAGGCGGCGACGTTGGCCTCGTCGGCGACGTCGAGAACGTCGACCTGGTGGTGCGGGTAGCCGCGGCGCTCCGCGAGGGGCAGCTTGGCGGTGCCGACGTCCATGCCGCGGTAGAGCTGGGAGGCGTCGGCGTTCACGATCTCGCAGCGGACCTCGGCTCCCGCGCCAGGCTCGAGCCCGCCGGCGGCGGCGAGGGCGTCCGCGAGGTCGAGGGCGAGCTCGGACTTGCCCGTGGCGGTGGGGCCGACGACGGCGATCCGCACCGGGGGACGTCGTGAGGTTCCGGTGCTCACAGCTCGGGAAGGAGCGGGCCGATGTGGGACAGGGCCTGCGTGCAGGCGGACAGCGCCGTGTCGAGGTGGAGTCGGAGCTGCTTGTCGCTGACGCCGGCGGTGAGGTCGGTGAGGTAGGTGGCGCGCACGAGGGCGCCCGCGTCGGTGTCGAGGATGGCGACGGTCGGGAAGAACTTGTCGCGGTTCCAGTCGTTGACGCTGGCCGCGATCTCGTCGCGCTCGCCCTCACGGGCGGGCTCCTGCCAGTCGCCGGAGACGAGGAGCCAGCCCTCGTGCCCGTCCGGGACCTCGATGACGAAGGGGAACCCGTCCCAGGTGCCGAGCAGGCAGGGGTGGTCGTCCTCGACGTGGCGCTGGACGCCGTAGCCGAGTGGCCCGGTGAGCATGGCCTCGACGCGGTCGAGGGTCAGCGGGGCCGTCAGGTCGGGGCGCTCGGCGCGGTTGGGGCGCGCGTCGCGGCTGACCGTGGCCAGGAGGTCGTGGACGCTCCCGCGGACGGTGACGACGTCGTCGTCCCCGAGGAGCTCCTCGTCGTTGGCCTCGACGTCGGCGCCGGACTCGGGGCGGTCGGCGTCCTCGCGGTCCGCCCGCTCGTCGCGTGCCGCGCTCGGCTCCGGGCGCCCCTCGGAGGCGGGCACGCGCTGGTCCCACTGCTTGCCGAGGAGACGCGCGATGAGCTCGCTCAGGCCAGGCCTCCGGCGGTGGTCGCGACCCTCGTTGCTTCGCTGGCTCATCACGGCTCCAGGGCTCCGCGCAGGGGGTCGGGGAAGAGCTCCTCGGCCTCGCGCATGAGGGCGACGATGAGGCGGCAGCCGGTGAAGACGAAGTCCCCGAGCTGGGCGTCGGTCATCCCTGCCTCGAGAGGATAGGTGACCTCGCCGTGGAGACGGACGACGCCGCCGTCGGCGATGGTGAGGTAGGCCTTGGGACCGATACGGGTGGCGTTCCACTCCTCGACGAGGCGGCGCAGCGCCGCGAGGTGCTCGGTGTCCGCGATGCGGTGCCAGACTCCGCGCATCTGGAGGGCGCGAGTGTCCTGGAAGATCGCGTGGACGGTGACGTAGCGCCACGGGATGCCGAGGTCGCCCTCGTCGTCGAGGAAGAATCGCAGACCGAGCGAGCGCACGCAGTCCATGACCCGGTCGATGTCGACCGGGGTCGGGGCGGCGGGGACGGGCGCGTCGAGGCTCGTCGGATCGGTCTGGGGCACGGGCCCACCCTAGCCGCGGCGCCGCCCGGCCTCTCGTGCGCGACCTCACGCGCTCACGGTGAGCGGAACGGTCCAGGGCAGCGCCACGCTCGCGGGCGCGCCCCTTCGTCCTCGGTCTCTCGCTGGGAACGTGCCTGCGCTCTGGGAACGTGGTTGCCGACCGCGTTCCCAGAGCGCAGGCACGTTTCCAGCGGGCGGGGTCGTGAGGACGTTCATCCCGAGATGGCCAGTGACCGAGAGCGGGCGACTCGGCTGCACTTCCTCCAAGACACCCACTGTCCGCACCGCACCAGACCGCTCGCCCCTTTTTCCCCTGACGCACCCCGCACCCTCCGTGACGGGCGCGGCCACCGGTCCCTCCCGCCCACCGGCGATCGAGGTCCGCGGCCTCCGCCGGCACTTCACCGTCCCGGAGCGCCGCCTCGAGCGCGTCACCGCCGTCGACGGCGTCTTGGCGAAGATGCTCACCCAGACGCTGCGCGGCCTCGAGCGAGACGGGCTCGTCGAGCGCGAGCAGTTCCCCGACATCCCGCCCCGCGTCACGTACCGACTCACCGGGACCGGGAGGTCGCTCGCCGCGGCGTTGGGCGGCGTCCAGGCGTGGGCGATCACGCACATGGGCGAGGTCGAGTCGGCCCGCGAGCACTACGACGCGAAGGGCTGACGCACCGTCCGCACCCCCGGGAAGCCAGGCCCGACCGACCACGAGCGACCGGCCCACGGAAGCGTCACCGCACGCAACGGATCCAGCACCGTCGATATCCTCGTCCTCGCCATGAGCCCCTGGCACCGCGGGACGCCACCTGAGAACACGGGGACACACGATGGAGCTGCTCCCCCTGCTCGCCGCCTGGCTCGTCGCCGTCATCGCGCCGGGCCCGGATTTCCTCGCCGTCCTGCGCACCGCAGCGGCTCACGGGCGGCGCCCGGGCGTCATCGTCGGCCTGGGCGTCACGACGGCGATCGGGTGCTGGGCGCCCCTCGCCCTCACGGGCCTGTCACTGGTCCTGGCCCGGCACCCGGCGCTCGACACCGGCGTGAGGGCGGCCGGAGCCGTGTTCCTCATGATCTCCGACGGGCGGATCCTCTGGACGACCTGGCGATCACGCAGGGCCGGAAGCCTCGACGGGGACGCGGACAGCGCCGACGACGGCGACGCGGACCGCCCCGCCGGCCGTGCCCCTCGGCGGGAAGCTCCTACCGCCTCGGGCTCGCGACCAACCTCGACAACCCCAAGGCCCTCGTCTACTTCGGTGCCCTGTTCGCCAGCCTCGTGCCGCAGGGCGCCACCGCGTGGGAGAAGATCGGCATCGTCGTCGGCATGCTCCTCATCGCCGCCGCGTGGTTCTCGTCCGTGGCGGCCCTCGCGGGAACCCCGTCGGTCATGCGCGTCTACGACCGGGCCAGCCAAGCCATCGACGCCGTCGCCGGAGGACTCTTCGTCGTCATCGGTGCCGCTCTCCTGCCGCGCTGAGGACGGCGCGGCGGGGGCCGGGAGCATCGCCCCCAGCCCCCTCCGTCCGCTGTCCCTCAGACGCTCAGAGCCTCACCGTGCGCAGCCGCGCTGCGTTGCTGATGACGCTCACGCTGGACAGCGCCATGGCGAGCGCGGCCAGCATCGGGGAGAGCAGGACCCCGAGCCACGGGTAGAGGACGCCCGCGGCCACCGGGATCCCGATCGCGTTGTAGATGAAGGCGAAGACGAGGTTCTGGCGGATGTTGCCCATCGTCGCCCGCGACAGGCGGCGGGCGCGCGCGATGCCGGTGAGCTCGCCGGACAGGAGGGTCACGCCGGCCGACTCCATGGCGACGTCGGTGCCGGTGCCCATGGCGAGGCCGACCGCGGCGGCGGCGAGCGCGGGGGCGTCGTTGACGCCGTCACCCGCCATGGCGACGACGTGCCCGGCACGGGTGAGCTCGGTGACGACGTCGGCCTTGTCCTGGGGACGGACGTCAGCGCGGACCTCGTCGATGCCGAGGCGCTCAGCGACGGCGCGGGCCGTGGCGGCGTTGTCGCCGGTGAGCATGACGACGTGGACGCCCTCGTCAGCGAGGTCCGAGAGGGCCTGCGGGGTGGACTCCTTGACGGGGTCGGAGATGGCGAGGATCGCGGCGGGGGCGCCGTCGACGGTGAGGAAGACCGCGGTGGCGCCGGAGGCACGCAGCCCGTCCGCCCGCTCCTGAAGCTCGGCCCGCTGGGCGTCGTCGGAGGCGGCCAGAGCGAGTCCGGCGTTGCCGACGGTGACGGCGCGACCCTCGACGGTGGCGGTGACGCCGCCGCCGGAGGTGGAGGCGAAGTCGGTCGAGGCGGGGACGTCGAGGCCGGCGTCGGCGGCCGCCTCGACGACGGCGCGGGCGAGCGGGTGCTCGGAGCCGCGCTCGACGGCGGCGGCCAGCCGCAGGGCATCATCGCGAGTCGTGTCACCGAGGGTGACGACCTCGGTGACGGTGGGGCGCCCCTCGGTGAGGGTGCCGGTCTTGTCGACGACGAGGGTGTCGACCTTCTCGAGGGTCTCGAGGGCCTCGGCGTCGCGGACGAGGACGCCCTCCTTCGCGCCGCGGCCCACGCCCACCATGATCGACATGGGGGTGGCGAGGCCCAGGGCGCAGGGGCAGGCGATGATGAGGACGGAGACGGCGACGACGAGGGCGTGGGCGAGGCGCGGCTCGGGGCCGACGGCGAGCCAGATCGCGAGGGCGAGGAGCGCGATGCCGATGACGACGGGGACGAAGACGGCCGAGACCTTGTCGACGAGGCCCTGGATGGGGGCGCGAGAGCGCTGCGCGGAGGCGACGAGGTCGACGATCTGGGAGAGCATCGAGTCGCTGCCGAGCTTCTCGGCTCGCACGACGAGGGAGCCGGAGGCGTTGACGGTGCCGCCGACGACCGCGTCGCCCTCCTCCTTGCTCACGGGCAGGGACTCGCCGGTCACCATGGACTCGTCGACGCTGGAGCGGCCCTCGGTGACGGTGCCGTCCACGGGGATCTTGTCCCCGGGGCGGACGCGGACGACGTCGCCGGGGACGAGCTGCTCGACGGGCACCTCGGACTCGGTGCCGTCCTCACCGACGCGGATCGCGGTGGCCGGGGCGAGGTCCATGAGGGCGCGGATGGCGCCGGAGGTGGTCTCGCGGGCGCGCAGCTCGAGGACCTGGCCGAGGGCGACGAGGGCGACGATGACGGCGGCGGCCTCGAAGTAGACCTCGACGCGACCGTCCTCGCGCATGGATGCGGGGAAGAGACCCGGTGCGAGGAGGCCGACGAGGCTGTAGAGGTAGGCGGCCGCGACACCGAGCGAGACGAGGGTGAACATGTTGAGCGAGCGGTGACGCACGCTGGCGACGCCGCGCTGGAAGAAGGGCAGCGCGGCCCACAGGACCACGGGGGTCGCGAGGGCGAACTGGATCCACTGCGAGACAGCCATGGGGATGGCGGCGTCCCAGGCGGGCACGAAGGGCACCACCATGGTGAGGACGAGGGTCGGGACCGCGAGCGCGACCGAGATCCACATCCGTCGGCGCATGTCGGCGAGCTCGGGGTTGGGGCCGTCCTCGGAGGTGGGGGCGACGGGCTCGAGGGCCATGCCGCACTTCGGGCAGGAGCCCGGGTGGTCCTCCCGGATCTCGGGGTGCATGGGGCAGGTGTAGACGGCACCCTTGACGGCCGGCGTGGCGACTGTGGGCTCCCCCGTGCCGGTGTCGTGCTGGTGGGCATGGTGGTGAGCGTGGTCGTCACCGGGGTGGTCGTGGTGGGCGTCCTCACCGTGCGAGTGCGAGCCGGGGGCGGCGGCCTCGTCAGCGGGAGCCAGGTTCATGCCGCACTCGGGGCACTGCCCGGGGCCGTCCTGCCGCACCTCCGGGTGCATCGGGCAGGTCCACACCTCCGGCGTCGGTTCGTGGTGGGCGTGCGAGTGGGTGCTCATGCGGTACTCCTTCGGTCGTTGGACAACCACTATAACCCCTACCCCCTACGGGTATATTCCCGAGCGATCCGCCTGACGCGACGGCGGCGTCGTCACCCGGCGCGGGTGGCGGCGCCGCCGTCGAAGGACCCGTACTCAGCCGATGGCGTCGACCTCGTGGCAGCCGTTGGCGCGGAAGACCGCGCGCATGGCCTCGTTGCGAGGGTCGGTGGAGTCCACGTAGCGCTCGGCCTTGACGGCGCGGAGCCGCCCCATGCCGTAGCGGTGGAGGCGGAGCCCGGCACCCTGCCCGCGACGCTCGGGGACGATGCCGACGTAGAAGATCGTGCCGACCTCGGGGTGGTCGGGGAAGGTCTGGGGCAGGACGACGCCGATCTCGCCGTCGTCGTCGGAGACGACGACCCAGCGCTCCGGGACGAAGGCGGGACCCGCGGCCTCGATGAGCTCGCGCAGGTCGTCGAGCGCGGACTCGGGCGTGCTCTGGTCGAAGGAATCTCCCTCCGAGGCACGCAGCATGGCGGCGGCGAAGCGCTCCTCCCCCAGCTCGGCGAGGCTCGTCGTGCGCCAGCCCTGCGGGAGCGGCTCGTAGTCGGGCAGGTGGGCGATGGAGCGCTCGACGCGGATCTTGTCAGTCATCGCGCCCATCGTCGGCGCGCCCGCGGACCGGGTCAACCCGGAGCCGAACGCGACCACTTGTCCCTCCCCGTTGACACAAGAGAATCACCTCCCTACCTTTGTATCGTCTAGGCGACACAAAGGAGACCGCCATGTCACCGCTCCCAGCACTCGCGCTCGCTGCGTACCTCATCGCCCTCATCGCCACCCTGGCGGTCGGGGCCCGACGCGTGCACCGTCGCCGCCCTGAGGAGATCGCCGACCTTCCCGGCCCCGTGGGCGACGAGCTCCGCGCCGTCGACGCCCACGAGCGCCGAACGCGGTCCCTCGCCATCGTCGTCGGCCTCGTCCTCGCGCTGGTGCTCGTCGGCGTCCAGCTGGCCATGGCCCTCGGCGCGTGCGGACTCATCAGCCTCGCGATCCTGGTGCTCGGAGAGCGGCGCAGCCCGGCCATCACCACGCGCACCCGGAGCGCCGCACTAGCACCGCGCCGCACGCGCGACTACCTGCGCCCCGCCGCACTCGCCATGCTCACCCTCGTCCTCGCGGCGATCGTGGCGGACTGCGTCGTCGGCTTCCCCGTCGCCGCGACGGCGCCGTACAGCGCCGACCTCGGCGACACCACGCACACCCTCGCTGCGGGCACCTACCTCCTGGGCACCTCGCGGATGCCGTCGGGCGGGCTCCTCACGCAGGCCTACGGACCCTGGCCGGGCCCCGGCACCATGGTCCCCGTCCTCGTCGGGCTGGCCGTCCAGGTCGCGGTCGCCGCGTGGGCCCTGCACTGGGTCGCGGCCCGTGCCCAGGTGAGCACCGTCCAGCTGGGCAACATCGACGACGTCCTGCGGCACCGGTCAGCCGACGCGGTCCTCGGGATCCTGCTCCTCGGCTCCTCCCTCATCCTGCCCGTCGTCGCCGTGCCGATGATCGACGCCGCGACGTGGGAGGCGGCTCAGTGGGACTACGCACGGGGCACGGTCGGAGGCGCCGGGATGGTCGTCGCGCTCGTCGCGATGGCACTCGGCAGCCACCTGCTCCTGAAGCGGGACCACCTGGAGGTGGCCACGGTCGGGGCGCCCGCCGCCGACATCGTCGGGATCCAGGCGGTCGCGTCATGACGCCGCTCATCTCCGTCGACGCCGACTCGGCGGTCCCCCCGTTCGAGCAGATCCGTCAGCAGCTCGCGGGCCTCATCGAGTCCGGGGCGCTCGCGGGCGGCGAGCGGCTCCCCACGGTGCGCCAGCTCGCGGGTGACCTCAGGGTCGCCAACGGCACCGTTGCGCGCGCCTACCGCGAGCTCGAGTCCGCCGGGCTCGTCGTGACGCGCCGCGCGGCAGGGACGCGGGTCGCGCCGAGGCGCGCCCCATCCTCGTCGGGACGGCAGGCGATCCTGAGCTCAATCGTCCAGGGGGCCGTCTCCCAGGCGAGGACACTGGGCTTCACCGAGTCCGAGATCCTGACCGCCGTGAGGACGACGCTCGGTACCGCCCCACCGGCATCCAGATCAACCGATCTGGGCGCGGATCACGACCGACCTCGGCGCGGATAGCGACCGACCTCGGCGAGCGGGTGGCTCAGATGGTGCGCGGCTCGGACAGGGCGGTGCGTCCGCCCATGTCCGGGGCGCCGACGCGCAGGGTCGGCAGGCCCAGGCTCACCGGGGCGGAGTCGGGCTCCGGGGTCGCGCAGGCCTCGGCCTGGCGGCGCTCCCAGGCGTCGCCGGCGCGGGTGCGGCGCACCTCGAACAGGGCCGGGCCGTCGTCGTACCAGACGCGGTCGCCGGCCTTGAGGGCCTCGTTCGCTGCGCGCTCCTCCTCGCTCAGCGCGGTGCCGCACAGGGCGGAGTCGGCGATGAGATTGTGCGGGGCGCCGTGCGTGACGCGCACGGTCACCATGTCGCCGGGGCGCGGGGCGCCGCCTGCGTAGTCCTCGGCGTCGAGTCCGGCCGGAAGGGCGACGTGGACGAGCCGGTTGTCGGCGGCGCGGCCCGAGACGCGGGCGGTGACGGCGTCGCGACGCCCCTCGCCCTCGGCGACGAGCACCTCGACGACCTTGCCCTCCTGCTCGACGTTCTCCTCGTGCGTGATGCGGCGGACGAGCTCGTCGAGGCGGCGGTAGCGGTCCTTGACGACCTCGGTCGGCACGGGCGGCAGGTCCGCGGCGGGCGTGCCGGGGCGCGGGGAGTACTCGAAGGTGAAGGCGGAGGCGAAGCGGGCCTTCTCGACGACGTCGAGGGTCGCCTGGAAGTCCTCCTCCGTCTCCCCGGGGAAACCGACGATGATGTCGGTCGTGATGGCGGCGTCGGGCATCGCGGCGCGCACGTCGTCGAGGATCCGCAGGAACTTGGCCGAGCGGTACGAGCGGCGCATGGCGCGCAGGATCCGGTCGGAGCCGGACTGAAGAGGCATGTGGAGGCTCGGCATGACCTCGGGCGTCTCCGCCATGGCGTCGATGACGTCCTGGGTGAAGGCGGCCGGGTGCGGGCTGGTGAAGCGGACCCGCTCGATGCCCTCGACGCCGCCGGCCGCGCGCAGCAGCTTGGCGAAGGCGCCGCGGTCGCCGAAGCCGACGCCGTAGGAGTTGACGTTCTGACCGAGCAGGGTGACCTCGATGGCGCCCTGGTCCGCGACGGCCTCGATCTCGGCGAGGACGTCGCCGGGCCTGCGGTCGCGCTGGTTGCCGCGCAGCGACGGCACGATGCAGAAGGTGCACGTGTTGTTGCAGCCCACGGCGATGGAGACCCAGGCGGCGTAGGCGGACTCGCGGCGGGTCGGCAGGGTCGAGGGGAAGACCTTGAGGGACTCCTCGAGCTCCACGGCGGCCTCCGCGTTGTGGCGGGCGCGCTCGAGGAGGGCGGGCAGGACGTCGAGGTTGTGGGTGCCGAAGACAACGTCGACCCACGGGGCCTTCTCGACGATCCCCTCGCCCATCTGCTGGGCGAGGCAGCCGGCGACGGCGATCTGCATGCCGGGGCGCTCGCGCTTGACCGAGGCGAGCTGACCGAGGTTGCCGAAGAGGCGGGTGGCGGCGTTCTCACGCACGGAGCAGGTGTTGATGATGACGACGTCGGCGCCGCCGTCACCGGCCTCGGTGGCTCGGGCGGCCGCGGCCGGCACGTCCTCGACGCGGCTGTAGCCGGCACCCTCGAGGAGACCGGCCATGTGCTCGGAGTCGTGGACGTTCATCTGGCAGCCCAGCGTGCGCACGTGGTACGTGCGGGGCAGGGCGCCGGCGGCCCCGGGGGCCGTCCCGTCGGCGGTCACGGGGCTCGTGGCAGGCAGCGTGTCAGTCGTCGTCATCGCTGGGCAGTCTAGGGTTCGCGGCCCCGCGCCCCGAAGCCCCGAGCGCGAGACCTGGCCCACGCGGCTCACCAGCCTGCGCCACGAGACCGAAACCTAACCGATGCGCCGCCGACATCACGCAGGGGTTCCATACGTGCCATGAGCACTTCCGTCCCCACCGAGTCCCCCACCGCCGACGGTGCTCCCGACCAGCGGGAGGCGCTCGTCGACCTCATCCACGTCAACAAGCACTTCGGCGACCTCCACGTCCTCAAGGACGTCAACCTCACGGTCAGGCGGCAGGAGGTCGTCGTCATCCTCGGGCCGTCGGGCTCCGGAAAGTCGACCCTGTGCCGCGCCATCAACCGCCTTGAGGCCATCGACGACGGCACCATCATGATCGACGGTCGCAAGCTGCCCGAGGAGGGCAAGGAGCTCGCCCGCCTGCGCGCCGACGTCGGCATGGTCTTCCAGTCCTTCAACCTCTTCGCCAACAAGACGATCCTCGAGAACGTCACGCTCGGCCCGATCAAGGTCCGTGGCACCTCCAAGGTCGACGCCGAGGCCGAGGCCCACCGTCTCCTCGAGCGCGTGGGCGTCGACTCCCAGGCCTCGAAGTACCCGGCTCAGCTCTCCGGCGGCCAGCAGCAGCGCGTCGCCATCGCCCGCGCCCTGGCCATGAGACCCAAGGTGCTCCTCTTCGACGAGCCGACCTCCGCCCTCGACCCCGAGATGGTCAAGGAGGTCCTCGACGTCATGACCGAGCTCGCGCAGGAGGGCATGACGATGATCTGCGTGACCCACGAGATGGGCTTCGCCCGCTCGGTGGCCGACCGCGTCATCTTCATGGCCGACGGCGCCATCGTCGAGGAGGCCTCCCCGAGGAGTTCTTCACGAGCCCGCGCTCCGACCGCGCCAAGGACTTCCTGTCCAAGCTCCTCACCCACTGAAGGAGACCGGCATGACCCCCCTCCCCCGCACCCTGCGACACGCACGGCACGCCCTGCACGTCCTCAGTCGTCGGGCCCGCACCCTCCTCGCGCTCGTCGTAGGCCTCAGCCTCGCCACCACCGGCCTGGCCGCCTGCGGCTCCTCGGACTCCTCGGCCTCCGGCGACACGATCCGCATCGGCATCAAGTTCGACCAGCCCGGCCTCGGTCTCAAGGACGGCTCGAGCTTCACGGGCTTCGACGTCGACATGGGCCGCGAGATCGCCAAGCGCCTCGGCTACTCCGAGGACCGGATCACCTTCATCGAGGCGGTCTCCGCCCAGCGCGAGACCATGCTCCAGAACGGCCAGGTCGACATGGTCATCGGCACCTACTCCATCACGGACGCGCGCCGCGAGAAGATCACCTTCGCCGGCCCGTACTTCATCGCCGGCCAGGACCTGCTCGTCCGCACCGGCTCGACGATCTCCGGCCCCGACGACGTGGACGGCAAGATCCTGTGCTCCGTCGAGGGATCGACCTCGGCCCAGAAGATCCGCGACGACTACTCGTCCGGCTCGCTCCAGCTCTTCCCGGTGCGCGCCTACTCCCAGTGCGTCGAGTTCCTCGCCGCCGGCACCGTCGACGCCGTCACCACGGACAACATCATCCTCGCGGGCTTCGCCGCCCAGGACGCCTACCGGGGCAAGGTCAAGGTCGTCGGCAGCACCTTCTCCGAGGAGGACTACGGCGTCGGCCTGCCCAAGGGGGACCGAGGCCGGTGCAGGGCCGTCAACGCCGCGATCACGGATCTCATCGCGGACGGCACCTGGCGCAGGCTCCTCGCCAAGAACGTCGGCTCCTCGTTCACCCCGGACGAGAAGCTCAACCCGCCGAAGGTCGACGACTCGCTGTGCGAGTGACCGGCCCCGACCCCGATCCCGAAAGGAAGAGTCCATGGGCGAGCTCCTCTCGCAGTACGACGTCCTCGGCGCGTTCCTCGTCAACATCGAGCTGACCCTCTGGGCGGCGATCGGCTCCGCCGTCCTCGGCGTCGTCCTCATGGTCATGAGGGTGAGCCCGATCAGCTCGCTGCGCTCCTTCGCCGCCGCCTTCGTCAACATCGTCATGAACGTCCCGCTCACGCTCATCATCCTGGCGTGCTCACTGGGCGTGTACGGCGAGCTCGGCGTCGTCGTCTCGGGCCGCTCGGGCGACCAGTGGCTGGCGCGCAACTCCTTCTGGCTCACCGTCATCGGCCTGAGCGTCTACACCTCGACCTTCGTGTGCGAGGCCCTGCGCTCCGGCCTCAACACCGTTCCCCCGGGCCAGGCGGAGGCCGCCCGCGCCATCGGTCTCTCCTTCGGCCAGACGATGCGCTCCGTCATCCTCCCCCAGACCCTGCGCGGCGCCGTCGCGCCGCTGGGCAACACCCTCATCGCCCTGGCGAAGAACACGACGGTCGCCTCCGCGGCCGGCGTCGCCCAGGCCGCCTCGGTCATGTCCGACATGTTCGAGTTCGACCCGCAGCACCTCCTGGCGATCTTCGCCATCTTCGCGATCGGCTGGACGATCATCGTCCTGCCGATCGGGCTGATCACGACCTCCCTCTCCCGAAAGCTGGCGGTGGCACGATGAACGACCAGTCCCTCCTGTTCGACCTGCCCGGCCCGCGCGCCCTGCGTCGCGAGAGGATCGGCAACGTCGTCGGCATCGTCGTCCTGGCGGCGATCACCGTGTGGATCATCGCCGCCCTCGCCGCCAAGGGGCAGCTCACCGCGGTGCGCTGGTCACCCTTCCTCACCGCCTCAGCCTGGACCGACTACCTCCTGCCCGGCCTGTGGGCCACGGTGCGCGCCGCCCTCGTCGCGGTCGTGGCCGCCTTCACCTTCGGCGTCGTCTTCGGGCTCGGCCGTCTCAACGAGGTCCGGCCCGTGCGCTGGTTCTGCACCGCCGTCGTGGAGCTCTTCCGCGCGGTCCCGGTCCTGGTGCTCATGCTCTTCTTCTACTTCATGCTCTCCCGGCTCTCCTTCGTGCCGGCGAGCTCGGCGGCCTTCTGGGGCGTCGTCGTCGCGCTCACGCTCTACAACGGCTCGGTCGTCGCCGAGCTCGTGCGCTCCGGTATCCACTCCCTGCCCAAGGGACAGCGCGAGGCGTCCCTCGCCATCGGCCTGACGCCGGCTCGCTCCCGCCGCCTCATCGAGCTGCCGCAGGCGCTCGTCGCCATGATGCCGGCGATGGTCAGTCAGCTCATCGTCGCTCTCAAGGACACGGCGCTGGGCTACATCATCACCTACTCCGAGCTGCTCGCCGCAGGCTCCCTGCTCGGCTCGGCCAAGGCCAACCTCATCCCGGCCCTCCTCGTCACGGCGGTCATCTTCGTGGCGCTCAACTTCGGGATGTCCTGGCTGGCGCAGTGGGCCGCGGACCGGCTGCGCCGTCGGACCGCTGAGCCGATGACGACGGTGACCGGCATCGCCACCGCGTCGGACGCCCCCGACGCCCCGGCCGGCCCGACCCTGCCGCTCCACTCCCACCAGGCGATCCGCCTCGACCAGGCGCGCGGGGCGCGCCGCCGGCGCTGAGGTCATCGCCCGCTCCGCGGAGCGCCCGTGATCGTCCGACAAGCGTCGAGCAAGCACGGGCGCTCCGCCATAAGATCGGAACATGAGCAAAGACGCTTCCCTCATCCTCATCGACGACCCGGTGCGGCACGTCGACGGCGAGGGCGCGCGCGGCCCGGAGGGCCGCCGCCTTCGCCCCATGCCCTACACCGAGCCCGCCCTCACCGTCCTCAACCTAGGCCTCGTCCGCGGCGACGGCATCTTCGAGACCGTGAGCGTCGTCGACGGGGCCATCCAGGCCGCCGACGCCCATCAGGCGCGCTTCCTGCGCTCCGCCCGCATGCTCGACCTCCCCGAGCCTGACGTCGAGGCGTTCCGGGGCGCGATCCTCACCGCCGCGGAGGACCTGGAGCAGGTCAGCTCGAGCACGCAGATCCTCGCCAAGGTCGTCATGACCCGCGGGCGGGAGGCCCTCGAACCCGGGGCTCCGTCCCCGGAGCCCGTCGGCTGGGTGCTCGCGTGGGTCCCCGAGGGGCTCGAGGGACCACGTGTGAGCGGACGCGACCTCGTGACGCTCAACCGGGGCCTCCCGCTCGGCGTCGGCGAGTCCGCCCCGTGGCTGCTCGTCGGCGCGAAGACGCTCTCCTACGCCGTCAACCAGGCGGTCACGCGCGAGGCCCGCCGCCGGGGCGCCGACGACGCCCTCCTCACCACCTCCGACGGCTACGTCCTCGAGGGGCCGACCTGGAACGTCGTCCTTTTCATCGACGGCGTCGCCGTCACGCCCAGGCCCGACGGGGGCCTCCTTCCCGGCACGACGCAGCACGACGTGTTCCGGGGCCTCGAGGCGCGCGGCGTGCGCACCGAGGTGCGGGACGTGCGCGTCGAGGAGCTCGAGCGCGCGACCTCGGCGTGGATGACGGGCTCGGGGATCTACGCCGTGCCCGTGCGCCACCTCGACGGACGTGAGCTCGCCGTCGACGACGCGCTCACGGCGGGGCTGAACGCGGACCTCGCGGCGCGCCGGTCCTGACGCTGCGGCGCCGGCGACGACGTCGGCACCGAGCCCGGCGGCGCGTCTTGCACGGAGTCGCACCACGCATTAGTTTTGCTCCGGAAAGAACTCGGCGACGGCCGCCGACACCTCACGGAGGAACCCCGATGCCCCTCACCCACCTGCGCGCCGCAGGCACCTCCCTCGTCCTCGACCTCCTCGAGGACCGGCTCCCCGTCGTGCGCCACTGGGGCGCCGACCTCGGGGACCTCAGCGGCGAGGCGCTCACGGACGTCACCACCGCCTCGCGCACCGCCCTGGACGGGAACGCGCAGTGGATGGCCAACGACCTGCCGATCCTCCCCCTCACCTCGCTCGGCTGGTCCGCGCGACCCGCCGTCGCCGTCGTCCGCGAGGACGGCTCTGGAACGTCCCCTCACCTCAGCCGTGTCACGCACGAGGTCACCGCCGAGGAGGGCCCCGCCGGCTCCGTCCAGGTGGTCCGCTCCTCCGGGACGGACGAGGCCGACGCGATCACCCTCGCCACCGAGATCCGCCTCGAGCCGGGCGGCCTCGTCCGGGTGCGCGCCACCGTGACCGACGAGCGCCCCAGCTCCGACGCCGCAACGCCATTCGGCGGCCACGGCAACCTCCTCGTCACCGAGCTCACCCCCTACCTGCCCGTCCCGGACGCCGCCGACGAGCTCCTCGACATGGCCGGGCACCACGTCTACGAGCGCCAGCTCGTGCGCTCCGCCTTCACCGCGGGCACCCACCTGCGCGAGTCCTGGGAGGGGCGTCCCGGGCACGACGCCGCAACCTGGCTCGCCGCGGGCCGCACCGGCTTCGGCTTCCGCACGGGCACCGTCCACGCCGTCCACCCCGCCTGGAGCGGCAACACCCGGCACGCCGCCCTCAACCCCATGCAGGGCCGCCGGCTCCTGGGCGCCGGGGAGGCCCTCCTGCCCGGCGAGGTCGTCCTCGGCCCGGGCGAGAGCTACGAGACCCCATGGATCGCCTTCTCCTGGGGCGAGGGCCTCGACGCCGTCTCGCACCGCTCGCACGACTACCTCCGCAGCCTCCCGGCGCACCCGAGCACCCCGCGGCCCGTCATCCTCAACACCTGGGAGGCCGTCTACTTCAACCACGACCTCGACAAGCTCAAGGCCCTCGCCGACGCCGCCGCCCGGGTGGGCATCGAGCGCTTCGTGCTCGACGACGGCTGGTTCGGCTCGCGCCGCGACGACACCTCGGGCCTGGGCGACTGGCAGGTCTCGAAGGAGATGTGGCCCGACGGCCTGGAGCCGATCGCCTCCTACGTCCGCGGACTCGGCATGGAGTTCGGTCTCTGGTTCGAGCCCGAGATGCTCAACCTCGACTCCGAGCTCGCCCGCCACCACCCCGAGTGGGTCCTCTCCGACGGCGGCACGGGCACCCCCGAGCACCGCCAGCAGCGCGTCCTCGACCTCAACGCCCCTGGCGCCCTCGACTACCTGCTCGAGGAGATCTCCGGCCTCGTCGAGCGCGTCGGCATCGACTACATCAAGTGGGACCACAACTCCCCCGCCGTCGGCGTCTCCCACATGGTCGAGCCGGACCCGCGACGGCGCGGCCGCCGCGGCGCCTCGGCCGTCCACGAGCAGACCCTCGCGCTCTACGAGCTCATGGACGCCCTGCGCGAGCGCCACCCCGGCCTCGAGATCGAGTCCTGCGCGGGCGGCGGCGGACGCATCGACATGGGTGTCCTCGAGCACACGCAGCGCGTGTGGACCTCGGACTCCATCGACGCCCACGACCGTCAGGACATCCAGCGGGGCACCGTCCTCCTCATTCCGCCGGAGGTCATGGGCACGCACGTCGGCACGGCCCGCGCCCACACGACGCTGCGCGACCTCGACGTCAGCTTCCGCGCCGGCACCGCGATCTGGGGCCACATGGGCGTCGAGTGGGACCTCACGAGCGCCGACGACGCGACCCTGGACCTTCTCGCCTCGATCATCGCCCTCCACAAGGAGCACCGGGACCTGCTGCACTCCGGACGGACCGTCCACGCGGACACCGCCGTCGACGACGCGCTGAGGATCGAGGGCGTCGTCGCCGCCGACGGTTCGGAGGCGCTCTACGAGCTCGCCGCCATCGGCCAGACCGTGGCCTGGCCGGCCGCACCGCAGCCGCTTCCGGGCCTCGACCCCTCGCGCAGCTACCGTATCGAGCTCGCGACCCCGGCCTACCCGGAGCTGAACCGTCCCGCGGGCTGGATGGCCGGCGGCGTGACGCTGCCAGGCGCCTACCTCTCCACGGTCGGGATCGGCCTGCCCGGGCTGCACCCGGACCACCTCGTGCTCGTCCGAGCGACCGCGGTCTGAGTCCACCGTGCGGGGCAGGACCCCACCCGGGACACCGGCCACAGCCGGAGCGGCGCAGAACGCGACCAACCGGGGGCGCCACCAGGGTACGTATCGTTATGCGCGCCGTCGCAGCGTTTCCCAGGTGCGCCACGTGTCACACGGACGACATGTCCGACCTTAGGATGTGACCCGGTTCATCCCCGACCGGAGGTCACGATGGCACACCCCGCCACCCCGCACGCCCCGTTCTCCAGCCGGCACGTCGGAGCCCACCAGGCCCTCCACGGCGCGTCCGGTACCGGCACCGCCACCGGTTCAGCCTCGCCGATCCTCGGCGTCCTCGGCGTCGACTCCCTCGACGAGCTCGCCGACGCCGTCGTCCCGGCCGGACTGCCCCGTGTGGAGACCGCCGAGCACGAGGCGCCCGGGGAGCGCCGCGCCTCCACCGGCGGGCTCTCCGAGGCGGATGCCATCGAGACGCTGCGCCGCCTCGCCGCCCTCAACGACCCCCACACCGAGATGATCGGCCGCGGCTACCACGCGACCGTCACCCCGGCCGTCATCGTCCGCGACGTCCTGTCCAACCCCGCCTGGACCACCGCCTATACGCCCTACCAGCCCGAGATCAGCCAGGGGCGCCTCGAGGCCCAGCTCCTCTTCCAGACCGTCGTCTCCGACCTCACCGGCCTGCCGGTCGCCTGCACGTCCCTGCTCGACGAGGCCACCGCCGTCGCCGAGGCCGTCCTGCTCATCCACCGCGGCGTGCGCAAGTCCGAGGGCCGCACCATCGTCCTCGACGAGGGCCTCCATCCCCAGTGCCTCCAGGTCGCGGAGGCCCGTTGCCAGAGCCTCGGCCTGCCGACGGTGCGCGCGAGCGTCGACGCCGTCGCCGCCGGCACCGCCCTGCCCGAGGGCTCCGCCCCGATCCTGGGCGCCGTCCTCGCCCACACCACCACCCGCGGCGCGGTCCAGGACCTCGCCGCCGCCGTCGACGCCGTCCACGAGGCCGGCGGGCTCGTCGCCGTCGACGCCGACCCGCTCGCCCTCACGCTCCTCACCGAACCGGGCGCCATCGGCGCCGACATCGCCATCGGCTCCGCCCAGCGCCTCGGCGTCCCCCTGTTCTTCGGCGGCCCCCACCCCGGCTTCATGGCGGTGACGGAAAAGCTCCAGCGGCAGGTCCCCGGGCGAATCGTCGGCGTCTCCCACGACGCCGAGGGCCACGAGGCCTACCGCCTCGCCCTCCAGACCCGCGAGCAGCACATCCGCCGAGAGAAGGCCACCTCCAACATCTGCACCGCGCAGGCGCTCCTCGCCGTCGTCGCCGCGTTCTACGCCGTTCACCACGGCCCCGAGGGACTCACCGCCATCGCCGAGCACGTGCACCGCCAGGCCGCGCGGATCGCCGTCGGCGTGCAGGACGCCGGACTCGACCTCGAGCACCGGTTCTTCTTCGACACCCTCAGCGTTACCATCCCGGGCGGCGCCGAGGCCGCCGTCGCCCGGGCCGCCGAGCGCGGCGTCAACCTGCGCCTCCTCGACGCCGACCACGTCGGCCTGTCCACGAACGAGACGACGACGGACGAGCACGTCTGCGCCGTCATCGAGGCGCTCGCGGACGTGCGCCCCGGTCAGCTGGAGTGGCTGCCGACCGACGAGCAGGCCGGCAACCTCCCGGTTCCGGCGGAGCTCGCCCGCCGGACCGAGTTCCTCACCCATCCGTCCTTCCACACCTACCGCTCTGAGCCCGCGCTCGTGCGCTACATCCGGCGCCTCGGGGACCGCGACCTCGCCCTGGACCGCACGATGATCCCGCTGGGCTCGTGCACCCTCAAGCTCAACGCGGCAGCCCAGTCCGCCGTCTGGCTCGAGCCGGCGCTCGCCGGGATCCACCCCTACGCCCCCGCGAAGCAGACGGTCGGCTGGCGGATCATCCTCACCCAGCTCTCCGAGCGCCTCGCGCAGCTCGCCGGCTACGACCGAGTCACCCTGCAGCCGGCCTCGGGCGCCCAGGGCGAGCTCACGGGCCTGCTCGCCATCACGCACTACCTGCACGAGAACGGGCAGGACCAGCGCGACGTCTGCCTCGTGCCCGCGAGCGCGCACGGCACCAACGCCGCCTCCGCCGCCGGCGCGGGCCTCGCCGTCAAGGTCGTCGCCACCGCCGAGGACGGCTCCATCGACGTCGAGGACCTCAACGCCAAGCTGGCCGAGCTCGGGGACCGCGTCGCCGCCATCATGCTCACCTACCCCTCGACCCACGGCGTCTTCGAGCCTCAGGTCACCGAGGTCACGCGCCTCGTCCACGAGGCCGGCGGCCAGGTCTACATCGACGGCGCCAACCTCAACGCGCTGACCGGGCTGCTGCGCCCGGGCGACCTCGGCGGCGACTGCTCCCACCTCAACCTGCACAAGACCTTCGCCGTCCCGCACGGCGGAGGTGGCCCCGGCGTCGGCCCGGTCGCAGTCAAGGAGCACCTGGCCCCCTACCTGCCCGCCGGCCCCGAGGGCTCGGCCCTCCCCGACGAGGACGACCCCGACGCCGGCTTCGGCGGCGCCCCCGTCATGGGCACCCGCTTCGGGTCGGCCGGCGTCATGCCCCTGTCCTGGACCTACCTGGCCCTGCTCGACGACGCCGACCTGCGCGAGGTCTCCCTGTCCGCGATCGCCAACGCGAACTACGTCTCGCGCGAGCTGGCGGAGGCCTTCCCGACCCTCTACACGGGTCCGGGCGGCTTCGTCGCCCACGAGTGCATCCTCGACCTGCGCGAGCTCACCGCCGCCACCGGGGTGACCGCCGAGGACGTCGCCAAGAGGCTCATCGACTACGGCTTCCACGCCCCGACGCTCTCATTCCCGGTGCCCGGCACCCTCATGGTGGAGCCCACCGAGTCCGAGCCCCTCGAGGAGCTCGACCGCTTCATCGCCGCCATGCGCGCCATCCGCGCCGAGATCGACGAGGTCGCGGACGGCCTCGACCTCGAGCAGTCCGTGCTGCGCCGCGCCCCGCACACGCTCGCGCAGGTCGCAGGCGACGAGTGGGACCGCGTCTACCCGCGCTCCAAGGCGACCTTCCCGTTGCCGGGGATGGATCGCGACAAGTACTTCGCCCCGGTCGGCCGCATCGACAACGCCTGGGGCGACCGCAACCTCATGTGCACCTGCCCCGACCCGAGCGCCTTCAAGGACGCCGAGGCAACGATCACCACCAGCGCGAAGGAGAGCTGAGATGGCCCCCGCAGACACGACCGCCACGTACACCGAGCCGCAGGCGCCTCGCCGTACGGCCCTCCACGGCGTCCACGAGGCCCTCGGAGCCTCCTTCACGGACTTCAGTGGCTGGGACATGCCACTGCGCTACGCCTCCGACCTCGCCGAGCACCGCGCCGTGCGCCGCTCCGCCGGCATCTTCGACCTCTCCCACATGGGCGAGGTCAAGGTGACCGGCCCGGGCGCCGCCGCGGCGCTCGACCACGCCCTCATCGGCACGATCTCGACGGTGGCCCTCGGCCGCGCCCGCTACACGATGATCGTCGCCGAGGACGGCAGCATCCTCGACGACCTCATCGCCTACCACGTCGGCGACGAGGAGTACCTCGTCGTCCCCAACGCCGGGAACCGCGAGCGCGTCGCGGCGGCCCTCGCCGAGCGCTGCGCCGACTTCGACTGCGTCGTCGAGGAGATCTCCCTGCGCACGAGTCTCATCGCCGTCCAGGGACCGCGAGCCGAGGAGATCCTGCGCGGCGTCGTCGAGTCCGGCGCCGCCATCCCGGCCGCCCTGCGTCCCGTCGAGGACGAGAGCGCGGACGAGGGCTGCGGCCCCGACGTCCTGTGCGGGGCCGGCATCCTCGCCCGTCTGCGCTACTACGCCGCCGTGCGCGCCACCGCCGCCGGTCACGCGATCCTCCTCGCCCGCACCGGCTACACGGGTGAGGACGGCTTCGAGCTCTTCTGCGGCTCCGAGGACGCCGAGGACCTGTGGCGCGTCATCACCGGGCACGCCGGGACGCTCCTCCCGACGCCGGGCGAGGAGGGCGCCGGACCGGACGCCGCCGAGCTGCCCGCGCTCACGCCGTGCGGTCTCGCATCCCGCGACTCCCTGCGCCTCGAGGCGGGGATGCCGCTCTACGGTCACGAGCTCACCGAGGACATCACCCCCTTCGACGCGTCACTGGGGGCCGTCGTCAAGCTCGACAAGCCCGAGTTCGTCGGCCGCGAGGCCCTGGCGGCGCGCGCCGCGCGCGAGGGGCAGGAGGGCACGCACGTGCTCGTCGCCCTGGCCGGCGACGGTCGCAGGGCCGCGCGAGCCGGATCGACGATCCTCCTCGACGACGGCGACGGCGAGCCCCACGAGCTCGGCACCGTCACCTCCGGCCTCCTGTCGCCGACGCTTGGACACCCGGTCGCCCTGGCTCTCCTCGCGCCGTTCTCGGCCGACGAGCCGGCCTGGCCGGTCGGTACGGTCCTCGCCGCGGACGTGCGCGGCAAACGGCTGCTCATGACCGTCGTCGCCACCCCGTTCTACAAGCGGGCGCGCTGAGCGCGCCGTCCCGCTCCCACCTCACCGGACCGACCAGAGAAGAAGGACACCTCCCATGGCACAGCCCATCCGCCCCGACCTGCGCTACTCCTCCGACCACGAGTGGATCTCCGCCGAGGAGCCGCCGCGCGTCGGCATCACCGCCGTCGCCTCCGACGCGCTCGGCGAGATCGTCTTCGTCGACCTGCCCGAGGTCGGCGCCGAGGTCGAGGCCGGCGAGCCCTGCGGCGAGCTCGAGTCCACGAAGTCCGTCTCCGACCTCGTCTCACCGGTGACGGGCACGGTCGTCGCGGTCAACGAGGCCGTCGTCGACGAGCCCGGCACCATCAACGCCGACCCCTACGGCGCCGGCTGGCTCTTCACCGTCGAGGTCGCGTCCGAGGGCGAGCTCCTCTCCCCCCAGGACTACGCCGCGACCTTCGACGCGGAGGTCGTCGAGGGCTGACCCCCTCGTCGGGAGCCCGGTCGGCGCCTGCGCCGGCCGGGCTCCCGCGCACGACGCGGCGGGCCCGCACGGATCGCTCCGTGCGGGCCCGCCGCGTCGTCGTACCGTCCCGGGCGCCCCGGACGGCGCTCAGTGGTCCGAGCCGAGGTCCGGCTCGATGGAGGGCCCGGGGTCGACGAGGACCCGTCCGTCGCGCACCTGCGCCGTGAAGACGGCGATGGGGTGCTCGCCCCTGCCGGCGGCGTCGATGACGTCGCCCGTGTCGAGGTTCCAGACCTGCTTGTAGATCGG
This sequence comes from Actinomyces haliotis, assembly GCF_015355765.1. Lineage (GTDB taxonomy): Bacteria > Actinomycetota > Actinomycetes > Actinomycetales > Actinomycetaceae > Actinomyces > Actinomyces haliotis. Next base: position 88,041 of record NZ_JACWNA010000003.1, read on the forward strand.
CGAGGTGAGGATGAGGACCTCGGTGCCCTCGCCCTCGGTCTCGCCGGGCAGCCAGTGGCTGCCGACGATGCCACGCGAGAGCACGTTGGCGCCCGCGTAGGGGTCGTGGAGCTGGATGACGCGGACGGAGTCGTCCGAGAGGCGGAAGACGGCCACCTGGTGGGGGCCGACGAGGGCCCCGGCGCCGCGCTCGACGCCGAGGTCGGTCAGGGCGCAGACGTCGACGAGGCCGTCGGCCTTCGGGGTGGCGTAGGTGTAGGTCGTCGTGGGGGCGGTCATGTCTCAGTCCTCCTTCGCGCCGGCGAGCGCGGGGGCGGGGACGCGCACGTCGGGGCGTCCGGGGGCGGGGTAGGAGCCGTCGGTCATGCCGAGGGCGCGGGCGCGGCGCAGGTCGTGCTCGACCGCGGCGTCGCCGTCCTGGGCGGGGCGGACCTGGCCGCGCTCGGGGGCGAAGGCGAGGTCGGGGTCGGCCAGGCCGGGGGCGTTGACGTAGGCGACGAAGCGGGAGAGCTTCTCCGGGTCGGCGAGGGTGTCGGCCCACTCGTCGGAGTAGTTGGCGACGTGCTCGTCCATCTGCTTCTCGAAGCCCTCGGCCAGGCCCAGGGAGTCGTTGACGATGACCTCGCGCAGGGCATCCATGCCGCCGGGGTACTCCTCGACCCAGCGGGCCGTGCGCTGCAGGCGGTCGGCCTCCTGGATGTAGTACATGACGAAGCGGTCGACGTAGCGCACGAGGGTCTCGTCGTCGAGGTCGGAGGCGAGGAGCTGGGCGTGGGCCGGGGTCATGCCGCCGTTGCCGCCGACGTAGAGGTTCCAGCCGTTGTTCGTCGCGATGACGCCGATGTCCTTGCCCTGGGCCTCGGCGCACTCGCGGGCGCAGCCGGAGACGCCGACCTTGAACTTGTGGGGGCTGCGCAGGCCGCGGTAGCGCATCTCGAGGCGCACGGCCATCGAGGTGGAGTCCTGGACGCCGTAGCGGCACCAGGTGCGCCCGACGCAGGTCTTGACCGTGCGCAGGGACTTGCCGTAGCCCTGGCCGGACTCGAGGCCGACGGCGATGAGCCGCTTCCAGATCTCGGGGAGCTGGTCGAGGCGGGCTCCGAAGAGCGCGAGGCGCTGCCCGCCGGTGACGCGCAGGTACAGGCCGTACTCCTGGGCGACCCGGCCGATCTCGATGAGCTGCTCGGGCAGGACCTCGCCGCCGGGCATGCGCGGGATGACGGAGTAGGTGCCGTTCTTCTGCAGGTTCGCCATGACGTGGTCGTTGGTGTCCTGCAGGGAGCCGGTCTCGCCGTCGAGGACGTGACCGCGGCCGAGGGTGGCGAGCACGGAGGCGATGGTCGGGCGGCAGATGGCGCAGCCGCGGCCCTTGCCGTGCTTCGCGATGATCTCGGAGAAGGTGGTGAGGCCCTCGTCGCGGATCGTCTTGTAGAGCTCCGAGCGGCTCATCTCGAAGTGCTCGCACAGGGCGGAGGAGACCTCGATGCCGGCCTTGGCGAGCTCGGTGTTGAGGATCTTCGTGACGCTGGTGACGCAGGAGCCGCAGACGGTGCCGGCCTTCGTCGTCGCCTTGATGTCGCCGACCGTGTGGGCGCCGCCGGCGATGGCCTCGCGGATGGTGCCGGCGGTGACGTTGTTGCACGAGCAGATGACGGCGTCGTCGGGGGCCTCGAGGTCCACGGCGCCGGCGCCCTCGGGGGCGATGAGGGCGGAGGGGTCGGCGCCGAGCGGGCGGCCCAGGAGGGGGCGCAGCTGGGGGTAGAGCTCGATGTCGCCGACGAAGACTCCGCCCAGGAGGGTCTTGGCGTCGTCCGACACGACGAGCTTGCGGTAGAGGTTGTGGACCGGGTCGATGAAGGTGACCTCGAGGGCGCCGGGCGCGACGGCGTTGACGTCGCCGAAGGCCGCGGCGTCCACGCCCACGCCCTTGAGCTTGGTGGAGGCGTCGGAGGGCTTGTGGACGCGGGAGGAGCCGAGCCAGCGGGCGACGACGGTGTCCGCCATGTCGTTGCCGGGGGCGATGAGGCCGGCGCAGCGGCCCTCGTAGGACGCGCACTCGCCGATGGCCCAGACGAGCGGGTCGGAGGTGTGGCAGGTGTCGCCGACGACGACGCCGCCGCGCTCGGCGATGGCGAGGCCGGCCTCACGCGCGAGGCGGTCGCGGGGGCGGATGCCGGTGGAGAAGATGACGACGTCGATCGGCAGCTCGGAGTCGTCGGAGAGGTAGGCGCGGCCGATGGCGCCGTCGCCCGCGGGCGTGAAGCGTGTGGCGCCGACGCCGGTGCGCACCTCGATGCCCATGCCCTCGATGAGACGGCGCAGCACCTCACCGCCCCCCTGGTCGAGCTGGACGCTCATGAGCCGGTCGGCGAACTCGACGACCGTGGTCTCGGCGCCGAGGTTCCTCAGGGCCGCCGCGGCCTCGAGGCCGAGGACGCCGCCGCCGACGACCATGCCGCGGACGGGTCGGCCGAGGGCCTTACCTCGCAGCTCGACCCACTCAGCGATGGCCTCGACGTCGGCGAGGGTGCGGTAGGAGAACGAGCCCGGCAGGTCCTTGCCCTCGGCGCGCGGGGCCCAGGCCCAGGAACCGGTCGCCAGGATGAGGCGGTCGTAGTGGACCTGGCGGCCCGAGGCGAGGGTGACCTGCCGGTTCTCGCGGTCGAGGGTCTCGGCGGCGTCGCCGGTGATGAGGGTCAGACGACGGTCGTCCCAGACGGTGGGGTCCATCTCGAGGGCGACCGGGTCCCGGTGCTCGAACCACTCGGAGAGGTGGACACGGTCGTAGGGGCGCTCGGGCTCGTCCCCGATGACGGTCATCGACCAGGTGCCCTCGGGGTCCTGCTCGATGAGCCGGGAGGCGAACCGGTGTCCCGTCATGCCTCCGCCGACGACGACGACGTGCTGCCCTGCCAGGTCCTCCCGGGTTCGGACGGGCATCGTGAGTGGCATCGTTCCTCCGCTGCTGCGACGTCTTGTCACGGTCTGGTCCGTGAAAGTTCTGGTGCCCATCCTCCGGGTCCTCGACCCGAAGGCGAAGGACCATGGTCCCGGCAAGTCGAGGAGGCACCAGCGACGAGGTGCGGGCGGCCCGAGGACGGCACGAGACCGGCGCAGGACCAGCGACGAAGAGCCTCGAAGCGCACTCGTGCACCGCTGCTCCGTCGTACCTCGTGCCCGTGCCGGGCTCGCGAGGACCGGGATTCCGTCGCGGCAGCCTCACGGATATCTCGGCGTCACGCACGACCGCCCCACCGGCGGCCGCCGGAGCGACGAGGCGGGGCCCCGCGGCAACGCCGTGGGAGCCCCGCCCGTGCCGGGTCCGGTGCGCTCAGCCCTGCCGGGCAGCGCGACGGCGCTCGGCCAGACGGGCGTCGTTGCTCGCGGCCTTGGCGAAGGCGGCGCCCGGCTCGGCGACCGAGCCGAAGGAGGCGAGGTCGCGCCCGAAGACGACGGCGGCGAACCAGTCCATCATGATGCGGGTCTTCCGCTCGAGGGTCGGCATCGCGTACACGTGGTAGCCGCGGTGGGCGGTCCAGGCGGCGAACCCTCGCAGGTTCACGCCCATGATCCGGGCGACGCCCTTGGAGATCCCGAGGGAGGCGACCGTCCCCATGTTCTCGTGCTCGTAGCGCGCCAGCTCGGGGGCGGCGCCGTCGGCCGCCGTGAGCACGGCTGCGAGGTTGTCGGCGAGGACCTTGGCCTGGCGCACGGCGTGCTGGGCGGTCGGCGCGCAGGTGGCGCCGGCGTCCTCGCTGGTGAGGTCCGGGACGGCGGCGTTGTCGCCGGCGGCCCAGGCGTTCTCGACGACCTGGCCGTCGCGGGCGACCTGGAGCGTCGCGAGCGTCGTCACGCGGCCGCGCCCCTCGATGGGGAGGTCGGAGTCGGCGAGGACGGGGGCGGCCTTGACGCCGGCGGTCCAGACGATGGTGTCGGCGTCGAGCTCGGCGCCGTCGGAGAGGACGACGTGCCCGTCGACGCAGCTGTTGAGGAACGTGTTGAGGCGGACGTCGATGCCGCGCTCGCGCAGCTGCTCGAGGCCGTAGCCGGAGAGCTCCTCGGTGAGCTCGGGGAGGATGCGGCGCGAGCCCTCGACGAGGACGAAGCGGACGTCCTGCTGGTCGACCGAGGGAATCCTGGCGACCTCGGCGCGTGCCATGTCCTCGAGCTCAGCGATCGCCTCGACACCGGCGAAGCCGCCGCCGACGAAGACGAAGGTGAGCAGACGACGGCGTCGCTCGACGTCCCAGGTGGAGGCGGCGTCCTCGATACGGGTGAGGACGCGGTTGCGCAGGGCGAGGGCCTCCTCGACGTTCTTGAAGCCCATCGCCTGCTCCGCCAGGCCGGGAATGGGCAGGGTGCGCGCCTCGGCGCCGAGCGCGAGGACGAGGTGGTCGTAGCTGAGCTCGTAGGCCTCGGGCGCCACGTGGGCGGACTCGGGCACGGGAGGCGTGATGGTGACGGACCGGCCGGCGTGGTCGATGCCGGTGACGGAGCCGGTGAGGACGGTGATGCCCTCGAGGTTGCGGCGGTGCGAGGCGATGACGTGACGCGGGTCGATGGAGCCGGCGGCGACCTCGGGCAGGAAGGGCTGGTAGGTCATGTAGGGCCGGGGATCGATGACGGCGATCTCAACCTCGTCGATGTCGAGCCGGGCGCGCAGGGCGCGAGCCGTGCAGAAGCCGACGTACCCGCCGCCGACGATGACGACGCGCGGGGGCCGGGTGCCGCCGAGCTCGGAGGGGACGGCGGGCACGTGACGGTGGACGGGGCGCGCAGCCAGTGCGAGCGCGGCACCGACGGCGCCCAGGCCGGCGGTCGTGAGGGCGATGGCGTTCTTGCGAGTCATGGCCGCATCGTATTGGGACCTCAGTCCCAGGTCATACTGAGTCCGAGGTTGCCAGCGCGGTGCGGCTCACACGAGCCGGTGACTCCTGGCGAACAGCCGCCGTGAGGCGCTGAAGGCCGTCAGCCCTCGTCATGCTCGTCGGCGAGCGCCCGCTCGATGGCTCGCATGGCGACGCCGCTGGAGTAGCCCTTCCGACCGAGCATCGCAGCCGTTCGCCGCTTGCGCACCACAGGCTCGAGCCCTCGCGTCGCGGCGAGCTTCTTCCGTGCGAGGGCGAGGGCCGCGGCGTCCTCGTCCTCGGGGTCGATCTGGGCGAGGGCGGCAGCGATGGCCGCCTCCCCCAGTCCCTTGCGTCGAAGCTCGTCGGCGATGGCACGGCGAGCGGCCCCCTTCTCGGCGAAGCGCGTCCGGGCGAGGACAGCCGCGTAGGCGGCGTCGTCGACGAGGCCCGCGGCCTCGAGGCGGTCGAGGACCTCCTCGGCGACGCGCGGATCGACCTCCTTGCGGGCGAGCAGCTCGGCGAGAGCAGCTCGCGGCGCCGCGGACCGGTCGAGGCGGCGCAGGACGACGTCCCTCGCCGCCTCGACCTCGGCCTGGTGCTCGTCGGGCGTGAGCCAGGGCATCAGAAGCCGCCGGCCTCCTCGCCGAAGGCGGCGTCGATCTCCTCGTCACTGGTCTTCTTCCGGCCCTTGGCGGCCTTGACCGCACTCGTCGCAGCGTCGTCGGAGGCGGCCTTGCTCGCCTTCGCGGCGGCCTCGGCCTCCGCGGCCTCTGCCTCCTCGCGCGCCTTGCGACCGGGCTCGCCGATGCCCAGGGCGGCGAGGATCTTGTCCTCGATCTCGTCGGCGAGCTCGGGGTTGTCCTTGAGGAACTGGCGGGAGTTCTCCTTGCCCTGACCGAGCTGGTCCGTGCCGTAGGTGAACCAGGCGCCGGACTTGCGGACGATGCCGTTCTCGACGCCGAGGTCGAGCAGGCCGCCCTCACGTGAGATGCCCTGGCCGTAGAGGATGTCGAACTCGGCCTGTTTGAAGGGCGGGGCCATCTTGTTCTTCACGACCTTGGCGCGGGTGCGGTTGCCGACGGGCTGGTCCCCGTCCTTGAGGGTCTGGATACGGCGGACGTCGATGCGCACCGAGGCGTAGAACTTGAGGGCCTTGCCGCCGGTGGTGGTCTCCGGGCTGCCGAAGAAGACGCCGATCTTCTCGCGCAGCTGGTTGATGAAGATGGCGGTGGTGCCGGTCGCGGACAGGGCGCCGGTGATCTTGCGCAGCGCCTGGCTCATGAGGCGCGCCTGGAGGCCGACGTGGGAGTCGCCCATCTCGCCCTCGATCTCCGCCTTGGGCACGAGGGCGGCCACGGAGTCGATGACGATGATGTCGAGGCCGCCCGAGCGGATGAGCATGTCCGCGATCTCGAGGGCCTGCTCACCGGTGTCCGGCTGGGAGACGAGAAGGTTGTCCGTGTCCACGCCGAGGGCCTTGGCGTAGACCGGGTCCAGGGCGTGCTCGGCGTCGATGAAGGCCGCGTTGCCGCCCGCCTTCTGCGCGTTGGCGACGGCGTGCAGGGCGACGGTGGTCTTACCGGAGGACTCGGGCCCGTAGACCTCCACGACGCGGCCGCGGGGAAGTCCACCGATGCCGAGGGCGACGTCGAGCGCCGTCGAGCCGGTCGGGATGACGGCCACCGGCGGACGGGTGTCGTCCCCGAGGCGCATGACGGAGCCCTTGCCGAAGGACTTGTCGATCTGGGCGAGGGCGGTGGCCAGGGCCTTGGAGCGGTCCTGGGTCTGGCTGGCTGCGGGCATGTGTCTACCTCGGTGCTCGGGCGGCTCTCGGCCGCGACGGATGGGCTGGTCCTGTCGGCGAGGTCCCCTCTCCGGGGCTCGCGGACGACGCTATGCCGGACCACCGACACGAACTCGAGTCCCTTGCACCGCTGTGGAGAAGGGGCGCAGGAGCGTCGTCCGTGGAGCACTGTATCCGAACACCTGTTCGACGCCCAAGCGGGGCTCGGCGTGTCCCCGACGACCGCCGCGCGGCTCAGCGGCGACGGCGGGTGTCGTCCCGGAAGACCCAGCGGTCCCCGTCCGAGCGGTCGGTCTCGTCGCACAGGGCGGCCCAGACCTCGCGGGGCGCGACGCCGGCGTCGAGCGCCTCGACGCTCGTCATCCCGACGCCCGGCAGGACGAGGTCCTGCGCGAGGGAGCGGCCGTAACCGGAGCCGAAGACGGTGTCGACGGCGCTCCAGAACTCCGAGTGCTTCATGACGCCGCTCCTCCTGCTCACGCTCGCGCGGCCGGGCTCCCGACCGCTCGGGCGCGGACGGCGCCCTCAGGGCGAGCGTGCCTCGATGCGCGAGGGAGAGCAAAGGCCCCGGCCCGCGCGAGGCGGTGCCGGGGCCGAAGCCTGGTGACTGGCGAGGGTCAGCGCTGCGGCATTCGCTGCTGACGGACCAGCTCGTCCGGGACGGTGTCCGGGACGGCGACGCCCTCGGTGAGGGCGATGCGGTCGGAGACCTCGCGCAGGACGGCCGACAGCGGGGCGTCGAGGGCCTGGCAGATCGAGGCGAGGAGCTCGGAGGAGGCCTCCTTCTGACCCCGCTCGACCTCGGAGAGGTAGCCGAGGGAGACGCGGGCCTGCGAGGAGACCTCGCGCAGGGTCCGGCCCTGGTGCTGACGGACGGAACGGAGCACCTCGCCGATCTCGCGGCGGAGGAGGACGTTCTCGGGCTTGGTCGTGGTGTCCACGGTCGCACGGTACCCCGCCGCGGATGCCTGGCGCATCGGGGTCCGGTTCGCCGGACGTGCGGGGCGGGTGGTGCGGGGGTGAGTCGCGTTGTTCATCGTTCGCCACAACCATTCACTACGAGGATTCATTCCCGTGATCGATCGTCGCCGTCCGATCACGTGACGTGATCCTTACCCGGCATCCTGAGAGAAACCTTGAAGCCACCTTATCAGCGGCGCTGAGTCCGTCGCTCGTGGCCGGATCGTGAGGTGGGCGCCGCGACGTCCTCCGGTTCGGACGGTCGAGCCTCGGGACGCGGAGCCGGGTCAGCGCGCCGGGGCGGCGTCGAGGACCGCGACGGCGAGCGCGACGACCGCCGTCGTCGTGGCCTCCCGGACCGCCTGTCGGTCACCCTCGAGGTGCAGCTCGCGCTCGACGGTGCCCCACGGCGAGGAGACGGCGACGTGGACGGTCCCCGCGGGTTGTCCGTCCGCGGTACCCGGCCCGGCCACCCCGGTGGTCGCGAGCCCGAGGTCGGCCCCGAGCAGCTGGGCGACGCCCTGGGCCATCTCGCGCGCGACCTCGCCGTCGACGGGCCCGGTGCGGGCGAGGCGAGCCGCGTCGACGCCGAGGACCTGGGCCTTGACACGGGTCGCGTAGGCGACGACTCCCCCGACCACGACGGCCGAGGCGCCGGGCACGCTCACGAGCGTGGAGCAGACCTCTCCCCCGGTGAGCGACTCGGCGACAGCCAGGGTGAGGCGGCGCTCCTCGGCGGCGGACAGCAGGAAGCGGGCGGCGTCGACCTGCGTCGAGGCGGCAGGAGCCTCCTGGGGCTCGGACTGCGGGACCTGCTCGCTCATGGTGGCTCCTCAGCGGTTCTCGCGCGTGATGCGCCGCGCCTGCAGGCAGTAGTCGACGCCGGTGACGACCGTGACGACGAGGGCGGCGCCGATGACGGCCGAACCGAGCCAGGTCAGCGCGGTACCGACGGCACCGGGCAGGAACATCGTCCACGGGATGAGCATGAGGGTGAGGCCGGCGATCTGGAGCACGGTCTTGAGCTTGCCGCCGCGCGAGGCGGCCATGACCGCGCGCCGCAGCATGACGAGGCGCAGGAGCGTGATGCCGAGCTCGCGCACGAGGATGACGACCGTGACCCACCACCACAGCCGTCCGGCGACCGACAGCAGGATGAAGGCCGACAGCGTGAGCGCCTTGTCCGCGATCGGGTCGGCGATCTTGCCGAAGCTCGTGATGAGGTTCCGCGAGCGGGCGAGCTGGCCGTCGAGCCGGTCCGTGACTGCGGCGACGATGAAGACGATCGCGGCGGCCAGACGCGCCGGGTCGCCGTCGCGCAGCATGAGCCAGATGAAGACCGGTACGAGGACCAGTCGCAGGACCGTGAGGGCGTTCGCGATGTTGAGCAGCGGCGCCGAGGGCTCGGGGGCCCCGGGGGCGCTCCCGCCGTCGGGGGCCGGGTCGGGGCGGGAGTCGGGCGCTGCGTTCATCCCAGCAAGCCTAACGGTGCCGTCACGGTGACGCGCGCGAGCGGCGCCTCGGACTCCACGGAACCGCCTCCGCGCTAGATTGCCCATCATGAACGCCGGTTCCCCCCGTCCCCCGCACGACTCGAGGCACCGTCGACCGGCGGGCGAAGGCTCCCTGGGCCGGACCGGGACGCCGGAGGGAACCGGACGCCACAGCGCCACCGGATCGGTCGGCTCGACCCGTACCGGCACGACCAGAGCCCGGGGCACGGGGCGGTCGTCCGCGGCACCGCGCCCGGAGGACACCGGCGTGGCCGGGACGGGCCATCCGTCAGCGCGGCGCCCCGCCTCCCACCGCCAGGCCGCGAGCCGCGTCGAGCTCCGCCGACGCGCGGCACGACGGCGCTGCACCCGCTTCATCGCCCTCGGCACGGCCTTCGTGCTCACCGTGGGCGTGGGAACAGGGGTGGCCGCGATGCTGCGCGACGACGGGGGCGAGACGGCCGCCGTCGCCACCGGCTCCGGGACGCCCGCCGCCACCGCGGCGCGCTCCGAGGCTGCCACGGCCACGCCCTCCCCGAGCGCCACCGCCGCCGGCCCCGCGGAGACCAGCGTGGACCCGGGCGACCCCGTCACCCTCACGATCGGGTACGCCGGCGACGTCCTCATGCACGACACCGTCTACAGGAAGACACCCGGTGGCGACGGGGACATCTCCTCGATGGTCGCGGCCGAGGATCCCTGGGTGCAGGGAGTGGACCTGGCCCTGTGCGGGATGGAGGTGCCCGTCTCGCCCGACGGCGTCTACTCCTCCTACCCGGTCTTCGGCTCCCCCGCCGGCGTCGTCCCCGCCCTCAAGAAGGTGGGCTGGGACGGCTGCTCGACGGCCTCGAACCACTCTCTCGACCGTGGCCTGGCGGGGCTCGACACGACGCTGGACGCCTTCGACGCCGTCGGCCTCGGCCACGCGGGCACCTACCGCTCCAAGGAGGGCGCCGAGCAGGGCTACCAGCTCTACGACCTCGAGCGCTCCGGACGCACCATCACCGTCGCCCAGATCGCCTCGACATACAACCTCAACGGCTTCACCGACTCGCAGCCCTACACAGGCGACAACGTCGAGATCAACGACGCCGTGCGCATCACCGAGCAGGCGAGGGCCGCCCGGAAGGCGGGCGCCGACGTCGTCGTCGTCCAGGCCCACCTGGGCACCGAGTACACCGACGAGCCCACGAGCGCGCAGGAGGCCTTCGCCCAGGAGATCGCCGACGGCGGCCAGGTCGACCTCCTCCTCGACGGCCACCCCCACGTCCCCCAGAAGGACCAGCACCTCGACGGGGGCCCCAGCGGGAAGGGCATGTGGGTCTCCCACTGCGCCGGCAACTACGTCTCCGCCCAGTCCGAGGGCACCCAGGGGACGCTCGCGACCGTCGGCACCTTCGTGTGGGCCGACGTCGCCGTCGACGCCCAGGGCGCCGTCTCCGTGACGGGCCTGCACTGGCACCCCTTCACGATGGACACCAAGGCCGGGAGCGTCGTGCGCGACCTCACGGCGCTCCACGACGGCGACGAGCCCGACGGCCTCACGCTCACCGACGCAACGATCAAGCGCCGCTGGGACAAGCTCATGAGCGTCATGGACCAGAGCACCTACGACGCCGACGCCCCCAAGGCCACCGGTGACGCTCCCAAGGCGGTCGCCTACGAGGACCCTGAGAACGGCGCCTACGCGACGCAGTCCGCTCGACCCGAGGCGGAGACCTCAGCGACGTCGGGCAGTACGGCGTCCGCCATGGCGACCACGTCGACGACGAGCCCGTCCAGCCACTGAGCACCGGGGCTCAGCGGCCGGCGCTCACCACGAGGCGCCGCGGCCCGTGAGGCTCCAGGCGTCCTCGGAGTCCTCCTCGGCGTCGAGGTCCTCCCAGGACTCCGACTCCGGGATCCCGCGGTCGGCCTCGAGCGGGTCGGTCGCGTAGCGGTCCGTGGCCGCAGCGGGCGCGGCAACGTCCTCCGGCGTGCCGGCCGAGGCGGCGGAGCCGGGTGCGGCGCCGTCGCCCTTGATCCAGGCGAGGGTCTCCTCCAGCTGCTCCGGCTGGACCAGGACCTCGCGGGCCTTGGAGCCCTCGGAGGGGCCGACGACCTCGCGGGTCTCGAGCAGGTCCATGAGGCGCCCGGCCTTGGCGAAGCCGACTCGCAGCTTGCGCTGGAGCATCGAGGTCGAGCCGAACTGGCTGGAGATGATGAGCTCGGCGGCCTGCAGGAGCAGGTCCATGTCGTCGCCGATCTCCTCGTCGATCTGCTTCTTGACCTCGGGGACGATGACGTCCTCGCGGTACTCCGGCTCGAGCTGCCCCTTGACGTGGGAGACCACGGCGCGGATCTCCGACTCCGTCACCCAGGAGCCCTGGACGCGGACCGGCGCGGAGGCGCCGGGGCCCAGGTAGAGGGCGTCACCCTGACCGGTCAGCGTCTCGGCGCCGTTCTGGTCGAGGATGACGCGCGAGTCGAGCTGGGAGGCGGTGGCGAAGGCGAGGCGCGAGGGCACGTTGGACTTGATGAGTCCCGTGACGACCTGCGCGACGGGTCGCTGGGTCGCCAGGACCAGGTGGATGCCGGCGGCGCGCGCGAGCTGCGTGATGCGCTGGATGGAGGCCTCGACGTCCTTGGGGGCCGTCATCATGAGGTCGGCGAGCTCGTCGACGACGACGAGCAGGTAGGGGTAGGGGGCGAGGACCCGCTGGGAGCCCTCGAGGGGCTGGACCTCGCCGGCTCGCACGGCCTTGTTGAAGTCGTCGATGTGCTTGAAGCCGAAGGAGGCGAGGTCGTCGTAGCGGGCGTCCATCTCGCGCACGACCCACTCGAGCGCCTCGGCGGCCTTCTTGGGGCTCGTGATGATCGGCGTGATGAGGTGCGGGATGCCCTCGTAGATGGTGAGCTCGACTCGCTTGGGGTCCACGAGGACCATCCGGACCTCCTCCGGCGTCGCCCGCATCATGATCGACGTGATCATGGAGTTCACGAAGGAGGACTTACCGGAACCGGTCTGACCGGCGACGAGCATGTGGGGCGTCTTGGCGAGGTTGGTGACGACGTAGTCGCCCTCGACGTTCTTGCCGAGGCCCACGACGAGCGGGTGGGTCTGCTTCTTGGCCGCGCCGGAGCGCAGGACGTCGCCGAGCTTGACCATCTCGCGGTCGGAGTTGGGGATCTCGACACCGATGGCGCTCTTCCCGGGGATCGGGGTGAGCAGGCGGATCTCGTCGGAGCCCACCGCGTAGGCGATGTTCTTCTCCTGGCTCGTCACGCGCGAGACATTGACGCCGCGCCCGAGGTGGACCTCGTAGCGCGTGACCTGGGGGCCGCGCGTGTAGCCGGTGACGGTGGCGTCGACGTTGAACTCGGTGAAGACGTCCTGCAGCTTCTCGACGATGGCGTCGTTGGCCTCGGTGCGCGTCGCGTGCCCCGGGCCGGGCTCGAGGAGCGCCTCGGGCGGCAGGGAGTAGCTGGAGCCGTCGGGCAGCTCCATGGCGCTCATGGCGATCTCGTCGGCGAGGTCGGTCTCGGCGTCGAGGGACGGGGTCTCCTCGGTGACGGCGTCGGGCTCGGCGGGCGGGACCGGGCGCTCGTCCTCGGCGAGCGAGGTCGTGGCGCCTCGCCTGCCCTGCTTGGAGGTCTTGCGCGGTCGCACGGCGGGCGGCTCGAGCTCCTCCTCGGGCGCGGAGGAGGACAGCGGCTCGTCGACGGCCATCGGGTCGTCGAGGGCCAGCTGCTCGGTGGCGAGCTCGTTGCCGTCGGGGCCGATCGGGATGTCGACCTCGTCGGGACTCAGGCGGTGCGAGCCGCGTCCCTTCCGACGCCGAGAGGCGGCGGGCTCGAGGACGGTGGTGGCGGAGTCGTCGCCCTCGACGGCGAGCTCGGCGTCGACGGCCGCCATGTCCGAGGTCTCGTAGGAGGGAGTGGTCGAGCGACGGCGACGGCCGTTGCCGCGCGGACGCTCGTCCGTCTCGATGGCGGAGCGGAAGGCCTCGTCCCCGTCGTACGAGTCGATGCCGGGCTCGTCGTCCCAGTCGTCCCGTCCGCTGCCGATCTGGCGGGCACGGCCAAGCAGACGCGTGGCGAGGGTGTCGCCCGGTTCGCCGGGCTCGCGTCCGGCCTCGGCGTCCGCGCGCTCGCGCCGCTCGGCGAGCGAGTCGCGCATGTCCGCGACGGTGCGGCCGGAGACGACGATGACAGAGAAGATGATGAGGAGGACGAAGAGGATGACGGCGCCGACCGGGCTGAACAGCGCGGCAAGCGGGTAGCCGATGATCCAGCCGAGCAGCCCGCCGGCGCGCTCGAGCGCGTCGATGCCGTCGCCGAAGGCGGGATTGCCCTTGGCGACCTGGATGATGCCCGTGACCCCGGCGAGGACGCCGAGGCTGCCCACCGTGATGCGGGCGTGGACGCCGTCCGCCTCGTGGACGCGCAGCATGAGGACACCCGCCGCAGCGAGGAGCAGGGGCACGAGGACGCCGAGGACGCCGACCGGGCCGGCGGCGAGGTGGTGGAGGAGGGCGCCGGCGGCGCCGGAGACGCCGAACCACTCGCGCAGGCCCGTGACGACGGCGAGGGCGAGGAGGACGAAGGCCCAGCCGGTGCGCCGGTAGCGACCGCCGCGGGGCGTCTCGACGACGTCGGCGCCGCGCGGGGCGCGGCCGCCCTGGGACCCGCCGGATCGTGACCGGGAGGAGCCCGGGGTGCGAGGGGTGGTGGAGGTGCGACGGTTGGCCATGATGCCTTCGACGCTACCGGCCCCACCGGCCCGAACCCGCGGCGCCACGCCGCAAAGGCGGGGCGGCGTGGACCACGCCGAGGGGTGCGGGCGGTGGTCCGGGAGCCGGGGAGGAGCTCCCCCTCGCCCCGACTGGCCCTCGGGGCGGGGAGGTGGCGCCCGCCTCCACCGCTCCCGCAACGCCTCGTGCGCGTCAGTTGCCGCCCACGAGGCGCTGCGCGCTCAGTCGCGGGAGCGCGAGTCCTGTGCGAGGAGGGCGTCGATCTCGTCGCGGCGCGGAGCGCGCGCCGGTCCGAGCCGGGAGACGGCCTCGGCGGCCGCGGCGTTGGCGCGGCGGGCCGCCGTCACGGGGTCGAGCCCCTCCATGAGGCCGGCGACGAGGACTCCCGTGTGGGTGTCCCCCGCCCCGGTCGTGTCGACGACGCCTCGGGCGTACCCGGGCACCTCGATCCGCTCCCCGGTCGCGAGCCAGAGCACGCAGCCGTGGACACCGGTGCGCCGCACGATGAGCGCGTCCGGGCAGGCGTCGCGCAGGGCACCGGGGCTCCCGAGCCGCGCGTGGAGCTGGGTGATCTCGAGGTGGTTCCCCGTGAGCAGGGTCGTGCGGCGCAGGACCGCCGCGAGAACCTCGTCCTCCACCTCAGTCTGCACAGGGCCGAGGTCGATGACGAGGCCCACACCGTCCGGGAGGGCCAGGAGCCAGTCCGGGATGATGGCGCGGCTCGCCGGGTGGACGAGGTCGTAGCCGGTGGCGTAGACCCAGTCCCCCGTCTGGAGGTCGAGTCGCTCGAGGTCCTCGAGCTGGGGCTCGGCCTCGACGCCCTGGGTGGTGATGAAGGTGCGCCGGCCCGAGGGCTCGATGAGGGTCGTGCAGGTGCCGATGTCGCCGACGAGCTCCTCCACGAGGACCTGGACGCCGTCGAGCGCCATCTGGTCGCGGACCTGCCGCGAGTTCGGGCCGGTGCCGAGGGTTGCCGCGAGGGCCGCGGCCTGCCCCTGACGGGCCACCGCCGAGACCACCGTGTAGCCGCCGCCGACGGTCGGACCGGAGGAGACGGCCGTGGCCGCGCCACCGGGCTGGGGCACGCGGTCCACGCGCAGCGGCAGGTCGATGAGGACGGAGCCCGTGGAGATGAAGCAGGCCGGGCGGCGAGTCACGGCGCGGCCCCTCAGGCCTCGATGACGACCGGCACGATCATCGGGCGCCGCTTGAGGCGGCGGCCGACGAAGCGACCGACGGTGCGGCGCATGACCTGCTGGAGCGAGTGGGCGTCCTGGTTGCCCTTGTCCAGGGCCTCCTGGAGCGCCTTGGTGACGTCGGGGAGGATCTCGCCCAGCACCTCGTCGTCCTCGGCGACGCCGCGCGCCTGGATGTCGGGGCCGGCGAGGATCGTGCCGGTCTTGGTCTCGACGACCGCGTAGATCGAGATGAAGCCCTCCTCGGCGAGGATGCGGCGGTCCTTGAGCTCGGTCTCGTCGATCTCGCCGACGGAGGAGCCGTCGACGTAGACGTACCCGCAGGGCACGGCGCCCGCGATGCGCGCACGGCCGTCGACGAGGTCGACGACGACGCCGTCCTCGGCGAGCACGACGTTCTTCGGGTTGACGCCCGTCTTGACGGCGAGCGCCCCGTTGGCGACGAGGTGGCGGATCTCGCCGTGGATGGGCATGACGTTCTCGGGCGCCACGATGTTGTAGACGTGGAGCAGCTCCTCGGAGGAGGCGTGGCCGGAGACGTGAACCTTGGCGTTGCCCTGGTGGACGACCCGGGCGCCGAGGCGCATGAGCTGGTTGATGACGCGGTAGACGCTGTTCTCGTTGCCCGGGATGAGGGACGAGGCGAAGATGACGGTGTCCCCGGGCTCCACCGTGACGGAGCGGTGCTCGCCGTGGGCCATGCGGGACAGGGCGGCCATGGGCTCGCCCTGGGAGCCGGTCACCATGAGGACGCGTCGGTCCTCGGGGACGGAGCTGACGTCCCGGGCGTCGATGAGGACGCCGTCGGGGACCTTGAGGTAGCCGCGCTCGGCGGCGATGCCCATGTTGCGCACCATGGAGCGGCCGACGAGGGCGACCTTGCGGCCGTGGAGGGCGGCGGCGTCGAGGACCTGCTGGACGCGGTGCACGTGGCTGGAGAAGGACGCGACGATGATCTGCTGGTCCGACTCGGCGAAGACGTTGTCGAGCACGGGGCCGATCTGGGCCTCGTGGCCGATCATGCCGGGCACCTCGGCGTTGGTTGAGTCGACGAGAAAGAGGTCCACGCCCTCGTCGGCGAAGCGGGCGAAGGAGCGCAGGTCGGTGATGCGGCCGTCGATCGGCAGGGAGTCGATCTTGAAGTCGCCCGTGATGAGCGCCTTGCCCGCCTCGGTGCGGATGAAGCACGCCATCGCGTCCGGGATGGAGTGGTTGACGGCAACGAACTCGAGGTCGAAGGGCCCGTAGGCGACGCGCTCGTGCTCGTGGACGACGCGCAGGTTCGGACGGATCCGGTGCTCCTTGAGCTTGGCCTCGACGAAGGCGAGGGTGAGCTCGGAGCCGACGACGGGGATGTCGTCGCGCAGGCGCAGGAGGTACGGCACGCCGCCGATGTGGTCCTCGTGGCCGTGGGTGAGGACGATGGCGACGACGTCGTCGATGCGGTCCTCGATGGAGCTGAAGTCGGGGAGGATGAGGTCGACGCCCGGCTGGTCCTCCTCGGGGAAGAGGACGCCGCAGTCGACGACGAGGAGCTTGCCGGCGACCTCGAAGACGGTCATGTTGCGCCCGACCTCGCCGAGACCACCCAGCGGGGTGATGCGCATCGCGCCGTCGGGGATCGGACCGGGGGCCTTGAGCGTGGGGAAGTTCGTCACGCGGGCAGTGTAGCCAGTGGGGCCGACGGCGGCCCCGCCGCTCCGCTTGGCGCGAGCGGGACGCCTCCGGGCCGTGGCCGCCCGGAGGCCGTGAACGCGCAGGAGCCCGACCGCTGACGCGATCGGGCTCCTGCTGGTGGTACCCCGTGCCGGATTTGAACCGGCGCTGCCGCCGTGAGAGGGCGGTGTCCTGGGCCGCTAGACGAACGGGGCTCGTATCCTCTGAGTGATCAGAGGCGGTATTCAGTTGATCCTGGACCGGACGAGCCGGAACCGTACCCCGTGCCGGATTTGAACCGGCGCTGCCGCCGTGAGAGGGCGGTGTCCTGGGCCGCTAGACGAACGGGGCCTTGAACCAGCATCCGCCTGACGACGGTGCTGCTCGTACCCCGTGCCGGATTTGAACCGGCGCTGCCGCCGTGAGAGGGCGGTGTCCTGGGCCGCTAGACGAACGGGGCTCCCAAGTGGATTCACTTGTGGTGAGGCAAAGAAATCATGCAGATCGAATTCGGGAGAATGTCGACCGAATTCCTTCGCTCTCCGCTGGGGTACCAGGACTCGAACCTAGAATGGATGAACCAGAATCACCTGTGTTGCCAATTACACCATACCCCAAATGAATGGTGCGTCCCCGGTCAGCAGTGCCGTCCGGAGCAGCGGGTAGTAACTTACACGCCCCCACCCGCCCTGCCAAATCCTGAGGCCGTGAGTGCGACCACAGCGCGCCGTCGGCCCCGTCGCCGGTCGGCTCGCCCTCCTCGGCGGGAGGTCTCCGGCCACAGCCAGCACCGCAGGACGGCGCCCGGAGCCGACGCCCCTGAGGGCATCGGCACCGGGCACCTTCCCGGCTCGCTCGGAGCCGACGCTCAGGCCAGGCGCGCGCGCAGGGAGCGCAGGCGGACCAGGGAGGACTCGGCGCCGAGGATCTCCATCGACTCGAAGAGCGGCGGGGAGACCTGGCGGCCGGTCACGGCCACGCGCAGCGGGCCGAAGGCGAGGCGAGGCTTGATGCCGAGCCCGTCGACGATGGCCTCACGGAGGAGCTCCTCGAGGCGCTCGTGCTGCCACTCCCCCTCGCCGAGGGCGGCGAGGGACTCGATGGCGGCGTCGAGGACCTGCGGGGCGGAGTCCTTGAGCTTGGCGACGGCCTTCTCGTCGAGGACGAGCTCGTCGTCGGAGACGAAGAGGAAGCCGAGCATGTCGCGCGACTCCCGCAGGAGCTGGACGCGGGTCTGGATGAGCGGGGCGGCGACGGTGAGCACCTCCTGCTCGCGCTGGGTGAGCTCGGCGAAGGTGTCGGCCGAGACGAGGGGCTGAGCGGTCCACTCCGGGTCGGCCGGGTCGGCGAAGGCGTCGGCGAGGTAGGGCACGAGGCGGTCGCGGAAGTCCTCGGCCGCGAGGAGGCGGACGTGCTCGGCGTTGATGGCCTCGCACTTCTTGGGGTCGAAGCGGGCCGGGTTCGGGTTGACGTCGTGGACGTCGAAGGCGGCGAGCATCTGGGCGGCGGAGAAGACGTCCTGATCCTTGGACAGGGACCAGCCGAGCAGCGCGAGGTAGTTGAGGAGGCCCTCCGGGATCATGCCGCGGTAGCGGTGGATGAGGAGGTTGGACTCGGGGTCGCGCTTGGAGAGCTTCTTGTTGCCCTCGCCCATGACGTACGGGAGGTGGCCGAACTGCGGCATGACCTCGGCGCGACCGACGGCCATGAGGGCGCGGTAGAGGACGACCTGGCGCGGGGTGGAGGACAGGAGGTCCTCACCGCGCAGGACGTGCGTGATGCCCATGGCGGCGTCGTCAACGGGGTTGACGAGCGGGTAGAG
Organism: Actinomyces haliotis; assembly: GCF_015355765.1. GTDB lineage: Bacteria > Actinomycetota > Actinomycetes > Actinomycetales > Actinomycetaceae > Actinomyces > Actinomyces haliotis. Next base: position 106,555 of record NZ_JACWNA010000003.1, read on the forward strand.
CGGGTCGCCGTTGGCGCGCACGACGACGTAGTCGGGGACGCTGCCGGCCTTGAAGGTGATGGGGCCGCGCACGAGGTCGTCGAAGGTGACGTCCTCGTCGGGCATGCGCAGGCGGAGGACGGGCTGACGGCCCTCGGCCCGGTAGGCGGCCTTCTGCTCGTCGGTGAGGTCGCGGTCGTAGCCGTCGTAGCCGAGCTTGGGGTCCTCGCCCTTGGCGCGGTGGCGCTCCTCGACCTCCTCCGGGGTGGAGAAGGACTCGTAGAGGTAGCCGGCGTCGAGGAGCTCGGCGGCGACCTGCTTGTACAGGTCCGTGCGCTGCGACTGGCGGTAGGGCTCGTGCGGGCCGCCCTTGCCGACGCCCTCGTCCCAGTCGAGGCCGAGCCAGCGCAGGGAGTCGAGGATGTCGTTGAAGGACTCCTCGGAGTCGCGGGTGGCGTCGGTGTCCTCGATGCGGAACACGAAGGTGCCGCCGGTGTGGCGCGCGTAGGCGTAGTTGAACAGGCAGGTGCGGACCATGCCGACGTGGGGGGTGCCGGTCGGCGAGGGGCAGAAGCGGACGCGGACGTCGGAGGAGCCGACGGCGGGCAGGGCCGACGCGGGGGTCGAGGCGTTCTCAGTCATGATGGGGCAAGCGTAGCGCCCGGTCCTTCGGGCGCCGCCGCGGCGTCGAGGGCCTCCGTAGAGTGTGCCCATGACCACCTGCGCGTACTCCCTCGCTCCCCTGCCCGACGACCTCCGGGCCGCCTACGACGCGCTCACGCCCGAGGCTCTCCGCGCTCGAGGCTCCCTCAAGTGGTCGCGGTACGGGGACGCGATCGGCGCCTGGGTGGCGGAGATGGATCTCGGGACCGCGCCCGCCGTGACGCAGGCGCTGCGCCGCGCCGTCAACGACGCCGCCTTCGGCTACATGCCGCCCGCCTTCGCGCAGGCGGCCCGGGAGGCCACCGCCGCCTACCAGGCCGACTCCTTCGGCTGGGAGGTCCCGCTCGAGGACGTCTCCCTCCTGCCGGACGTCCTGTCATCTCTGCGCGCCGTCGTCCAGCACGTCACGGAGCCCGGCAGCACGGTCATCGTGCCGACGCCCGCCTACATGCCCTTCCTCTCGATCCCCGGCGAGTACGGGCGCGAGCTCCTCGAGGTGCCCGCGGTGCGCGCGGAGGCCGACGCCGTCGCGGCGGGCGAGCCCGAGTGGTCCCTCGACCTCGACGCCATCGAGGCCGCCATGGCCGACGGGGCCGGTCTGCTCGTCCTGTGCAACCCGTGGAACCCGGTCGGCCGCGTCCTCACCACCGAGGAGCTCGACGCCGTCGCCGCGCTCTCCACCCGGTACGGGGTCCCGGTCTTCGCCGATGAGATCCACTCCTGCCTCGTCCTCGAGGAGGGACTCACGCACGTCCCCTACGCCTCGCGCCCCGGCGCGGACCCGGCCCTCACCTGGACGGCGACCGCTGCCTCGAAGGGCTGGAACCTGCCCGGCCTGCGCTGCGCCCAGCTCATCGCGTCCGGCCCGGCCCGCGAGGCCTGGGAGGCGCAGCCCCTGTGCCAGCACCTCGCCTTCGAGGCCGCCGGCATCGGCGCGCTGGCCACCGCCGCGGCGCTCAGCCCGGAGGGGCGCGCCTGGAACGAGGGCGTGCGCGCCTACCTGCGCGGCAACCGCGACCTCGTCGCCGAGCGCCTCGACGGCGTCGAGGGCGTGCGCTTCACGGCGCCGAGGGGCACCTACCTGTCGTGGCTGGACTGCTCAGGCCGCGCCTTCCCCGAGGGTGTCTCGCCCATGAAGCACCTCCTGCGCGAGGCCGGCGTCGCGACCAACGCGGGCGCGACCTTCGGAGTCGGCTACGGGGACTTCGTGCGCCTCAACCTGGCGACCGGCCGGACTGTCGAGAACGAGACCGTCGCGCGGATCGCGACGGCGCTCGAGGCGCTGCCGCTGCGCTGAGCGTTCTCAGTCGGCAGGCTGAACACCCTCGTCCTCACTGGAGGCCGCGGCCTCGTCGTCCGCGCGACGGCGCTCGGCCGAGAAGAAGCCGGTGCGGGAGCTCGAGCGAACGTCACCGTTCGAGGCGAAGAGCATCGTCATGACCTGGTAGTACTCGTGACCCTCCGGAGCCGGCTCACGGACGTCGTGGGCCTCCAGCGCCGCCAGCAGGACGTCGAGAGCCTCGTCGAGGAGGTCCGCCACGTGTGCCGCCTCGGCGGGACTGAGCCAGGCACCGACGTCGGAGATGCCGAAGGGGCGCTCCTGCGCGAGGGACTCGTCCTCGACCTCAAGGGCGCGGCCGACGTTGTCCGCAGCGCGCTGGGAGAACCAGCCCGACAGGGCCGCTCGCTCCTCAGGGCCGCCGGCGCTCTCGGAGCGGTACGAGAGGCCCTCAGCCTCGGCGAGCGCCCACCACTTCTCGCGCCGCGCCGCACCCTCGGGCCGCTCCGCGGGCACGACGAGGCCGTGCTGCGCCAGCTGGGCGAGGTGGTAGGAGACGGAGTTGGTGGGCTCCTCGAGCGCGGCGGCGAGGCTCTTGACGTTGGCCCGCCCCGCGGAACCGAGCTGAGTGAGGATGCGCAGGCGCAGCGGGTGGCTGAGGGCCTTGAGGGCCGCGGCGTCGACGCTGCGCGTCCCGGTCTCCGCGTCGACCGGGCGGCCGACCCTGCTCGTCTCGCGTGAGGGCATGCGGCGAGGCTAGCGTCCGCGGGCGCCACAGACCAGGACACCTCGTCCAAGAATCCTTGACCAAGATTCATTGGCTAAGTAGTCTCGCGGTCATGAGCAACCCACCCCTGCGCGCCAACCGGGACTACTGGTTGCTGCTCACCGGCTCGACCCTCGACCTCCTCGGCTCGGCGATGACCTCCCTGGCCATCACCCTCCTCGCCGTTCAGATCACCGGCTCGGCCGGCCGTGCAGGGATCATCACCGCTATGTACGGCGTCGGCCAGTGGGTCGCCATGCTGCCCGCGGGCGCCCTCGTCGACCGCTGGGACCGCCAGCGGACCATGGTCGCCACGACGGCCGTCGGCGCCGTCGCCATGGGCACCGTCCCGCTCGCTGAGCAGCTCGGCCGCGTCACGATGCCGCACCTCATGGCGGTCGCGGCGGCGGTCGGCGTCCTCGGATGCTTCTACTCGCCCGCCGAGCGCGCCGCTCTCAAGCGCGTCGTGCCCGCGTCACAGACCGGGACCGCCCTGTCCATCAACCAGGCACGGGGATCCGCCGCGAACCTCGTCGGCAGTCCCCTCGCCGGGCTCCTGTTCACGATCCACCACACGCTGCCGATGCTCATCGACGCGCTCACCTACGTCGTCGCCGCCGTCTGCGCCGGGCTCGTGCGCACGCCGCTGCCCGCTCCAGCCGGCGAGAGACGGCCCCTCAGGGCACTCGGCTCCGAGGTCGTCTCCGGCCTGCGCTGGCTGTGGCGCGCCCGCGGGGTCCGCGACGTCGCCATCGGCGGGATGATCCTCAACGTCGGGATCAACGGCGCCATGACCGTCGGGATCCTCGCGCTCCAGCTCGGCGGCACGAGCCCGACGGCGCTCGGGCTCATGGAGTCCGTCATCGGCGCCACCGGCATCGTGGCGGCCCTCGCCGCGCCCGCGGTCCTGCAGCGGGCGCGGATCGGGACGATCACCCGAGCCGGCTTCGCGGCCGTGGGCCTCGTCGGCTGCCTGCTCGCCGTGAGGATCTCGATCTGGTGGATCGGCGCGATGATGTGCCTGGCGGTTCTCTGCGTCGCTCCGGTCAATGCCGGGATGGGCGCCTACACGATGCGGATCACGCCCGACGAGATGCAGGGGCGCTCCGGCTCGGCCTCCGCCTTCGTCTCCCTCGCGATGATACCGCTGGGTACCGCGGGCGCCGGGCTGCTCCTCGAGCACCTCGGTGCCCGTCCCGCGATGGCCGCCTTCGCCGTCATCCTGGTCCTGGGCGCCGTGTGGACGGTGCTCAGCCGTCCCATCGCCTCGATCCCGCTGGCCGGTGACCTGGGTGAGGTGCCCGAGGTCCCCGCGGACGTCTGAGTCGGCCTGGTCGGGCCGCCCACGACGCGCCACGTGGTCACATCTCGTGACTTCTGCGCGCTGCGAGAGCGAGCAACCGCGTCATTTCGCCGATCCACGTGCCCGGGGAACGAGGCGGGTGCCAGAAGTGACGAGAACTGACCACGCACAGCGGGCCCGCTGTGGTGCTCGAGTGGCTGCGCTCAGCGGCGCACGACGGGGTTGCCGAAGGAGCCGATGCCCTCGACCTCGACCTCGACGCGTTGGCCGGCCTTGATCTCGCCGACGCCGGCCGGGGTGCCGGTGAGGATGACGTCGCCGGGCAGGAGCGTGAAGATCCGGGAGACGTAGGCGATGATCTCGGGGACGCCGCGGATCATGTCCGCCGTCGTGCCCTCCTGGACGATGACACCGTCCAGGTGGGTGCGCACGACCGCGTCGGAGTGGTCGAAGGAGCCCTCCTTGCCAGGCTCGGGGACCTCGATCCACGGGCCGATCGGGCAGGAGGTGTCGAAGGCCTTGGCTCGGACCCAGCCGACGTCGCTGCGCTGGGCGTCGCGGGCGGAGACGTCGTTGGCGACCGTGTAGCCGAAGATGACGGACTTGGCCTCCTCGGTCGGCACGTCCTTGGCGAGGGTCTTGATGACCACGGCGAGCTCGCCCTCGTAGTGGACCTCCTGCGTCCACTCGGGCAGGACGATCGGGGCGTCCGGGCCGATGACGGCCGTGTTGGGCTTGAGGAAGATGATCGGCTCCGCCGGCGGCTCCCCGCCCATCTCGCGGGCGTGGGCGCCGTAGTTCTTGCCGACGCCGATGACCTTGGAGCGCGGGATGACCGGCGAGAGGAGGCGGGCGTCGGCCAGGTCGACGACCTCTCCGGTGGCCTCGGGGACGGAGTACAGGGGGTCGCCCTTGAGGACCAGGATGTGGCCAGAGGACTCGCCGGACGGGGCGGCCTCGCCCTCCGGAAGACCCTCGACGATGCCGTAACGGGGCTCGTCCCCCGTGGAGAAGCGTGCGATCTTCATGCCCTGAGCCTAGCCACTCGCTCAGGGCGTCGCGGCGCCGTCTGCGCCGGGAACGCTCCAGCTCGACGACGGCGCGGGCCGGGACCGTCTCCGGCCCCGGCCCGCGCCCGTGGTGCCGTCGTGCTCCCCCTGGGGAGGCAGGGGCGCCCTGTCCTGAGTGCTCAGCCCTGCTCGACGGTGACGCCGCCGTTCGTGGCGGAGGCGGAACCGTCCCAGACGTCGCCGGGGACGTCGCCGGGCAGGTTCGGGTTGCCGGTGCCGACGAAGCGGATGACGTCGATCCCACCGCGCTTCTGCGCCTCGCGCTGCTGCTCCCAGTCGCGCAGGGCGCCGAAGGCCCACTTGCCGAGCAGCGTGATGGAGACGATGTTGATCGTCGCCATGCAGCCCATCGCGACGTCGGAGAGGTTCCAGACGAAGGTCAGCGAGGCGACCGAGCCGATGAAGATGGCGACGAGGATCATCGTGCGCAGCAGGTAGTGCTTCGACTGGCCCTTGCGGATGAAGTCCATGTTGACCTCGGCGTACGTGAAGTTGCCGAGCAGCGAGGAGTAGGCGAAGACGAAGAGGATGAAGGCCATGAGGTACTGCGACCACGAGCCGAGCTGCGAGGTGACGGAGGCGGTCGTGAGGACGCCGGCGGTGTCCGCGTCCGCGCCGGCCGGGGTGTAGACGCCCGAGAGCAGGACGATGAGCGCGGTCGCGGTGCACACGACGATGGTGTCGACGAAGACGCCCATGGACTGGATGAAGCCCTGGTTGACCGGGTGCGAGGTGGTCGCGGTGGCGGCGGCGTTCGGGACGGATCCCTCACCGGCCTCGTTGGAGAACAGACCTCGCTTGATGCCGTTGATGGCGGCGGCGTAGAGGCCGCCGGACAGGCCGGCGAAGGCCTGGTTGAGACCGAAGGCGCCCTCGATGATCTCCTTGATGGCCGTCGGGATGGCGCCGAGGTTCATGACGAGGATGACGATCGCGATGAGCGCGTAGAGCAGGGCCATGAGGGGGGCCATCCACTCGGCGACGCCGGCGACGCGCTTGATGCCCTTGAAGATGATGGGCGCGGTGATGACGACGAGGACGATCGCGGTCACCCACGGCTCGACGCCGAAGGTGTCGTGGGCGGTGGCGGCGATGGTGTTGGCCTGGGTGGCCTCGTAGGCGAAGCCGAAGACGAAGGTAATGACGAGGGCGAAGACGGAGCCCCAGGTCCGCGAGCCGAGGCCGCGGGTGATGTAGTAGGCGGGGCCTCCGCGGAAGGTGCCGTCGTGGTGGCGGACCTTGAAGATCTGGGCGAGCGTGGACTCGATGAAGCCGGTGGCCATGCCGACCAGGGCCACGACCCACATCCAGAACACGGCGCCGGGCCCGCCCATGGTGATGGCGATGGCGACGCCGACGATGTTGCCGGTGCCGACGCGGGAGGCGAGGCCGATGGCGAAGGCCTGGAAGGAGGAGATGCCGCCCTCGTGGTCGTCGGCGCTGGAGCGCGAGCCGGTGATCTCCTTGACCATGTCGCCGAAGTGCCGGAACTGGACGCCGCGCGAGCGGATGGTGAAGTAGAGGCCGGCGGCGATGAGCACCCAGGCGAGGAACTGGCCGTAGAGGTGGTCCGAGACGTTGGCGAGCGAGTCCGCCGCCGAGTCGAGGACCGAGCTCGGGGCCGCGGCCGCGGCGAGCGCGGACGCGCTGAGAGGAGTGGGCATGTCGACCTCCAGGCCGTGGCGGTGGCGAGGGCGTGCGCCGTCGTCGAGCCGCCGGATCGGGACGCGGTCGACCGGGGTGCGAGCGGGGTCTGCTCGGGCAAGGGCCGCGCCGTGGTAACGCTGCACAGTAAGGAGCGAACATGCCGGAGAGGTACTGCCTATGTTTCCGACGTGTGACACGGGTGGCGATGCTGGTCACAGTCCGACGACCCTCCGCTGGGGGCGCGCACCGGCCCTCCTCTGCTGGCGGCGTGGACCGGCGCGTCGCACCCGGTGGCCGGCCGGTCCCGTGAGCGCAGGGCTCCCCATGACCTTCCGCCGCGGTCAGCGCGAGGCGGCGTCCCCCGCCCACACGTCCCCGTCGAGCTCACGGGGCAGGAAGCGGTTGCCGGTGGCGACGAAGCGCGGCGCCTCGACGCCAGCGGCACGCTGGGCCTCCCAGTCCCGCAGCGCCCCCGCCACCCACCGCGACAGGGCGACGATGGCGATGAGGTTGAGGATCGCGCCGGTGCCGAGGAGCACGTCGGCCAGGGTCCACACCGTCGTGAGGGCGGCCCCGCCACCGACGAAGGCGCAGACGACGGCGGCCGCGCGCAGCGCCGTCGGCGCCCACGAGCACCTCGTGAGGTAGTCGAGGCAGACCTCGGCGTAGGAGAAGGCGCCGAGGATCGTCGAGTAGGCCAGCACGAGGATGAGGATCGTCATGGGCCAGCTCGTCCAGCTCCCGAGCAGGTGCGCGATGGCCTGCTGCGTGAGGGTGCCGGAGACGTCGGCGCCCGTGACGCCCGGCGTGTAGACACTGCCGTCGTCAGCGCCGGCGATGAGGATGGACAGCGCCGTCGCGGTGCACACGAGCATGGTGTCGACGAAGACCCCGAAGGCCTGGATGAAGCCCTGCTGCGCCGGGTGGGCGACGGTCGCCGAGCCGGAGGCGCAGGCAGCGCCGCCGAGGCCGGCCTCGTTCGAGAAGAGCCCGCGACGCACGCCGTTGAGGACGGCGGCCGCGACTCCCCCGGCTGCGCCCGCCAGCCCCGCCCGCAGGCCGAAGGCACCGGCGACGATCTGGCCGAGCGCGGTGCCCGCCTGGGCCGGGTGAGTGACGATGATGAGGAGGACGAGGGCGAGGTAGGCGATCGCCATGATCGGAGCCATCCACTCGGTGACGCTCGCGATGGAGCGCAGTCCGCCGAGGAGCACCGGAGCGACGATCGCGGCGACGATCGCGGCGCCCCACCACGGGCTGAGCCCGGCGGAGGAGGCCAGGGCCGCGGTCATGGCGTTGGCCTGGACCATGGGCATCGCCAGCCCGTTGGCTACCATGAACACGACGGCGAAGACGCCGCCGACGGCCGGCCAGTGCAGGCCGCGCGCGAGGTAGTAGGCGGGACCGCCGCGGAAGGTGCCGTCACCGCGGCGCACCTTGAAGACCTGTCCCAGGGTGGCCTCGCAGAAGGCGGTCGCCATGCCGACCAGCGCGACGACCCACATCCAGAACACGGCGCCCGGCCCACCCAGGACGAGGGCGAGCGCGACGCCAACGACGTTGCCGGTTCCGACACGGCAGGCCAGGCCGACGGCGAAGGCCTGGAAGGAGGAGATCCCACCCTCCGCCCCCGAGCGCGAGCCGGCGACGGCGCGCAGGACGGAGCGGACGTGGCGCAGCTGGACGGCGCGGGTGCGCCAGGTGACGAAGGCGCCGACCCCGAGGAGCAGCCAGACGAGGATCGTGCCGAACAACCAGTTCGACAGGGTAGACAGGACGTTGTCGACGACTCCCACGGCTCAGGCCTGCGTGCTCGTGGTCGGTGCTGCCTGGCGGGCGCCACCCTGCGGACGGGCCTCCCAGACGCCGTCGGCGGTGTCGCCGGGCAAGAGCGGGTTGCCGTGTCCGACGAAGACCGGGTCGGCGACGCCGGCGGCGCGCTGCGCCTCGAAGTCGCGCAGGGCCCCGAGCGCCCAGGGGGCGAGCCGGACGATGGCGACGAGGTTGATGATGCCGAGCACGCCGAGGGCTATGTCGGTGAGCGCCCACACGATCGGGAGGGTGAGGACGGTGCCGGCGAAGGAGGCGGCCGTGAGCACGATCCCGAGGAGCTGCTCGGCGCGTCGCTCCCCGCCGAGAAAGTTCACGTTGACCTGCGTGTAGGAGTAGCAGCCCAGGACGGTGGAGAAGACGAGGACGAAGATGAGGACGGCCATCGGCCAGGTCGCCCAGGTCCCGAGGTGCTCGACGACGGCCTGCTGGGTGAGGACGGCGCCGGCGAGGTCCTCCCGCCCCGGCTGGTAGGTGTCCGTGGCGAGCAGGATGAGCAGGCCGGTGGCCGTGCACACGAGGAGCGTGTCGACGAAGACGCCGAAGGACTGGATGAGTCCCTGCTTGACGGGGTGCGAGGTGGTCGCGGTGCCGGCGGCGTTCGGGGCGGTGCCCAGACCCGCCTCGTTGGAGAACAGGCCGCGACGCACGCCGTTGAGGACGGCCGCGAAGACGCCCCCGGCGACGCCGTAGAGGGCCTGGTCGGTGCCGAAGGCTCCGCGGAGGATCTCGCCGAGGACGTCCGGGAGCTGCCCGAGGTTCATGAGGATGACGACGAGCGTCATGAGGATGTAGACGAGGGCCATGAGCGGCGCGAGCCACTCGGTGACGCGCGCGACGGAGCTGAGGCCACCGAGCACGATCGGCAGGGTCAGCACGACGAGGACGACGCCGACCATCCACGGCTGGACGCTCGGGACGGTCGCGTTGATGACGCCGGCCAGCGAGTTCGTCTGGACCATGACGACAGTGACGCCGACGGCGACGACGCACAGGACGGCGAAGACGCCCGCCCAGAAGCGAGAGCCCAGGCCGTGGCGGATGTAGTAGGCGGGGCCGCCGTGGAAGGTGAGGCCGCGGCCCCGCACCTTGAAGACCTGGGCGAGGGTCGACTCGACGAAGGCGGTCGCCATCCCGAGGATCGCGACGACCCACATCCAGAACAGTGCCCCGGGGCCGCCGGCGACGACGGCGAGGGCGACACCGGCGACGTTGCCGATGCCGACGCGGGCGGCAAGCCCGACGGCGAAGGCCTGGAAGGAGGAGATCCCGCCCTCGGCGCCGGAGCGGGACGAGGTGATGGTGCGAAGCATCGTGCCGAAGTGGCGGAGCTGGAGGCCGCGGGTGCGGACGGTGAAGTAGAGGCCGCAGGCGATGAGGAGGACCGCGAGGACGTAGGTGTAGAAGCGGTCGTCGAGGGTGTTGAGGGCGGCCTCGACGTCGGCGGTGCTGAGCGCCGGGGCGAGGGCGGGCGCGTGGAGGGCCGGGGTGACCCGGACAGGCGCGCTCATCGCTCGGCTCCCGTCACGGCGGCGGGCTGGGTGGTCTCGGGGGTGCCGGACCAGACGTCGCCGGGGACGTCGGCCGGCAGGAAGCGGTTCCCGCTGCCGTGGAAGACGGGTTCCGCGACGCCGGCGGCGCGCTGGGCCTCGTAGTCCTTGAGGGCCCCGATGCCCCACCGGGACAGGGCGATGAGGGCGACGAGGTTCGTGAGCGTCATGATCGCCATCGCGATGTCGACGGCGTTCCAGACGACGTCGAGGGAGAGGACCGCGCCCGCGGTGGCGGACAGGGCGCACAGCCAGCGCACGAACCAGCTCGCCCACCTCTTGCCGCCGGTCAGGAAGGACATGTTGACGTCGGAGTAGACGTAGGCCGCGATGATCGAGGAGTAGGCGAGGACGAAGATGAGGACGGCCATGGGGGCGACGGTCCAGCCGCCGAGCTCGTGGGAGATGGCGAGCGTCGTGAGGTTGGCGGGGTTGGCGCCGTCGGAGGCCCAGGTCTCGGGTCCGGCGATGAGGATGACGAAGGCGGTCGCCGTGCACACGACGATGGTGTCGATGAAGACGCCGAGGGACTGGATGAAGCCCTGCTGGACGGGGTGGGTCACGGTGGCGGTGGCCGCGGCGTTCGGGGCGGTGCCCTGGCCGGCCTCGTTGGAGAAGAGACCGCGCTTGGTGCCGTTGACGACGGCCGCCATGATCCCTCCGCCGAGGCCGCCCAGGATCGGCTGCGGCGCGAAGGCCCCACGCAGAATCTGGCCGATGACGTCGAAGAAGGAGCCGAGGTTGGTGAGGCAGATGAAGAAGACGAGGACGACGTAGACGAGCGCCATGATCGGCGCCATCCACTCGGTCACGCGCGCCACGGAGCGGATGCCGCCGAAGACGACGACGGCGGTGAGCACGAAGGTGAGGGCCGCGAGGACGAGCTGGGTGGCGGTGATCCCGCCGAAGCCGGGCAGCGCGGACTCGCCGGAGCCGAAGGCCTCGACGAGAGTGCCGGCGAAGGCGTTGGACTGCACCGAGGTGATGACGAGGCCGCAGGTGAGGACCGTGATGACGGCGAAGGTGCCGCCCAGGGCCTTGGAGCGCATGCCGCCGGCCATGTAGAAGGCGGGGCCGCCGCGGAAGGTGCCGTCGGCGGCGCGCGCCTTGAAGACCTGCGCGAGGGTGGCCTCGAAGAAGGCGGTGGCCATGCCGACGAGGGCGACGACCCACATCCAGAAGATGGCTCCGGGGCCGCCCATGAGGAGGGCCGCGGCGACGCCGAAGACGTTGCCGACGCCGACGCGCGCGGCGAGCGAGATGGCGAAGGCCTGGAAGGAGGAGATGCCGTCCTCGGCGCCGGAGCGCGAGCCGACGACCTGCCTGAACATGTCGGGCAGGTGGCGGACCTGGACCGCTCGGGTGATGACCGTGAGGAACAGACCGGTCGCGATGAGGACCCACATGGTGATGTGGGCCGTGATCCAGTCGGCGACCGTGAGGAGGTTGGCTGCGAGGGCGTCCATGGGAAGGGACCTTCGTGCTCGGCGGGTGGGGGAACGCCGGGCATCGTCTCACGGAGGCGGCGTTGTGCGTCCTACCGCCCGATCCCTGGCCTGGGTCCTTCGTCCGGACACACTGGCCCGCACGGGGCTATGGCCGGCGCCGCGCCACGGCGTCACTGCTCCGGCGCGGGTGCAGGTGCACAGATGAGACCGAAGTCGATGACCAGGTGCAGCGGTGCGCCGTCCTCGGCGAGCCCCCAGTACACGCCGTAGCCGCCATCGCCCCAGCCGCTTCGGGAGAAGGCCCCGACGGGGGCGCTGCCGGTCCCTGGATCGGCGAGGAGCCCCGCGTCGCTGTCGAGGAGGGTGTCCTCGATGCGCTGCCACGTGCGGTGGTCGAGGGTGAGCAGGCGCTCCGCGTCCGCGAGCGCAGCCGTTCCCGCCTCGACGCCGACGACGTGGGTCCCCTTGTCCCCCATCGCTTCGTGCCAGCTCACCGGGACGGGTGCCGAGGTGGGGTCGGCCGCGGCCGGGCCGAGGAGGAGTCGCAGGGCGGCGATGCGGTCGTCGTCGTCCTCATCGACCTCGAGCGCCTGGGCGCGGGCCGTCCCGGGTGGGACGGGAAGTGCGGTGATGACGGTCTCGTGCGGCCAGCCGGGGTCGAGGAAGGCGAGGTGCTCGCCGTGCTCGAAGGTGCCGAGCTCGAGGACGCGCGTCGCGCGCACGGGAGCCTCGGCCTGTTTCCGGGCGACGAAGGCGGCCCACGCCACGGGGTCGGAGTCGTCGACGTCGTCGTCGGACTCGAGCGTCTCCTCCCAGACGGCCTCGCGGGCCCACCCGTCCTGGAAGATCGCGTCGAGGTTGGGGTTCTCGTCCTCCTCGGGGTCGGCGAGCGGAGCGAACTCGCTGAGGGAGGCAAGACGGTCCTCGAGCTGCTGCGGCTCGGTGAGGAGGGAGTCGGGGTCGTCGAGGTACTCCCGGATCGCTCCGAGCCGCCAGTCGCCGTCGACGAGGCTGAGGGCGGCCTCGATGTAGGCGGTGAGACCGGCCGACCGGGTCATCCGTGCAACCGCCGCCGAACCGTACTCGAGGACGGACGTGATCGTGATCGAGCTCAGCGCGAAGAGGGGCGGCGTGGCGAACCCGTTCGCGTCCGTCCGCGCCCCGCCGCAGCGGTTCGCCGCGTCGACCTGCGCGAGCGCCTCTCGCCACGCGGTGAAGGCGTCGCGATCCTTGACACGACGGCTGGAGAAGAGCGGCGCGACCTGGTCGTGGGCTCGCTCGAAGTCCTGGAGGTAGATGTTGAGGCGATCGGTCGGAGTGGCTGCGACGGGCATGGGGCCTCCTGTTCAGCGGTGGACCAGATGATCGTGGCACGGCCCTCGGACGCGAGCCGTACCCGAGGGAGGGGACTCCTCCCCTGTGCTGGTGCGTGGCCGCAGGGCTCCCCCGTTCCGTGTGCGCTCGGTGCCCCGGTGCTCAACACGCTTCTCGACCCCCTGCCCCGGGTCCATCGCCCTGGGGCTGTGTGCGGAGAACCGCTGGCTGAGCCGTAGGACCCGACGGTCACGATCCGACGACGACCTCGACGACGCCGCGTCGACGGACCTGTCCACGAACGAGGGCGACGCTAGCATGCCAGTGCCCACCCCCACGTCCTGGAGCTGAACCCGTGACTCCCCGCCGCTCCCCTCTTCCTCTCCTCCTTGCTGCCTCGCTCCTGCCGCTGGGCGCCTGCTCGCAGGGTTCCGACGCCGCAGGCTCAGCCGCAGCCACCACCGCGAGCGCGACCACGGCGGCGCCCCAGTCCACGCCCGCGGGAGCCACCCCGTCCCCGACCGCCGAGCCGACCCCGTCGGCGACCCGCAGCAGCGCGCCGGCGCCGAGCCACGACACCCTGCGCAACGCGACCCTCCAGCTCCCCGAGGGCTGCAAGGCGGACACGCCCGTGACCTTCGCGGACGGCCTGTACACGTCCGAGTCCGGCGTCAGCTACTTCGACGTCAGGATGGCGGACGCCGGCGACGCCGTCGTCACGGTCAACGGGACGCAGGCGCGCGCCGTGGCCTTCTCCTGCACCGCCGGTGACGGTGCCGGCGGCGCGATCGGCCTCTACGACGCCGACCTCAAGCTCATCGGCCAGCACGCCATGCAGCCGCTCGGATCGGGCGTCACCGACTCCGTCCTCGCCGCAGCCGTGCCCAGCACAGAGATGAACTGGTACCCCGTGGCACTCGAGGCCGGAAGCACCCCGGGCAGCCTCCACGCGACGTGGAGCGCCTACGGCCAGATGGCCGACAGCGACGCGGCGTTCCCCGCGGGCTCGACGCTCGACGACCTCGAGGCGGACCTCACGTGGAAGGGCTCGGACGTCACGGTCTCGGACCCGGTCCTGCACAGCCCGCTCGTCGCTCTCACCTCGGTCATCGACCAGCTCCACGCCGGCACCTCTCCCTCGCAGATCAGCGCGATCGACCCGGGCGCCGTCGAGGCCCTCACGAGCCAGGACCTGCCGATCGACGGGAAGTCCTCCGCCGACCTGCTGTCCACGATGAGCGTCACCGACACGGGTTCGTGCCAGGCCGGCGACGACGTGGCGGAGACGACCGGAGCCGACGCGGCCGCCTCGACGACCTTCATCTGCACGATCTCCGGAGGCGGTCAGGGCGAGCTCGGGGTCTCGGCCACCGCGCGCCGCGACGCACCCGGTCAGTACGTCCTCACGTACCTCCACGTGATCACCGGCTGAGCCCCGCTCGGGTCCAGCCGACCGCGGCTCGGCTCGATGTCGTGGCCGTGTGCGAGCATGGCGCCATGGCCCCCTCCCCCTCAGGCTCCTCCGTCACGCCGGCCCTCAACGCGCTGCTCGACTCCCTCATCCCCGCCGATGACCCGGAGCGCGTCCCGGAGCCCGAGGAGGTCTACCTCGCCTTCAGCGAGTGGGCGGAGTCCACGGGCCGGCCGCTCTACCCGCACCAGGACGAGGCGCTCTCGGAGATCCTCGCGGGCCACCACGTCATCGCCGCCACCCCGACCGGCTCGGGCAAGTCGATGATCGCGCTCGCCGCGCACACCGCCTCACTGGCGCGCGGTGGCCGCTCCTACTACACGGCTCCCCTCAAGGCGCTCGTGAGCGAGAAGTTCTTCGAGCTCGTCCGCCTCTTCGGCGCGGAGAACGTCGGCATGGTCACCGGCGACACCTCCATCAACGCGGCCGCCCCCATCATCTGCTGCACGCAGGAGATCCTCGCGAACCAGTCGCTGCGCGAGGGTGAGAACATGGACGTCGACTCCGTCGTCATGGACGAGTTCCACTACTACGCGGACCCGCAGCGCGGCTGGGCCTGGCAGGTCCCCCTCCTCGAGCTCCCGCAGGCGCAGATGGTCCTGCTCTCCGCGACGCTCGGCGACGTCACCTTCTTCGTGCGCGACATCGAGGAGCGCACCGGCCGGGAGGTCGCCGTCGTCGACGCCGCCGTCCGCCCCGTCCCCCTCGAGATGGAGTACGTCGTCGAGCCCATCGCTGAGCTCCTCAAGCGCCTCGTCCAGCAGGACAAGGCCCCCGTCTACGTCGTCCATTTCTCCCAGAAGGAGGCCGTGGAGCGGGCCACCTCGCTGCTGTCGGTCGACCTCGTGAGCAAGGAGCGAAAGGCGGCGGTGGCTGAGGCCCTCGGGTCCTTCCGCTTCGGCGGTGGCTTCGGTGCGACGCTCTCGCGCCTCCTGCGCGCCGGGATCGGCGTCCACCACGCCGGGATGCTGCCCCGCTACCGCCGCCTCGTCGAGCGGCTCGCGCGCGCCGGGCTCCTCGCCGTCATCTGCGGCACGGACACGCTCGGCGTCGGGATCAACGTGCCGATCCGTTCGGTCGTCCTCACCAGCCTCGTCAAGTTCGACGGCTCCAAGGAGCGCCACCTCACCGCCCGCGAGTTCCACCAGATCGCTGGGCGCGCCGGCCGCGCCGGCTTCGACACTCGCGGCTACGTCAGCGTCCAGGCTCCCGAGCACGTCATCGAGAACGCGAAGGCCCTGGCCAAGGCCGGCGACGACGAGCGCAGGCGCCGCAGGATCGTGCGCAAGAAGGCCCCCGAGGGCCGCGTCAACTGGACGGACAAGACCTTCGAGCGACTGCGCGACGCCGCCCCGGAGACTCTGACGAGCCAGTTCCAGGTGACGACGACGATGGTGCTCAACCTCATGGAGCGGGGCGGGGACCCGGTGGCCGCCATGAGCGACCTCCTCGACCGTGTCCACGAGCCCGCCGCGCAGCGCCGTGTCCACGTGCGCCGCGCGGTCAAGATCTACCAGTCCCTGCGCACCGCCGGCGTCCTCGAGCACGTCTCCTCCGCGCAGGCCGAGCAGGACGGGCGGCCCCGGCTGCGCCTCGCCGTCGACCTCCCCGACGACTTCGCGCTCAACCAGCCGCTCGCCCCCTTCGGGCTCGCGGCCATGGACCTGCTCAACCCCGAGTCCCCCGAGCACACCGTCGACGTCGTCAGCGTCGTCGAGTCCACGCTCGACGACCCCCGCCCGCTCCTGTACGCCCAGCAGCGTCAGGCCCGCGGCGCGGCGATCGCCGCGATGAAGGCCGAGGGACTCGACTACGACCAGCGCATGGAGGCCCTCGAGGAGGTGACCTGGCCGCAGCCGCTCAAGGAGCTCCTGGAGCCGGCCCTCGAGATGTACAAGAAGTCGAACCCGTGGATCGCCGAGTACGAGCTGCGGCCCAAGTCCGTCGTCCGCGACATGGTCGAGGCGGCGATGACCTTCTCCGACCTCGTCTCCCGCTACGAGCTCGGGCGCTCCGAGGGCGTCGTGCTGCGCTATCTCACCGACGCTTACCGGGCACTGCGTCAGGTCGTCCCCGACGAGCACCGGACCGAGGACGTCGAGGCCGTCATCGAGTGGCTCGGCGGCCTCGTGCGCGCCGTCGACTCCTCGCTCCTGGACGAGTGGGAGGCGCTCGGCGCCGCCCAGAACGGTGACGCCGAGGCCGGCGCGGCGCTCCTCGAGGGCGACCGCCCCGGTGAGGACGACTCGGTCGGAGTCGAGCGGGCCTTCGGCGCCGACGCGGACGGGCACGTCGCCTTCTCCCGCAACCTCCACCGCTTCCGCGTGGCCGTCCGCAAGGAGATGTGGCGGCGCGTCGAGCTCATGGCGCTCGACGACGTCGAGGGGCTCGGCCGCCTGGACAGGGCCTCGGGCTGGGGAGAGGACCGCTGGGACGAGGCGCTGGGCCGCTACTGGGACGAGTACGACTGGGTCGGCACCGACAACGCGGCCCGGGCGGCCGCCCTCGCACCGCTCAACGAGTCGCCCGACGCCTCGGACCTCGCAGCGGCCGGTGTCTCGGACCGCCTGATCGAGGTGCTGGAGAGGTCGGGCCGGAAGGTCTGGCTGGCGACCCAGGTCATCGAGGACCCTGACGGGGACCACGACTGGCGGCTCGTCGGCCTCGTGGACCTCGCCGAGTGCGACGAGGCGGACAGGGCGATCGTCCACCTCCTCAAGGTCGGCCCGCAGGGCTGAGCACGCCCCTCGGTCCCGGGACCTGCCCCGTCCCACGAGGGAGGCGCGAAACACGCCGAAGAGGGCCCGCCGCTAGCCTGCCCGCGTGATCCCCGCACTCCTTCCCCAGGTCCTCGGCTCCGACGTCGGCGGGCTCCTCGGCGTCCCTGCACTCACGCCCGGGACGGCGCTGCTCCTCCTCGCCGCGGCCACCCTCGCCGGGTGGGTCGACGCGATCGTCGGAGGCGGCGGGCTCATCCAGCTCCCCGCGATCCTCCTCGTCCCCGGCCTCGCCCCCGTCCACGCCATCGCGACGAACAAGGCCTCATCGGCCATGGGCACGACAGCGGCCGCGACCACCTACCGGCGCAGGGTCGGCTTCCCGAGCGGCGTCGCCCCCGCCGCGGCGCTCGCCTTCGTCGGCTCGATGGCCGGCGCGGTCGTCGCCACCCGGCTGCCCACCGAGGTCCTCACCCCGATCATCATCGTCGCACTGGCCGTGGTCCTCCTCATCACGGTCCTCAAGCCCTCCGCCTTCGCGGCCGACCGCGAGCGCCCGATCCTCCCGCACAGAAGGGCCCTCCTGCGGGGCTGCGCCATCGGTGCCGTCGTCGGCCTCTACGACGGCGTCATGGGGCCGGGCACCGGGTCCTTCCTCGTGCTCGGCTTCATCCTGCTCGTCGGCCTCGACGCGCTGCGGGCCACGGCGATGACAAAGGCCGTCAACCTCGCGACGAACCTGGGGGCGCTCATCCTCTTCGCCGTCGCGGGCGCGGTGCAGTGGCGCCTCGGCCTCCTCATGGGCTGCTTCAACATGCTCGGCGGGTTGCTCGGGGCCCGCACGGCGACCCGCTTCGGCGCGGGCTTCGTGCGGATCGTCCTCATCGTCGTCGTCGTGGCGCTGCTCGTGAAGCTCGTGCTCCAGGTCCTCGGCTGACGGAGCGCGCTGCGCGACCGGGCCGAGTTCCCGGCGCTCAGCGGCGCGCCGCGACCGATCCTGCGAGGGCGCGCGTGTCGGCGGGCGTCGTGCGGCAGCAGCCGCCCAGCAGTCCCACGCCGGAGTCGAGCCACGAGTCGGCGGAGGCCGTGAAGCGCTCGTGGGCGCTCGCCTCGATCCACGTCTTGCTCACGGGGTCGTAGGCGTCACCGGCGTTGGGGTAGGCGACGAGGGGCTTCGAGGTCGCCGAGCGCAGCACCTCGAGGGCCGGGGCGACGACCTCGGGTGCGACGCAGTTGAGCCCGACGGCGAGGACCGCGTCCTCCCCGACCGCCCAGGCGGCCGCCTCCCTCAGCGGGGTGTCGTCGGCGAGGTGGGCGCCGTCGGGTCGTACCTGGAAGGAGACCCAGCAGCGGGCGGCCGGCACGG
This sequence comes from Actinomyces haliotis, assembly GCF_015355765.1. GTDB lineage: Bacteria > Actinomycetota > Actinomycetes > Actinomycetales > Actinomycetaceae > Actinomyces > Actinomyces haliotis. The sequence continues at coordinate 124,958 of NZ_JACWNA010000003.1, forward strand.
TCTCGCCCATCCACCCGACGACGGCGACGGCCTCGTCGAGCCGCGGCATCGTCTCGAGCCCGAAGTCGGTGAGCCCCTCGCCCGCGAGCGCCTCGAGGCGCGGGCGGTGCACGGCCGCGAGCCGCTCCGGCGTCGGGTGGTAGTCGCCGGTGTACTCCGAGCCGTCGGCGAGGTACGCGCCGTAGGGACCGATCCCGCCGGCGACGGCGACGCGGTCCCCGGGGCGCTCGCGCTCCCAGTCGGCCGCGGTGTCGAGCGCGAGCCGGGCGGAGCCGGCGATCGCGCGCCGGGCGTCGTCGGCGCTCATGCCGGCGGCCTCGAAGGCGGGCACGCTCGCCTGGTAGGAGGCGGTGGTCAGCACCCGAGCCCCGGCGGCCAGGTAGTCGCGGTGGACGGCGGCGACGGCGTCGGGCTCGGTGAGCAGGGCGAGAGCCGACCACAGGGAGTGGCGGGTGTCGACGCCGCGGGCGTCGAGCTCGGTGCCCATGGCGCCGTCGAGGACGACGGGGCCATCGGCGAGCAGGTCGGCCAGGGAGGAGTCGGAGCGCCGCATGCCGGAACCGTACCGAGTGGGCCCCGCCACCCGTCTAGCGTGACCGCCCATGGAACCCACCTCCGCGGAGCGCCCTGGCTCCGTGCTCCCAGCGTCCCCCGCATCCGCCGACGTGCCCGCTCACGAGGGCCGTGCCCGGGCACTCGAGCGCCGCATGACGAGCCGCCACCTCATGATGATCTCCTTCGGAGGCGTCATCGGCACCGGTCTGTTCCTCTCGACCGGCTACACGGTGAACCAGACCGGTCCGGTCGGCACGATCCTCGCCTACGGCGTCGGCGCTGTCATCGTCTACCTCGTCATGCTGTGCCTGGGGGAGCTGAGCGTCGCGATGCCCTTCACGGGCGCCTTCCACGTCTACGCGACCCGCTTCCTCGGGCCCGCGACGGGCTTCGTGACGGCCGTCCTGTACTGGCTCACCTGGACGGTCGCGCTGGGCAGCGAGTTCACGGGTGCGGCCATGATCATGAAGGGCTGGTTCCCCACGACCCCGACGTGGATGTGGGCCGCCCTCTTCATCGCGCTCGTCCTCGCGCTCAACGTGACGAGCGTGCGCGTCTTCGCGGAGGCGGAAACCTTCCTGTCCTCCGTCAAGGTGGCGGCGATCCTCATCTTCATCGTCATGGGCGCGCTCGCCATCGTCGGCGTCATCCCCTACGAGGGCTACTCCTCGGCGCCCGGGCTGCACAACCTCACCGCCGACGGGCTGTTCCCCAGGGGCCTCGGCGCGGTGTTCACGACGATGCTCGCGGTGAACTTCGCCTTCTCGGGCACCGAGCTCATCGGCATCACGGCCGGCGAGACGGCCGAGCCCGGCCGGACCATCCCGAGGGCGATCCGGGCGACGCTCGCTCGCCTCATCCTGTTCTTCATCGGCTCCATCACCGTCATGTCCTGCCTCATCCCGTGGCGCAGCGCGGGCGTGGAGCAGAGCCCCTTCGTCACGGTCTTCCACGCGATGGGCGTGCCCTACGCGGGCACGATCATGAACGTCGTCATCCTCACCGCGATCCTCTCGGCGGCGAACTCCGGCCTCTACGCCTCGACCCGCATGCTCTGGTCGCTCGCGAACGAGGGGACGGTGCCGCGCTCGCTCGCCGCGACGAACCGCTTCGGGGTCCCCGCCCGGGCGATGGCCCTGTCGATGGTCGGCGGGCTGGCCGCGCTCCTCACGAGCGTCGTCGCAGCCTCGACCGTCTACATCGTGCTCGTCTCCGTCTCCGGGCTGGCGGTCGTGCTCGTCTGGGTGGCGATCGCCGCCTCGCACCTGTCCTTCCGACGCCGCTGGCGCGCCGAGGGCCACTCCGACGACGAGCTCGGCTACCGAGCACCCGGCTACCCGGCGGTGTCGATCGCGGCACTCGTCGCCTCCGCGCTGTCCTGCGTCCTCATCGTCTTCGACCCCACGCAGCGTCCGGCCCTGTGGATGACGGCGGCCTTCCTCATCCTCTGCTACGTCGTCGCCTGGGTGCGTCAGGGCCGGGTCTCCGCCTGACGGCGAGGGGCCGCCCCGGAACCCGCGCGTAGGCTCGGCGGTATGGGGAAGAAGAAGGCCTCCAAGGACAAGCACGCGGGCGCGACGCCCGCCATCGCGGCGCTCGACGCGGCCGGCGTCGCCTACGAGACGGTCACCTACGAGCACGACGACCGCTCCGAGCTCGGCTTCGGGATGGAGGCCGCCGCCAAGCTCGGCGAGGACCCCGCCCACCTGCTCAAGACGCTCCTCGTCGGCGAGGGCGGCAAGGCCAAGGTGGTCGGCGTCTGCGTCCTGCCCGCCGACCACCGCCTCGGCCTCAAGGCGGCCGCCCACGCCCTCGGGATGAAGAAGGTGGCGCTCATCGAGCCGTCCGCGGCTGAGCGGATCACGGGCTACGTCGTCGGCGGAATCTCCCCGCTGGGCCAGAAGAAGCGCCTGCCCACCGTCGTCGACGCGAGCGTCGAGGGCGCCGAGCACGTCCTCGTCTCCGGGGGCCGTCGAGGGATGAGCGTCCGCGTGGCGCCGGCCGACCTCGTCGCCGTCACCGGCGGCTCCTTCGCCGCCCTCACCGTCTGAGGCTCGCCCCGCCCGGCTCAGAGGATGCCGCGGCCGGGGACGACGACCTTGCCGAAGGGGAAGCAGGTCACCGGGATCATCTTGAGGTTCGCGACGGCCAGCGGGATCCCGATGATCGTGACGGCCTGCGCGGCCGCCGTCGTCACGTGACCGACCGCGAGCCACAGACCCGCCACGAGGAACCACACGACGTTCGCCAGACCGCTCATGCCTCCCGCGTCCGGGCGCTCGACGACGTCACGGCCGAAGGGCCACAGCGCGTAGCCGGCGATGCGGAAGCAGGCGACCCCGGCGGGGATCGTCACGATGAAGAGGCAGGCGATGACCCCGGCGAGGAGGTAGCCGAGCCAGAGCCACAGGCCGCCGGTGACGACCCAGATGAGGTTGAGGAGGGTGCGCACGCTCGCTCCGAGGGGGTGAGGGGCCGAGGACCCGGGCGGGCGCCCGGGCACCGTGGGAACCCGGCGGCCCGCTCGGCTATTCCGCGCGGTCTGGGCGACCGGTACGGGTCACCAGAAGACGCGCTGGGCGATCGCGTCGGCGAAGTTATCGAGGGCCTGCGGAGCGGACCCCAGGTAGAGGCCGGCGTCGATGAGGGAGACCTCCATGAGGTAGAAGCCGCCGTTGCCGTCCTCGACGACGTCGACGCGGTTGAAGAGGAGCTGGATGTCGCGCCCCGCGTGCTCCTTGACGACGCCGTGGATGGCCTTGCGGACCCTCTCGCCCCAGAGCCACTCCTGCTCGCTGGGCTCGCGGGCGGTGACGATCTCCTCGTGGACCTCGTCGGTGGAGCGGAAGGAGGGGTGCAGCATCGGGGCCTTCTCGACCGCGTGCGACAGGACGCCGTTGAAGTAGACGAGGGAGAGCTCGCCCTTGCGGTCGACCTCCTCGAGGTAGCGCTGCACCATGACGGTGCGGCCGCGGCCGAGGTGGTGCATGGCGTCGTTGATGGCCTCGGAGCGCGACTTGGCGTCCGTCGCGGTGTAGCGCCCGGTGCCGCGGCCCCCGGAGGAGACGGCGGGCTTGACGACGAAGTCGCCGTGGGCGGGGAAGCGGGTGTGGACCTGGTGCTTGGAGTAACCGGCCTCGGGCTCGAGCCAGGTCGTGGGGATCATGGGGGCGCCGAGCTCGGCCATGCGCTTGAGGTAGTGCTTGTCCGAGTTCCACTCGACGACGTCGGGATGGTTGACGAGCCGCGGCACGGAGCGGGTCCAGGCGAGGAAGCTCTCGTAGTTGCGCTTCTTGGCGTAGTCGCGCACGGAGCGCAGGACGACGACGCCGGCCTCCTCCCAGTTGACGGAGGGGTCGTTCCACACGGCGATCCGGGGCTCGATGCCGCGCTCTCGCAGCGCGTCGGGCAGGCCCTGGTCGTCGTCGTCCAGTTTCGGGTAGTCGGCGGAGGTCGCCAGCGTCACGATCGGCATGGTCACCCGGCACACGCTACCGTCCCGCGCCGCCCGGCACGCCCTGCGGTGCCAGAATGCGCCCATGACCACGTCCCGGAGCATCCCCCTCAACGACGGCGAGCCGCTGCGCGGCTTCTACCCCGCGATCGAGCCCTACGCGACGCGCATGCTCGAGGTCGGCGACGGCCAGAGCGTCTACGTCGAGGAGTGCGGCAACCCCGAGGGGATCCCCGCGGTCTTCGTCCACGGCGGCCCGGGCGGCGGCTGCTCGCCCGCGCACCGCCGCGTCTTCGACCCCGAGCGCTACCGGATCATCCTGTTCGACCAGCGCGGCTGCGGGCGCTCCCTCCCCCACGCCTGGGAGCCCGAGGCGGACCTGTCGGCCAACACCACCTGGAACCTCGTGGCGGACATGGAGACCATCCGGGTGGCCCTCGGCGTGGACCGCTGGCTCGTCTTCGGCGGCTCGTGGGGCTCCACCCTGGGTCTCGCTTACGCGGAAACGCACCCGGAGCGGGTCCTCGCCCTCGTGCTGCGCGGCATCTTCACCCTGCGCAAGCGGGAGCTCGACTGGTACTACGAGGCCGGCGGCGCGGACATGGTCTGGCCGGACGAGTGGGAGGCCTACGTCGCCGCGGCCGGCGAGGGCGTGGGCCCTGGCGGCTACATCGAGCGCTACCACGAGCTGCTCACCGACCCGGACCCGGCCGTCCACGGCCCGGCCGGCATCGCCTGGACGACGTGGGAGGCCGCCACCTCCACGCTGCTGCGCGACCAGGAGCACGTCGACGAGGTGCAGGACCCCGCCTACGCCGTCACCTTCGCGCGCATCGAGAACCACTTCTTCTTCCACCACGGGTGGATGGAGGACGGGCAGCTGCTCGACGGCGCGCACGTCCTCGCCGAGCACTCGATCCCGGGCGTCATCGCGCAGGGCCGCTACGACATGTGCTGCCCGATCGGCACGGCCTGGGCGCTGCACCGCGCCTGGCCGGAGGCGGAGCTGCGGATCTCGCCGACGGCGGGCCACTCGTTCGCCGAGCCCGAGACCCTCTCGACCCTCATCGAGGCGACCGACCGCTTCGCGGAGGAGCTGGCCCGGTGACGACGGGGCGGCGCTGAGACTTCCCGCACACCAGGCCGTTTTCGGCCGCTCCCGATTGGACGCGCCTCGATCGAGGACGTAGAGTCTTCCTCCGTCGCCGGGCGCGAGCCCGTTGACGGAATGCCTCCTTAGCTCAGTTGGTTAGAGCACCTGACTCTTAATCAGGGTGTCCAGGGTTCGAGTCCCTGAGGGGGTACCGCGGAGGCCCTCCCCGGAGGGTCACCACACACCAACGCCTCCTTAGCTCAGTTGGTTAGAGCACCTGACTCTTAATCAGGGTGTCCAGGGTTCGAGTCCCTGAGGGGGTACCACGCAGGATCGGTCTGGCGCACGCCGGCGGGAGCGAACCCGTCACCGCGGCGCAGGCAGCACGGACCGGATCAGCATTGATCGGTGAGGTCCGCTTCCCCGCTCAGGCTCCGGCCGGACCGTCGGGCTCCGCCCGTCACCACCGGATGTTCACCTGATCGTGGGGCCCCCGTGACCCGCCGGAATACCTGCGGTCACCTGGAGCGTTGATCCTTGCGTCGGTCGAGGACGTCGGCGCCGCGGGCTCAGCACACGGGCTCAACGCCGGCCGAGCTCCCGACCAGCCCGGGCACTCCCCCGTCGCCGCCACGAGCGGGCGCGGACTTCGAGGACCGGGCGCCCACCACAGACATGCCGGGCGCAGGACAGACCTGCCATTCCAGCCCGGCGCGGAAGGGCCCGCCAGAGGGCCGAGAAGAAGAGAAGAGAACACAGATGAACACGATGAACCACGCCGGTCGCGCCCACGTCGAGACCGAGAACCGCCAGCGCGCCGAGCGCGAGCTGTCCGCCGCCCGCAGCGAGCTCGCCTCGCTCGACGCCGCCGCCTCGCCGTCCCGCCTGGAGCGCGCCCTCGAGCGCGTCGAGGCCGCGCAGGCCGCCCTGGCGCTCGCCGCCTGAGGCGCCCCACGGCGCGCTGCGCGTCGGCGCGCCCCACTGCACCATGAGCGGTGCCGCCCCCTCACCGGGGCGGCACCGCTTTCGCGTGGCCGACGGCGGTGCGAGGATTGGGGGCAGCACGCGGGGCCGGGCCCTCCGGCCCCTGACCGGTCAGGAGATCCTCATGCCCCAGCTCGCCGTCGGACAGACCGCCCCCGCCTTCGCCCTCCCGGACGCCGAAGGCCGTGAGACCACGCTCGAGAGCCTCCTCGAGGGCGGCTCGAAGGGCGTTGTCGTCTACTTCTACCCGAAGGCCTGCACCCCCGGCTGCACGCGCGAGGCCTGCGACTTCCGCGACTCCCTGGCCGCGTGGCGGGCCGCCGGCTACAACGTCGTCGGCGTTTCCCCCGACAAGCCCGACCTGCAGCGCAAGTTCATCGACCGCCAGTCCCTGCCCTTCCCCCTGCTCTCGGACCCGGAGCACGAGGTCCTCGAGGCGTGGGGCGCCTGGGGCGAGAAGAAGAACTACGGCAAGAGGTACACGGGGGTCATCCGCTCCACCGTCGTCGTCGGCAAGAACGGGACGGTCGAGCTCGCCAAGTACAACGTCAAGGCCACCGGGCACGTCGACCGGCTCCGCCGGGAGCTCGGCATCGACTGACGCCCCCCCTCCCGCTGAGCTCGGTCGTACGGCGCACTGAGTTCGGTCGGGCCCGAGCGCGAGCGGCGCTGCGACGCTCCTGCCGCGCGCCGCTGTGGGCCGCGGCCGGCGACGGCGTCACTCCCCCGGGTAGCGCACCCCGAGACGGCCGCGGACGGCGTCGAGAATCTCCATGACCTCGAGCGTCGTCGACCACGGCACGGTGGCGGACTCGGTGCGTCCGGCGGCGACGCAGCGGGCGACCTCGGCCGCCTGGAGCTGGAAGCCGCCGGGCAGGGTCGCGTCCCAGACGGCGTTGACGCGCGCCTTCCCGCCCTCGCCGTCGACGACGACGCGCAGCGGGGCCGGGCGGTAGAACTGCTGGGCCCACACGATGCGCCCGCCGGTGGCGTCGACCTCGCCGCTCGTGGCGCTGCGCGCGTCCATGCCGGAGGCGGCGACGCCGGTGGCCCGCGGGTAGTTCAGGGTGACGCCCTCGTCGAGGTCCACGCCCGCCTCGGTGAGGTGCCCGACGGCGTCGACGCGCTCGGGCGCCCCGAGGAGGGAGTGGATCCACGAGACGGGGTAAACGCCGAGGTCGAGGAGGGCGCCGCCGGCGAGCTCAGCTCGGGCGAGGCGCGGCACGTGGCTGATCGGCTGGTAGTGGTCGGCGCGCACGTACCGGGGCTCGCCGATGAGCCCGGAGGCCAGGACGTGGCGGGCGAGCACCTGGCCGGGGAGGAACCGGGTCCACATCGCCTCCATGGCGAACAGGCCCCGCTCGCGGGCGAGGTCGAGGACGGCGCGGGCCTCGGCGGCGTTGCGCGTGAAGGACTTCTCCACGAGGACGGGCTTGCCGGCCTCGAGGGCGAGGCGGGCGTGCTCGGCGTGGAGGGCGTGCGGGGTGGCGACGTAGACGGCCTCGACCTCGGGATCCTCGACGAGCTCCTCGTAGGAGCCGAGCGCGCGGGCGGGCTCGATCCCCTTCACCGGGTGGTCATCGATGAAGGCCTGGGCGCGGTCGCGGTCCCGCGAGCCGACGGCGACGACGCGGGCAGAGGACCAGGCCTGGGCGTCGTGGTAGAAGGTGCCGGCGATGCCGCCGGCGCCGATGATGCCCCAGCGCAGGGGCGGGGCGTCCTGCGGCTCGGGGACGGCGTCGGCGAGGTCGAAGGGCGCGCCCGCCTCGGCCAGGGCCGCGAGGAGCGGCTCGGGGAGGGGCGGGAACGCCTCGATGGTGCGGGTTCCGGGGGCGGGGGCGTGGTCGGCTGCCATGGGACGAGCCTATGCACCGGGTCCGGCCGCCGTGGGCGGTAGGCTGGGCGGCCGAGCGCGAGTGGCGGAACTGGTAGACGCCCCAGGTTTAGGTCCTGGTGCCTTCGGGCGTGAGGGTTCGAGTCCCTTCTCGCGCACCGCTCGGCCCGTCTCCGACCCCGCCGCGCGCCCCGCCGCCCCCGTCGCCGAGATCGGGACATCGTGACCTCGAGATCGGGACATCCTGGCCTCGTCTCGCGCCGCCTCGCGGCCGCTTCACTCCCCCGCGGGCTCGTCCTGGACGACCTCGAAGCCGAGCAGCTCGACGCTCATGCCGCGCGCCTTGTCGCCCTCGTGGCGGCCCTTGGGGCGCCCGTCGGACCAGGCCTGGAAGGCCTCCTGGCTCTCCCACCGCGTGATGACGAAGTAGCGGGACTCGCCGTAGACCGGGCGCAGCAGCTCGAAGCCCTCGAAGCCCGGGGCAGAGTCGGTGGAGTGGGCACGGGCGGCGAAGCGCTTCTCGATCTCGGCGCCGGCGCCCTCGGGCGCGGTCAGGGCGGTGATGTTGACGAAGGACACGGGCGTCTCCTTGGTGGTGACGACGTCGTCGGCACGGTACCGGCCGACGGCGGGGCGCCGTCGTCGGCGACCCCGGCCAGGCTAGCCGCCACGCCTGGGCGGAGCACGGGGCCGCCCGGACCCGCCCCGCACGCGCCGGGTAACCTGCGGGCATGGCTTCTGAGTTCACCCGCAAGGACGGGCGCGCCGTCGACGAGATGCGCCCCGTCACCATCACCCGCCGCTGGCAGGAGCACGGCGAGGGCAGCGTCCTCGCCGAGTTCGGCCGCACGCGCGTCCTGTGCGTCGCCTCCTTCACCGAGGGCGTGCCGCGCTGGCGCAAGGGCAGCGGCGAGGGCTGGGTGACCGCCGAGTACGCGATGCTCCCCCGCGCCGGCTCCGAGCGAAGCGGCCGCGAGTCCGTGCGCGGCAAGGTCGGCGGCCGCACCCACGAGATCTCCCGCCTCATCGGCCGCGGCCTGCGCGGCATCATCGACGTCGCCGCGCTCGGTGAGAACACGATCGCCCTGGACTGCGACGTCCTCCAGGCCGACGGCGGCACCCGCACCGCCTCCGTCACCGGCGCCTACGTGGCCCTGGCCGACGCCGTCGCCTGGGGCACGGAGCGCGGCCTCATCAAGGCGCGCGCCGGCAAGCCGGTCCTGTCGGACTCCCTGTCCGCGATCAGCGTCGGCATCATCGACGGCGTCCCCTGCCTCGACCTGCCCTACGAGGAGGACGTGCGCGCTCAGACGGACATGAACGTCATCCAGACCGGCTCCGGGAAGTTCATCGAGGTCCAGGGCACCGCCGAGCACGCCCCCTTCGACCGCGACGAGCTCGGCCAGCTGCTCGACCTCGCCACCAAGGGCAACGCCGAGCTCGCCGAGCTGCAGAAGCGCGTCCTCGCCGGCCCGTCGGGCGAGCCCGTCACCGTCCGCAGCGCGGACCTGGTCTGAGGGCGGCGAGCATGAGCACGACGACGTCCGCTGACCGGGCCGCGGTGCCCGACGGCGCCCGGCTGGTCCTGGCGACCCACAACCCCGGCAAGCTCTCCGAGCTGCGCGCCATCCTCACGCCGCTCGTGCCCGGGCTCGAGCCGGAGGCGATCATCTCCGCGGCCGCGCTCGGCACGCCGGAGCCGGTCGAGGACGGACTCACCTTCGCCGAGAACGCCCTCATCAAGGCGCGCGCGCTCGCCGAGGCGACCGGCCTGCCCGCCGTCGCGGACGACTCCGGCCTGTGCGTCGACGTCCTCGGGGGTGCGCCGGGGATCTTCTCGGCGCGCTGGTGCGGGCACCACGGCGATGACCAGGCGAACCTCGACCTGCTCCTGAACCAGGTCTCCGACGTCGCAGACCCGCACCGTACGGCGCGATTCACCTGCGCCGCGGTGCTCGTCGTGCCGGGCGCCGAGGAGCCGACCGTCATCGAGCGCTCCATGGAGGGCCGGCTGCTGCGTGCGCCGATCGGGGAGGGCGGCTTCGGCTACGACCCGATCTTCGTCCCCGTCCAGGAGGACGAGGCCGGCGCCGCAGGCCGGACGACGTCGCAGATGAGCGCGGAGGAGAAGAACGCGATCTCGCACCGCGGCCAGGCCTTCCGCGACCTGGCGCCGGTGCTCGCCGAGCTCCTCGCACGCTGACGGCAGCGGGCCCGAGACGAAGGGTCACCGTCCTTCTCACCCCGCCACCTCTTCACGTCGAGCTCGTACCTTCCGTCTCGAGACCACCGCCCTTGCTGGTGGTCTCAGATCGCAAGCTACGAGCTCGACGGCGTTCATCGCTCGCCCCGGTCGGCGCCACCCCCTTTACTTTCCGCTCCGGAAAGCAGACACTTTCCGCATATGAAAGGACAGTGATCGCGGTGGAAGCTGACGCCGCTGAACAAGTGACACCGAACAGCGCCCGCGCCGACCTCGCCGTCCTCGACGAGGTCGAGGCCCGGTACGCGCACTGGCACCCTCCTGCGTGGGCCACCCTCATCGCTCCCGCGGTGTACGGCCTCACCATGACCGCGCTCGTCATGCAGAGCTGGTGGGGCCTCCTTCTCGTCCTCCTCGTCGGTATCCCGGTGCAGGTCCTCGTCGACATCCACTTCGGCCGTCCGCGTGGGACCCGGCGGCGCCTCGCGGAGCTGCCGAGCGGATCGCGCCGGTGGCTCTCGCAGAGCCACTTCGTGTGGATCTTCATCGCTCCGACCCTCATGAACCTCGAGGTGCCGCACAAGCCCGTGCTCGCGTGCCTTGCCGGCCTCGCCGCGGCAGTCCACGTCTGGTTCTGCCTGCGCTGGTCCCGGACGGACGCCGATGCTTGATCCCGTCATCCACCCGGTCAACCGGCTGCGGATCTGCGCCGTCCTGCGCTCGGTGCACGCGCTGAGCGACGGCGGCCGGCTCCCCAACGGCGGCGAGATGCGATTCAGCGCCCTGCGCGACGCCGTCGGGCTCTCGGACTCCGCGCTGTCGAAGCAGCTGAGCGCCCTCGAGGAGGCGGGCTACGTGGCGCGCCACCGCGACTACGGCTCGATGCGCGGCAAGGACATCGTCTGGGTGTCGCTCACGCCTGCCGGCCTCGCCGCCTTCGAGGGGCACGTCGCCGCGCTCCGAGAGATCGCGGCGCAGTAGCCCTGGGCCTGGGGCCGGTGCGCGACCGGCGCACGACCCTGGCCGGCCTGGCACCAGCACCCGCGTCGAACACGTACCTTTCGCGTCGATCGCGGTGCTCGCAGTACCGACCTCGGCGCGAAAGGTGCGCGTTCGACGAGGTCAGCCCGACCGCCCCGTCTTCTGACCGAACTCAGCGCGCCACACGACCGAATTGAGCGGTGGGGCGTTCCGTCGGCTGGGATCAGGGCTCAGGTGTCCCGATCTCGCGGTTCAGATGTCCCGATCTCGACGTTCTGCGCCTGCTCGGCGAGACGGCGCTGGATGCCGCGGGGCGTGAGCGACTCCTGCGCCTTCGCGAAGCCGTAGAGCCAGCGCCAGCCCAGCAGCGCGATCGCTCCACCGACGACCAGCGGGGCCGCCTCGTGCAGCGCCACCGCCGCGCCGAGCAGGAACGCCCGACGCGCCAGCCACAGCGCGCACACGACCACGAGCACGACGACCCCCTCGGGCACCGGCGACTCCAGGTGGTCCCCGTCGCGTCGCGTGAAGCCCCAGGCCACGAGCCAGCCCCACACGAGCGAGCCCAGCCCGTCCCGTCCGAGGCCTCCGGCGACGGACATGTCGTGCCCCGACGCGGCGACGAGCACCGCGACCAGGACGACGGCGACGACGTCGGCCGGGACGACGAGCCACCAGCGCGTCCGCCTCCCGCGCGTCCACGGGCGGTCCGGCCCGTCGGGCACGGCGGGCGTCCAGCTGATCGGCTCCTTCACAGCGCTGAGCCTACGAGCGCCGCCGCCCCGCGAACCGGGACCTCAGATCTCCCAGGAGGCGCCGGCCGTCGCGGCCTCGAGCGGGCCGTCGTAGACCTGCGCCGCCTCGGCGAGCGGCACGTCGTGCTCGGTCCAGGGCTGGATGTGGGTGAGGACGAGAGCACCGGCGGGGGCGCGGCCGCCCTCGCCGCTCGTGCCGGCCGCCAGCTCGCCGGCGCGCTTGCCGGTGAGGTGCATGCCGCGCAGGGTGTCGCGCCCCTCGACGAAGGCCGCCTCGGACAGGAGGAGGTCGACGCCGTCGGCCATGGCCTCGATGCCGGGGCACAGGTCCGTGTCCCCGGTGAAGGCCAGCGACACCGTGCGCGGCGAGCCGTCCTCGCCGGCCTCCTCGCTGGGGCCCTCGACGCGGTAGCCGTAGGCCTCGACGGGGTGGACCGCCTCGAAGGGCGTGATCGTCATGGGACCGACCTGGACGCTCTCCCCCGGCACGGCGGTGCGGAAGGTGAACTCGGTCGAGTAGGTCTCCGACGCCGGGGTGCCGTCGACGCCGTTGAGGCGCGGCAGCAGCTCGGACGGGCCCAGGGTGAGGACCGGCCCGAGAGCGCCCTCGGGGTACCAGCGGCGGAACACGTGCATGCCGACGAGATCGACCATGTGGTCGGCGTGGCAGTGGGAGATCGCCAGGGCGTCGAGGTCGCGCGGGTCGACGTGGTTCAGCATCTGCCCCATCGAGCCCGGGCCGAGGTCGAGGACGACGGACCAGGTGCGCTCGAAGCCGTCGGCGTCGGTCCCGCGCGCCTGCACGAGGTAGCTGGACGCGGAGGACTCGGGCCCTGACATGGAGCCGGTGCAGCCGATGACGGTGAGCTTCATGGATCTCCTCGGGGATCAGGAGGGTGGGACGGGGTCGGGGAGGTCGGGGGTCTCGGACGCGGTCGACGCGGCCTGGGACGGGCTCGCGGCGGGTGCGCCGCCGCCGAGCGCGCCGTCCCGGTCGGCGACGAGGCGGGCCGGGGCGGGCGCGTCGGAGGAGAAGACCATGTGGGTCGAGCCGGGCACGAGGTCGGCACGGGAGACGCGCCCGACCTCGGGGCCCAGGAATCGGCGGGCGAGCACCGCGAAGGACTCGGGGTCCCCGGTGGAGCGGAACTCGTGGCGGGGCGCGGGCGCCTCGGGGTCGCGCAGGACGTCGCGGCGGGCGAGCTCGCGGTAGACGTCCTTGGCGGTCTCCTCGCTGGAGGTGACGAGGGTGACGTCCTCCCCCATGACGTAGGAGATGGGGCCGATGAGCAGCGGGTAGTGGGTGCACCCCAGGATGAGGGTGTCGACGTCGAAGTCGCGCATGGGAGCCAGGTACTCCTCGGCGGTGGCCATGACCTCGGGGCCGGTGGTGATCCCGCGCTCGGCGAGCTCGACGAAGCGCGGGCAGGCCTCGGAGAAGAGCTGGACGTCGGGGACGGCCTCGAGGGCGTCCGAGTACGCGCGCGAGCGCACGGTGCCCTGGGTGGCGATGAGGCCGATGCGCCCGTTGCGGGTGACACGGGCGGCGGCGCGTGCAGCGGGGTGGATGACCTCGATGACGGGGACGCCGCGCTCCTCGGTGTAGCGGCGGCGGGCGTCGTGCAGCACAGCGGCGGAGGCGGTGTTGCAGGCGATGACGAGCATCTTGACGCCGGCGTCGACGAGCTCGTCCATGATGCCGAGGGCGAGGCTGCGGACGTCGGAGATGGAGCGCGGCCCGTAGGGGCTGTGGGCGGTGTCCCCGATGTAGAGGATCTGCTCGCCGGGGAGCTGGTCCATGACCGCGCGCGCCACCGTCAGGCCGCCGACTCCTGAGTCGAACATACCGATGGGCGCGTCATTCACGCGCCCCAGACTATGAGCGGGCCTCCGGGTGGAGGAGGACGGCCACCAGTGATTCCTGCCACCAGGTGATCATGTCGTAGGCGAGGGCCAGCCCGCGGCGCCAGCGCGTGTCCTCGTCCTCCCCCTCCGGCGCGTCCTCGTAGGCGAGGGCGTGGACGTCGTCGGCGTCCTCGGCGTCCTCGATGCCGAGCCGCTCCGCGAGCACGAGGCGGGCGTCGTTGAGGGCGCCGAGCCAGCTCCCCTCCTCACCGCGGCGCACGAGGACGGAGCCGGCCTCGCCGGTCGGCTCGAGGAGCTCGGCGACGACGCCCTCGAGCCGCTCGTGCTTGAGGGCTCGAAGGTGGCCGCGGGTCATGCCGACGACCTCCACCGCGACGTCGGGGTCCTCGGAGGCGTCCGGCAGGAGCACCTCGAGGAGCGGTGCCAGGGAGGCCGGGACGCCGCCGGCCAGTGAGCGGGCCGCGGCCGGCCCGGCGTCCTCGGGGTCGGGCGCGGCGAAGTCGAGCGAGGCGAGCACGGCGGCGTCCTCGGCGCTCTCGCCGTCCCGGGCGACGGCGAGAGCGGGCCGCCCGGCACCTTCGGTCGTGCTGCTCCCCCAGTCGGTAGCGTCATGCCCGCCGCGCTCCGCCCTCGCGTCACTCTCGACGGGGCTCCCGGCGCTGGCGAGAACACCGCCGACCTGGTCGAGCAGCCCGGCGATGAACTCGCGCTCCCAGGCCTCCAGCCCGGAGGTCCAGCCGTCGGGGACGGGGACGAAGCCCCGCATCAGGCAGCCTCGTCGGCCGCGCCCTCGGCGGCGACGGGCTCGATGGTGGCGCGCAGGCCGTAGGAGTGCATGGCGGTGACGTCGACCTCCATGCGCTCACGGGCGCCGCGGGAGACGACGGCGCGATCGGCCGTGTGGACCTCCATCATGCGCCGCTCGGCGAGAGGAAGGGGGAAGCCGAAGTAGGTGTGGAAGACCCACACGACGTAGTCCATGGTGTTGACCGGGTCGTCGTGAACGACGGTGCACCACTCCCGCGCGAGGTCGAGGCGCTGGTCCCGCTGGGTGACGGGTTCGGCGACAGGGGTCCGGGGAGGCATGGGGCAAGGCTAGCGGCGCTCCCCTCCATGACGACGGACGGGAGGGGCCCCGCGGGTCACAGGACGGCAACGGCGCCGTGAGGTGGGACTCGCCGTCACTGGGACGCCCGATGCGAGATCCCGCGCACGCCACCGGGTCACCCGGCTCGTGCCCCCGGTATCCGGCGGAGGCGCGGACCGGAGAGCGCAGGCCGGAGCCGCGTCCCCGTGCGGGCCAGAGTGTGCGGGCCGCGCCCACCCTCCGGGGCGCGTCCGCACGCTAGGGTCACTGTCATGACAAGCCGCCCGGCCCCCGCCCCGTCCGCCACCCCGTCACCGAGCACCTCGCTGCTGACGGACATGTACGAGCTCACGATGCTCCAGGGCGCCCTGCGCTCGGGCCGCGCCGAGCGGCGCAGCGTCTTTGAGCTCTTCGGCCGCTCACTGCCCGCCTCGCGGCGCTTCGGCGTCGTCGCCGGCACGGGCCGGCTCCTGGACGCCATCGAGGCCTTCACCTTCACCCCGGAGCAGATCGACTTCCTCCACCGCACCCACGTCGTCGACGACACGACCCTGGACTACCTGCGCGACTACCGCTTCAGCGGGAACGTCCGCGGCTACGCCGAGGGCGAGTGCTACTTCTCCGGCTCGCCGCTCCTCACGGTCGAGGGCACCTTCGCGGAGGCATGCATCCTGGAGACCGTCGCGCTGTCGATCTTCAACTACGACTGCGCCGTCGCCTCGGCCGCCTCCCGCATGACGATCGCCGCCCACGGCCGACCCTGCGCCGACTTCGGCGCGCGCCGCGCCGAGGAGCAGGCCGCCGTGGCCGCCGCCCGCGCCGCCGTCGTCGGCGGCTTCACCTCGACCTCGAACCTCGAGGCCGGCATGCGCTACGACATCCCCACGGTGGGCACCTCAGCCCACTCCTTCACGCTCCTGCACGACTCCGAGGCGGAGGCCTTCGCGGCGCAGGTCGCGGCCCTCGGCCCGGGCACGACGATCCTCGTCGACACCTACAACATCGAGCGCGGGATCACCCGCGCCGTCCAGGCCGCGCGCGACGGCGGCGGCGAGCTCGGCGCGGTCCGCCTCGACTCCGGCGACCTCGTGGCCGAGGCCTTCAAGGCCCGCAAGCAGCTCGACGACCTGGGCGCCACGAGCACGAGGATCACCGTCACCAACGACCTCGACGAGTACGCCATCGCGGCGCTCGGAGCGGCCCCGGTCGACTCCTACGGCGTCGGCACGAAGCTCGTCACCGGCTCCGGTCGCCCCACGGCGGCGCTCGTCTACAAGCTCGTCGAGCGCGTCGACGACGACGGCGTCATGCAGGAGGTCGCCAAGTTCTCCGCGGGCGGCAAGGCCACCGTCGGCGGGCGCAAGTGGGCCGGACGCGTCCTGGACGCCAGGGGCACGGCCGTCGAGGAGCTCGTCGTCTCCGCCCGGGAGGAGGGCGAGGCCCTCGCGGCGCTCGAGGAGGCCGGTGCCCGCCCGCTCCAGGTGGACCTGGTGAGGAACGGCGAGATCGTCGAGGAGCACCGTGGGCCGCAGGCCCTCAAGGCCGCCGCCGAGCGCCACCGCGCCTCGCGCGCCGAGCTGCCCTACGACGCCTGGCGCCTCTCGGAGGGCGAGCCGGCCGTCCCGACGCGCCACCTCGACCTCGACGGCCGCAAGACGCTTCAGGGCTGAGCCACCGCCACGGGTCCCTCCGCGGCGGCCCGGGCTGCCGACGGCCTCCCAGCACGACGACGTCGCCCGTCTCCCCACGTGGGGAGACGGGCGACGTCGTGCTCGAGCCGGACCGGTTCCAGGCGCTCAGCGCTTGCCGACGAACCAGCGGCGGAGCGTCTGGACGCGCTTCTCGATCTGCTCGGTGGAGGCCTGGGCGACCTCGGGGCCGCCGCACACGCGGCGCAGGTCGTTGTGGACGACACCGTGGGGCTTGTTGGTCCGGCGCGCCCAGGCCGCGACGAGCTGGCTGAGCTCCTTGCGGGCGGCCTGACGGCGGCGGGCGTCATCGACGCCGGAGTTGGCCCGGCGCTGCTTGGCGGCTGCGGCCTCGCGCTTCTGGGAGGCGATCTGCTTGTCCTGGCGCTGGCGCAGGAGGGCGGTCACCTGCTCAGGCTCGAGCAGGCCCGGCAGTCCGAGGTACTCCTGCTCCTCGACGCTCCCGACCATGGCGCCGGTGCCGAACTCGCCGCCGTCGAACAGGACGCGGTCGAACTCAGCGGTGGAGCCCATGGACTCGTAGCCGCCCAGGAGGTCGTCGGAGGCCTTCTCCTCCTTGTTGGCCTGCTCGATGAGGCTGTCCTCGGCCCAGCCGAAGACCTCGTCCTCGTTGGAGGCGGGGCGGCCGAGGACGTGGTCGCGGGCGACCTCCATCTCATTGGCCAGGCCCAGGAGGGGCGTGACCGTGGGCAGGAAGACGCTGGCGGTCTCGCCGCGGGCGCGGGAGCGCACGAAGCGCCCGACGGCCTGGGCGAAGAACAGCGGGGTGGAGGTGCTCGTCGCGTAGACGCCGACGGCGAGGCGGGGCACGTCGACGCCCTCGGAGACCATGCGCACGGCCACCATCCACCGGTCGGTGGACTCCGAGAAGGTCTCGATACGGCTGGAGGCGCCCGAGTCGTCGGACAGGACGACGGTGGGCGACTCGCCGGTGATGGCTCGCAGCTGCTTGGCGTAGGCGCGGGCCCTGGTCTGGTCGGTGGCGATGACGAGGCCGCCGGCGTCGGGGACCTGGCGGCGCACCTCGGTGAGACGCTGGTCGGCGGCGGCGAGGACGGCGGGGATCCACTCCCCCGTCGGGTCCAGCGCGGTGCGCCAGGCCTGGGCCTCGAGGTCCTTGGTGAGGGGCTCGCCGAGCCGGGCGGCGACCTCGTCCCCGGCCTTGGTGCGCCAGCGCATCTCACCCGAGTAGGTCATGAACATGACGGGGCGGACGACGCCGTCGCGCAGCGCGTCGGAGTAGCCGTAGGAGTAGTCCGCCTTGGAGCGCTTGATGCCGCCCGTCTCCTCCGTGTAGCGGACGAAGGGGATGGGCGAGGTGTCCGAGCGGAAAGGCGTCCCCGTGAGCGCGAGGCGTCGCCGGGCGGGTGTGAAGGCCTCGCGGATGGCGTCGCCCCAGGACAGGGCGTCGCCGCCGTGGTGGATCTCGTCGAGGATGACGAGGGTGCGGGTGCGGTCGGTGCGGGCCCGGTGGAGGTTGGGGTTGGCGGCGACCTGCGCGTAGGTGAGGGCGACACCGTCGAAGCGCGAGCCGAGCGCCCCCTGGCTGTTGGTGTAGCTGGGGTCGATGTGGATGCCGACGCGCGCAGCGGCCTCGGCCCACTGGTACTTGAGGTGCTCGGTGGGGCACACGATGGTGACCTTGTGGGCCTCGCCCGCGGAGAGGAGCTCGGTGGCGACGCGCAGAGCGAAGGTCGTCTTGCCGGCGCCGGGGGTGGCGACGGCGAGGAAGTCCTGCGGCCCCTCCGCCAGGTACTTCTCGAGGGCGGCGGCCTGCCAGGCGCGCAGCGGACGCGACGTGCCCCAGGCAGCACGCTGCGGGTACGCCGGGGAGAGGTTCTCCGCGGCGAAGATCGAGGGCTGGTGCGGGTTGCTGGACGCCTGGGAGCCTCGCGCGGGGCTCACTGACCGCCTCGGCCGAAGGGGAAGCGGGGACGGCGCGGTCCCTTGGAGCCGTCGCCGCCGGACTGCATGTCGTTGTAGATCTGCTTGCAGGTGGGGCAGACCGGGTACTTCGACGGGTCGCGCCCGGGGGTCCAGACCTTGCCGCACAGAGCGACGACGGGGCGTCCCGTGGCCGCGGCGGCAGCGATCTTGTCCTTGCGGACGTAGTGGGCGAAGCGGTCGGCGTCGCCGTCGTCCGTGGGCTGCAGCTCCTCGCGCTCGAGGACCGCGGTGCCGGTGGAGGCGCCGGTGGCCGGGTCGGAGAGCGGGCTGCCCGGCTCGCTCGGGCCGCCGGGGGGGCCGGGGTCGGCGCTGTCCTGTGGCTGCTCGAGGGGATCGCTCATGGGCGCCAGTGTAGGTCCCGGCGCGGACGACTCCCCGGGCGGCCCCCTGTGGTGACTCTCTCCCCGGAGACGCTGGACGGGGTCGCGCGGGATGAGGCGGTTCACGGACCGACCGACAGGCGCTCAGGCGGCGGTGACGACCCGGCCGCAGCTTGTCAGGCCGCTGGCAGCGGCGGGGTCGAGGAGGATGAGGGCGTCGTCGTGCTGCTGGAGGACGCTCGCAGGGAGGTCCTCGCTCACGGGCCCGTCGACCATGGCGGCGACGGCGGAGGCCTTGCCCTCGCCCGTGGCGATGAGGACGAGACGGCGGGCCTCCATGATGGTGGCGAGGCCCTGGGTGAGGCAGCGAGTCGGGACGGCGTCGACGTCGCCCTCGAAGAAGCGGGCGTTGTCGCGCCGGGTGGACTCGGCGAGCACGCCTACGTGGGTGCGCGAGTCAAGCGGGCCGCCGGGCTCGTTGAAGCCGATGTGGCCGTCGGAGCCGATGCCGAGGATCTGCAGGTCGCAGTACCCGGCGGCGGCCATCGCGTCCTCGTAGCGGCGGCACGCGACTTCGAGGGCGTCGGCGTCGGCTCCAGCCGGCGCCTCGGGTCCGTGGAGGCTCTCCGCGGGCAGGTCGGTCACCGTCTGGAGGTGGCGCTCCATGAAGGCGTGGTAGCGCTCGGAGTGGTCATCCGGCAGACCGACGTACTCGTCGAGCATGAAGGCGGTGACGCGGGCGAGGCTGAGACGGCCGGAGGAGCACCGGCGGGCGAGCTCCTCGTAGAGGGGCAGGGGGCTGGAGCCGGTGGCTGTCCCGAGAACGGCGTCGGGGCGCTCAGCGAGGACGCCCTCGATGAGGTCGGCCGCGCGCTGGGCGATCTGCTCCGGGCTGTCGAGGACGACGATCTCCATGGTGGACCTCCTGCTGCTCGGTCCCGCTCGGGCGGGTTACTCGGAGCCTAGGCGTCGCACCCACGTAGAAGCAATATTCTGCGCACCTCTACATGATTTCATTCATTTTCGATCGCGACTGTGACTTTTACGAGCGTTTCTCGCGACACACCCGTCACTTCCGATCACAACACCCGTCAGGTGAGCTCGTGGCCAGGCCATGTGCGGACCGTGGCGAGCACACGCGCACCGCGCGCGTCGAGGAGTCGCCCACCCTGCACGACGCCGATACAGCTCAGTCCCGCGCCCCAGGCGACGCCGCCGACGAGGAGCACCCAGCCCCAGCCCCACGCCCCGGTGACCGCGCCAGCGATGAGCCCGGCGACCGCGGGGAGGGCGGCCGCGACGACGACGAGGAGCCCAGCCATCTGGACGAGGACTGCGACGAAGGCGGTCCCGGAGGTCCGCGAGCGCAGCGGGCTCTCCCCCGGCGGGTTCGTCTCGTAGGGCAGAAGGACGCTCATGACGCTCGACCAGGCGAGCGCCGCCCCGTCCAGGGCCGCCGTCAGTCCCAGCACCGCGGGCAGGGCGTACCAGGCTCCTGACCACGCCGACAGGCCGAGCCCGACGGCGAGGACGAGGGGCACCTGCCAGGCCATGAGCGCGACGGCACGACCGAGACGGTCGTCCCTCCCACGAGCCCCGGAGCTGAGGTGGAGCCAGAGCGCGGTGGAGTCCATGCCGAGGTCGTCGTGGATGGCCCAGCCGCCGATGACCGCGATGAGCAGCAGCGCGGCAAGGACACCCGCGCCCGGAGACCCGGTCCCCGCGGGCCCGACCGGCACCTCGACCCCGCTCGCCCTGTGTCCCGCCATCGTCGAGACCGCCACGACGAGCCCGACGGCGACGACGCTCACGGCCTGCGTGAGGTAGCGCGGGTCGGTCCGCCAGTAGCGCAGGCACCGGGCGGCGACGGCGGCCGCGGGCGAAAGCAGTACCCGCGTCAGGCACCGGTGCCAGGGCAGCACCCCGTGCGCGAGACCGCGCGCTGACTCGGCGGGAGCGTGTCCAGACCGACCATTGAGGCGGGCCCTGGGCCAGCCACGACGGTCTCCGCGTAGGCGCGCGCTCCGCCGGCCGTCCGGGCCGGCCCCGTCATGACGCGGGCGACGACGCGCTCCCACAGGGGCAGCAGCGCCGCCGGGAGCGCGATCGCTCCGAGGGCGAGGAGGACCGCGAGCACGGGCTCCCCGAGGGCGAGGTAGCCGGGTGCGGCCAGGGCCCAGCCGAAGGGCGTGAGGCCCGCGACCCGACCCGCGGTGGCGAGGCGTGCGCCGTCGAAGTAGCCCGAGGCGGCGGCCGTGGAGACGAGGCTCGGGGCCATAGACATGGCGAGCATGAGGACGACCCCGATGACGGCGACGCCGTCGCGCCCGCGCCTGGAGCCCGTCAGCCCGGCGCCGATGACGACGACGCGGCTGAGCAGGACGCAGGTGGCGAGGGCGGCGGGGGCCATGAGCACGGCGAGCAGCGCCGGGCCCGACTGCCCCGCGAGCGCCCACGTGAGCGCGGGCAGCAGCGTCCCCAGCCCGGTGAGGATCCCGGGCAGGCCGGCTCCGGCGCCGACGGCGAGAGCGCGGGCGAGGCCCCGCGAGGGCACCGTCCGCGCGGCCATGGCGTGTGGGTCGAGGGCCGAGTCGAGGCCCGTGAGGAGAAGCGGCAGCAGCGTCCAGGCGAGGACGGCGAGCGCGCCGACGGCTGCGAGCACCGTGGCGATCGCCTCGGTGGAGGCGCGGCTTCCCAGCGCCGCGGCCCCGCTGACGGGGACACCAGCACCGCGAGGCCGTAGAGGCCCCCGATGACGGCGGTGACGATCATCCACGGGCTGCGGGTGACGGCGTTGAGGGTGAGGCGCCGCCTCAGTCGGACGAGGGTCGCAACCACGACAGGCCCTCCCTCGCCGTCGGGGCGCCCACGAGCTGGGCGAAGCGGTCCTCGAGGTCGCGGCGCCGTCGGCGACCTGCGCCGTCGTGCCGGCGGCGACGACGATCCCGCGGTTGATGATGGCGACGTGGCCGCAGAAGCGCTGCACCGTGGCCATGACGTGGCTGGAGATGATGACGGTTCCGCCCGCCCCTGCGAAGTCCCGCAGGATCCCCTGGATCGTCTGGGCGGAGACCGGGTCGACGGCCTCGAAGGGCTCGTCGAGGACGAGGACGCTGGGCGAGTGGACGAGGGCGCAGGCGAGGTGGACCTTCTTGCGCATGCCGGCGGAGTAGTCGGCGACGAGCGTGGTGCCGGCGTCCCACAGGCCGAGGACGTGGAGGAGCTCGGTGGCGCGCGGGGCAACTGTCTCGCGGTCGAGGCCGCGCAGGCGCCCGGAGTGGGCGACGAGGTCGAGGCCGCTGAGTCGGTCTGAGGTGCTCAGGCCGTCGGGCAGGACGCCGAGGAGCGCCTTGGACCGGGTGGGCTCAGCCCAGACGTCGACGCCGTGGACGAGGGCGGTACCGGCGACGAGGTCAGGGCCGGGAGGGATCTTGCTCATGGGGCGAGGCTATGAGCCGGGCCACGGACGCACTTCACCCCCGGGAACGAACAGGGGTCGTCCGCGCGTCGGACGCGTCTCGGCCAGCGCCCCTCAGGCCCGGCCGGCGCAATCCTCCTCGTCCTCCTCGTCCTCCTCGCCCTCAGCGGCCTCCCAGACCTCCCAGGCGGCGTGGAGACCGAGCAGGATCATGAGGGCGCCGGCGACGGCGTCGGGCAGGACGGAGCCCGTGGCCGCCGTGAGGGCACCGACGACGACGACGAGAACGTTGATGAGGACGTCGTTGCGGGCGGCGTACCAGGCGGCCGCCGTGAGCGAGCCCCCGCGCGAGCGCACGCGCACGAGAGCGAGGGCGCAACCGAGGTTGACGACCGCGGCACCGACCGCGGTGAGGGTGAGAGCGCCCGCGGCCGGAGCGACGGGGTCGCCGAGCTTGCCGATGAGCTCCCACCCGGCGACGGCGGCCGGGACGAGGACGATGACGGCGAGGACGCGCCCGGTGACGCTCCGCCGCTGGGCGCTCCAGCCCAGGGCGAGGGCGACGAGCAGGTTGATCGCCGCGTCCTCGCCGAAGTCGGCGGCGTCGGCGAGGAGGGAGACGGAGCCGATGCGCAGTCCGACGGCGGCCTCGAGCAGGCCGTAGAGGAGGTTCGCGAGGGCGACGGCCAGGATGACGCGACGCAGGGAGCGCACGGGGCGCGCCGGGCTCGGGACGGAGGGAGTGCTCACGGCCCGATGGTGCCCAGTGCCGGCTCGGAGACAGCGCGAGGCGCGCCGTCCCGGTCGGGACGGCGCGCCTCGCGGCGATTGGGGAGCGGCGCCCCTCAGGCCCGACTCACTTGGAGGAGACAGCCTTCTTGAGGACGGAGCCGACGGTCAGCTTGACGCCGTAGCCGGCCGGGATCTGGATCTCCTCGCCCGTGCGGGGGTTGCGACCGGTGCGAGCGGCGCGCTCGACGCGCTCAACGCCCATGAGGCCCGTGATCTTGACGGCCTCGCCCTTGGCGACGGACTCGACGAGGACGTCCTGGAAGGCGCCGAGGAAGGCGTCGGCGTCGGTCTTGGTGAGGCCGGCCTTCTCGGCGATGGCGGCGATGAGCTCGGTGCGGTTGACGGACATGTATCTGCCTCTCGATCGTGGGTCGGCACCTCTGGCTCGGTGCCGCTGGCGGCAACGCTATGCACAAACGGGCCGTTTTGTCAGATATGACGGCGATTTCTCCGGCGTGGCGCCTCGTCTTCACCCGAGATCTCGCACCCTGAGTCACACCCGCCACACACGCATCGGGGCGCGTGCGGAGCCGCCCCAGCGCGCCGCGGACACGGCTCAAGGGCGTCAGTACCGGCCGACGCGAGGCGCCGTCCCTCCGGAGGAAGGAGGGCGTCCGGGTTGCCTCTCCCGTTCGGCCCCGCCGACGCCCGTAGGCGGTCACAATGGCAGTCATGCGCACCGCCCGAGGCTCGGGCGCGGCCTCCCGCACCCAGGCACAGGCCGCGCAGAACGCCATCCGCTCCTACATCCTGCGCGACCACCTCGCCCCGGGCGACCCCCTGCCGACCGAGGCGCGGCTGTGCGAGGAGCTGGGAGTCTCGCGCTCGAGCGTGCGCGAGGCCGTCCGCACGCTCGCGGCCCTCGACATCGTCGAGGTCCGGCACGGCCACGGGATGTTCGTCGGTTCGGTCTCGCTGCGCCCGGCCGTCGAGTCCCTCGTGTTCCGGGGGCTCCTGAGCCCGGGCGAGGACCTGAGCAGCCTGCGCGAGGTCATGGCGACCCGCACCGTCCTGGACGAGGCGCTCGCCCCCGAGCTCGTCCGCGCGTGGGCCGCACAGCCGGCAGGAGGCCTCCTCGCCCTCGAGGAGGCCGCCGCCTCCATGGGCGGTCCAGGGTGGACCTCCCCCAGAAGGCCTGCCGTCACCGAGGGCGACGTTCCGTCCACCGGCTGCCTCCTCACCACCGCGCACCGCTTCCACGAGGTGCTCCTCGCGCCCCTCGGGGACGAGCCCCTCCTGGCACGCCTCTCCCAGGCCGCCGCCGAGGTCGCCCTGCGCACCGCTCCCCCGGAGGCGGTCCGCCTCGTCCCTCCGGACGAGCGCGTCGCCCGCGCGCACGCCGCGATCGTCGAGGCGCTGCGAGGGGCCGACGTCGAGGATCTGCGCGGCGCCCTGCGCGAGCGCGACGCAGCGCTGGCCGCGCTCGTCGAGGACTCCGGGCACCAGGCCGCGCGCCCCGCGCGCTCCTGAGCCGCCCGCGCTCGACACGCCCCGTCACGACCCTCGCTCCGGGAGCGCGAGAAGGCGCCTCCACCGGCGTGCCCTCGCGCGGGTCGCCCGTCCGGCCGCAGAGCCCCCCCACCAGCGCGATTCGTTCGCCCGCGTCGCACGAGCGCAGAATGCTCCGGTCCCCTCCACCGTCCCCGGACCCCAGGAGCACCACTCATGGCTCAGGACACCCCGGGCTCGGCCGCCACCGCGGCCCACGCCTCCGGCCCCTCATCGACCGTGCCGTCGAGCGCCACGCTGACGACGCACCGCCCCAAGGACCCCGTCGACGCCGTCCCCCCGGTCGGCCGCCTCACCGTCCTCGGCATCCAGCACGTCCTCGCCTTCTACGCCGGCGCCGTCGTCGTCCCCCTCGTCATCGCCTCCGGGCTCAAGCTCGACGGGATCACGACGGTCCACCTCATCAACGCCGACCTGTTCACTTGCGGCATCGCCTCGATCATCCAGTCGGCCGGACTCGGCAAGCACATCGGCGTCCGGCTGCCCCTCATCCAGGGAGTCACCTTCACCGCCGTCTCGCCGCTCATCGCGATCGGCCTGGCCGCCTCGGGCGGCTCCGGCGGCACCGCGGGCCTGGCCGCCATGTACGGCTCGATCATCGCCGCGGGACTGGCCACCTTCATCGCCGCCCCGTGGTTCGCGCGCCTCCTGCGCTTCTTCCCGCCGGTCGTCACCGGAACGCTCCTCACGGTCATGGGCACGACCCTCATGAACGTCTCCGCCTCGGACATCGTCTCCTGGGGCACGAACGCCACCGCCGGGCAGGACGCCACGGCGCTCACCCTCAAGGGTCTCGCCTACGCGATGGGCACGATCGCCCTCATCGTCCTGGTCCAGCGCGTCTTCAAGGGCTTCATGGCGACGATCTCGGTGCTCGTCTCACTCGTCACCATGACGGTCGTCGCCTGGGCGCTCGGGGACGCGGACTTCTCCGGCGTCTCCCAGGCCCACGCCTTCGGCGTGACGACGCCCTTCTTCTTCGGCCTGCCGACCTTCCCGGTGACCGGCATCGTGTCCATGCTCATCGTCATGGCGGTCACCGCCGTGGAGACCACCGGCGACGTCTTCGCCACCGGCGAGGTCGTGGGACGCCGCATCACGCCGCGGCACATCGCGAACGCCCTGCGCGCGGACGGCCTGTCCACCATGCTCGGCGGCGTCCTCAACTCCTTCCCGTACACCTGCTTCGCGCAGAACGTCGGCCTCGTGCGGCTCACGCGCGTGCGCTCACGCTGGGTCGTCACCGTCGCGGGCGCGATCATGATCGTGCTGGGGCTGCTGCCCAAGGCCGGCGCCGTCGTCGACGCGATCCCCACGCCCGTCATCGGCGGGGCCTCGCTCGCGATGTTCGCCTCGGTCGCCGTCGTCGGCATCCAGACGCTCGGCAAGGTCAACATGCACGACACCCGCAACGAGGTCATCGTCTCGACCTCCATCGGCCTCGCGCTGCTCGTCACGTTCCAGCCCGGCATCGCCTCGATGGTGCCGTCCTGGCTGTCCATCATCTTCGGCTCCGGCGTCACGATCGGTGCGCTCACCGCCGTCGTCCTCAACCTCCTCTTCTTCCACGTGGGTCACCAGGAGAGCACCGACGTCGCCCTCGTCGACGGCCGTGCCGTGAGCGTCGAGGACGTCAACGCCATGGACCGCGGCACCTTCGTCGAGACCTTCTCGCGGCTCCACGCGGGCGCGCGGTGGCCGGCCGAGCGCGTCTGGGAGCACCGCCCCTTCGCCTCCACCACCGACCTGCGCCAGGCCTTCGAGGACGAGGTCCTCGCCGCCTCCCCGGCCGAGCAGGAGGAGCTCATCGCCGGCTACGACGACGTCGTCGACCTCCTCGTGCCGGCCTCCGGCCGCGAGCAGGACGAAGCGGCCCGCCAGGCGCAGCTCGACACGGCATCCCTCGCCCTGGCCGACATGAACGACGCCGAGGAGGCCGAACTGCGGGCCCTCACCGACGCGTACCACGAGAAGTTCGGTCGTCCACTCGTCATGTGCGTCGCCAGGGTCGCGGACCGCGAGCGGCTCGTGTCCGCCGGCTGGAAGCGCGTCGAAGCATCGCCCGTCCGCGAGGCGCGCACCGCCATCGGAGAGGTCGTCGACATCGCCGACGAGCGCTTCGACGCGATGGTCGCGGACGCGAACCCGATCCGCTCGGCCTGGACCCGGAAGTTCGAGCAGCTCGACTGAGCCCGGTCGCCCGGCCGCAGCCGGGCACGGTGACGTCGGCCGGTCCCCCGCGGGGATCGGCCCACGTCGTGCTGGACGGCTCGCGGGAGGCGCGGCCCGGGCACCGGCAACGCCTCTCCGGCCCTCACCCCGACGTGTCCCGCTCCGCGCTCTACGCTTGCCCGATGAGTGACCACCCCGGTGGGTCAGCCTGAGCATCGCCAGAGGCTCCGGCGGGGGCGCGGGAGGCTCAGCGGACCAGTCGGGAGCACTCGCCGAGCTGGCCCAGGCGCCAGGCGGAGCGGTCGTTCTCGGTCTGGGAGCTGTCGCGATGGTCGCGCTCGCCGTCTTCTACCCGCTCGACGCGGTCGTCGGGGACGGTGCGAGGCGGGCGGGGACGGTGCGAGGCGGGACGGCGCTGAGCGCTGGGGCTCGATCGTCAAGTCGGCCGGCAAGGGGGGGGTCGTCTGCCTCGCGCTCGCGGTGACGGCCGCCCGGTTCGCCCTCGGCAGCCGCTCGAGCTCGAGCGACCAGACGCAGTCGGCCACGTCAGGCCTCCTCGGCTCTGGGGCCGGTCGCGCCCTCGTCGTCGTCGCCGGACTCGTCGTCATCGGCGTCGGCGCATACCACGTCTACAACGGCACCACGCAGCGCTTCAAGCGGGGCCTCTCCCCCAGCGGTGACGCCCAGGTCGGGCGGGCGATCACGCTGACAGGCGCCGTCGGCTACGTCGCCAAGGGCCTCGCCCTCGCCGGCGTCGGGGCGATGCTCGTGTGGGCCTCGGTGAGCACGGACCCGGGCAAGGTCCGCGGGATGGACGCCGCCTTCCGCGAGATGAGCAGGCTCCCGGCTGGGAGCGTCCTCCTGGGCGCAGCGGGCGTCGGCTTCATCCTCTACGGCGCGTACTCGGTCCTCAGGGCCCGCTACCAGGAGATGTGAGGCCCACGCCCTAGACGCGATGACGTCGGCCGTCTCCGCCGTAGGGGCCGGCCGACGTCGTCGTACGCGGGGGGGGGCGAGGTGCTGTCAGGCCGCGTCGTCGACCATCTCGCGCACCATCGGGGCCGCCCTAATCCCCAGCAGCTCGATGGAGCGCAGCTGCGCCTCCTGGGAGCCGAGTCCGATCTTGAGGTCGAAGGTGTCGGCGCCGAGCGCCAGCATCGCGTCGGCGGCCTTGCGGGCGACGGTCTCGGGAGAGCCGACGAAGAGGGCGCCGTGGGCGACCTCGTCGTTGAATCGCGCCCGGGTCGTGCGGGGCCAGCCGCGCTCGGCACCGACGCGGTTGTTGTTGGCGGCGTACTGCGGGTAGAAGGCCTCCGCGGCCTCCTCGTCCGTGTCTGCGACGAGGCCGGGGCTGTGGAAGGCGATGGAGCTGTCCTGGGCGTGGCCGAACTCGTCCTGGGCGCGTCGGTAGAGGTCCGCGAAGGGGACGAAGCGCTCGGGTGCGCCGCCGATGACGGCCAGGCGCAGGTCGAGGTCGTCGTAGGCGGCGCGAACGACGGACTGAGGAGAGCCGCCGACGGCGACGGCGAGGGGCGGGACGGAGCCGGCGGCGTCGAGCGGCGGATACAGCTCCTGCTCGCGCAGCGACTGGGCGAGGTCGCCGTCCCAGGTGGCGGGGCGCTCGCGCCAGAGCCTCACGAGCATGGCGAGCTTCTCCTCGAAGAGGCCCTCGTACTTCGAGAGGTCGCAGCCGAAGAGCGGGAAGGACTCGGTGAAGGAGCCGCGTCCGACGGTAAGCTCCGCGCGTCCCCCGGACAGGGCGTTGAGCGTGGAGATGCGCTCGTAGACGCGCACGGGGCCGTCGGAGGACAGGACGATGACGGCCGCCCGGCCTCGCACGGAATACCGCGCACGACCAGCACGGTTCCCACGGCATGATGATCAGGACCGCGGGCATCATCGGAGCCGGCAAGCTGGGGGCCGCCGTCGGGAGGCTCGCCGCCGCCGCAGGTCTCACCACCCTCGTCACCGCGCACCCCTCGTCCCTTCTGCCGGTCATCGTCGGGTCCGTCCTGCCCGAGGCCGAGCTCGTGAGCTGGGACCGCCTCACCGAGCCCGAGGAGCGCGCCGACGTCGTCGTCCTCGCCGTGCCCGCAACCGCCGTCGCGGACCTGGACCTCTCCCACGTGCGCGGCACGATCATCGACGCGACGAACCCCTGAGAGACCACGGGGACCGCCGGCACCCCGACCGGTGCGCCGCCCACCGCGACGGACCGCTACCCCGGCAAGCACGTGGCCCGCACCCTCAACCACGTCTCCTACGAGGAGCTCATCGACTCCGCGCGCCCAGGCTCCGAGGGCGGGACCCGGCGCGTCCTCGGCGTCGTCTCCGACGACCCCGAGGCCCAGGCGACCGCGAGCGAGCTCGTCGACCTGCTCGGCTTCGGCGCCGTGGCCGTGCCGCCCGAGCACGCCGGGCTCTTCCGCCCTGACGGCCGACTCTTCGGCGCCTGGCTCGACGCCGAGCAGCTCGCCACCGCCGTGGCCCGACACGCACCCCGCGGGACGGCGCCCACCAGGGGGGCCTCACTCGAGGCGTGGCGCGGCGCGAGCCGCACCGACGTGCAGGTGGGCTGGCACGGCGCGCAAGGCGCACGACGAAGGCCCGGCCACCTCCCCTCAGGGTGGCGGCCGGGCCGTTCACAGGTGGAGATGCGGGGAATCGAACCCCGGTCCGACGGTGGTGCAACAGGACTTCTCCGGGCGCAGCTCGCTAGCGATTTTCTCAGCCCCGACGTCTCACACGAGCAAGGACGCCGACGGGCTCAGTCACGTAAGAGTCCCGAGGCCCCCCGTGACATGGGGCCTCAGCAGTGGCTCCCTAGATGACGCCAGGAACCGGGGCGGAAGCAGTCCCCGGGCTGACGGACTTCGAGGCTCGCTCAGGCGGCGAGGGCGAAGTCGGTGCGAGAGTTATCGGCACCTATTGGTTCGCACAGAGCGTTGACGAGATGACTGTGCATCCTCGACCCGCTTCTCCTGAACCCACGACCGTCGTCGAAACCGATCATCCCCTGTGGAGTTGTCACCCGGTCGGCGCCGGAGCGTCGGAGCCGGGGAACGTGCCCGCGTGCGGGCGGCTCCTTACTGTACCAGCGCGGCCCGGCCGAGTCACTTCGCGACGGCCGCGCCCGACCTCGTCTGACAGGTGTCGGACACGAGGGAGCCCCGACCCTCCTGGCAGGAGCAGGGCTCCAGGCTCGTGGAAGCCCGCTCAGGCGAGCACGGACATGCCTCGCAGGTCGGAGCCAAAGCGGATCTCCTCCGCGGCACGGCGTCCGACGGCGTTGACCGCGTCCTCGGTCGACTCCGTACCAGTAAGCGCCCAGGCGGGCCAGAGGGCGAGCCAGTCGTGACCCCGACGCACGCCGGCGGCCTCGCCTCGGCCGAGCGGGCCGTCGACCTCGGTGGCGGGGACGGCGATCGCGTAGGCGTTGGCCCAGGTGAGCGCGGACGCGGCGCGCCCCTCGCGCAGGTCGGCGACCGCCTCGACCGTGGAGCTGCGCAGGAGGTGGGCGCGGTGTGCCTCGAGCTGATGAACGGTGGTCGCACCGGGAAGGGTGAGGACCGGGACGACGTGGCCGAGCTCGGCGACGACGAGGCCGGCCACGACGACCGGCGCCGCCCACAGCACGGACAGGCCGTTCATCGCGAACAGTGCGGCGATGAGGAGCGCACCGGCGGCGATGAGCGAGCCCGCCAGACGCATCCGGGAGACCATGGCGCGGCGGGGCAGGCGGTAGTAGCCCTCGGCGATGGCAGCGCGGTCGATGGCCACGACGCCTCGGGCGACGACGTCCCTCCAGGCCTCGGCGTCGCGCGCCGGGGCGACGGTGCCGCCGTGCGCCGCGAGGGCGGCAAGGATGCCGCGTTCGAGGTCGCTGGGCTCGTCGTCGCCGGCGGTGAGGCGGACGGTGAGCGCCCTGAGGCGGTCGACGCCGGCGACCGCGGAGCCGACGCAGTCCTGCTCTAGTCGCACGTGACCACGACGGGCGAGCTCGACGATGGAGGTGACGACGTCGCGCTCGGTGGCGCCGTCGGAAAGGAGGGCACCGCCGACGCCGGGGTGGAGGCCCAGGGGGGCGCGCCCGGCGACGAGGACGCCGTCGATGGTCTGGGTGGCACCCGGAGTGGCCCACGCGTCCCGCTCGAGGCGGCGGCGGCGCGCCCCGACGCGGCCGGCGAGGGCGCCGGCGATGACGCTGGAGCCGAGGACGGCCCAGGTGACGGCCCAGCGGGTGGAGGTGAGGACCTCGACCCAGGGTGCGTTCGAGGTCTCGGCGAGCGGGGCGCGGGTGGCGCCGCGCAGGGCGGCAGCGGGAGTCCCGTTGAGCAGCCACAGGGCCGCGACGGCGAGGCACGCGATGACGACGGCGTGCGCGGCGAGGTCGGCGCGGGCGATCGAGGTCGCGCGGTCGTTCGTGGACGGACTCACTGAGAGCTCCTCATAGTTTTTGGGGGATTCGTCAAACGCCATGTGTTGGCGCTGCTAGGACCCTACAAGCGCCGCTGTGATGACAGCAGGGCGGACACCCCTTCTTGCGGTGCGTTGCAGCAATGCGACGTCACCGTGACATCATGGAGACAGAGCCGTTTCGTACGCCATGACTTAGGTCCCAGACATTCGGGGCCCCTGCGGGGTAGACGAGGGTGACGCGGCATTCACCCGTCACTCACCCACGTCTCACCTGGTCAGATCCTCGCGTGCGGCCCGGGTGGGGCCTCGGTCACAGGAGGGGGTGAAGCGCCGAATTCACCCGGGGGGGGGTGAACGGCGAGGACGACCGGAACCGCAACAAGGGATCGCGCCAGGAGGGAGAGCCGGAGCCACGCTGCGGCTCAGACGCTCCCCAACCCTCGCTCGGGGCGCTGCGGGGATGAGAGGGACGGGCCCCGCACCGGCGGAGCGCTCGTGAGGCCGCGGCGCCTCGCAGCACGGTGGGCTCAGCCCCGACGGCGGTTGACGGCCGACATCGCTCGCGCGGCCTCGCGCTTGTCCTGGGCCTCGCGCAGCGACTGGCGCTTGTCCCAGTCCTGCTTGCCCCTCGCGAGAGCGATCTCGATCTTGACGCGTCCGCCGATGAAGTAGAGCTCGAGCGGCACGATCGTGTACCCCTTGGCCTGGACGCGCTGAGCCAGGCGATCGATCTCGGCGCGGTGCAGGAGCAGCTTGCGCTTGCGACGCGGGGCGTGGTTGTTCCACGTGCCCTGCAGGTACTCGGGGACGTGCGCGCCCTCGAGCCAGGCCTCGCCGTGGCGGTCGATCTCGATCCACGCCTCGGTGAGCGAGGCCCGCCCCATGCGCAGCGCCTTGACCTCGGTTCCCGTCAGGGAGAGCCCGGCCTCGTAACGGTCCTCGATGAAGTAGTCGTGGGTCGCCTTCTTGTTCCGGGCGATGGTCTTGTGGGCGTCGGAGGCGGCCTTGGCACGCTCCCCCGCCGTGGGCTTGCGCGGCTTCTCGGGCTTCTTGGCCATGAGCGTCTCCTTCCCCTGGGTCCCGCTGGACGCGGCGGCGCCGGCTCGGCGCGCGGCGCGGTTGCTCAGCCTACGCGAGGCGTCAAGGCGTGGCCCGCCGGCCCGCGCAGGCGAGCGACGGACCGCCAGCCGCACCGGTGACCGCCCGCGACGGCTCAGAATCCGGGCAGGGTCATGGGGTCCAGGGTCTGCCCGTTGATGTGGACCTCGAAGTGGCAGTGGGGTCCTGTCGCGCCGCCCGTGTGCCCGGTGAGGCCGATCTGGTCCCCCTTCGAGACGGTCGCCCCGTCCGGGACGGAGTAGGCGGACAAGTGGCAGTAGGCGAGGACGACGGACTGGCCGTTGATGATCCCGCCGTTGATGTACATGCCGTTGCCGCACGAGGAGTTCTGGTTGTAGGTGACCGTGCCGGAGACCGCGGCGTACTGGGGCTGGCCCTCGGCGGCGACGAGGTCGACGCCCGCGTGGAGCTTGCGGACCCCGGCGATGGGGTGGACGCGGTAGCCGTAGGGCGAGGCGACCGTGAGGGGCCCGGTGATCGGGTGACCGATAGCGCCGGAGCCGAGCGAGGAGGCGTCCACGGAGCCGCTCGTGCCCGTGTAGGCGGCGGAGGCCTGGTTCTGCGCGTCGATCTCGGCGATCTTCGCGGCGGCGGCGGCCTCGTCGGCACTGGCCTGCTTGAGCTGCTCCTCGAGGTCGCCCTTCTGGTCCTCGAGGGTCTTGGCGGCGTTCTCCTTCTCGGTCTTGAGGCTCGCGACCTCGTCGCGCTTGGCCTGAGCGTCGTCCTTGGCCCTCTGTGCGGCCTTCGCGGCGTCGTCCGCCTGCTTCTTGAGGGTGGCGACCCGGGCGGTGGTGGCGTCCTGACGCGCCTTGCGGTTGGCGGCCCGGGCGCGCTCGGTCTCAGCAGCCTGGAGGGCGGACTCCTGGACGCCGGAGGCGATCTCCATGGTGTCGGCACGGTCGGTGAGCTGCTCGACGTCGTCGGAGGAGAGGACGTAGGACCATGAGGTGAGGGAGTTGTCCCCCTGGTAGGTGGAGACGACGAGCTGGCCGACGCTCGACTCGGTCTCGTCGGCGGTCTTCTTGGTGAAGTCCGCGTCCTTGGTGAGCTCGTCGAGGTCGGTCTGGGCGACGTCGAGCTGGTCGGATGCCGTCTGCTGCTCGCGTTCCTTGGTGGCGAGCGTCTTCTCCGCCGTGGAGAGGTCGGACTCCGCGGTCGAGAGCGACTGGGTGGCGGTCTGCAGGTCGAGGTAGGCCTGGCCGAGCTCGGAGGAGACGCCCTCGAGGGAGGCGGTGAGCTCCTGCTCCTTCTGCTGGGCCGAGGACTGCTGGTCGGCGGCGTCGGAGCGTTCATCGGCCTGGACGGCGCTCATCGGCGCCATGACGACGACGGCGACGGCGGCCGCCACCGCGAGTCGGCCCCGAGGTCCCACGGGGGTGGCGATGAGCCGACGGCGCGCGGCTGAGACCTGCGAGAGACCCATGAGATCAGACCCTCGTGTACTTCCGCAGCGAGAGGGCCGAGGACAGCGCCGCTATGAGCACCGCCGCGAGCAGCAGCCAGGGTGCCAGGCGCAGTACGTCGCTCGTGCCGATGAAGGCGGAGGTGAACTTGATGGAGCCGGCAAGCCAGTCGGTGACGACGTACTTGACGCCGACGAAGAGCGCGCCGACGGCGAGCAGCGCACCGATGAGCGCCGCGATGACGCCCTCGAGGACGAAGGGCAGCTGGATGAAGGTGTTCGAGGCGCCCACGAGCCGCATGATGCCGGTCTCCCGCGAACGACTCATGGCGGACAGGCGGATGGTCGTCGTGATGAGGAGGATCGCGGCGAGCGCCATGACGGCGGCGAGGCCGCCGGTGATCCACGAGGCTCGGTTCATGACGAGGAAGAGCGGCTCGAGGGTGGAGCGCTGGTCGACGACGCGCTCGACGCCGTCGCGACCCTCGAACTGCTCGGCGACCACCTGGTACTTCTCCGCGTCCTTGAGCTTGATGCGGAAGGACACGGGCATCATGTCCTCGGTGGCGTTGCGACCGATCGACGAGTTGCCGTAGGCCTTCATGAAGTTCTTGTAGGCGGCCTCCTTCGACTCGATCGTGTAGGAGGCGACGTAGGGCTCGAGAGTCGTGGAGTTGACGAGCTTCTCGACGGCGCCGATCTGCGCCTGGGTCGCCTCGCCCGAGGAGCACTGCGGGTAGGAGGAGGACGGCGGGCACATGTAGACGCTGACCTCGACCTTGTCGTACCAGTCGCCCTTCATCGTGGAGATCTGCGCCTGGAGGAGGGCGGAGGCGCCGACGAAGAGCAGGGAGACGAAGGCGACGAGGATGACGGAGACCGTCATCGCGAGGTTGCGGGTGAGTCCCTTGCCGGTCTCGGAGAGGACGTAGCGGAATCGCATGGTGGTACTCGCTCCCTTGGCTCAGCGGTCGGAGCCGTAGACGCCGTTGGCCTGGTCGCGCACGACCTCACCGGCCTTGAGCTCGATGACGCGCTTGCGCATCTGGTCGACGATCTCGTCGTCGTGGGTGGCCATGACGACCGTCGTGCCCTGGCGGTTGATGCGGTCCAGGAGCCGCATGATGCCGACGGAGGTGGAAGGGTCGAGGTTGCCGGTGGGCTCGTCGGCCAGGAGGATCTTGGGGCGGTTGACCATGGCGCGGGCGATGGCGACGCGCTGCTGCTCACCGCCGGAGAGCTCGTGCGGCATGCGCTTCTCCTTGCCGGACAGGCCGACCAGCTCGAGCGCCTCGGGCACGGCGGTCTTGACGTAGTGCGCGGGCTTGCCGATGACCTGCGAGGCGAGGGCGACGTTCTCGATGACGTTCTTGGACTCCAGGAGCCGGAAGTCCTGGAAGACGAAGCCCATCTCGCGGCGCAGCTGGGGGACCTTCCAGGAGGAGACCTGGGAGAGGTCGCGGCCCAGGACGTGGACGCGCCCGGAGGTGGGGCGCTCCTCGCGCAGGACGAGGCGCAGGAAGGTGGACTTGCCCGACCCGGAGGCTCCGACGAGGAAGACGAACTCGTCGCGCTCGATCGAGATGTCCACGTCGTCGAGGGCCGGACGGGCGCCCCGCTTGTAGACCTTGGACACGTGGTCGAATCGGATCATCGAATGTCTGCTCTCCTGGCCGAGACGGGTGCGAGCGCACCCCGGTTCGCGGTCACCGTAGCGAGGGCCGGGCGGAGCAGGGCGGCGGACACGCGGGTGAGTGCTGTGGCGCCCACCCCGATACCCTGGCCGTATGACGACCTCCTCCCCCGCTGACGCCGGCGCCCCGGCCCCCGCTCCCCTCGACGACGTCGTCGACCGCGGCTCGTGGCAGGCCTTCGGCCCGTCCCTCGCGCGGTACCTCGAGGAGGTCCCGGTGGGGACGACGATCCTGCTGACGGCGCCGGCCCCGGTGGTCACGGAGGAGTCGGTGGCGACGCGTGGCGGGCTGCGCTCGTGGTTGCGGCGCGGGCCGCGACGGGTGCCGAGCCCGGAGGTGCCGGGGCTCGTGCTGCTGCGCCGCGGTGACGGCGTCGAGGTTGACGCGCCCGTACTGGACGCGGCCGGTCGGGTGCTGCTGAGTGAGGACGCGTGCGACGAGATGGGGCTGCTGGGCTGGTCGCGCGAGGAGGACCTCCTGCGTCGTCTCGTCCCCGAGGCCGGCGCCGCGGCAGACGCCGCGACGCGCGCGCTCATCGAGATCCTGCGGGTGGCGCACCCGGCCGACCTCGACCACCTCGTCACGACGGCAGGCTGACGCCCTCCTCGAGGTCGGCAAGGAGGTAGGGCGGCGTGCTCGCCTCGGTCTCCTCCCCCGTCGCTGGGCCACCGGACGGCGCGATCGTCGCCGTGCCCTCGGCGCCGCCGGTGGCGTCGGTTCGGCTGGTCTCCTCGGCCCCGCTCCCCTCGACGCCGTCAGAGTCCGACGCGCCCGTCGCCCAGTGCTCCTGAGAGAGGCCGGCGCCTGCCGCGGAGCCCGCCGTCGAGCCCGCGGAGGCGGCCGACGGCGCGCTGGAGGCCGAATCCCCTGAGGGGCCTGAAAGCGCTGAGCCTGCCGCTCCCTCGCTGCCGGATCGCGTGTACCGGCTGTAACCGCGGGTGAGGTCGTGGCCGGCGGTGATGAGGGTGAGGACGTTGCTCGTCGTCTCCCCGCGCTCCCCGCTCCAGGTCTCCTGACTGAGTCGTCCGTGCAGGAGGACGGGCTCACCCTTGCGCAGGGAAAAGGCGAGGTTCTCGGCGAGCGCGCCCCAGGCCTTCGCGGTGAGCCAGACGGTCTCACCGTCGCGCCAACCGCCGTCGGCGGTGCGGACGGAGGGCGTCGTGGCGGCGCGGAAGCGGCAGAAGGGGCGCTTGTCCTCGCCGACGTGGCTGAGGACCGGGTTGGTGCCCAGGACGGCCTGGACGGTGAGCTCGGGCTGGCGGGTCATGACGGTGCTCCTGACGGATGCGTGCTGCGACCGGCTGCTGCGCCGGTCGGGCCGGTCTTGGTACCGGTCCTCGACCAGCGTGGCTGCAGTCCGGCTCCGTCTGTTGCGCACGGTCCAGCGCCTGTGGAGCTGCCCGTCACCGCGGCGCCTGTGCGGCCCGGGATCGCTCCGCGTCAGAGCCCGAGCGCGGCCTGCAGCACCTCGTGCCGGCGCAGGACGTTGTCCGCCGGGGTCGCCAGCTCGGCGGAGACGACGGCGTCGAGGCGCTCGCGCACGCGCGCTGCGTAGGCCTCCGCCTCGCGGACGGCGCGGCGCCGTCGGGCGGCTGTCGCCCAGGCGAGCAGGACGACGCCGAGCACGATGAGCACCGCCGGTGCGACGGCCGCGGTGGCCGCACCACCGGCGCCTCCGAGGGCACCGCCCGTCACGGCGGCGAGAACGCCCCAGCCGACGCCGGCGACGAGGGCGAGGAGCCCCAGCCACCAGGCGATCTCGATCCCGGCGCGGTGCGCGGCGGGGAGCCCCACGGCACCGGCAGCCTCACCGGTGGCCGTGGCGAGGGGCGCCGGGCGGGAGGCGGCCTGGTCGACGGCACGCACCCACGGCTCGGGCAGTCCCGGCGTCGTTCGGGCCAGCCACGAGTCGCGCACGGCCTCCGCCTCGGAGACGGCAGGCGCGCCGGGGTGGGCGAGGGCCGGCGGGCGCAGCCGGGCGAGGCCGGTGCGGATGGAGTCGGCGACAGCGGTGGCGCCGCCGGCGCGCATGAGGGCGTTCGCTGCGGCGGCGTCGATCTCGGCGTCGTGGGCGACGCGCCTCGGGGCGACGGCGCCGCGCAGCCGGCCGGTAATGGCGTCGAGCTCGGCGTCGGCGGTGCGGGCGGCGTTGGACTCGATGCCGACGCGGCCGCGCAGGATCTCGCGCAGGCGCGCCATGTTGTCGCCGCGGACGGCGGAGACGGGGAGGACCTCGACGTCAGTGAGGCCATCAGCAGCGAGGAGGGCGTGGACGTCGTCGAGGAGGGGCTGGACGCCGGACTCGGGAACGGTGTCGACCTGGTTGACGAGGACGAGCATGTCCTCCTCGCGGGCGCCGAGGTCGCGGAGGTAGCCCTCGTGGAGGGCAGCGTCGGCGTACTTCTGCGGGTCGACGACCCACAGCAGGACGTCGGCGACGGGCACGAGGCGGTCCACCTGGAGGGCGTGGTCGGTCGTGACGGAGTCGTAGTCGGGCACGTCGAGCAGGACGAGGCCCGCGAGCTCGTCCTCGTCGTGGGCGTCGAGCAGGGACTCGCGGCGGATCCGGCGCTTCGGTGCGACGCCGAGGAAGTCGAGAAGGGCCTCGGCGTCGTCGCCCCACGAGCAGGCGGCCGCGACGGATGTGGTAGGCCGGCGCACGCCGACGTCGGCGAAGTCGAGGCGGGACAGGGCGTTGAAGAGGGAGGACTTGCCGGATCCGGTCCCCCCGAAGAGGGCGACGACGGTGTGGTCCACGCCGAGCTCAAGGCGCTCCTCGACGCGGTCGAGGCCCTCACGGGCGGGGCCGGCGAGCCACGTGGGGACCTCGTCGCCAGCGGTCGCGAGTGCCGAGCGCAGGGTGTCGAGGCGGGTGGCGAGCCGGGCCGAGTACTCGGACTCGGCGCGGTGGCGGCCGGCGGAGCGCCCGGTCGCAGCACTGATAGAGGGCGTGGTGGGGGTGGATGTCATGCGGCGGCTCCGGGACGGGTGAGGGGCGTGAGCTCGCCGGCGCGCAGACGCAGGGCCGCTGCGAGCGAGGGGTCGGGTGCGGTCAGGGCCTGCGCGCCGCCGACGCCGACCCCGGAAGGGGACTCGACGGCGTCGGAGAGGGTGCGCTCGATCGTGGCGTCGAGGGCGGTGCGGGCAGCGGCGAGCGGCTCGTCGAGGCCCAGTCGGTCACAGGCCGCGCGGGTGCCGTCGACGCCGACGGCGGCGGCCAGGACGAGGTCCCGTGCGGCGTCAGCCGTGAGGCCGCACGGAGGCTGCGCGTGGCCCGGCAGCGCCGTGAGGCCGTCGGCCCAGGCGGTGACGGCGCGGCGGGCCACGGTCTCGCCGGCCGTGGCGCGGGCCGTGTCGGCGGGCGCATCGGTCGGGCCGGTGCTCGTCCGCTGGGCGCCGGCCACAGCGACCGGGGCGTCCTCGGCCTCGGCGTCGTCGTTCCCGCGGCTCGTGGCGGCGGCGCGCAGGCGGTCGGCCTCGACGGCGAGCGTGACGACGGCAGCGTCGAGCCGGGCCGCGATCGAGGTACGAGCCTCCTGCGCGACGGAGGCGAGAGCCTCGGAACGGCTCCTCTCGGCACGGCCGAGCAGGCCCCGGCGCAGGCGCTCGCCCTGGGAGAGCGAGGCGAGCGGGCCGCCCGAGGAGGCGAGGGAGACCCAGCGGGTGGACGGGGCTCCCTCCCCCAGGCGCCCGGTGCCGAGGTCCTCGCGCAGGACGGTGAGCCGCTCGGCGGGGAGGGCGGTGAGGGCGGCGTCGAGCGCGTCGGCTGCGTCCGCCTGGGCGTCGACGGCGTCGGCGAGGGCGGTGAGGTCGGTGCGCATCGCGGTCCACACGCCCCGACCGGTGCGGCTGATGAGGCCGGCGGCGCGGTGGCGGCCGGCGAGGGCGCGCAGCCAGGCGCGCAGCTCGGCGACGAGCTCGGTCGGCAGGAGGCCCTCGTTGGGGCCGACGTCGGGCACGACGAAGAAGGGCGCGTCCGCGAGGCCGAGCGCGTCGAGGCGCTCGAGGAGGTCGCGGCGCACGACCTTGAGGGAGGCGTCCGGGACGCGGTTGAGGACGACGCCCGTCGGGGTGCCGCGCCGAGCCGCCTCCTCGAGCGAGGCCCAGGGGGTGTGGTCGCCGT
Organism: Actinomyces haliotis; assembly: GCF_015355765.1. Lineage (GTDB taxonomy): Bacteria > Actinomycetota > Actinomycetes > Actinomycetales > Actinomycetaceae > Actinomyces > Actinomyces haliotis. The sequence continues at coordinate 164,394 of NZ_JACWNA010000003.1, forward strand.
AACGAGCAGCGGTGGTGACGAACAGCCAGAGGTCCGCGGCCTCGAGGAGACGGGCGGCGAGGCGACGGTTGCCGGCGTGCACGGAGTCGAGGTCCGAGGCGTCGACGAGGGCGAGGCCAGCCGGGACGACCTCCGAGGTGACGGTGCGGCAGACCTGGGCGACGGGGTGCTCGGCGAGGGCGGCCGCGTCCTCGGTGCTGGTGACGAGAACGGGCGTGCGCGTGGTCGGGCGCAGGATGCCGGCCTCGGAGACCTCGCTGCCGAGGATCGAGTTGACGAGGGTGGACTTCCCGGCGCCTGTGGAGCCTCCGACGATGACGACAGCGGGCGCGTCGGCGTCGGCCAGGCGCGGGAGGACCTGGTCACGGAGCTGGTCGGTGAGGCGGTCGCGCAGGCGGCGGGCGTCGTCGACGCCGTCGGCGGCGAGCGGGAGGCTGAGGGACTGGAGGGAGGCGAGGGTGTCGCTGAGGACGTCGGAGAGCCGGCCTCGGCTGAGCGCGGTGACAGGGGCGTCGCCGTCGGGGCTCGAGGGGTCGGGGAGGGCCATGGGGCCACCTTAGGAGGGGGTGGCGACGGACCCCGGTATTGGTCCGCAGGGTGCGCGCCCCGGGCGGGGCACGCGTCCACCGGACGGAGGAGCCCGCGCGCTTGGGCGGATCGGCGTCGGGGGGGGGCGAGCCCGCGAGCGCGGTGGTGCCCCCGGCCGGACTCGAACCGGCAACCTGCGGATTAGAAGGCCGATGCTCTATCCATTGAGCTACGGAGGCGGGCCCCCCACCCGCCTCGGGCGCCGGGAGCGCGCCAAGACTACGACACGCGGGAGCCGTCCCGGCACGACGACCACCACGCGCACAGGCGCCGCGGCCCCGGCCGCGCCCTCCCCCGGGCCACGTGCCCCCGGCCCCTCGGACGCGCTCGCCGCCTACGCCGCGCACCCGCCAGGGACCGCGATCACGCCGGCGCTAGACTTCCCACCGTGAGTCGACAGATGAGTACCTCAGATCCCCTGGTGTGGATCGACTGCGAGATGACCGGCCTCGACCTCAGCGCGGACGCGCTCATCGAGGTCGCCGTGGTCGTGACCGACTACGAGCTCAAGCCGCTGGGCGAGGGCATCGACGTCCTCATCAAGCCCCCGGCCGTCGCCCTGGAGCAGATGAACGACTTCGTGCGCAAGATGCACACCTCCTCCGGCCTGCTCGACGAGCTCGAGGAGGGCCTCACGATGGAGGAGGCGCAGCGCCAGGTCCTCGACTACGTGAAGTCCCTGGTCCCGGAGGCCCGCACGGCGCAGCTCGCCGGCAACTCGGTGGGCACGGACAAGACCTTCCTCGCGCGCGACATGCCCGAGCTCATCGACTACCTGCACTACCGGATCGTGGACGTCTCCTCGATCAAGGAGCTGGCGAAGCGGTGGTACCCGCGCACCTACTTCCAGTCCCCGGAGAAGCACGGCGGCCACCGCGCGCTCGCGGACATCCTCGAGTCGATCGACGAGCTGCGCTACTACCGCGCCGTCCTCTTCCCCAAGGGCGAGGGCCCGACGAGCGAGGAGTGCCAGGCCGTGGCGGAGGACATCGTCGCGCACCCGACGGCGGACCGCGCCTGATCCGCTCCCCTGAGCCATCCGACGACGCCGGTCGCCGCCTCCGCGCGGTGGCCGGCGTTGCCGCTTCCGACCCCGGCCGATCCCGTCCACGTCGCAACGTCTGGCTGCCCCCTCCCGCCCGAGCTCGCCCCGCCCCGTCGCGGCCCGCCCCGCCCGAGCTCGCCGCGCCCAGCGGGCCCCGCTCCATCGCACCCTGAGCCGTCCGACGTCGGCACCTGGGGCGCCGCTCAGCACCACGTGACGCAGTGCACGGGCTCCGGTTTGGCCCATCCCGGTACGAGCCGATAAAGTACCGACTCGTTGCGACGCGTTCGCAGCGATGGTGGCTGTAGCTCAGTTGGCAGAGCGCTTGGTTGTGGTCCAGGAGGTCGCGGGTTCAAGCCCCGTTAGCCACCCCATCACGAAGGCCCCGGCTCATCGAGTCGGGGCCTTCGTCGTGCCCGACGCGCCGCTCACACGATCCCGACGTGAGTCGCCTCATCCACGCGCAGATAATTGTCATGCACGCGTGCAAGACTTTCACTATTGGCACAGGGTTCGAGGAGGTCATCCGGATGACGAAAGACGTCTGGAGCCACCAGAACAAGACGTGGCAGGAGGTCCTTGAGGTAGCACGCGAGTACGGCTGGCACGCCGAGCGCGCCTCCAACCATGGAGGGCTGATCCTCCAGTGCCCAGAGCACGCTCCGGAGCACCGGATCCGAATCTTCTCCACGGGGCGAGGAACCGAATCCGTGGCACAGTCCTCCCTCAAGAGGGTGCAGCGATGCGGTCATCGCGATGTGTCGGTGGTTTTGACGACGATCCGCACGCGTCTCGACGGTGCAGAGCGGCTGCTCGACGGCGCCGAGGCACTCCTCGCCCTCGCGGATGCCGAGCAGCGAATCGAGGACATCCTCGCGAACCTCGACGACGCGAGCGGTGTCCTGAGTGAGATGGAGCAGGACTTCGACGCAGCCATGATCGACCAGGAGGCGGCGCAGCGCCGTGCCGCGGCGAGCCTCGGTGGGGAACGCTCCTCGATGGCCCCTGCGGACCTGACACGGGACGCCACCTCATCCCTCAGGGAGGCCAATCTGAAGCTGCGCGACGACCTGCCTCGCAGGCACTCCGAGTGGCAGCACCTCAAGGAGCGGCACGACTCCCTGAAGCAGAGCCTGCTGTCGCTTCGCTCCGAGCTCCGCTGAACGCTGTGGGAATACCCACGCGCAAATCCGGTTGGCACTTGTCAACCTTCACGTACAGTATCGGCAGGAGGAACCACCATGGAGTACCCCACTGTTGAGGTCACGCTCAGCGTGACTGGCATTGACCTTGATGATGAGTCGACCGCCGAGTTGCTCGGAGCCCGTTTCCCGCTGATCTTGTGGGAGGAGCGTCCAGGTCTGACACTCATGACGCTCAACGTCGCGGCACCTCGTGCGCTGGATGAGGCGGTCATCACCTACCGCGATCTCGCACGGGCCGTCCCAGCCCTGCGCCTCGTGGGCGTCCACCGGGATCTCGTGACTACCTCTCAGATCGCTGTACGGGTCGGCGTCTCCCGCGAGGCCGTGCGGAAGTGGACGAGCCGCTCTGACTTCCCTGCCGTGTTTGACTGCGTCGGCATCGACTTCCAGCGGCTCTGGGCATGGACCCAGATCGTCGAGTGGTTGCGAACCCGCCGTGGGGTCTTGGTGGACGACTCGCTCCTCACGCTCGAGGAGATGAGTCAGCTGGAGACCGCTCTCGCCCGCGTGACGTCAACGGCACCTCAGTGGAAGGACCTGCCGGCTGCCGGACGCCCGTCTCCACGAACGACTACGGCGACGATGGCGCAGGTGGTCCGGCTCAAGCCCGCCATGGCCCCGCGCACCGACGCCTGGGCTACACCGGCCACCAGGGAGAAGGTCTCGTGAGTGAGCCGGACGCCAAGGTGACTCACTCCCGCTCAGTCGCTGAGCACGCCGGGATCGCGGCGATCGTCGCGGGCACTGAGCTGCGCAACGTGCGCGTCGACGAGGTGCACGCGGGTCCGGTTGGTGCAGTCGGCCCCGAGATGCAGATCGACGTGACCCCACTTCCACCCCAGTACGACTGGTCGAGCGACCCGGAGATGCTGCTTGTGCGGGTCGGCCACTCACTCACGTGCCGGCTCGACGGGTCCGAGGGCGGCGAGACACCGATCATCGTCTTCCACGTCGCGGAGTTCTCCGCCGAGCCGGACCTGGTCGTGGAAGACGCTGATCTCGCGGCGTGGATCCAGACGAACGCGTACTTCCTCGTCTACCCGTACGTCCGTCAGTCCCTCACGGCTCTTACGGCAGCACTCGGCCTGCCTCCGCTGGTCCTCGGCTATCTGCGTCGGGACGAGCTACCGAGCTTTGGAGCGCCTGCGGCGTCCCAGGCTGGCGATGTGGGTGCACCGGCCTGAGCACGTCACTGCCGATGAGGACCGCAGTAAAGCGCCCTGCCCACGCCACGAGTCACCTCCTCGCGGGTCCTCGCGGTCGGCGTCTCCTGCTCGACCTGCTCCTCGATGACCGCGAGACCTGGCGTCCCGAGCTCGAGTCTCTGAGCGCGCGCGACCTCGCCGCCCGGCTCGCACCGCTCCCCCTGCCGCGTCTCACCGAGGGCTCGCTCATCCGCGCGCTGAGCGTGCGGGTCGGGCAGGCCCTGTACTGGCAGCCGCAGGAACCGTTCGAGACAGTGCTCGCCGCCCCGCCCGTCGTGGACGCGCTTCGCCGCGTGGCCGCGCACGTGGCGTCATCCCCGCTCACCGAGTGGTGGTGGTCCACCATGAGCTCCTCGCAGGCCCAGGTCACGTGGGCCGACGACGACGCCCCTCCGGCTCCCGTTCTGGGTCACCCCGCCGCAGCCCTGCAGGACGACGTCGTCCTGCGCACGCAGATGGAGGACGCGGCCTCCACTACCCCGTTCCCGGACGCCCCGGCCGACGACGCCTCGGGCGCGTGGTGGTCGACGCCGTCTCGATGCGTGCCGACGTCGTCGCGGCGTCTGTCGGACGGCTCCCCCGTCGGCCTGTGGTGCGAGGAGGACGGCGACGGAGCGGTGCGAGCGGTCGTGCGCGGCGTCCACGTCCCCGACGACGCGCACGTTCTTGAGATCCGCTCGCCGGAGGACTGGGCTGACCTGTGCCGCCGGCACCCGCTCGTCGTCACGCGATCGGTGCGCCACGACTGGTTCTGCACGACCGGCCGTGACGGCGCCTGGGTGATGCCGGACTGGGCCGCGGTGGCGGCCGACGGCGTCGACGGCGTCCACCTGCCGGTGGCCTCGTACCTCGCGCTCGCCGGTCGCGCCATCGAGGTGGATGACGGCGTGGCGAGCGTCGTCGCCGGATGGAACCCGGACGAGACCTTCGGGCTGAGCGGGCTGACCCCTGCAGGCTCCGACGTCGTCGCGTGGCGCTTCACGCCGGACGAGTACGTCGGGACCTGGGAGCCTGGGGTCGGCTGAGCTCGACCGGTGCCCGGCTGACCGCTACCTGCGCGCGGTTTCGCGGCGCCGTGCTCGGCACCAACCAGACGCCTGCGGACGAGAGCGACGCCGACGGCGCATCGCTCGTCCAGGGACGTCCTGCTCGCGCACGTACGAAGTTACCGCGGCTCGAGCCCGGCGCGGATGAGTCCGACGACGTGCCCGTCGGTCAGCGCCTCCCAGGAGGCCTCGATGATGTCGGTGCCCACGCCCACGGTGGACCAGGTGCGCTCGCCGTCGGTGATGTCGACGAGGACGCGCACGATGGCCTGCGTCCCGCGCTCGGAGTCGAGGATGCGCACCTTGAAGTCGGTGAGCTCGAAGCCTCGGATCTCGGGGTAGGTCTCGGCGAGCGCGTCGCACAGGGCGTGGTCGAGGGCGTTGACGGGTCCGTTGCCCTCACCGAGGACGGCGTAGCGCCGCCCGCCGACCCACATGCGCACGGTGGCCTCGGACTCGGACTCGGTGCCGCCGTCGACCGGCAGCAGCTCCTCCCCCGGCGCCGGCCGGGCCGCGACGGACGCCCGCCAGGACTCGACGCGGAAGTACTCGGGCAGGTCACCACGTGCCTCACGCAGCAGCAGCTCGAAGGAGCCGTCGGCGGCGTCGTAGGCGTAGCCGCGTGCCTCGCGCTCCTTGACGGCGGCGGTGACGCGACCGAGGAGCTCGGCGTCGCCGTCGGTGTCGATGCCGAGCTCGCGGGCCTTGAGCTCGATGGAGGCGCGCCCGGCCATCTCGGAGACGAGCATGCTCATCGTGTTGCCGACGCGCGCGGGGTCGATGTGCTGGTAGAGGTCGGGGTCGACCTTGATGGCGGACGCGTGGAGACCGGCCTTGTGGGCGAAGGCCTTGGAGCCGACGTAGGGCTCGCGGCCCGACGGCGCCCGGTTGGCGATCTCGCCGACGCGCCGCGAGACGCGGCTGAGCTCGGCCAGGCGGCGGGCGCGCTCGTCGTCGTCGCCGGGAAGCGCGATCCAGGGGGTCTTGAGCTCGAGGTTGGCGATGAGGGTGAGGAGGTTGGCGTTACCGGTGCGCTCGCCGAAGCCGTTGACGCAGCCCTGGACCTGGCGGGCTCCGGCGTCGACGGCGGCCAGGGCCCCGGCGACGGCGAGCCCGGAGTCGTCGTGCGTGTGGATGCCGATGGTGCAGGCCCCGCAGCCAGCCTTGTCGAGGGCGGCGCGCAGCTCCTGGACGGCGTCGGCGATGCCGCCGGGGAGGGTGCCGCCGTTGGTGTCGCAGGGGATGACGGCGGTGGCGCCGGCGCGGGCGGCCTCGAGGGCGACGGCGACGCCGTAGGCGGGGTCGTGGGTGAGGCCGTCGAAGTAGTGCTCGAGGTCGACCATGACCTCGCGTCCGGCGGCGGCGAGCACCTCGACGGTGTCGCGCACCATGCGGAGGTTCTCCTCGCGGGTGGTGCGCAGGGCGCGCTCGACGTGGACGGGGTCGGACTTGGCGACGACGGTGACGACGGGGGCGCCGGAGCTGATGAGGCCGCGCACCTGCTCGTCGCCGGCGGCGTCGGCGCCGGCGCGGCAGGTGGAGCCGAAGGCGACGAGCCGGGCGGCCTGGAGGTCGAGCTCGGTGCGGGCGCGCTCGAAGAGCTCGGTGTCCTTGGGGATGGCGCCGGGCCAGCCGGCCTCGATGTAGGCGACGCCGAGCTCGTCGAGGAGGCGTGCGACGGCGAGCTTGTCGTCGACGGTGAAGGAGACGGACTGCTGCTGGGCGCCGTCGCGCAGGGTGGTGTCGTAGACGGCGACGGTGGGCCGGGTAGTGCCCGCCGGGCTGCTCGACGGCTCGCTCGGCCGGCTGCTCGTGGTTGCCATGTCCCGGGGCCTCCTCGTGCTCCCGCGCGGGCGGGGTCCCGGCGGCCGCGTCAGTGTGCCACGGCGCGCGCGGGCGGCGCGGTGGCGCCCGGTGCGTGATCGGCTGCACCGGTGAGGACCTCGTGTGCAGGCGCCCCGACGCTCCGCGCAGGTCCGTCTGAGTGGGTCAGACCAGGCGGTACATCCAGTTGTACGGGTCCTCGTAGCGGCCGTACTGGATGCCGGTGAGACGGTCGTGGATCTGGCGGGTGACCTCCTGGCCGGAGATCGTCACGTCGAAGCCCTCGCCCTTGAGGTGGCCGAGGGGGACGACCACGGCGGCGGTGCCGCAGGCGAAGACCTCGGTCACCTTGTCGGACTCGATGTCCGCGAGCAGGCCCTCGAGGGTGATCGTGTCCTCGACGACGCGACGCCCCTCGTCCTGGAGGAGGCGGATGATCGCGGAGCGGGTGTTGCCCTCGAGGATCGTTCCGGTCAGGTGCGGGGTGCGCACGGTGCCGTCGGCGTCGACGACCATGATGTTCATGCCGCCGAGCTCCTCGAGGTTCTTCTCGGTGACGTCGTCGAGGAAGCACACCTGGTCGCAGCCCTGGGCGGCCGCCTCCTGCTGGGGCAGGAGGCTGGAGGCGTAGTTGCCGCCGGTCTTGGCGAAGCCGGTGCCGCCACGGCCGGCGCGGTGGAAGTCCTGGGCCACCCAGATGCTGATGGGCTCGAGCCCGTGGGTGAAGTAGGCGCCCGACGGGGAGGCGATGACGTAGTAGTCGACGACGCCGCCGGCGTGCACTCCGAGGAAGGCCTCGGAGGCGAACATGTAGGGGCGCAGGTAGAGGGACTCGCCGTCACCGGAGGGGACCCACTCCTGGTCGGCGCGCACGAGGTCGACGAGGGAGGCGATGAAGTCCTCCTCCGGGAGCTCGGGCAGGGCCAGGCGCCGGGCGGAGAGGTTGAGTCGGGCGGCGTTGTAGCGGGGCCGGAAGGTCCAGATGGAGCCGTCGGCGTGACGGTATGCCTTGATGCCCTCGAAGACCTCCTGGCCGTAGTGGAGGACGGCGGCCGCAGGGGACAGGGAGATGTCCCCGAAACCAACGGTCTCCTGGCTCCCCCACCCCTCTCCGCGGGTCCAGCGGGCGTGGGCCATGTGGTTGGAGAAGACCCTACCGAACTGGAGGTCGGTGAGCGCCTGGGTCCGCTCGGCGTCGGTGGCCGGGTGCGCATTGGGCGTGAGCGGGAAGCGGCCCGCGAGCTCGTCCGCGGCGGGGACGGGGACGGCGGCGGCCTTGGCCAGAGAGGTGACGAGCGAGTCGGGGGTGGAGGCGGCGTCAGACATGGCCCCAGGCTACTGCCGGCCCAGTGATCGGACAGTGAGTGGCCGCATCCTGGTCGCTCTAGACCGACGAACGGCGACGGGGACGCCTCAGCGTCCCGCCGTCTTAGTCACGACGGAAGAGGTCGCGCGTGTAGACCTTGTCGGAGACGTCCGTGAGCTCGTCGTTCCAGCGGTTGGCGACGATGAGGTCGCAGCGCGCCTTGAACTCGGACAGGTCGGAGATGACCGGCCAGCCGTGGAACTCGTCGACCTCGAGGGTCGGCTCGTAGATGATGACCGGGACGCCCTTGGTCTTGAGGCGGTCCATGACGCCCTGGATGGAGGACTCGCGGAAGTTGTCGGAGCCGGTCTTCATGGTGAGACGGTGGATGCCGACCACCGGGTGGGCGGTGCCGCCGTAGACGAGCTCGACGACGCGGTGGAGGATCTCCTCGGTGATGAAGTCCTTGCGGACGTCGTTGGCCTCGACGATGGCGCCGATGAGGCTCTGCGGGACGTCGCGGTAGTTGGCGAGGAGCTGCTTGGTGTCCTTGGGCAGGCAGTAGCCGCCGTAGCCGAAGGACGGGTTGTTGTAGTGGGAACCGATGCGGGGCTCCAGCCCGACGCCCTTGATGATGGAGGCGGCGTCCAGGCCGCGGGTCCCGGCGTAGGTGTCGAGCTCGTTGAAGAAGGAGACGCGCAGCGCGAGGTAGGTGTTGGCGAAGAGCTTGACGGCCTCGGCCTCGGTGGAGCGCATGATGAGGACCGGGACGTCCTGCGCGCGGGCGCCCTCCACGAGCAGGTCGGCGAAGGTCCTCGCCGAGGCCGCGAGCGACTCCTGCTCGGGAGCGTTGGCCGACACGCCGACGATGATGCGGCTCGGGTAGTAGTTGTCGTGGAGGGCGCTGCCCTCGCGGAGGAACTCCGGGGAGAAGAGGATCCGGGCGCCCGGGAAGCGCTCGGTGAGCTCGGCGGCGTAGCCCACCGGGACGGTGGACTTGACGACGATGGTGGCCTCGGGACGTGCCTCGAAGGCGTCCTCGACGACGCTCTCGACGAGGGAGGTGTCGAAGTAGTTCGTCGCGGGGTCGTAGTTCGTCGGGGTGGCGACGAGGACGAAGTCGGCTCCCTCGTACGCGGTCGCCGGGTCGGTCGTGGCCGTGAGGTTGAGCCTCCCGGAGGCGAGCTGCTCGGAGATGTCGGCGTCGACGATCGGGGAGGTGCCGGCGTTGATGAGCTTGACCTTCTCGGCGTTGACATCCAGCGCGTGAACCTCGTTGTGCTGCGACAGTAGCACGGCCAGCGACAGGCCGACGTAACCGGTGCCTGCGACGGCGATCTTCATCCGAATTCCTCTCAGTGCTCCCACACGGACTGTTGAACCCTACAGCAGGACGCCACCGCCGGAACCGGCTCAGGCCCGCAGTGCGGAGACGATCGCATCACCGATCTCGGTCGTGGACCGGACCAGCGGGGCTCCCGCCCGATTGGCCTCAGCGCGCGCGGCCATGTCGGCGTCGACCGCGGCCTCGACGCGCGCCGCCGCCTCGCTCTGGCCGATGTGCTCAAGGAGGATGGCGACGGCGGAGATCGTCGCCGTCGGATCGGCCTTGCCCTGGCCGGCGATGTCGGGGGCGGAGCCGTGGACGGGCTCGAACATGGAGGGGAACTCGCCGACGGGGTTGAGGTTGCCGGAGGCGGCGAGACCGATGCCGCCGGTCACCGCGCCCGCCTCGTCGGTGAGGATGTCGCCGAAGAGGTTGTCAGTGACGATGACGTCGAAGCGGGCCGGGTCGGTCACCATGTAGATCGTGGCGGCGTCGACGTGGCTGTAGTCGACGGCGACCTCTGGAAACTCCTCCCCCACGGCCTCGACGGTGCGGCGCCACAGGTGGCCGGCGTTGACGAGGACGTTGTGCTTGTGGACCAAAGTGAGGTGCTTCTTGCGGGACTGGGCCTTCTCGAAGGCGTAGCGGACGACGCGCTCGACGCCGTAGGCGGTGTTGATGCTGACCTCGGTGGCGATCTCGTGGGGCGTGCCGACGCGCACGGCACCGCCGTTGCCGCAGTAGAGCCCCTCAGTGCCCTCGCGGACGACGACGAAGTCGATGTCGCCGGGGTCGGCGAGCGGCGTGGGGACGCCCGGGTAGTACTTGGAGGGACGCAGGTTGACGTAGTGGTCGAGGGCGAAGCGCAGGCGGAGGAGGAGGCCGCGCTCGAGGACGCCGGACGGCACTGAGGGGTCGCCGACGGCGCCGAGGAGGATGACGTCCTGGGCCTTGATGGCCTCGAGGTCCTCGTCGGTGAGGGTCTCGCCGGTGCGGTGCCAGCGGTCGGCGCCGAGGTCGAAGGTCGTGGGCTCGATGGTGACGCCGGTGCCCGCGAGGGCGGCGTCGAGGACCTTGAGGCCCTCGGGCACGACTTCCTTGCCGATGCCGTCGCCGGGGATCACTGCGAGCTTAATGGTCTTCTGGGAGGACTCAGTCATGGGGCCAGGCTACGCAGAGCGGCCACCATCCGAGACCCGAGGTCCGGATGGTGGCCGCGTGCGTGGAGCGCCGTGCGGCGCCACGATCGGTGACGGTCAGTCAGCGATCAGCGGGCGACGGAGCCCTCCTGGTAGTCCTTGTCGATGTCGGAGCGCCAGGCGAACATGGAGCGGACCTCGTGACCGGTCTTCTCGATCGGGTGGGCCTCGCCCTCGGCGCGGAGCTTCTTGAACTCCGGGGCGCCAGCGGCCTGGTCGTCCATGAAGCGCTTGGCGAAGGTGCCGTCCTGGATGTCCTTGAGGACGGCCTTCATGTTCTCCTTGACGTCGGGCGTGATGACGCGCGGGCCGGAGACGTAGTCGCCGTACTCGGCGGTGTCGGAGCAGGACCAGCGCTGCTTGGAGATGCCGCCCTCGTTGATGAGGTCGACGATGAGCTTCATCTCGTGACAGACCTCGAAGTAGGCCATCTCGGGCTGGTAGCCGGCCTCGGTGAGGACCTCGAAGCCGTACTGGATCAGCTTGGACAGGCCACCGCACAGGACGTCCTGCTCACCGAACAGGTCGGTCTCGGTCTCCTCGCGGAAGGAGGTCTTGAAGGCGCAGGCGCGGGTGCCGCCGATAGCCTTGGCGTAGGAGAGGACGAGCGGCCAGGCGTTGCCGGAGGCGTCCTGCTCGACGCAGACGAGCACCGGGACGCCGCGGCCGGCCTCGAACTCGCGACGCACGGTGTGGCCGGGCCCCTTGGGGGCGACCATGATGACGTCGATGTCCTCGGCGGGCTTGATGTAGCCGAAGTGGATGTTGAAGCCGTGGGCGAAGAGGACCGCGGAGCCGGGCTTGAGGTTGGGCGCGATCTCGTCCTCCCAGAGCTTGGCCTGCACCTGGTCGGGGGCGAGGATGGTGACGACGTCGGCCCAGGCGACGGCCTCGGCGATCGGCTTGACGGTGAGGCCGGCCTCCTCGGCCTTGGCGACGGACTTGGAGCCCTCGCGCAGGCCGACGACGACCTCGACGCCCGAGTCGCGGAGGTTGAGCGCGTGCGCGTGCCCCTGCGAGCCGTAGCCGATGACCGCGACCTTCTTGCCCTGGATGACCGACAGGTCCGCGTCGTCGTCGTAGAACTTCTCAGCTGCCATGGTGGTTTCTCACTTCTCCTTGAGTTGGTCGGTGATGGATCGTGGGCCGCGCGTGATGGCGACGGCGCCGGACTGGACGATCTCCTTGACCCCGTAGGGGTCAAGAGCCTCCAGCAGCGCCTTGACCTTGTTCTCCGAGCCGACGGTCTCGATGACCACGGACGTCGGAGCGACGTCGACCACGTGCGCGCGGAAGAGGTCGACGATCTGGAGGACGGCCGTGCGGTTGGCGTCGTCCGCACGGACCTTGATGAGGTAGAGCTCGCGGCCGACGGAGGTCTCCGGATCGAGCTCGACGATCTTGAGCACGTTGACCAGCTTGTTGAGCTGCTTGGTCACCTGCTCCATCGCCTGCCCCTCGGCGTCCGCGATGACTGTGATGCGCGAGACGTCCTCATGCTCGGTCGGGCCGACGGCAAGGGAGTGGATGTTGAAGCCGCGGCGAGTGAAGAGCGCCGAGACGCGCGTGAGGACGCCGGGCTTGTTCTCGACCAGGACGGACAGCGTGTGCTTCTCGCTCACGGTCTCACTCCTCTTCCCACTGGGGGCTCATGCCCCGCGCGTACTGGATCTCGTCGTTGGACACGCCGGCGGCCACCATCGGCCAGACCTGGGAGTCCGCGGAGCAGATGAAGTCGACGACGACCGGCCGGTCGTTGATGGAGTTGGCCTGGGCGATGACGTCGTCGACGTCCTCGAGGCGCTCGCAGCGCAGCCCGACGGCACCGTAGGCCTCGGCGAGCCTGACGAAGTCCGGCACCCGCTGCGTCCCCGCTCCGGTGTAGAGGTCCGTGTTGGAGTAGCGCTGCCCGTAGAACAGCGTCTGCCACTGGCGGACCATACCGAGCGAGGAGTTGTTGATGATCGCGACCTTGATCGGGATCTCGTTGAGGGTGCAGGTGGCCAGCTCCTGGTTGGTCATCTGGAAGCAGCCGTCGCCGTCGATGAGCCAGACCGGGCGGTCCGGGGCCCCGACCTTGGCACCCATGGCGGCCGGCACGCCGTAGCCCATGGTGCCGGCGCCGGCCGAGGTGAGCCAGGTGTGCGGCTCGTGGAACGAGAGGTAGTGGGCGGCCCACATCTGGTGCTGACCTACGCCGGTGACCCAGATGGTGTCGTCGCTGGCAGCCTTGTCGAGGTGCGTGAGCACCTCCTGGGGCTGGAGGAGCCCGTCGTCAGTATCGGTCCACGACGTCGGATAGGTAATCCGGATGTGCTCGACCTCGGTGAGCCACTGGTCGATGTCGGCGCGCTCCTCGTCGGCGAACTGACGCTCGCAGGCCTTGGTGAGCGCGGGGACGACGTCCTTGAGGTCGCCGACGACCGGCACGTCCGCAGTGCGGATCTTGGAGATCTCGGCGGGGTCGACGTCGACGTGGATGATCGTGGCGCGCCGGGCGAAGGTGTCCGGCTTGCCGGTGACGCGGTCGTCGAAGCGGGCGCCGAGGCAGACGATGACGTCAGCGCGCTGGAGGGCGCCGACGGCTGCCACGGTCCCATGCATGCCGGGCATGCCGAGGTTGAGCGGGTGGCCACTCGGCAGGACGTCGAGGGCGGTCAGGGTCGTCGTGAACGGGGCGCCGATGAGGTCGACGAGGGCGAGGAGCTCGTCCTGCGGGACGTCGGCACGGTTGAGACCGCCGCCCAGGTAGAGGACGGGCCGCTCGGCGGAGGCGATGACCTCGGCGGCCTGCGCGAGCTTGCGCTGGTTGGGGCGGCCCGGCAGCGCGTAGCCGGGCAGCTCGAGGGCGCTGGCGGGCCGGTACTCGATCTCTGTCGTCTGGGCGTCCTTGGAGACGTCGATGAGGACGGGGCCGGGCCGGCCGGTCGCGGCGAGGTGGAAGGCCTCGGCGACGCGCGTCGGAATCTCCTCCGCCTTCGTGATGAGGAAGGAGTGCTTGACGAAGGGCATCGTCGCACCGATGATGTCGGCCTCCTGGAAGGCGTCGGTTCCGATGGCGCCGGAGCCGACCTGGCCGGTGATGGCTACCATCGGCACCGAGTCCATGTGGGCGTCGCCGATGGCGGTGATGAGGTTCGTGGCGCCGGGACCCGAGGTGGCGACGCAGACGCCGACGCGTCCCGTGGCCACGGCGTACCCCTCGGCCGCGTGCCCAGCGCCCTGCTCGTGCCGGACGAGGACGTGACGGATCCGCGAGCTCGTGAGCAGCGGGTCGTAGAACGGCAGGATGGCGCCTCCGGGCATGCCGAAGATGTCGGTGACGCCGATGTCCTCGAGCGCGCGCACGAGGGCCTCGGCGCCTGTCATCACCTGCCGGTCCTGGGTCGTGGAGGCGTCGGAGCGTTCCATCGATCCCCTCCTGTCCGTGTGGGTGGACCGACTGCGTGTCGGTGATGGGAACGTTACGCACCTGTGTCACTAGGGGAGCCGCGATCTCATATCGTGGAATCACCGCTCACCCATCGGGACGGGAGACCGTGCTCCGCCCCGGACCGAAGTCCGCCCTTCGTTCACCGCGGAGACGGCACAATCCTTCGGGAACGCAGTACACCCACCCGCCCCGCAACGACGCGAGGCGCATGAAAGGCCGGGCACCGCCGACGTGGTCATCGCACTCCTCTCCCATCTCGCGGAGAACGCCGTCCTCACCCTGTTCCTGCTCATCGGCATCGGCATGCTCATCGGGCACGTCAAGGCGAAGGGGGTCAGCCTGGGCGCCGCCGCCGTTCTCTTCGCCGGGATCCTTCTCGCAGCCTTCGCCGCCTCCGAGGGCGTCGTCATCGAGATCCCCGCACCCATGGGCACGCTGGGGCTCGCGATCTTCACCTTCGCCATCGGCATCCAGTCGGGTCCGAACTTCTTCCACGTCATCCGGACCGCCGTCGGGCCGCTGGTGGTCATGCTCGCCGCCTTCGTCGCTGCGGCGGCCGCCGGGTACGCCGTCGGGAGCGCGCTGGGTCTGAGCCCCGCCATGATCGCCGGCGCCTACGCGGGGGCGCTCACGAACACGCCGTCGCTCGCCGCGGCGGGCAACGCGGCCACGCTCGCCGGCAACGCCGACGGGGCCGCGATCGCGACCGTCGGCTACGCCGTCGCCTACCTCTACGGCGTCATCGGGATGCTCCTCTTCTGTCTCCTCGCCCTGCGGTACCGCCGCGCGGACAGCGACGCGCCCTCGCCGTTGGTCAACCGGACCGTGCGCGTCGAGCGCTCGGACTCCCCCATGCTCGGCGACCTCCTCGAGACGATCCCCGGCGAGCTGCGCTTCTCCCGGCTACGGCGCGGCGAGACCGGACCGATCACGAGGCCGAGCCGCGAGGACCGCCTCTACGAGGGAGACCTGGTGACCGTCATCGGGACCCAGGACGCCGTGGGCCACGTCATCACTGCACTGGGCCACCCGTCCTCGCACTCGCTCATCGAGGACCGGCGCTACCTCGACTTCCGCAGGATCACGGTCTCCGACCCGAAGCTCGCTGGCCGCACCATCGCCGACATCGACGTCGACCACACGTTCGACGCGACGATCTCGCGCGTGCGGCGCGGCGACGTCGACATGGTCGGCACCCCCGACCTCGTCCTGCAGCAGGGTGACCGCGTCCGGGTCGTGGCGCCGACCGGCCGCATGAACGAGATATCCGCGTTCTTCGGGGACTCGACACGGGGCCTCGCATCGCTCAACCCGATCGCGCTGGGGCTGGGCATGGCACTCGGCGTCGTGATCGGCGAGTGGAAGTTCCTCACGCCGAGCGGGGCCACCTTCTCCATCGGCTCAGCGGCGGGGACGCTCCTCATCGGTCTGCTCTTCGGGCGCGTGGGACGAGTGCGCGGCTTCGTCACGGCCCTGCCCTACACGGCGACGGCCGTGCTCTCCGAGCTCGGTCTTCTCATGTTCCTCGCGCAGGCCGGCACGAAGGCCGGTGGGCAGATCGCCCACGCCTTCACCGGTGGTGACTGGTGGCGCATCCTCATCACGGGCTTCGTCATCACGACGATCGTGGGGCTCACGCTGTACGTGGCGATGCGTTGGGGCTTCCGCATGGGCGGGACACGCCTCGCGGGCCTCATCGGCGGTGCCCAGACCCAGCCCGCGGTACTCGCCTTCGCCAACGAGCGCACGGGCTCAGACCCGCGCGTCGCTCTCGGCTACGCGATGGTCTACCCGGTGGCCATGATCGTGAAGATCTTCATCGCACAGTTCCTCGGCGGGCTCTGACACGGTCCCCGGCCGTCATCAGCACGAACGCGGCGCCGTACCCCGGTGAGGGGTGCGGCGCCGCGTTGAGCGTGAGGGCGTGCGAGACGTGATGGCGATCCTGAAGCAAGGGCCGACGCCAGCGCTCCCGTCCCCGGGTCAGTCGTCGAGCTCGACGCCGTCCTCGACGATGACCTGCGCGGCCTCCGGCGCCGGGTGACCAGCGGCAGCGCTCTCAGCCTCGTCGTCGGGCAGAATGACGCGCACCGACGTCGGGGTGTCGTGGCGCCAGTTGTGGTCCGTGAAGATGCGCGCGAGGGCGAGGCCGACACCGATCGCGGTGATGACGAAGAAGACCTCGGCCAGGTTCGACGCGGCGGAGCCGACGGCGACGGATGCGTCGACAGTGGTGTTGTTCAGCGCAGAGATCGCACGATAGAAGGGCACGCCAGGGATCATGATGACGACGGCCGGCACCGACAGGGCGACCCGGGACAGGCTAGCCCGGTTGACGAACAGCTGAGCGAGCAGACCGATGGTGACAGCTGCCAGGCCGACGGCCATCTGCCAGGGCACGTTGAGGTAGTCGATGAGGAGCAGCCGTCCCGTGTTCGCGAGGGCGCCCACGATGGCCGCGAGGACACAGGCGCGGGTACCCGCGTTGAAGAGCATGGCGAAGCCGTAGGCCGCGATGAAGGAGCAGAAGAACCTCAGGAGGTTGAGGACCCAGCCTGTCGGGTAGGCGGTCGTCGTGGCGTCCACCTGCCAGCTGAACACATAGGTGACGCTCCAGACCGCGACGCCGGCAGCCGCCATCACGAGAACCACGTAGCCCGCACGCGACAGTGCGGAGGAGAAGTCCTGCCGCACCAGGTCGAGCATGGCCGTCACCATCGGGAAACCTGGAATGAGGAAGAGGATCGCGGAGATAATCCCTCCCTGGTGGTTCCCGGAGACGAGCCCGCTCGCACCGAGCCCTGCGACGACCGCCATGTAAACCCCCGAGGCGACGACACCGCAAACCAGCCAGGTGAAGAAGTGCTGGTACTTCCGCTCCAGCATCTGTCGGCGGACCCATTGCCCGATGAACGCGGCGACGAGCACCGTGAGGCACTCAACCCAACCGCCCTTGTTGAGAAAGCAGAATCCGGCGCATGCCACGCCGGACGCTGCGGCGTTGAGGAGGTCACCGTAGAGGGTGCGCATGTGGTCGATCTCGTCGAGCTTCTCATTGAGGTGCTCGACAGTCTCGTGGGCATGAAGGTCGTGGACGATACGGCGCAGCGCCTCGAGCTTGTCGACGTTGACGCCGACGCCCCGAACCTCGCAGGCCTCGGTGCGGAACCGGTCCCCTACGTACGACGAGGCGACGATCTCAGTCATCGTCACCGTCGCCTCGTGACGGTCGAGGCCGACGGCTGAGGCAGCACGCGCCATCGACGCCTTGATGCGGTAGGAACCAGCGCCTGCGGCCAGCATCATGCTTCCCAGCCGTAGGACCACGGCCGACTGGAGCATGAGCCGATCTGCGTCGATTGCAGGATCCGGGTCGTGCGGATCGTAGGGAACTTCAACGGAATGAGTCACGGCGCCATCGTCCCCGCTCAAGAGGCGAAGGTACAGGCCAGAGGGCCTAGGGCCCGTCTCACGTTCTCGCCGCAGTATCGGTCTGGTGGGGTGTCCCGCGGTTGTCCCCGCCCGCGGTTGCTGGGTTCACGGGTGCGGGGGCCTGGTGGCCGGCGGTGTGGGCCCGGCCCCCCTTCGACCTGGCAGGAGCTTGTGCGGGGCCGGGTGTGGGCCGGGCCGCGGCGCCCCAGGGGGCCCTGGGAAGACGTTTGGAGGGCGCGGGCCCACCGCACCAGTGTGCGGGGCCCACGCCCTCCAAACATCAACGTGTGTGCTCGGCGGTGTCCTACTCTCCCACACCCTAGCGAGTGCAGTACCATCGGCGCTGGGAGTCTTAGCTTCCGGGTTCGGAATGGGACCGGGCGTGAAACCCTCCCGCTATGACCACCGAGACGAC
>NZ_JACWNA010000004.1 GCF_015355765.1 Actinomyces haliotis
GCCCCGACCCAGCTGCTGGGTCGGGGCCACCGGCGTCCCGGCTCTCAGCGCGCGGGTCGGAGCCAGGCGGTCGCGTCGGCGGGAAGGACGCTTACGGTGGTCCCGTCGTCAGCCTCGAGGGTGTCGAGCGGGGCGCTGGCGAGGAGGACCTCACCGGCGGGCAGCTCCAGGTTGGCGCCGAAGGCGGTCCAGCACTGAAGGCCACTCCGCTCGAAGCCGAGGACGTGCTCGTCGCGCTGCAGCCAGGTGAGCTCACCCTGATTCTCGGCGCCCCAGAGCTCGCGGCGCAGGCGCAGCCCCTCGCGGTACAGGGACAAGGTGGAGTCGGGGTCCGCGGCCTCGACGTCAACGGCGTACTCGCCCCAGCCGGTGGGCTGGGGCAGGTGCGGCTCGGTGGCGCCGTCGGGCCCGAAGCCGTGGCTGGAGCCCTGAGCGGTCCAGGGGAGCGGGACGCGGCAGCCGTCGCGCCCCTTCTCGACGGCGCGGTTGCGGAAGGCGATGGGGTCCTGGAGGCGGTCCTCGGGGATGTCGGGGACCTCCGGCAGGCCGAGCTCGTCGCCCTGGTAGACGTACATGGCGCCGGGCAGGGCCATGACGACGAGCGCCCCGGCCCTGGCGCGGCGCTCCCCGGCGGCGGCGTCCGCCACCGGGGCCGTGCCGTCGGCGAGGACCCAGCGGCGGGCGGTGAGGAGCTGGTGGCCGGCGGGGTACGAGTTGTCGTCGGAGACGGCGTCGTGGGCGGGGTCGACCTCCTCGCCCCCGTCACGGGCACGGCGCTCACGCTCCTGCTCCGCGGCGGCCTCTGCGAGGGCCGTGTCCATGTCGAAGGCGTAGCGGGAGGCGACGCGGAAGACGTCGTGGCAGCCCAGGACCCAGGTGGTGGAGCCGGAGGCGGCCTCGTCGGCGAGCCCGGCGTCGATAGCCCAGGCGTAGGAGGCGGCGGTGAAGTCGGCGTCCTGCATCTGGAAGTTGAAGGCCTGGCCGGCGCTGGCCGCGTAGAGATGGCGGCGGGAGGCGGGGACGCCGGCCTCGGCGACGGCGAAGCGGGGCGGGTCGTAGGAGTCGAGGACCTCGCGCCACTCGCGGTAGATGTCGTGGACCTCGGGGCGGTCGAACATGGGGTGGGAGCCGTCCTCGGGCAGCGGCCACCAGGGGATCTCGGACCAGGGGCGGTCGAGGTCGGTGAGGTCCTTGGCCATGCCGGGGGCGACGTCGACGCGGAAGCCGTCCACGCCGCGGTCGCACCAGAAGCGCAGGGTCTCCTTGAAGTCCTCGCGGACGGCGGGGTTGTCCCAGTTCAGGTCGGGCTGCTCGAGGGCGAACATGTGGAGGTACCACTGGTAGGGGCGGTCGGTGCCGGGGCCGGTGAGGGGCCGACCGGCGTCGTCGACGTCGTCGATGCGCTCCCAGATGGAGCCGCCGAACATGGAGCGCCAGTCGTTGGGGGGCTCCTCGCCGTGCTCGCCGCGTCCCTCGCGCACGTGGTAGAGCGCGCGCTCGGGGGCGTCGGGGCCGCCGGCCAGCGCCGCGCGGAACCAGCGGTGCCGGTTGGAGGAGTGGTTGGGGACGAGGTCGACCATGAGGCGGATCCCGGCGGCGTGGAGCGCGTCGGAGAGCTCGTCGAAGTCGGCGAGGGTGCCGATCTCGGGGGCGACGTCGCGGTAGTCGTCGACGTCATAGCCGCCGTCCGCGAGCGCGGACGGGTAGAAGGGCGAGAGCCAGACGGCGTCGACGCCGAGGGCCTTGAGGTAGGGGACGCGGGAGGTGACGCCCTTGAGGTCGCCGATGCCGTTGCCGTCGAGGTCCGCGAAGGAGCGCGGGTAGACCTGGTAGACGACGGCGTCCTTCCACCAGGCCCGGTCCGCGCGGGTGGACGCTGGAGCCTGCTCGGGCGTCGCCTGCGGCGTCTGGTCCTGCGCCGTGTCAGGGTGGGCTGTCTCGAGGTGGGTCTGCTCAGTCACGCCGCGGATCCTGTCACGCGGTCGGTTCCGGACGCGAACCCCGACGCCCGGAACGGACGGACGGTTTCACGTGGAACGTGGCGGGGGTCACGCACGTGGACGACGCGGGAGAGCCGTGCGTGCGCTCCGCCCGCACCGCTCTCCCGGGCCGCCAGTCCTCAGCACTCCACGACGTTGACGGCAAGGCCGCCCGTCGAGGTCTCCTTGTACTTGGAGAGCATGTCCTCACCGGTCTGGCGCATGGTCTCGATGACGGTGTCAAGGCTGACCTGGTGGCGCCCCTCCCCCCACAGCGCCATGCGGGCGGCGTTGATCGCCTTGACCGCGGCGACGGCGTTGCGCTCGATGCAGGGGATCTGGACGAGCCCGCCCACCGGGTCGCAGGTGAGGCCGAGGTTGTGCTCCATGGCGATCTCGGCGGCGTTCTCCACCTGCGCGGGCGTTCCCCCGAGCGCCTCGGCGAGCCCGGCGGCCGCCATTGAGGATGCCGACCCGACCTCGCCCTGGCAACCGACCTCCGCGCCGGCGATCGAGGCGTTCGTCTTGATGAGGCTGCCGACGGCGGTCGCGGCGAGGAAGTAGCGGCGCAGCCCCTCGGCGTCAGCGCCCGGGATGAAGTCCTCGTAGTAGCGCATCACGGCCGGGACGACGCCGGCGGCGCCGTTCGTCGGCGCCGTGACGACGCGGCGACCGGCCGCGTTCTCCTCGTTGACCGCGAGCGCGTAGAGGTCCACCCAGTCCATGCCGCGCAGCGGGTCCGCCAGCGTGAACCGGGCGGCCGGGCCGGTGGACTGCGCCTTGAGCCGCTCGTGGAGGGCCTTGGCCCGGCGCTGGACGCCCAGCCCGCCGGGCAGGATCCCGTCGGCGCTCATCCCGGCCTCGACGCAAGCGCTCATCGTCTCGTGGAGGCGGTCGAGGTAGGCCAGGACGGCCTCCTCGCCACGGGCCGAGGCCTCGTTGGCCATGACGACCTCGGAGACCCGCAGGCCCTCGCGCTCGCAGATCTCGAGGAGCTCGGCGGAGGAGGAGAAGGGGTACGGCGCGGGGGTGGCGTGGGCCTCAGCAGCGGCGGCGGTGGCGAGGGCGCGGATGGAGGGGGCGCCGGGCTCGCCGACGTCCTCCATGACGAAGCCGCCGCCCACGGAGTAGAAGGTGCGGCGCAGGACCTCACCGCCGGCGGCGCAGTAGGCGGTGATGGTCATGCCGTTGACGTGGTAGGGCAGCACGCGGCCGGGCAGGAAGTGGATGTCGGTCGCGGGGGCGAAGGGGAGCTCGCCGACCCCGGCGACGTCGAGCACGCTTCGGGCGGTCACCTCCCCCATGAGCGTCTCGCAGACCTCGGAGGGAACCGTCTCGGGCTCGTAGCCGGCCAGGCCCATGACGACGGCGGAGTCGGTGGCGTGCCCGCGGCCGGTGGCGCCGAGCGAGCCGTAGAGCTCGACGGTGACGCGCGTGACCGGCTCGATGCACTGGGTGGAGGAGGGGGCGGATCCGGGCGCACCGCCGTCGACGGCCACCCGGGCCGCGGAGTCGGCGACGACGATCCCGGCGAGCTCAGCGGCGAAGGCGCGCCCGGCGCGCATGGGGCCGACGGTGTGCGAGGAGGACGGACCGATGCCGATGCGCAGGAGGTCGAAGACGGACAGGGGCCGTGCCGCCTGCTCGGCGGTGATCTCCCCGGCCATGAGGGCGGCGGGCGTGGAGGCGTCGAGCTCAGCGGTGTGGAGGACGCTGTCCCGGGCGGCGTCGGCGCTGACAGCGGAGACCGGGAGGGCGGACGGGGCGGGCGGGGCGGCGGGCGTGTCGCTGGTGGCGGACCCGGGGCCGAGGTCGTGACGGGTGGTCATGCGCCCCATCATGCACGGTCGGCGCGGCCCTCCAGGAGGGGCGGTACGCGGGTTCCCCCGCCGATCCACCCGCCAGCGACGACGAGCCAGACACTCCTGGACGAGCGCGACGACGTCGGCGTCAGGCTCGTTCAGGAATGCCTGGCTCGTGGAGCGCTAGGCCTCAGTCCGTCGGGCGGACGAGCCACCAGGCGGCGTAGGGCGGCACGGGCACCAGGCCGTCGCCGGCACCCTCGAGCGTCGTCGAGCCGCTGGGCACGGTGCCGGTGAGCGCGTCCTCAGCGCCCAGCACGCCGTACTCGGCGAGGCGCCAGGCGGGGACGTGCCGCCAGTCGGGCGTCACGTTGTAGACGCCGACGAAGCTGCCGCGCGGGTGGTCCCGGAAGGTGACGAGGACGCCCTCGTCGTCGACCGGGGCGACCTGCGTGCGCACGTCGGCGCTCAGCTGCGGCAGGCTCGCCCGCACCTTGCCCATGTGGGCGAGGTAGGAGAACACGCGGCCCTCGATGGTGGAGCGGTCGTGGCGGTTGGCGACGCGCGACTCGTCCAGGCGCGGGCGGCCGGCCCAGCGGGAGTCGGCCTCGTGGCCCTCCTCGGTGTCCCAGTTGGGGTCGTTGAGCTGGGCGAGCTCGTCACCGGACCAGATGACGGGGATCCCGCCCCAGCCGTAGATGATGGCGTTGGCCATGCGCAGGGCGTTGAGGCGCTCCTCGAGCCAGGTGCGAGTCTCCTCCTCCTGCCAGGCGGGAGTGTCGTCGTCGATGCCCTCGACGGCCTCGGCGGCGGCCTCGATCCCGATGAGGGAGGCGGCGGTGCCCGCGATGCGGCGGTCGTTGGTGACCGGGTTGTACTGGAAGACGAGGCCGCGGGCGTCCGAGCCCGGGTAGAGGCCCGCGTACCAGTCGGAGAGGAAGACCCGGTGCCAGTAGCCCTCGAGGCCGACGCCGGCGGCGTCGTCGTCGGAGATGGCCCAGCCGATGTCGTCGTGGCAGCGGATGTAGGTGATCCAGGTGGCGGTGCTCGGCTCGACCGGCAGGGAGCGCAGGGCGTGGGCTCCGAGGGTGACGTTGCGGGCGGCGAGCATGGACCAGACCTGGACCATGAGGGAGTTGTGGTAGGCGAGGTCGGAGACCTTGCCCGTGTACTTGCCCTGCCCGAGGTACTGGAGGAGCTCGCTCGGCGCGACGATGGCCTCGGCCTTGAGGTCGATGGCGGGGCAGGCGATGCGGGTGATCGCACGCAGGACCTCGGTGATGGCGTGGACCTCGGGCTGACCCTGGCAGTCGGTGCCCTTGCGCTTGATGGTGAAGGCGATGGCGTCGAGGCGCAGGACCTCCACGCCGCGGTTGGCGAGGCCCAGGATGATGTCGACGAACTCGCCCATGACGGCGGGGTTGCGCCAGTTGAGGTCCCACTGGAAGGAGTTGAAGGTGGTCCACACCCAGCCGCCCGCGGCGTCGTCCCACGTGAAGTTGCCGGGGGCGAAGTCGGGGAAGATCTCCGGGAGGGTCTTCTCGTACTCGTCGGGCTCGGTGCGGTCGGGGTAGATGAAGAAGTAGTCCCGGTAGCGCTGCTCGCCCTTGCGGGCGCGCTCGGCCCACTCGTGCTCCTTGGCGACGTGGTTGAGGACGAGGTCGACGACGAGGCTCATCCCCTCCTTGCGCAGCTCGCCGGTGAGGTGCTCGAGGTCGTCCATGGAGCCGAGGTCGGGGCGGACCTGGCGGTAGTCGGCGACGGCGTAGCCACCGTCGGAGTCGCCGGGGCGCGGGGTGAGCAGCGGCATAAGGTGGAGGTAGGAGACGCCGAGCTCGCGCAGGTAGGGGATGCGCTTCTCGACGCCGCGCAGGTCGCCGGCGAAGCGCTCGGTGTAGCCGGCGTAGCCGATGCGGCTCGGGTCCTGAGCCCAGGTGGGGTTGAGCGTGCGGGCGAGGTCGAGGCGGCGCAGCGCGGCGGAGCGCTCGGTGTAGGCCCTCGCCGCGGCGGCGAGGAGGGCGACCGCGCTGTCCGTGGCGGCGGGTTCCCCGTAGAGGGTGGTGAGGCCGTCGGCGACGTCGGGGTACCACTGCTCGATGCGGGTGGTGAGGATGGCGCGGTCCGAGCCCGTGACGCCGGCGGCGTCGAGGACGGCGTCGACGGCGTCACGCACGACGGCGGGGACGTGCGAGCCGGCGGCGAAGGCCTCGGTGGACGCCTGGAGTGAGGACGGGACGGGGGCCGGGGAGGGGGCGGGCTGCTTCTTCGCGCTCATGGGCCCATCGTCCACGATTCGGGGTGGTTCGGGGAGTGCTTGCCCGACCTGCGGCCGGGCGGCGCCTCCTGCGGGGCGTGCGGGCGGGTCCTGCGCCCGGGAGCCCGGGCCGGCGGCCCGTGCGCGCCTCGGCGCGCCGTCGTTCACCGGCGGCGCACCGGGGGTGCGTGGAGCACGGCCCGCGGGTAACGTCCCGAGGGAGTCGTTGCGTCTTCAATGGCGCACCCGATCGGGCCGACGTCGACGCCACCGCGCCGTACCGGGGCCCGTTCCCGCGAAGGAGAAACCCATGAACATCGCCGTCATCGGTGGCACCGGACGCACCGGCAAGGCTGTCATCGCCGAGGCCAAGCGCCGCGGCCACACCGTCACCAACGCGACCCGCTCCGGCAGCGAGCACGAGGCCGCGGACAAGAACGTCCAGGTCGACGTCGCCAAGACCTCCGACCTCGTCGACCTCATCAACGGCAACGACGCCACGATCCTCGCCATCGGCGGCCTCGCCGAGAAGGCCCCGGAGATCTACCGCAACCTCATCGCCGCCGCCCCCACGGGCCGCTTCATCGTCGTGGGCGGCGCCGGCTCGCTGCTCGACGCCGAGGGCAAGCGCCTCGTCGACGGCGACTTCCCGGACGACTGGAAGCCGGAGGCCCTCGCCTACGCGGAGGTCCTCGAGGACCTCCGCGCCGCCGGCACCGCCGTCCGCTGGAGCTTCATCTCCCCCGCCCCGCTGTACCCCGAGGGCCGCGCCTCGGGCGCCTACGTCGTCGGCAAGGACTCCCCCGCCGGTGAGCGCCTCGCCGCGGAGGACATGGCCCTCGCCCTCGTCGACGAGGCCGAGAACGACGCCCACCGCACGGAGCGCTTCACCGTCGCCAGCGCCTGACGCACCGCGCACCGCCGACGGCGGGGCCGGATCCTGGACAGCAGCAGCCTGCCGGGTCCGGCCCCGCCGTCGTCGTACCGGCCGTGCCGGCGTGCGGCACTCAGCCGGTCGCGCACGGTCACCGGACGAGGCGACCGGAACCGGGCTTGTCCCCGGGCCCGCGCGGGGGCACGCTTCCCCCCCATGAGCGACCCTGTCAAGACCATCCCGCCCATCGCCCTCGCCATCGCCGGCTCCGAGGCCTCCGGAGGCGCCGGGAGCGACCCTGTCAAGACCATCCCGCCCATCGCCCTCGCCATCGCCGGCTCCGAGGCCTCCGGAGGCGCCGGCGCGCAGACCGACCTCAAGACCTTCCAGCAGCTCGGCGTCTACGGCTGCGTGGCCCTGACCTGCATCGTCTCGATGGACCCGAAGAAGGACTTCGACCACCGCGTCGTCGGCATCGAGCCGCAGGTCATCCTCGACCAGATCGAGGCCTGCGTCGGCGTCAACCCGCGCATCGACGCCGTCAAGATCGGCATGCTCGGCTCCCAGCCCACCATCAACGCGGTCGACGAGGCGCTGGAGACCTACGACTTCAAGAACGTCGTCCTCGACCCGGTGCTCGTGTGCAAGGGCCAGGAGTTCGCGGAGGCCAAGGCCGTCGACGACGCCCTGCGCGCCAAGATCCTCCCCCGCGCCACGATGACGACCCCGAACCTCTTCGAGTCCGCGACGCTGGCCGGCATGGACGAGATCACGACCGTCGAGCAGCTCAAGGACGCGGCCAAGCGCATCCACGACCAGGGCGTCCCGAACGTGCTGGCCAAGGCCGGCCCGAGCCTCGGCACCGGCACCGCCCTCGACGTCTTCTACGACGGCACCACGCTCGAGGTCCTCGAGACCGAGGCCGTCGGCGACGTCCGCGTCCACGGAGCCGGCTGCACCCTCGCCGCCGCCGTCACCGCGGAGCTCGCCAAGGGAGCCACCCCGCTCGAGGCGGCCGTGACCGCCAAGAACGTCGTCAACGCCTCCATCGGCATGCGCGGCAACATCCCCTTCACCTACGTCTGGCAGGGCTGGTACCAGGGCGAGTGAGCCCGCACCCGGCTCACCCACCGAGTGACGGCCTCCACGGCAGCGAGCTCGGCCGATCCGTACGCGGACCGGCCGAGCTCTGCGTGAGGGGTGGGGGCGCCGGAGGGGCGCTCACTCGTAGTCGGGCTCGGGGGTGACGTCGCGCGCCATGTTGGCGAAGCGCGAGAGGTGGCCCTGGAAGGCGACGGGGATGGTGCGCGTCTGGCCGTTGCGGTGCTTGGCCACGATGATGTCCGCCTCGCCCGGGCGCTCCTCCTCCTGGTAGTACTCCGGGCGGTGCAGCAGCATGATGATGTCGGCGTCCTGCTCCAGCGACCCGGACTCGCGCAGGTCGGACATCTGCGGCTTGTTGCCGGTGCGCTGCTCCGGGCCTCGGTTCAGCTGGGCGACCGCGATGACGGGGATCTCGAGCTCCTTGGCGAGCAGCTTGAGGGACCGGGAGAACTCGGAGACCTCCTGCTGACGCGACTCGACGCGCTTGCCCGAGCTCATGAGCTGCAGGTAGTCGATGACCATGAGGCCGAGCTTGTTCTGCTGCTTGAGGCGCAGGGCCTTGGAGCGGATCTCCGGCATCGTGAGGTTCGGGGAGTCGTCGATGTAGAGCGGCGCCTCGCTCACCGGGTTGTACGCGCGGGCGACGTCCTCCCAGTCGCGCTCGTCCATCGGGGAGCCACCGCGCAGCTTGTTCATCGAGACGCCGGACTCCGCGGCGAGGATGCGCATCATGAGCTCCATGCGGCCCATCTCGAGCGAGAAGTAGCAGGACGGGATGAGGTCGCCGTTCTCGTCGCGCGAGTGGATCGACGCGGAGCGGCAGAAGTCGACCGCCAGCGTCGACTTGCCCATGGCGGGGCGTGCGGCGACGATGATCATCTGCCCGGGGTGGAGTCCGCCGGTCAGCTCGTCGAGCTCGACGAAGCCGGTAGGGACGCCTGTCATGGCGCCGTTCTCGCGGGACTGGCCGGCCTCGATCTCGAGGTTGGCCTCGTTGAGGAGCTCCCCGACGGCGATGTAGTCCTCCTTCTCGCCCTCCGTGTGCGCGACGGAGTAGACCTCCGCCTCGGCGAGGGTGACGAGCTCGGCGATGTCGCCGGCGTCGGTGGAGTAGCCGAGCTGGGTGATGCGCGTGCCCGCCTGAACGAGGCCGCGCATGAGGGCCTTCTCGCGGACGATGCGCGCGTAGTAGGCGGCGTTGGCGGCGGTGGGGACGGCCGCCATGAGGCTGGCGAGATAGGGGGCGCCGCCCACGCGCTCGAGCTGGCCGCGCTTGGCGAGCTCGTCGCCGACGATGAGGGCGTCCGCGGGCTCGGAGCGGTTGTAGACCTGGACGATGGCGTCGAAGATCTCCTCGTGCGCGGGCTTGTAGAACTCGGGGCCGCGCAGCACCTCGATGACGTCGGTGACAGCCTCCTTGCTCAGCAGCATGCCGCCGAGGGTGGCCATCTCGGCGTCGAGGTCCTGGGGCGGGACGCGGTCGAAGACGCCGTCGAAGCGGGCGCCGCCGGACTCGGCGGGACCGCCGTCGTTCTCACCGCGCCGGGGCTCGAAGCGGGGTCCGCTCGCCTGACCGATGTCCGTCATGCCTGCCTCCTCAGCGCGGCTCCCGGGCGGTCCGCGCGCGTGACGATAACGCTGCGCCAGGGGCCTGGCAAACAGCTCCGACGGCACACCTGTGGACAAGTGGGGATCAGGTGTGGATTGCGGGGTCGATCCTGGGGGCGACGCGCCGTCCCCGGTGTGGACCGCGGTGTGCACGGCCGTCCACCGCACGCGGAACCGACACACTACTTACCGTAGTTCCAACGTTTTCTCATGGCTCTCCCGCCCACAGTCCGGCGTTGTCGAGATTCGCGGCGAATCTGTGGATAAGTGGGATTCTCTGTGGATGACGTCCGTGTGACTCGGCGTTTGCGGCGGTGGCTGCGGGGACTTGCGGTGCTCGTGGGGCGAGTTATCCCCAGGGGACGCGTGAGACACTGCAGGCCCCCGATCCCATGAGGAAGACGTGCCCGACACCCCAGCCCGCCACCACCCGCGTCGATGCCCGACCAGACCCGGAGCGACAGCGTCCCGGTCCCGTCATCCGGAGGCACCAGCCGACCTGGACCGACGCGTCCTCTCCCTCGCGCTGCCCGCCCTGGGCGCGCTCGTCGCCGAACCTCTCTTCGTCCTCATCGACTCCGCCATGGTCGGGCACCTCGGCTCGGTCAGCCTCGCCGGGCTCTCCCTGGCCTCGACGGTCCTCACGACCGCCGTCGGCCTCTTCGTCTTCCTCGCCTACGCGACGACGGCGACCACCGCCCGCCGCTTCGGCGCGGGGGACCGCCGCGGGGGCCTGCGGGCCGGCGTCGACGGCGCCTGGCTCGCCGCGCTCATCGGACTCGTCGCCGGCGCCCTCCTCCTCGCGCTGGCCCCCTGGCTCGTCCACGTCCTCGGGGCACGAGGCGACGTCGCCGACGCGGCCACCTCCTACCTCCGAGCCTCGTCAGTCGGGCTACCAGGCATGCTCATCGTCTACGCGACGACCGGGACGCTCCGCGGGCTCCTCGACACCCGCACCCCCTTCGTCGTGGCGACGGCCGGCGCCGTCCTCAACGTCGTCATCAACGCGATCCTGCTCTACGGCGTCGGGATGGGGGTCGCCGGATCCGGCCTGGGAACGGCCATTGCGCAGACCTCCATGGCAGTGGCCCTGGCCGCGCCGGTGGTCCGGGCGGCACGGGCCGAGGGCGTCGGCCTCGCACCGCACAGGAACGGCCTCTCCGCGTCGCTGGGCGCCGGGACCCCGCTGCTCGTCCGCACGCTCTCGCTGCGCGTCGCCATCCTCACGACCGTGTGGGCGGCGACGGCGCTCGGAGCCGTGCCGCTCGCGGCGCACCAGGTCGTCAACTCGCTGTGGAGCTTCGCGGCCTTCGCCCTGGACGCCCTCGCCATCGCGGCGCAGGCGCTCATCGGGACAGCCCTGGGCCAGGCCGACGCCGCGGACCTGGCCGGATCGGCCGAGCAGGACGGCACGGTAGAGGCGGACCTCGTCCGCACCTCCACCGACGACGCACGGCCACCCACCGGTCGACCGGGCGCCGCCACCGAGGCTGCCGTCAGAGCGACACCGGAGCCCGCGCTGCCGGTCGACGTCGTCCTGCGCCGCTGCCTTACGTGGGGCGTCGTCACGGGCGCCGCGATCGGCGTCGTGCTCGCCGTCCTCAGCCCGTGGCTCCCGCGCGCCTTCTCCTCCGACCTGGCCGTCACCTCGCTCGCGACGCCGGCCCTCGTGGTCGTCGCGACCGCGATGCCGCTGGCCGGTGCGGTCTACCTCTTCGACGGGGTCCTCATGGGCGCCGGCGACGGCCGGTACCTCGCGTGGGCGGGGATGGCGAACCTCGTGCCCTACGTGCCGCTCGCCATCGCCGTCGGCCACGGCTGGCCGGTCGCGGGCCCGCACGGGCTCCTGTGGCTCTGGGGAGCCTTCGCGTGGGTCTTCATGGGCGCGCGCTGCCTGACGACGGGCCTGCGCGCCCGCACCGACGCCTGGCGCCACTGAGCACCACCCGCCGCCCGCGCCCCGCCCACGTCCCTGTCCCCACCCTCCACGCGCCGAGATCGAAGGGTCGGTCGCGAGATCGCACCACCAGCCCTCGAACTGGGCCGGCAACCTTCGATCTCGGCGCCGCTCAGCACCACAGGTCACGCACGGGCACCAGGGCTCGCACGACGTCATCGGGGAACAGCGCCAGGATCGTCCCGCGGAGCCGCTCCAGGTCATTCAGGTCGCGCCACGTGACGTGCACGCACCGCCAGCCAAGACGCGCGAGCTCGTCACGCCTCCGCTTCTCACGCAGCAGGTCCGCCGGCGCTTGGTACTTGAGGTCGCCGTCGAACTCCAGGTAGATCCGCAGGCTCGGCCACATGAGGTCCGGGAAGAAGCGCTCACCTGTCCGCGGCACCTCGATGCCGTACTGAAGGCCCGGTTCGGGAAGCCCGATCGCCCGTACGAACCACCTCAGGACCGACTCCCCCGGAGACTCCGCCCAACCGGATGCGATCGCGACGACGTCGAGAGCCCGACGACGTCCGCGGCGCGGCCCCTGGGCCCCGATCGCGCGACGAAGCCGATCCAGCTCAAGGCTCAGTCGCCGCTCCGAGTCACGGCGCCCAGTGCGCGAGGGACGGCACAGCGCCCGCAGGGCCGAGTCGACGACGCACACGGCCTCGCGAGCCGGAAGATCGAAAGCGCAGTCGAGCGCGGTCCGGCGCAGGCTGGTGACCCGCAGCCCACTGACGGTGACCACGTCCTCCGCAGTCACCCACACCCGTCGACGACGCAGGCTAACACCGCTGCGCCCACCGGCCACTGGAGGCAACGGCATCGTCGTGCGAGGCGGATTCGATCGGACGATGACGCTCACGTCCGGCTCCTGAGCACGCATCCACAGGCCGTGGACGAGCGCCGCTGACTCGTGGCTGAGGCACTGGGCGGACGTCATCGCGAGAACGGCGGCGCAGCGTGCAAGGCTCGCCCGGCGTCGGCGCTCCCAGGCCGGACCGTCGACGGCGAGCGACGCGTACCACCCTCGCGAGACGCGGACGCGATCGTCGGCGTCACCCGGAACGTCGGGCGCGGGCAGGATGAGGGGAATGGTCGGGGGCTCCGGGTAGTGCTCCATGGCACCAGGCTCGCCGCATCGCCAGTCCGTGACCGGTCTCGTCCCCAGGCACGCCGTCGGCCCCCCGCACGGCGGCCTCCTGTGGAGCGCTGAGGACGAGGGCCGTGGCTTCTGCTCACCCAGTTCGAAGGGTACGGATCCAGATCGACAGCTGACGGTGCGATGTGGGTCCGTACCCTTCGATCTCGGCGCGGGGGACCGCCCTCAGGAGTGCGGTCCGCCCCCACAGCCGGGGCCGGGCAGCACGCACGACGGAGCCCCGGCCACCCGCGAGGGGTGACCGGGGCTCCTTCAGTCAGCGAGCGCTGAGGGCTCAGCGAGCGGCGACGACGTTGACCTCGAGGGGCGCGACGACGTCGGCGTGCAGACGCACGGAGGCGCTGTGGCGGCCGGTCGACTTGATCGGGGGGACGACCTCGATCTTGCGGCGGTCGAGGGCGGGGCCGCCCGCGGCCTTGACGGCGTCCGCCAGGTCGGCGGTGGTGACGGCACCGAAGAGGCGGCCGTTGGCGCCGGCGGTCGCGGTGACCGTGACGACGTTCTCCTGCAGCCAGGCGCGGCCCGTCTGGGCCTGCTCGAGGGAGTCGATGGAGCGCTTGCGGCGGGCCTCGGCCATCTGGTCGATCTGCTTCTGGGCGCCCTTGGTCCACGGGGTGGCCAGGCCGCGGGGCACGAGGTAGTTGCGGGCGTAGCCGTCCTTGACCTCGATG
Organism: Actinomyces haliotis; assembly: GCF_015355765.1. Classification (GTDB taxonomy): domain Bacteria; phylum Actinomycetota; class Actinomycetes; order Actinomycetales; family Actinomycetaceae; genus Actinomyces; species Actinomyces haliotis. The sequence goes on from NZ_JACWNA010000004.1 coordinate 13,394, forward strand.
ACCTCGCCGGTGGTGCCGAGGTTGGAGACGTCGTGCGTGAGGATGAGCTTGGTGGTCATGTCTCAGGCCTCCGATCAGCGAGCAGAGCTCGAGTAGGGCAGCAGAGCCATCTCGCGGGCGTTCTTCACGGCCTTGGCGATCTTGCGCTGCTCCTGGACGGAGACGCCGGTGACGCGGCGGGCGCGGATCTTGCCGCGGTCGGAGATGAACTTCCGCAGCGTGGCGGTGTCCTTGTAGTCGATGGTGCCGACCTTGATGGCCTTGACCGGGCCGACCTTCTTCTTCGGCTTACGAAGCTGAGGCTTCGCCATGGTGGTACTCCTTGCTTCGAGCGCCCTGGGCGCTCATACGAGATTGGTGTGGGTGCGCCGCGCACCGGCGTCGCCGGGTGCTGCGCTGTGGGAACGGGTCCTGCCGCCTGCCTGCCGGCCGACGGCGTCGGACCGGAGGATCAGAACGGGGGCTCGTCGCCGAAGGACGTCGAGCCGCCAGTGGCCCACGGGTCGTCGGAGGCGCCGCCCTGCGGGGCGTTGTAGCTGCCCTGCTGGCCTCCGCCGTTGCCTCCGGAGTAGCCGCCTCCGTTGCCACCGTTGTAGCCGCCTCCGTTGCCGGAGAAGCCACCGCCGTTGCCGCCGGAGTAGCCGCCGTTGCCTCCACCGAAGCCGCCCTGGCCGCCACCCGAGGTGCGGGTGACCTGGGCCTTGGCGCGACGGAGGGACGGGCCGATCTCATCGACCTGCATCTCGACGACCGTGCGGTTCTCGCCCTCGCGGGTCTGGAAGGACCGCTGCTGGAGACGTCCCTGGGCGATGACGCGCATGCCCTTGGTGAGGGACTCGGCCACGTTCTCCGCCGCGTCGCGCCAGATGGAGCAGCGCATGAACAGGGTCTCCCCGTCCTGCCACTCGTTCGTCTGGCGGTTGAACGTGCGGGGGGTCGAGGCGATCGTGAAGGAGGCGACGGCCGCACCGGAGGGCGTGAAGCGCATCTCCGGGTCAGCGGTCAGGTTCCCGATGATCGTGATGACGGTGTCTCCGGCCATGCTTCTCTCCGTTCCCTGGTGAGTGAGGCTCAGGCCTCGGGGCGCAGCAGCTTGGTGCGCAGGACGGTCTCGTTGAGGCCGAGCTGGCGGTCGAGCTCCTGGGCGATCTCAGGCGTGGTGGTCATGTCGACGACGATGTAGAAGCCCTCGGACTTCTTCTTGATGTCGTACGCAAGACGGCGCTTGCCCCAGACGTCGACCTTGTCGACGGTGCCCCCGTTGCTGGGGACGACCTGCAGCAGCTTCTCGAGGGACGCAGCGACGGTGCGCTCGTCGGTCTCGGGCTCGAGGATGATCATGATCTCGTAGTGACGCATGCTTGGTACCCACCTCCTCTGGACTATGGCGGTCACGGTCTCTCCGTGACAGGAGGGCGATGCGTTCGGTGCGTCGGAGCGGGCGGGTGCCCGACGGCGCAGCCAGGTCACGACCCTACCGGAGAGCGGCGTCGGCCCGGAAGGCCGGGGGTACCGGCACCACGTGCGGTGCGACACGTGAGGGCCCGCCCCTCCCCAAGACGACGGGCGGGCCCGGGACCTGTGTGGTCCCGGGCCCGCCCGCTCGGCGCGAGGCCGGTCAGCCTCCCGCGCCCTGCGACGCGGGCGCAGCGGGTTGCTGGTCGGTTCCGGCCGTCGCCTGTCCGGACCTCGGGTCCTCGATCGTGCCGCCGTCACCGCCACCGCCCCCGTTGCCGGTGTCGCCGCCGTCGGCGGTGGCCTGCGGGTCTACGGCGTCCTGCGTGGGCTCCTGGGTCGCCTCCTGCGTCGGCTCCTGCGTGGGCTCCTCCGCCTGCTCCGTCTGGACGGGCGCCTGGGTCGGCAGGGTCGTCTCCTGCTGGACCGCCTGGGTCTTGCCGTAGAGGCCGCCGGGTGTCCAGGAGCCGTCGGTCCGCTCCGGGAAGTACTCGACGGGCAGGTCCTCCAGGGCCGTCTTCATGTACTCGGTGAAGATGTCGGCGGGGTAGGTCGAGCCGGTGATCTCTCCGTAGTAGCCCCACGGGGTGATCGACTCCTCCTCACCGTTGGGGCCCGTCTGGTAGAGGGTGACGGCCGTGGCGATCTGGGGCGTGTAGCCGACGAACTGCGCGGACTTGTTGTCCGAGGAGGAGCCGGTCTTGCCGGCGACGGGGCGGCCCAGCTTGAGAGCCGTGGTGCCCGACCCGGAGTTGATGACCTGCTGCATCGCGTAGGTCGCGTCGGCCATGACGCCGTCGTCGAAGACCTTCTTGCCGGTCGTGTCCGGGGTGTAGGCGACGGTGCCGTCGGCGGTCGTCACCTGGGCGACGACGTGGGTGTCGCGCCGCGTGCCCTGGCTGGCGAAGGTCGAGTAGGCGGTGGCGATGTCGATGGTGTGCGGCGAGGCGGAGCCGAGGACGTTCTGCGTGTACTCGTCGAGGCCGGAGGTCTTCTCCGGGTACCCGGCGCGCACGGCGACCTCGTTGGTCACCTTCGGACCGAGGTCCTTGTTGAGCTGCAGGTAGACCGTGTTGATGGAGTAGGTGGTCGCCTTGATGAGGTTGCACCAGCCGTAGGAGACGTTCGCGTAGTTGTGGAAGGAGGTCCCCTCGATCGTCATGGGCGAGGCGCCGGAGTAGCCGTTGGCGAGGGTGTCGCCGTTCTCGAGGGCGGCCACGAGCGCGAAGGGCTTGAAGGTCGAGCCGGCCTGGGCGACGGCGTCGGTGGCGGTGTTGACCTGGTTCTTGAGGTAGTCCTCGCCGCCGTAGAGCGCGAGGATCCCTCCGGTGGACACGTCGACGGAGACGAGCGCCTTGCGCAGGTCCGCGGACGCGCCCTCGGGCAGGTCGTTCACGGCGGCGACGGCGGCGTCCTGGTCGGTCTTGTTGATCGTCGTCGTGATCTTGTAGCCGCCGGTGTCGGTCTGCTCGTAGGAGATGTCGGCGTCGTCCTTGAGCTCGTCGCGGACCATCTGGAGCAGGTAGCCGTTCGTGCCGGAGTAGGTCTCCTGCTGCGCCTCGGTGGTGGTCTCCGGGAAGGCGGCCTGGTCGTACTCGTCCTGGGTGATGTAGCCGTCCTCGAGCTCGTACTTCATGACGCGCTCCCATCGCTGCTTCGCGGCGGTGGCGTCGACGGCCGGGTCCCAGGCGCTCGGGGCGGGCAGGATGCCGGCCAGGAGCGCCGACTCGGAGACGGTGAGGTCCTGGGCGTCCTTGTTGAAGAAGGCCTTGGAGGCGGCCTGGATGCCGTAGGCCCCGCGGCCGAAGTACACCGTGTTGAGGTAGGAGTCGAGGATCTCGTCCTTGCTCATCTCGCGGTCGATCTTGATGGCCATGATGGCCTGCTTGAACTTGCCGGAGTACGAGGAGGTCGTGTCGACGTAGTAGTTCTTGATGTACTGCTGCGTCAGCGTCGAGGCGCCCTGGGTGGCGCCGCCGCGCATGTTGTTGACGAAGGCACGGATGATGCCCTTGGGGTCGACGCCGTTGTTGGAGTAGAACGTGCGGTCCTCGGAGGCGACGACGGCCTTGCCGACGTAGTCCGGGAGCTTCGAGGTGTCGATGATGGTGCGGTCGACCTCCGCGAAGGTGCCCATCTCCGTCTTGCCGTCGGCGTAGTAGACGGTCGTGGTCTGGGCCTGGGCGAACTGGCTGGGCTGAGGGACCCTGATGACGGCGTAGGACACCGCGAAGGCGAGGACCATGAGGGCGATGAGCCCGAGGAAGCAGCCGAGGACGAAGCGCCACGAGGGCACCCAGCGGTGCACCGGGCCGAGGCCGCGGCGCGGGTAGTTGACGTGGCGCCGCCAGCTCTTCGGCTTGGTGGCGACGGCGGCTGAGCCCGTTGCGGCGGCCTTCGCGCCGTCCTTGGCTGAGCCCTTCGAGGAGCCCTTCGACGCGCTCGTAGCCCTAGCGGGCTTCTTCGTGGACGAGCCGGAGCCCTGCGGGTCGCGCGAGCGGCCCCCGGGCGGGATCGAGGCCGGAAGGTCCTCGGACCCAGCGGAGCCGGAGCCCCGCTTGGGGTGCGACGACGAGCGCCCGGCCTTGGCGGCGTCGGACAGCTTCCTGCCCTTGCGGGCGCCGTCCTGGTTCGCGGAGTCTGCCACGCGATCCTCGATTCTCCTCAGTGGGCCGGTACCGGCCACGGGGCGGATGGTCCCACCATCCCTGACTGCGGCCAAGTATGGCGGGCCGGGCTCGACTGGACCACTAGGAGGCGCACCGTGCCGCGGAACTGAGGGCATGGTCTCGCCGTACGGGTGCGTTCCGGGTAGGTGAGGAGGGAGCCGGCCGGACGGGCGCCGCTACCTCGCCGACTGAGGACACGGAGCATCCGGAGCACGGCCCGCACGTTTCCTGTGAGGCCGCGGGGTGACTCCGACGACGTCGCGCCGGGCGGCGGAAGCTGCACCGACGGGCCGCCTCGGGTGTGATCCACGACGTAGGACGAACCGGTCGGTTGCGCGTCACACACAACCGCTACCCTCGTGCCATGGACTCAACTGACGTTGCTGCCACGACCCCCGAGACCGACGCGCTCAACTCCGCGATCGCCCTCCGCCTCCAGCTCCTCGGCGTCGACTCGCCGGCCGACGCGGGCGACCCCGTCACCGAGAAGCTCGTCTCCCCCATCATCGCCCGCCAGCGCGAGATGGGCCGTCGTCTGGCTAACCGCCCCTGCGCGGCCGACCGCCGCATCCAGGCCTTCCTCGACTCCTACCTCGCCGAGGAGGAGGTCCACCCGCGCCTGCCCGGCGAGACCTTCGTCCTGGACCAGCCGGGCCTGTCCCGTGCGCTGTCCATCCCCATGGACGCCACGAGCTTCAAGTCGCCCTACGTGGAGAGCTACAAGATCGCCCAGGGCGTCCTCCACAACCCGCGCAACGACCGCCGCACCACCGCCGGCGTCTTCCACGTCGCCGAGGGCGGCCTGCCGATCCCGGACGACAAGAAGGCCGTCCCCCGCTCCGTCTTCGCCAAGCTCCTCGAGCTGGCCTTCCAGGCGCCCGACGACCTCATGACCCTCCCCTGGTCCGCGAACCAGGAGGAGCCAGCCCGCTGCTTCGTCTCCCTGCAGCTCCGCCCGATCGTCGTCCCCGCCGTGCCCGGCTACACCCCGGAGCGCCGCATGGAGCTGCGCTTCATCACCCCCGGTGGCCTCGTCTCCAACCTGGACTTCGTCGAGGGCATCTTCGGCAACGGCGGCGACCCGTACCTCCCCGAGAACGACGCCTCCCTCAACCCGGAGACCTGGACCGGCACCACCGGCTGCGTCATCCTCGCCCCGCACCTCGACCACGTCACGAAGGCCTCGCTGGGCCTGCCCCGCTGGGAGGACGCGACCGAGCGTCAGCGCCGCGACGGCATGTGCTGGAAGGACGAGGGCGAGCTCTACAACGAGGGCAAGGCCTTCAAGCTGGTCGCCCGTGACGAGCGCGGCGTCATCGTCACGATCATCGCGGACAACTACTTCGGCTACGGCAAGAAGGAGGTCAAGACCCAGATCGGGTACTCGGCCAACCTCTTCGGCTGCGTCGAGGAGGAGCACGCCGGCGGCGCGCTCGCCTACCCCCGCTACAACCTCGGCCAGGAGTACACGGACGAGCGCACCCCCGAGGGCCTCACCATCGAGCACGTCCTGCGCCGCAACCCCGGCGTCTTCGAGCTCCAGGCCGACGGCTCGGCCCTCAAGCTCGACGACCCCTCGATCGTCCTCGTCCCCGGCGGCGCCCGCTTCTCGATGCGCACCCAGACCGTGACCTGGCCGCGCACCGACGGCACCGCCGAGTCGAGCGTCCCGCTCCTGTCGGACAAGGTCTACGTCCTGCCCAACGGCTACCGCGTCCACGCCAAGCACCGCGAGGAGGACGGCAGCCAGTGGCACCTCGTGGGCACCGCCCCGTGGGCCACCCAGGCGCACAAGCCCGCCACCGTCTCCGGCGGCGGCAAGTCCGAGATCTCGAAGTCTCTCCTCGACGCCTTCGTCTACGGCGAGGCCTACGTCAACGACGTCGAGGCCGACCTCGACGCCGTCGAGGCGCTCCTCGAGCGCGACTACTCGGACCGTTACAAGGACCCGGCCCGCAACGGCAAGGACCACCGCGGCATCCTCGACGCCGACCGCTCGCTCGGCTCCGTCATCAAGCTGTTCACCCGCTCCGAGAGGTACACCGACGAGCACAACGCCCTCATCGAGTCGATCCCGGCGCACGTCAAGGAGCTCCTCTACACGGTCAAGCGCTACTCCGAGCCCTCGTGGGGCGAGGACTGGCGCAGCCACTTCTCCGTCGCCGGCATCAACGGCCGCCAGGGCAACTCCCTGCGCCTGGACGGTGAGATCGTCAAGGTCAACATGCTCCGCGTGGGCTTCGAGGACGACGGCGCGTGGCGCCTGCTCTCCCTGCGCCCTGACTTCTCCCCCGCTGCGAAGGTCCAGACCGAGGACGACATCTCGGCCTCGATCGTCGTCCCGGCGGGCTTCGAGTCGACGAAGGGCTCGAGCGTCTCTCGCAAGTTCGTCACGAACTGCGAGTCCCTGCTCTTCCAGCGCCCCGACGACGCGATCGTGCGCGGCTACGACAAGCAGACCGAGTCCGACATGTCCAAGGACGGCCTGTTCATCTCGAACTTCCAGCCGCTCACCCCGGCGGACGCCCGCGCCATGGTCGCCGACGCCCCCGGCCTGTCGAGCTTCAGCAAGCCCATGCAGGAGCTCGTGCGTCGCGCGGCGGCCGTCGAGGACACTGAGGACCCGTCGCAGGAGTACTACTGGGTCTCCACCGCGAACCCGCGCCTCGTGGGCGGCGTCCCGACGAAGAACCCGCGCTACCTCCAGCTGCGACCGGACATCGCCGACAAGCGGCCCGCCGCCCTCGCGGACCTCACGAGCCACCTCTTCCGCGACGTGCCGCTCACGGAGCCCGTCCGTCACAGCGTCGACGTCGTCGCCGCCGGGCGCCGCAACAACCCGCCGGAGCCGGGCGTCCCGGCCCTGTGCGCCTACAACCCGTTGCACTTCATGGAGCTCCCGGAGCTCTTCATGGAGTTCATCTCCTCGATGACGGGCAAGTCGCCGTCGACGACGGGCGCCGGCAGCGAGGGGGCGCTCACGAAGTCCCCCTTCAACGCGCTGCCCCCGGTCTACGACCTCAACGCCTCGCTGCTCTCCTACGCGCTGGGCGGCTACGACGGCTGGCTGTCCTCGGCCGGCTACATCGGCCCGAAGGTCAAGGTCGCCCACGACATCTCCCTGCTCATCCCGGAGATCTTCTCCCGGATGAGCGAGGAGGAGCGCGACGCGCACAACCTCATCGAGGCCGGCTACCTCGAGAAGATCGAGGACTTCGAGTACGAGGGCCGCACGGTCGAGGCCTCGCGCCTGGGCTACCGCATGAACGGGGCCTTCGCCAACGCGTACTTCGCTCGGATCTTCCTCCACCCGGACGTCGTCTTCACCGAGGAGATGCTTAAGCCGGAGCTCCAGGACCCGGCGATCTTCGCCGACTCGGTCGACGTCATCGTCAAGACCCACCAGGTCGTGGCGAAGCACTACGTCGACGACGGCTCGATCGAGTGGGCCGTCCCGCCGATCAAGGCCCTGCTGGAGATCATGTACTCCGGGAAGTCGGCCGAGGGCTGGACCCTGCAGAGCCCCGAGTTCCGCGCCCTGTTCGAGCGCGAGAACATCCTCGCCTCGGACTGGTACGCCGCGCGCGTCGACGCCAAGGTCGAGCACGACCGCAAGCAGGCCGAGGCCGCCATCAGGGCGCTCACCCGCTTCGTCGAGACCGAGGGCAACGAGCGGGTCAGCACCCGTCTCGACATCGAGGGCCGTCTCGAGGCCGCTCGCGCCCGCCTCGAGGAGGTGTCCACGCCGGCGTACCGCGAAAAGCTCGTCGGCACCCTGGGCCTCCAGCCGGTCCTCGCCGAGGGCGACCCGGTCGACGGCAAGTGAGTCACCTCTGCCGCTGACGCCCGGCCCCGCCGGGCCCCGGCACGACGACGGCGCCCGTCAACTCCCCTGCGGAGGCGACGGGCGCCGTCGTCTCCTTGACCCTGACGCAGCGTGAGGGCTCAGCCTGGTCACGTGAGAGATGCTGACCCCGTGGGGAGTACTGGACCGGAGGACGACGAGCTCACCGTCGGAGCGACCGCCGAGCTCGTGGGGGTCTCCGTGCGCACGCTGCACCACTGGGACGAGATCGGGCTCGTGACGCCCTCGGCGCGGTCCCGGGCCGGCTACCGCCTCTACGACGCCGACGACGTCGAACGCATCCACCGAGTGCTCGTCTACCGGGAGACCGGGATGCCGCTGGCCGAGGTGGCCCGCGTCATCGACGAGCCAGGGACGGGTGCCGCCTCGCACCTCGCCCGCCAGCGCGAGCGCCTCGAGGAACGCATCGCTCACCTGCAGCGGATGGTCCGCGCAGTCGACACGATGATGGAGAGCACCATGAGCAGGAAGCAGCTCACCCCCGCCGAGCAGGCCGAGGTCTGGGGAACCGGTTGGAACGCGGAGTACCAGGACGAGGCCGAGCAGCGCTGGGGAGGCACTGACGACTGGGCCGAGTCCGAACGCCGTAAGGCCGCTATGACGCGCGAGGACATCGTCCGCGCGAAGGAGGACTCACGCAGCCTTGAAGAGTCCCTCGCCGCAGCACTGCGTGAGGGGGTGGAACCGGGCTCGGAGCGCGCGAACGCCCTGGCCGAGGCCCACCGAGCGGACCTGTCGCGCTGGTTCGAGGTGACGGTGCCCAAGCAGGTGCTCATCGCCCGCGGCTACGTCGCCGACCAGCGGTGGACCGCCCACTACGACGCGCTCGAGCCGGGCCTGACCGTCTGGCTCAAGGCGGTGATCGACGCCAACGCCGCGTCCCAGGGCGTTGACCCGGAGGCTGCCACGTGGGAGTGAGTGCTCGGGACGAGTGAGTGCTGCGCGGCGTGAGCCTGGCGCACGGGCGCGCCGGTTCGCACCATTCGCGCCTCCTTGCACCCTCTGCCCGCCTTGTCTCCGGCCCGAGGGCGAGCAGAGGGTGCAGACGCGTGCTGAGGGTGCGAACCCGAGCACAGGGGCGAGGTCGCCAGCGGATGCGACCGTGGCGTGGGAGTCACGTCCGACATGGTTCGGACATGCTGTCACCATGAGGGCCGGCGTGGTCAGCCGGCGACACGACCGACGTCGAGCGCCACGTCGCGAGGACTGTCCCCGAGCCGACGGACCCCGACCGCGTACCACCCGGCCACGACCCACACGAAGAGGACGAGCGCTGCCTGGACGGCCCGGGACCACCCGACGTCGGGCAGGACCAGGACGGCGACGCCGGCGGCGACGCACTCGGCGGTGTTGAACAGGACGTCGTAGACGGAGAAGGCGCGCCCCCGGTAGGCGTCCGCCGTGTCCGCCTGGACGATCGTGTCGACGGCGATCTTCGCCCCCTGGACACCGATGCCGAAGATGAGGAACCCGACCGTCAGGGCCGCCTGGTCGTGCGTGGCGACGACGACGAGCTGCCCGAGCGTTCCACCGACGAGGCAGGTGACGACCCACGTGGACGGCGCGACCCGCTCATGCGCGAGCGGCGTGAGGACGACGGCGATCCCGTGGCCCGCGACCATCGCCCCCATGAGGCTGCCGAAGATCGCCAGGCCCCTCGTCGCGTCCGCCGGCTCGGTGAGGAGGTTCCGAGCCGTGAGGATCATGGTGATGAGCTCCATGCCGTACACGAAGCGGTGCAGCGCCATCGTGGACAGGGCGAGGCCCGGGGTGCCACGGCGCCTCAGGTAGCGCACCGCGTCCACGAGGTCGCCCGCCGTGCGCGCGAGGGCGGAGCCGAGTCCCGTCGTCAGGTCCGGGTGCTCAGGGCCGAGCTCGTCCGGGCGCAGGCACGTCACCACGAGCGCGGCGAGGACGTAGAGGATCGCGGCGCACAGGAGGCTGGCGACGTCCTGCGCGTGCCCGGTCGGCAGAGCGAGCCTGAGGACGAATCCGATGACGGCTCCGCACGCCGTCGCCGCCCCGCCCAGGGTCGGGACGATGGAGTTGGCGACCAGCAGGCGCTCGTGGTCGATGATCTGCGGCAGTCCGGCGGAGAGGACCGACAGGAGGAACCGGTTGATCCCGAGGGCGACGAGCACGAGCACGTAGACGGGAAGCCCGATTCCGGCGGCGCTGAGGACGACGGCCGTCAGCGCGATGAGAGCGGCGCGCACGAGGTTGCCCCACCACAGGGTCTGACGTCGCCGCCAGCGGTCGATGAAGGGACCGCAGAAGGGGCCGACGACGCTGAAGGGCAGGAGCATGACGACGAGCGCGGTGGCGACGCCGGCGGCCGTGGTCATGTTCTGAGGCTGGAAGAAGAAGAGGGTGGCGAGCCCGGCCTGGACCATGCCGTCCCCCGTCTGCGAGACGAGGCGGACCCCGAGGAGGGTGCGGAAGGCCCGCACGGTCGCGAGGTCTCGGAGGTCGTCGGTCAGGCGCATGCGCTCATCGTGCCCGCCCGGGCACCACAGGGGCTGAGGGCCGCGCCGCGCCGGGCGAGGTGTCCCCCACGGAGGTGGGCACGAGGCTTGGCCAGACGTACGGGGCCCGGCCGACGACGTCGTGCGTCTGGAGTCAGAAGATGCGTCAGAGGATGACGCGGGCGGACAGGACGCCGTCGATGGCGCGGAGCTGGGCCAGCCCCTCCTCGTTGACGTCGCCCTCCACGTCCACCAGCGTCACCGCGAGCTCGCCGCGGGAGCGGTTGAGCAGGTTGGCGATGTTCCGGCCGGTCTCCGCCACGATGGTCGAGACCTGACCGACCATGTTCGGGACGTTGCGGTTGACGATGACGAGGCGGTGCGTGCCCTCCTCGCGAGGCATGACGGCCTCGGGGAAGTTGACCGAGTTGTGGACCTGCCCCTCCTCGAGGAAGGCGCGCAGCTCATCGACCGCCATGATGGCGCAGTTGCGCTCGGCCTCGGTGGTCGAGGCACCGAGGTGCGGCAGCGAGATGCACTTGGAGTGCTTGTGCACAGCGGCGCTCGGGAAGTCGCAGACGTAGCCGCGCAGGCGGTCCTCGTCGAGGGCCTGGATGACGGCGGCCTCGTCGACGATCTCGGCGCGGGCGAAGTTGAGCAGGACGGCGCTCGGCTTCATGAGGGCGAGCTTCTGCGTCGAGACCATGCCGCGCGTCGGGTCGATGAGCGGCACGTGGACGGTGAGGATGTCGGCCTTCTTGAAGACCTCGTCCATGTTGGCCGCCCGCTCGACGTCGGCGGAGAGCTGCCAGGCGTTCTCGACCGTCATCGCCGGGTCGAAGCCGATGACGTCGAGGCCGAGCCCGAGGGCGGCGTTGGCGACCTTGACGCCGATGGCCCCCAGGCCGATGACGCCGAGCGTGCGACCGGGGAGCTCGAAGCCCTTGAACTGCTTCTTGCCGGCCTCGACGGCCTTGGCCATGGCGTCGGCGTCGGAGTCGTCGAGCTCGTGGGCGTAGCGGGCCGCCGGGATGAGGTTGCGCGAGGCGATGAAGACGCCGGCGAGGACGAGCTCCTTGACGGCGTTCGCGTTGGCGCCCGGGGTGTTGAACACCGGGATGCCGAGCTCAGTCATCTTCGCGACCGGGATGTTGTTGGTGCCGGCGCCGGCGCGACCGATGGCGAGGAGGCTGTCCGGGACCTCCATGTCGTGGAGCTTGGCGGAGCGGACGAGGAGCGCGGAGGGGTTCTCGACGCTGGAGCCGACCTCGTAGAGGTCGTCGGGGAAGCGGGACAGGCCCGCACCGTCGATGGCGTTGAGCGTCTGGACGTGGAAGGTCTTGTCAGTCATGGAAGTCTCCTGGTGCTGAGGGCTGAGCGTGGCTCGGTGGGGTCAGGCGCGCGTGCGCTCGAACTCGGCCATGTAGTCGATGAGGGCGGTGACGCCCTCGTCGGTCATGGCGTTGTAGATCGAGGCGCGCATGCCGCCCACGGAGCGGTGGCCCTTGAGGTTCTTGAGGCCCACGGCCTCGGCGCCGGCAAGGAAGTCCTTGTCCAGCTCGGGGTTCGCGAGGGTGAAGGGGACGTTCATCGCGGAGCGCGAGCGCTTCTCGACGGGGTTCGTGTAGAGGCTGGAGGCGTCGATCGCGTCGTAGAGGCGCGCAGCCTTGACGTCGTTGCGCTTCGCCATGGCCTCGAGACCGCCCTGGTCCTCGATCCAGTGGAGGATCAGGCCGAAGAGGTAGATGGAGAAGGTCGGCGGGGTGTTGAGCATCGAGTCCTTGTCCGCCATGACCTTCCAGTCCCAGATGGACGGGGTGTCGGGGCGGGCGGAGCCGATGAGGTCCTCGCGCACGATGGTGATGTCGAGGCCGGCGGGGCCAAGGTTCTTCTGGGCGCCGCCGTACACGACGCCGAACTTCTCGACGTCGATCGGGCGGGAGAGGTACATGGAGGACACGTCCGCGACGATCGGGACGTCGCCGGCCTCAGCCGTGGGCACGAAGGGCATCGTGACGCCGCCGATGGTCTCGTTGGCACAGTAGTAGAGGTACTTGGCGTCCGCGGGGACCTCGAAGGAGCCCTCGGCGGGGGTGGTGGTGTAGCCCGACTCGGCCTGGTCCGACACGATCGTGCCGGTGACGCCCTGGCGCTCGGACTCCTTGACGGCCTTCTTGGACCACTGGCCGGTGAGGATGGCGGCGAAGGAGTCGCCGCGCTGCGTGAGGTTCTGGGGGATGGCGGCGAACTGGCCCGTGGCACCGCCCTGGAGGAACAGGACCTTGTAGGAGTCCGGGACGCCGGCGAGGCGACGGAGAGTGGCCTCGGCGTCCGCGGCACACTCGACGAAGTCCTTCCCTCGGTGGGAGACCTCGAGGACGCTCATGCCGGAAGATCGCCAGTCAGTGAGCTCGGACGCGGCCTGCTCGAGAACGGGCAGGGGAAGCTGGGCAGGACCGGCGGAGAAGTTATGCACGCGCATGCCTCATCGTCCCGTGGATCTCGTGTGCCAGGCAATGGCGTCTTGCCTATTGAGGTGATCGGCACCTCACAGGGGATTCAGGACGACGTCGGGGCCGTCTCCCGGGTGAGTACGCGGGACTCAGCCCACTCACGCAGACCGTGGGCTCCGTGGCAGAACGCGGGGCCCTTGGCCCCTCAGTCTGCCGCGGAGCCCACAGCTTGCCGCCGCGCTCCTCGGGGTGGTCCGGGCACCTTCCGCCGCTCGAGCGCCCGCTACTTCTGCCCGCGTGCGGCCCACCAGGCGTGCAGCGCCTCGCGCGCCATCTCCTCGCCGACCGGCCCCTTCTCCATGCGCAGGTCCATGAGGAAGCGGTAGGCCTCCCCCACCACGGGCCCGGGCTCGATCCCGAGCTCGGTCATGATCTGCTGACCGTCCAGGTCCGGGCGGATCGCGGCGAGCTCCTCCTGCTCGGCGAGCTCGGCGATCCTCTTCTCGAGGTCGTCGTAGGCGGCGTCGAGCATCCGCGCCTTGCGCTTGTTCCGCGTGGTCACGTCCGCGCGCGTCAGCCGGTGGAGCCGCTCGAGCAGCGGCCCGGCATCGGTGACGTAGCGGCGGACCGCGGAGTCGGACCAGCCGGCGTCGGCGTAGCCGTGGAAGCGCAGGTGCAGCTCCACGAGGCGCGAGACGTCCTTGGTGGTCTGCTTGTCGAACTTCAGGGCCGTGAGGCGCTTCTTGGTCATCCGGGCGCCGACGTGGTCGTGACCGTGGAAGGTGACGGTGCCGTCGGGCAGGAAGCGGCGCGTGGCCGGCTTTCCGACGTCGTGCATGATCGCTGCGAGCCGGAGCTCCAGGTCGGGGGCGGGCACCGGCCCGTCGGGCCCGGTCTCGAGCGCCATCGCCTGGTCGAGCACGGTGAGCGTGTGCTGGTAGACGTCCTTGTGGCGCTTGTGCTCGTCGACGGTCTCGACGAGCGCGCTCAGCTCGGGCAGGACGACGTCGGCGACCCCCGTGTGCACCATGAGCTCGAGTCCGCGGCGCGGCCACCTGCTGACGAGCAGCCGCTCGAGCTCGGCGCGCACGCGCTCCGCGGAGACGATCTCGAGCCTGCCCGCCATCTCCTCCATGGCGGCCATGACGTCGGGCTCGACGTCGAAGCCGAGCTGGGCGGCGAAGCGGGCGGCCCGCATGATGCGCAGCGGGTCGTCGTCGAAGGACTGGACCGCGCTCACAGGCGTGCGCAGCACTCCGGCGCGCAGGTCGTCGAGGCCGTGGTGGGGGTCGACGAGCTCGAGGTCCGGAAGGCGCAGCGCCATCGCGTTGACGGTGAAGTCGCGGCGCGTGAGGTCCCCCTCGAGGCTGTCCCCGTAGGCGACGTGAGGCTTGCGGGAGCCGACCTCGTACTCCTCGGTGCGGTAGGTCGTCACCTCGACGACGGCGTCGCCCTTGCGCGCCCCGATGGTGCCGAAGTCCTTGCCGACGTCCCAGCAGGCGTCGCCCCAGGCCCTGAGGATCCGCTCGGTCTCCTCCGGCCGTGCCGACGTGGTGCAGTCCAGGTCGTGGGGGGTGACGCCCAGGAAGGCGTCGCGCACCGGCCCGCCGACGAGGGCGAGCTCGTGGCCGGCCCGCGCGAAGAGGTGGCCGAGCGCCGCCAGCGACGGCGGCAGCACCTCGAGGGCGCGCCGCGCCGTGGGGGTGAGACCGGCGTCGTCGACGGGCTCGTCCGCGAGCGCGGCGGGGTCCGGGGCGGGCACGGCGCCCGTGGGGCTCGCGGTGCGCTCGGATCCGACCGCGTCGGCGGTGTTCTCGGTGGTCGTGGGGGCGTTCGTCATCGCGGCCAAGCCTGCCACGAAGCGGAGTGGTGCCCCGCCCGGGCGGCGCACCGCCCCGTCGCTCATGGGGTACGCGCCACCGTCCGGTGGGCACGGGCTCCCCGTGGAACCGCCTAGAGTGTCCCCATGCCCACCCACCGCACTCGACGACCCCGCGCCGGCTCGCAGCCGCTTCGGGCGAGTGCGCGCTCTCTGCCCGTCGTGGACGAGACGAGCGCCGGCGGCCTCGTCGTCGACGTCCAGCACGGCCAGGCGTACACGGCCGTCATCGCGCGGCGGAACCGGGGCGGGCGCCTCGAGTGGTGCCTGCCGAAGGGCCACCTCGAGGGCGAGGAGACGGCCGAGGAGGCCGCCGTCCGCGAGATCGCGGAGGAGACCGGCATCAACGGCCGCGTCCTGCGCCATCTCGCCTCCATCGACTACTGGTTCGCCGGTGACGACCACCGCGTCCACAAGGTCGTTCACCACTTCCTCCTCGAGGCCCTCGGCGGGGACCTCACCACGGAGAACGACCCGGACCACGAGGCCGAGGACGTCGAGTGGGTCGCCCTCGACGACGTCGCCCGCCGCCTCGCCTACCCCAACGAGCGGCGCATCGTCGCCGCCGCCCGCGAGATCCTCGTGGGGGATGGGTGAGGTCGACCGGTCAGCGCCCCCTCGGCCGCCGCACCACCCCCTCGGTCACCCGGCCCGGCTCGGACAGCGGCGCCGTGCGCCCGCTTCGGGACCGCCTCGCGACGGTCCTGACCGTCATGGGCACGGCGCTGTCCACCCTGCTCCTCCTCCTCGGCGGCTCCCTCGCTGCACCGGCGAGCGCTGCCGCGTCGCTGCCCGCCTCCTCGGACGTGACGACGGCGAGCACTGCCGCCCTCGGCACCGTCCGTCCCGGGACCGCCCGGACGGGCGACCAGGTCGTCGACGGCAAGGTCACCGTCACCGTCGACGCGCTTGACCCCGAGGTCCTCACCAGCGACCACGACCTCACCGTCACCGGGACCATCGCGAACGGCACCGACGACGCCGTCTCCTCCATCTCGCTCCGGGTGGACGTCCAGTCCCGGACGGCGCTCAGCAGCGCCGAGCTCGCGTCGTGGCTCGACGAGGAGCGCACAGGGAGCCTCGCCACCGTCCTCACCCAGGACCTCGACAACGACGTCCAGCCGGGGACGACGCGGTCCTTCTCGGTCACCGTCCCGCACGACAGCCTGCCGCTGTCCTCCTCCGACCAGTGGGGTCCGCGCGGCGTCCAGGTCACGGTCCTCTCCTCGGGCAGCGAGCTCGCGAGCGACCGCACGGTCGTCGTCTGGGACGACGGCGTCCCGGTCTCACCGACCCGGGTCACCGCGGTCGTCCCCGTGACGGCCTCCCCCGCGGAGCTCGCGCTGCTCACCTCCCCCGAGCGGGAGGAGGCCGTGTCCGACGCCGTGAGCGCGAGCGCCGACCCCACCGACCAGGCGACCGCCTCCGCGCAGACGCCGAAGGACTCGACGGCGGACTCGACGGCGGACTCGACGACCAGCTCGACCACCGAGCAGGTCGCGGCGGTCCGCGAGCGCGTCCTCGGGCTGCTCTCCCTCGCCGGCGACGGCGTCGTCCTCGCGGTCGACCCTGCCCTCATGGAGGCCCTGGGCCTCCCCTCCGGCACCACGCCGTCGCAGAGTGCGACCGCTACCCCGACCGCCTCCCCGACCGACACAGCGCAGGCGACCGACGGCGCCACGACCGCCGCGACGCCGACGGGCTCCCTGAGCGCCAGACCGAGCACCACCGCGAGCACACCGACCACGGGGGCCACCACCGCACCTGCGACGGGCACCGGCAGCGCCGGCGCCACCGCCGGCTCCGCGGCCCCGACCGACACCGAGCTCGTCGAGGCCCTCAAGGTCGCCGCAGCGAAAGGCGACGTCGTCGCGCTGCCCTGGTCGGACGCCGACGTCTCCGCCCTCGCCCACCTGGGCCGGAGCGACCTCATCAGCTCCGCGACCTCGCGCTCCGGCGGCTCCGGCACCGTCGAGGAGGGAGCGTCCACGGGCCTCGCCTGGGTCGCGGGCGCCCTCGACACGAGCACGCTGAGAGCGCTGAGCGACACGACGACCACCGTCATCGCCTCCCCCGGCGACCTCCCTGTGGCCGAGAGCCTCACCTACACGCCCTCGGGCACGACCGTCGTCAACGGACGCACCGTGCTCGTGCCCGACACCGACCTGTCCTCGGCGCTCGGCGGACGCCTCACCAAGGACGCGGGCGAGACCAACCTGTCGGACCTCGACGCCCGCCAGGTCCTGCGGGGCGACACCGCGATCCTCACCCGCCAGGCGCCCTCGCTCTCCCGCGACGTCGTCGTCACCCTCTCCCGCGCGCAGGCGGCCCGCACGGACCCCGAGGTCCTGCGCCAGAGGATCGCCGCGCTCACCGGCTCCGGGTGGACGACCGCGCAGGACCTCGACGCCCTCCTCGCCGGCGCCGACGAGTCCTCGCGCGAGGGCGGCGACGTCACCCGCCAGGCGCTCCCCGCGGAGCAGAGGGCCGCGAGCGAGGTGTCCGCGGCGGACCTCACCCGTGCCACGCGGGCGGCGTCGTACCTCAGCTCGGTCGCGAGCGTCCTCGAGGACCCCTCGGCCGTCCTCGGCCGCGAGGGCGACGTCGTCGCGACGACCGCCTCGGCCTCGTGGCGCACGGACACCGCCGGCCGGGTCTCCAACATCTCGTCCGCGCGTGAGGCCGGGGACGCCGTCGCCGCCGGCCTCACGGCCGTGCCCTCCTCGACCATCAACCTCATCAGCTCCAAGGCCGACCTGCCGGTGCGGATCACGTCCTCCCTCGACCAGGACGTCACCGTGCGGATCCACCTCGTCCCGAGCGCCCAGCGCCTCCAGGCCGACGCCGACACCACCGTGACCGTCCCGGCCAGTGGCGAGGTCACCTCCAAGGTTCCCGTGACCGCCGTCGGCTCGGGCGACGTCGACCTCACGATCGAGGTGCTCGCCGCCGACGGCACGCCCGTCGGCACACCCACCACCGTCCACATGCGCGTGCGCGCCGACTGGGAGAACCTCGGCACACGCGTCATCGGTCTCGGCCTCGTCATCATGCTCGCGGTCGGCATCACGCGTACGGTGCGCCGAGGCCGGCGCACCGTCACACCCCAGGAGAACGCATGAGCAC
Source organism: Actinomyces haliotis (assembly GCF_015355765.1). Taxonomy (GTDB): domain Bacteria; phylum Actinomycetota; class Actinomycetes; order Actinomycetales; family Actinomycetaceae; genus Actinomyces; species Actinomyces haliotis. The sequence continues at coordinate 31,306 of NZ_JACWNA010000004.1, forward strand.
GTCCCTCAAGGGATCCAGCGCGAGCACGTCCGCCGAGGGTGGCGCCTCCGTCGCGCGCTCGAGCGCCATCATGGCGGCGGGCACGCTCGCCTCGCGCCTGCTCGGCTTCGTCCGCAACGCCCTCCTCGTCGCGGCGCTCGGCGCCACGGGCTCGGGCGCCGCCGACGCCTTCAACATCTCCAACTCCCTGTCGACGCAGCTCTACAACCTGCTCATCGGCGGCATCCTCAACGCGATCCTGGTCCCTCAGATCGTCCGGGCGCTGCGCAGGCCCAACGGCGACGAGCTCGTCAACCGGCTCCTCACGGCAGCCTCCATGCTGCTGCTCGTCGTGGCCGGGCTCCTCACGGCCGCCTCGCCGCTCGTCATCATGATCTACGCCTCCGGCCTGGGGCGCTGGCAGCCGCTGGCCTTCGCCTTCGCCTTCTGGTGCATGCCGCAGGTGTTCTTCTACGGCCTGTACGCGCTGTGGGGACAGGTGCTCAACGCCCGGTCCAGCTTCGGTCCGTACATGTGGTCGCCGGTCCTCAACAACCTCATCTCGATCGCCTCCCTCATCGCCTACCTCAAGATCTACGGCGCCTACGCGGGCGGCCAGGACCCCTCCGTCTGGACCTTCAACCGCATCGCCCTCATCGGGGCGACGACGACGCTCGGCATCGTCGTGCAGGCGGTCGTCCTCTACATCCCCCTCGTCAGGATCGGCTTCAGACCGCGACTCATCTTCGGCGTCCGGGGCACGGGCCTGGGAGAGACCTCCAAGGTCGCCCTGTGGGCCCTGCTCGGCGTGCTCCTGGCGAGCATCGGCGACTGGGCGACGACGAACCTGTCCTCCCGGGCCCTCACGGCCGGAGAGTCGGCGGCCTACGCGAACGTCGTGGTCCCGTCGACGACCCTCTACGCGAACACGCAGCTCATCTTCATGCTGCCGCAGTCCCTCATCACGACCTCGATCATCACGGCGCTGTTCACCCGCATGAGCGAGAAGGCGGCGGCGGGCGACTCCGACGGGGTGCGGGACGACTTCTCGCTCGGGCTGCGCAGCGTCGGTGTCTTCACGGTCCTGTGCGGCTTCGGCATCTCGGTCCTGGGTGAGCCCGCCCTCCAGGCCTTCGTGCCGTCGCTGTCCCTCGAGGCCGCCCGCGCCGCCGGCCCGATGATGACGATCCTCGGCATCGGCGTCATCACGCAGGGCCTGTGGTTCACGGTCCAGCGCGTCATGCTCGCCTACGCGGACACGAAGCGCCTCCTGCGAGCCGACGCCGCGGTCGGCCTCACGATGGTCGTCTTCTGCCTGGGCGCCTACCTGCTGGCCCCGGCGACGCAGTGGATGGCCTGGGCCTGCGCGGGCATCGTCGCGGGCCACACGATCGGCACGGCGATCACCGTCCCGCTCCTTCGCCGCCACGTGCCGCACCTGGACGGGCGCCGCATCACGACGACCTACGCCCGACTGGTCCTCGCGGTCCTGCCGGCTGCCGCCGCCGGTTACGGGCTGCGTCGCGTCCTCGGCCCCGCGGACGGCTCGATGACGGGCACGCGGGCCACGGACGCCGTTGTGATCGTCGTCCTCGGCGCTCTCGTCATGACGCTCGTGTACCTCGTCGTGGCCCGCCTGCTGCGGATCTCCGAGCTCTCCATCCTCTTCTCCCGCCTGTCGCGGATCGTCGCGAGGATCGGGCGGATCCTGCCCGGAGGCGCCGGGCGCGCGACGGGCCGCCTCGCCGAGCGACTGGCCCCTGAGCCGTCGGTCGTCGTCGCACGGGCCGGTGACGCGCAGGAGACCCCCGCCGTCGACGGCGCCACGGCGTCGACCGCGGAGGCGGTGGCCGCGCTCGCCGAGCAGACCACCGGTTCCGACCAGGAGCGGTCCGACGACGACCCGGACGACGCCGACCCGGATGACGGGTGGTCGGGCGGGCCCGCGGGTCCCTCCCGAGGCCCGTCCCGGCCCTCGTCCCCATCCGACGCAGCAGACGCACCCGCCCCAGACGCCCCTCACCACTGGGCCGGACCGCGCTCGGGCGGCGCGCTGGATCGGCGCGAGGGCGCCGCGAACCGTACACTCAGCACGCACCCGAAGCCCCAGACGCCCCGAGGAGGAGTGAGCGCGATGAGCGAGAGCACGCCCATCGGCACCGGCCGCTACGAGCTGGTCTCCACCCTCCCGACGACCCTCCCCCGGGTCGTGCGGCACCTGGGCCGCGACACGATCCTGGACCGCGAGGTCACCGTCCTCACCCTCGGCGACACCACCGAGCACCGCGAGGACGTCCTGCGAGCAGCCTCCCGAGCCGTCCTCATCGAGGACCCCCGCGTGCAGCGCGTCTACGACGTCGAGCAGGGAGACGGCTCCTTCATCGTCATGGAGCCCGCTGCGTCCCGCACCCTGACCTCCCTCGCCGAGAAGGGGCTGAGCCCCGAGCAGGTGCGCGCCGTCGTCGGCGAGACCGCCCAGGCCCTCGACATCGCCTCACGTCGCGGTCTCAACCACCTCCACCTGTCCCCCGACTCGGTCCGCCTGCGCCCGGACGGCTCCGTCCAGGTCACCGGCATCGGCGTCGAGGCCGCCGTCCTCGGTCTGGACGTCGAGGACGAGGACGACCCTCTCGCTCTCGACCGCACGGACGCCCGCTCGCTCGTCGAGCTCCTCTACTACGGCCTCACCCGCCGCTGGCCCGGCAAGCGCTCCGGCATCCCCTCGGCGCCGTTCCACGGCGACCTCCCCGCCGCGCCCTCGACCCTCCTGCCCGAGGGCTCCGAGATGCCGGACCTCGAGCGCGTCGACACCCTCGTCGAGCGCACCTGGGGCGGTAGGCCACCGATCTCCGCCGCCGAGGTGGCCCGGGCCCTGTCCCCCTGGGACGCCGCCGTCCTGCCCGCCACCGAGGAGTCGGGTGAGGCCGCCGCGGCCCGCTCGGCCGGCCTCACCGCAGGGGCGCTGGGCGTCCTCGGACGGCTGCGTGGCCGCTCCTCAGCCCACGCCGCACCCCGCGGGTCCCGCTCCTCGGTCCCCGAGGAGGTCGCCTCCACGGGCGCCTCCCCCACCGCCACGGAATCAGTCGACGGCGCCGAGCAGCGTCCGGCCTTCGTCGTGGTGGAGCCTGAGGTCGACCCGACCGAGGATGCGTCGACCGCCTCGGCGCCGGCGCCGCGCGGCGACGTGCCCGTCCCCTCGTCCGACAGCGCCGAGGACGACGGCTTCATCGAGGACGACGAGGACGAGCCCGACGAGGAGGAGGACGAGGTCTCCCGCTCGGTGAGCCGGACGACCTTCGTCGTCCTCATCGTCATGCTCCTGGCTGTCCTCATCGGCGTCTTCTTCGCCGTGACGAACCTGCTCCAGCTCTTCGGCGTCCGTGTCACCGACGACGAGGTCCCCGCGGCCAAGACCGTCCCGACCGTCTCCGCCCAGGCGACGGAGCCCGCGACCGCGGCACCCACCGAGCAGGCCGGCGCCGAGCCCACCCAGGCCGCACCCATCGCCCTCACGACCGCTCAGGCCCTCGACCCCTACGGGGACGACTCCGAGCACCCCGAGCTCGCCGGCACCCTCATCGACAACAGCACGGACCAGGGCTGGTACTCGCGGTACTACGCCTCGCCGTCGCTGGCCTTCAAGCAGGGCATCGGCGTGGCCGTGACACTGCAGCAGGCCTCGGACGTCTCCTCGATCGAGATGCAGGGCACCGGGACCGGCGGCAACGTCCAGATCCGCGCCACGAGCCCCGACGACCCCCAGGGCGGCACGCTGCTCGCCGAGGGCGCCTTCACCGAGGGCACGACGGCCTTCACCTTCCCCGCGACCAACGCGACGAGCGTCGTCGTCTGGATCACGGACCTGCCGACCTCGTCCGACGGCCTCAACAAGGCGACTATCTCGGAGATCACTCTTCGATAGGACTCTCCTGGGGGATTAAAGATCTCCCATCAGAGGTTCCATGGGGCGATACTGCTGCCAGCAGACCCGCGTGCTCCGCTCGCGGCGACCCGATGAACCAGGAGAGTCATGATCCACGACGTCGTCATCGTCGGCTCCGGCCCTGCCGGATATACCGCCGCGACCTACGCCGCCCGCGCGCAGCTCAATCCCGTCGTGCTCGCCGGCTCCGTCACCGCCGGCGGCGCCCTCATGAACACCACCGAGGTCGAGAACTACCCCGGCTTCGTCGAGGGCATCATGGGCCCCGAGCTCATGACCCAGATGCAGGAGCAGGCCGAGCGCTTCGGCGCCGACGTCCGCTTCGAGGACGTCACCTCCCTGGAGCTCGAGGGCGACGTCAAGCGCGTCACCACCGACGACGAGGTCTACGAGGCCCGCACCGTCATCATCTCGACGGGCTCCGAGTACCGCCATCTCGGCCTGGACGGCGAGGACCGCCTCTCCGGCCACGGCGTCTCCTACTGCGCCACCTGCGACGGCTTCTTCTTCAAGGACCAGCCGATCGTCGTCGTCGGCGGCGGCGACTCCGCCATGGAGGAGGCCACCTTCCTGTCCCGCTTCGGCTCCTCCGTGACGATCGTGCACCGCCGCGACGAGCTGCGCGCCAGCGCCGTCATGGCCAAGCGCGCCCAGGACGACCCGAAGATCAACTTCGCGTGGAACTCGAAGGTCGTCGCCATCAACGGGACCGACGCCGTCGAGTCCGTGACCCTCGAGGACACGGTCACGGGCGAGCGCCGCGACCTGCCCGCCTCGGGCCTCTTCGTCGCCATCGGCCAGGTGCCGCGCTCCGAGCTCGTCAAGGACGTCCTCGAGCTCGACCCCAAGGGCTACATCAAGGTGGAGGCCCCCAGCCAGCGCACGCGGATCCCCGGAGTCTTCGCCTGCGGCGACGTCGCCGACCCCGAGTACCAGCAGGCCATCACCGCCGCAGGCTCCGGCTGCCGCGCGGCCCTCGACGCCGAGCACTACCTCGCCAACCTGGACGCCTGAGCGGCGCCCCACTCCGCAACATCCCAACGAAGGAGAACCCCATGTCCAACGCCAAGGCCGTCACCGACGCCACCTTCGAGTCCGAGGTCCTCAAGTCGGACACGCCCGTCGTCGTCGACTTCTGGGCCGAGTGGTGCGGCCCGTGCCGCCAGATGGCTCCCGTCGTCGACGAGGTGGCCTCCGAGCTCGGCGACCGCGTCAAGTTCGTCAAGGTCGACGTCGACGCCAACCCGGCCACCGCCCGCTCCTACGGCATCCGCTCCATCCCGACCTTCGCCGTCATCCGCGACGGCGAGGTCTTCCACCAGTTCGCCGGCTCCCGCCCGAAGGCCTCGTTCAAGTCCGAGGTCGAGAAGGTCCTCAGCTGACACCGCGCTGAGCCCCCGCTTCCGGCCCAGTCCCGCCCCTCCGCCGAGATCGGCACATCCTGACGCTGAGATCGGGACATCCTGATCTCGAGGTCGGTCGATCCGGCCGGGCCGGGGCACTCACGTCGAAGGGCGGCACCCACGTGGGTGCCGCCCTTCTGCGTGCGCGCAGGCTTTCCCGGTACACCCGACACGACTTCATGACACACTGTCACATCCTGCGCGATCCGCGTCTTTCGAGGAAGATCCCGGCTCCGGGGTCAGCCGACAGGTTCCTCCTCGTCGTCCAGCTCGCGTAGGAGCCGAGCCGGGACGCCCCCGACGACGACACCGTCAGGAACGTCCTTCGACACGACGGCGCCCGCGGCGACGACGACGTTCGACCCGATCGTGACCCCGGGGAGGATGGTGACGTTGCCACCGATCCAGACGTCCTCGCCGATGGTGACCGGCCGTGCAAAGGCACCCCACTCACGTCGCCCGCGGCGCGACAACGGGTGACCCACGGTCGAGATGAGGGTGTTCGGGCCGATCATGACGTGCTCGCCGATCCGGACCGGGGCGATGTCGAGGATGGTGACGTTGTAGTTGGCGAGGAAGCCGTCCCCCACGTGGATGTTGGGCCCGTAGTCGCAGTGGAAGGGCTGCTGCACCGAGATGAAGCCGCCGGTCGAGCCGAGCAGCCGGCGGATGATCCGGTCCTGCGTCTCGTGGTCGGTGGGGTCGGCGTCGTTGAAGGCCCGTGCGAGGACGACGGCGCTCTCCTTGCGCGCGGCGACCTCCTCGTCGAGGAACATGTACGGCTCCCCGGCCTCCAGCTTCTCCAGCTCGGTGCGCTCCTGGTCGCTCACGCGTCCTCCTCGTCGACGTCGGTGCCGGGCTCGTGCCGGAGCGATCGTCGCCCACCCGGGTGCCCGGAAGCAACCGTTTGTCGCACGCCTTCCCGGTCCTTCCGCCCTCCGGGCCACCGGGCCACGCTCCCGCGGCCCCGCATAGGATGGCCGCGACCGGATCCGGGTGCTCCCCGGCCACGAGGGAAGGCAGCGTATGCAGTTCATCTCCACCCGCGGCGGCATGGCCCCCGCGGGCTTCACCGAGGTCCTCCTGTCCGGGCTGGCCCCCGACGGCGGCCTCACCGTCCCGGACTCCCTCCCCGCCCTCACGGCCGCCACCCTCGAGTCCTGGCGCGGTCTGCCCTACGCGGAGCTCGCGACCGAGGTCATCGGGCTCTTCGCCACGGACGTGCCTCGCGAGGACCTGGCCCGCCTCACCGCGGCCGCCTACGCCCCCGACCGCTTCCCGTCCCCCGTGGTGCCCCTGACGCCCTTGACGCGGGTGGCGGAGGGCCTCGACCTCGTCGGGCTCTCCGAGGGCCCCACCATGGCCTTCAAGGACCTCGCGATGCAGTTCCTCGGCCAGGCGATCCCCTACGTCCTCGCCAGGGACGGGCGCGTCCTGAACGTCCTCGGCGCGACCAGTGGTGACACCGGCTCCGCGGCGGAGCACGCCTTCCGCGGGCAGGAGGGAGTCTCCGTCATCATGCTGTCCCCGCACGGGCGCATGAGCGACGTGCAGCGGGCGCAGATGTACTCCCTGGACGAGCCCAACATCCTCAACGTCGCGGTCCACGGCGTCTTCGACGACTGCCAGAACCTCGTCAAGGCCGTCAACGCGAACCCGGAGTTCAAGGCCCGCAACTCCATCGGCGCCGTCAACTCCATCAACGTCGGCCGCATCGCCGCGCAGTGCGTCTACTACGTGTGGGCGTGGCTGCGGGCCACGGACGAGCTCGACGCCACCGAGCGGGCTCACGGGCAGGTCGACGTCGCCGTGCCGTCAGGCAACTTCGGCAACATCTACGCCGGCCACCTGGCGCGGGAGATGGGCGTCCCGATCCGCAGGCTCATGCTGGCGACGAACGAGAACAACGTCCTCGACGAGTTCTTCCGCACCGGTGTCTACACCCCGCGCTCCCGCGAGGACACGCTGGCCACGTCCAGCCCGTCCATGGACATCTCTCGGGCCTCCAACCTCGAGCGCTTCGTCTTCGAGCTCCTGGGCGCTGACGAGTTCTCCCGCAGGTGGCCCGAGCTGGAGGAGACGGGATCCCTCGACCTGTCCGACCAGCAGCCCCGGCTCGAGTCCGAGTTCGGCTTCACCTCGGGCACCTCAACCCACGAGGACCGGCTCGCCGCCATCCGCCTCGTCATCACCCTGTCCGGGCGCCTCATCGACCCGCACACCGCCGACGCCGTCACGGTGGCCCTCGCCCGCATGGAGCCGGGCTTCCCCACCCTCGTCCTGGAGACGGCCAAGGCCGCGAAGTTCGGTGCCACGGTCGCCGAGGCGATCGGTGGCGAGCAGCCCGTCGACGAGGCCGTGAGCGAGCTCCTCAAGGCGCCTCAGCACGTCGCGGAGCTGGATGACGACGTCGACGCGCTGCGCACCCTCATCGAGGAGCACGCGTTGCGGCGCTGACTGCCCCGCCCCGCGGGCGCGGCCGCCGGGGCGAGGTGTCGTCCATGGCACACTGTGGGCACGCGGTGGGACGGACCACCCGGAAAGGACCGTGCAGTGAGCGACGACCAACAGGTGAAGGGGAACCGACTCGACCCGTGGCTGGACGCCTACGCGGCACGAGCTCACGGCCTGCGGGCCTCGGAGACCCGTTCCCTGTTCGCCGTCGCCTCGCGCCCCGAGGTCGTGTCCCTGGCTGGCGGCATGCCGAACCTCAAGGACCTTCCCCTGGACCAGCTGGCCGACGCCACCGCCCAGATGATCCGCAAGGACGGCGGGACCGCCCTCCAGTACGGCAACGGGCAGGGCCTGCCCCGGCTGCGGGAGCAGATCCCCGAGATCATGGCGCTCGAGGGCATCACCGCGGACCCGGAGGACGTCATCGTGACGACGGGCTCCCAGCAGGCCGTCGACATCATCACCGAGCTCTTCATCGACCCGGGCGACGTCATCCTCGCCGAGGCCCCCACCTACGTCGGGTCCCTGTCGATCTTCGCCACCTACCAGGCGGACGTTCAGCAGGTGGAGATCGACGCCGACGGCGTCGTCCCCGAGGCCCTTGAGACGATGATCCAGCGCCTCGAGCGCGAGGGCCGGACCATCAAGCTGTTCTACTGCCTGCCGAACTTCCACAACCCGGCCGGCGTCACGCTCTCCGAGGAGCGCCGACCGCGGATCATCGAGATCTGCCGGCGGCACCACATCCTCATCATCGAGGACAACCCCTACGGCCTCCTGGGCTTCGAGGGCCAGACGTACACGGCGCTCAAGACCCTCGCACCGAACGACGTCGTCTACCTGGGCTCCTTCTCCAAGATCTTCGCCCCCGGGTACCGCGTCGGCTGGGCGGTCGCTCCACCGCCCATCCGGGAGAAGATGAAGCTCGCCTCCGAGGCCGCGATACTGTGCCCCTCGTCGGTGGGCCAGTTCTCGATCTCGATGTACCTGGACAACTTCGACTGGAAGGGTCAGATCGAGGAGTTCCGAGGCATGTACAAGGGCCGCAGGGACGCCATGGTGGCCGCTCTGGACGAGTTCATGCCCATGTGCGGCTGGAACGTCCCCGACGGCGGCTTCTACGTGTGGGTGGGCCTTCCCGAGGGCCTGGACGCCAAGGACATGCTGCCGCGCGCCATCACGAACCTCGTCGCCTACGTCTCGGGTACCGCCTTCTTCGCGGGAGGCCGTGCCGGGCGGGACCACATGCGCCTGTCCTTCTGCTACCCCGAGCCCGTTGAGATTCGTGAGGGCGTGCGCCGCCTGTCCGAGGTGGTCAGCCGCGACCTCGAGCTGCACGATCTCTTCGGTCCGACCACGACGAGCTCCCCCGAGGGCGTCTCCGCCCCGGCACCCGACCAGATCTGAGGAGTCATGATGACGGAATCCACCGCTCAGTCAATTACTGAGAAGGAGTTCCGGGTCGCCATCATCGCAGGCGGCCTCAGCCACGAGCGCGACGTCTCACTCCGCTCCGGTCACCGCGTCGCCTCGGCACTGCGCCACTCCGGGCACACGGTCATCATCCTCGACGTCGACGCGAGCCTCATCCCCAAGCTCCGGGCCTTCGGCCCCGACGTCGTCTGGCCGCTCGTCCACGGAGGCGCCGGCGAGGACGGCGGCCTCCAGAACATCCTCATTGCGCTGGGCCTCCCCTACGTGGGCACCCACTCCGACGGCTGCCAGCGCGCTTCCTTCAAGCCCACCGCCAAGGCGGCGGTCAGGACGGGCGGCGTACTGACGCCGGACTCGGTGACGCTTCCCAAGTCCTACTTCTCCCAGCTCGGAGCCCAGGAGGTTCTCGGACTGGTCGCCGACCATCTGGGCTACCCCGTCGTGGTCAAGCCCAACCAGGGCGGGTCAGGACTCGGCGTCTCCTACGCGGACTCCGCAGACTCCCTGCGGAACGCCATGGTCGCCTGCTTCGCCTACGACGACCGCGCCCTTATCGAGCGCTACGTCGCCGGAACCGAGCTCGCCATCTCGGTCGTCGACACCGGTGACGGCCCCCGCGCACTGTCCCCGGTCGAGATCGTCACCGACGGCGAGTACGACTTCGACGCCCGGTACAACCCCGGCCGCTCCGAGTACTTCATCCCTGCCCGTCTCGATGAGGCACAGACGGCCGCAATCACTGACGTCGCGCTCACGGTGCACCGAACTCTGGGCCTGGGCAACATCTCCCGCACTGACCTGATCCTTGCCGACGACGGGACGCCATGGTTCATCGACGTCAACGTCGTTCCCGGGATGACCTCAACGTCGCTCCTGCCCCTGGCGGCCGAGTCGGAGTGTCATATCAGCGAGCTCTACGAGGCTCTGGCGAGGAATCCTTTCGTGCGCCCCTGACGCGTACGTCCAAGCCCACGAGACACATGGGGTGTGCAGGTCATTGGCAATGACCCGCGCACCCCATGTTTCACGTGAAACGGGCAAAGCAGCCTCTGTGAGCGTCAGGCAAAAAGCAGACCCGGTTAGCCCGTCTTGATTGAGGCCCCGAGCGCGTCCGCGAGGCCGCGCTGATCATCGGCCCGACCGACAGTCGTTCAGCGCGCATGCCCTGGTCAACTATGAACGACGCGCTCAAGGTTTCCCGTTTCACGTGAAACCACCGCTCTCGCTTGACCCTGCATTGGAGTGGGGTTCCGTGTTCGGCCCACGACCATCGCTTCGGCAGGATCCCTTCAGCCCTTCAACGTCGGAGCCTTCGAGCGCGCTCGGGGGTCGACATAGGAGAAGAACGAGAGCGCGCACCCGCCACGTGCATGGCCACGAGCGCCCATGGACCAGCAGCGTTCGGACGTCTGCGGAGTGGTCCTGCGAAGCGGCCGAGGTCCCAACGGCGCGACTCCGATGACGGTGGCGACCAGACGCGCGCAAGCGGTGATTTCAGCCCCGTGCACCGGTATGTCCGACGCAGCCACAGTACCCGCTCCGACATCATGCGACCCACCCGAGACTGTCCCGAGCTCGTGGCGCCTCGCTCTCCCTGCATCACGTTTCACGTGAAACACGGGCCGGGCGACGTCGGAAGCACAATCGTGTGGCTGAGTACTCCTGGCTGCCGCCTGCCGAGGCAGCCCACGACAGTCCACGTGCGCTGGACCCCCGACCGGCACACTCGAGTGGCGTATCATGCCGAGCCAGTTCCGAAGCGGCCGAGCACACGCGGACTGCGGCCAACCGCTTGTCACCCTAAGCGCCGGCAACTGTCCTCGGAAGGGCCGCTTGACCTCCGCCGCCAGCACTTGGGCACACATATCGCGAACGACTCGTGTTTCACGTGAAACACCGTGAGTACAAGAGCGGGCGGCGCCCCACCCTCGTGGTGGGTCGCCGCCCGCTCTCGAAGCGCTTGCGTCTAATCCTCCGACAGCGACGTGCCAGGAGCCAGTGCCTCAACGATGCGTGCCAGGTCCTCGTCACCGGCGAACTCGATCGTGATCCGGCCCTTCTTGGCACCCCGAGTGACCTTCACCCTGGTGTCGAATGCGTCGGACAGGCGCGTAGACAGCGCCGGAAGCGGTGCGCTCCGAGGACGGGGAACTTTCGCGGTCCGCACATCCGTCGGTTCATCATGGAGAGCCACCAGCTCCTCAGTCGCGCGCACAGACAGGCCCTCAGCGACGATCCGCTGCGCGAGGCGCTCCATGGCCGCGGCGTCCGGAAGGCCGAGCAGCGCCCGGGCATGGCCGGCCGAGAGCACGCCGGCTGCCAGCCGTCGCTGAACGAGCGGCGGCAGCTTCATGAGGCGCAGGGTGTTGGAGATCTGGGAGCGCGACCGAGCAATGCGCTTGGAGAGCTCCTGATGCGTGCAGCTGAAGTCGTCGAGCAGCTGCTGGTATGCCGCCGCTTCCTCGAGAGGATTCAGCTGAACGCGGTGGAGGTTTTCGAGGAGGGCATCCCTGAGGAGGTCCTGATCCTCGGTGTATCGAACAACGGCCGGAATGGTCTCAAGGCCGGCTTCGCGTGAGGCCCTGAGGCGCCGCTCGCCCATGATGAGCTCATAGGTCGCCTCATCGGTCTCCGGGTCGTCGACGCGGCGAACTACGATGGGCTGGAGGAGACCGACCTCCTTGATGGACGCGGCGAGCTCGGTGATGTCCTCCTCATCGAAGACCTGACGCGGCTGGCGCGGATTCGCGTGAATGATGGCCGTCGGCAGCTCCGCGAAGGTCGCACCGGGGACCGGGACCAGATCGTCGCCGTCGTTTCCAGTTTCACGTGAAACAGCGTTCTGGCCAGGCTCGTCGGCGGTCCCGGCGTTGGATGGTGCTTCCTCGGAGTTCTCCGCAGCAGGCTGCTGAGTCCCTGCCGCCTCAATCTCGGGGGAGGAGCTCGGGGCGGGTGTGCGGCTCGTTTCACGTGAAACAGGTCGGTTCGTTCCAGGCGCCTCAGCCGCCCATACCACGGTCGACGGTTCTCCCGGCGAAACCTCCTCGCCGGAGGTGCTCGGCGCGCTGACGCCGCTCGGCTCACCAGTCTCCTCATTGCCGGCCACGGTGGGCGCGTCGTCGTTCTTGGCCGCCGGCTTGCCCTTCTTGCCGCGCTTGGCACGCTTCGACGGAGCCAGCAGGGTCGCGGCTATGTCCGTCGCGGAGCGCTCGCCGTCACGGCGTGCCGAGGCGCCCTCCACCGAGACGCTCTCCCCATCAGCGCCACCAGAGTCGTCCGCGAAGAACACGTCCGTCGGGCGGTGTACCGGGGTCTCCTTCTGGGACTCGGGAATGAGGGCCTGCAGACCCCTTCCGAGCCCGCGCTTCTTCTGCGCCATGGTCACGCCTCCTGCGCGTCGTCGGGGGAGGAGACGCCGCGCTGCGCGATCTCCTGTGCAAGCTGCTTGTAAGCGATCGACCCGGTCGAGCGCGGGTCCCAGAAGACCACGGGAGCCCCGAAGGACGGCGCCTCCGCGATCCGGACCGAGCGGGGAATCCGGGTCTCGAGCGTCGCCTGCGGGAAGTACGTGCGAACCTCCGCATCCACATCGCGAGCCAGCGTTGTCCGCTTATCGAACATGGTGAGGGCGATCATCGAGACGTGGAGCTCGGGATTGTGCGCCTCCGCGATCCGCTCGACCGAGCGCGTGAGCAGGGCGAGCCCCTCGAGCGCGTAGTACTCGGCCTGCATCGGGATGAGCACCTCCCGAGCGGCCACGAAGGCGTTGATCGTCATGATGCCGAGCGACGGCGGGCAGTCGATGAGCACGTAGTCCAGCCGGGGGAGCCCAGCCGCCTCCCGGTCCGCCACGTACCGCTCGAGCGCGTCACGCAGCCTCAGCTCGCGCCGCTGCTCACTGATGAGGTCGATCTCCACGGCAGCGAGGTTGACGGTCGCCGGCACGCACCACAGCGAGGGCGCGAAGGCCGTCTGGACGGCCACGTCCGTCATCGGACGGCCCTCGACGATGACCTCGTACACGGAGTCGTCGTCCTCGCCGTGGGGCGCTCCCAGCGCCGTCGAGGCGTTGCCCTGGGAGTCGGCGTCGATGACGAGGACGTTGAGGCCCCCCTCAGCGAGGGCCGCGGCCACGTTGACCGTCGTCGACGTCTTCCCGACGCCGCCCTTCTGGTTAGCGACGGCGATGACGCGGGTCCGCTCCGGTGCGGGGAAGCCGCCCTCGGCTACCTCGTGGAGAGCGGACTGGTCGGCCCGGAGCTGATCGAAGATGGACGATCCTGACAACCTGTTCTCCTCCGACGACGACCCGCGGCTCGCACCTGCGGGCTCCTCAGTCTACGTGAGGTCACGGGCGCGCCACGCGCCCGCTCCAGCGGCGGAGCGGGCGCGTGACGGACTCGACGGACAGGGCCGACCCGGACGCTCGTCCGAGCCCTGAACGGTCGGTGGCGCGTGGAACGCCGTGCGGTGCGCGCTCAGTGAGCCGCGGGCCGGCGCACCTCGACGACGCGGGTGACCTCGTCGCCCGGCGTCACCACCTCGTGGACGACGGCCGGGAGGAGCTTCGCCTTCTTGATGACGTACTTGGCGTCCTCGACCTCCGCCTCGGCCTTCTGCCCCTTGAGGGCGAGGAGGCTGCCTCCCTGACGCAGCAGGGGAGCGGTGAGCCGAACGAGCTTGGAGAGGTTCGCGACGGCACGCGCGGTGACGGCGTCGTAGCGGTCCTTGACCTCCTCGGCGCGCGCCCGCCGGATCGTGACGTTGTCGAGGTCGAGCTCTGTGACGACGTCGTCCAGCCAATCGACGCGGCGCTCCATCGTCTCGATGAGCGTGATCTCGAGGTCGGGCCGCAGGAGAGCGACGACGATCCCCGGGAACCCGGCCCCCGAGCCGACGTCGGCCACGGCGCCGCGCGACGGCAGGAAGGGCACGACGGCCGCGGAGTTGACGAGGTGACGGCTCCACAGGCGCGGCAGCTCGCGCGGCCCGACGAGGCCTCGCAGCTCCCCCTCGTCAACGAGCATGTCGGCGAAGTGCTCCGCCGCGGAGAAGGCCACGCCGAACAGCTCGCGGACCTCCTCGCTGGGCTCCTCCACGACGAGGCCCCCGTCGTCGGTCATGCCCTCCAGGGGCGCCTCGCTCACGGCGCTCAGTCCTGCTCGGCGGCGCCGGCGCCCGCCTCGTCGGCCTCCTCGACCTCGTCCTCGGCGGGGAGGACGACGACATGGCGGTGCGGCTCGGCGCCCTCGGACTCGGAGACGAGGCCCGCGGCGGCCACGACGTCGTGGCAGACCTTGCGCTCGAAGGGGTTCATGGCCTCGAGGGCGACGGTCTCACCCGTCTCCTGGACGCGCTTGACGGCCTCCTCGGCGACCGTGGCGAGCTCGGCCCGGCGGGCGGCGCGGTAGCCGTTGATGTCGAGCATGAGGCGCGAGCGGTTGCCCGTCTTCGCCTGGACGGCGAGGCGGGTGAGCTCCTGGACGGCCTCGAGGACCTCGCCGTCGCGGCCCACGAGGTCGGCGAGCTCGCGCTCATCCCCCTCCTCCGAGGCGACGACGGCGATGGAGGCGCGGCCGTGGTCGACGTCGATGTCGATGTCCCCGCCGAGGTCGGCGATGTCGAGGAGCTCCTCGAGGTAGTCGGCGCCGACCTCGCCCTCCTCCTCGAGGCGCTTGACGGTGCTGGACGGGGCGGTGTTCTCACTCATGGTGGATCCGTTCTCTGGGGGTCGTGCGGCCGCGCTGGCGCGCCCGCGGGTCAGGAGGGTGCGGGTCAGCGCGGCTTGCGCTTCTTGCCGCCGTTCTTGCGCTGGGCGCGCTGGCGGGCGCGCTTCTCGTAGCGGCGGCGAGCGATCTCCTCGGGAGTGAGGCCGGCGGTCGTCTCGATCTCCTCGACGGCCTTCTCCTCGCTCTCCTCCTCCTCGAAGGAGGCGGCGATCTGCTCGCGCTCACGCGGCGTGGTGCGCGGGTTGGTGGTGCGCTTGCGCTGACGGTCCTTGCGGACGGGCTGGACGCGCTGGCCCCCCGTCCTGCCGGCGGCCTCGAGCTCCGCCTGGCGCTGCGCGGCCTCCTCCTCCTCGAGCGAGGGCTTGCCCTGGCGGGCGCGCTTGGCGTTGACGCGGGCGCGGTACTTCTTCTCGGCGTCGGAGCCGGGGGCCGGCATGTTGCGGATCGTGAAGAACTGCTGGCCCATGGTCCACAGGTTCGTGGTCACCCAGTAGACGAGGACGCCGATCTGGAACTGGACACCCGTGAAGGCGAAGAAGATCGGCATGATCGTCGTCATCATCTTCTGCGAGCGCATCATCGGGTTGTCGGAGTTCTTCGAGGACTCCGGCATGTTCTTCATGCTCAGCTGCGCCATGGTGTACCACTGGGTGATACCCATGACGACGATCATGACGATGGTGACGATCTTCGTCGTCGTGTCGTTGCTGTTCATGAAGGACGCCGACAGCGGGGCGCCGAAGACGGTGGACTGCTGGACCTGCTCGGCCAGCTGGGCCGTGAGGGGGCCGATCGAGGCGTGCCCGGGGTAGGTGCCCTCGGCGAGCTTCTCCAGGTTCGCCAGCACGCGGAACAGCGCGAAGAAGATCGGCATCTGGATCAGGATCGGCAGGCACGAGGACATGGGGTTCGTCCCGTGCTTGCGGTAGAGCGCCATCATCTCCTCCTGCTGACGGCGCTGCGACTCCGGGTCCTTCTTGCCCTTGTACTTCGCCTGCAGGGCCTGGAGCTCGGGCTGCATGAGCTGCATGCCGCGGCTGGCCCGGATCTGCTTGACGAAGAGCGGCATGATGAGGAGGCGCACGACGATCGTCAGACCGACGATCGAGAGCACCCACGCCACACCCGGTCCGTCGGGCATCCCGATGAGGACCAGGAACTTGTGGATCCAGACCATGACCCAGGCGACGGCGACCTTGATGGGCCACAGGATCGTGTCCATTGCACTCCTTGCTGTGGGGTGGGGCGGGACCGCCGCAGCGGTTGCCTCGGGCCGGTGCCTCCGGCCAGGGCCCCGCGGACGAGGTCAGCGGGCCGGTGAGCCGGCCTCGTCCTCGACCTCGAAACGGGGGACGTCGTGGGGGTGGTGGTAGCGCCACTGACCGGGATCGGGGACGTGGTCGACGCCCCCGGGGGTGAGTGGGTTGCAGCGCAGGAGGCGCCAGGCAGCGAGGAGGATCCCCTTGCCCGCGCCGTGCACCCGGACCGCCTCGACCGCGTAGGCCGAGCAGGTGGGGTAGTAGCGGCAGCTCCGCGGCAGCGCGGGGGAGACCCAGTGCTGGTAGAGGCGCACCGGAGCGAGGACCAGCCGCTCGAGCGGTCCGTCGCGCAGGGCGTCCCGGTCCTCCGTCACCGCCGTCGTCCCTGGGAGACCAGGCGCCGGTCACGGGCCAGGAGGCGGTCGACGTCGGCGGCGAGCTCCTCGCTCGTCGCCCCGTCCGCCCCGGCCAGACCGCGCACGACGACGCGGGCACCGGGCTCGAGTCCGGTGACGCGCTCGCTCATGAGGGCGCTCACCCGGCGCTTGATCCGGTTGCGGTGCGTGGCACGTGCAACCTGCTTCTTGGGCACGACGACGCCGACGAGCGCCGGGGACACGTCCCCGGTCTCGCCGGCGCGGTAGTGGACGACCAGCCTGCGGCTGCCGCTGCGCGCACCGGTTCTCAGCGCCTCCGAGAAGTCCTCGGAGCGCCGCATCCGGTGCGCCGCAGGAAGCACCTCAGGCGGCGAGACGCGCGCGGCCCTTGCGGCGGCGCGAGGCGAGGACGGAGCGGCCGGCGCGGCTGCTCATGCGCTTGCGGAAGCCGTGCACCTTGGCGCGACGGCGGTTGTTCGGCTGAAAGGTCCGCTTGCTCACGGGTGTACTCCTGCTCGGATGATCGGAACAGTGCGTCGCGGGAATCGCGGCACTGTCGCTCGCTCTGGTTGCCCCATGGTTCGGGGCGTGAGTCCACGCGAACGTCCACACCACAATACGGTTCGGGTTTCAGGGGGGTCAAACCTCCCGGGGTCCTGGACGGTGAGAGTCCGAACACGTCGCCGGGCCCGTCGGACGCCCTCCCGGGGCGCCGGCGAAGGAGGGACGCGGGCCCGTCACGGCGGCCCGCGAAGGAATGCCATCCATGTTATTCACAGGGCGCGTCGTCCAGCCTGTGGGAATGTGCACGGCCGCGGCCCACGGCCTGTGGACCCAGGATGCGCAGGATCCCGCGAAACCACAGGTTTTCCCTCACTCTGGGGAGCTCCGGGCCCATGCAGGACCTCAGTCCCCACGTGTGGACAACTCTGTGGACAGGACACCATGATGGGTCCCCTCGCGGACCGCCCGCCCGTGACCCGCCGGCCCTGACCGGCACCCGCCCGACAGCCCTCAGCCAGGAGACAGCGTGCCCGACGAAGCGACCACCAAGTGGCACCAGACCCTCGAGCTGCTCGCCTCCTCCGGCGAGCTCGGGCAGGGCAAGGTCACGATGCTGCGAATGACCCGCGTCATCGACGTCGACGGCACGCTCGTCCTCGTCGTGGGCTCCGGATTCGTCAAGGACGTCGTCGAGAGGTCCCGGGGACCCATCAGCCGCGCGCTGTCACAGATCTGGGGCCGCGACGTCCCCTTCGAGGTCACGATGGACACCTCCGTGGACGCCTCGGCCGGTGCCTTCGGCCAGCCCTCCGGTGCCCCGTCCACGACTGAGTACGCCACCGAGTACCCGGGAGAGCGTCCCGGGGAGGCACACCCGGAGGCCCACGCCGTCGAGCATCCCGCTCGTCCGTCCTACGAGGCGCCCGCGCCCCAGGAACCCGGCTATGAGCGGGCCGCCGAGCGCTACGAGGAGCACCGCTCCTACGACCAGCGCGGCGTCGAGGCCCCCGGCTACCCGCGCGGCGCGCAGGCTCCCCGTGACCAGGAGACCTACGAGACGGGCTACCAGCAGGACTACGAGCAGGGCTACGGGGCCACCCGCACCACCTCGCGCTACCCCGAGGAGCCCTCCCGCCCGGAGAACCGCGCCCAGTACATGACGAGTCCTCACCCGGCGCAGGCCCCGGGCCCGCGCGACGGCGTCGGGGCGCCACGGCCCAATGACGGGTCGGCCCTAAACCCGCGCTACACCTTCGACACCTACGTCACCGGCTCCTCCAACCGCTTCGCGCACGCGACCGCGATCGCCGTCGCCGAGGCCCCGGCCCGCGCCTACAACCCGCTGTTCATCTACGGCGGCTCCGGGCTGGGCAAGACGCACCTGCTGCACGCCATCGGCCACTACGCGCGCACCCTCAACCCCTCGACACGCGTCAAGTACGTCAACTCCGAGGAGTTCACGGCCGAGTTCATCGCCTGCCTGCGCGACGGGGCCCGTGACGACGGCCGCCTCGAGGCCTTCAAGCGCCGCTACCGCGAGGTCGACATCCTCCTCGTCGACGACATCCAGTTCCTCTCCGGCAAGGAGTCGACGCTCGAGGAGTTCTTCCACACCTTCAACTCCCTGCACTCCTCCGGCAAGCAGGTCGTCATCACCTCCGACCAGCCTCCCAAGGCCCTCAACGGCCTCGACGAGCGCCTGCGCTCCCGCTTCGAGTGGGGGCTGCTCGCCGACGTCCAGCCGCCGGACCTCGAGACCCGCATCGCGATCCTGTCCCGAAAGGCCCGCGCCGACGGGCTCGACCTGCCCATGGACGTGCTCGAGTACATCGCCAGCCGGGTGACGACGAACATCCGCGAGCTCGAGGGCGCCCTCATCCGCGTCACGGCCTTCGCCTCGCTCAACAAGCAGCCGATCGACCAGACCCTGGCCGAGATGGTCCTCAAGGACATCATCTCCGACCCCGCCGGCGAGGAGATCACCACCTCCCTCATCATGGGGCAGACCGCCGACTACTTCGGCATCACGATCGACGACCTGTGCTCGGCGAACCGCTCGCGCACCATCGTCAACGCCCGCCACATCGCCATGTACCTGTGCCGCGAGCTCACCGACCTCTCCCTACCCAAGATCGGGCGCGAGTTCGGCGGCCGCGACCACACCACCGTCATGAGCGCCGACAAGAAGATCCGCACCCAGATGGCCGAGCGCCGCTCCACCTTCAACCAGGTCACCGAGCTGACGAGCCGCATCAAGCAGGCGGCCCAGTCGCCGCAGTCCTGACCGGTCCGCCTCGAGAGGTCCCCCGGCACCGCGCCACCGCGCGGTGCCGGGGGAGCGTCGCGTCCGGGCACGGCGGCCCGTTGACGGCCGTGGTCGGGCCCCCACGGCACGAGCCGCGCGACGTCGTCGTCCCTGTGGGTCGTCCGGAGGAGAGCGCGTGGAGAAGGTGTCATTCCCCTGTGCACCGAGGAGCCCCTCCTGGGGACCGCCTCCGGGCCGCACTGCGCGTCTCCACCGATCGTGTGATTCACGCACCGAATCACTCATGTGTGCTTCCACAGCCGCCCTCGGCCCGGGGACGCCGTCGAGCCGGGTTATCCCCAGTTCCCACACCTCCTACTACACCTACTAACGACAAGAACATTCGGGCGACCACGAACCTGCCACCGAGGGAGGGACCGGCGCAGGACGAGCGACTGCCGCGACGGCGGCGAGCACCGGCCGCCCCGGGCGTGGATGCGCGTCCGGCCTTGCGTCTAGACTCCACGTGGATCGTCCTGACCCGTCGCACCTCGCGTGACGAGTGCGGCGCGCAGGACCGCAGACAAGCCAGTCGTCGCGCACGCGCGCGCCGCCCGCCGACACAGGAGGCACCCCACCGTGAAGCTCAGGGTTGATCGAGACGTCCTCGCCGAGGCCGTCACCTGGACCGCCCGCTCGGTGCCCGCCCGCCCGCCGGTGCCCGTCCTCGCCGGCGTGCGCCTCGAGGCCAAGGACGCCTCCCTCGTCCTGGCCTCCTTCGACTACGAGGTCTCCGCCCACTGCGAGGTTCCCGCGGACGTCGAGGAGGACGGCGTGGTCCTCGTCTCCGGCCGCCTCCTCGCCGACATCGCCAAGGCGCTCCCCTCCAAGCCCGTCGAGCTCGAGGTCGAGGGCACGAAGGTCACCGTCTCCTGCGGCTCCTCGCGCTTCTCCCTGGCCGCCATGGCGGCCGACGACTACCCGGCCCTGCCCGTCATGCCCGGCGTCGCCGGCACCGTCGACGCCCACGACCTCGCCCAGGCCGTCGGCCAGGTCTCCATCGCCGCCTCGCGCGACGAGACCCTGCCCCTCCTCACCAGCGTCCAGATGGAGGTCGACGGCGACTCCCTCACGTTCATGGCGACGGACCGCTACCGCCTCGCCGTGCGCGAGATGACCTGGGCCCCGCAGGACGCGAGCCTGTCGACCCACGCGCTGCTCAAGGCCCGCACCCTCTCCGACGTCGCGAAGTCCCTCACCAGCTCCGGCGACGTCACCGTCGCCCTCACCGAGGCCGGCTCCACCACCTCCGGCCTCATCGGCTTTGAGGCTGGCGGCCGCCGCACCACCAGCCTCCTCACCGACGGCGACTACCCGCCGGTCCTGCGGCTCTTCCCCGAGCAGACGACGATCCACGCGACCGTCGGCCGCGAGGAGCTCATCGCCGCCGTCCGCCGCGTCTCGCTGGTTGCGGACCGCTCCACCCCGATCCACATGTCCTTCACCGAGGGCAACCTCTCTCTCGACGCCGGGCAGTCCTCCGACGACGCGCAGGCCTCCGAGCAGCTCGTCGCCCACCTCGAGGGCGAGGACATCCAGACGGCCTTCAACCCGGGCTACCTCGTCGACGGCCTCAACGCCATCAACCAGCCCTACGTGCGCCTCGACTTCACGCACCCCTCGAAGCCCGCGGTCCTCACCGGCATGGACTCGATCGGTGGCGAGGAGGACTCGTCCTTCCGCTACCTCATCATGCCGATCCGCTTCGGGGCCTGAGCACCCAGCCCCCGTCCCCGGCCGTCCGGCGCTGACCCGGACGGACCGGGTGCGAGCACCGCATGTACGTCTCGGACCTCTCGCTCAACGACTTCCGCTCCTACCACGAGCTCGTCCTCGCCCTCGAGCCCGGGCCGACGGCCCTCGTCGGCGCCAACGGCCAGGGCAAGACGAACCTCGTCGAGGCCATCGGCTACCTCTCGACCCTCTCGAGCCACCGAGTCGGGGCCGACACCGCCCTCGTGCGCCGCGCCGTGCCGGGGGAGGAGCAGCCCGCGGGCGCCGTCGTCCGGGCCAAGGTCGTCCACGGCGAGCGCCCCAGCGTCCTCGAGATCGAGATCATCGCCGGCAAGGCGAACCGCGCGCGCCTCAACCGGGGAGCGACCAGGCCCCGCGACCTCCTCGGCGTGCTGCGCACCGTCGTCTTCGCCCCCGAGGACCTGTCCCTCGTTCGCGAGGAGCCGGGCGTGCGCCGCCGCTTCCTCGACGAGCTGGCCGTCACCCTGCGCCCGAGCCTCGCGGGCGTGCGCACCGAGCACGACAAGATCCTCGCCCAGCGGGCCAGCCTCCTGAAGTCCGCCCGAGCCCACCGGTCCTCGACCTCCTCGATGCTCTCCACCCTCGAGGTCTGGGACGCTCAGCTGGCCGCCGCCGCGGCCCGTCTCATCGCGGCCCGCGTCGACGTCGTCGAGCGCCTGCGCCCCTGGATCGAGTCCTCCTACGCGGCGGTCTCCGAGGGACAGTCGCACGCCGCCCTGGCCTACCGCTCGAGCCTCCTCGCCCACGAGGGCTCGCCCGACCCGGACCCGCGCGACGCCGGTGCCTGGGCGGCCCACGCCGAGCAGGAGGCGGAGCTGACCAACACGGCCGCCACCGCCTCCCGCCTCGAGGCCGCCATGGCCGACCTGCACGCCCGCGAGATCGACCGCGGCGCCAACCTCGTCGGTGCGCACCGAGACGACCTCTCGCTCTTCCTGGGAGGGCTCCCCGCCAAGGGCTTCGCCTCGCACGGAGAGCAGTGGTCCCTCGCCCTGGCGCTCCGGCTGGCCTCCTACGAGATGCTGCGCCACGACGTCGACGCCTACGGAGGCGACGGCGAGCCCGTCCTCATCCTCGACGACGTCTTCGCCTCGCTCGACTCCAAGCGGCGCAACGCCCTCGCCGGAGTCGTCGCCGACGCCCAGCAGGTCCTCCTCACGGCCGCCGTCGACGAGGACGTGCCCGCGGCCCTCGACGGCGCCCGGTTCCACGTGGCGAGCTCGGTGGTCACCCGTGGCTGAGCGTCCCGGCGACGACCTGTCGGCCTCCTCGTCGGACGTCCTCGCGTCGCGGGCCCTCGCGCGCGAGCGGGGCCACGCCTGGGACTCCGGCAAGACCATGAGCGCGCTGCGCCGCGCCGCCACGGGCGAGGACGGCGTCGCCGCCTGGGACGCGAAGCACCGTCGCCGGAGCGAGGATGAGCTGCTCGGCCCGGAGGAGGACCGCGGGCCGGGACTCCCGCCAGGGCGTGGGCGCCCGGGACCGAGCCCCTTCGACCCACGGCCGGGGGGCACGGACCTGCGCCGCTACGCGGACGAGCACGGGTGGGCCGGCAAGCTGGCGATCGCCTCCGTCTCGGTGCGCTGGAGCGAGATCGTCGGACCGCAGATCGCCGAGCACGCCCTCATTGAGTCCTTCGAGGTGGGGCGCCTGACGATCCGGGCCAGCTCGAGCTCCTGGGCCCAGCAGCTGCGCCTCCTCATGCCCACCATCGAGCGGGCCGTCACCGAGGAGCTGGGCGGCTCCGCCGTCGAGATCCGCGTCCTCGGGCCGGCGGGGCCCACGTGGAGGCACGGCCGCTTCGGCGCCGCGAGGGGCGGGCGCGGGCCGCGCGACACCTACGGCTGAGCCATCGTTCCGGGCCGGCCCCCGGTTCTCGTCGGGATCGGGCGAGGCGCGTTCTCGGGTCCTCGCGCGCGAGAGCCGGAGAGGTCCTCCGACGGTGACGTCCGACACTCACCGCGGGGCGGGCCGAACGTCCGATGAGGGGGTCGGACACGATAGAATGCCGTGAAACCGCCCATGGTGCGCCTCGGGCCTTTCGCAGGTACCCACCTACTGCCGAGCTGGTCCCGCCCCGGAGCAGCCGTCATGGGTCCGCGATCGCTCGTGACCGGATGACGCGGTGCAGGAGACGCACCCGACGCCGTCCGCCAGGGAGCCCCGCTCCTCGGCGCGCACACAACGAGGAGCAGCTGACACGTGTCTGACCAGGACGCCACGGTGAACGACGACTCGACCACCACGGCCCCCGCCCCCACCGAGACCCCGGCGCCGGCGGTGCCCGAGCAGCCCGAGAGCGAGTCGCACGTCGGCCAGGGCTCCAGCGACTACGGCGCCAGCGACATCACCGTCCTCGAGGGACTCGAGGCCGTCCGCAAGCGACCCGGCATGTACATCGGCTCCACCGGTGAGCGCGGCCTGCACCACCTCGTCTACGAGGTCGTCGACAACGCCGTGGACGAGGCCCTCGCCGGCTTCTGCGACCACATCGAGGTCACCATCCAGGCCGACGGCGGCATCAAGGTCGTCGACAACGGCCGCGGCATCCCGGTCGACGAGCACCCCACCGAGCACAAGCCGACCGTCGAGGTCGTCATGACGATCCTCCACGCCGGCGGCAAGTTCGGCGGCGGCGGATACGCCGTCTCCGGCGGCCTGCACGGCGTCGGCATCTCCGTCGTCAACGCCCTGTCCACGCGCGTTGACACCGAGATCCGCCGTCAGGGCCACGTCTGGCGCATGAGCTTCGGCGACGGCGGACACCCCAGGACCGCTCTGGTCATGGGAGAGGAGACGGACGAGACCGGCACGACCCAGACCTTCTACCCGGACCCGGCAATCTTCGAGACCGTCGTCTTCGACTACGAGACCCTGCGCCGCCGCTTCCAGCAGATGGCCTTCCTCAACAAGGGCCTGCGCATCACGCTCACCGACGAGCGCGAGGGCCACACCGAGGAGGGCGACGAGATCACGGGGACCGACGCCGCCGAGGCCCCCGGGACCGACGAGGGCCTCCCGACGCACCGCACCGTCACCTACTGCTACGAGCACGGTCTGCGCGACTACGTCGAGTTCCTCAACAAGTCCAAGAAGGTCGACCTGGTCCACCCCGAGATCATCGACTTCGAGGCCGAGCGCATGCTCGACGAGACCCGCGGCATCAGCCTCGAGATCGCGATGCAGTGGACGAGCGCCTACTCCGAGTCCGTGCACACCTACGCCAACACGATCAACACGACCGAGGGCGGCACCCACGAGGAGGGCTTCCGCACGGCCCTGACCACCCTCATCAACAAGTACGGCCGCGAGAAGGGCCTCATCAAGGACAAGGACGACAACCTCACGGGTGACGACATCCGCGAGGGGCTCACCGCCGTCATCTCCGTCAAGCTCTCCGAGCCGCAGTTCGAGGGGCAGACCAAGACCAAGCTCGGCAACACCGAGGCCCGCACCTTCGTCCAGCAGGTCGTCTACGAGCGCCTCGGCGACTGGCTCGACTCCCACCCGGCTGACGCCAAGTCGATCATCCAGAAGGCCGGCCAGGCCGCGGCGGCTCGCATGGCCGCTCGCAAGGCCCGCGAGGCCACGCGGCGCAAGGGCGTCCTCGAGTCCGCCTCGATGCCCGGCAAGCTCCGCGACTGCTCGAGCCGCAACGCCGAGGAGTGCGAGATCTTCATCGTCGAGGGCGACTCCGCAGGCGGCTCCGCCGTCGGCGGCCGCGACCCCGAGCACCAGGCGATCATGCCGATCCGAGGCAAGATCCTCAACGTCGAGAAGGCCCGCCTGGACCGGGCGCTGTCCTCCGACACGATCCGCTCCCTCATCACCGCCTTCGGCACGGGCATCGGCGAGGACTTCGACCTCTCCAAGCTCCGCTACGGCAAGATCGTCATCATGGCGGACGCCGACGTCGACGGCCAGCACATCGCGACGCTGCTGCTGACGCTCCTGTTCCGCTACATGCGCCCGCTCATCGAGCAGGGTCACACCTACATCGCGATGCCTCCGCTGTACCGCCTCAAGTGGTCCAACTCCGAGCACCAGTTCGCCTACTCCGACGCCGAGCGCGACCAGCTCCTCGCCGCCGGCCGCGAGGCCGGGCACCGCCTGCCCAAGGAGGGCGGCATCCAGCGCTACAAGGGCCTCGGCGAGATGAACGACCACGAGCTGTGGGAGACGACCATGGACCCCTCGGCCCGCATCCTCAAGAAGGTGACCCTCGACGAGGCGGCCGACGCCGACGAGACCTTCGCGATCCTCATGGGGGACGACGTCGAGCAGCGTCGTTCCTTCATCCAGCGCAACGCCGCAGACGTGCGCTTCCTCGACATCTGACGCGAGCCAAGCACGGGACGGACGAGTACATGACACAGTGTCACGAACTTGCTCCTCACCGTCGCTGAGCCCGTATCCCTCCCCCGGACACGCAAAGGACACCCGTGAGCGACGACCTCACCACGACCCCCACCGAGGAGCCCCAGCACGACCGCGTCCAGCCGGTCGACCTCCAGATGGAGATGCAGCGCTCCTACCTCGACTACGCGATGAGCGTCATCGTCGGTCGAGCCCTGCCCGACGTGCGCGACGGCCTCAAGCCCGTCCACCGCCGCGTCCTCTACGCCATGTACGACGGCGGTTACCGCCCGACCGCCTCCTTCTCCAAGTCCTCCCGCGTCGTCGGCGAGGTCATGGGCAACTACCACCCCCACGGCGACTCGGCGATCTACGACGCGCTCGCCCGCCTCGTCCAGTGGTGGTCACTTCGCTACCCGCTCGTCGCCGGCCAGGGCAACTTCGGCACCCCCGGCAACCTGGGCCCGGCCGCACCCCGGTACACGGAGTGCAAGATGGCCCCCCTCGCCATGGAGATGGTCCGGGACATCGACGAGGAGAGCGTCGACTTCCAGGACAACTACGACGGGAAGAACCAGGAGCCGGTCATCCTCCCGGCCCGCTTCCCGAACCTCCTCGTCAACGGCTCCGAGGGCATCGCCGTCGGCATGGCGACGCGCGTCCCCCCGCACAACCTGCGCGAGGTCGCCAACGGCGTGCAGTGGTTCCTCGAGCACCCCGAGGCCAGCCGCGAGGAGCTCCTCGAGGCCCTCATCCAGCGCATCCCCGGACCCGACTTCCCCACGGGTGCCACCATCCTGGGCCGCCGCGGCATCGAGGACGCGTACCGCACCGGGCGCGGCTCCATCACGCAGCGAGCCGTCGTCAACGTCGAGGAGATCCAGGGTCGCCAGTGCCTCGTCGTCACCGAGCTGCCCTACCAGGTGAACCCGGACAACCTCGCGGACAAGATCGCCCAGCTCGTCCGCGACGGCCAGGTCGGAGGCATCGCCGACATCCGCGACGAGACCTCCGGCCGCACCGGCCAGCGGCTCGTCATCGTCCTCAAGCGCGACGCCGTCGCCAAGGTCGTCCTCAACAACCTGTACAAGCGCACCCAGCTGCAGGACAACTTCCCGGCCAACATGCTGGCCCTCGTCGACGGCGTCCCGCGCACCCTCAGCCTCGACGGCTTCGTGCGCCACTGGGTCAACCACCAGATCGACGTCATCATCCGGCGCTCGCAGTTCCGCCTGCGCAAGGCCGAGGAGCGCCTCCACATCCTCGAGGGTCTCCTCAAGGCCATCGACGCGCTCGACGCCGTCATCGCCCTCATCCGCCGCTCGCCCACCACGGAGGAGGCCCGCACCGGCCTCATGGGCCTGCTGGGCGTCGACGAGGCTCAGGCCGAGGCGATCCTCTCCCTCCAGCTGCGTCGCCTGGCCGCCCTCGAGCGCCTCAAGATCCAGCAGGAGGCCGACGAGCTCCACGCGCGCGTCGCCGACCTCAAGGACATCATCGCCAGCCCCGAGCGCCAGCGCGGCATCGTCTCCGACGAGCTCGGCGAGATCGTGGACAAGTACGGTGACGACCGCCGTACGCGCATCGTGCCCTTCGACGGCGAGATGAGCATGGAGGACCTCATTCCTGAGGAGGAGGTCGCGGTCACCATCACGCACTCCGGCTACGCCAAGCGCACCCGCACGGACCAGTACCGCTCCCAGCACCGCGGCGGCAAGGGCGTGCGCGGCGCCGCGCTGCGCGAGGACGACGTCGTCGACCACTTCTTCGTGACGACGACGCACCACTGGCTGCTGTTCTTCACCAACCTCGGCCGCGTCTACCGCGCCAAGGCCTATGAGCTGCCCGAGGGCGGCCGCGACGCCAAGGGCCAGCACGTCGCCAACCTGCTCGCCTTCCAGCCGGGCGAAAAGATCGCCCAGATCATGGAGCTCAAGGACTACGAGCAGGCCGACTACCTGGTCCTGGCCACGCGCCGGGGCCTCGTGAAGAAGACCCGCCTGTCCGAGTACGACTCCAACCGCTCCGGCGGCGTCATCGCCATCAACCTGCGCGAGGACGAGGACGGCGTGCCCGACGAGCTCGTCTCCGCCCGTCTGCTGTCCGAGGGTCAGGACCTGCTCCTCGTCTCGCGCGGTGGCCAGTCGGTCCGCTTCCGCGCCTCCGACGAGGTGCTGCGCCCCACCGGCCGCGCCACGAGCGGCGTCACCGGCATGCGCTTCCGCGGCGACGACTCCCTCCTCGCGATGGACGTCGTCGATCCGTCCTGGGAGAACGCCGACCTCTTCGTCGTCACCGAGGGCGGCTACGCCAAGCGCACCAACGTCCAGGACTACCCGGTCAAGGGCCGCGGCGGCCTCGGCGTCAAGGTCGCGAACCTCGTCGAGGAGCGCGGCGAGCTGGTCGGCGCGCTGGTCACCGAGCCGGGGGACGAGGTCATGTGCATCATGGCCTCCGGCAAGGTGGTCCGCTCCGCGGTGGACGAGGTCTCCCGCACCGGGCGCACCACCCAGGGCGTGACCTTCGCCAAGCCCGACAAGGGCGACCGCATCCTTGCCGTGGCCCGGAACGCCGAGCGCGAGCTCGACGGCGACGAGGCCCCTGCGGAGGAGTCCTCCGCCGCCGCCGTCATCGAGGCGACCGGGGAGGTGCCCTCGGGCTCCGGCGCGTCGGGTGACACCGCGGCCCCTTCCGCGGATGAGGTCGCTGACGCGGTAGCGTTGAGCGACGACGACGAGAGTGAGGCACAGGCATGAGCCAGCCGGCATCCTTCCCGCCCGAGGGCACGAAGAGCCCCGACGCGAGCACTGCGTCCGCTGACGCCAGCGCGACGGGCTCCACCGAGGTCGCTGCCCCCTCCGGCGGCAAGCAGGCCGTGAAGAAGCCCGCCAAGAAGAAGACGGTCTCCGGCCCCCGCCGCGTCCGCCTCGCGCTGACGCGGGTCAACCCCTTCTCCGTCATGAAGGTGGCCTTCCTGCTGTCCGTGGCGATGGGCATCATGGTGGTCGTGGCTGCGGCTTTCGTGTGGTTCATGCTCGACGCCATGCACGTGTTCTCCACGATCGAGGACCTCGTCAGCATCTTCATGGACACCTCGTCCAACGCCTTCACGGCGCTGCTCGAGTACATGAAGTTCTCCCGTGCCATCTCGATGGCCACGATCATCGCGGTCGTCAACATCATCCTGACGACGGCGCTCGCCACGATCGGGGCCTTCCTCTACAACATCACCGCGCGACTCGTCGGCGGGATTCATCTCACACTGGCGGACGAGTGATCTGATTTTGTCCGCCAGGACGCGGTGGGTTACTCTCTTCCGCGTCGCACGGGCCTATAGCTCAGTTGGTTAGAGCGCATCCCTGATAAGGATGAGGTCGCTGGTTCGAGTCCAGCTAGGCCCACTACCATCCCGCGGTTGTCACGAGGAGGTTTCGGATGAGGAACCGTCCCACCGTCGCAGCCGCGGTTTTCTCGTTCCTGGGCGTGATCGGCTACACCGTGTGGCTGAGGCTCGAGGCGACCCGCGTGGAGCGGGCCGGATGGTCCGAGGTCAGCGACCCGGTCGACTGACACCCCGACCGCACGGCGGTCACGAGGGGCCATGGCGCAATTGGTAGCGCACCTGCTTTGCAAGCAGGGGGTTACGGGTTCGAGTCCCGTTGGCTCCACCAGCTCTCACAGAGCCCGAAGGGGCCCGGCACGCACGTGCCGGGCCCCTTCGCCGTGCTCGGGCGGGCGCAGGAGGCTGCGGGGCGATCCGCTCAGTGCCGAAGGCGCCTCGGGCAGGAGATGAAAGGCCGGTGGGAGGACCGGGTGGGGCACACGTGAGCCGTGTTCTAACAGCGGTGTCATTCCGGAGCCGATCGTCGCTGTCCCACTGTCTGAAACCACAAGAGAGGCGGCTGCCGGCGCACAGCGGTGGACGTCGGGACTCCCCAGGGTGTGGGTCATCGATGGGGAGACGGCGGGGCTCGGTACCAGTGCTTCTCCCCATCTGTGGACCGTGCTGTGGAGAATGACAGCCGTGTTGTTCCACAGCCGTGTGCACAGGTGTGGAGCAATGACACCCGTGTGCTTCCCCAGTCTCCACATGGTGGCGTAACCCTGTGGATAACCGTTCGGTTATCGTCGGCAGCGGCACGACAACGCCCCGCACCTGGCAGGTGCGGGGCGTGCCGATGGGGTCCGTGGTGGGCTGCTCGAGGGACCGGGGAGCCGACGGCCCCAGGTCACAGGAGCAGGCGCAGGACGCAGCCGGCCACCAGGACGACACCGATGCCGACGGACCCCCAGACGCCCGCCGAGGTGCGACGCTCCCGTGGGGCCCACGCGTACAGGCTCGCGACCAGGGCGCCCGTGACCAGGCCGCCCAAGTGCCCCTGCCAGGAGATCCCCGAGCCCAGGAAGGAGATGAGGAGGTTGACCGCCAGGAGCCCGAGGATCGCGGAGGTGTCGCGACCGAAGCGGTGCTGGATGACGAACATGGCCCCGAAGAGGCCGAAGACCGCGCCCGAGGCACCCACCGTCGCCGTCCACCACGAGTCCCCGCTCGGGTCCGCCAGGCACAGGATCGCCGTCGAGCCTCCCAGGGCCGACAGCAGGTACAGGACGCAGTAGCGCCAGCGTCCGAGCACGGGCTCGAGGACGGTGCCGCACACCCACAGGGCCCACATGTTGAGGGCCAGGTGCATGAGGGACGCGTGCAGGAAGGCGGTCGTCAGCAGACGCCACGGCTGCGAGGCGGTGAGGCCCGGCACCATCGCCAGGTCGCCGGTCACGGACGGCACGAGCCGCTGGGCGAGGTAGACGGCGACGCAGGCGACGATGAGCACCCTCGTCACCGTCGCGTCCGCGACGGCCGTCCCTCCCAGGAGCGTGCGCGCGCCACGGCGCCTCCCCGCCGACTCGCGGGCGCAGTCGACGCAGTGGACGCCGACCGAGCTGGCGACCTGGCACTCCGGGCACACCGGTCGTTCGCAGCGCTGGCAGCGCACGTAGGAGACGCGATCGGGGTGCCTCGGGCAGACAGGGGGCTGTCCGTCGTCGGCGACCGGCTGGGACTGGCTCATCGGGGCTCCTCGCGTGGGTACGGAGGACGCCGCCGGACCGGAGTCGGTCCGACGGCGTCGTCAGCGTGGGGGCCGGCACGGCCGCGGGCCCGGAGCCCGCTCAGCCGCGCCGGCGGGGGTGGCTCACTCGGAGACGTCGACCGAGGTGATGACGACGTCCTGGAGCGGACGGTCGCGCGGGTCGGTGGCGACGGCAGAGATCGCGTCGACGACCTTGCGGGACTCGTCGTCGGCGACGGCGCCGAAGATGGTGTGCTTGCCCTGCAGCCACTCGGTGGGAGCGGTGGTGATGAAGAACTGGGAGCCGTTCGTGCCCTTGCCCAGGCGACGGCCGGCGTTCGCCATGGCCAGCACGTACGGAGCCGTGAAGGTGAGGGAGGAGTCGATCTCGTCGTCGAAGACGTAGCCCGGGCCGCCGGTGCCGGTGCCGAGCGGGTCACCGCCCTGGATCATGAAGCCGGGGATGACGCGGTGGAAGATGACGTTGTCGTAGAGAGGCTCGTTGCTCTGCTCGCCGGTACGGGGGTCGGTCCAGGTCTTGTCACCGGTGGCCAGGCCCACGAAGTTGGAGACGGTCTCGGGAGCCTGCTCCGCGAAGAGCTCGAGGCGGATGTCGCCGAGGGTGGTGTGCAGTGTCGCTTCCATGGGCGTCATCGTCGCACGGCGGCGCCCTGAGCAGCAGGGAGGCTCGTCCGTGTGACCGAGTGTTCACCCCAGGCAAAACGGCCCTGGGATCATTGGGCGTGGCCTGGGCAACAGTGCGACCATGAACCCCAGCCCGCAGTGGAAGACGTCCACGTCCTGACCAGGGAGTAGAGCAGATGAGCCTTTGCAAGACCATCGACAAGAAGATCGACACCGACCAGATTCGCGAGGAGGGCGCCAGCCTCGTCGAGACCGTCGCCGAGCAGGCCGGCCGCGCCGCTGAGTGGCTCTCGCCCCGCGTCGACCGCGCCCGCGACGAGGCCGCCCGCTACGCCAAGGACGCGCAGTCCCGCCTCGAGCCCGCCTACGAGGAGTACCGCGCCCGCGTCACGGAGGACTACTACCCCCGCGCCCAGCGCGCCGCAGTCGCCGCCCAGGCCGCCGCGAAGACCCCCGGCACCGTGACCGAGCGCGCCGAGCGCGCCGCCGTCGCCGCCAAGAAGGCCGCCGTGGACCTGCCCTCGCCGCGCAAGCAGCACCGCTTCCTCAAGTGCCTCGGCTGGCTCACCGTCGCCGGCGCCGCCGCCGGTGGTGCCTACGTCGTGTGGCGCCGCAGCCAGCCCGTCGAGGACCCGTGGGCCGAGGAGTACTGGGCCGACTCCACCTCGGACACCGCCTCCACCCCGTCCACGGTGGACAACCTCAAGGCCAAGGCCACCGACGCCGCCGAGCTCGCCCAGGTCAAGGCCGCCGAGGTCAAGGACAAGGCGGCCGAGGTCGCCGGCCAGGCCAAGGAGAAGGCCGCCGAGGTCGCGGACCAGGCCAAGGCCAAGGTCGCCGAGAAGAAGGACGACGAGGAGGCCCCCTTCCCGTCCGAGCCTGAGATCTGATCAGCCCGCGCGCTGACCGGGGCCCCCGCACCGCACGGTGCGGGGGCCCCGCCACGTCCCGGGCGGCCCGACGGCCCAGTTGCTCCGCTCTCCCGCGTGCGGCGTCGATAGCCTGGGAGCATGAGTACCGCGATCGACAGTCCCCTCATCACCCTCGCGCACGGCACCGGGGAGGGGACCGGCGTCGTCGCCGTTCCCCAGCTGGGCCTGGGCACCTACAAGGTCGACCCGGACGAGGCGCGGCGCGTCGTCGCCGAGGGCCTCGACGTCGGGTACCGGCACGTCGACACCGCCCAGATGTACGGCAACGAGGACGGCGTGGGCCAGGCGCTCGCCGAGTCCGGGCTCCAGCGCGCCGACCTGTGGGTCACGTCCAAGCTCAACAATCCTAACCACCGACGCGACGACGCCCTCGCCAGCTTCGAGCGCACCATGACCGACCTGCGCCTGGACGTGCTCGACCTCTTCCTCGTCCACTGGCCGCTCGCCGAGTCCCAGGGCATCGACCTCGTCGACACCTGGCGCACCATGATCGAGATCCTCGGCACCGGGCGCGTGCGCGCCATCGGCGTCTCCAACTTTCAGGCCGAGCACCTGCGCCGCATCGTGGACGCGACCGGCGTCGTCCCCGCCGTCAACCAGGTCGAGCTCCACCCCTACCTCCAGCAGCGCGAGGTGCGCGCCGTCCACGAGGAGCTCGGGATCGTTACCGAGTCCTGGTCCCCGCTCGGCCGCGGGCACCTCCTCACGGACCCGGTCATCACCGACGTCGCCGAGGAGGCCGGGGCGAGCGCCGCGCAGGTCGTCATCGCCTGGCACCTCGCTCACGGGCTCGTCGTCATCCCGAAGTCCACGCACCGCGATCGGCTCGCCGTCAACGCCGCCTCCGTTGACGTGACCCTCAGCCCCGAGCAGCTCGGCCGGCTCGACGGCCTCGAGCGCGACCAGCGCTTCGGCTCCCACCCGGACCGAGTCCAGGTCTGACCGGAGGCGACCGCGCGGTGACGCGCCCCGCGGGACGCCTCCGTCACCCGCCACGACGACGGCGCCCGCCCCTGACGAGGGACGGGCGCCGTGGCGCGTCGGGGCCCGCGCTCACCGCGGGTGGGGGCTCACTTCCAGCGCAGCAGGCCCAGGAAGCCGAGCATCATGATGATGAAGCCGATGTAGAGGTTGCCGTTGACCAGCAGGTCAGAGGCGTGGTGCTCGACGAAGTAGGGGATCGGGTACTCGCCCTTGAAGAGGTAGGTGACGACGACCCAGAGCAGGCCGATGACCATGAGGGCGACCATGGTCGGCGCGTACCAGCGGGGGCTGCCCGTCTCCTTGACCTTCTGCGGGGTGCGGGAGACGCGGTTGGCCTGGGCGCGGGACTCCTCGATCCTCTCTCGCTCCGCGGCGGCGGCCTTCGCCGGGTTGCCGGAGCGGGAGGCCTTCGTGCCGGACTTGCCGGAGGCGGAGTCGTCCTTGGACGAGCGGCGGAAGGCGATGGCCACGGGGTCTCCTCATGGGCGGGCGAGCAACGGCTCGCGGGACTGGACTGCCGCCTAGCCTAGGGCATGGGAGGAGACGGATCCGTGACCCTCCTGTGTGCTCCTGCCCCTGGGAAGCGGACCCGCCGCCACCTACACTGACCCGCGACGCACCGACGGGCGCGCACGGGCAGGACGAGGAGAACCATGGCGTCACGACGCAGCGAGAGCAGAGGACCGCGGCGCAGGAAACCGCTCGACGTCGCCCTGTCGGCGCTGGGCGAGCTGCTCATCACCGCCGGCCTCGTCGTCGCCCTCTTCCTCGTGTGGCAGCTGTGGTGGACCGGTATCGCCGCCGGGTCGAAGGCCGAGGCCGCCACCACCACCTTCGAGCAGACCCAGACCGACTCCCCGAACAAGGTCGGCACCAAGCACACCGACGCCCCGCCGGAGGTCGCCCAGGTCGGCCACGGCCAGACGATCGGCATGCTCATCGTCCCCAAGTGGTACGGCAAGACCAACAACAACATGCCGATCCTCGAGGGCACAAGCTCCGACGTCCTCGACCAGGCCGCGGCCGGCCACTACGAGGACACCCAGCAGGTCGGCGAGGTGGGCAACTTCGCGCTCGCGGGTCACCGCCGTACCAACGGCAACTCCTTCCGACGCATCGACCTGCTCGAGAAGGGCGACGAGATCGTCGTCGCCACGAAGGACACCTGGTACGTCTACACGGTCACCGGCCACGACATCGTCGAGCCCACGGACGTCGACGTCATCGACCCCGTGCCCAACGAGCCCGGTAAGACTCCCACGGACCGCTACCTCACCCTGACGACCTGCCACTCGCTCACCACCGGTGAGTGGGGCAACGACCACCGCTGGGTCACCTGGGCGAAGTTCTCCTACTGGATGCCCCGCTCCGAGGGACGTCCCGAGTCCGTCCTCAACGACCCCGAGGTGAACTGACGTGTACGCATGGATCTGGCGTCACCTTCCGGGCCCCACCTGGCTCAAGGTGATCGAGGCCCTCGTGCTCACCGCGGCGGTCGTCCTGCTGCTCTTCCAGGTGGTCTTCCCCTGGGCCAACGAGGCCTTCAACCTGTCGGGCGAGGCCACGGTCTGACAGGCTTCCGGGCCTCGTCGGGCTCGGTGCCGCGCGGGCCGCGTGCCCGGCCCTGCCCGCCTGCCGGGTCCCGCGCCGCCCCACGGAGAACGGCTCCGACCCCCTCGCGGGGTCGGAGCCGTTCTCGTGCTGGGACGAACCGGACGACGGCCTCAGCCGTTCCCGTTGTCGTTTCCCTTGCCCTCGCCGTTTCCGTTTCCGTTGCTGATCGCGGCGGTGCTGGCCGACGTCGCCTCCTCGGTCGGGGCCGTCGTCGCGGTGTAGGAGCCGATCGTGATCGTGATGGTCTTCGACGTCGAGGTCGAGGACCCGGCGTCAGGGGACATGGACACGACGACGCCGTCCTGGGACTCGCTGGAGACCGAGGTCGTCTTGACCTCGACGTTCGTGTACCCGGAGCTCGACAGCTGCTTCTTCGCGTCCTCCTCCGTCATGCCGGTGACGTCCGGGACGGACGGTCCGTTCGACAGGACGATCGAGACCTCGGTGCCGAGGTCCGCCTTCGTGCCGGAGGTCGGGTCGGTCGAGGCCACCGTGTCCTTGTCCTGCGACGAGTCGCCGTAGGTGACGTTGCCGACCGACAGGCCGGCGTCCTCGAGGGCCTTGCGGGCGTCCTCCTGGGACTTGCCGGTGACGTCCGGGACAGTGGTCTGGCCGGTGGACAGGACGAGGGAGACCGTCGTGCCACGGTCCACCTTGGTCCCCGAGGCGGGGTCGGTGGAGATGACCTCGTCCTTGGCGACCGTCGTCGAGTCCTCGGAGGTGGCGTTGCCGACCGACAGGCCGGCGTCCTCGAGCGCCTTCTTCGCGTCGTCCTGGGACCTGCCCGCGACGTCGGGGACGGTCACGGTCGAGGAGCCCGCCGAGAAGTGGACGGTGACGTCGGTGCCGAGCAGGGCGGCGGTGCCGGAGCCCGGCTCTGAGGAGACGGCCTTGCCCTCGTCCACGGTGTCCGACTGGACGTCGTCGCCGCGCACGAAGGTCAGTTCCGCGCCCTCGATGGCGGAGCGCGCCTCGGACTCGCTCATGCCGGCGACGTCGGGGACGGCTGCGGCGGTCGCGCTCGGCGAGGCGGTCGCCCCGCCCGAGCCTCCGCCGAGCTTCCCGGAGGCGGCGAGCCCGATGCCGGTTCCGACGGCGATGAGCAGCAGCAGGATGAGGACCCACAGCCACCAGCGGCGCTTGCGCTCCGGCTCCTCCTCGGTCTCCGCGCTCGCGCCCGTGCCCGCGGACGGCGGTGCGGGGGCGGGGGAGGAGCCGCTCGGGACGGCGGCTGCCGCCATGACGGTGGTCGGCTGGTTCCACGTGTCCGTCGCGGGGGCGCCGACGGCGGCCCCGCGGCCCGCGGCCAGGAGCTCGGTGCGCATGTGGGCGGCGTCCTGGTAGCGGTCCTCACGCTTCTTGGCGAGGGACTTGAGGGTGACGCGGTCGAGCGGCTCGGGCACGTCCGGTGCCAGGGCCGAGGGCGGGCGCGGGATCTCGCGCACGTGCTGGTAGGCGATGGAGACGGCCGAGTCTCCCGTGAAGGGCGGCTGCCCGGTGAGGAGCTCGTAGAGGAGGCAGCCGGTGGAGTAGAGGTCGCTGCGGGTGTCGACCACCTCGCCGCGGGCCTGCTCCGGGGAGAGGTACTGGGCGGTGCCGACGACGGCCTGCGTCTGGGTGACCGTGGCCGAGGAGTCCTCGATGGCGCGCGCGATGCCGAAGTCCATCACCTTCACGGCGCCCGTGGAGGTGAGCATGATGTTGCCGGGCTTGATGTCGCGGTGCACGATGCCCGCCCGGTGGGAGTACTCCAGCGCGTCCAGGACGCCCGTCGTGATCTCGATGGCCTCCGAGATCGGGACGGCCTCGCCCTCACCGAGGAGCTCGCGGACCGTGTGACCCTCGACGTACTCCATGACGATGTAGGGGACGGTCTGCGTCGAGCCGTCCGGCTGCGTCAGCTCCTCCTCGCCCGAGTCGTACACGGCGACGATGGCGGGGTGGTTGAGGGCGGCCGCGCTCTGGGCCTCGCGGCGGAAGCGGGCCTGGAAGGTCGGGTCGTCGGCGATGTCTGAGCGGAGGAGCTTGATGGCGATCGTGCGGCCCAGGCGGGTGTCGAAGCCGAGGTGCACCTCCGCCATGCCGCCGCGTCCGATGGTCTCGCGGATCTCGTAACGACCAGCGAGGACCTGGGGGTGACCGGTCACAGTGCCTCCTCGGAACGGATGACGGACGGGGCGGGAGCGGCGCCGCTGCTCGCCGGGTGCGCTGACGCAAGGGTACCCACGACCGCGACGAGCACGACGAGCAGGACGACCGCGAGGGCGATGAGCAGGTTCCTGCGGCGGCGCACGCCAGCAGGCTGCGGCGCGCCGACGGCCCGCGAGGGCGCTGTCGCGATGCGCGAGCCCGTGCGGCTCGACGCGGCACGGGACGTGGCGACGGGCTGCGCCGGCCCCGCCGGCGACGGCTCCGGCGCCCGGCGCTGCTGCGGTGCGGGGGAGGACGGAGTGGTGGGACGGGCCGCGGGCGGCCAGGCGGTGGAGCGTGCCCGACCAGGGACGGCTCCTGCCGTGGACGGCGCGCGGCCGGTGCCTGCGGCGGTGGCGCTGCGCCCGACGGGCCGGGCCGCCCGTCCCGCCCGCGCGGGGCGGTGGACGGTGCGGCGGGCGCGCGCAACGGGACCGGCGGGCCGGGCACTTGGGGCACCGGCCGTCGCCTCCCTGCCGCTCCCGGCTGCGGGCGGGGCGACGCCGTCGGCCCCGGTGCCGGCAGCGGCGACGGAGCGGCCCGTGGCGGACCAGCTCCGCGGGCTGCGCGGGTCCCAGGAGTCCTGCTCGAGGTGGACGAGGATCCGGTCGATCCTCCGGGCGACCTCGCGGGCCGAGGAGGGACGGTCCACCGGCTTCTTGGCGAGGAGGTCCATGACGACGCGGCGGACCTCCGGCGGCACGGAGTCCGGAAGCTCCGGGACAGGGTCGTTGACGTGCGCGAAGGCGATGTCGACCTGCGTCGCGCCCGTGAAGGGCCGGTGCCCGACGAGGGCCTCGTAGGCGATGACCCCGAGCGCGTACAGGTCCCCGGACGGCGTGGCCATGTTGCCCATCGCCTGCTCGGGCGCCAGGTACTGCGCCGTGCCCATGACCATGCCGGTGGCCGTCATGGGGCGCTGGTTCGCGCCGGTGGAGATGCCGAAGTCCGTCAGCTTGGCGACGCCGTCGGCCGTCATGAGGATGTTGGAGGGCTTGACGTCGCGGTGGACGACGCCGGCCGTGTGGACCACCTGCAGGGCGCGGGCCACCTGGGCGATGATCGGGAGGATCTCCGCGGGCGGCAGCGTGCCGCGCTCGGCGAGGACGTCGGAGAGCGCCCGACCCTGAACGAGCTCCATGATGATCCAGCCGGAGCCCTCCGCCTCCCCGGAGTCGAGGACGACGGCGAGGTTCGGGTGGCGCAGGCCGCGGGAGTTCGCCGCCTCCGCGCGCAGGCGCGACAGGAAGATCTCGTCCCCGTTGAGCTCGGGGCGCAGGATCTTCGCCGCGACGTCCTTGCCGGAGTGCAGGTCGCGGGCGCGCCAGACCTCGCCCATGCCGCCCAGGGCGAGGCGCTCGTCCAGCCGGTAGCGGTCGGCGATCCGGAGGCCCTCCTCGGGCGTCACTGGTCCACCGCCGCGTCGATGACGGAGGCCGCGATCGGGCCGGCCACGGAGCCGCCGGTGCCGGTCGAGGAGGTCTGGTCCCCGCCGTCGAGGACGACGGCGAGCGCGATGGTGGGCTTGGAGACGTCCGTGCCGGCGAAGCCGACGAACCAGGTCACCGGACCGCCCGTGTCCGAGCCGGTCTCGGCGGTGCCCGTCTTGCCGGCCACCTGGACGCCGGCCACCTTGGCGGTCGTGCCCGTGCCGTCGCTGACGACGCCCTGCATGAGGCTCGACAGCTGCGAGGCCACGTCCGACGAGATCGGGGTGCGCGCCACCGTCGGGGTCGTCGTCGAGACGACGGAGAGGTCGTGGTCGAGGACCTTGTCGATGAGGTAGGGCTGCATCTGCTTGCCGCCGTTGGCCACCGTCTCAGCGACCATCGCCATCTGCATCGGGGTGACGCGCACGGAGGCCTGGCCGATGCCGGCCATGGCCGTCTGGGCCTGGGAGTCGTTGGCCGGGAAGGTCGACGGTGTCACCGTCAGCGGGATCGACAGGTCCGAGCCGAAGCCCCAGTCGGAGGCCTCCTTCTCGAGCTGGTCCTCGCCGACGTCCATGGCGAGCTGGGCGAAGGGCGTGTTGCAGGACTCCTCGAAGGCCTGGCGTAGGGTGACGGTGCCGTTGCCGCAGGACTCGCCCGCGTAGTTCGACAGCGCGTGGTTCGTGCCCGGCAGCGTGAGCGTGTCCGGGGCGGCGACCTGCGTGTCCGCCGTCGCCTTGCCGGTGCGCAGGGCCGCCGCCATGGTGAGGATCTTGAAGGTGGAGCCCGGCGGGTAGAGGTCGCCGGCGATGGCCCGGTCGACGAGCGGCTTGGCCGAGTCCTGCGTCAGCTTGTCCCAGGCGGCCTGCGCGGTCGCGGAGTCGTGGGAGGCGATCTCGTTGGGGTCGTAGGACGGCGAGGTCACCAGGGCCAGGATCTTCCCGGTGGACGGGTCGAGGGCGACGACGGCGCCCTCGCGGTCCCCGAGCGCCGCGTAGGCGGCCTGCTGCACGTCCGCGTCCAGGGTGAGCTGGAGGCCGCCGCCCTCCTGGCTCGAGCCAGTGACGAGGGCCTGGAGGCGCGAGGAGAACAAGGACGGGTCCTGGCCGTTGAGGACCGAGTTGGAGGCGCGCTCCAGACCCGTCATCGAGGCGAAGGTCGTCGAGAAGTAGCCGGTGACGGGCGCGTACAGCGGCCCGTTGGAGTAGGTGCGCAGGTAGGTGTAGGCGTCGTTCGACTTCTTGGAGTCGGCGATCGCCGTCGAGCCGACGAGGATCGGGCCGCGGTCCGTGCCGTACTCCGCGTAGACCGTCCGGGCGTTGCGCGAGTCCGTCACGAGGGTGCCCTGCGAGGAGGACGACTCCCACAGGGCCGGACGGGCCAGGCCCTGGACGCTCGTGAGGGAGGCGGCCAGCGCGAGGAACATGACGACGACGAGGACGGTCACCTGGTGGATCTGGCGGTTCACGCGTGGCTCCCCTCGTCCTCGGCCGCGTCGGGCGTGGAGGCGTCGAGGACCTGCTTGCGGATCGAGGTGGGCAGCTCCGCCGTGTCGATGATCCGCGGGGCCGCCGAGGCGGGGCGCCGCGCGGCGTCGGAGAGGCGCACGAGCAGCGCCAGGATGATCCAGTTCGCCACGAGGGAGGACCCTCCGTAGGCGAGGAAGGGCGCTGTGAGGCCCGTGAGCGGGATGAGGCGCGAGACGCCGCCGACGACGACGAAGACCTGCAGCGCGATCGTGAAGGACAGGCCCGTGGCGAGCAGCTTGCCGAAGCCGTCGCGCAGCGACATCGCCGTGCGCAGACCCCGCTGGACGAGGATGAGGTACAGCATGAGGATGGCGAGCGTGCCCGTGAGGCCCAGCTCCTCACCCACCGAGGCGATGATGAAGTCGGAGTTCGCGAAGGTGACGAGGCTCGGGTAGCCCTTGCCCCAGCCGGTCCCGAAGATCCCGCCGGAGGCCATGCCGAACAGGCCCGTCACGAGCTGCCAGGAGCCGCCCGGGGCGTTGTAGACCTCGGGACTCATGGCGTCGTGCCAGGCGGTGACGCGCTGCGCGACGTGGTGGAGGTGGGTCGCCGCGAACCAGGCGGCCGGGAGGAACATGACGGCGCCGATGATGAGCCAGCTGGGCCGGTCGGTGGCCACGTACAGGGTGACGACGAAGAGCCCGAAGAGCAGCACCGAGGTGCCCAGGTCCTTCT
The DNA here is from genome assembly GCF_015355765.1 of Actinomyces haliotis. Taxonomy (GTDB): domain Bacteria; phylum Actinomycetota; class Actinomycetes; order Actinomycetales; family Actinomycetaceae; genus Actinomyces; species Actinomyces haliotis. The sequence goes on from NZ_JACWNA010000004.1 coordinate 71,872, forward strand.
GCGCGACGAGCACGAGGATGGACGCGCCCCACACGATGAGCAGGGGGACGAGGTGCCGGGCGCGCGGCAGGTTGAGGCCGAGGACCCGCCGACCGGCGAGCGCCAGGTTGTCCCGGTTGGCGACGAGGTAGGAGGCGAAGAAGATCGCGAGGAGCACCTTCGTCATCTCGGCCGGCTGGAAGGACATGGGCCCGAGCCGGATCCAGATCCGGGCGCCGTTGATGTTGCGGCCCAGCCCGGGCACGAAGGGCAGGACGAGGAAGGCGAGGCCACCCCACATCGCCCAGCGGTCCCAGCGCCGCAGGAGCCGGTAGTCGCGCAGCACGAGGACCGCGCAGAACAGGACGACGCCGATCCCCGTCCAGATCGCCTGCTTCGCCCCGACGACGTAGTCCGTCTGCCCGTTGGCCTTGTAGGCGAGGTCGAGGCGCTGGATCATCGCCAGCCCGATGCCGTTGAGGGCGACGGCCACCGGCAGAAGGACGGGGTCCGCCCAGGGGGCGGTGCGGCGCACCCACAGGTGCACGACGATCGCGACGACGACGAGGGAGCCGCCGAGCTGGAGGATCTGCGCGGGCGAGGAGCCGGTCCGGTCCAGGGCGGTGAGGACGAATCCGGACAGCCCGATGAGGATGCCGACGACGAGCAGCAGCGCCTCGGAGAGCCGGCCGGTTCGGCGCGAGGAGGGGCGGTAGGAGACGGCCGGGTCGGGTGTCCGGGCGGCGTTGGCGGCTGCGCTCACGGAGCTCACCTTCCCTGGGTCGGGCTGGAGGACGCGCTCGCGGACGCGGTGGCTCGGGCAGAGGGCGTCGCGCTGGCCGACGGCGAGGGGCTGGGGGAGGCGGTCGGCTCGGCGACGTGGCCGTTGACGGTCACCTCGACGTACTCGCGGGCGGCCTCGAGGGAGGGCTGGGAGACGGTCTCCGCGAGGCGCTCGCGCATGCGGGCGTCGAGGTCCGAGACGCGTGGCGTCGTGTAGGTCTCCACCTTGTGGCTGAGGTCCAGCGGGCCGATCTCCTGCGGGATGCCCTTGTAGATGACGACGTGGCCGGACTCGCTCGTCACGTAGTACTGGGTCTGCGTCCAGCGGTAGCCGAGGACGCAGGCGCCGATGAGCGCGAGTGCCAGCACGAGGGTGCCGAGCGCGGCGCGGCGGCGCTGGCGCCGGCGCGTGGCCCGCTCGGCCTCCGCCTGCGCGGCCACGGCGTCGTCCTCGTCCTCCTCGTCGGTGTCGGTGTCGGTGCCGTCGAGGCCGGCGACGAGGGCGGCCGCGCGGGAGGCGGGGGTGGAGCCCGGGGCCGGGTCCGCGGGGGAGCCGGCCGACGCGGTGCCGCGGCGGCGCTGGCGGTGGCCGGCTGCCGAGCCGACCACCTGGGAGTCGGTCTGGGGCTGCGCGTCGTCGTCGACGACGTCGACCACGACGACCGTGACGTTGTCGGGGCCGCCCGCGCGCAGCGCGAGGTCGATGAGCTGGTCGGCGGCCTCGCCCGGGTCGTCGACGGTGGCGAGGACCTCGCCGATCGTCTCCGCCGAGACGGGGCCGCACAGGCCGTCGGAGCACAGGAGCCAGCGGTCCCCGGGGACCGCCTCGCGGATCGACTCGTCGAGCTGGACGTCGCCCTCGGCGTCGCCCAGGACGCGCAGGAGGACGGAGCGCTGCGGGTGGCGGCGGGCCTGCTCGCGCGTGAGGCGGCCGGTCTCGACGAGGTACTCGACGAAGGTGTGGTCGGTGGTGACCTGGGTGAGCTCGCCCTCGCGCAGGAGGTAGGCGCGCGAGTCGCCGACGTGGACCATGGCTAGCTTGTTGCCGCTGCGCATGATCGCGATGCACGTGGTGCCCAGTCCCTGCAGCTCGGTGTCCGCGTTGGACAGGGAGATGAGCTCGGCGTGGGCGGCCTGGACCGCGTCGCGCAGGAGCCCGAGGAGCTCGCCGGCCTGGTGGGAGTCGGCGTCGAGCGGGGCGAGGTGCTCGACGGCGACCGCGGAGGCGATGTCGCCGCCCGCGGGGCCTCCCATGCCGTCACACAGGGCGATGAGGTGCGGGCCGGCGTAGGCGGAGTCCTGGTTGGAGGCGCGGACCATGCCGACGTCGGAGCGGGCGGCGTAGTGCAGGGAGACGGTCACGGCCGCAGCTCCAGGGTGGTCTGCCCGATGCGCACCGGGGCACCGATGGGCAGCTCGACCGCGCCGGTGACGGGGCGGCCGGACAGCGTCGTGCCGTTGGTGGAGCCGAGGTCCTCGAGCCACCAGGCGCCGTCCTTGGGGAAGACGCGGGCGTGGCGTGAGGAGGCGTAGGAGTCGTCGAGGACGAGCGTGCAGGCGGGGGAGCGGCCGATGACGATGCTGGTGGGGGACAGGGGGACCGTGGAGCCGGCGAGCGGGCCCTCGGTGATGACGAGTCGGGAGGCGCCCTTGCGGCGGCCCTTCGCGGGGGCCTCGGCGGGGGAGGCGCCCTGGGTGGGACGGCGCCTGGGGGAGGTGGGCGCGGAGGAGCCGGCGTCGACGGCGTCGCGGCGCAGGGCGCGCACGACGAGGGCGACGAAGACCCACAGCAGGGCGAGAAAGCCCAGCCGCGCGAGGGTGAAGGCGAGCTCGCTCACCCGTTCGCCCCGGCTGCCTGGCTGCCGTCCCAGAACATGATCCGGGTGCGGCCGATCGTGAGCGTGTTGCCGTCCAGGAGGGTGGCGGCGTCGACGCGGTGGCCCTCGACGAAGGTGCCGTTCGTCGATCCCAGGTCCGTCGCGATCGCGTGGCCCTGGGTGAGCCGGATCTCGAGGTGGCGGCGCGAGACGCCGGAGTCGTCGACGATGATGTCCGCCTCCGAGCCGCGTCCGATGACGGTGACCGGGCCCGTGAGGAGGTAGCGCTGGCCGTCGATGTCGAGGATCGGGTGGGTCGGCGAGGCGGTCGCCGCCGCGGCGGGGGCGGCCGCGCCGCGCCGCGTGGAGGACTCGATCTCGATGGTGGGGGCGGTGAGGGCGTCGTCCTCAACGAAGGAGACCTCGACCGGGCCGACGAAGGAGTAGCCCTGCTCGCCGGCGTGGGTGGTGGCGACGTCCTGCATCTGGGTCACCATCTCCTCCTCACCCCAGGAGCGGAGCCGCTCGACGTCGCTCGGGGCGAGGTGGATGCGAAAGACGTTGGGGACGACGGAGCGGTCGCGGGCGAAGGAGGCGGCGCGCTTGTCCATCGTCTCGCGGAGCTTCGAGGCGATCTCGATGGGCTCGACGTCGTCGGAGAAGCGCGACATGGCGCGGTTGGCGACGTTCTCGACGCCCTTCTCGAACTTGTCCAGGAATCCCAATGGACCCTCCTCCAGGTGGTGACGGCTGCATCGCGGTTGGGTGCTCGCGGGAGCCCCGCGCTCACCCGATCTGCGACAGTCGGTGACATGGTAACGGCTGAGGCTGTCAGGGCGGGCAGGCCCCGGGGCGTGGGGGACGGCGGTCCTGGTGAGCGGTCTCACGAGGACGGGTGCGCGGGAGGATTGGACGGGGCGGACCCGGTGCCGCTATCGTCATCCTCGCTTCGCGCGAGTGGCGGAATTGGTAGACGCGCACGGTTCAGGTCCGTGTGAACTTACGTTCATGGGGGTTCGAGTCCCCCCCCGCGCACGAAAACGAGCCGAGGGTCCGGTGCTGAGAGATCAGCCCGGGCCCTTTCTCGTGCCCGAGCCGTGCGGCGCGGCCGGCGGGTCCGGCTCGCTCAGGCGGCTGCGCGGTCGCGGTGGGCCCAGCGCACCGCGAGCTCCGCGATGACGGCGCCGACCCACGCGCCCGTCCCGTTCTCGAGGACGTTCCACCACGAGGCGCGCCGACCCAGCGCCGGCACGACGTACTGGGTGAGCTCGGCGGCGCCGCCCAGGCCGCAGCCCGCCAGCGCCCACGCCCACCACGGGATCCGTGGCCAGCCGAGGGTCGCCAGCAGCGTGAGCGGCGCGACCATGACGAGGTTGAGGGTGACGTCCTTGAGCTCGGGCGTGAGGAACCAGAGGCCGAGGACGGACTTCGCGTCGGCGACGTCGGAGCCGGAGGGCCAGGTGACGGCCACGAGGACGACGAGGAGGTAGACGGCTGCGACGGCGCGTGCCCGGCGGCGTCCCGTCTCACCGAGGTGGGGGCGCCTGCGGGGGCCGGCGTCCTGCTGGTGCGCGGACGTGTCTCGTCCGGTGCGGCCGCCCGTGGGGGCGGTCGGGAGCACGGGGGCGACGGCGTCGGAGGTGTGCGGCACGGGGCGAGGCTAGAAGGCGTGGCTGGGTGACGCCTGGTACGGCGGGGCTCCGCGGACGTGAGGCTCGTCGCGCTGCTGGGTGGAGCCCTCAGCCCACCAGCATTGTTCCGGCGTGCTCCGTAGTATCGGCGCGTGACTGAGGCACCTTCGACGACCGCACACGACGTCAGCAAGCAGGCCGCCCGCCCCCGCGCGGGGAGAGGCAGCCGGCCCGTGCGCACGCAGCGTCATGACCCCTCGATGCGCCCGATGCTCGTCACCTGGGAGGCGACCCGCGCCTGCGCCCTGGCGTGCCGCCACTGCCGCGCCGAGGCCGTCCCCTTCCGCGACCCGCGCGAGCTCACGCTCGACGAGGCCAAGGCTCTCATGGACGAGGCCGCCTCCTTCGGCCAGCCCGCCGTCATCTTCATCATCACCGGCGGCGACTGCTTCGAGCGCCCCGACCTCGCCGAGCTCGCGAAGTACGGCACCAGCCTGGGCCTGCACGTGGCGCTCTCGCCGTCGGGCACGGACAAGCTCACCAAGGAGCACCTCGCCGAGCTGCAGGACGTCGGCGTCAACGTCATCTCCCTGTCCCTCGACGGCGCCACGGCCGCCACGCACGACGCCTTCCGCGGCCTGGAGAAGACCTTCGACCGCACCATCGCCGGCTGGGAGGCCGCCCGCGAGCTCGGCATGCGCGTCCAGATCAACTCCGTCGTCGCCCGGCACAACGTCCTCGAGCTGCCCGACATCGCCGCCCTCGTCCGCGAGCACGGCGCCATGACCTGGTCCGGCTTCCTCCTGGTCCCCACCGGCCGCGGGGTCGACCTCGGGGCGCTGGACGCGAACGAGGTCGAGGACGTCCTCAACGCCTTCTACGACATGGGCGAGGCCGTCCCGGTCCGCACCACGGAGGGCCACCACTTCCGCCGCGTCTCTATCCAGCGTCACGTCCTCGCCCAGCGCGGGATCGAGGGCGAGAAGATGATCGAGGCGATGCACCTCGGGCCGCTCTACCGGCAGCTCCACGAGAAGATCGTGGCGCTCGGACTGGACCACGGGGAGCGTCGTCGCCGCCCGCCGATCACCGTCTCGTCCGGCAACGGCTTCATGTTCGTCTCCCACGTGGGTGACGTGACGCCGTCGGGCTTCCTCGAGAAGAGCGCCGGCAACGTCCGGGAGTCCTCCCTCACCGAGATCTACCGCTCGAGCGAGGTCTTCACCGGGGTGCGCAACCCTGACCTGCTCGAGGGCAAGTGCGGCGCCTGCGAGTACAAGCGGGTCTGCGGCGGGTCCCGGGCGCGCGCCTACAACATGACGGGGAACCTGCACGCCACCGACGAGTCCTGCTCCTACCAGCCGGGCACCTTCCCCTACGCCGACGACGTCACCGAGCTCCTCAAGACGCCCGTGCGCCCCGGACCGCCGCCCGGTGTCATCCCCGGCCGTGGCTGAGCACGAGGACGGCCACGACGCTGCGCTGATGGTCAGTTCTCGTGACTCTTGCGGATCGCCACCGCACGGAGGCGGAAGGACCCGCGAGATTCCGCGGCCCAGACCTGAGGTACCTGCCAGAAGTCACGAGAACTGACCACGTCAGCCGGCCCTGGGCACGACGACGCCCGCCGACTCCATCGGGAGGCGGCGGGCGCCGTGCTGGGTACTGGTCAGGCGCTGCCAGTCGTGGCTGACCTCAGCAGCAGCGGGCCTGGACGTTCGACTCGTCGTAGTCGGCCTTCGCCCTCCACCACTCGCGCTCGCTCATGGGAGGGTGGCCCGGGTGCTCACGAGCGTGGCGCTCCACGTAGCGGTCGTAGGCCGACTCGCCCGTGAAGTCCCGCCACAGGCTCCGGGCCTGCGCGAGGCGCGAGCGGAGCCGGGCGCGCGCCGTCGGCGCCGCCGCCCTCTCTCCCCGCGCCTCGCGCACGGTACCGGACGCCATCGCTCAGGCCTCCGCCTTCGTGTGGCTGCGCCCCGGGATGAGGGCGGGGTCCCCGACGACCTCGTACTCGGCGACGAGCTTCTTCTCGAGCTTGCTGGCCACGAGGTGCTCGGGAGCGAAGAACCTCGACTCCTGGTACGGGTCCTCCGATGTCGTCGTGTCACCCGTGCGCACGGAGCGGATCATCGTGATGCAGGCGCACACCATGACGAAGGCGACCATGGCGAGGAAGATGATCGAGAGGGTCCCCTGGATCATCGTGTTGCGGATGACCGCCTGGGTGTCGGAGACGGCCTGCGCGTCGGTGAGCGTCGGCAGGAGGGCCTTCGCGTCGCGCCACTGCTGGAAGTAGCCCACGCGCGGGTCGGTCGAGAAGATCTTCTGCCAGGACGCCGTGAAGGTGACGACCGTGTCGAAGACGAGCGGCAGCGCCGGGATCCACGCGTGCTTGAGGTAGCCCTTGCGCACCGTCATGACGAGGCACAGGAGCAGCGCCACCGCGGCGATGAGCTGGTTCGCGATGCCGAACAGCGGGTACAGCGTCTGGATGCCGCCGCGCGGGTCGGTGACGCCCATGAGGAGCAGCGAGCCCCAGGCCGCGACGACGACCGCCGTGGTGGCCCAGGCGCCCACGTGCCAGGACGGGTCCTTGAACTTGGGCCAGACGTTGCCCAGCGCGTCGCCGAGCTGGAAGCGCGCCACGCGAGTGACGGCGTCGACGGCGGAGAGGATGAACAGCGCCTCGAACATGATGGCGAAGTGGTACCAGAAGCCCATCATCGTCCGGCCTCCACCGATCTGGTGGAGGATGTGCGCCATGCCGACGGAGAGTGTCGGGGCGCCGCCGGTGCGGGAGATGACGCTGGGCTCGCCGACGTCGGAGGCGACCTGCTTGAGGGCGTCCGCCCCGGTGTAGGTCTTGGGGTTGCCGTTGGCGTCCCAGGACTCCCAGACGGGCATGAGGGAGTCGCCGTGAGCGTCGGTGACGCCCATGTTGGAGACGGCGGCGGCCGCGACGTCCTCACGGGACTGGGCGGTGGCGACGACCTGGTCCCCGGCGAGCTTGTCCATGGTGGCCGCCGAGGTGTTCATGGAGAAGTAGATGCCCGGGGACAGGGACACGGCGGCGGCGAGCGCCATGATCGCGACGAAGGACTCCATGAGCATGCCGGCGTAGCCGATCATGCGGACCTGGGACTCCTTCTGGATCATCTTCGGGGTCGTGCCCGAGGAGACGGTGGCGTGCATGCCGGACAGGGCGCCGCAGGCGATGGTGATGAAGAGGAACGGGAAGAGCTTGCCGGCGAAGACCGGGCCGGCGGTGTTGGAGGCGAACTCGGTGACGGCGGCCATCTCCACGACCGGGCGCACGATGAGGATGCCGGCGGCGAGCACGATGATGGTGCCGACCTTCATGAAGGTGGACAGGTAGTCGCGCGGGGTGAGCAGGACCCACACGGGCAGGACCGCGGCGAGGAAGCCGTAGACGATCATGGCCCACACGAGGGTGGTGGGGGACAGGTGGAGGTACTGGCCGAAGGAGGACTGGGCCACCCAGCGGCCGCCGATGATGACGCCGATGAGGATGGCGAAGCCGACCAGTGACACCTGCGTGATGCGCCCGGGCTGGACGAAGCGCAGCCACAGGCCCATGCAGATGGCGATCGGGATCGTCATGCCGACGCTGAAGACGCCCCAGGGGGACTCGGCGAGCGCGTTGACGCAGACCATCGCGAGGACCGCGAGGACGATCATGAGCATGACGAGGACGACGACGGTGGCGACGACGCCGCCGATCCGCCCGATCTCGTCGGTGGCCATCTGACCGAGGGACCGGCCGCCACGGCGCATCGAGAGGAACAGGACGAGCATGTCCTGGACGGCGCCGGCCAGGACGACGCCGAGGATGATCCAGAGCGTCCCGGGCAGGTAGCCCATCTGGGAGGCGAGGACGGGGCCGACGAGCGGTCCGGCGCCGGCGATGGCGGCGAAGTGGTGGCCGTAGAGGACGACGCGGTGGGTCGGGTCGAAGTCGCGACCGTTGTTGATGCGCTCGGCCGGTGTGGCGTTGGAGTCGTCGGGCCGCATGATGGTGCGCTGGATGTAGAGCGCGTAGAAGCGGTAGCCGATGGCGTAGGTGCACACGGCGGTGACGACGAACCACACGGTGTTGACGTTCTCGCCGCGCACGACGGCGAGCATCCACCAGCCGAGCACGCCGAGCACGGTGACGACGACCCACGTGGCGATCGACCGCGCGGTCCACTTGTGGTGGGGGCGGACGCCGACCGGGACGCCTGCCTTGTTCCGGATGATGTAGCGCTCTTCCTCCGCCGTGTACGCGGGCAGCGCCTGCTGTTCCTGGGTGTCCATGATGCTTCCGCCTTTGGGAGCTCTAGGGGTGCGCGTGGGGTCGCGCGGGCACGGATGAGCCTAGGTGATCCACAGGGCGGATATCCATGATTCGGGCAGGTCGGGTCACCGGGCGCTCGCACTGTCCAGAACTCGTCACTTCTGTGTCGGCCACGGCTCCGACGGCACCGGGATACGCGAGATGTCGCGGGTCCGCGCCGCTGGGTGCGGCTCCTGGGCCTGAAAGTGACGAGTTCTGACCAGCTCGGGGAGACGACGACGCCCGCTGCCTCCGTCGGGAGGCGGCGGGCGTCGTGGCCGGGGATATCAGTCCTGGGTGCGGGCGTCGGCCTGGTCGGCCGCCTCCTGGTCCGCCTCCGTGACGGGGGCACCGGTCTGCGCCGCGACGGAGGCCGGCGTGATGACCGGCAGGACCGACCAGGGGAAGTTGATCCACTTGTCCGTCTCGCGCCAGCAGTAGTCGGGCTCGAAGACGCTGCGCGGCTTGCGGTAGATGACGGCGCTCCGAGCGTCCACCGGCACGGACTCGCCGCCCAGGGCGAGGCCCTGGTGCTGGAGGAGCTCCATGACCATCTTGAGGGTCTTGCCGGAGTCGGCGACGTCGTCGACGACGAGGACCTTCTTGCCGGGCAGCTCGGAGGCGTCCATGAGCGGGGGCAGGACGACGGGCTCCTCGAGGGTCTCGCCGACGCCCGTGTAGAACTCGACGTTCATGGCTCCCATGGCCTTGATGCCGATCGCGTAGCCGATGGCGCCGGCGGGGATGAGGCCGCCGCGGGCGATCGCGATGATGAGGTCCGGGATCCACCCGGAGGCGACGATCTGCGCGGAGAGCTCGCGCTCCGCCTGTCCGAAGAGCTCCCAGGTGAGCTCCTCGCGGTCGGGGGCCGCGTCCGAGGTGGCGCCGTCGTCGAAGGGCTTGCGGGTGGTGGTGCTCTGCTCGTCGCTCACCCTCCTGATCGTAGCGGCCCCGCCGCGGAGTGCCGAGCGGGGCGCCGGAACCCGGGACCCGTCGGACGCACCCGCCGGACGCATCTCACGCCGGCGCTTCTTCCTCCGCGCGCCCCGCGCCCCTACGCTCGCGGGGCCGCGACGCCGCCCGGGCGCCGCGCTCCCCGTGCCCTACGCAGGAAGATGAGGTCGTGTCGGTGATCGTGGTGGGAGGCGCCATCGGCGCCGGCAAGACGACGACGGCCCGCCTGCTCGGCGAGCACCTCGACTCCGAGGTCTTCTACGAGGACGTCACCTCCTCCAAGATCCTGCCGCTCTTCTACACGGCGCCGCCCGAGGAGCAGGCCGCCCGTCGCTACCCCTTCATGCTGCAGCTCGAGTTCCTCTCCAGTCGCTTCCGCTCCATCAAGGCCGCGCTCGCCAACGACGACAACGTGCTGGACCGCTCCATCTACGAGGACTGGTACTTCGCCAAGGTCAACACCGATCTGGGCCGGATCAGCCCCGACGAGTTCACGCTCTACGAGGGCCTCCTCGACAACATGCTCGAGGAGATCGACGGCATGCCCAAGAAGTCGCCCGACCTCTTCGTCTACCTGCGCGCCCCCTTCGACGTCCTCATGGGACGCATCGCCACCCGCGGCCGCGACTTCGAGCAGGCCTCCTCCCTCGTCGACTACTACCGGCGCCTGTGGGAGGGTTACGACGAGTGGGTCTACGACTCCTACGACGCCTCGCAGGTCCTCACCGTCGACACCGAGCACCTCGACCTCGCCACCGAGCCCGAGCACGTCGGCGAGCTCAACACGGCCGTCGACGCCGCGCTCGCGGACGTGCGGGCTGGCCGGCCGCTGTCCGTCCCACGCATCGGCTGACGCTGCGGCTGAGGGGGCGACGGCGGGCTCCGTCCCGACGACGGCGCCCGTTCACGCCGTCGTGCCCCGGTGCGGCTAGCCTGGCGGCGTGCCCGACTTCCTGACCCCGGTGGTCGACGTCCTCGTCGCCACGCCCCTGCTCACGGTCTGCCTCACCATCGCCCTGGGCACCGCCGTCGGGCAGATACCCTTTGGGCCCATCCGCTTCGGCGCCGCCGGGGCCCTCTTCGTCGGCCTCGCCATCGGCGCCCTCGACCCTCGCATCGGCGCCGACCTCGACCTGCTGCGCTCCCTCGGCCTCGCCCTGTTCTGCTACACGGTCGGCATCGGAGCCGGCGGCACCTTCTTCCGCGACCTGCGCCGCCAGCTGCCGATCATGGCGCTGTGCGTCGCCGCCCTCGTGGTCGCCGGGGGAGCGGGCGCCCTCTACTCCCACCTCACCGGGGTGAGCGCCGCGATGGACTCCGGCGCCTACGCCGGGGCGCTCACCTCCCCGGTCCTCGACGCCGCCATCGAGGCGGCCGGCAGCCAGGAGCCGAGCGTCGGCTACGCCCTCGCCTACCCCGTGGGCGTCGCCGTCGCCATCATCATCGTCGCCGCCGTCATCAACCGGCCCTGGCCGGGTCGGCGCGACCCCCGCCCCGCCTCCGCCGACGGCCTCACGGCCGCGAGCGTCTACCTCCTCCAGGGTGTGCGCCTCGACGAGATGCCGGCCTTCAAGGAGAACCGCATCCGAATCTCCTACCTCGAGCGCGACGGCGCCACCCGCGTCGCCCGCCCCGGCGAGGAGCTCCTGCCGGGGGACAAGGTCGTCATCGTCGGCTCGCCCGCCAACCTCGACGACGCCGTCCACGAGCTCGGCACCGGATTCAACCGCTGCCTCGCCAAGGACCGCACCCACGTCGACTTCCGCCGCCTCACCGTCTCCTCGACGCGCGTCGCGGGCCTCACCATCGGCGAGCTCGACATGCACGGCCGCTTCCAGGGTGTCATCACCCGCGTCAAGCGCGGCGACCTCGACCTGCTGGCCCGCGACGACCTCGTGCTCGAGCTCGGCGACCGCGTCATGGCCGTCGTGCCGAGCGAGCAGCTCGAGCCGGCCGCCGACTTCTTCGGTGACTCCGAGCGCTCCATCGGTCAGATCGACGCCTTCAGCGTCGGCATCGGACTGGGGTTGGGGATCCTCATCGGGCTCGTGCCCGTGCCCCTGCCCGGCGGCATCACCCTCAAGCTGGGAGTCGCCGCGGGGCCGCTCGTGGTCGGGATGGTGCTGGGCTGGCGCGAGCGCACGGGCCCCTTCGTCTGGGTGCTGCCGCACGCCGCGAACTCCGTCATCCGCCAGCTCGGGCTCCTGTTCTTCCTCACCGCGATCGGGCTGGCGTCCGGGCAGGCCTTCGCCCAGGCCGCGTGGTCGATGACGGGCCTCAAGGTAGGGGTGCTCGGCGCCCTCATCGTCGCGGTCAACGCGCTCGTCCTCCTGGCGGGGGCTCGGTGGGCGGGTGTGAGCGCGCCTCGCGCCGCCGGTGGGCTGGCCGGGCTCGTGGGGCAGCCCGCGATCCTCGCCTTCGCCCTGTCCAAGCGCGACGACGAGCGCGTCGAGGCCGGTTACGCGACGCTCTTCGCGCTGGCGATCGTCGTCAAGATCGTCATGGTGCAGGTGCTCGTGGCGCTGTGACCCGGAGTCTGAGCTGAGCCCGTCCACCAGGGCGGCCCAGGGCGGCGTGGTCGGCCGCGGGGGCGGCGACAAATCGCTGTGACCTGCACAGACAACAACTGCAACGATCTGGGTGCGGGTTCTGACGCGCCCTGGTGGACAGTCGCGGCTACCCCGCGACGCCCGGAGCGACGACGGCGATGACCGCCTGAGCCTCCGGGCGCAGCCGTCCTGAGCGCGGCGTGACGAGCCGCAGGAGGCGGCGCAGGTCCAGGGCGACCGGTACCTGCACGACCTCCCCGGCGTCGAGCGCCGACTGCGCGGCGGCCCGGGCGAGGACCGCGTGCGAGCCGGAGTGCCGCACCGCCGTGAGCACGGCGGCGTTCGACCCCAGGACGCGGGCGTCACCCGGCAGCGCGGTCGCGCGCTCGGTGAGCGCCCGGGCGAGGACCTCGCGCGCGCCCGACCCCTCCTCGCGCAGGACGAGTGAGCCGGCCCTCGTCGGGCTGATGAGCTCGGTGTGCGTGACCGCTCCGCTGCGTCGCGCCCACGGGTGCTCCGGGGCGACGACGAGGACGAGCTCGTCGTGCGCCACGACCTGCTCCTCCAGGGAGTCGGCGACGCTGGCGCCCTCGATGAAGCCGATCTCGGCCTCCCCGGCCAGGACGCGGGCCTGGACGCGCTCGGAGTTGCAGACCTCCACCTGCGTGGTCACCGGGCACCCGCCCAGCCAGACCGGCAGGAGCTGCTCGGCGATCGTGTAGGAGGCGGCCACGCGCACGGGCGACGGTGCCCCGCGCAGGGTGTCGACGACGCGGCCGACCTCGTCGAGAGCGTCGAGGGCGGGCCGGGCGCGGGTGAGGACCTCCTGTCCTGCCGGTGTGAGACGCGTCCCTCCTGGGGCTCGTTCGAGCAGGGCAGTGCCTGCAACGGCCTCGAGGCGAGCGAGGGTGGCGGAGACGGTCGGCTGTGCCAGGCTGAGGCGCTGCGCCGCGGCGGAGATCGACCCGGCCTCGGCGACGGCGATGAGTGCCTCGAGCTGGGCGGTCGTCGGACGCATAGCCTCACACTATGCCCCCTGCGAGACGATGCCCGTTGCCGCGCCCCGACCCCGGGCACATGATCGGCCGGTGAGCACCCCACCCGCCTCCCCCAGCACCTCCGGCTCAGGCATCGGCACGACCCTCGTCGCCGCCTGGCCCGGCATCATCCTGTGCGGCCTCGTCGCACTCGCCGCCACCCTCGTCAACGACGCCGTGCCGCTGCTGTCCTCGATGCTCGTGGCGATCCTCGTCGGGCTCGCCCTGCGCAACTTCGGCGCCGTCCCCACCCTCGCCCAGCCCGGCCTCAAGGTCACCGGCAGGACCGTCCTGCGCGCCGGCGTCGTCCTCCTGGGACTCCGGCTCTCGCTGCCGGCCGTCGCCGCCCTCGGCTGGGGCGCCATCGTCGTCGTCGCCCTCACCGTCACCTGCGTCTTCGCCGCGACGCTGTGGATGGGGCGCGTCCTCGGCGTCCCCCACGCCACGACGCTCCTCACCGCGACCGGCACCGCGATCTGCGGCGCCGCCGCCGTCGCCGGGATGAGCGCCGTCGTCCAGTCCGACGGCGAGGACGATGACGTTGACGAGGGCGCCGCCGCCGCCATCGCCTCCGTCACCCTCTTCGGCACCCTCGCGATCCTCCTCCTGCCGGTCCTCGTGCGCGCCCTCGGGCTCGGCGTCACCGCCTCCGGCGTGTGGGTCGGCGCCTCCGTCCACGAGGTCGGGCAGGTCGTCGCCGCCGCCGGGCTCGTCTCCTCCGCCGTGCTCGACGTCGCCGTCGTCGCCAAGCTGGGGCGCGTCGTCCTCCTCGCGCCGCTCGTCGCCGTCCTCGGCGTGCTCGAGCGCCGGCGGTCCGGGGGCCGCGCCACCGACGGCGCGGCGGCCCGACGCAGCGCCCCGCTCGTCCCGCTCTTCGTCGTCGGCTTCCTCGTCGCCGTCATCGTCCGCTCCGTCGCCGACACGCACGTGAGTGCCGACGTGTGGGGCTGGTGCAACACCGTCGCGACCTTCCTGCTCACCATGGCGATGTGCGCGATGGGGGCCGGGGTCAGCCTGCGGCGCCTCGCGCGCACCGGGGCCCGGTCCCTTGCCCTGGGCGCCTGTGCGGGCGTCGTCTCCGCCGTCGTGTCGCTCGCCGGCGTGCTCCTGCTCGTGCGCTGAGCGCCGGAGGGGCCGCGTCCGGGACCCGCCTGGGGCACGATGGAGCCATGCTTCTCGCCTTCTCCGTGTCCCCCACCACTACCGACGCCCCCGACGGCTCCGTCTCCGAGGCGGTCGCCGCCGCCATCAAGGTGGTGCGCGACTCCGGCCTGCCCAACGAGACCACCTCGATGTTCACGACCCTCGAGGGGGAGTGGGACGAGGTCATGGCCGTCGTCAAGGACGCCACCCAGGCCGTCGCCGCCGCGAGCCCGCGCGTCTCCCTCGTCATCAAGGCCGACATCCGCCCCGGCTGGGACGGTCAGATGACCGCCAAGGTCGACCGCGTCAACGCGATCCTCGACGGCAAGCAGGACTGAGGACGGTCCGGCCGGGTCTCCCCGCCCGGACCATCGCGGCCCACCCCGTCAGCGCAGGAGGGCCAGCACGACAGCGGCCGAGCGTGCCGCCGCCTCGTCGGCGCCGATGTGGAAGTCCTGACCGGCCTCCGGGCCGCACAGGTCGGAGACCCCGCGCACCGAGGCGAAGGGGACCCCGGCCGTGGTCGCCACCTGGGCGAGGGCCGTCGACTCCATGTCCGTGCTCACCGCTGCAGGGAAGAGCTGGCGGGTGTCCGCGACGTTGGCGGCCGTGACGAAGGAGCCGCCGGCGAGCATCTGCCCCGTGTGGACGCGGGATGAGCCGGAGCCGGGGGTCGCGCCGTGAAGCGCGGCCTCGGCGCGCTCCTGGACGCGAGCCAGCAGTCCCTCGTCCCCGAGGAAGACGGCGGGCTGGCCCGGGGTCTGGCCGAGGTCGTAGCCGAAGGCGGTGGCGTCGACGTCGTTGTAGGCGAGCGTGGTGGAGGCGCACACGTCCCCGACCTCGACGTCGCGGCCGAGCCCGCCCGTGGTGCCCGCGGAGACGATGACCTCGGGGCGGACCTGGAGGAGCGCGGCTGCCAGCGCGCTCGCGGCGGCCACGAGGCCGATGCCGGTGCGCACGAGGACGAGCTCGCGCCCGTCGAGGTCGAGGCTGACGGCCTGCGCGGCGTCGCCCAGGAGGTCGACGGCGGGTGCGCCCTCCAGCCGGGGCAGGGCGTCGAGGAAGGGTTGCGTCTCCTCCGGCATGGCGGCGAGGACGACGGCGGCGACGGGGCGGGGGCTCAGGCTCATGCCCCGACCCTACTGACGCGCCCGCTCGCCGCGATCCTCTTCTCCCGCAGTGCACTCACCGAGGTCGGCTGATCTCCGCGTCGAGGCCGGTCCCCGATTCAGGGGGCGGCGGCGGGGCGGCCGGCGTCAGCTGTCGCCTGTGGAGAGTCGACGGATCTCGAGGTCGACAACGCCCGATCTCGGCGGAGGAGGGGAGGTGATCAGCAGGTGGAGGCGATCCGCGCGAGGATCGCGGGGTCCATGCTGGCCAGGTCGGGTGCCGCTTGGTCGTCCGCGTCGAGCGGGGCTGACAGCCCGCGGATGATCGCGCTGATGACGAGGCGCAGGGCGTCCTGCGGCTGCATCCCCAGGCTGGAGGCGCTCGGCGTCGACGCGGCCTCCTGGGAGATGGAGTCGAGGAAGAAGAGGACGACGACGTCGGCGACGGCGGAGGCGGGCACGAGCGGCCGCCGCCCCATGCGGGCGAGGAGGTCCTCGACGATGCCGGACAGGGCGGCCGTAAACTCCTCGCGGGTGGCCACGGGGATCTCGGGCGTCTCGGGGTGGCGCATCCGGCGCAGCGTGTACTCGGTGGTGATGAGGTACATGCTGCGGGCGTCGGGCCGGATGGAGTCGAGCAGGTCCATGAGGACGTCGACGGTGACGTCACCCTCGAGCCCGTCGATAGCCTCCTCGATCCGGGCGATGAGGGCCTGGGAGCGCTCGACGATGGCCTCGGAGAGGACCTCGTCGAGGGAGGAGTAGTTCGAGTAGAAGGCGCCGCGCGTGAAGCCGGCGGCCTTGACGACGTCGTCGATGCGGGCGCCCTCGATCCCCTTGGCGGCGACGACGTCGGCGGCGGCCCGCACGAGGGAGACGCGGGTGTTCTCTCGCTTGCGGAGCCGCTTCTCGTCGCGTGACTGGCGCACGTCGCTGCGTGCTTCCTTGAGCGCCTCGGCGTTGAGGAGCTTGGGACGAGGGGGCATGTCTTCTCCAGGAGCGGGTGGGTGGCCCGGGTAGGTTCTGTCGGCGGCCTCACACGACCGCCTGATTTCCGTACACGAGTATACCGAGTACATTTTCGTACGGAAAGAGCCCCTGCTCACCCTTCCGGTGGGCTTCCCGAAAGGAACGTGCGTTGTCCGCACTCCTGTACCGCCTCGGACGCTGGTGCGCGTCCCACGCCAAGCGCGTCGTCGCCGCGTGGCTCGCCGTCATCGCGCTGTTCGCGGCCGTCGTCGTCCTCCACGGCTTCGACATGAACGGCCCCTACACGCTGTCCGGCACCGAGTCCATGGAGGGCCTCACCGTCCTCGAGAACCGCCTGCCCGAGATCGCCGGCACCTCCGACGAGGTCCTGTTCACCTCCGAGGACGGGAACATCGAGTCTCACAAGGCCGAGATCGAGGAGTTCGTCGACGAGGTCGAGGACCTCGACGGCGTCGCCTCCGTCTCCGCGCCCTTCGGCGCCGAGCAGGACACCTCCACGAACACCCCGGCCCAGGAGTCGACCGTCTCGAAGGACGGCAAGTCCGTCATCGTCCAGGTCATCGCCGACGCCAGCTACGGCAGCGTCAACACGGGCCAGACCGACGCCTCCAAGGTCCTCGCCAAGGACCTGAGCAGCCTGGTCTCCAGCACGGAGAAGTCGACCGGCCTCACCATCCACCAGTCCGAGGACATCGGCAAGGAGGTGCAGATGGGCGCCAGCGCCGCCGAGGTCATCGGCTTCCTCGTCGCGGGTGTCGTCCTGCTCATCACCTTCGGTTCCTTCCTCGCCGCGGGGGCGCCCCTGGTCGCCTCCCTCATCGGCGTCGCCTCCGGCATGCTCGGCGTCCTGGCCGTGTCCAAGTGGTCCCCGATCGTCCCGCTCGCACCGACGCTCGCGACGATGCTCGGCCTCGCCGTCGGCATCGACTACGCGCTGTTCATCATCTCCCGCGCCCGCGAGTACGTCACCGAGGACCCCACCCACCCCGAGCGCGAGCTCGCCACCCCCGCCGAGGCCGCCGGCCGCGCCGTCGCCACCGCGGGAAGCGCCGTCGTCTTCGCGGGGACCACCGTCGTCGTCGCCCTCCTCGGCCTCGCCGTCTGCGGCATCCCCTTCCTCACCCTCATGGGCGTCTCCTCCGCCTTCGTCGTCGCCATGGCGGTCCTCGTCGCCCTCACCTTCACCCCGGCCCTCATCGGCCTCATCGGCAAGCGCATGCGCCCCAACCCGGTGCGCGCCCGCCGCGAGGCCGCCAAGGCCGCCGCCGGAAAGAAGACCTTCCCGCAGCGCTGGGTCGCCTTCGTCACCGCCAAGCCCTGGCTCACCGTCATCGCCGTCATCGCGATCCTCGGCACGCTCGCCGTCCCCGCCAAGGCCCTCCACCTCGCCCTCACCGACGACGGCTTCGAGGCCAAGGACACCGTCGCGCGCCAGACTTACGACGCCATCTCCGACGCCTACGGCCCCGGCTACAACTCGCCGATCATCGTCATCGCGGACATCACCAACACCACCAAGCCGATCGACACCGTCAACGAGCTCGCCGACGAGATCGGCAAGATCGACGGCGTCGACGACGTCGCCATGGCCACCCCGAACTCCGACGGCACCCTCGGCGTCATCGAGATCCGCCCGACCAACGGCCAGGCCGACTCCCGCACGGAGAACGTCGTCAAGACCATCCGCAACAACGCCTCCCACTACGAGTCGAAGTACGGCATCACCGACGTCATGGTGACCGGTCAGACCGCCGTCGCCATCGACATCGGCCAGTCGCTGTCCGACGCCATGCTGCCCTTCGGCATCGTCGTCGTCGGTCTGTCCCTCGTCCTGCTCCTCATCGTGTTCCGCTCCGTCGCGGTCCCGGTGACGGCCACCCTGGGCTACATCCTGTCCCTCGGCGCCGGGATGGGCGTCACGGGCGCCATCTTCGGGTGGGGCTGGATGGCCGACTTCTTCGAGGTCCCGAAGGTCGGCGCCGTCATCTGCTTCCTCCCCGTCATCACCATGGGCATCCTCTTCGGCCTGGCCATGGACTACGAGGTCTTCCTCGTCTCCCGCATGCGCGAGGAGTGGACGCACCACCACGACGCCCGTCAGGCCGTCCTCTCCGGCTACGCGGGATCCGCCCGTGTCGTCTCCGCGGCCGCCGTCATCATGACCGCCGTGTTCGCCGGCTTCATCCCGGCCAAGCTCACCATCATCAAGCCCATCGCGGTCTCGCTCGCCTTCGGCATCTTCTTTGACGCCTTCCTGGTCCGCCAGACCTTCATCCCGGCGATCATGATGGCCCTGGGCGAGAAGGCCTGGTGGATGCCCGCCTGGCTCGACCGGAACCTGCCGATCATCGACGTCGAGGGCGAGGGCCTCCAGCGCACCCTCGAGCACAACGACTGGGTGGCCGAGCACGGCGAGGTCGAGGTCCGTGCCGACGACGTCCGGGTCTCGGACTCCGACGGCGCCGCCCTGGACCACCTCGACCTCACGGTCGCGGCCGGTGAGGTCGCGCTCGTCCGCACCGCCGAGCCGATCGCCCGACGGGCCCTCCAGGCGCTCATCGGCGGACGCCTCCAGCCCACCAGCGGCATCCTCGTCATCGGCGGGCACGTCCTGCCCGACGGGACCGCCTCCATCCAGGCGATGACCACCGCCGTCCACGCCTACGACGACGAGATCGACGAGCGCGTCCGCGTCGCCGTCGTCGACGACCCCGGCGAGCGCCGCTGGCAGCGGGTCGCCGAGCTCGCCCGCGAGGGCCTCGCCGTCATCGTCACCACCGACGCCGAGAAGCCCTCCATGGCCCCACCGAGCGCCGACGTCGAGATCGCCACGCTCATCGACGTCGCCTCCGACGGCACCGCGCACGTCCGCCGCGCCCCGCAGCGCCGCGCCGCCGCCCCCGAGCAGGAGTCCGCCGCCCCTGAGCAGCAGGACGCCGGGCCCGGCCACCGCGGGCGCCACTCCATCCTTCACGCCACCCCCACCTCCGGAACCGAGGCACACGCATGAACCGCCGCAGCTGGATCCTCGCGATCCTCGTCATCCTCGTGCCCGCGCTCGCGGGCGTCATGGTCGTCACCGCGGCGACCTCCGGCACCGCCCAGGCCGCCAGCGTGCCCGCCGCCGTCGTCAACCTCGACGGGACCGGCGCCACCACCTCCGACGGCACCGCCCTGCCCGCCGGGCGCCTCCTCGTCGGGCGCCTCATCAACCCCGACGAGGCCCTCACGGAGAAGTCCTCCACCGGGGCCACGACCTCCACCCTCGACTACTCGGTGGTGGACGAGGACGCCGCCATGAAGGGGCTCGAGGACGGCACCTACGACGTCGTCGTCACCATCCCCAAGGGCTTCTCCGACGCCATCGTCAAGACCATCGACGGCACGCCCACGCAGGCGAGCGTCCAGGTCCAGACGAACGACGCCGGCTCCTCCGCCATCGGCTCGGTCAGCTCCGACATCGTCTCCGCCGCCGCCGACTCCCTCGGCACGACGGTCTCTGTGGCGTACCTCAACGGCTCGCTCAACGCGATGACGACGCTGCACGACAAGCTCGGCGAGGCCTCCGACGGCGCGACCGCGCTCGCCAGCGGCGCCAGCGACCTCAACGACGGCGTCGACCAGGCCGACGACGGCGCGAAGCAGCTCTCTACCGGTGCTGGCTCCCTGGCCGACGGCCTCAGCCAGCTCGAGTCCGGCGCCTCGACCCTGAGCAGCGGCACCTCCACCGCCGACTCCGGCGCGAACACCCTCGCCGACGGCGCGAGCAGCCTCGCCTCGGGGGCGAGCACCCTGTCCGACGGCGCCTCCTCCGCGAACGACGGCGCCGCCCAGCTCGACTCCGGCGCCAGCGCGCTCGCGACGGGCGCGGCCCAGGGCAAGGCCGGTGCCAGCGCGCTCGCCACCGGCGCTGCCAGCGCCGAGTCCGGCGCCTCGGACCTCTCCTCCGGTGCCAGCACGCTGAGCAGCGGCGCGAGCGACCTGTCCGACGGTGCGAGCACACTCTCCGAAGGCGTCACCAGCTACGTCGGTGGCGTCACCCAGGCCCGCGACGGTCTTACCACCGTCCAGTCCGGTCAGTCGCAGTCGCTCGACGACGGCGCAGCCGCGCTCGCCACGGGCGCCGCGAAGCTCGCCGCCGGGATCGGCACGAGCAGCGACTCCGCTACCGAGCAGAAGGCCGCTGATCAGGCGCAGACCGTCTACGGCGCGGTCAACGACCTCACTGCCTCCACCGCGGCGCCAGCGCTCGCTGCGGGTACTGCCAAGCTCAGCACGGGCGTCTCCGACTACACCTCCAGCGTTGCGGCGCTCCAGCAGAGCGTGCAGTCCCAGGTCTCCACGCTGCAGCAGGCCAACGCCGTCTGTCAGCAGGGCTCTCTCACGGTGTGCCAGCAGGCACTCGCCACTGTCACGGCTGCCATGGGTAACACCACCGATACGCCGAACACTGCGGACCCGTCCAAGTCAACTGTCATGGGTGCCCTCAACGGACTCGTCTCGAAGAACAACGAGCTCACCACTGGCGCTGCGAGCGCCGCTAGCGGAGCGGCTCAGGTGAACGACGGCCTGTCGAAGTTGAAGAGCAGCATGCCTGCCGTCGCCTCCGGCGCCTCGCAGGTCTCCTCCGGAGCCTCCAGCGTCTCCGCCGGCCTCGGCACGTCCTCGGACATGTACAACCCGAAGACCGGCGCGGGCAAGACGGAGACCGGGGTCCTCAACTACCTCGTCGCCTCCGGCTCCACCCTCACCGACGGCGCCTCCCAGGTGTCCTCCGGCGCGTCCTCGCTGAGCGACGGTGCCTCGCAGCTCTCCAGGGGCGCCGACTCGCTCCACCGGGGCCTCGGCACCCTCTCCTCGGGTGCGAACCGGCTCTCCTCCGGAGCGACTCAGCTCTCGGACGGAGCCACCAAGCTCTCCTCCGGCGCGTCCTCCCTCCACCAGGGCACGACGAAGCTCGCCACCGGCGCCTCCGCCCTGTCCACCGGCGCGACCAGCCTCTCGGCCGGGTCCTCCGACCTCGCCGACGGCCTCGACCGCCTGGCCACCGGAGCCTCCACGCTGGCGACCAGCACCGGCACCGCCGCTGACGGCGCCACGACGCTCTCCGACGGCGCCTCCGACCTCGCGGACGGCACCGGCAAGCTCGCCGACGGCTCCTCCCAGCTCAAGGACGGCACCTCCACCCTCGCGGACGGACTCTCCTCCGCCAAGGACAAGGTGCCCTCCTACACCGACGAGGAGGCCTCCTCCCTCGCGACGGCGCTCGCCCAGCCCGTCGACGTGAGCACCGACGAGTCCGGCAACGCCTCCTCGGCGACGTCGATCGCCCCCAACGCGATCGCCATCGCGCTGTGGATCGGCGCCCTCGTCATCGTCTCCGGCCTCGGCCTCATGAGCCGCCGCCGCGTCGAGGCCCCCATGAGCCCGGCCCGCCTCGCGGCCGCCTCGCTCAAGCCGGCCCTCATCCTCGCCGCCGTCCAGGCCCTCGCGCTCGTCGGGATCGTCGCCTTCGCCGGCGCCCACGTGAACGGCGTCTGGAAGGTCCTCCTGCTGTCGGTCGTCGCGGCACTGTCGATGACGGTGCTCCACGCGGCCCTCGTCGCGGCCCTCGGCTCGCGCGGCGGCACGGCGGTCTCGCTGCTCGCCCTCGTTCTCCAGGCCGTGTGCCTCTTCGCGACGGCGGTCCCGCAGTCCCTCACGGGCCTGTACTCGACGGCGAACGGCTTCATGCCGGTCACGGTCCTGGCCTCGGCCCTGCGCGGCGTCATGCTCGGCGCCTCCGGCGTCGTCACCCCAGCCAGCGCCGTCGTCACCCTGGTGATCTGGGGTGCGGCCTCCGCCCTCGCCATGACGCTGGCGGTCCGCCGTCGGCGGGCGACGAGCCTGGCCGGCCTGCGCCACGAGCTCGCGTCCGCCTGACCTGCGGTCGCCTGAGAAGGGGCGCCCCCTGCTACGGCAGGGGGCGCCCCTTCTCGTTCCTCAAGGGTCAGTGGCGTGGTCGGGGAAGGTGCTCCTCAAGCCACGGGTCGGTGAGGGAGTAGAAGCGCTCCGGGAAGGTGCGGCGCACGCAGTGCGGGGCGCCGACGACCACCGCCCCTGCCACGTTCGGGTTCCCGCGTCCCGTCACGGCCGGGAAGTAGCTGCCGCGCAGGACGACGCGGCGCGTGCCCGTGACGATGAGCGTCGGGACGGCGAGCCCGTCGACGATCCGCTCCCACGGCGTCGGCGGGGCGACGCACCCCAGGGCGATGAAGCGCAGGTCGACGCCGCTGGAGGCCTCGACGCTCGCCCGGACCTCCTCGTGCGACCACGTCGGGTTGTCGCGCGTCTCCAGGGCGTAGCGCGCCGCGGGGTCCGCCGCGATCCCGCGCATCTCGCGCACCTGGCGGTAGGCGTTGAGGCGCAGCAGCCGGTTCCACGCAGGCGTCGTGAAGGCGGGGTCCTCACCGATCGCGGCGTCGACGAGGTCGGGGCGCCGGGCGGCGACGTCGAGGCTCGTCACCCCGCCCATGGAGTGCCCGACGACGACGAGCGGCGCGGTGAGCGGCCCGGCGTCCGGGGCGTCGGGGGAGGGGCGCAGGCCGTGGGCGCGCAGGTCCTCCAGGGTCGACTCGAGGTCCTCGGCGAGGCGGGCGCCGGCGGTGGCCTGGTCGGTGAGGTCGGCGTCCTCCCACCGCGGCGAGTTCCCGTGCCCACGGGCGTCGAGGGCGACGACGCGGTGGCCCGCGGAGGTCCAGTGCTCGACGGCGCCGGCCCAGCAGGCGGCGGAGTCCGTGATGCCGTGCGAGAGCACGAGGACGGGCGCGTCGGCGTCGTCGAGGGGGCCGTGCAGGTGCCGCGCGATCGGCTCGGCGGCCGGGGTGGGCCGGTCGTGGGGGACGGCGGCATGCTCCCGGGCGTCGTCGTCCGCGAGGGACGGGACGGCGTCGCCGGGTGCGGGGAGCGGCTCAACAGCCTCGGG
Source organism: Actinomyces haliotis (assembly GCF_015355765.1). GTDB lineage: Bacteria > Actinomycetota > Actinomycetes > Actinomycetales > Actinomycetaceae > Actinomyces > Actinomyces haliotis. Next base: position 95,164 of record NZ_JACWNA010000004.1, read on the forward strand.
GGAGGTCACGGGTGCGAGCGTAAGCGCGTCCGACGCCGGTCACCGGGAGCGCCGACGCGAGCCCGGCCCGGGCCGCGAGCACGGCAGCCGGGCCGCGCCGTCGTGGACGGGTCGGGTCCTGGAGGCGTGAGCGGCGTCAGCTGACGGGGATCTCGTGGACCTCGTGGTCGCGCGGCGCCGAGGAGAAGACGGTCCACACGCGCCCGGAGGTCAGGGTGAGGTCGATGCGCACGACCTGCGGCCCGCCCATCGCCTCAGGGACCTCCTCGACGACGGCGGAGGCCGTGCAGGAGAACCAGCCCGTGTGCGGCGCCGGGGTCGGGCCGGCGAGGGTGACGCGGGCGTCCCCGTGGATCTGCTCGATCTTGTGGGCGGTGCGCGTGGTGAGGACGCCGACGTGGTCGACCCGGCCGGCAGGGTCCGGCTGGGTGAGGACGGGGCGGGTGTGAAGGCCGTCGGAGTCGACGGTGGTGAGGAGGACCGTGGTGCCGGGGGCGACGAGCTCACGGACGAAGGGCAGTGCCGAGTTGTATGCGGCGACGGAGTCAGGGACGGCTCGCATGGGTGAATCATCCCATCAGTCGCGAACCGTATCTGACCTCGATGTCCGCATGATTCCGGGGAAGATGGGGCTTGGAAGTGGCGCCGGTCACGAAGTCGACGGGTGAGTGGGGTGATGTCTTGTCACCCGAGGGTGGGTCAGTGGTCTTGCACGATGGCGAGTGCCTGCAGCACCTATTGGCGTGCTTGCTGCGCAAACTCCCCGTTATCGCCGGTGGTGATGGGGGACAGGCACCCACCCAGGAAGGCGGTTCAGGATGGCCCCATCACCGCGACCGCCAGGAAGAGCGTCATGACCGCACCGGTGACTGATCACTCACAACTGGGCGCTCGGCACCCCGCCGTCGGTGCGCGACGCCCGCGTCACCACGATGCGGAACCCGATCCTCCACGCGCTCGTCGGCCCGGGGGAGGAGCACACGAGCCTCGCCGGCATCCCCACCAAGGGCGTCACGACGAAGACGATCGACGACGCCACCTACCCGTGGCGCATGCGGGACGCCTTCGAGCGCGCCCAGTTCCTCGACGTCGACCCCGCCCCCTGGGTGGACGGCGCGACGCCCTACACCGGGAGCGGCGAGTGAGCGCCGACGGGGCGCGCACGGTCGTGGACGGTGGTGCCGGCGCCGGGGCTGCGCGCCGCCGCGTGGTCGTCGGCATCACCGGGGCGCCCGCCCGGAGTACGGCGTGAGGGTCCTGCGCGCCCTGCGGGAGGCGGGCGTCGAGACGCACCTCGTCGTCTTCGCCTCCGGCCAGCTGACCCGATTCCTGGAGACCGACTACTCGCGGGAGGACGTGGAGGCGCTCGCGGACCGCGTCTGGAAGCCGACCGACATGGCCGCCGCCATCGCCTCGGGCTCCTTCCTCACCGACGGCATGGTCATCGCGCCGTGCTCCATGAGGACGCTGGGGGAGATCGCCTCCGGCGTGACGAGCTCCCTCATCAGCAGAGCGGCCGGCGTCCATCTCAAGGAGCGGCGGCGGCTCGTGCTGGTCACGAGGGAGACGCCGCTGTCGCTCATCCACCTGCGCAACATGACGACGGTGACCGAGGCGGGCGCGATCGTCGTGCCGCCTGTACCCAGCCTCTACACGCGGCCGGAGACGGTCGACGAGATCCTCAATCAGACGGTGGGGCGCTGCCTCGATCTTCTCAACGTGCACCTCGACCGCCCCCGCTGGGGCGGGGGTGAGCTCGCGCGCTGAGGAGCGGACAGAAAGGTGGTCAGTTCTCGTACGTTCTGAGAGCGCGCACCGAGTCTCCTCCGGGTCATCCGCAGAATTCCAACGATCTGGGTGACAGGGTGCGCGTCATGGCTCGGAAGTCACGAGAACTGACCATCCTGTGAGGTGACGGGGCCCAGGCCGAGGCGGCGCCGGCTCGTCGTGTCAGCAGGCGGGCCAGCGGCCCAGACCGCGCGCCACCTGCTCAACGACCCACGCGGTCTGCCGCGCCATCACCTGCTGCGAGGTCAACCTCAGCACCGTGTACCCGTGGGCCACCAGCCACTGGTCGCGGAAGCGGTCGTGCGTCCAGTCGGCCCAGGCCGAGTGGTACTCATGACCGTCGGTCTCCACGTTGAGCCAACCGCCGACGAGGAGGTCGAGCTCACCGGGCTGGGTCACTACCGCGACCTCCGGGGCGATGCCGGCCTCCTGGAGGTCGTGTCGCGCGATCGTCTCGAGGATGGAGCGGGCGCGAGGATCCGCTCGCCGGACCACGGATCTCGCCGGAGCGTTGCGCTTCCCCGGCAGGCGTGCGAGGAGGTCATCCCGACGGACGAGTCCGCCGCGGAGCGCGGCGTCCAGGGCGATGAGGGCGTCCACCTCCTCGGCGCAGCGCAGGTGGGTCAGGAGGAGGTCCTCGATGGTGGCGAATGGTGATCCGAGGGGATCCACGGTGAGACCTCGAACCTGATGGACGGTGACTCGTCCGAGTCCGTGCACCGCCGTTCCGGGGTCGCCCGGGACCAGCAGGTGCAATCTGCGGCCGGGACGCTCCCGGACCGGGAGGCCGGCGGCGACGAGTCCGTGGTCGCACCCGATGAGACCGCCGAGACGCCGCGCGATGATGACGCGCCGGTCCGCGGTCGGGAGTGCCACGACCCTGGGTGGGTAGGCATGAATGAGGCCCTCGGCGACCATCCGACGAAGAGCGTGGCGCTCGTTGCGGTCCCGGCACAGCGCGGCGGCCCGTGCAGCACCGTGGGCACCGGCGAGCCGAGCCATCATCTCGTCGCTTCGTCGAGTCGTTCTCACGGCCCGAGGGTGCTGGAGGCGCAGAGGTTCCCGCACGTGGGCGCCGCACGGCTGCGGGGGCGGGCGGCACGGCGGCGCCTGTGGAGACCGGGACTCCGGACTCGCGGACGGTGAGTGACGTGTGCCGGTGCTGGCGGGGATCTTCGGCCGGGTGCGGGGTGCACGCACGCGAACGTGCGGCTGCGGTGTATCTCCGCCGGGGCGTCCGCTGTGCCCGCCCGCGACGGCACTGCCTGGTCAGTTCTCGTGACTTCTGGCGTCAGACTGCGGTGCTCGTTCGGCGAGACCGCGGGATTCTGCGCTTCTGATCGACGCGGTGGTGGCTCACTCAGGAGAAGTCACGAGAACTGACCAGGTTTCCGCTCTCGCGGACTACACGCGGTGCCCGCGGAGGCTCGGCGGTCAGTCGGGGATGACGACGTCCCACTCGTCGCGCTTGGCGAGGAAGGCGCGCACGGCCTCCTGCGCCGCCTCCAGCGAGTGGTTGGCGCCCCAGCCGCACTGGACCTCGTTCGCGGCCGGCACCTCCGTGGCGGACAGGATGTCCTCGAAGGCGGCCTGCAGCAGCGGCTCGAACTCCTCGGGCTCGAGCCCCAGCGTGAGGGCGTAGAAGCCGGTCTGGCAGCCCATCGGGCCCCAGTCGATGAGGCGGTCCGTGTGGTTGCGCATGAGCTCGGCGGTGAGGTGCTCGATCGAGTGCACGGCCTTCATGTCGAGGTGCTCGACGTTCGGCTGGCAGAAGCGCACGTCGTACTTGACGAGCACGTCCCCGCCGGGCAGCGTCTTGCGGTCGGCGATCCGCACGAAGGGCGCCCGCACCTTGGTGTGGTCGAGGTTGAAGGACTCGACGTTCATGCGCGCGGCACCCTCGGGGGTGTCGGTGTAGGACTCGTTGTGACCGGTTGGCTCGCTCATGACTCCACCATAGGCCCGCCCGCCAGCGGCCCCGTCGGACGAGAATGGCCCCATGAATGACCCCGTGAACGACGACGGCACCCTTCGCCAGCCCGGTTCGCCCGCCGCTGGAGCGCCCCCGCAGCCCGCACCGCGCCACGCGGCGCCACCAGCCCGGATCGTCCTCGGTGCACCGGACGCCCCCACCCTCGTCCTCCTCCACGGCATCACCGCCTCCGCCCTCTCCCAGGCCGACGCCATCGGGCACTGGGCCGCCGCGGGCTACCGGGTCATCGCCCTCGACGCCCGAGGCCACGGCCTGTCCCCGCGGTGGACTCCGGCAGAGCTCGACCGCGCGGGCGAGCAGCTCGTCGACGACGTCGTCACCGTGCTCACCGACCTTGCGGACGAGGCCCGAGGGCGCGCCGCACTCGGCCTGCCCGCCGCGCCGCCGCCCGTCCTCGTCGGACACTCCATGGGCGCCGCGACCGCCATGGTCGTCGCCGGCCGGCACCCTGAGCTGGTCTCCGGAGCCGTCCTGGGCGACCCGGCCCGCTTCGGGAGCCGGACCCCCGACGAGCTGCGCGCCCGGGGCGCCGCCCGCGCTCGTGCCCGCGCCACCGAGGTCGCCGACCTGCCCGCCGCCGCCGCCCGCGCGCTCGCGGACCCCGACGTCCCCGACGTCGAGGCGCTCCCGGGCGCCTGGGCCTCCCAGCGCACCGATCCCACGCTCCTCGTCACCGGTGTCGTCGCCCCCGAGGTCCCTTGGGAGGAGGGCATGGGCGCCCTGCGCGTCCCCACCCTCCTCGTCACCGGCGACCGCCGCGGCTCGGCCCGGGTGGGGCCTGAGGGGCTCTCCGTCCTCGAGCGCGTCGCGAACCCCTGCGTGGAGGCTGTGCTCGTCCCGGGCGCCGGGCACGACGTGCGCCGCACGCGCCCCGTGGGCTTCTACACGGCGGTTGACCCCTGGCTGCGGCGTATCCTGGACCGCAGCCGTGACCGTATCGTGATCATTGCGGGTGACCCGGAGCACTGATCAGGTTGGCACCCCGACCGCGAGAGTGACGCAATCCTGACCGGATCGAGACCCTGCGGCGATCCGGCGCGGGGCCTTACGGACTAGCGTCTCCGACGCCCGTCCGCGGGAGCGGCGGGCCCGGGTGCGGCGCGGGCCGTTCCCCGCGTCATCCGGAGAGAGCGAGGCGATGTGACGTCCCACCTGACGACCCTGCTGGGCAGGCACGCTGACCGCCTCGCGGTCACTCTCGAGAGCGCCGCCTCGGCCGTCCTCTACGGTCCGCCCGAGTTCCACGTCCGTGACGTCGCCGAGGCCACCGTCGCCCGCCTCGGCCTCACCCCTGTGCGCCGGTCCCTGCGCGAAGCCACCGACTCCGGCTCCTGGCGCGAGGCCCTCACGCCGCTCAGCGTCCTCCTCCTCGACTGGGACGGCCCCAGCGAGGAGCTCGTCCCGGCCTGGACCGCCTTCGTCGACGCGGCCGCGCACGACCGCCTGCCCCTCGTCATCGTCGTCTCCGAGTCGGACGTCGTCCCGCCCGTCGAGGTCTTCCAGCACTTCCAGGTCGTCCTGGGCCCCATGTCCATGGCGGTGCGGTCCGCCGACCTCGCCCGCCTCGGCGAGGCCTGGGAGGACGTCTCTCTGCGCCACGAGGTCCTTCGGCTCACCGCCGGCTCGACCGGGCTCGTCCTCGCGGCCGTCGAGGAGGTCGAGTCCCGCGGGGACGCTGCCCTGCCGCTCTCCGTCGAGGTGGCCCGCCAGGCGGGCCGTGCCCGGGGGAGCCTCGACACGCCCCTGTCCGTCGGCGCCCGCGCCTGGGCGACGCGCCTGGTCGACCTCCTCCCCGCCGACGACCACCTCGTCCTCCTCCACGCCATGCTCCCGGGCATGTCCGCCCAGCAGATGGCCGCCGTCGCCACGAGCGTGCTCCACCGCGAGGTCACCGTCGACGACGTCATGGACGCGCGCCTGTTCCCCGCCATCCACCGCCAGCAGTCCCGTCGCGACACCTTCGCGCCGGCCGTCGCGGCCCAGATCGTCCGCCTCGTCAGCGAGCGCGACCCCGGCACCGTCCTCCTGCTCCGCCGCGCCGTCGCCGAGGCCGCGCTGGACAGGGCTCTCCCGCTGGACGCCCTCGAGCGGGTCTCCGCGCTGGTCGGAACCGCCTCCTGGGCCTCCCTCGACAAGTTCCTCGCCCGCACCCTGCCGTCGATCGCGCTCCTCACCACCGGCCAGCGCGGTGCCCTCGCGGAGATCCTGCCGAGCGAGGTCCTCTCGGCCTGGCCCTACCTGCACTGGTGCCGCGAGTTCCTCACGCAGGACGAGGTGACGCCCCACGCCCTGCCGTCCCCGTGGCTGGACCTGCTCTGGCTCCTGTCCGTCGCGGACGGCCGTGAGCTGAACGACCTCACCACGGAGATGCGGGACCGGCTCGTCATGGCGGTCTCCACCGCCCACTCGCCGTCGATCGACGCCCTCCAGGAGGGGGTCGACGACGGCATCGAGTTCCTCAGCAGGCGCGCCGCCCTCATCCACGAGCGCGCCGCCGCCTCCTACTCTCTGCCGCCATGCATCATCGATGACGCCCCGCTCGTCGTCCTCGCGCTCCTGGGCGAGTCCGACGGCGCGCTCGCCATGGGCCGGATCATCCTGGCCCAGCGCTGCCTCAACGAGGCCTCCCAGCTGCTGGAGGTCATCGGCGCCGACGTCGAGCGCGCAGCCGCCCTGCGCCTCGGCCTCGCCTCCCGCCAGGCGCTCCTGTCCTCCTTCACCGGTGTGCGCGGTCGCACCGAGACGCTTCTGGCGGACTACGAGGACCTCGTCGAGGAGGCCGGGGTCCGCGAGCCGGAGCCCGAGCACATCGTCCTCGTCGCCCGCCGCTTCCTCGCGCAGACCACGGCCAGCGACGTCCGTGTCTCCGGCGACATCGCCCCCAACACGACCTTCACCCCGCTCGAGGTCCAGGCCGAGGCCTTCCTCATCCTCCTGCAGCGCGGCCCCGAGGTCGCCTCGGACTGGGTCCAGACCTTCCTCTCGCGGGCGCCGTTCACGGACCTCGGCGCCGCCGAGTGGTGGCCCCTGCACACCGTCGCCGCCTTCCTCGCCCTGCGCGAGAACCGTCCCGAGGACGCTCTCCGGGTCCTGGAGACCGTGTACGTCCCTGAGACCGCGGCCCAGCTCATCCGCGCCGGCGCGGCCCTCGCCGAGGAGGACCTCGACGGTGCGGAGGCCCTCATCCGTCAGGTCGTGCGCGACCCCGAGGCCCCGGACCGCTGGCGCCGGCTCGCCTTCGGGTTCCGCGTCACGATCCTCGCGCGCCGCAGGTCCCCCGAGCTGGCCACCGAGGCCGACGCCCACCTCGTCGACTGGGCGGAGGCGCCCGCCATCGTCGCCCTCTTCCCGGAGGAGGGGCGCCGCGTCGCGCTCGCGGGCCTGGACCCGCAGATGGCGCGCCTTCGCGGCCTGCGCGTCGACGAGGAGACGCCCGCAGCGAGCTCCGTGGTCCTCACCCCGCGCCAGCTCGACGTCCTCGCCGGGCTGGCCACGGACCTGACGCTCCAGGAGATCGCTGACCGCCTGTTCCTCGGTGTCGAGACGGTTCGCTCTACCTCGAAGGCGCTCTACCGACGGCTCGGCGTCCACAGCCGCGAGGCCGCGGTGCGCGTCGCCCGTCTGACCGAACTCCTCCCGCCCGACCCCGCGCTCCCGGACGGAGCCAAGGAAGTAAGGAGGACGATCAGTGATCGTCTCTGACGCGCTCACCGACCGCCTGGCTCGCAGGCTCGCCCAATCCATGACGGGCACGGCGACCGTGCTCATCCGCGCCTGCCACGAGTACCGACCCCAGGAGCTCGCTCGCGCGCTCATGGAGCGCCTCGACGCTCGCTACCTCGACATGCCCCTGCTCGAGGCGGCCTCCGACACCTCCTGGGCCGAGGACCTCGACGCCGACACCTCCCTCCTGCTCGAGTGGGACCACGAGTCCGACCCGACCGACCCCCTCATGGCCGTGCTGGCCGCCTCGCGTCGCCCCGGCGCCGCCCCCATCGTCGTCGTGGTCTGCGAATCCGATCTTCCGGCTCCCGCCGCCGTCCTCGACCTGTTCCAGGTGGTTCTCGACGAGCCCTCGCTGGTCGTGAGCGCGGAGGACGTGCTCGCCCTCGACGAGAGCTGGAACGACGTCGTCGCCCGCGCCCAGCTGCTGCGTGCGACCGGCGGGGTTCCTGCGCTCGTCGCAGCGGCCCTCGACGGCATGTCCGACGTCGCTGACAACCCCCTCGTCGGCGTCGCGCGCAGCGCCTGGAGCCGCCAGTTTGAGCGCGAGGCCACCGACTCCCTCACCCGCGTGTGCCGCGACTGGGCGGAGCGAATCCACGACGCCGTCGCCGCCGACGACCTCGCCTTCCTCGCCGTGTTCCTCCCTCCCATGAACGGCCCGGACATCGCCACCGTCGCGACGGCGGCCCTCGGGCGCGACGTCCCCTTCGAGGAGGTCCTCGAGCTCCCCACCAGGGTTCCGGCGATCCGCGGGACCGCCACCGGGTCGGCGATCTTTCCTCCCGCCTTGGCGGCCCAGATCATCCAGGTCTCCCTGACCCGGGACCCGTCGCGGACGGTGACCCTGCGTCGTGACCTGTCCTCGGTGCTCACCGACCAGTCCCTGGACATCACGGCGCGCGACCGGCTCTCGGCGCTCGCCGGCCTCGCGGCGTGGTCCGCCCTCGACCGCGCCCTCGACTTCTGCGCCCCGTACGTGGCGCTCCTGTCGTCCGCCGAGCTCGAGGCGCTCAGCGCGCTCCTGCCGGAGGAGGTGCCGTTGGCGTGGCAGAGCCTCCACGAGATCCAGGGCTTCGCCGGAGACCCCGACAGCGCCCCCCACCTCCTCCCGGAGCCCTGGCTGCGGCTGCTGCGCACGACCACGACGGGGAACGACGCCCTCTTCCCGCCACGTGTGGTCGAGCTCCGGAACCGCCTCATGCTCGCCACGTCGCGCGTGCAGTCGCCGTCCATGGAGGACGTCAGCGCTGCTCTGGAGGAGGCGCTGTCCTGGCTCGACGAGTGCTTCCAGTACCTCAACGCCGAGTCCGCCCGGTCCTTCCGTCTACCGCGCGCCTTCAAGGACGAGGCCCATCTGCTGTGCCTGGCGATGATGGGGGCCGCCGACGCCTGCCTCGCCCTCGCCCGGCTGTTTGACGCCCAGGCGTGCCTCAACAGGGCGCGCATGCTCGTCGAGTCCCTGACCACCGACGTCGGCGAGGTCCCGGCCCTCCTCGTCGGCCTGCCCGCGCGGGACGCGCTCCTGGCCGCTTACGCGGGCATGTATGAGCGCTCCGAGATCTTCCTCGTCGAGTACGAGGAGACGGCGGTCCGCGGGAGCGTGCGCGAGCCGGAGCCAGAGCACCTCGTCGAGATCACCCGCCGCTTCTCCGCGGGCACGGCGCCCCACCCGGTGCGGGCCAGCGTGGACCTGCCTGCCAACACCCAGTTCTCCCCGCTCGAGGTGCAGGCCGAGGCAGAGCTGATCCTCGCCCAGCGGGGCCCGCAGGCCGCGGCCGAGTGGCTCCTCACCTTCCTCGCGCGCTCCCAGTGGACGGACCTCCTCACGTGCATGTGGTGGCCGGAGGTCGCCATGCTGGCCCTGCTCGACCTGCGCGAGGGGCGCGCCGACGACGCTCTCGCCCGCGTCGAGGGCGCCTACCTGCCCGAGGAGGCGCGACTCCTCATCGACGCCGGCGCCTCGCTCGTGCGGGGCGACGCCGAGAGCTGCCTCAAGACGGTCCGCGCGCTCGTCGCCGCGCCCGCCGTCTCCCCGCGCGCCATGCTCATCGGGTACGGCTACCGGGTCGGCGCCATGGCGGCCCTCGGCGACCCGGACGTCGCCGGAGAGGTCGCCGCCCACGCGACGGCGTGGGCCGCCAACCCCGCCCTCGTCGCCATCCTCCCCGAGGTCGCACGCGCCCGCGTCCTGCCCGTCCTCGAGCCGCCGGTCGCCGGGAAGCCGGGGCTGAGCCTGTCGGACGGTCCCGCCACCGCCGACGTCGTGCTCACCCCGCGGCAGACCGACGTCCTCGAGCGTCTCGCCTCCGACCGCACCCTGGCGGACATCGCCGACGAGCTCTTCCTCGGCGTCGAGACGGTTCGCTCCACCTCGAAGGCCGTCTACAAGAAGCTCGGCGTCCACTCCCGGCAGGAGGCGGTGCGCGAGGCGCGCCTCTCCGGCCTCCTCGCCCCGGGGGCGAGCGACGAGCAGGAGACCTCCCGGTGACGCGGACGTCAGCCGTCCCGGCTCCGGGCCTCGACGACGTCGTCGAGGTGCTCGCGGCCTGAGCACCGTTGCCTCCCGGGTCGTCGAGCGCGAGGTCACCGAGGCGGAGGCCGAGGCGACGGGCTCCCTCCCGGGAGTCTTCAGCCCCTCGGTCGTCGCCACCGGCGCCCCGCCGGCGCTCGTCAGCGAGGTCACCACGCGGCTCCTGGCCGAGTACCCGACGCGGACCGCCACGATGTGACAGCGCCTCACGGGCTGCCTCGCGGCGGTGGAGGAGGACCGCGGCTCGACCGACGCCCTCCCGCCCGCCGAGTGGCAGGATCGGGGAGTGCCCTACCTGCAGTTCGGACTCGGTCTCGCCGTCCTCATGACCATCACGCTCGGCGTGCAGCGGTGGGCGGGCCTGAGGCTCGGCTGGGGCCCGCTGGTCGCCGCGCTGCGCGCCGTCGTCCAGCTCTCCGTCATCGCCGTGCTCCTGCACGGCGTCCTCGCGCTGCCCTGGACCGTCGCCCTGTTCTTCATCCTCATGCTGACGACGGCGTCGGTGACCTCGGGAGGACGCGTCCACGAGCTCCACGACGGTCGCCGCGCCGCCGCCACGGGAATCGTCGTGGGCTCGGCCGTCACCGTCGCCCTCATCTTCTCCCTGAGGCTCATCGCCTTCGACACCCGCTACCTCGTGTCCGTCGCCGGGATCATCATCGGCAACTCGATGAGCGGGGCGACGCTCGCGGGCCGCATGTTCCTGCGGACCGTGCGCGACCGCGCTGACGAGGTCGAGGGCTGGCTCGCGCTCGGCGCCACGCCGGTGGTCGCCCACGCCGAGGTGGCCCGCGAGGCGGTCCGCGAGACGCTCCTGCCGGGGATCGACCAGACGGGCGCGACGGGTCTCGTCACCCTGCCCGGCGCCTTCGTTGGCGCCCTGTTCGGCGGGGCCAGCCCGGTCGAGGCCGCGAAGTTCCAGCTCGTCGTGCTCCTCGGGATCATGCTCACCCAGACGATCACGGCCCTCGTCGTCGTGCGGGCCGCCTCGGCCTCGACGACGCTCCCGCTCCTCCCGGTGGAGCCGCCCCGCGCCACGCCGTCGGAGGGCGACTGAAGCGGGGCCGTGCGAGGATCCGGACATGGACCCCACTCCCAGCATCGCCTCGGCGCCCCCAGGCAGGACCACCGCCGCCGACCTCGAGCCCGAGCACGACCCAATCCGCGAGGAGCAGCGCCTCCCGGTCGAGGTCGGCCGCACCCAGGGTGAGACGACGGCTCTCGTCATCGCCGCGCTCGTCGTGGGGTGCGTCGGCCTCTACTTCGTGAGGGGCCTGTTCGCGCCCGCCTTCTTCGCCCTCACCCTCGTGATCACCGTGAGGCCGCTCGTCACCTGGCTCGCCCGCCACCACGTCAACCGGGTCGTCGGAGCCGTGCTCGCGATCCTCATCATCTACGCCTTCGTCGTCGGCATGTTCGTCGCGCTCGGCGTCGCGGTGGCGCAGCTCATCGAGACGCTGCCCCAGTACGCCTCGAAGTTCGAGTCCTTGTGGGACCAGGCCATCACGCTGCTCGCCCGCTTCGGCGTCGACGCGGGCTCGCTGCAGAGCCAGGTCCAGGACGCGGTCAGCACGGACAAGATCGTCTCCGTCGCCCAGACCCTCCTCAGCCAGGTGACGAACCTCGGCTCGATCCTGTCGATCCTGGCCCTGACGGTCATCTTCCTCATGTTCGACATGTCGAAGATCGAGGTGCGCGCCGAGGCCCTGACGCGCCTCAAGCCGGGGATCGCCACCGCCATGGGGGACTTCGCCGGCTCGGTCCGCTCCTACTGGCTGGTCTCGACCGTCTTCGGCCTCATCGTGGCCGTCCTCGACGTCGTCGCGCTGGGGATCCTCGGCGTGCCCATGGCCGTCACCTGGGGCGTGCTCTCCTTCATCACGAACTACATCCCCAACATCGGCTTCTTCGTGGGCCTCGTCCCGCCCGCCCTCCTCGCCCTCGTCGACTCCGGGCCGTTCACCGCCCTGTGGGTGGTCGTGGCCTACTGCGTCCTCAACTTCGCCATCCAGAGCCTCATCCAGCCGAAGTTCACCGGTGACGCCGTCGGGCTCAACACGACGACGACCTTCCTCTCCCTGCTCTTCTGGGCGCAGGTCGTCGGCGGTCTCGGCACGATCCTGGCCGTCCCGCTCACCCTCTTCGTCAAGTCGCTCCTCATCGACGCCGACCCGCGGTCGCGATGGGTGGCGATCTTCCTCGCCGCCGGCGACTCGCCCGTGCGCAAGCCCGACGAGCTCGATGAGGAGACCCTCGACGAGGCGGACGTCGACGGCGACGGCGTCGGCGAGGACGACCCCGAGGAGGACGTCGACCCCGTCGAGCCCGGTGCGGCGGTCGCCGACGACCGGCACGACTGAGAGGAGCCTCCTGCCGACCGCGGCCCGCGCCACCGGACAGAGACCTGTTCCCATGGTCTTCCCAGGTTGCTGGGGGGCGTCCGTCCAGGTCAGGAGGGTTATCTAGTTCCTGCCGCCGGACGGAGCGGGTCACGAGGGTTGGGGAGCCCGGTGACCGGCCCGCACCGAGAGCCGCGAAGGTCCTAGGGAGCCTGAACGGGTCGCTCCGGCGAAGGAGGAAGCCCCCCGGGAATGGGAACCCGGGAGCGGCACCTCGATGACGAAGGCCCTCGGCCGGATCACCGATCCGGACCGAGGGCTTCGTCGTGCCCACGCCTCACCACTCACAGGGGCTGCCCGCCATCGGCCGTTCACTGACACCCCTGTCCCCAGGGGCGACGCCCCAGGTAGGTTCGAGGCGGACGGACCCCTCCGCGGGCGTGGGCCGTCCCGCCTGACGGCGCCCGCACAGGAGGACGAATGACTCAGACCCCCACCGCCGAGCCCCTCACCGCGGCCCGGGTGGACGAGCTCGTCGACGCGCTGGCCCACCCCACCCAGGACGACACCGCCGCCATGGACGCCTGGTGGCGCGCCAACAACTACCTGACCGTCGGCCAGATCTACCTCAAGGACAACGCGCTCCTGCGCCGCGAGCTCCTCGCCGACGACATCAAGCCCCGCCTCCTCGGCCACTGGGGCACCAGCCCGGGCCTGTCCTTCATCTACACGCACGCCTCGCGCCTCATCCGCCTCACCGACCAGTCGATGATCTACATCACCGGCCCCGGCCACGGCGGCCCGGCGCTCGTCGCGGCCTCCTACCTCGAGGACTCCTACACCGAGGTCTACCCGCGGGTCACCGAGGACTCCGACGGCGTCCTCCGCCTCTTCCGCCAGTTCTCCGCGCCTGGCGGCATCCCCTCGCACGTCTCCGTGACCACGCCAGGCTCCATCAACGAGGGCGGCGAGCTCGGCTACGCCCTCGTCCACGCCTTCGGCGCCGTCTTCGACAACCCCGACCTCATCGCGCTCGCCGTCGTCGGCGACGGCGAGGCCGAGACCGGCCCCCTCGAGGGCTCCTGGAAGGGCATCTCCTTCCTCAACCCCGCCCGCGACGGCGCCGTCCTGCCCGTCCTCCACCTCAACGGCGCGAAGATCGCCAGCCCCACCGTCCAGGCCCGCAAGGACCCCGAGGAGCTGCGCAGCCTCTACCAGGGGCACGGCTACGAGGTCATCGAGGTCGGCGGCGACGACCCGGCCGTCGTCGGCCCCCAGCTCGACGCCGCCCTCGCCTACGCCTGGGGACGCATCAAGAAGATCCAGCTCGCGGCCCGCACTCCGGGCGGTGAGGGCGTCGTCGCCGGCGAGCGCCCGCACTGGCCCATGATCATCCTGCGCACGCCGAAGGGCTGGACCGGCCCCCATGAGGTCGACGGCACCGTCGTCGAGGGCACGTGGCGCGCCCACCAGGTGCCGCTGTCCGGCGTCAAGGAGAACCCCGAGCACCTCGCCATCCTCGAGAGGTGGCTGCGCAGCTACCGCCCCGAGGAGCTCTTCGACGAGAACGGCTCCCTGACCGAGCTCGCCAGGCGCGCCAACCCCAGCGGGGACCTGCGCATGAGCGCCAACCCCGTGGCCAACGGAGGCGGCTCCTACACGCCGCTGGACGTGCCCGACTGGCGCGACCTCGCCCTCGACCTCGCCCCGGGGGACCGCGGCCGCGTCAAGAAGGAGTCGACGCGCTACCTCGGCGCCCTCATGGCAGAGCTCTACCGTCGCAACCCCACGACCTTCCGGCTCTTCTGCCCCGACGAGGCCGACTCGAACCGCCTCTCCGCCGTCTTCGAGCAGACGGACCGCGCCTTCATGGAGCGGCTCACGGACCTCGACGTCAACATCTCTCCCGCCGGCCGCGTCATGGAGGTGCTCTCCGAGCACAACACCCACGGCTGGCTCGAGGCCTACAACCTCACGGGCCGTCACGGCCTGTGGGCCTCCTATGAGGCCTTCGGCATGGTCTCCGTCTCGCAGACGATCCAGCACGCCAAGTGGCTCGAGGAGGGCGTCCACCTCGACTGGCGCGTGCCCGTGCCCTCGCTCAACATCCTGCTGAGCTCGACCTGCTGGCGCAACGACCACAACGGCTTCTCCCACCAGGGGCCGGGCGTGCTCTCCTCGATCCTCAACATGAGGGCTGAGATCGTGCGCGCCTACCTGCCGCCGGACGCCAACTGCCTCCTGGAGATCGCCTCCTACGGCTTCGACACGACCGACAAGGTCAACCTCATCGTCCAGGACAAGCAGCCGCAGTTCCAGTGGCTCACCAAGGAGGAGGCCTACGTCCACTGCAAGCGCGGCTACGGCGTCTGGGACTGGGCCGGCAACGAGGACCTCGAGTCCGGTGAGGAGCCGGACATCGTCATCGCCTGCGCCGGCGACGTCGTCACCACCGAGGCGATCGCCGCCGCGCAGATCCTGCGCCAGCAGCTGCCGCTCCTCAAGGTCCGCGTCGTCAACGTGGTGCGGCTCCAGACCCTCGCCCGCCTGAAGGACCACCCCTCCGGCATGAGCGACGAGGACTTCGCGGAGACCTTCACGGACGACAAGGACGTGGTCTTCGTCTTCCACGGCTACCCGGGCTCGATCCACCAGCTCGTCCACGGCCGCCCGGACGCCGACCGCTTCCACGTCCGCGGCTTCATCGAGGAGGGTACGACGACGACGCCCTTCGACATGGTGGTCCGCAACCGTGTGGACCGCTACCACCTCGTCATCGACGCGCTCAACAACGCGCGCAAGACGGTGCGCGGCGCGGCCGATCTCAAGCGCTGGTGCGAGAAGCAGCTCGCCCGGCACGAGGACTACAAGGTCGCCCACCTGGAGGACATGCCCGAGATCCGCGACTGGGTCTTCGAGGCCTGAGCGCGGCGAGGAGCTCGCACGACGACGCCCGCCATCGGCCCCGGAAGGGGACCGACGGCGGGCGTCGTCGTGGGTGCTCGGGCGGCCTGGCACGCTGTGGCGCGCCAGAGCGCCAGAGCGCTCAGGAGGCCTGGCGGGCGAGGTCGGCGGCGCCGACGAGGCCCGCCTCCTGGCCGCCCTCGGCGAGGACGATCGGGATCGCCGGGCGGTGCGGGCCAGCGGTGAGGGCCTCGGCGAAGGCCTTCTTGGTGGGCTCGAGGAGGATGCCGCCCGCCTCGGCCAGCCCGCCGGCGATGACGATGACCTCCGGGTCGAGGATGGCGCACATGTCCGCCAGTCCGACGCCGAGCCAGTGCGTGAGGCTCGCGTAGCACTGGAGGGCGGCCGGGTCGCCCTCGCGGGCGGCGGCGGTGACGGCCTTGCCGGAGATGTGGTCCGGGTCCCCGCCGGACAGCTCGATGATGCGGGCCGCGTAGGCGGGCCTGTACTGGGCGAGCTCCCAGCCGTTGACGCCGAGCGCCGTGCCGGCGGAGTAGCGCTCGAGGCAGCCGTACTGGCCGCAGCCGCAGGGGCGGCCATCCGGGACGACGTTGATGTGCCCGATCTCCCCGCCGAAGCCGGCGGCGCCCCGCAGCAGCTGGCCGTTGACGACGATCGCGCCGCCCAGGCCCGTGCCGATGGCCACGATGAGGGCGTTCTGCTTGCCGCGGGCGGCGCCGAAGCGGGCCTCGGCCCAGCCGAAGGCGTTGGCGTCGTTCTCGACGACGACGGGCAGCCCCACCTTCTCGGAGACGACGTCCGCGAGCTTGAGGCCCGTCCAGTCGAGGTTCGTGCCGTGGGCGATGGTGTTGCGGTCCGAGTCGATGAAGCCGGCGGCCCCGATGCCGACCGTGGCAGTCTCCGGGAACGCGTCCTTGAGCTCCTCGGTGACGGAGACGATCGTGTCGATGATCGCCTGGCGCTCCTTGGCGGGAGAGTCCTTGCGGATCGTCTCGAGGACCCTGCCCTCGTCGTCGACGACGCCCGCCGCGATCTTCGTGCCCCCGACGTCGATGCCGATGCTCAGTGCCATGGTCTTCCTCGCTCCTCGGTGCGGTCGGCTTCCCTGCCGACCGCGGCGGTGATGGCCCTAGTGTGCCCTGTCGCGTGCGCCGGCCGGTGCGGCTTCCGGCGGGTGGGCGTGGCCGGAACGAAACCGACCGCATGGTCAGCGTATCTCGGCTCCGCGGGGCTCCCGGTATCCGGGGCGCCTCAGCCGAGCGCGCTGCCGATCGCCAGCCCGAGGGCGGCGGCGACGAGGCTCGCCGACGCCATCCCCAGCGCGTGCAGGGCCGTCGCCGGCCCGCGCCGCGCCAGGAGCAGCCGCGCGGACTCCACGGACGCCGTCGAGAAGGTCGAGTAGCCGCCGAGGAAGCCGGTCCCCAGGGCCGAGGACACCGCCGTCGGCGCCGAGGCTGCCGCCGTCCAGCCCGCGACGAGTCCCAGGAGAAGACAGGCTGTCACGTTGACGACGACGGTCCCCAGCGGGATCCCCGCCAACCGAGCCTCAGGGCCGTCGGGACCGCCGGGCCGAGGCGAGCGGGCGGCACGACGGCGCGTGACCGCCGCACCCACCCGGGCGTCCACCGTGAAGCGCGTGACGGCCCCGAGGCCTCCGGCCACCGCCAGCAGGAACCAGGTCAGCGGGCTCACGCGCGCTCACCCCCGTGAGCGCGAGCGGCGAGGGCCAGTCCGGCGGTCGCGGCGAGCAGGCCCGCGAGGAGCGAGCCGAGGAGGTAGGCCAGGCCCAGGGCAGCGTGCCCGTCGGTGAGGAGTCGCTCGGACTCCACCATGAAGGTCGAGTAGGTGGTGAGACCTCCCATGAAGCCCGTCCCGACACCCAGGCGCGCCACCTTCCGGACGCCTGCGTCCGGGCCCGCGAGCGCCAGGTGCCCGAGGAGCAGCCCGAGCAGGAGCGCGCCGACGAGGTTGACGGCGAGCGTCGTCGTCGGGAGACCACCGGAGGGGGCCGGCCAGGCGTGCGAGGCGGCCGCTCGGACCAGCGTGCCGAGCGCGCCCCCGACGCCCACCGTCACGAGCTCCGCCCAGCGGGGCATCGGGCGGGGCGTGGCCGCCGGTGCTGTCGGCTCAGCCATTGCGCTTCGCCACCTGGTAGCCGTCCACCGTGAGGATGTTCGTGTAGGTGGAGCCGTCGGTCACCTGACTGGAGATCCACTGCGCCGCGTCCATGGGCGCGTTCCCGCCCCACGCCGAGGACTGCTCGTCGATGACGACGTACTCCGGGCTCACCCCGGCCGTCCCCACCCAGGACACCTCGGCGCGCGGCACCAGGTAGGCGAGCAGGCCGAGGTCCGTCTCGACGCTCGCGCCCTCCGGGATCGTGTCCATGACCTGCTGCGCGGCGGCCGCCCGGGAGGAGGTCTCGCCCCAGCCGTCGTCCTTCATCGACGCCAGCGGCAGGTCCTTCGCCGTCACCGCCGTCATGAGCAGTGGCACCGTGACGCCGACGACGCTCAGCCACCGGGCCCACACTGGCGCGCCCAGCCAGCCGGGCGGCGCGGTCTCGTCGTCCGGGTCGGCGCGGCGGGCGCGGAGCCGGGCGAGGACGTCGAGGAGCGCGCCCAGCGCGATCGGCATGAGAACCGCGTTGTAGTGCCACGCCTTCCAGTCCCAGTAGAACTCCTTGCTGGACAGGAAGCGCCACGCGATCGTCGGCAGGACCGCCGCCATGAGCGGCGAGCCCAGGCCGATGAGCCCCGCCGTGCACACGATCATGGCGAGCGTGGCGGTCTTGACCTCAGGGGAGAAGAGCCGTGAGAGGAAGCCGCCCGAGGACGCCGTCGTCGCCGTCCCGTCGCCCGCGTTGCCGCCCAGCCCGTACTGCCAGGTCCCGGTGGAGGACAGGAGCGGGAGGATGACGAGCACCGTGAGGAGGAAGAGGATGAGGCCGAAGGCCGCTAGACCCAGCCCCAGCTGCAGCGGGGTGAGGCGGGCGGCGCGGTCGCGCAGCCGGTGGCCGGTCGGCTCGTGGACCGGAGCCTCCTCGTGGCGGCCGCGCCAGGCGATCGCCAGACCGATCATGAGGACCGTGAGGCCCAGGTCCTCCTTGACGAGGACCAGTGGCGCCGCCCAGAGGGCCGAGGCCCACCATCGGCGCTCCGCGAAGGCCGCGCAGGACCACGCCAGCATCGGGACCGCGAAGGCGATCTCGTGGAACTGGGCGGCGACCGCCCCTTGGAAGCCCCACGACAGCGCGTAGCACAGACCCAGCGCCAGCGCCGGCACGCGGCCGACGACGCGGGTCGCTACTCGGGTCAGCGGCCAGGCGGACACGGCGAGCAGCAGGTCCTGAGTGATGAGCAGGGACAGCGGGCTCGGGAAGAGCGCCCAGACCGGGCCGAGCAGGACGAGGATCGGGTGGAAGTGGTCGCCCAGCAGGTTGAAGCCGACGCCCTTGATCGGGACGATCGGGGCCCTGAGGTGCGCGTAGTCCTTCGCGAGCTCGGAGAAGATCGCGAGGTCCCAGCTCGGCACGTACATCGAGCGCCACTGGCCCAGCGAGTAGGCGATGAGTAGGAGCGCGCTCACGACGACGGCGGTGGCCGCCGGCACGAGGTCGGCGCGGGAGGTGGTGGGCGGCGTCGTGCCCTGGGACTCGTCGTGCTCGGACGGCGCGGTGCTGGTGCTCATCGACCGCGAGCCTACCCAGCGCCGTCGTCCGCCACCGTGACCAGGCAGACGGCGGCGACGCCCCGCTCGTCCCGGTGCGGGGTCGCGGGAGGGACGTAGGCTGCCCCGGTCCCACCCCCCCGACGGAAGGACGGCCGTGGCCACCGGCGACGAGCACCTCCAGCGCAACCTCACCAACCGGCACATCCAGCTCATCGCGATCGGGGGCGCGATCGGCACCGGCCTCTTCATGGGCTCCGGCAAGACGATCTCGCTCGCCGGCCCCGGCGTCCTGCTGGTCTACGCCATCATCGGCGGGGCGCTCTTCCTCGTCATGCGGGCGCTCGGCGAGGTCCTCCTGTCAGACCTGCGCTACAAGTCCTTCGCCGACGTCGCGCACGACCTCATCGGGCCGTGGGCCGGCTACATGACCGGCTGGACCTACTACTTCTGCTGGCTCGTCACCGCCGTCGCCGAGGTCGTCGTCATCACCGGCTACCTGCGCTTCTGGTGGCCGACCCTCCCGCTGTGGATCCCGCCCGTCGTCACCGTCGCGCTGCTCCTCTCCCTCAACCTCACGACCGTGAGGGCCTTCGGCGAGATCGAGTTCTGGTTCTCCATCATCAAGATCGTCGCGATCCTGGCGCTCGTCGTCGTCGGGATCTGGATGGTCGCCACCGGCTTCACCTCACCGGGCGGCGCGCACGCCAGC
Organism: Actinomyces haliotis; assembly: GCF_015355765.1. Lineage (GTDB taxonomy): Bacteria > Actinomycetota > Actinomycetes > Actinomycetales > Actinomycetaceae > Actinomyces > Actinomyces haliotis. The sequence goes on from NZ_JACWNA010000004.1 coordinate 114,846, forward strand.
CTCGCCAACCTCTGGAACGACGGCGGGCTCTTCCCCCACGGCTTTGACGGCTTCGCGGGTGCCTTCCAGATCGCCGTGTTCGCCTTCGTCGGCACCGAGCTCATCGGGACCACCGCCGCCGAGGCCGAGGACCCCGAGGTCACGCTCCCTCGCGCCATCAACGCGATCCCCGTGCGGATCCTGCTGTTCTACCTGGGGGCGCTCGCTGCCATCATGTGCGTCACCCCGTGGCGCGAGGTCTCCGCCGACTCCTCGCCCTTCGTCGCCATGTTCACCCTCGCGGGGCTCGGCGTGGCCGCGTCCGTGGTCAACTTCGTCGTCACTACCGCGGCGGCCTCGAGCGCCAACTCCGGCATGTACTCGACCTCCCGGATGCTCTTCGGGCTCGCCGAGGCGGGGCAGGCGCCGGCCGTCTTCGCGGGCCTGTCCAAGCGGTCCGTGCCGGCGCCGGCGCTGCTGCTCACCTGCGCGGCCCTACTCACCTCCATCCCGCTGCTCTACGTCTCCGACTCGATCATGGCGGCCTTCACCGCGGTGACGACCGTGGCGAGCGTGCTGTTCATCCTCGTGTGGTGCGTCATCCTCATGTGCTACCTGCGCTACCGGCGGCTCCGTCCCGAGGTGGCGGAGGCGAGCGCCTTCCGGATGCCCGGCGGCCGCGCGGCCGCGTGGGCCTGCCTCGTCTTCTTCGTCTTCGTCACCTGGACGCTCACGCTCGCCGACGACACCCGCGTGGCCGTCGTGTGGAGCCCGCTGTGGGTGGCCGCGCTCGCGGTGGCCTGGTGGATGCACCAGCGGCGCGCCGCGCGCGCAGCCTGAGCGCTGCGTGTGGTGCTCTCAGCGGGTCAGAGCATCCGGCCGGTTCGTGCTGCTGAATGTCTGCGCAGGTCAGAGGCCCGCGGTCGTTTCCTGCTCAGCCCCGAGCCGGCCCTGACCCGCTGAGAGCGCCATCCGGCGGAGTACCGACTCCACGATCGGCACGGTCCGCCCGGCCATGACGTCCTCGCGAGTGAGCCTCACCGGGGTGACGCCCCGCGCGAGCAGGAGCTGGTCCCGGCGGCGGTCGTTGGACCAGGCGGACTTGAGCGAGTGGTACGTGTAGCCGTCCGTCTCGATGTCCAGGCCCTCCATGACCAGGTCGAGCTCGCCGACCCCGGGGACGACGAGCCCCGGCACGGGCCGGTGCCCGGCGTCCTCGAGCTCGATCCGGGCGAGGGACTCGATCGGCGAGCGGGCCCTGTCCGTGCACCGCGCCAGTCGCCGGCGCGCGGTGGGGCACCCGTGCCGGTTCCCCTGCAGCCTCGCGGCGACCTCCTCGCGCGTCACGAGCCCGCGGTGCAGCGCGTTGTCCGCGATCGCGATGGACTCCTTCTCCGGGCCGCAGCGCAGGAGCCTCGCCACAAGGCGGTCGATCGGGACCGCGAGACCTTGGACCTCGAGCCCCGGCTCGCGATGGACCGTGACGCCGGGTGCGTGGACCGATCCGCGGCTGGAGGGCACCGCGACGTGAACCGGGGAGGCTGGGATGAGCTCGGGCAGGCCGTACGCGGCCAGCGCGCTCCCGCAGGTGAGCAGGCCGTCGCACCGGCGTGCGGCCAGGACGGGCGCTGCCGCCTCGGGAAGGTGGACCACCGACCCCGTGCGCTGGAGGGCGCCGGAGCTGATGAGACGCGCGAGGACCCGCCGCCCCGTGCTCCCCAGACCGAGCTCGGACTGGCGGAGCGCGCCGGTCGGGAGGATGAGCGCGATGATCCGCTCCTCCTCGAGATCCGCCGCCCGTCCCATGGGGCGAGCCTCGCCTCGAGGGGAGTGCGTGCGCCAGGGAGGGGGTCGCGTCTGTGGAGAGCGAGCGGGCTGTGGTGCCCTGAGCGGATCAGAGCCTCAGAACTGCGCGCGGTCGGCCGGGTGCGGGGCTCTGACCTGCGAGGACATTCGTCGGCACAAAGCGCCGACTGCCTCTGACCCGCTCGGCGCACCATCTCACGGGCGGAGCCCCTCAGCCCACCACGGACTGCCGGGCCCGGACGAAGGCGTCGACGCACTCGCGCACGTCCTCCTCCGTGTGCGCCGCGCTCAGCTGCACCCGGATGCGCGCCCGCCCCTTGGGCACTACCGGGTACGAGAAGGCGATGACGTAGACCCCCTCCGCGAGCATCCGGTCCGCGATCTCCACGGCCTCTCGCTCGGACGCGAACATAACCGGCACGATCGGGTGGCTCCCTGGCAGCAGGGTGAAACCGGCCTCCTCCATGAGGGAGCGGAACAGCTCCGCGTTGCGCGCCAGGTGCGCGCGCGACTCGTCGGCGTACCGCGCGATCCGGATCGCCCGCAGACTCCCGCCGACCACCGCCGGCGCCACCGTGTTGGAGAACAGGTACGGGCGCCCGTGCTGACGCAGCAGGTCGATGACCTCCTGTGGGCCGGCCACGTACCCGCCACTCGCCCCGCCGAGCGCCTTGCCCAGCGTCCCAGTGAGCACGTCGACCTCGACCCCGAACATCTCCGGGGTCCCCGCGCCGGTCACCCCGATGAATCCGACCGCGTGCGAGTCGTCCACCATGACGAGCGCGCCGTACTCCTCAGCCGCCTCGACGATCTCCGGGAGCGGCGCGTAGGAGCCGTCCATGGAGAAGACCCCGTCGGTCGCGATCATGATCCGCCGCGCCCCCGCGGCCCGCGCCTCCTTGAGGCGGGAGCGCAGGTCGGCGACGTCGCCGTTGCGGTACCGGTACCGCGCCGCCTTGCACAGACGCACGCCGTCGATGATGGAGGCGTGGTTGAGCTCGTCGGAGACGATCGCGTCCTGCGCCCCGAGCAGCACGTCGAAGATCGCGCCGTTCGCGTCGAAGCAGGAGGAGAACAGGATCGCGTCGTCGGTGCCGAGCCAGTCGGCCAGCTCCCGCTCGAGCTCGCGGTGCGGCGTCTGGGTGCCGCAGATGAAGCGCACCGAGGACAGGCCGAAGCCCCACTGGTCGAGGGCCTCGTGGGCGGCGTCCCGGACGCGCGAGTCGTCGGCCAGTCCCAGGTAGTTGTTGGCGCAGAAGTTGAGGGCGACGCCGGTGGTGGTCTCGACCTCGGCGCCCTGGGCACTGACGATCTCCCGCTCCTCCTTCCAGGTGCCGGCCCCACGGATGTCGTCGAGCTCGCCCGCGAGCTCGTCCTTGAACGCGTACACGTCAGTCCTCCCAGTTGATGATGACCTTGCCGCACTCGCCCGAGCGTGCGGCCTCGAAGGCGTCGGCCCACTGCTCGGGCGCGAAGCGGTGGGTGATGATGCCGCGCACCTGGTCGCGCAGCTCAGGGCTGGAGCCCAGCATGAAGGAACCCTTGTACCAGGTGTCGTACATCTCGCGGCCGTAGACGCCCTGGATGGTGAGCATCCGGGTGATGACCTGGTTCCAGTCGATCTCGTAGCCGCCCTTGGGCAGCCCGAGCATCGCGATGCGCGCCCCGTGGTTGCACACGTCGATCACCTGACGGGTCGCGGCGGGCGCCCCGGACAGCTCGAGGCCGACGTCGAAGCCCTCCGTCATCCCCAGGCTCGCCATGACCTCGCGCAGGCCCTGCCGGGCCGTGTTGACGGTGACGGCGCCGACGGCGTCGGCGAGCCCCAGCCGGTAGTCCGACAGGTCCGTGATGACGACGTTGCGCGCCCCGCAGTGCCGGGCGATCGCCGCGCACATGACGCCGATCGGCCCGGCGCCCGTGACGAGCACGTCCTCGCCGGCGAGCGGGAACTGGAGGGCGGTGTGGACGGCGTTGCCGAACGGGTCGAAGAGGGCGCCGAGGTCCGGGTCGATCTCCTCGGACTGCGGCCAGACGTTGCGGGCCGGGACGACGACGTAGTCGGCGAAGGCCCCGTCGCGGTTGACGCCGATAGAGCTCGTGCGGATGCACAGGTGGCGGCGCCCGGCGCGGCAGTTGCGGCAGCGCCCACAGGTGACGTGCCCCTCGACGCTCACGCGCTGGCCGACGGAGAGGTGGTCGGCGCCGCGCGCCGTCGCGCAGCTGGCCGTGGGCCGTCCTTGTGGAGCGTGGTCCAGGTCATAGGCTACCGACCGGAATCCACCCGAGGAGGACGTATGACGACGACGCACCCGCACGCCTTGGCCGACCGGGAGGCCGCCCCTGACACGTCGGACCTGCTGTCCCTGCTCCCGGTGGCGCTCGACGCCGTGCGCGCCGGCGCCAGCCTCGCCCTCGACCCCGGCGAGGCGCTGCGGATCGGTACGAAGCGGAACCGGAACGACGTGGTGACCCAGGTGGACCGCGGCGTCGAGGAGCTCATCGCCGGGCGGCTCGCGGCCACCGGCTACGGGCTCATCGGGGAGGAGGGGCACGCCGCCGACTCCTGGGCCGGGCGCGTGTGGGTGCTCGACCCGATCGACGGGACCCTCAACTACGTGGCCGTGCACCGGCACTGGGCGATCTCGCTGGCCCTCGTCGAGGACGGCGAGCCGGTGCTCGGGATCGTCGCGGACCCCGTTGACGACCGCCTCTACGTCGCGCTCGCGGGCGGCGGCGCCTGGGAGGGGCGGCTTGAGCCGGGCCGCGAGGGAAGCGACGACGGCGGCGCTGGTGCCACTGGCGCCGGCGTACGAGGCGTGCCCGACGGTGCCGACGTCGTGATCGCTCTCGTCCCGGGCGCTTGGAGGCTCGCGGTCGAGGACGTCCCGCTTGCCGACGGCGTCGTCATCGCTCAGCTCCACGCGCTCGCGGCGCTGCGCCACCTGCCGGCGATCTGCGAGTTGACCCGCGGGATGCGCTGCTACGGGGCGGCCGCTCTCGAGCTCGCGGAGGTCGCCGCCGGGCGGGCGGGAGCCCTCGTGCACACGAGGCTCCAGCCCTGGGACGTCGCGGCCGGGGTGCTGCTGTGCACGGAGGCGGGCGCCGTCGTGAGCCGGCTGGACGGGACGCGGGCCGACGTGCGTGAGCCAGGCTCCCTGCTCGCGGGTACGCCGAGCGCCGCCGCGGAGGTGGTGCGTCGCCTCGTCGAGGGCTGAACCGGCTGCCGCCGACGAAGGACCGCGCCTCGTCGCCCCACGTCAGCCCGGCAAGGGGGAGGGGAGGAGGCGCCGCTGCGCGCGGCAGCCGCCCCGGGCCGGCTCTTACAGGTCGCCCTTCTTCTGGAGGCGCTGGAGGCTCAGCCAGCCCACCGGGATCGGCACCCAGAAGGTGACGAGGCGGTACACGAGCGCCGTCGACAGCGCCACACCGCTCGGCACGCCCGCGGTCACGAGGCCCGCCGTGAGCGCCAGCTCCACCGGGCCGATGCCGCCGGGGGAGGGGACCACGGAGCCCACCGTGTTCGAGGCGAGGTACGTGATCGCGAGGACCGAGAAGGGCAGCGTGTAGCCGAAGGCCCACAGGCTCGCACCGAAGGCGAGGATGTAGGACAGGGAGAGCAGGACCGTGCCGCCCACGCCCAGGGCGAGGCGAACCGGGTTGGACACGACCCACACGAGTCGCGGCCACACCTGGCGGTAGGTCGGCTCGATCTTCGCCCACACCCACGTGCGGACCTTCGGGATGGCCAGCGAGATCGCCACCGCCGCCACGAGGACGAGCGCGAGGGCGATGACCCAGCCGCTCGGCAGCGTGAGCCCGGTCGACTGGCCGGTCGTCGCCGCCAGGATCAGCAGCAGTACCACGGTGACGGCGAACTGGATGACCTGGACGAGGGCCACCGTGGCGACGCCGATCGCCGTCGGCACGCCCTTGCGGTTGAGGAAGCGCAGGTTGATGGCCGCGCCGCCCACGCCCGCCGGCGCCACGAGGGAGACGACGGAGCTCGCCAGGTGCACCTCCGTCGACTTCATGAGGTTGAGGCGCACCGGGGAGAAGGCGACGAGCGAGATGCCGGCGCCCACGTAGGTGGCCAGCGAGAAGACGAGCGCCCCGAGGATCCACCAGACGTTCGCGTCGGCGACGGCGGCGCTGATCTCCTCGAAGTTCATGCGGCCCAGCAGCGTGTACAGGGCGACGAGCGCGATGACCGCCATGATGACGGTGCGCGCCGAGAAGCGGTTGAGCTTGGCGGGCTCCGCGTGCGCCGTCGGCGTGAGAGAGACGAGGGCGTCGCGCAGCTCCTGGAGGACCTTGCCGCGCCGGCCCATCGTCTCGCGGGTCGCCGCCGGGAGGACGACGCGCTGGAGCATCGGCGCGATCGAGGCGAGCTGCTCGGTGGTGAGCGAGCGGGACGCGGTCGCGATGGCCCGGTCCACCCCGGCGATCGAGGCGACGAGCGCGAGGGTCTGGGCGAGGTCGACGCGGCGGGACAGCTCGGTGGAGATCGTCTCGCCCGAGTCCCAGTCGAGGAGCCACACGCGGCCGGTGGCGTCGACGATGACGCTCGAGCCGTCGATGGCGCGGTGCGCGAGGCCGGCGGCGTGGGCGCGGCGCACCTGGTCCCACAGCTGGGTGAGGACGTCGTCGCTCACGTCCTCGCCGACCTCGCCCAGGGAGCGGGCGCCGACGATGTGGTCGGTGACGAGGAGGACGGACTCGTCGGCCTCCGCCATGCCGAACAGGCTCGGGGTGCGCACGCCGGCGCGGCGCGCCTCGAGAGTCATGAGGGCGGCGTGCTCGGCCGCGGGGCGGACCGATAGGTCCCGGTCGGGGGAGAGGCCCTTGACGCGCAGGCGGTCCCAGACGGTGGACAGGAAGCCGGCGACCTGCCGGTCGGAGTCGAGGAGGGTGACGTCGCGGCGGCTGCCCTCGGAGTCCCAGACGGCGTAGAGGCGGTGGGCGGAGGGGCGGCCCTCAACGAGTGCCCCGGAGTGGGCCTCGGCGAGGACGGCGGCGAGGTCGACGTCGTCGGCGGGGACGATGCGGTTGGCGTCGTCGGAGAGCGCGCTGGCACCGGTGCGCTCGGCGTCGTCGCGGTGGGGGGAGCCGAAGAGGGAGTCCTGGACGGCGTTCCCGGCCGAAGCGCGCGACGCGCCGACGTCGTCGGGGGAGGGTGCGTCGTCGGCGACGGCGACCTCGTCGGGGAGGTCCTCGCCGACGCCGGGGAGCTGCTCCTCGGGGACGGGCGCGGTGAGCGGGTTCTCGCGGACGCGCTCCGTGTAGCCGAGCGGCGAGTCGGTGGTGACGGTCCAGGCGCGGGTCTCCGGGGCCGGGTCCATACGGACGACCTTGACGGCGTCGACGCCGGCGCGGCGCAGGGCCCGCACGAGGTTGATCCCGTGGACGCGCCGGTCCTCGACCCCGAAGGCGTAGCGGACGCCGACGCCGACGAGCCGCCCCAGCAGGACGGACAGGACGGCGCCCGGCAAGGTGAGGGCGGAGCGGAGCACCGCCAGGCCGACGATCGTCCACACCGCGGCCCAGCCGTAGCGGACCATGGAGGAGGAGCGCCGCTCGCCCGCGGCCGTCAGCAGGGCGGCGAGCGAGGCGAAGGTCGCGGAGATGCCGATCTGGGCGGTGCCGGAGGCGGTGACCGTGAGGCCCGAGACGAGCGCCGTCGGCGCCCAGGCATCGGCCGCCGCGTGCGCGAGGACGCCGATGAGCCAGCCGCCGACCGCGGCGAGGCCGGACAGGGCGGCTCCGCGCCAGCTGCGGTGGAGGACCTGCTGGAGGAGGACGGCGATCGGGAGGATGAAGGTGGCCAGGCCCTCGATGGCCTGCAAGGGGAAGACGAGGATCTGGCGGAGCACCACCGCGAGGGCGTTCTGCACGTCCTGGGTGACACCCGTGGTCGTCTCGTGCGCGTAGGCGGCGAGGATGAGCATGGAGCCGACGCCGAGGACGCACAGGACGAGGTCGAGGAGGTCCTCGGTGCGTCGCAGCCGCTGGAGCGGGGCGTCGACGAGGAGCGTGCGCGAGCGCACCACCGGGGCCGGGCGTGGGCGCGGCGCGCTCACGGGGGCGACCCCGATGCGGGGGATGCCGACCGGGGACGTTGCGGGCGCCGAAGCCTCGGCCGCGTCCGGGGAGGGGGAGGCGACCGGGTCCGTCTGAGGTGCACCGGCCGGTGCGTCAGGGCTGGTGGGGGTGGCCTCGTCGGTCATGGTCGCGAGTGTACGGGTGGGACGGGCAGGAGCCTTCCCGCTGCGCCGCCCGGCGCCTGTCGTTGCGCCGCCGCCCTGCCCCGTGTGGACCACCGCGGTCCACTGCCGTCTGCTGATTCCCCCGCCGCCGCGCGTGTGGACCACCTGCCCGAGTGTGGACCACCTGAGACACCGTCTCAGGTGGTCCACACTCGGGCAGGTGGTCCAAACCGGTGGGGTTCCGGAACTCAGGGCCGGTGGGGCCGGAGAGCCCGGGCGCGGTCGGAGCGGCCGGCTCCTCAGTCCGCGCGGCGCAGCCGCAGGGAGTTCGTCACCACGATGACGCTGGAGCAGGCCATCGCGCCGCCCGCGATCATCGGGTTGAGGAGACCCAGCGCCGCCAGCGGGATCCCGAGCACGTTGTAGATGAAGGCCCAGAAGAGGTTCTGCTTGATGATCCGCAGCGTCTGACGGCTGATCCGGATCGCCGTGACCGCCGCGTCCAGGTCCGCGCGCATGAGCGTGATGTCCGCCGCCTCGATGGCGACGTCCGTGCCCGAGCCCATGGCGAAGCCGAGGCCCTGTGTGCCCGCCTGCGCCAGCGCCGCGGCGTCGTTGACGCCGTCGCCGACCATGCCGACCTCGTGCCCCTGGCCCTGCAGCTCGGCGACGACGTCGCGCTTGTCCCCGGGGAGGACCTCGGCGCGCACGTCCTGCGCCGGGATCCCGACCTGCTCGGCGACGTGCGCGGCGGCGCGGGCGTTGTCGCCGGTGAGGAGGACGGGGCGGATGCCCATCTCCCGCAGCTGCGCGATCGCGGCCTTGGAGGACTCGCGGACCGTGTCCCGCACGGCGAGCACGGCGGTGGCGGCGCCGTCGGCGGCGAGCACGACGGCGGTCGCGCCGGTCACCTGGGCCCGGTCGACGGCGGCGGTGACCGCCTCGGGGACGCTGACGCCCTGCTCGGCGAGCCACGTCGGGCGCCCGACGGCGACCTCGTGGGAGACGCCGTCCAGCTCGACCCGGCCGGAGACGCCGCGCCCCTCGTGGTTCGAGAAGCCCTCGACGCGCGGGACGCCCGGCAGGGTGTCCTTGGCCGCCATCGCGATGGCGGCCGCGACCGGGTGCTCCGAGGCGGACTCGACCGCGCCGGCCAGGGCGAGCGCCTCCTCGCGGCTTCCCGAGACCGGAACGACGTCGTGCTCGACGTCGAGGCTCATGCGGCCCTCGGTGATCGTGCCCGTCTTGTCCAGGACGATCGTGTCCAGGGAGCGCGTCGATTCCAGGACCTCGGGGCCCTTGATGACGACGCCCAGCTGGGCCGCGCGACCCGAACCGACCAGCAGTGCCGTCGGCGTCGCCAGGCCCAGGGCGCAGGGGCAGGCGATGACGAGCACCGCGACGCCCGCCATGAAGGCGTGCTGCAGCGGGTGGCCGAGCGCCAGCCAGCCGAGGAAGGTGAGGAGAGCCAGGCCGATGACCGTCGGCACGAAGACGCCCGAGATCCGGTCCGCGAGGCGCTGCACCGGGGCCTTGCCCGCCTGCGCCGCCGTCACCATCTTGCCGATCCGGGCCAGGGTGGTGCCCTCGCCGACGCGCGTCGCACGCACCAGCAGCGAGCCCGAGGTGTTGACCGTCGCGCCCGTGACCTCGTCGCCCACGGCGACGTCCACCGGCACCGACTCGCCCGTCAGCATCGAGGCGTCCACGGCCGAGCGGCCCTCGATGACGACGCCGTCCGTCGCGATCTTCTCGCCCGGGCGCACCGAGAACAGGTCCCCGGCGCGCAGCTCGTCCACCGGGACGGTGCGCTCCGTGCGGACCGCGTCGGCGCGCGGGGCGCCCTCGTCGTCCAGGACGTCGACGGCGTCCGTCGAGCCCGACGGCGACGTCAGGGTCACGACCGTGACCTCCTTCGCGCCCAGCTCCAGGAGGGCGCGCAGCGCGTCACCGGAGCGGTACTTGGCGCGCGCCTCCGCGAAGCGGCCGGCGAGGAGGAAGGTGGTCACCCAGGCCGCCGACTCGAAGTACATGTGGGCCATGTGTCCCGAGCTGCGCGGCATGAGCTCCATCGTCATGCGCATGCCGAGCTCGCCCGCACCGCCCCAGATGAGGGCCCACAGGCTCCAGCCGGTCGCCGCGATGACACCCATCGACACGAGCGTGTCCATGGTGAAGGCGCCGTGCTTGATCGCGCCCCACGCCGCCTTGTGGAAGGGCCACGCGCCCCAGGTCGCCACCGGTAGGGCCATCGCCGCGACCGCCCACTGCCAGCCGTAGAACTGCAGGGCCGGTGCCATGGAGATGACCATGACCGGGACCGAGAGGATGAGGGACACGATGAGACGCCGCTTGAGGTCGGCGGCACGAGCGATCTGCGACTCGCCGATCCGGGGAGCGGGCTTGGCCTTGTGGCGGGAGGGGGCGGCGGGGGCCGTAGCTCGGCTACCACCCGCCTCACCTTCAGCGGGGCTCCCAGCCCCGCCCTGTGCTGCCGCGGCGGCGTCGGCCTCAGAGCTTCCGGCGGCGGTCGGGTCGGCGAGCACGGCCGCGCCCTCGGAAGCGGAGGAAGAGGAAGAGCCTGTGACCGTGGCGGAGTAGCCGGCTCGGGCTACTGCTCCGAGGAGGTCGTCGTCGGAGACGGAGGCGGGGGCCGTGACGCGGGCCGACTCGGTGGCGAGGTTGACGGAGGCGTCGACGCCGTCGAGCTTGTTGAGCTTCTTCTCGACGCGCGCCACGCACGACGCGCAGGTCATGCCCTGGACGGAGAGATCGACGACCCGCTCGCCCGTCGCGTCGGCGACACCGAAGGAGGCGATGCCCGGCTCGCTCGGCGCGGCGCCCCGGTCAGTCCGGCCCGCCTGGGCCGGTGCGGCCTGTCCCAGCTCGTCGCGGCCCGTGACCTGCGCGGTGTAGCCGGCGCGGGCGACGGCGCCGACGAGCTCGTCGTCGGTGACGTCCCTCGTCAGGGTCACGTGCGCGGACTCGGTGGCGAGGTTGACGGAGGCGTCGACGCCGTCGAGCTTGTTGAGCTTCTTCTCGACGCGCGCCACGCACGACGCGCAGGTCATGCCGCCGACGGCGAGGTCGACGGTCGCAACCGGTGCGTCGCCCGTGGCGTCGAGCGTGCCAGTGAGGGGGGAGCCTGTGGGCTGGCTCATGGATGGATCAGACTCCTGTGATCAGGTGCTGGCTTCTGGATGGGGCGCCGTCGTCCGGTCCGGCCTGGTTCGGCTGGGGCCGGTGCGGCGGCTCCCGGGGACGACGACGGGCCGGTCGCTCGCAATGCGTGTGCGGTCCGGCCCGTCGTGTGCGACGTGTCGCTGGGAACGTGCCTGCACGCTCGGAACGTGGTTGGTGCGCTCGTTCTCAGAGCGCAGGCACGTTCCCAGCGGGAGGGCGGTGGGTGCCTCAGGCGGCGTCGCGCTCGATGGCGTCGACGGTGTAGTTGCCGGCCTCGTCGACGGCCTCGGTGAGCTTGGCGTCGTCGAGGACCGTGTCGGAGACGACGGTGGCGACGGACTGGCCGCCCTGGTTGAGGACGACGGAGACGTTCTTGACACCCTCGAGGGCCTCGAGCTCCTCGGTGACGTGGGCGACGCAGTGGCCGCAGGTCATGCCGGAGATCTTGAGGGTGGTGGTGCGGTCGATGCCGTCAGTGGTGAAGTCAGCCATGGTGTGCTCCCTGGTTCCGGTGGTGGGTGGTGCGGTGGTGCTGGCCGAGTCCCCGGCGTCGGGGTGCTCGGTTGGTCGGTGGGGCGGGCGGGTGCCCGGGCCCGTCAGGACCTCACGAGTCGGGCGATCGCGTCCGATGCCTCGCGGATCTTGGCCTGGCCCTCCTCGTCGGAGGACTGCGCGGCGTGGATGACGCAGTGGCTCATGTGGTCCTCGAGGAGGCCGAGGCTCACGGCCTGCAGGGCCTTGGTGGCGGCGGACACCTGCGTGAGGATGTCGATGCAGTACGTGTCCTCCTCGACCATGCGCTCGATGCCGCGGATCTGCCCCTCGATGCGGCGGAGCCGCTTGAGGTAGTCCTCCTTGGTCCCGGTGTAGCCGGCCATGGTGCCTCCTGCGTCTCGTGCCGTCCTGACGACCATCAAGGTACCCGTGGGGGGTAGGGGTGTCAAGTACCCGAGGGAGTACCGAGAGCCGTTGGCGGGGAGCCGGCCCCGTCCCCGCACGCGCCTCGCCCCTGCCCAGCGTCGTCAGCGCGTGCGATGCTGGGTGCATGAGCGAGCGCATCCAGTCGCGGCCCGAGTCCGCCCCCGCCTCGGACGACGCGAGCCTCGTCAACGACGCCGGCTGGGCCCCGCTCGGCTGGACCCCGTCGGACGCCGGCTGGGTCGACGACGCCCCCTTCGGCTCCGTCCTCGGCGACCCGCTCATGGGCTCACCGCTCTTCGACGAGGCCGTCGTCGAGGAGGAGCGCGCCCGACGGATCGCCTCCTACGGCGTGAGCCCGGACGGTGCCGGTTTCGCAGCTGGTGCCGCGCCGGGCGGCGCACGAGCAGGCGCTGCCCGTACCGCCTCTGACGACGCCACCGCCCGCCTGCGCGCCGACATGGAACGCCAGCAGGCCGAGCTGCGACATCGGGCCGCCCACCAGCAGGCGCGCTCCGTGCCGAACCGTGCCCCCGCACGGTCAGTGCATCAGGCGGCTGCAACCCACGGTGCGCCGCACGGTGCCTATCCGGGCGCGGCCCAGGGAAGGCGTCCGGTCCAGAACCCCTACGCTGCGCCGAGGCAGCCTGCTCAGGTCCGCGCGGGCGCGACCGGCCAGCCGCGAGCAGTCGGCCGCATTCCCTCAGCCCAGGCCGCACGGATGCGCCCGGTCAGCCAGGGTGCCTCCCGCGGTCCTCAGGGCAGGGCGGGCACCCGCTCCGGCAGGGCCGGATCCAGCAAGGCAGGCTCCGCGATCGGGTGGATCGTCATCCTGCTCGTGATCATCGTCAACGTCCTCGGGCACTGACTGCGTCGACCAGACATGGTCAGATCTCGTGACTTCACGGGGTCACGGTCCTGCGGCATCCGGCATCTGCCCCGCAGACCCGCGAGATTCCAACGGCTCGCGTCCGCGCCCCGGCCGATCCCACGGATGCGGCAGCCAGAAGTGACGAGAAGTAACCCCGTCTCCCAGGTGAAGTCGCGCGTCGGGCCCCGCCACCATCACGGTGACGGGGCCCGACGACGTCGTCCGGACTGCGGGGCGCGCGGCTAGGCGCCCGAGAGCGGAATCAGTCCGTTGTCACTTGTCGAGGTGCGCGACGAGCTGCTCGGCGATGCCCGTGTACGTGCCCGGGGTGAGCGCGAGCAGACGCTCCTCGACCTCCGCCGGCATGCCGAGCCCCTTGATGAAGTCCCGCATGGCCTCCGGGGTCACCTTTTTGCCACGGGTCAGCTCCTTGAGGCGCTCGTACGGGTCCGCCATGCCGGTCGCCCCGGCCACGGACGCGGCGCGCATCGCCTGCTGGACCGGCTCGCCCAAGACCTCCCAGGTCGCGTCGAGGTCCTCCGCCAGGCGGTTCCGGTCCACGTCCAGGCCGGCGAGACCCCGGCGGATGTTGTCGATGGCGAGCAGGGAGTGCCCGAAGGCGACGCCGATGTTGCGCTGGGTCGTGGAGTCCGTGAGGTCGCGCTGCATGCGGGAGGTGACGAGCGTGGCCGCGAGGGTGTCCAGGAGGGAGCAGGAGATCTCGAGGTTCGCCTCGCCGTTCTCGAAGCGGATCGGGTTGACCTTGTGCGGCATCGTCGAGGAGCCGGTCGAGCCCTGCGCGGAGAGTCGCTGGTGGAAGTAGCCCAGCGAGATGTACGTCCACACGTCGGTCGCGAGGTTGTGGGCGATCCGGTTGAAGCGGGCGACGTCCGAGTAGAGCTCGGCCTGCCAGTCGTGCGACTCGATCTGCGTGGTGAGCGGGTTCCAGGTGAGCCCGAGGCCCTCGACGAAGGTGCGGGAGACCTCCTGCCAGTCCGCGCCGGGGACGGAGACGACGTGCGCGCCGTAGGTGCCGGTCGCGCCGTTGATCTTGCCGAGGTACTCGGCGCGCTCGACCCGCTTGACCTGACGGCCCAGGCGCCAGGCGAGGACAGCCATCTCCTTGCCGAGCGTCGTCGGCGTGGCGGCCTGGCCGTGCGTGCGCGAGAGCATGGCGGCATCGGCGTTGTCCCGGGCGATGGCGGCGAGGTCCTCGACGAGCCCGCGGGCGGCGGGCAGCCAGACGTCCTGGACGGCGTCGCGCACGGTGAGGGCGTAGGAGAGGTTGTTGACGTCCTCGGAGGTGCAGAAGATGTGGACGATCTCGTGGACGGTCGGCAGGACGGTGGCACCGCCGTCGGTGCCGGTGACACCCGCGTCCGCGGCGGCGTCGAGGCGGCGCTTGAGGAGGTACTCGACGGCCTTGACGTCGTGCCTGGTGACGGTCTCGATCTCGGCCAGCTCAGCGATCTCGTCGGCTCCGAAGGACTCGACGACGCCGCGCAGGTAGGACCTCTCGGCGTCGGAGAGCGTGGGGGCGCCCGGCAGGACGCCGTCGTCGGTGAGGTGGACGAGCCACTCGACCTCGACCGTGAGGCGGGCCCGGTTGAGGGCGGCCTCTGAGAGGTAGTTCGTGAGGGGGGCTGCGACGGAGCGGTACCGCCCGTCCAGGGGACCCAGGGCGATGGCGGGCGTGACGGTGGAGAGGTCGACCATGACGCCGATTGTGCCAGGCGGGCGCCGACGGGTGGAGGAGCGCCCGGATGCGGGAGGGCGCCCGGATGCGGGAGGGCGCCCGGATGCGGGAGGGCGCCCGGATGCGGGAGGGCGCCCGGGCGCGGCGCCTCCCCGACGGCCGGGGCACGGGCGGACGGGGCTCGGGTCGTCTCGTCGACGTCCCGGGACGTCGGGCCAGGGGCTGCGACGGGCCGGGCCGAGGACCTCGGTGGGGAAGGGCGATCCCTTCCGGCACCTGAGGGCCTCGGCCCGCAACCGGTCAACTGGCCTCGGGACTGGGCCTCACCGGTGAGACGTCGCCCGCGGGCGGGTCAGCCCTTGATCATGCCGTGGGGGTCGATGATGTACTTCACGTCGGAGCCCTTGTCGAAGTCGGCGTAGGCCTCCGGCGCCTCCTCGAGGCTGATCACCTTCGGGTTCAGCATCTCGCGCAGGTAGGGCATGCGGTCCCACAGGATCGCCATCATCAGCTGGCGGTTGTAGCGCATGATCGGCGCCTGGCCGCCGGTGATGTGCGGGGACTTGATCCACGCCTGGCCGAAGTCGAGCGCGAAGGTCCCCTCCTGGGCCTCCTTGGACTTGGCCAGCGGGTCGGGGCCGTAGACGCCGATGATGCCGGTGGCGCCGCCCGCGCGCGTGACGTCGAGGACCTGGTTGATGGCGGCGGCCGGGTCCATCGTCCCCGAGTCCTTGCCCAGGCCGTGGGCCTCGGAGCCGACGTAGTCCACGGCGGCGTCGACCATCGGCTCGCCGAGGATCTGCTCGATCTGGTCGGTCAGCGGGACGTCCTGGTTGAGGTCGATCGTCTCGCAGCCGGCCTTGCGGACCAGGTCGAGGCGCTTGGTGTCGTGGTCGCCGACGATGATGCACGAGGCGCCCATGAGGCGGGCGGCCGCCGCACCGCAGCGGCCCACGGGACCGGCACCCGCCAGGTAGACCGTGGAGCCGGGGCGGACGCCGGCCTCGACGAGGCCGTGGAAGGCGGTCGGCAGGATGTCGGAGAGCACGGCCAGGTCGAGGATCTTGTCCATCGCCTGGTCGCGGTCGGGGAAGCGCAGCAGCTGGAAGTCGGCGTACGGCACGAACAGGTAGTCGGCCTGCCCGCCCTGGAAGTCGCCCAGGTTGAAGCCGTAGGCGGCGCAGGCCTTCTCCGGGTTGGCCGTCTCGCACACCTCGGTGCGCCCGGCGCGGCAGTTGCGGCAGCGCCCGCAGGCGACGTTGAACGGGACGGAGACGATGTCGCCCTCGTGGATGAACTCGACGTCGCTGCCGACCTCGACGACCTGGCCGGTCATCTCGTGGCCCATGACCATGCCGTCCGGGACGGGGAAGGAGCCGCGGTAGATGTGCAGGTCGCTGCCGCAGATGTTCGTCGCGATGATCTTGAGGATGACGCCGTGCGGAGCCTTGCGGCCGTCGGGCATCTCCAGCTTCGGGAAGTCGAGGGTGTCGACCTTCATGTTGCCGGTGCCGTGGAAGACGACGGCGCGGTTCTGAGTGCTCATGGTGCGCTCCTGACGTAGGGGTGGGCGCACGACCGGCTATCCGAGATCGCCCACGATGTTTCGATAACCTCTTCGGAGTATGGGCGCGTGAGGCGGCCCCTGTCCACCGCTGAGGCGAGCCGCGCCATGAATCCGCTCCGCGGGAAAGTCTTTGACTCTCCCCGGGCCTTTCCTGGCAGCGCACGCCCTGCCCGGTCCGGTCTGGTCCTGCCCTGCCCGTGGCAGGGAGGGGCCCGGGGCGGGTGGTGGTCTCAGAGCATCGGGTCCCAGTGCGGGAGGATGACGGCCTCGGCGTTCAGGGCCGCGCGGACCTCCTCGGGCAGGCGGTCCTTGCGGACGACGACCTCGTACACGTACTCGTCGAACCACGAGTCGTTCATCGTGTTGAACCCCTTCTGGCCGAACTTGTCGCCCCAGGAGTTCTCCACCCGCCAGCGCCGCGGCTCGCCGTCGACGAGGTCCACGCCGGTGAGGCACATGGCGTGCGTGAGCATCGACTCGCGCGACTCCATCCGCTCCGCCTTCGTCATGGACAGGTCGACGCCGTACAGGCCCTCGTAGTCGTGGAGCGCGGCGTCCCAGATCCCCGCCTCGCGGTCGCGCTGCTTGGCGACGTCGCAGGCGAACCACACGGGCTCGCCGTCCTGGATGGCGCTGATCGCCGCGGCCTTGAGGACCTCGAGCTCGGCGGTGACGTGCTCCTGGGTGGGCTGCTCGACCATGAAGTCGGTGCGGTCGATGCCGTACCTGGTGTTGATCTTGATGGACTTGCGCGGGTCGTGGGCGACGACGACGAAGTCCTCCAGGCCGTGCACGTAGCGGTCGCGGAACTCGACGGGCGTCAGCTCGCCGACACGGTGGAACTCCTTCTCCTTGTCCCGGTACTGGAAGACGAAGGAGGTCGGCGGCACGCCCAGGTGGATGGTGAGGAGGCGGTGGACGTCGGTGAGGGCGGCCTCGCGGGCGGCGGCGACGGCGTCGTCGTCTCCGGCCTTCACGGCGGCGCGGACCCGCAGGCCAGCACGGCGCAGGACGGTGGCGAGGTGGTTGTTCATGGCGTCGCTGTTGGCCGCCGACTCCGTGTCCGGCATGGCGTCCTTGGGGACGAGGCCGTACTTGCCGATGAGGAAGGCGACCTCGGGCCAGTAGCCGCCGTCGCCGGTGGGCGCGTCGAAGTCGTCGGAGACGTTGCGCTCGTAGAGGTCGAGCCGGGCGCGGGCGTCGCGCTCGGCGCGCTCGAGGAAGCCGTTGGCCTTCTCCAGCTTGTCGTAGAAGTAGATGAAGTTCTCGGACAGCTCGAGGGAGTCGACGCCCAGCTCCTTGATCATCGTGGCGCGCAGCATGTTGAGACCAGCGAAGGCCCAGCAGCGGCCGGAGTGCTTCTGGTCGGTGATCGAGGCGTCGGGGATGAGGTCGGAGACCGTGGTGTCGATGGAGGTGACGACGCGGCGGTCCAGGCTCAGCTTCTCGACGCTCGTGGTGGCGACGGCGTTGCCGGCGACGCGGGCGGCGGCGTCGGAGAGGACGGCCGCGTTGCGCTGCGCGGCCCAGGAGGTGGAGACGGGAGTGGTCATGGGGCTGAGGGTAGCGCCGGGGTGTGACGGTTCCGGCCCCGCGTTTCGACCCGCCCGCGCCCCGAGATCGAAGGGTCGCTGCCCAGATCGCCGCCTTGTCGCGCGATCTGGGGGGCGACCCTTCGATCTCGACGCAGCCAGAGGGCGTTGGGCGCGCGAGAATCAGGGCATGAGCAAGCCGTCAGCGGATGAGCCCGCCGTCGAGGTCCGCGGCCTCACCAAGACCTTCGGGCGCGGCCGCCGCGCCGTCACCGCCCTCGACGGCCTCGACCTCACCGTCGCGCCCGGAGAGGTGGTCGGCTTCCTCGGGCCCAACGGTGCCGGCAAGACGACGACGATCCGCACGCTCCTCGGTCTCATCCGCGCCGACGGCGGCACCGCCCGCGTCCTCGGCCTGGACCCCTGGGACGATGCCGTCGCCGTCCACCGCCGCGTCGCCCACGTCCCCGCCCACGCCTCGCTCTGGCCGAGCCTCACCGGCGCCCAGGCGCTCGACGCCCTCGAGGGGCTGCGCGGTCTTTACCAGCACCCGGCCCGCCGCGACGAGGTCATCGAGCGACTCGACCTCGACCCCTCCCGCAAGGTCCGCTCCTACTCCACCGGCAACCTCCAGAAGGTCGCGCTCGCGGCCGCCTTCAGCGTCGACGTCGACCTCCTCGTCCTCGACGAGCCGACCTCCGGCCTCGACCCCCTCATGGAGGAGGTCTTCCGCCAGCTCGTGCGCGAGGCCGCCGGCCGCGGCACCGCCGTCCTCCTGTCGAGCCACGTCCTGAGCGAGGTGGAGGCGCTGGCCTCGCGGGCGGCGATCGTCCTGCACGGCCGGGCCGTCGACGACGTCGTCCTGACGCCGGGGACCGACCTCGAGGCGGTCTTCCTCGCCCACGCGCGCGAGGGCGTCGCATGAGCGTGCAGGACGCCGACGGTGTGAGCGCCCCCGAGCTCACCGACCGGTTCGCCGAGCTCCTCGCTGCCGCCTCCCTGGCCCGCGCGATCCTGCGGCGCGAGGCGCGCGGCCTCGCCGTGTGGGCGCTCGGGCTTGGGGTGCTCGCCTGGTACTCCTGCGCCGCCCTGCGCGACACCTACTCGACGACGGCCCTGCGCGCCGCCGCGGGCGCCCTGGAGCGCACCCCCGGCGTCGCCGCCTTCACCGGCCCCGGCCTCGGGCTGGAGCGCGCTGCCGCCGGTGACCCAACGACGGCTCCCGCCGTCTCCGCGATCGTCGCCAACGAGGTCCTGCTCTACGTGGCCCTCGGCGCCGCGGTCCTCGCGATCCTCACCGTCATCCGCCACACCCGCGCCACCGAGGAGACCGGCCAGGCCGAGCTCGTCCGGGCGGGCGCCCTGCGGCGCGGGGCTGAGGGCGGCGTCGTCCTCCTGGTCCTGGACATGGAGCTCACGGTCGTCGGGATCGCGGTCCTCGTCGGCCTGCTGCTCGGAGGCTCCGCCGTGGGCGGCTCCTTCCTCTTCGCGGGGGCTGCGGCCGGCGTCGGCGCCGTCATGGGCACGACCGCCCTCCTCCTCGCTCAGCTCGCCCCCTCCGCACGGGCCGCCCGGGGGCTGTCGCTGCTGGCGCTCCTCGCCGCCTTCGAGACCCGCGCGCTCGGCGACGTCCTGCGCGTCTCCGACCGACCCGGCGGCTGGATCTCGCTGCTGTCCCCGATCGGCTGGGCCCAGGCCACCGGCCCGTGGACCGTGAACCGGTGGTGGTGGCTGCTGGTGCCCGTGGTGGTCGCCGACGTCGTGGGGCTGGTCGCGCTGCGCCTGTCCACCCGCCGCGACATCGGCGCGCCGTCGTTCCCGCTGCCCGAGGCGCCTGGCGCCGACCGTCCCGGACCGCGCGGCCACCTCGCCCTCGCCCTGCGCACGCGCGGCACCGCTCTCGCGTGGTGGGTGGTGGCGGGCGTCGTCGTCGGCCTCCTGTACGGCAGCCTCACCGGCTCGGTGCAGGACACCCTCGGCCGGATGCTCGAGCAGTCCCCGTACCTGCAGGCCTTCCTCGGCGGGCACCTCACGCCGCGGAGCTTCCTCGACACCGTGCTGCTCTACGTCGTCCTCCTGGGCGCGGCGGCCGGCGTCGGGCTCGTGCTGTCCGTCTGGCGCGAGGAGCTGGGCGGACGGGCCGACGTCTTTGTCACCGCCCCGCGGGCCCGCGCGACCCGGCTGGTCGACGGCGTCCTGGTGGCCGCGGGCGGCAGTCTCGCTGTGCTGGTTGTGGGCGGCGCGTGCCTCGGGGTGACCGGGGCGGCGACCGCCGGCGACTGGGCCCTCGCCCGCGACACCCTGCTTGCGTCGCTCGGCGCCTGGCCCGCGTGCCTCGTGCTCATCGGGACCGGCGCGCTGCTCATCGGGATCGGCCGGGCCGCCGGGGCCGTCGGCTGGACGCTGTACGCGGCGGCGGCGTGCGTCTCGGCGCTCGCGGGCGCCCTCGACCTGCCGCAGTGGGTGCGCGACCTCTCCCCGCTCACGCACTCACCTCGGGTGCTCGCGCTCGGGCTGGGCGCCGACGGTGTCTCCTGGACCGGTGCCGCGGTCATGCTCGTGCTCGCCGTGCTGCTCGCCGCCGCGGGGGCCTGGCCGACGGGTCGCCGCGACCTGCGATGAGGGCGGGCTGGCGCCTTGCGCCCCAACCTCGCGCGGCGCTGACTGCGCACGGTGCGGCCGGCCCGCCCGCGTTTGGACCACCGTGCCGTGCCCGTGACTCCCCGCGTTCGGACCACGGTGCTGGATTCGGACCACCGTGCCGTGTTTGGACCACCTGAGCCAGTGGCTGGGGTGGTCCACATTCACGCAGGTGGTCTAAACACGTGGCACGTGGTGGCCCGGTGCGGTGCGCGGGCCGGGGCTGCGAGGGCCCGGTCACGCGCCGGACCCCACAGGCGGCGCCGTGAGGGGTCCGCCCCCAGGGTTGACGGCGTGCCCGACACCGCCCACGGCGCCGCTCCTAACGTCGAGGCATGAGCACCCTCCACGTCGCCCTCGCCCGCGACGACGTCGATACCGGCGTCGCGCTCGTCCCCGACGCCGTCCCCGCCTCCTGGACCGGCACCGCCGCCACTGCCTGCCAGACCGCCCTGGACGAGGTCCGCAGCCTCCTCGCAGGACTCCCCGGGCTGCTCGACACCGCGCAGGCGGCCGTCGCCGCCCTCGACGCCGCGGACCCCGCCACCACCCAGTGCGCGGCGGTGACCCCGTGACCGCCCTCGCCACGCCACGCACCGACCCCGTGGGCACCGGTTCCGCCGCGCCACCGGGCACCGCCTCCGCCATGCCCACCGCGGCCTCCGCCGTCGCTGGGACTGCGCCCTATGCGACCGGCCCCGGCACCGCCGTCGCCGGGCCGGACGCCACCGGCCTCCCGCTCGCGCCCACCGGCGCCGGGGCCCGCCCCCTCACCTGGCCCGGCATCGCCGGCGGCGTCACCGCCACCGTCCGCGGAGGCGACACCGCCGTCGACACCGCTGAGCTCGACGACCTCGCCGCCTCCCTCACGACCGCCGCCGGCTGGCTCGACGACGCCCTGACCCAGGTCCAGGTCGCCAGCGCCCAGGTCTCCGCCGCCGTCGCCCCACCCGAGCCCGACGGCGTCGCCGACCCCACCCGCACGCCCTTCTCCGCCTGGTACGACGGCGTCGCCACCCTCCCCTCCTTCGGCCCGGCTGTCGGTGGCCCGGTGGCGGCCTCACAGGTGGGCGCGGCCTGGACCGCCCTCGCGCCGCACAGCCCTGGTCTCGCTTCGAGCGTCTCCGCGGGCCTCGCCTTCGAGGTCCTGCGGTCCGACGCCCTCGACGCCCTCGACGCGCTCACCGCCGGCCCCGGCTCCCTCGCCGACGCCGCCACCCGGCTGCGCGACCTCGCCACCGACCTCGCCACCACGTCCGAGGTCTACGCCGGCGCCGAGCAGGCCGCCTCCCAGGGCTGGACCACACCCGCCGTCCTCGGCCTCCTCTCGGGGGTCTCCGGGGTCGTCGCCGCACGCACGAGCCTCGACGAGCGGGCCGTCGCCGGCGTCGCCGCAGCCGAGGTCCTCACCCTCGACGGCATGCTCCTGCCCGACGAGGCCGCCGACGTCCTCCACGGACTGTCCGGCGTCCTCGCCGACGAGAACCTCGCCGACTGGGCCCGCCAGGACCTCCTCGCGATCGCCGTCCTCGGCCTCTGGGCGCAACGGGCCCGCACCGGCGAGGAGGGCGAGACCGTTCAGACCTACCTCGCGCAGACGGCCACCCGCCTCGACCCCGAGATCCGCGGGCACCTCCCCGACCGGCTCCCGCACGGCTCCGGCACCATCGACACCGACGAGCTCACCCCCGTCCAGCGAGTCGCCGCCTACCTCGCCACCACGATGGCCGCCAGCGGCGCCCTCCGCTACGGCGCGCGCACCGGCGTCACCGTCATGCCCCACGGCGGCGCCGCCGTCACCGTCCCGCGCGACGCCGCCGACCCGCGCGGCCTGCGCACCGCCGTTGGGAGCGCTGAACCCGTCGGGGCCGCCACCGTGCCCGTGGGGGCCGCCGGCGTCATCCGGGCCTCCAACGCGCTCAAGCACGACGACGCGGACCCGTCGACCGGCGTCGTGGGGATTCTCCGCACCGACCACGCCGACGGGCACCGCTCGTGGACCGTCCTCGTGCCCGGGACGACCGACTGGGACGGCGGCGACTCCAACCCGCAGGACATGCTCACCAACCTCGAGGCGGTCGCCGGGATGCCCACGGACATGGAGAGCGCCGTCGTCACCGCCATGCGCCAGGCCGGCATCGCGCCGGGGGAGGAGGTTGCGCTCTACGGCCACTCGCAGGGCGCCATCACCGCCGCGAACCTCGCCTCCGACCCCGCCGTCCTCGACCGCTACAACGTCACGACGCTCCTGACCGCGGGCGGACCCGTCGCGGGCGCGGCCGTCCCCGCGAGCGTCCACGCCCTGCACCTCGAGAACGCGGGCGACGCCGTTCCCGGCACGGACGGCGCCGACAATCCCTCCTCGCCGACCCGCATGACCGTCACCCTCGACACGACCGAGGTCGGGCGCAGCGCCTACCCGCACGGGGCGCTCGAGTACGCCGACGCCGTCGACGGACTCGGCGGGGACCCTGCTGTCGACGCCTGGAACGAGCGGCTCGACGCCGTCACCGGTGCGGGGGAGAAGGGGGCGCGGACCGCGGAGCTCGTCTTCGACGTCGAGCGCGAGACGCCGGAGACCGCGTGGGAGCGGACCGACGAGGTCGTCGACCGGACCGTCGCGGCGGGTTGGGACGGCTACGAGGTCGTCAGCGGTACCGTGGCGAACACCGTCGAGCAGGGCTGGGACGGGTACGAGAAGGTCGTGCCCGCGGCCGCCGGGGTCCTCGACTCGGGCTGGGCCGGGTATGAGGCGCTCGGCCGGTCGGCGTCGGAGACGACGCGCGAGACCGTTCGCGAGCTCGCCGCGCAGGACGACCACGGCACCGGCCGGGCAGGTGGCGTGCCGTGGAGGGACTGAGTCGTGCTCGGAGGAGAGGGGAGTGGCTGCGTGAGGTGAGCGTGCCTGCCGGCCGCCCTCGTCAGGGCCGCGGGCCCACCGCGACCTCAGTCCTCGCGGGGCCCGATGACGCCGACGACGATCGCGGAGATGACCGAGACGATGACGGAGCCGATGACGGCTGCGCCGAAGGTCTCCGCGTGCAGGCCGAGCGCGACGCCCGCCGAGCTGCCGACACCGACCAGCGCGTCCGTCACCTTGCTCGTCAGCAGCAGCATGAGGCCGTTGACGACGAGGGCGAAGAGCCCGAAGGTCAGGACGTAGAGCGGGAAGGCGAGGGTCTTGGCGATCGGCTTGACGATCGAGTTGACCAGCGCGAGCACGAGGCCCACGACGAGCAGGTTGACGATGGTGAGGCCGAGGGACGGGTTGCCCGGGATCGACAGGCCCGTGACGACGGCGACCGCCAGCCACAGCCCGGCCGCGTTCCCGACCGTGCGCGCGAGGAGCTCCATGCCGACATTCTCGCAGCCGCCCCTGGGACGAGGCTGAGGATTCGGCGCCGGGAACGCGCGTCTCCGCACGCGACCGCGCCCGGCGTCACGGGCGCCCCGGTGCCAGACTGCCCGCATGAGCACGCCCGACACCCCGCGCAGCACCGGCACCACCGTCCACGTCCGCGACGCGATCACGGCGCTGCCCGCCTACGTCCCCGGCGCCCGCCCCGGCAGCGACGACGTCGCCAAGCTCTCCAGCAACGAGCTGCCCTTTCCCGCGCAGGACGCCGTCGTCGAGGCTGTCGCCCGCGCCGCCGCCGGGATCAACCGCTACCCGCAGATGGCCGGTGACTCTCTCGTCGCGGCGATCGCAGCCCGCTACAGCGACCAGGGCGTCACCCCGGAGCAGGTCGTCGTCGGCAACGGGTCCGTCGCCCTCATCCAGCACGTCCTCGACACCGTCTGCGACGAGGGCGACGAGGTTGTCCTGCCCTGGCGCTCCTTCGAGGCGTACCCGATCTGCGTCGTCGTCGCCGGCGCCACCGCCGTCAAGGTCCCCGTCACCGCTGACGGCCGCCACGACGTCCCCGCCATGCTCGACGTGATCACCCCGCGCACCCGCGTCGTCATGTCCTGCTCGCCCAACAACCCCACGGGCCCGGCACTCACCGCCGCGGAGCTGCGCCAGCTCGTCGACGGCGTCCCCGAGGACGTGCTGCTCCTCGTCGACGAGGCCTACCTCGACTTCGTCACCGACGACGCTGTGGGCGACGCCCTCGACCTGCTCGACGGCCACCCGAACCTCGTCGTCTCCCGCACCTTCTCCAAGGCCCACGCCCTGGCCGGCATGCGGGTCGGCTACCTCATCGCCGAGCCCGGGATCATCTCCGCGATCCGGGCCGTCGCCACGCCCTTCGGCGTCAACCTGCCGGCCCAGGCGGCCGCTGTCGCCGCCCTCGACCCGGAGGTCCTCGCAGAGACGGCGCGGCGTGCCGGCATCGTCGCCGAGGAGCGCGACCGGGTGGTCCGCGTGCTGCGGGAGCGCGGCTGGACCGTGCCCGACGCGCAGGGCAACTTCTACTGGCTCGCCGTGGGGCAGGAGACGGCCGCCCTCAACGCGCACCTCGCTGCCGCGGGCGTGCTGGCGCGCCCCTTCGTCGGCGAGGGCGTGCGCGTGTCCATCGGGACCCGCGAGGACGACGACCGCCTCCTCGCCGCGCTCGACACCTGGACCGGCTCGCGCGGCTGACGTGCCGTCTCGCGCCCGGCCCCCAGCGCGTCTTTGGACCACCCGGCGCAGTGCGGACCACGCCGGCCGGCGGCTCAGGTGGTCCAGACGCGGCTACGTGGTCCGAACCGGGCTCGGCTGGTGCTGGGTGGGCTGGCGCAGGAGCATGCCCGACGGGGCGGTGGCTGCCTGGGGACGGGCGGCAGGCGTGCGCTAGCGCCTCACCAGGTCGCGATGGTCAGCAGGAAGATCACCTCGAGGACCATCTCGACGATGCCCATCGTGCCGGGGCGCAGCGGCTTGTGGGTCTCGCGCACGAGCTGCCACTGCTTGCGCGGCATCCACCAGGACCGCACCGCGAGCGCCACCCACAGGATCGCGTGGCCCCAGCCGAGGTAGCCGCCGGTCGCGAGCCACACCGCGGCCGCCGCGCAGACCGCGTGCACGCCCACCGTCCAGGCGAGCAGCCTCGTGTTGAAGCGCTCGCGGATCATGAGCTTGATGTAGGGCACCGACAGGCAGAAGTACGCCACGACGGACGCCGTCACGAGCCACATCCACGGCCAGCCGGTGAGCAGCCCGTTCGGGCTCGTCCCGCGCAGCGCCTCCGCGCCGGCGCCCGTCCCGAGGAAGCCGCCCTTGCCACCGACGGCGAGCTGGTAGGTCACGGCCGCCATGAGGCTCGCGGCCGCCGTCGTCGACAGTCCGGACAGGAGCGAGCGCTCGCGTCCGCGCCACACCTCCCACCCGGCGATGAGGAACAGGGGGAGGAAGACGACGGCCCACTGCAGCAGGTACGGCGCGGCGAGGATCGTGATGAGCCCGAGCACCGCCGTGAAGCCCGTGTAGACGACGAGCGGCGGAATGAGGAGCTTTCGGCGGCGCGGCGACCGGGTGCGCAGCCACTGGGACCACGCCCAGTACGTGAGGTAGGCGCCGAGCCAGGCGGGCACGAGCAGCAGGTTCTTCCAGGAGAAGCCGCCCACGACCCAGCCGACGATCGCGGGCATGACGAGCATCGCCCAGGCGCCGTGCTGGTTCGGGACCCAGGCCTTGCGCCCAGGCTGCCGGCGGATGCGCTCCTGCGTGGCCTTCTCCTTGGCGACGCGCTGCTTGACGGCGCCCTTCGTGGTGGAGGTGACGGCGCCGATGGCGGTCCCGGCCTCACGCGGGCGGCCGGTGGCGAGCATGACGTCGTCCTCGGGGCCCGGGAGTGACTGCTGGGAGGGGGCGCGCCGCGTCGCCGCGGCCTCGCCGCCGTCGTACCGGTTCCCGACGGCGTCGCCGACCTGCCCGGGGTGGCTCACGACGGCGTCGTCGACGACGACGCTCCCGTCCTCCTGGGTACGACCGACGTGGGTGCTGCGTTCCCCGGCGGCCTCGCCGGTGGAGAGGAGGACGTCGTCGTCCGGGCCGGGGCGGGACTGGTGGGAGCGCAGGCGGTCGGGCTGCGAGGGCTGAGACGGGCGGGACTGTGTCACGCCGTCACCCTAATAAGCACGGAGCGTTCCGGCACTTGAGCGGACGGATCGTCAGGTTGACGGCACGTCCGTGCGAGGCGTCCCCGGCGGTCTCGCCCGCCCACTCACCCCGTGGTCGTCCGCCTGATTCACGTGAAACAAGCTGTCGACGGGTGGGCTGACGATCGACCTCCGGCTGGAGGACCGTGCATGGGGCGTTCGGGCGCAGCGAGCCCACGCGGGGCCGCCGCCTGAGTCGCTGCCTCAGCCTCGGTCCGCCGTCACTCCGCCTCGGCGCCGGAACGCACGAGCGCCGTCGGACCCTCACGGTCCGACGGCGCTCGCGGTGCTCCAGCCGGCTCAGCCTTGCTCAGCCCAGCCGGTGACGGTCAGCGCGTCACTCGCCGAGTGCGGCGGCGACGACCTTCTTGGCCTCCTCCTGCACCTCGGCGAGGTGCTCGGCGCCCTTGAAGGACTCGGCGTAGATCTTGTAGACGTCCTCGGTGCCGGACGGGCGCGCCGCGAACCAGGCGTTCTCCGTCGTCACCTTGAGGCCGCCGATCGGCGCGTCGTTGCCGGGGGCGCGGACGAGCTTCGCGGTGATGGGCTCGCCGGCCAGCTCGGTCGCGGTGACGTCCTCGGGGGAGAGGGCCGCGAGCTTCGCCTTCTGCGGCTTCGTGGCCGGGGCGTCGATGCGGGCGTAGGCCGAGGCGCCGAAGCGCTCCACCTGCTCCTCGTGCAGCTGCGACGGGGTCTTGCCCGTGATGGCGATGATCTCGGAGGCGAGCAGCGCCAGGATGATGCCGTCCTTGTCCGTCGTCCACACGGAGCCGTCCTTGCGGAGGAAGGACGCTCCCGCGGACTCCTCGCCGCCGAAGCCGACGGAGCCGTCGATGAGGCCCGGCACGAAGTGCTTGAAGCCGACGGGCACCTCGATGAGCGTGCGGCCCATGTCGGCGACGACCCGGTCGATGAGGGAGGACGACACGAGGGTCTTGCCGACGGCGGCGGTCTCGGGCCAGCCGGGGCGGTGCGTGAAGAGGTACTCGATGGCGACGGCCAGGTAGTGGTTCGGGTTCATGAGGCCGTCCGGCGTCACGATGCCGTGGCGGTCGGAGTCGGCGTCGTTGCCCGTGGCGACGTCGTAGGGGGTCTTGCCCTCGGCGTCCGGCGTCATGGCGCCCCGCAGCGAGGCCATGGCGTTGGGCGAGGAGCAGTCCATGCGGATCTTGCCGTCCCAGTCCAGCGTCATGAAGTGCCAGGCCGGGTCGACCTCCGGGTTGACGACCGTGAGGTCGAGGCCGTAGCGCTCGCCGATCGCGGCCCAGTAGTCCACCGAGGCGCCGCCGAGCGGGTCCGCGCCGATGCGCACGCCCGCCTCGCGGATCGCGTCCATGTCGATGACGTTCTCGAGGTCCGCGACGTAGGTCTCGAGGTAGTCGTGCTTGACGACGTAGTTGCCGTCGAGGGCCTCCTGGATCGGGACGCGCTTGACGTCCTTCCAGCCGTCCGCCAGGAGCTCGTTGGCGCGGTTGGCGATCCAGCTCGTGGCGTCGGAGTCGGCGGGGCCGCCGTGCGGCGGGTTGTACTTGAAGCCACCGTCGCGGGGCGGGTTGTGGGACGGGGTGACGACGATTCCGTCGGCCAGGCCCGGTCCGGTGGTCCGCACGCCCGTCTCGGTCCCGGCGCCGTTGGCCAGGAGGATCGAGTGGGAGACGGCCGGGGTCGGCGTGTAGGAGCCGCGGGCGTCCACCGCGGTGGTGACGCCGGCGCCGGCGAGGACCTCGATGGCGGTGCGCCAGGCCGGCTCGGACAGGGCGTGGGTGTCGCGGCCGATGTAGAGGACGCCGTCGGTGCCCTGCGAGCGGCGGTACTCGACGATCGCGGCGGTGGTGGCGACGATGTGGGCCTCGTTGAAGGCGGTGTCGAGGGAGGAGCCGCGATGGCCCGAGGTCCCGAAGACGACCTTCTGCTCGGGGACGGCCGGGTCCGGAACGAGCTCGTAGTAGGCGTTGACGACCTCGTCGACGTCGATGAGGTCTTCTGTCTGAGCAGGCTGTCCTGCGCGTGCGTGCATGGGCTCAGTGTGGCACGCGGCACTGACGTCCGGGTGGGACTCCAGTAAACGGACGGGGCCGTCCCACGGCGACGGCGGCCTAGGTGTTGGTGGCAGACAGGTTCATGACAGTCGGCTGGTTGGAGGTAGACCGTTGAGCGCGGTGTGTCCGCGTTCAGTGTTGTAGTGCTCGATCCAGGGGGCAAGGGCGTCGCGGCGCTCCTGGTTGGAG
>NZ_JACWNA010000005.1 GCF_015355765.1 Actinomyces haliotis
TCATCGCCCTGGCCCACCGCCGCATCCTCACCCTGCACGCCATGATCCGAGACGGCGCCCTCTACGACCCCCAACCAACCCACCAGCTACCCGCTGCCGCTTGACCAACAACATAGGGGCACCCCCCACAGCCCGTGGCAGCGCGGCACCAACGAGAACACCAACGGGCTGCTGCGCCAGTACTTCCCCAAAGGCAAAGACCTATCGGTGCATACACCCGTCGACCTCGAGCTCGTCGCCCAGCGCCTCAACGGCCGACCACGCAAGACGCTCGGCTGGGTCACCCCAGCCGAGCGCCTGCGTGATCGACTAACCACCTGAACCGTCAGGTGTTGCGAGCACCCCTAGAAACTGCCCACGGCGCGGTGGCCCCCGGCCCACGCAAGGACCTGATCGTCGCATGAGAGAACCACCGCGGCGGGACGGGTCAGGCCGCAAGCCGCCCCTGCTCCCTCGCGAGCTTCGCGCCGGTGCCTCGGAGCGCCACCACCAGGAGGACGGCCGCGAAGAGCAGCATGACACTTACGATCGAGAGGCCTTGCCCCTGGCAAGCATCCGGTGGCTGAACTCGCGCGCAGGGCCTGCCGGGAGACACCGCGGCGGCGCGCCGCCTGCGTGACGCCGACGGTCTCGACGCCGTCGGGCAGCCGGGCCTCGTGGTGGTCCTACGCCCGGGCGGTCAGAACCTCACGTCCAGTGAGGGCGCCGACGTCACCGGCCGCGATCCGGGCGGGGTCGATCGCCTGGTCAAGGTCGGCAGTTCGATAGGTGATGACGAGCTCGCCCGCCGCCGTGTCGTCGTTGGGCCGTGCGAGAGAGAGCGGGGTCGCGCCCATCCTCCCTGACGCGAAGGAGCAGCGCCCTGCTCGCGGCGCCGATCGTCCACCGTGGCACGTGGCAGGACGGGCGCGGTCCCTCCGCCGTGCGTTCAGGAGCCCATGACCGCCAGGGCTCTATGGCTCGGTCGCCTCCGGACCAGCTCGCAGGCGGCTGAGCTCAGGATGACGCAGGGCGGGATAGTCCTCGTAGTGCTGGCAGACCGCCTCGATCAGCGCGGTGGAGTCACCGTCAAGGAGGGCGTCGATCATCCTCGTGTGGACGGCCAGGGAGTATGCGGCGATGTCGGCGTCGTAGCTGGCGGTGAGCACCCACTCGTCGGCCCGCATGGGCGCGACGACGGCCTTGGTGCGCTCCTTGAGGTAGGTGTTGTGCGAGGCCCTTGCGATCATCTCGTGGAGGTTGAAGGTCACCTTGAGATACCACCGGTAGTCGTGGGCGGCGATCGCCTCGCTGAGCTCGACGCAGGCGGCACGGAGCTTGAGACGGTCGGACTCACTGGCCTCCCGGATCGCGAGGATGCCAGCGGCGATCTCGAGCGCCTTGCGGGTGGACAGGCAGCAGACGATCTTGGCGCCGGCCCCCACAAACTCATCCTGCGCCTCGGCGTCGTGGCAGGAACCGGTGACGAAGCTGCCCTCACCCAGCCTGGTCTCGATCTCGCCGGCCAGCTGGAGGGCCCTGAGCGCCTCTCGGACCGCCGTGCGGCTCACCTTGAACTGTCGCGCGAGCTCCCGCTCCGAGGGGAGTCGAGAGCCCACGGGCCAACGACCGGACCGCAGCAGCTCAAGCAGGTCCCGCGCGAGCCGCTCGGACTTGCGGGGAGGGACCTCGGTCTTCGCCGTCATGACGCCATTGTCCCCGGCGGCACGTCGCTGCTCAATGGCCATGGGCATAGTCCACGCCGAACCGGGGCGTGACACGAGGGGTGACCAACTGTTGGACAACGCGCACCTCCCGGCGTAGCGTCGGCACGGTTGGTGGTCCAACCAGTAGGACCACTGGCGGTTGTCGGTTGGCCCAATGGTTGGGCGACCGCGAGGACCGAGAGGCAAAGGAGCTGACACGGTGAGGACGCGGACGGAGCAGGATCTCCTGGGAGAGCGGGAGATTCCCGCCGATAGCTACTACGGCATCCACACACTGAGGGCGTTGGAGAACTTCCGGCTCTCCAACGGCACGATGAATGATGAGCCTGAGTTCATCCGTGCGATGGTGCGGGTCAAGAAGGCGACCGCCCTGGCCAACAGGGAGCTTGGCTCGATCCAGACCGACGTCGCAGACGCCATCTGCGCGGCGTGCGACGCCATCGTGGAGGACGGCCGGTGCATGGACCAGTTTCCCACCGACTCCTTCCAGGGCGGCGCAGGCACCTCGGTCAACATGAACACCAACGAGGTCGTGGCGAACCTGGCTCTCGAGCTGGTCGGCCTGGAGCGGGGGCGGTACGACGTCATCAGCCCGAACGATCACGTCAACAAGTCGCAGTCGACCAACGACGCCTACCCGACCGGCTTCCGGCTGGCGGTCTACAGCCTCGCGCAGGATCTGGTCCGGGCGATCGACGGTCTCGTGTCCGCGCTGCACGCGAAGGGCGACGAGTTCGAGGACGTCCTGAAGATGGGACGCACCCAACTGCAGGACGCCGTTCCCATGAGCCTCGGCGGAGAGTTCCACGGCTACGCGGACAACATGGCCGAGGAGGTCGAGCGCGTGCGGAGTGCCGCCGGCAGGCTGCTCGAGGTCAACCTGGGAGGCACAGCGATCGGGACCGGTCTCAACACCCCGCCAGACTTTCCCGCGGTCGCCGCCAGGCACCTCGCGGAGGTCACTGGGCTCGAGATCGTCTCGGCACCGGACCTCCTGGAGTCCAGCTATGACAACGGCGCCTACATCGCGCTGCACTCAGCGATCAAGCGGACCGCCGCGAAGGTCTCGAAGATCTGCAACGACCTGCGCCTGCTCTCGAGCGGCCCCCGTGCCGGACTCAACGAGATCAACCTGCCCCGGATGCAGGCTGGGTCCTCGATCATGCCCGCCAAGGTCAACCCGGTCATCCCGGAGGTCGTCAACCAGGTCTGCTTCAAGGTCTTCGGCAACGACGTCACCGTGTGCTTCGCCGCCGAGGCCGGCCAGCTCGAGCTGAACGTCATGGAGCCGGCGCTGTCCCAGGCGATGTTCGAGTCCCTGCACCTGCTCACGCGCGCCCTGGACACCCTGCGCAGCCGGTGCGTGGAAGGGATCACCGCCAACCCCGAGGTCTGCCGGGCGCACGTGCTGGGTTCGATCGGGATCGTCACCTACCTCAACGACGTCATCGGCCACCACGCGGGCGACGTGATCGGCGAGGAGTGCGCCCGCACCGGTGAGCCCGTGCGAGACGTCGCCTTGCGGATGGGTCTGCTCGCGGAGGAGGACCTCGACACGATCCTCTCGACGGAGAACCTCCTGCGCCCGCGGTACGCGGGGCGCATCTACGGCCCGGACGATAGGGGACTGCCGGCCGGAGTTGAGCCTCCGGCGCGCCGGCGGGCTCCTCGGCCGGCGACGGCCTGAGGCGCCGATCGTGATCTGGCTCCAGTTCGTCGTCCTCCTGGCTTTCATCTTCCTGGGCGCCCGCCTCGGAGGCATTGGCATCGCCTACGCCGGGGCGGCCGGCGTCATCGTCCTGGGGTTCCTCGGCTGCACCGTGGACCCGGAGAAGGACATCCCTTGGGACGTCCTGGGCATCATCATGGCGGTTATCTCCTGCATCGCCGTCCTCCAGGCCTGCGGTGGGCTGGACCTGCTGGTCAAGGTCAGTGAGCAGCTGATGCGGCGCAACCCGCGGCGTCTGACCTTCGTCGCCCCGGTCGTCACCTTCTTCATGACCGTCTTCTGCGGCACCGGCCACGTCGCCTTCGCGACCCTGCCCGTCATCGCCGAGGTCGCCAAGGAGCAAGGCATCCGGCCGTCTCGGCCCTTGTCAATCTCCGTCGTCGCCTCCCAGGTCGGCATCGCCGCGTCCCCGATCTCCGCCGCCATGGTGGCGATGGCCAGCGTCGTGGAGCCTGAGGGCATCGGGTACCTCCCCCTGGTGGGGGTGTCGATCGTCGTGTGTCTCGCGGGTTGCATGGCGGGCGCCTTGGTGGCCTCGAGGCTCGGCGTCGAGCTGGAGGACGACCCCGTCTACCAAGAGCGCAAGGCTGCGGGCACTATCGCCATGCGCGGCACCGGCGAGTACGACATCGACCCCTACGCCAGACGAGCCGTGGCGATCTTCGCCGTGACCCTGGCGGCGGTCATGGGTTACGCCGCCCTCACCTCGGCCGTGGACCTCCCGATCGGTCGCAACGCGGCGATCATGACCTTCATGATGACCGCTGCTCTGATCATCAAGGTCACGTGCAAGGTCGACCTGGCTGGAGTCTCGAACCAGGCGACCTTCAAGGGCGGGATGAGCGCCGCGCTGTGCATCCTGGGCGTCGCCTGGCTGGGAAACACCTTCGTGAACGCCAACATCGACACCATCACGGGCGCTGGAGCCTCGATCATCCAAGGCAACCCGTGGCTCCTGGCCGTCGTCCTGTTCTTCGCCTCGGCCCTGCTCTACTCCCAGGGCGCCACGACCACGACCTTCATGCCCGTGGCCGCAGCGATGGGCGTCAGCGGCGCAGTC
Organism: Actinomyces haliotis; assembly: GCF_015355765.1. Lineage (GTDB taxonomy): Bacteria > Actinomycetota > Actinomycetes > Actinomycetales > Actinomycetaceae > Actinomyces > Actinomyces haliotis. Next base: position 4,496 of record NZ_JACWNA010000005.1, read on the forward strand.
ATGGTCGCGTCCTTCCCCGCCGTCACCGGCCTGTACCTCCTGCCGACCTACCCGACGACGGTGGCCGCCATCGAGATGGACGACACCGGCTCGACCCGGATCGGGAAGTACGTCTTCAACCACCCGTTCCTCCTTCCGGGCGTCACCTCGGTCGTCGTCGCGGTCCTACTGGGCTTCGCGGTCACCGCAGTCGCCCTGTGAGAGCCGCAGGCTCATGACCTCCATGTTCGCACCCCACACCTTCGACAACGCCGTCATCGGCGTCGTCGGGGGCATGGGGCCGGCGGCGACGGGCCAGTTCCTCGTCAACCTCGCCGAGGAGCTGGGCGCGGAGCACGGCCAGGACCCACCCACGCGTCCTCGTCCTGTCCGACACGAAGGTGCCGGACAGGACGACGGCGATCGAGCGCGGCGACCCCGGCCCGGCGGACGTCCTGCGCGTGGGCCTGCACCGCGCGATCGACCTAGGTGTTGTGGGCCATGAGGTTGTAGGCGCTGGGGCCTGATGGGACGGTGGGGGTCCGTCTGGGTCAGGATGGGAGGTACTGAAGCATCCGATCTGACTCAGAGGTCCCCACCGCCTATGACCCACCGTAACGCCCCACTCACGCCCGAAGGACGCCTGCGCCTGATCGAGCGCGTCCAGGCCGCCGGCCCCATCGCCCACGTCGCCGCCGAGGCCGGCATCGCGCGCGCCACCGTGTCCAAGTGGGTGGCCCGCTACCGGATCCATGGCGAGGCCGGCCTGCAGGACCGCTCCAGCGCCCGCTGGCACCGCCCCACCCAGACCCCGCCGGAGGTCGTCGACCTCATCGAGAACCTGGCGCCGCACCCACAAGTTGTCCGCCCGCCGCATCACCCACGAGCTCCATGCCCGGGGTACCCAGATCAGCGTGCGAACCGTCACCCGCTGGCTGGACCGCGCCGGACTGAACCGGCGCCGCCACATCGACCCCACCGCAGCCTCCAACCGCGTCACTGGGAGGATCCACGCGCGCTACCCGGGCCACATGGTCCACCTCGACGTCAAGAAAGTCGGGAGGATCCCACCGGGTGGAGGCTGGCGAGCCCACGGGCGAGGAAGCGACAAGACCAAGGCATCCAAGCGCGGTGCGGGCAGGAGCGTGGGCTACACCTACCTGCACACCGCCATCGACGGCTTCTCCCGCCTGGCCTACACGGAGGCGCTGGACGGACGAGACGGCCGCGACCACCATCGGCTTCTTCTGCCGCGCCCGGGCCTTCTTCGCCTCCCACGGCATCACCAGGCTCGTGCGCGTGATCACCGACAACGGCGTGAACTATCGAGCCAAGAGCTTCACCAAAGCCATCCTGAGCCTGGCGGTCCGTCACCAACGGATCCGGCCCTACACACCGCGCCACAACGGCAAGGTCGAGCGCTACAACCGGATCCTGTCCCAGGAGTGCCTCGACGCGAGCCAGCTCATCTCACAGGACCAGCCCCGGGCAGCAATCGCCGTGTGGAACCACCACTACAACTACCATCGCCCCCGCACCGCCTGCCACGACCAGCCACCCGCCACGAGAGTCCCCGCCCGCGTCACCAACGTCATGGCCTCATACAGCTAGGTAGACCTGTCGCCATCGAGGCCGTGTATACCCCTTCGCACGTCGATCATGGAATTATGCCCCGGGACCTTCATGAATTCTTCGTGAACGAATATGGCGTGCGGTCGGTCGTCATCGTGCCAATGATTGACTTGACTGGGGCGTTGTCGGCCGATGCGCTCACAGCGTGGGCGTCGTCGTTGCGTGAGGCCGGCCGCGACTATGGCGTCTACCTGACGGCGGATTTAGCTGGTGAGGACGCAAGTGGCTCAGTTGTGGTTGATGACTGGATTGCTCAATTGCTGCAACCTGGCTCCGACTCCTACTGTCACATGGGTCGAGGGTCGGTTACTGTTGACGCTTCAGGGAAGATATCGCCATGCTACACGCTTCTCGGTCACTCGCAATGGGAGTGCGTGCAACCGACCGGCGGTGGCGATCTGACGCTGCCCGATTCGTTACGAATGAGGATTGAGCGCGTGACGAAGAGCCGGTACAACTCCTGCCGGGAGTGCGATATTCGTGACGCTTGCTGGGCTTGTCCGGGATCTCTTGTAGATTCAACTGGTGTGATCATGCAGGTGGAAGCACCATCGTGCGAGTACATGATTGGCCTCATTGAGGGGCTCATGGAGGTAATGCGAAAGGAGTGTCATGGCGACGCGTGCGCTGTGGCGTGACCGCGACTACCTGGCGTGGCTCGTCGGTGACACCGCTGGGGCGCTCACGGGCGCCATGCGGCTTTTCGCGATCCCGCTCATCGCCTACGCCACGACGGGCTCTGCCGCGCTCGCGGGCGGCGCCACGGGCCTGACCGCGATCGTCGCCGCTATGCTCAGCATCCTCGGTGGCGTCCTCGCCGACACGCATGACCGGCGGGCGCTCATGCGGTGGTACGCCGTCACCGGCGCGCTCGTCCACGGCAGCTTCGGCGTCCTCGCCTCCTCGGGGCCGTGAGCTCGTGGTGGGTCATGGTCTACGCGGTCGCCACTGGCGTGCGCGCCGGACTGTTCGGTGACGTGACGAACATCGTCCTGAAGTCCGTCGTCCCCGACGCGAACCTCACCGAGGCCTTCGGCGCGAACCAAGCACGCGACCAGGTGGTGCTCCTGGCTTCCGGCCCCCTCGCCGGCGTGCTGTTCGCCGTGAGCCCGGCCCTTCCGTTCCTCGTTGAGCTCGGCGCCAGCCTCGTCCTGCTCCTCGCGCTCGCGGGCATCCAGGCGGACCTGGGGCCGCATGAGGCCCCCTCACGCGAGGAGCTCCACCCGCTCACCGCCCTGCGCGAGGGCGTCACCTGGGTTCTCCGTCATCGGGTCGTCCGTCGACTCCTGGCCGTCTCCGTGCCCCTGAGCGCGGGCATGGCAGGCGTGGCGAGCGCCGTCATCATCCACCTCCAGGCCCGCGGGACCCCCGCGCCCGTCATCGGGCTCGTCGGCACCGCCGAGGGTGCTGGCGCTCTGTGCGGCGCCCTCGTCGCCACCGCCGTCGCGCGGCGCGTCCCGAGCGGCTGGGCGATGATCCTCGGTGCCTCCCTCACCTGCGTCGCCTACCTGCCGATGCTCGTCCTCACCCAGGACGCCGTCGTCGTCGCCGCGATGGGAGCGGCCGCCTGCACAGCAGTCACGAACGCCGTCTTCGGCTCCTACTTCATGCACGTCGTCCCGGACGCTCTCCTGGGCCGGGCGCTCTCGGTGAGCTCGCTCGCCGGAGCCGGTGCAGGCGGGCTCGGGTCCGCGATGGCCGGAGCACTGCTCGGGGCTGTCGGCTTCCGCCTCACGCTCATCGTCCTCGTGCTCCTGTCGGCCCTCGCCGTCCCGCTCCTCCTCACCGCCCCTGCACTGCGCGCCGTACCACGGCCGGACCTGTGGGAGCCGGCAGAGGAGTGACCTCTGACGGCGCCCGGGGCCGCGTGGCAGGATGTCCCCGTCCGACTCCCACGAGCGGACCCGGTGCGCGACGCGGTGCGCCGGAGCGCCGCACGACGGCGCACGGACGGACCAGGGGAGAGCGCGTGAGCGAGGGTACGAGACCGCTTCGCATCGGCATCATGGGCGGCACCTTCGACCCCATCCACCACGGCCACCTCGTGGCGGCCAGTGAGGTCCAGAACGTCTTCCACCTGGACGAGGTCATCTTCGTCCCGACGTGGGCGCAGCCCTTCAAGAAGGACCGCCGCGTCTCCCCGGCGGAGCACCGCTACCTCATGACGGTCATCGCGACCGCCTCGAACAACCGCTTCACGACCTCGCGCGTGGACATCGACCGCGGCGGCACCACCTACACAATCGACACCCTCCACGACATCGCCGCCGAGTACCCCGGCGCGGAGCTCTTCTTCATCACCGGCGCGGACGCGCTGGCCCAGATCCTCACGTGGAAGGACAACGAGGAGATCTTCGACCTCGCCCACCTCGTCGGCGTGACGCGCCCCGGTCACGTGCTGTCCGACTCGGGGCTGCCCTCCGACGGCGTCTCCCTCGTCGAGGTCCCTGCGATGGCGATCTCCTCGACCGACTGCCGTGAGCGCGTCGCCCGCGGCGCGCCGGTGTGGTACCTCGTGCCCGACGGCGTCGTCCAGTACATCCGCAAGTACGGCCTCTACCGCATGAGCACGCCCGACGCCCAGACGACGTCGATGACGGCACGAGTCGCCGACCGCGCCGCCTCCGAGCCCGACCCCGGTGCCGACGACGGTGCCGCCCCCGAGGAAGGAAGCCCATCGTGACGCCCCAGGACGCCAGGACCGACGGCCCCGTGAGCCGCCGCGCCCGGCGCGACGCCGAGCGCGAGGTGGAGCGCGAGCTCCTGCGCACAGGCCAGGTGCCGATCCTCACCCGCAAGGAGATCCGCCGTCAGCGCGCCGAGGCCGAGGCCATGCGCAACGCCATCGCCGCCGGCGAGATCACCGAGGAGGAGGCCCGCGCCCTCCAGAACCCGTACCTCAACGGGGGCGCCCTCCTCGCCCCGGCGCCCGCCGAGGGCGAGGAAGGGGCCGTCCCGGCCCCCGCCGCAACCGAGGGTGGTGCTGCCGAGGACGGCCCCTCCACCGGAGACGCCTCCACCGCCGACTCCGTGGAGACCGCCGAGTCGACGGAGGCCCCGAGCGCCCCCGTCCGCCGTGCCGTCCTGCGCGTCCCCGCCGCCCAGGGGCTGCGCCGTCTCGACGCCGCCACCGGTGAGATCTCCCCGATCGAGCCCGTCGACGAGGGCTTCGCCGGCATCGAGACGCCCGAGTGGCAGGCCATCGCCCCCGACGCACCGGCCCCCGGCGAGGAGCCTCCCGTCGCGTCGACGCCGGACTCCGCCCCCGAGCCCGCCGCCGGCACCACCGGCGCCGGCCTGCCCGACGAGCCGGGCACCCGGCTGACGGAGGTCGCGGCCGCGGCCTCGCAGGAGGACGAGGGCCGGGGCCGCCGCGCCGTCATCGCGCTGCTCGTCCTCGTCGCGGTCCTCGCCGTCGGCGTCGTGTGCTGGTTCGTCATCCACCAGGCGGGCTCCTCGTCCGCCGCCGGCGTCCAGCACGCCGCCTCCGCGCTCCCCGGGCTCGCCGGCGCCTGACGCACCATCCTGATCCGACCACCGACCACCGAACCCTCCGAGGAGCCCCGTGCCCGCCACCCCCCGCGCCATCGACCTCACCCACGCCGCCGCCCGAGCCGCCGCCGAGCGCAAGGCTGAGGAGATCATCGCCATCGACGTCGCCGACAGGCTCGCCCTGTCCGACGTCTTCCTCGTCGTCTCGGGCCGCTCCGACCGCCAGGTCCGCGCCATCGTCGACTCCATCGACGAGGCGATGATCAAGGCCGGTGCCAAGCGCCGCACGCGCGAGGGCTACGACGAGGGCCACTGGGTGCTCGTCGACTACGGCGACGTCGTCGTCCACGTCCAGCAGGCCGACGACCGCGAGTTCTACGCACTGGAGCGCCTGTGGGCCGACTGCCCCGCCGTCGAGCTGCCGGACGACCTCGAGCGCGTCGCCGCCGAGGCCCCCGAGCAGGCCTGAGACCGCGCCCATGACGACCCTCGTCCTGTGGCGCCACGGGCAGACCGACTACAACCTCGCCGGCCGGGTCCAGGGGCGCGTCGACATCGCCCTCAACGACACCGGGCGCGCGCAGGCCGCCGCCGCCGCGCCCGGGCTCGCCGCCCTCGGACCGAGCCGCGTCGTCTCCTCCCCGCTCGAGCGCGCCCACGGCACCGCCCGCGAGCTCGGCGCCCTCACGGGGCTGCCCGTCACCATCGATGACGGGCTCCTCGAGCGGTCCTTCGGCGTGTGGGAGGGGCTCGACCGAGCCGCCATGGAGAAGGGCTGGCCCGAGGAGTTCGCGCTGTGGCGGGCCGGGGGAGACCCGGCCGGCGTCGGCGTCGAGACGCGCGCCCACGCCGCCGAGCGCGTCGGCGGGGCCCTGGCCCGCATCGCCGACGACGCCCCGGAGGACGCCACCGTCGTCGTCGCCGCCCACGGTGCCGCCATCACCCTGGGAACCACTCACCTGCTCGGCCTCGACCCTGTGGGGTGGTTCGGCCTGCGCGGGCTCGACAACTGCCACCACGCGACCCTGCGGCGCACCGACCGGGCGCCCGGCTGGGTCCTCGTCGAGTGGAACGCCGGTGGGGGAGACACCGAGCCCGGCACCCCGGCGGGCTTCGTGTCCTGAGCGCCCGGGCGAGGGGCGGTCCCAGCGGTGACGGCCGCCGGGACGGTGAGGTACGGCACGTGCGGCCGATTTGCCCCCGGGTGCCGGAACTCCTTATGGTTATCCGCGTCGCCCGCGGGCGGCACCCGTTACTCGGGGCTATGGCGCAGTTGGTAGCGCGCTTCCATGGCATGGAAGAGGTCGGGGGTTCGAATCCCCCTAGCTCCACGATCCGATCCGGTCCGCCGGTGAGGACGCCCGTTACTCGGGGCTATGGCGCAGTTGGTAGCGCGCTTCCATGGCATGGAAGAGGTCGGGGGTTCGAATCCCCCTAGCTCCACGTAAGATGAGAAAATCGAAGCTTGCCCCGCCTGATGGCGGGGCAGTTTTGTTTCTGCGGTGACGTGCGCCGGGGCGTCGATGCTGGTGTGGGCGAGGACGCTGGCGGTGGTCTGCTCGGGTGTGTAGATGGTGTTCTCTTCGTCGTCGATGGTGATGCGGGTGAACAGGGCGCCGTTGAGGATGCGTCGTTCGGCTGGTTCGCACTTGTTGTAGAGGTCGTCGAGGTTGACGAGGAGTTCGGTGAGCTGGTCCAAGCCTGTTCGGGCCTCGGCGTAGGTGTCGGTGAGGTTGTCGAGCCGGGTAGTGATCTGGTCGAGGCTGGCGCGGATGCGGTCTTGTTCGCTCTTGAGGAGGTCGAGGGGGATCGCGTCGGCGTAGTGGGCCAGGACGAGCTGGGGCCTGACCCTTGTTCGTGGACACGCTGATTCCAGCATTGGCTGGGGGAGCGAGATCATGAACCATGGCCAGAAAGAATTACTCCGAGGAGTTCCGCCGGCAGGCGGTCGACCTGTATGAGTCGACTCCGGGAGCGACGCTCCGCGGTATCGCGGAGGACCTCGGGATCGTTCGGGGAACGCTGCGGCAGTGGCTGGAGACTCACGGGACCGGGAAGAAAACGGCGGCTGACGGCACGCTGACAGACAGCCCGTTGCGGTCCGCGCCGACGGCTTCCACATCGGATCGTGATGAGCCGCTCGAGCAGCGCGTGGCACGGCTGGAGGCGGAGAACGCCCAGCTGAGAGCCGAGACGACGAAGCTCACCACAGAGCGGGAGATCCTCCAGAAGGCCGCGAAGTATTTTGCCGGGGAGACGCGCTGGTGAGTCGCTTCCAGTTCGTCGCCGAGAACTCCACCACCTACCCGGTGAAGCGACTGTGCGAGCTCGTTGAGATCGAGCGCTCCTCCTACTACGCCTGGCAGACAGGCACCCCAGCTCGGTTTGCGCGGGCCGCTTGCGATGGCGAGCTGCTCGAGGGGATCCGCATCATCCACGCGGAGGGCGATGCCCAAGGCGTCCCGCGGATCACGGCCGAGCTCAACGACGGGGCCGTGCCCGAGGACCGTGTCAACCACAAGCGGGTCGCCCGCGTGATGCGGGAGGCCGGACTCAGCGGGTAGGTCAAGAAGCGCAAGCACCGCACGACGGTGCCCGAACCGGCCGACCAGGTCGTTCCTGACCTGCTGAAACGGGATTTCACCGCCGAGGCGCCGAACCAGCGCTACGTCGGCGACATCACCTACCTGCCGCTGTCCGAGGCCAGTGGCGGCGGGAACCTATATCTGGCGACCGTGATCGACTGCTACAGCCGCCGTCTGGTGGGATGGGCCATCGCCGATCACATGCGCACCGACCTCGTCGCCGACGCGCTCAAGGCCGCCGCCGCGACCCGTGGATCTCTGGCAGGAGCGATCTTCCACAGCGACCACGGGTCGGTCTACACCTCCAAGGCCTACGCCGAGCTCTGCCAGCAACTCGGCGTCATCCAGTCGATGAGAGCCGTCGGCACCAGCGCCGACAACGCGATGGCAGAGTCATTCAACGCGACGCTGAAGCGCGAGGTTCTCCGGGACGCCGCGTGCTTCACCGACGAGCTGTCCTGCCGCCGCAAGATGTTCCGATGGCTGACCCGCTACAACACCAAGCACCGCCAATCCTGGTGCCGCTACCTCTCCCCGAACGCCTACGAGCGCGCCTACACCGCTACGCTGGCGCTCGCAGCGTAAACAACCCCCGTGTCCACGAACCGGGGGTAGGCCCCCCGTCCCGCACAGCACGCCGGTTGCCGGCAGGAACATCTCGCACGGAATCCTCCAGCCGCACACCGGGTCGATCGTCGGTGACATCTACCTACCGTCGGTCACCGACGAGGTCACATGGGGCTACGTGCCGACCGTCCACGCCGCCCCCACCGCCCGCGTCCGGTCGGGGCGGACCATCCTCATCGACGCACTCAGCCACGAGGGCCTGTTGGAGGACCAGGGCCGCGACCCGATCAGCTGGTTCGGTGAGCACGGCGTCCGCCGCCACCACGTCCTGGCCGACGCCATAGACGTCGCCGCCCGCTACGACCGCCACCGGCGCGACTTCGACGCCGACGGCCCGCACGTGGTCACCGGCCCGGTGTTCGTCGAGGGCGCCGAGCCGGGTGACGTGCTCAAGATCGAGACCCTCGACCTGCGCACCCGCGTCCCCTACGGCGTGGTCAGCTCCCGACACGGCAAGGGCACCCTGGCCATCACCCCCAACGGCACTCCCCCGGCCGGCATCAGCCTGGCCGAGGTGATGCCGCCACATGCCACCGACGGCCGAGCCACCCACGACCCCACCGGTTACGGCAACGTCTCGGTCTTCGCCGACATCGTCGATGGCCGCGCCCGGATGCGCGCTGGTCGGCGCCATGTCCATTTCCCACTGCAGCTGTTCTTCGGGATGATGGGCGTCGCCCGCTCGGAGGCGACCACGCTGAACGACCCGTCCGCGCACTCCGTCCCTACCCACCCCTCGGTGGCGGCAACATCGACATCCGCCACCTCGGGCTGGACAGCACCTTCTACCTGCCCGTGGCGGCCGAGGGCGCCCTGTTCTACGTCGGCGACCCGCACCACGCGATGGGCCCGGGCGAGGGCACTCACTGCGATGGAGGGTTCCCTGCGCGGCACCTTCCGCCTGTCGGTCTGCAAGAAGGGGTCTGGGGATGCCCCGTCGGTCGCCTTCCACCACCCCTTCGGCGAGACCCGCGACGCGTGGATCCCGATCGGCCTCAGTGACCCTGACGGCCTGGTCGGCGGCGACGACACCGACCTGAACGTGGGGCGATGCGCAGGGCGGTCATCAATGCGCTCGACCACCTGCAGGTCGACGTGGGCATCCCCCGCGCTGTCGCCTACGCCTACCTCTCGGCGGCCAGCGACTTCTACGTCAGCCAGTTCGTCGACAAGACCACCGGCGTGCACGGCCTGATCCGCAAGTCCGACTTCTGCTGAGACCGGGGCCCGACCGCCGTGACAGGGCTCATGGCGGCCGGTGGCACCGTCGCGCTCCGACGGGGTGCCGGCCTGCATGCCAGGGCTGGCACTCCAGCGTGCCTCCCGGGTTGGACGGTCAAGGCCGCGAAGCCGGTTCCGCAGGGCCCGGGAGGTGCCACCCGTCGCGTTCGACCTCCTTCTCCACACCTGCGCGTCGTCCACGCCCAGCACGGTGTGCTGGGCGTGACGGCCATGGTCGAGACCTCCCCGTCCTGACAGGAGGTGCGCTGCGCGTGCACCTCCACGTCGCGATGCCGACCGGTTGCGCCCGGCCCCTGGGCGTGGGGCCCGGGGTCGGTCTTCTGCTACGACCGGGGCAGGCCGGCCGACCACAGCGCCGCGGCGATCAGGGCGGGCTGGCCGAACAACCGCGCGAGTCGCTTGCCATCGGTGTCGAGGCCAAAACCGTCTCGCCGCGCCGCATACTGGTCGATGTTGCCGGGGAAGACCGCGGCATAGAACCCAGCCAGGGCACCACCGGTCAGCATGCGATGACGCGGCAGCGCCAGCATCGCGCTGCCGGCCAAGACTTCGGCGACGCCGGAGCCGATGACCACGGGATCCTTGTCACCGGGGAACCAGTCGGGCACCTGTGCCTGGAACTCCTGGCGCTTGAAGCTCAGGTGGGAGACGCCGGCGTAGACCATGAACGCTCCGAGCGCGATTCGTGCGAGTTCTTGGGAGCGGTGTGTGATGGGCATGGAAATGATCCTCCTGGATGGTGGTTGTCACTCGAGTTGGGTGGACAGGTCGTCCAGGAATGCCTTCACCTGGACGAGCTTTTCTGGTGGGCCCGGGTAGAGCGCGAGCATCTGTGCGGGAACTCCGGTTGCCCTGCACCGCAGCGAACTCCCCTCCTGGGTCAGGCTGATCAGGCGGCGCCGTTCATCGTTGCCACTCCACGACCGGGTGACGAGACCAGCCTGCTCCAGCCGTCGCAGCAGGGGGGTCAGGGTGCCGCTGTCGAGGTGCAGCCGAGCTCCGATGTCATTGACACCGACGGGCTTGTCAGCGTGCCACAGGACGAGCATGACGAGGTATTGGGGATAGGTGAGGCCGATGTCCTCGAGCAGTGGCCGGTAGGCGCGCGTCACCGCCCTGCTGGCCCTGTACAGGGAGAAGCAGAGCTGGTGGTCGAGGTCGGGGATCTGGTCACTCACACCCCAAGCCTACCTCAGACACAATCTGATTGTGCGCAATCCACTTGTGCGCTATGTTGTCTCTGCAATCGCGAGGCAGGTGAGGCCTCGCACAGACGCCGCCCAGGAGGCACCATGATCGAGATCGAGCCCGTCTACACCACCGAGGCCATCGCCACCGGCGCAGGCCGCAACGGCCACGTCCAGACCGCCGACGGCCGGCTCTCGTTCGACCTGGCCATCCCGCGGGAGATGGGCGGCAGCGGTGAGGGCGCCAACCCCGAACAGTTGTTCGCCGCCGGTTACGCCGCCTGCTTCCACTCCGCCCTGCAGATGGTGGCCCGCCACGCGCACAAGGATCTCGGCGATTCGTCGGTGGGTGCCCAGGTGAGCATCGGCAAGGCCGGTGAGGGGTTCGGCCTGGCAGTCACCCTTGAGGTCGTCATCCCCGACCTGCCCGACGACGAGGCGCAGCAGCTGGCCAACCAAGCCCACCAGGTGTGCCCCTACTCGAACGCCACCCGCGGCAACATCCGCGTCGACGTCGTCGTCGTCGACGACTGACCCTCCCGCCTCGCCGCGACACCAACACGTTGGGCCCCACCCACCGCGCCACCTGCACCGCCCCAACCCATCGACACAACGGAGGCAACCATGACCACCTACCGCACACAGAACCCCTCGACAGGCAAGGTCGACCGCAGCTGGGACTCCCTCGACCCACGCGAGGTGGGCACGGCCATCGACACCGCCGAGGAGGCCTTCACCTCCTGGCGGCGCACGAGCGTCGAGGAGCGCGCCGGTGTGCTGGCCCGGACCGCGCACCTGTTCGAGCAGAGGGCGGAGGAGCTCGCCGGAATCGCGGCCTCCGAGATGGGAAAGCCCGTCTCCCAGGGCATCGCCGAGGCGTAGCTGGTCGCCCAGATCTTCGACTACTACGCCCAGCGCGCCGACGAGCTGATGGCCGACGAGGTCCTGCCGGACCAGGGGGCGAACTCCTCCCGCGTGGAGAAGCAGCCCCTGGGCGTCCTGCTGGGCGTGATGACGTGGAACTTCCCCTACTACCAGATCGCCCGGTTCATCGCACCCAACCTGCTGCTCGGCAACACGCTGCTGCTGAAGCCGGCCTCGATCTGCTCTGCTTCCGCCCTCAAGGTGGAAAAGCTCCTCGACCAGGCCGGTCTGCCGAAGGGAGTCCACCAGACGCTCCTCGTGGACAGCTCCCAGATCGAGGACATCATCGCCGACCCGCGCGTGCGCGGTGTCTCCCTCACCGGGAGTGAGGGCGCGGGGGCCTCGGTCGCCGCCGCAGCCGGCAAGCACCTCAAGAAGGTGGTGCTGGAGCTCGGAGGTTCCGACCCGTTGATCGTCCTCGGTGGTGACATCGACGCGGTGGCGAGCACCGCCGCCCGGGCGCGGTTGAGCAACGCCGGCCAGGCCTGCAACTCGCCCAAGCGGATGATCGTGCTCGACGAGTTCTACGACACCTTCGTCGACAAGCTGTCGGCTGCCTTCTCCGCAGCGGTCGTCGGGGACCCCCAGGATGGGGCCACCGACGTGGGCCCCATGTCGAGCACCGATGCCCGCGACGAGCTGATGGAGCTTGTCGACGATGCCGTGGGCCACGGCGCCCACGTCCTCGTCGGCGGCTACCCGCGCGAGGGTGCCGGCGCCTTCATGGAGGCGACCGTACTGACCGACGTGACCCGCGACATGCGGGCCTGGTCGGAGGAGCTGTTCGGACCGGTCGCGGTCGTGTGCCGCGCCGCGGACGTGGACGAGGCCGTTGCCCTGGCCAACGAGACCGACTTCGGACTGAGCGGCTCGGTGTGGTCCGACGACCTCGAACTCGCCGAGGCCACCGCCCGCCGCCTCGACGTGGGCATGGCCTACGTCAACGAGCACGGCACCAGCCTCGCCGGACTGCCCTTCGGCGGCGTCGGCCGCTCTGGCTTCGGCCGGGAACTGGGCGACTACGGCGTCGACGAGTTCGTCAACAAACGTCTGGTCCGCGTTTCCGACCCCGTGGGTCCTGAGCAGTGAACCCCGCCCCCAACCCGGGGCACAGCCACCCCTGACCATGGAACCACTCCACGAGACATCGAAAGGAAGATGCCATGTCCCGCATCCTGATGATCCTCACATCCCACGACCAACTCGGTGACACCGACCGTAGGACCGGTTTTTGGCTCGAGGAGTTCGCCGCTCCCTACTACGTGTTCCGCGATGCCGGACACGACATCACCCTGGCCTCGCCGAAGGGCGGGCGACCGCCGGTCGACCCGACCAGCACGCTGCCGCAGATGCAGACCGACTCCACCCGTCGATTCGAGGCCGACGACGCGGCGAAGGCTGCCCTGACGACCAGCACCCCTTTGTCGGAGGTTGACGTGAGCCAGTTCGACGCGGTCTTCTACCCGGGCGGCCACGGCCCGCTGTGGGACCTCGTGGAGGATCCCACCTCGCAGCAGATCATCCTCGACAGCGGCGCCGCCGGCAGGCCGCTGGGCCTGGTCTGCCACGCCCCCGGCGTGCTGCATGCCATCAAGAAGCAGGACGGGACGTCGTTCATCACCGACCGTTCGGTGACTGGCTTCACCAATGGCGAGGAGGAGGCCGCCGGGCTGACCGACATCGTCCCGTTCCTGGTCGAGGACTCCCTCAGGGAAGCGGGCGCCCGCTACAGCAAGGGCCCCGACGGTGACAGCTACGTCGTCACGGACGGCACGCTGGTCACCGGGCAGAATCCGGCCTCGTCGGCTGATGCCGCCCGCCGCCTCCTCGACCTGCTGACCCACTGACCACCACCCACCCACAGGAGTACAGGGATGACCACACACACCCGCGAGATCCACCTCGCCTCCCGCCCCGACGGGAAGCCCACCCTTGACAATTTCCGCACCGTCGAGGTCGACCTGCCCGATCTCGATGACGGTCTGGTCCTCGTCCGCAACACCATCATGTCGGTGGACCCGTACATGCGCGGCCGCATGAACGACGTCGAGTCCTACGTGCCCCCCTTCCAGATCGACCAGCCGCTGGACGGCGGCGCCGTCGGCACGGTGATCGAGTCACGGGTGGAGCAGTTGCCCGTGGGCACCAAGGTGACCCACGGCCTCGGGTGGCGGGAACACGCCATCCTGGCCGGTGATGCGGTGCGACCGTTGACAGCCCGGGACGTGCCGGACAGCGCCTACCTGGGCGTACTGGGCATGCCCGGCCTGACCGCCTACGCGGGTTTGCTGCTGGCCGGCGAGATGCGTGAGGGCGATGCCGTCTTCGTCTCCGGCGCGGCGGGAGCAGTCGGCTCGGCCGTCGGACAGATTGCCAAGCTCAAGGGCGCTTCCCGGGTGATCGGCTCGGCTGGCACCCCCGAGAAGATCGCCCGTCTGGAGGAGCTCGGCTTCGATGCTGCCTTCAACTACCACGACGGCGACGTGACCGAGCAGCTCGCGAAGGCCGCCCCGGAGGGCATCGACGTGTACTTCGACAACGTCGGCGGTGACCACCTGGAGGCCGCGATCGCGAACCTGCGCACCGATGGCCGGGTGGCGATGTGCGGGGCCATCAGCCAGTACAACTCCACCGAGCCGGCCTCCGCCCCGCACAACCTGGCGCTGGCCATCGGCAAGCGGCTCACGCTGCGTGGGTTCGTGATCGCCAAGTACGCCGAGCAGGCGAGGGCGGACTTCGAGCGGGACATGGGCCGTTGGATCGCCGACGGCTCCATCCACTGGGACGAGACCGCCCGTGACGGTCTCGACGCCGCCCCACAGGCCTTCATCGATCTGCTGGACGGTGCCAACACCGGCAAGATGATCGTGAACCTCTGAGCAGGTCATCGGCTGCCTTCGTCCGCGGTGACATCACCACGGACAGTTGACCGGGGGGACCTCCGAATGGGCTGGGCGTTGGCATGCCCACGATCCTGCGGAGGTCCCCCCGGTGCGCCCCGAGGCCTGGTGGCCGCCAGGCAGGGGGTCGTCTCGAATGGCCGCTGCCCCCCGGTAGACTGGACGCATTGCTCCACAACCTCTCGCAACGCCTGGTGCAAGCCCCTGCGCTTCCTGCCATCCCGGCCGAGGCGGAGACCACGGCGAGTTCGACCCACCTGCACGGCGCCACAACGGCCGCGACGTCATCCTCATCAGCGCGGTCACCCTACAGCGAACTGTTCGCCTGGACCTCCGGTGCTGGTCGGTTGGTGAGGGGGCTGGCTCCGCGACGTCCTTCACGTCGACGCCTGAACGGCCGAGCTCCCGCATGCGGCGCACCAGCCTCAGCGTGGTGACGGCGGCCTGCTGGTAGCCGACGCCCCTCGGCGGCCGCACGTTGCTGATGCAGTTGCGCTCCGCGCCGGGGCGTCCGGGGCGTGGCTGGTGGGTGATGTAGATGCCCAGACTGTTGACGGCGCTGAGGCCCGGACGCTCGCCGATGACGACGAGCATCGTCTCGACGCCCAACTGCTCGCCAACCTGGTCGCCGAGCGCCACGCGCGCCTGCGTGGCCAACACCGGCGTGGCCACGCTGGGGCCTGACCCTTGTTCGTGGACACGCTGATTCCAGCATTGGCTGGGGAAGCGAGATCATGCACGATGGCCAGAAAGAATTACTCCGAGGAGTTCCGCCGGCAGGCGGTCGACCTGTATGAGTCGACTCCGGGAGCGACGCTCCGCGGTATCGCGGAGGACCTCGGGATCGTCCGGGGAACGCTGCGGCAGTGGCTGGAGACTCACGGGACCGGGAAGAAAACGGGCTCATCCGAATCCAGGGTGTAGTCGAGGTCTGAATCCGCCGACCTCGAGGAGTGATCGGGCGATGTAGTTGGTGAGGTTGCGGAAGCCGAGGGCGGACCCGCGTAGGTGTTCGAGGCGTCCGTTCATGGCTTCGGTGGGGCCGTTGGACGTGCCGGGGCGATCGAAGTAGGCCAGGACGTCGGCGGCGCGACGCTTGAGGGTGCGGCCGAGGGTGCGGAGCTCGGTCATGGGCGCCGGGACACCGCCGCTGAGGGAGTCGATCAGGCGGGTCATCAGGTCACGTGCTTTGGCCCGGTCGGGCTCGCGGTAGGCGGAGATCATGCGCTGGTAGACGGCCCAGGTGGCCTCTACTTGGACGTGGTCCTCACCGGTGAACAGCGCCTCGATCCGCGTGGTCTGCTTCTGGGTGAGCAGGTCGGCGCCGGTGTGCAGGGTGCGGCGGGCGGCGTAGAGCGGGTCGCCCTTGCGGCCGCGGTGGCCATGGATGTCTTGCTGGACGCGGCGGCGGCACTGGTCCAGAGCGTCCCCGGCCAGGCGGACGACGTGGAAGGGGTCCATGACCGCGACGGCTTCGGGCAGCTCTTCGACGGTCGCCGTCTTGAACCCGGTGAAGCCGTCCATCGCGACGACTTCGACGCCGTCGCGCCAGGCCTGCGGGCGGTCGGCGAGCCAGGTCTTGAACGCCTGCTTGGAGCGGCCCTCAACCATGTCGAGCAGCCGGGAGGGGCCGGTCCCGTCGCGGATGCCGGTGAGGTCGATGATGACGGTGACGTACTTGTCCCCGCGGCGGGTGTGGCGCCACACGTGTTCGTCGACACCGATAGCCCTCACGCCGTCGAACCGGGTCGGGTCCTCGATCAGGACTCGGCGCCCTTCGGCCAGCACCGCGGCGTTGGCGGTGTCCCACGAGACCGCCAGCGCCTCGGCGATGCGGGCCACGCTCAGGTGCTGGCACACGATGCCCTCCAGCGCCCACCGCAGAGCCCGGCGCGAGAGCTTGGCTCGCGGCTCGGCCGCGGCACCGGTGTCTTGGCGCCAGACATGTCCGCACCCGGTGCACCGGTAGCGGCGCACGGTGAGCAGCAGCGTCGTGGGCCGCCAACCCAGCGGCTCGTGCGCGAGCTCACGGGTGACGGTGTCACGCGCGACGCCCTCGCAGCCGCAGCGCCGGCACCACTCATCGGGCTCCACGACTCGGCATGCCAGGACCGCGCGATCCGGCTCGAGCCGCTGCCCGATGACTTCGAGGCCGAGGTCGTCCAGGCGTGCGAACGTGGTCAGTTCAGGGCGAGCGAAGGTAGCGTCAGACACGTCGAGGTCTTTCGGGCTGAGTGTGTAGGAGCTCTCATCCTCGGGAGACCTCGACCTCTATCCGGCCTCAAGTACGTCGGCCCGCCGCGCGACGTGCGTTAAACTCTCATCTGGGAAGAGCCGCTTTGAGGGGTACGAATTGCGGTGTAGGCAAAGCGAAGGTCTCGAAATATGCTCGTAAACAGGCAGGGTCATTTCTGGATCCTGTGCAGTTGAGTTGGTTAGGAGTGGAAAACGATGAGTGTCGAGCACGTTGATGATCGTTGATGATCTGAAGGCCAGTTCGTTGCGGCGTCGCCAGTTCCTCGGGGGAGCGGTAGTTGTCGGTGGCCTTGTGGCTGGTCTGAGCGAGTGGGGAAGCCGTGCGGATGCGGCTGAACTGTCTGATGTTGCGCAGGCCTACCAGCTCGTAGATGCCGTATCGGCCGACTTGGAAGCCAAGGGGACATCGATCGCCGACGAGCTCCGTGCGGCAGGTTATGAGGATCTTGCTGACGAGGTGGCGAGTAGTGATGTGGGCTCCGGAGGTAGCGATGCTGTTGCTCAGAGCGCATCCAGCACGCGCTCAATCCTACGCAAGGCTGTCGCGGGTATTGGCGCATCTTTCCTGGCGGCTGGGTACAAGCTTTCTGCCGAGTTGGCACTCCATGGGCTAAATCTCACGCGGACGGGAACGACGTATGCGCCGAAGAACGGAAGCATCGCGGGTCGCTCCTCCGTGGTTGCCGCAATCCGACGGAGCAAGAAGCAGAGTGGGTCTGGGTCGTTCACAAAAGCTGGCGGTTCTGTTGGGTATGATCTGTACTACGCTATCCACCTGTTCAATTGGTCGCGATCTGGTTCGCGAATCGTGATCACTGACGTCTATGACTTCAAGCGCGGCGATTACGATGGGCTGCAGCACAATATGGTTAACGTGATGGCGGCTGCGCAGCGCACGCATGCGATCTATACGTTCAATGTTCGGATTGCGGTGTGAGTGGTGGCCGTGTGCTGTTCCTCCGGATATCGTGGGAGGACGGTTCTGGCGGTGGTCGTTGCGATCGGGATGTTGGCTGGCTGTAGTGCCGGAAGTCCTTCCAGCGCGAGCACCGATCTGAGTTGGCAACTCGGCGCCCTTGAAGCGAACTGGAATTTGACGGTTCCCGACGGTGTGAGGTTAGTTGCCTACTACAGTTCCGATCCTGGTCCTCATGGTGAGCATGACGCTGTCTATGTCTTAGCCGATGATTCGCGCGATGGTGCATGGGTTAGCGGTGCCTTTGGTGCCCTGGGAGAGGCGGGCTCCAAGCTGCTCGATCGAATCGAGAGTTCGGCGGCGGCTTCTGGGGTTGCGCCGGACTCGGCGGACATTCTCTGTAAGCCGGCCATAAGTCAGAATCAGGATGATCGGCTGGTGCTGTGCAAGGAGTCTGCCGATTCGGGTAGGGAGTTTGTGTTCGAATCGATCCAGTAGAGATCGATTGATGATGTCGTGACGGTTCGCGGCTTGGAGGCTGAGTCGTTAGTTAGGGCGGGGCCGGTTGTGACGACGGGGCCCGCCCACCTTCTCGGTGGACGGGCCCCGTGCCTGCTTCGTACGCGGCTGCTGCCGGTGACGTGCTCACCCGCGGCAGCGCCGCGAGGAGCGTCAGGCCTCGATGAGGGAGAGCTCGGCGAGCTCGGCCGTGGCGACGGCGCCGCGGCGGGAGCGGGCAGCGGCGCGGCGGGCGGCCAGCTCCTCGCGGCGCCTGTGGGCCAGCTGCGCGATATAGGCGCGCTTGACCGTGAACAGGATGGTGACGCCCACGAAGAGGTAGAAGACGTTGGAGATCGCGCTCGGCCACGCGCTTGTGCAGGCGCAGTTGGTCATGAGCAGGACGGAGCCTGAGATGTTGAGGGCCTGGTACTTGAGGGAGTCTCCGGCGATGCGGTTCCTCGAGATGAGGAAGTAGCCGAGGAGGAACTCTGCGGCGCCGACCCAGCCGCCGATGGAGATGATGGTTGCGAGCACGTCGTTCATGGCTCAAATACTTCCCCGCCGGTAGGTGCACATCAATCGCAGGTCTCTGCATCCGGTGTGAAGGAAATCTGAATTACTCCTTCCGTGGATGTCTCACCTCACAGGCTCAGCGTGCTGCTCGCCGTGCACCGTGCCGGCGGGATCGTCGCAGCCGCGGAATCCCAGCACGTGTCGCCCTCCGCGGTCTCTCAGCAGATCAAGCTGCTCGAGAAGGAGGCCCGCGCTCGTGTGATCGACAGAACACCCCGAGGGGCCCTCCTCACCGACGCCGGACGCGTGCTCGTCGAGGCCGCCGAGCGCATCGAGGAGGAGCTCGCCACCGCCCGTCGCGAGCTCGCGCGCATCGACGACTCCACCCCCACTGGACGGGTCGTCATCGCCTCCTTCTCCACCGCGATCCGCGCGCTGCTGCTCCCGATGCTCGCCGTCATCAGGCTCTTCCCAGATGAGGGTGTAGCGCACGTCGCGCGGCGGGCCGGCGCGTCGGTGGCCGGATAGAGGTCGAGGTCTCCCGAGGATGAGAGCTCCTACACACTCAGCCCGAAAGACCTCGACGTGCACGACGCTACCGTCGGCGGGCGCGCTGATGCGTTCGCCAGCCCCGACCTGACTGCCTTCTGCCGCCTCGACGAACTCGGCCTCGTTGTCACCGGGCAGCGACTCGAGCCGGATCGTGCCGTATTGGCCTGCCAGGTGGTCGAGCCCGACCAGTGGTGCCGGCGCTGCGGCTGCGAAGGGAGACCACGTGACACCGTGGTCCGACGGCTTGCCCACGAACCACTGGGCTGGCGGCCCACGACGCTGGAGGTCGTCGTGCGCCGTTACCGCTGCAGCGGCTGCGGGTATGTGTGGCGCCAGGACACCACCGCCGCGGCCGAGCCCCGGGCCAAGTTGTCTGGCTCTTCCCAGATGAGGGTGTAGGTGCCGTGTTCACCTGAGCGGGCCGGGGTGGGCGCGTCGCTACCGGGATAGGCGTCGAGGTCTTCCGAGGATGGAAGTTCTCACACAGCCATCCGAAAGACCTCGACGTGTTCGACGCTACCTTCAGCGACCCCGACCTGACCACCTTCACCGGCCTGGATGACCTGGGCCTACAAGCAGTCGGTCAGTGTTTGTTTCCGCACAAGGCAGTGCTGGCCTGCCGCGTCGTCGCCGATGACCGCTGGTGCCGACGGTGCGGTTGCGAAGGGCGCGTGCGCGACTGCGCGGTGCGGGAACTGGCTCATACTCCGCTGGGATGGCGCCCGACGATTCTGCAGGTCCGGCTGCGTCGCTGCCGCTGCACTGGCTGCGGGCACGTGTGGCGCCAAGACATCAACGCCGCGGCAGCGCCACGGTGCAAGCTCACCAAGACAGCTCTGGCCTGGGCGCTCGAAGGACTCGTGGTGGCACACCTGTCGATGAGTCGCATAGCGCAAGCGCTCGGGGTGGCGTGGGACACCGCCAACACCGCCGTCCTGGACGAAGGACGCAGGCGCCTGATCAGCGATAACACCCGTTTCGATGGCGTCAAGGTGCTCGGCGTGGACGAACACGTCTGGCGTCACACTCGCCGCGGGGACAAGTACGTGACCGTCATCATCGACCTCACCGGTGTGCGGGATGGGACCGGTTCTGCGCGGCTGTTGGACATGATTGAAGGGCGTTCCAAGGCCGCCTTCAAGACGTGGCTCGCCAGCCGCGACCAGGCGTGGCGGGAACAGGTCGAGGTCGTCGCGATGGATGGGTTCACCGGGTTCAAGACGGCCGTGGTCGAGGAGATCCCGCACGTCACGGCCGTGATGGATCCCTTCCACGTGATCCACCTGGCCGCCGACGCCTTGGACGAATGCCGACAACGCGCTCAGCAGGACATCTTCGGCCGACGGGGCCGCGCCGGTGACCCGCTGTACAGGGCCCGACGCACTCTGCACACCGGCGCCGACCTGCTCACCGACCGCCAGAAGGTCCGGCTGGCTGACTTGTTCGCCGATGAGCGTCATGTCGCGGTCGAGGCCACCTGGAGCGTCTACCAGCGCATGATCGCCGCCTACCGCGACCCCGACCGCAATGCCGGGAAGGCCACCATGAGCGCGCTGATCGCCTCCGTGGCCCGTGGTGTTCCGGCCGGTCTTGCCGAGGTCGCTCGACTGGGCCGGACACTGAACAAGCGCGCCGCGGACGTGCTGGCCTACTTCGACAGACCCGGCCCCAGCAACGGGCCAACCGAGGCCATCAACGGACGACTCGAGCACCTACGCGGCATCGCGTTGGGCTTCCGCAACCTCACCCACTACATCGCCCGCAGCCTCCTCGAGACCGGCGGCTTCAAGCAGCAACTACACCGTTGATTGGGAAGAGCCACTTACCGGTTCTGGCTCACGTTGGGTAGGCCGCACCGCGCGACCGCGGATCGACCGGTGCGCTCGCACCATCTGAATCACTGGCGGGGCGAGCTTCGACAAGCCTTCTGCTAGGTCCACCCTCGGAAGGACCCCGCCGCCGGCGGGGTCCTTCGTCGTTCCCTGCGCGAAGGCCCTGCGGCACCGCCCTCGTCCGCGGCCCCGACGATGCGGGCACGCTCTGCGCCCGGCTGCTGTAGCCTGCCTCTGGCCACCATCTACGACCCCTGGAGGACTCGCATGGCACACGTCGGCTGCGGCATCGACATCGGCGGATCGGGCGTCAAGGGCGCCCTCGTCGACCTCACCACCGGCGAGTTCATCGGTGAGCGCGTCCGCATCGACACGCCCCAGCCCTCCACCCCGGATGCCGTCGCCGAGGTCTGCAAGCAGATCCTCCTCGCCCTCGAGGTCGGCGAGGACGTCCCCGTCGGCGTCGACTTCCCCGCGCCGATCATCCACGGCGTCGCGCCCTTCATCGCCAACCTCGACCAGTCCTGGGCCGGCGTCAACGTCGCCGCCCTCATGGCCAAGCACCTGGGCCGCCCCGTCACGGTCCTCAACGACGCCGACGCCGCCGGCCTCGCCGAGGTCGCCTACGGCGCCGCCAAGGGGCAGCCCGGCACCGTCATCGTGACGACGCTCGGCACCGGGATCGGCTCCGCCGTCATCGTCGACGGCACCCTCGTCCCCAACACCGAGCTCGGCCACCTCGAGATCGACGGCCACGACGCCGAGTCCCGCGCCTCCTCCGCGCAGAAGGACCTCCAGGAGCTGTCCTGGAAGAAGTGGGCCAAGCGCCTCCAGCGCTACTACGCCCACGTCGAGATGCTCTTCAGCCCCGACCTCTTCGTCGTCGGCGGCGGCGTGTCCAAGAAGAGCGAGAAGTTCCTCCCGCTCCTCGACCTCAAGACCGAGATCGTCCCGGCTCAGCTGCTCAACACCGCCGGCATCGTGGGCGCCGCCTACGAGGCCTCCCGCCGCGCCTGACGCCGCAGCCGGCCCGCAGGGTCTCTCCCTGCCGGCCGCAGGTGAGGGTGCGGTCGTGAGCGAGTCGGCTAGCGTCCGGCGGGTGACTTGCGCACCGCTCCCGCCCGGACGACCTGTCCTCCGGACTGCTCTCGGACTCGCCTGCCTCGTCGCCGCCGGCTGGACGGCCAGCGTCGCTGTCGCGGTGCTCCGAGGCCTGCACCCCGCGACGGCCGTCCTCCTCGCGGTCGTGACGCTGCTCGGCCTCGGGCTCCTCGTCTCAGGCCTGCGAGGACTCCCCGATGCACGGGCGGGGCGCAGAGGGAGCGGGCGCCGTGTCCTCGCGGGCGTCGGGCGCGCACTTCTCGCCGTCCTCTTCCTCGCACTGGCGGGGGCCACCGCCTGGCTCCGTCCCGCCGCCGCGACGAGCGAGAGGATCGCCGACGGCGTCACCGTCGCTGAGAGCTCGACCGAGATCGTCCTGCGCCCCGCGACCGGGACGGCCACGACCGGTCTCGTGCTCCAACCGGGCGCCCTCGTCGCGCCCCAGGCGTACGTGCCGCTCGCCTCGGACGTCGCCGCGGGCGGCTACGAGGTCGTCATCGTCAAGCAGCGGCTCCAGGTCGCCTTCCTCGCCACGGGCGCCGCCGAGGCCGTCATCGCCCACCACCCCGAGGTCACCACGTGGGCCGTCGGAGGACACAGTCTCGGTGGCGTCGTCGCCGCGCGCGAGGTCGACGCCCCGGCCGTGCGCGGCCTCCTCCTGTGGGCCGCCTACCCCGCCAGCCGGGTCGCGGACGAGGAGGGCCTCGACATCACCTCGGTCACCGCGAGCGCTAACGGGCTCACCACGCCCGCGAAGGTGGCCGGCACCCGGAACCTGCTCCCCGCCGGTACCCGCTTCGTGGAGGTGGACGGCGCCGTCCACGCTGACTTCGGGGACTACGGGCCCCAGGACGGAGACGGAGAGCCGACGACGAGCTGCACGAGCGCCCAGGAGCAGATCGTCGCCGCCTCCCAGGCACTGCTCTCCGGCCTCGCGCGCTAGGCGTCGTTCCCTCGGGAGTGCGCCGACCCGGGCCGGGACCGGGACCGTGCTCAGACGGGGAGCGCGAGGCACGCTCGGACGATCGCCGGGAGCCGTGCGGCGACGGCGAGCCGCGGGAGCGCGTCGAGCGCGTCCTCGAGCCCCGGCAACCGTTCCCAGGCGCCCGCCTGAATCGCCCTCACGACGGCGAGAGCCGTCTCGGGACGGTTCTCGAGCGCCGAGTGCCCGCCGTCGATCGTCACGAGGACGCCGTGGGGGAGCCCGGCCGCCGCCCGGCGCGCCACCTCCGGCGGGGTCGTCATGTCGCGGCGCCCCGAGACGACGACGGTCGGCCAGGTGAAGCGGCGCAGCGCCCGCGGCAGGTCGTGCTCCTCGCCCTCGAAGGGGGCGTCCGGCGCCTCGGAACCCGCGACCCGCCCGTACGCGAGCGCGACGTCGAGCGGGGCGCCGTCGGGCGCGGGGGAGAAGTCGAGCTCGCGCCGGGCGAGGGCGGAGACGAGGTCGTACTCGTAGAAGGCGGGCCAGCTGCCGCCCTCGGGCTCCGGGCCGTGGCCCGCCCACGCCAGCAGCAGGGCCCGGGCGAGGCGTCCCCGCCCGCGGCGCCACGCCGCCGTGACGCGGCGCGCGAGGTCGGCGCCGCCGAGCTCGTGGGCGGCTCGCAAAGCGTCGACGAGCTCGTCGTCGGGGACGCCGTCGCCGGACAGGGACCTGACCCTGGCCGCGAGCACGGACGTCCCCGGGACGGACCCGTCCCACAGGGCGGCGCGCACGGCCCGCCGCTCGGCGCGCAGGGCCCGGGCGGTGAGCAGCGGCGAGTCGAGGACCATGGCGGCGACGCGCTCGGGCGCCCGCTCACCGAGCGCGGCCGCCAGGTAGGCGCCGTAGGAGGAGCCGTAGACGAGGGCGCGCGGTGCCCCGACGGCGTCGAGGACCGCGAGGAGGTCATCCACGACCGCGTCCACCGTGAGGTCCTCGGGGAGGAGGTCGTGCCCGGTCGTGTCACGGCGGGAGAGGCCCACGCCCCGGTGCTCGACCATGAGGACGTCGGTGCCGAGGCGCGCCGCCCTCGCGCGGAGGCCCGCGTAGGGCAGCACGGAGGCGAGGCCCGGACCGCCCGGGATGACGAGGACCGGCTCGTCGGTGACCGGTCCCGTGCGCACGTAGCGCAGGTCGAGGGCGCGGGCGCGCGAGAGCGGCCGTCGCACCGTCCCCTGACCGGGGAGGGCGGCGGCCGCTCGTGGCAGCACCTGGCGCATGATCATGCAGCGCAGGCTACGACTCCGGGCGCGCACCCGCGCGCCGGCCGCGCTCCACGCTCGCCGCGACGCCGCGCCCCGAGCCCTGCCTGCGGCGCGTCGCGCTCCGCGAGGGCCTGCCTGGTCGCTCGGTGTGGGCGTCTGCCTCAGCTGAGCGCGGCTGCGACGGCGAGGCGCAGGGAGTCCTGGAAGCGGGTCTCGCGGTCCTCGGCGGACATGTCGCCGGAGTGGTCGAGGAGGTGGTCAGAGATGGTGAGGACGGCGAGGGCCTGGGTGCCGTGCTCGGCGGCGGTGCCGTAGAGGGCAGCGGCCTCCATCTCGACGGCGAGGGTGCCGTAGCGGGCCAGGGCCTCGGTCTGGCCCTCGGGCGTGAAGTAGAAGTGGTCGCGGGAGATGATCGTCCCGGCGTGGACGCGGTCCGTCATGCCCGCGGCCTCGGCCTCGGCCCAGGCGGCCTGGGCGAGGTGGAAGTCGGCGACGGCGGAGAAGTTGACGCCGGGGACGCGCAGCTGGTTCATCGCGGAGTCGGTGTGGGCGCCGGTGGCGATGACGACGTCGCCGACGTGGACGTGCGTGCTGATTCCGCCGGCCGTCCCGACGCGGATGATGCGCTGGACGCCGAACTGGCTGAAGAGCTCGGTGGCGTAGATGGTGAAGGAGGGCTGGCCCATCCCGGAGCCCATGACGGAGAGCGGCTTGCCCTCGTGGGTGCCGGTGAAGCCGAGCATCCCGCGGACGTCGGTGACGAGACGGGGCTCGTCGAGGACGGCATCGGCGATGCGCTGGGCGCGCTTGGGGTCGCCGGGCATGAGGACGGCGGGGGCGAAGTCGCCGGGCTCGGCGGCAATGTGGGGCGTGGCCATGGGGTTCCTTCTCGCGGTGCGGGGCGCCCGCGGGGGTGCGGGGCGTCCGAGGCGTCGTGGGCGCCCTGCGGGGCGCGCGGACGCGCGACGGCGTCGGGTGCCGGAAGAGCACCCTTAGTCCGGCACAGTGTCGCACAGCACAGGCGTCTCGGATCATGGGACACCATCTGCACGACACATGGTCACGACTACCTTCCCGAGCCATCAGCGTCCCTGCGCGCCCGCGCAGGTCAGTGACGCCCGACCACTTCGGTCGGCGTACGACGACCACCCCTCACAAGAGGTTCACCCCATGTCCACCTCACCCAGCACGTCCGAGACCGGGCGCGAGCAGTGGTCCGGCCAGCTCGGCTTCCTCATGGCGGCCATCGGCTCCGCCGTCGGCCTGGGCAACATCTGGCGCTTCCCCGGCGTCGCCTACTCCAACGGCGGGGGCGCCTTCATGGTGCCCTACATCTGCGCGCTGCTCCTGGCAGGCGTGCCGTTCCTCTTCCTGGACTACTCGCTCGGCCACCGGTTCCGCGGCTCGGCCCCGGCCGTCTTCCGCCGTCTCGCGCGACGCTTCGAGTGGCTCGGCTGGTACCAGGTGTTCATCTGCTTCGTCATCCAGACGTACTACGCCGTGATCCTCGCCTGGTCGCTGCGGTACATCTTCTTCTCCGTCAACACCGCCTGGGGTGATGACGCAGGAGGCTTCTTCAACAAGTTCATCGGGCTGTCCGAGCTCTCCGCCGACGGCACCCCGTCCCTCACGTACGAGCCCGTCCACGGCGTCATCATCCCGCTCGTCATCGTGTGGATCCTCGCGCTGTTCATCATCGCCCGCGGCGTCGCCAACGGCGTCGAGAAGGCCAACAAGTTCTTCCTCCCGCTCCTCGTCGTCATGTTCGCGGCGCTCGTGATCCGGGCACTCTTCCTCCCGGGCGCGGCTCAGGGGCTCAACGCGCTGTTCACCCCGGACTGGTCCGACCTGGGTCAGTCCCGCGTGTGGATGGCCGCCTTCGGCCAGATCTTCTTCTCCCTGTCCATCGGCTTCGGCATCATGCTCACCTACGCGTCCTACCTGCGGAAGCGCTCCAACCTCGTGGGCACCGGGCTCGTCGCCGCCTTCGCGAACTCCTCCTTCGAGCTCCTCGCCGGCATCGGCGTCTTCGCCACGCTCGGCTTCATGGCGCACACCCAGGGCGTCGGGGTCTCCGACCTCGACAACATCGCGGGCGTCTCCCTGTCCTTCGTCACCTTCCCGACGGTCGTCGGCCAGATGCCCGGCGGCGCGATCTTCGGCGTCCTCTTCTTCGGGTCGTTCTTCATGGCGGGCCTGACCAGCCTCATCTCGATCATCCAGGTGGTCGCCGCGGGCTTCTCCGAGAAGTTCGCCTGGTCCACCCCCAAGGCCACCCTCATCACGGGCATCCCGTCCGCGATCATCTCCTTCATCCTCTTCGGCTCCTCGTCAGGCATGTACAACCTCGACGTCGTCGACGCCTTCATCAACAACATCGGCGTCGTCTCCGCCGCCGTCATCGCCTGCGTCGGCGTGGGCCTCGTGCTGCGTCGTCTCAAGGAGCTCCAGCGCCACCTCAACGTCGTCTCCGAGACGCGTGTCATCGGAACCTGGTGGCGCGTCATGATCGCCGCCGTCATCCCGATCCTGCTCGGTGTCATGTTCGTCCAGACCGCCTGGTCCTACGCCCGCGACGGATACGGCTACTCCACCAGCTTCGAGGCCGTCTTCGGCTGGGGCATGCTGTTCCTCGTCGCCGTCGCCACCGTCGTCCTCACCCTCGTCCCGTGGCGCTTCGACGTCGATGACTTCACGCCGCTCGACCTCGAGGACCCGCGCCTGACCTCCGAGGAGGTGAACTGACGTGACCGGATCCGCCATCGCCCTCATGGTCGTCGCCATCGTCATCATCTGGGGCGGTCTCGCCGCCGCAGCGGTCTCGCTCATCGTGCGAGGTCGTCGGGAGGACCGTGAGGCGCGTGCCGCCGCGTCCGCGGCCGCGCACGCCCACCTGCACGAGGGTGCTCCCACGAGCTGACCCGCTCGTCCTCCAAGGAGGACGGTCATCCGCGTCGGGCGCCCCGACGTGACGTACCCGGCCCGGACGGTCTCCCACCGTCCGGGCCGGGTACGTCAGAATGACGCCCATGACCGACCAGACCAGCACTCCCGCCGACCAGCGGACGTCGCCCGCCCTCGTCGCCTTCGACCTGGACGACACCCTCGCTCCCTCGAAGTCGCCCGTCCCCGAGCCGATGGCTCGTGCGCTGCGGGCGCTCCTCGACGTCGTGCCCGTCTGCGTCATCTCCGGCGGCCAGATCAACCAGTTCCGCGACCAGGTCCTCGCCCGCATCGGCGCGAGCCCCTCCGAGCTCACGCGCCTCCACCTCATGCCCACCTGCGGCACCCGCTACTACCGCTACGAGGGCACCGCCTCCGAGACCTCCGACGACGCGCTCGCCGGCTGGACCCTCGAGTACGCCAACGACCTCACCCCCGAGCAGATCACCGAGGGCTTCGCCATCGTCGAGCGCGAGGCCCGTCGGCTCGGCCTGTGGGAGACGGAGACCTGGGGCCCCGTCCTCGAGGACCGCGGCAGCCAGATCACCTTCTCCGCCCTCGGACAGGAGGCCCCCGTGGACGCCAAGCGCGCCTGGGACCCCACGGGCGAGAAGAAGTCCGCCCTGCGCGACGCGGTCGCCCCCTACCTGCCCGAGCTCGAGGTGCGCTCCGGCGGCTCGACCAGCGTCGACATCACCCTCAGGGGCGTCGACAAGGCCTACGGCATGCGTCGCCTCGCCGAGGTCACCGGCATCGCCCTGGACGACATGCTCTTCGTCGGCGACCGGCTCGACCCGGCCGGCAACGACTACCCGGTCAAGGCGCTCGGCGTCCCCTGCCACGCCGTCACGGGCTGGGAGGACACCGCCGAGTACGTCACCGATCTCGCTGCTCGGCTCGCCGCGGCCCGCCACTGAGGAGCACCGAGCAGGTGACCCCCGGCTCAGACGAGTACCCGACGCGGCGGACCGCCCCCGAGGCGGCCGCCGGGTCGCCTCGTCGTGCCCGTGCGACGTGCTCTGCTGAGGGGAGCGGCGGCGGGGGTCCGACGAGGGGCGGCGCCGCCCGGCTTCACGGTGCCCTCACCCGGTTCTGGGAGGCCCGCACCGTGACCTTCCGCAGGACGGTGCGCACCACCGTCCTGCTCGTCGTCACCGGAGTCCTCAGCCTCCTGCTCGGCGTCGTCACGGCGAGCGCCTCCTCGCCGGTCGGGCCGCACCAGGCGGAGTGGTCGACGACGCTCGACTCCTCGGTCTCCCTCGACCTCGGACCTCTCGGATCGGTCTCCCTGGACTCGCCGGTCGCACCGCTCGGCGTCGACGTCGTCCTGGGCGAGATCCCGGCCGCGGCGGACGCCTCCGCGGTGTCCTCGAAGAGCGTCGGCATCGACCTGTCCTCGGACGGCGCCGCCTACGTCAACCTCGTCAGCCACCCCGAGCCCACGATCGAGGCCGGGGTGAGGGCGCTCGCCGCGGACGCGCTGCGCCGCGCCGGGCTCCTCGAGTCGGTCGTCCTGTGCCTCGTCGCAGCCGGGCGGCTGGCCACGGCCGGGCGCCTGCGCGACGCTGTGCGGGCGGGTCTGGCGCGCGGACCGGCCTCCGCCCTCGTCGCCTCCACCACCGCGGTCGCCGTCGCGGCGCTCCTCGTTCCGCGTCTGACCACCGCCACCCCGGCGGAGAGCACCCTCGACGTCCTGTCGGGGACCGCCCTCGCCGACGCCCGGGTGTCGGGCCGCGTCGCCGACGTCATCGAGGCCTACGGACCGCGCGTCAAGACCTTCCTCGACAAGGACGAGCGCTTCTACACGGCCGCCGAGGCCAACCTGCGCGCCGCCTGGTCCGCCTCCGAGGCTGTCGGAGGCACCACTGCCGTCACCGCCGCGGACGGCGCGGTCGACGACGACGCCGTCGCCTCGGCGGCAGCCACCGCCCTGGCGCGCGAGCGGCTCACCGACCAAGTCGTCTCGCCCGCGCCGACCGACGAATCCGGTACGACGCCCTCCACCGGTTCGACCGCCGCGGCGACGCAGGGCTCGACGCCGCGCACCACCGGGGCGCTCACGACGACCCAGGACGGCACCGTCACCGCCGTCATGAGCACCGACCTGCACTGCAACCTCGACATGATCGCGTTGGCCGGCACCCTCGACGAGGTCGCCGGGGCCGCGGTCCACATGGAAGACGGCGACCTCACGATGACCGGCTCCTCAGCCGAGCAGGTCTGCGTCGACGCGCTGAACAGGGCGGTCCCGAGCGGCACCGCCCGGATCGCCACGATCGGCAACCACGACTCCGCCGACACCGCCGCCCGACTTCGCGCCATGGGGTGGACCGTCACCGACGGCACCGTCCAGAAGGTCGCGGGCCTCACCGTCCTCGGCGACGTCGACGCCGATCGCACCGACGCCTCCGGCACCCGCCAGCGCGGCGACGAGACGGTCGCGCAGCTCGGCGAGAGGCTCGACGACGTCGCGTGCCGCTCGCTCGCGGCCGGCCGCCGCGTCGACGTCATGCTCATCCACGAGCCGTACACCTTCGACCCCATGCAGGCCTCCGGCTGCACGCCCCTCCTCCTGGCCGGTCACGTCCACCAGGAACGGGGGATGAGCGTCACCCAGGGGAAGGACGGCCCCGTGGCCGGCCTCATCAGCGGGGCGGGCAAGGGCGGCACCTCCCTGGGCGCCGTCACCCAGGACGCCTACCTCCACGTCCTGTCCTTCTCCTCCGACGGCGACCTGCTCGCCTGGTGCGCGATCGTCGTCCACCCCGACGCCTCGGTGACCGTTGGGGCGTGGGAGCCCGTGCCCGCGGTCGGGACGGCCGGCGAGGGAGCCGCCACGACGGCGACGGGTTCCGCCTCGGCGGACTGACGGCGGCCGCCGGCGGGGCTCGCTGGGCTGCCGGGGCGGCGCCGGCCCCGGGCCGCTGCGCGGACGGCCGCGAGGTGCACAATGGCCCCGCACGCTCACGACCACGAGGAGGACGGGACATGGCCGTCGACCCCCGCGCTCCCGCGCCTGCCGGTGCCGGGGACTCCACCGTCACCCAGGACTACCTCAAGGCCGTCTGGTCCGCCTCCGAGTGGGGTGGACCCGGTGCCTCCATCACGGGCCTCTCCCGCCGGATGGGCGTCGCGCCCTCGACCGCCTCGGAGAACGTCTCCCGGCTCGTCGAGGCCGGGCTGCTCCTTCATGAGCCCTACAAGGCGGTCACGCTCACCGAGCACGGGCGCGGGCTCGCGACCTCCATCGTGCGCCGCCATCGGCTCCTCGAGACCTACCTCGTCGAGCGCCTGGGCCTCGGCTGGGACGAGGTCCACGACGAGGCCGAGGTCCTCGAGCACGCCGTCTCCGACCGCCTCCTCGCCGCGCTCGACGAGGCGCTCGGCCACCCCGTGCGCGACCCCCACGGAGACCCCGTCCCCGCACCGGACGGCTCCTGCGTCCAGCCCGCTCTTCGCAGCGTCGATGCCCTGCGCGTCGGGCAGACCGGCGTCGTCGGACGCATCCTCGACGACGTCGACACGCTGCGCGAGCTCGCCGCGGCCGGGATCGGGCTCGACACGCCCGTCACCGTCGTCGACCGGGTGCCGGCGCCGGCTCGGCCCGAGGGAGAAAGCACTCGCCGGGGCGGCCGCTCGGCGCGACGGCGTGCCAGCGTCCTGCGGGCGGTGCTCCCCGCCGGGGCGCGGCGTCCCGAGACCGAGACCGCCATCGTCGGCTCGGCCACCGTGTGGGTGCTCGACGAGCGCGCCCGCTGACGAGACGGTTCGACCACAGCCTTGCTCGCTAGGCTCAGGGCATGAGCAGCGCTGAGCCGACCGAGCCGACCGTCTTCACCAGGATCATCAACGGGGAGATCCCCGGCCGCTTCGTGTGGGCCGACGACGTGTGCGTCGCCTTCGCGACCATCCAGCCCCAGACCCGCGGTCACGTCCTCGTGGTCCCGCGCGAGGAGATCGCGTCCTACGTGGACGCGCCCGAGGAGACGGTCGCGCACCTCGCCGTCGTCGCGCAGCGGATCGCGGCCGCGCAGGTCCGTGTCTTCGACGCCGTCCGCCCGGGAATCATCGTCGTCGGCCTCGACGTGCCCCACCTCCACGTCCACGTCCTCCCGCTGTACGACGCCTCCGACGTCAACCCCTCCAGCGCCTCCGCTGCCCCTGCCGACGACCTCGACGCCGCCATGACCGAGCTGCGCACCGCGCTCGCCGAGGACGGCTGGGGCGCGAACGTGCCCTCCGAGCTCGGCTCGCCGGCCCTGGTCTGACTCGTCCGCCGACACGGCTGAGGCCCCCACCGCGCTCGCGGTGGGGGCCTCAGCGGTGCCAGCGTGCCCTCCGGCCATCCGGCTCCGTGGCAGGTGAGGGCGGCTCAGTGCCGGTGCACGTGGATCGTGCCGGTGCGCGCCGACGGCGTTCCGCGCCGGTGCGTGCGCACCCGCAGCTGCAGGAGAACCGAGCCCAGCACCGCGGACAGGGCCGTGCCGAGCAGGACCGCGGCGCTCGCGTGGTCCGCCGTCGTGCCGGCCCCGAAGGCGAGCTTCGAGATGAGCAGCGACACCGTGAAGCCGATCCCCGCGATCGCTGAGAGCGCCAGGACGTCCGGGGCGTCGACGCCGTGCCCCAGGCGCAGCCCCGTGAAGCGGGTGAGGAGCACGACCGAGCCCCAGATCCCAAGGACCTTGCCGAGCGGCAACCCGAGGTACACACCGACGGCGACCGGGTCGGTGAGGACCTGGCCGAGCCCACCGGCGTCGACCATGTTGACCCCCGCGGCCATGAGAGCGAAGAGCGGCAGCGCCAGCCCGGCACTGACCGGGTGGATGAGGTGCGTGAAGCGCGCCGTCATGCCCGTGGGCTCGCGGCGCGTCGGCCGCGCGGGGACGGTGAGTCCGAGCAGCACACCCGCGATGGTGGCGTGGACGCCCGAGGAGTGCATGAGCCACCAGGCGACGACGCCCAGCGGGATGAGCAGGAACCAGTGCGTGACGCCGCGCTGGACGAGCAGGCCGAAGACGGCGATGACCGCCAGCGCGCCGAGCAGCATGAGAGCGTTGAGCCCCGAGGAGTAGAAGGCCGCGATGACGACGATCGCGAGGAGGTCGTCGACGACCGCCAGGGTGAGCAGGAAGGTCCGGGCCGCCGGCGGCATGCCCTTGCCGAAGATCGACAGGACGGCGACGGCGAAGGCGATGTCGGTCGCCGTCGGGACGGCCCAGCCGCTCAGGCCGCCGCCCCCGACGAGCTGGACGGACACGTACACGGCCGCCGGGCCGATCATCCCGAACACGGCGGCCAGCATCGGCAGGGCGGCCTCGCGCACGTCGCGCAGGGAGCCGACGACGAGCTCCTGCTTGAGCTCGAGACCCACCACGAAGAAGAAGATCGCGAGGAGGCCGTCGGCGGCCCAGGTGGCCAGGTCGAGGTCGAGGTGAAGCGCGTGGGGGCCGACGACGGTGGTCGACAGCGTCTCGTAGGCGTCGCGCCACGGCGAGTTCGCCCAGACGAGGGCGGCGAGCGCGGCGGTCACCATGAGCAGGCCCGAGAAGACCTCGGACTCGAGGCGGTGGGCGAGCGCGGCGAAGGGGTTGCGCGTGCGGGACGGGCGGGCGGCGCGGGTCATGAGGGCCTCTCGTCGGCGGTCATCGGGCGTTCGGGAGAGTGGGCAGGCTACGGGAGCCTCCTGGGAGGGGCCTGGGTGCGGTGTGGCGCCGACCGGCCTCGCGGCGCGATCCCGCCGCGAGCGGACGCCTGCGGGGACGCTGACAGGAGCGACATCGACGTGACCGGCGTCGCCCGCCCGGGGGCCGGACGGCGCCGGTTCCGCGCCGTTCCGGGCGATAGGCTGGCCTCAGCGAGGAGCGCGTCTCCGCCTCACCCCGGCGGCCCGGCGCTCCCACCACGCCACGAGCAGGAAGAGAGCCCTCCGTCGATGAGCCAGACTCAGCAGACCCCGGAGCAGAACGCGGGCCGGAGCCCGCAGTCGACCACGCCGTACCGCTACACGGCGCAGCTGGCCGACACCATCGAGACCGCCTGGCAGGACCGCTGGGAGTCCGAGGGCACCTTCTACTCCGACAACCCCGTCGGCGCGCTCGCGGGCCCGGAGGCCTCCAAGGAGAAGTTCTTCCTCCTCGACATGTTCCCGTACCCCTCGGGCAAGGGCCTCCACGTCGGCCACCCGCTGGGCTACATCGCCACCGACGTCGTCGCCCGCTTCACCCGCATGACGGGCAAGAACGTCCTCTACACGATGGGCTACGACGCCTTCGGCCTGCCCGCCGAGCAGTACGCCGTCCAGACCGGCCAGCACCCGCGCGTCTCCACCGAGGCCAACATCGCCAACATGCGCCGCCAGCTGCGCCGCCTCGGCCTCTCCCACGACAAGCGCCGCACCCTGGCCACCATCGACGTCGACTACGTCAAGTGGACCCAGTGGATCTTCCTCAAGGTCTTCAACTCCTGGATGGACCCCGAGGCCCCGCGCCGCGACGGCCGCGGGAAGGGCGCCGCCCGCCCCGTCTCCGAGCTCATCGAGAAGCTCGCCGCAGGCACGGTCGCCACCCCCGACGGCCGCCCCTGGGCGGAGCTGTCCAAGGCCGAGCAGGCCGACGTCGTCGACTCCCACCGCCTCGCCTACGTCTCCAGCGCGCCCGTCAACTGGTGCCCCGGCCTCGGCACCGTCCTCGCCAACGAGGAGGTCACCTCCGAGGGCCGCTCCGAGCGCGGCAACTACCCCGTCTTCAAGCGCAACCTCCGCCAGTGGATGATGCGCATCACCGCCTACGGCGACCGCCTCGCCGAGGACCTCGACACCGTCGACTGGCCCGAGAAGGTCAAGTCGATGCAGCGCAACTGGATCGGCCGCTCCGAGGGCGCCGAGGTCACCTTCGCCGTCGACGGCGCCGCTCAGGCCGGCTCCGAGGTCACCGACCTCACCGTCTACACGACCCGCCCCGACACCCTCTTCGGCGCGACCTTCATGGTCGTCGCCCCCGAGCACCCGCTGCTGGGCTCCATCGAGGTCGACGGCGCCGAGGGGCTCACCGTCCCCGCCGAGTGGCCCGAGGGCACCCGCGAGGCCTGGAAGGACGGCCACGCCACCCCGGCCGAGGCCGTCGCCGCCTACCGCGCCTACGCCGCCGCCGCCACGGAGGCCGAGCGCACGGACGAGGGCCGCACCAAGACCGGCGTCTTCACCGGCTTCTACGGCGTCAACCCCGTGAGCGGCAAGCGTGTGCCGATCTTCGTCGCCGACTACGTCCTCATGGGCTACGGCACCGGCGCCATCATGGCCGTCCCCGCCCACGACGACCGCGACTACGCCTTCGCCACCAAGTACGACCTCGACCTCATCCAGACCATCGGCCCGGCCGACGACCCGCACGGCATCGACCTCGCCCAGGGCGCCTACACCGGCGACGGCGTCGCCGTCGACTCCGCCAACGACCGCGTCGACGTCAACGGCCTCACCAAGGACGAGGCGAAGGCGAGGATGATCGCGTTCCTCGAGTCCGAGGGCACCGGCCGCGGCGCCGTCACCTACCGGCTGCGCGACTGGCTCTTCTCCCGCCAGCGCTACTGGGGCGAGCCCTTCCCGATCGTCTGGGACGAGGAGGGCCACGTCCACGCCGTCCCCGAGTCCATGCTCCCCGTCGAGCTTCCCGAGGTCACCGACTACTCGCCCCGGTCCTACGACCCCGACGACGCCGGCTCCTCCCCTGAGCCCCCGCTCGGCAAGGCTGAGGAGTGGGTCAAGGTCGAGCTCGATCTCGGCGGGGGCGACGGCGTCCAGACGTACTACCGCGAGACGAACACGATGCCCCAGTGGGCCGGTTCGTGCTGGTACGAGATGCGCTACATCGACCCGACCGACGAGAACGAGCTGGTCGCCCCGGAGAACGAGGCCTACTGGATGGGCCCGCGCCCCGAGGCTGGCAACACCTCCGGTGGCACCGACCTGTACGTCGGCGGCGTCGAGCACGCGGTCCTCCACCTGCTCTACTCGCGCTTCTGGCACAAGGTCCTCTTCGACCTCGGCGTCGTGTCGAGCTCGGAGCCGTACCACAAGCTCTTCAACCAGGGCTACGTCCAGGCCTACGCCTACACCGACGCCCGCGGCCAGTACGTCCCGGCCGAGGAGGTCGAGGAGACGGTCGCCGAGGACGGGACCAGCACCTTCACCTGGCAGGGCCAGCCGGTCAACCGCGAGTACGGCAAGATGGGCAAGTCCCTCAAGAACATCGTGACCCCGGACGACATGTACGAGGCCTATGGCGCGGACACCTTCCGCGTCTACGAGATGTCCATGGGCCCGCTCGACCAGGACCGCCCCTGGGACACGCGCGCCGTCTCCGGCTCCCAGCGCTTCCTCCAGCGCCTGTGGCGCAACGTCGTCGACGAGACCACGGGGGAGACCACGGTCTCCGACGCCCCGGCCGACGACGCCACCCGCCGCCTCGTCGCCCAGACGATCGTCGGCGTCCGCGACGACTACGAGGGCATGCGCGTCAACACCGCCATCGCCAAGCTCATCGTCCTCAACAACCACCTCACCGGACTCGACGCCGTGCCGCGCGAGGCTATGGAGGCCCTCACCCTCATGGTCTCCCCGGTCGCCCCGCACATCGCGGAGGAGATCTGGAAGCGCCTCGGCCACGAGGGCTCCCTGGCTCACGAGGACTTCCCGACCGTCACCGACGAGTCGCTCCTCGCCGCGGACAAGGTCACCTGCGTCATCCAGGTCAAGGGCAAGGTCCGCGACCGCCTCGAGGTGGACCCGGACATCGACCCCGCCGAGCTCGAGAGGCTCGCGCTGGCCGCGCCCGGCGTCATCCGCACCCTGAACGGCAAGGGAGTGCGCAAGGTGATCGTCCGCGCCCCGAAGCTGGTCAGCATCGTTCCCGAGTGACCGGCGCGAGCTGAGCCACGCGAGGCTGAGCGCGGCCCGGCCCCGAACTGCCGGCCCCGTCTCGCCGAGACCGGGACGTCCTGACCTCGAGATCGGTTCAGTGCGGCTCTCACGGGCTGGCCCCATCAGCAGCACGACGGCGTCGGCCGCCACCAAGAAGCGGGTGGCGGACGACGCCGTCGTCCTGGAGCACGGGGTGCGGACCCGAGCAGCGGTGTGGACCACCTGGCTGAGTCCGGACCACCTGAGCCAGTGGCTCGAGTGGTCCAGAATCAGTGACGTGGTCCAGCTCCTGGAGTGCGGAGCCTGGCGGACGTCAGGAGCGTCGTGAGCGCACCGCGCCGACGACGGCGAGCACCACGAGCCCGGCCACGCCACCCCACACGAGCGTCATCGCAGCCGCCGTCCCCAGGACCGTCGGGAGCGCGGCGCCCGCGAGCGTCACGGCGGAGAGCAGGCTCGCCGGTCCCATCGGGAAGATCCGTCCCGAACGGTGACTGGTCCAGTCCAGGTGGTCGTACCTGCCCTGCGGCCGCGCGAGCCGCTGCCTGGCCGAACGGCGCTGCGCGACGTCGACGACGGCGAAAAGCACGGTCGTCGCGACACCGATGAGCACAGGGAGCAGGACCATCGCGAGGCTCTTCGGCGCGAAGCCGTCCGCGGTCCCCGTGAGGTCGTAGTGGATGGGGTAGGGGTCCGGCAGCGCCTCATACCGCTGGATCAGGGGTACCGCTGCGCCGAGCACGACGGCGAACGCGGCGAGGTGCCACACCCACCGCACGGGCTCGACCGGCGCCGTCGCTGTCCGGAGACCGTCGATCCTGGCCGTGCTCATGGGCTCGCTGTGTTCAGTCGTGCGCATGGCGTGTCCCCCTCAGTCGCGGTCACGGGTCCCCGCCGGTCAGCGGCGCAGGATGTTGCCCAGCAGGGACCGCGTGATCTCACGGGTCACCTGCCGTCCGACCTGCCCGATGGTCTTCTCGATCTCCCGCTGGCGGCGCTCCTTAGCCTTGGCCTCGGCCTTCTCCTCGGCCTCGGCGCGCTTGGCGGCCTCCCGCTCGAGACGCTCCGCCTCGCGCTGCTGGGCCGCGGCGGCCTTCTCCGCCGCCTTCTGCGCTGCCGCCTGGGCCTTCGCCTTGTCCTTGGCGTCCGCCTCCGCGGCGGCCTTGGCAGCAGCGTCCGCCTCGGCCTGAGCCTTCGCGGCCGCCTCGGCGGCGTTCTGCTCCGTGAGGCGCTTCGCGAGGAGCTCGTATGCGGACTCGTTGTCGACGGCGGTCGCGTACTTGCCCGCGATCGCGGAGCCCGAGACGAGCGCCTGCACCGTCTCCGGCCTACCCGGCCCCATGACGGAGGCGGGCGCGTCCACCACGACCGGGGCGACCGGTGCGGGACGGCCCTTCTCGTCGAGCACGGAGACGACCGCCTGACCGGTCCCGAGGCTTGTCAGCACCTCGGACAGGTCCAGCGGCGACGTCGGGAAGGTGGAGACGGCCTTCTTGAGACTCGCTGCGTCGGCTGGGGTGTGGGCGCGCAAGGCGTGCTGGACGCGGCTGCCCAGCTGGGCGAGGACCTCGTCAGGCACGTCCGTCGGTGACTGGGTGATGAAGACGATGCCGACGCCCTTGGAGCGGATGAGCCGGACGGTGCGGGTGACGGCCTCGAGGAAGGCCTTGGTGGCGTCGGCGAAGAGCAGGTGCGCCTCGTCGAAGAAGAAGACGATCGTCGGCTCCTCCGGGTCGCCGACCTCGGGGAGGATCTCGAAGAGCTCGCCGAGCAACCACATGAGGAAGGTGGAGAACAGGACGCCCTGGGACTGGATGTCCTCCAGCTCGAGGGAGGAGATGATGCCGCGCCCGTCGGCAGCGGTGCGCAGGAGATCGTGCACGTCGAGGGCCGGCTCGCCGAAGAACCGGTCCCCGCCCTCGGACTCGAGAGTGGCGAGCTGGCGGAGGATGACGCCGGCTGTCGCCGCGGAGACGCCGCCGATGGACTTGAGCTCCTCCTTGCCGTCGTCGGTGTTGGTGAGGTGCTCGATGACGGCGCGCAGGTCCGTGAGGTCGAGGAGGGCGAGGCCCTGCTGGTCGGCCCAGTGGAAGACGAGCTGGAGCGCGCTCGTCTGCGTCTCGTTGAGGCCGAGGACGCGAGCCAGCAGCACCGGGCCGAAGTCGGTGACGGTCGTGCGGATCGGGGTGCCGGTGCCCTGGCCGCCCAGGGTGAGCAGCTCGACGGGGAAGGAGGAGCCCTTCCAGGGCTGGCCGGTCTGCGCCGTGCGCGCGGCGAGACGGTCCGAGGAGGTGCCGGCCTCCGCCAGGCCCGTGAGATCGCCCTTGACGTCGGAGAGGAAGACGGGCACGCCGGCTGCGGACAGGCCCTCGGCGAGCAGCTGGAGGGTGCGGGTCTTGCCGGTGCCCGTCGCGCCGGCGACGAGGGCGTGGCGGTTCATGAGGCCGAGCGGGATCCCCACGCGCACGCCCGCGACGGGGGCCGGGTCTCCTGTGGCCGCCTTCCCGTCCGTGGGGTAGGCGAGGTAGGTGCCCACGGGGAGCGTCGCGCCGGAGAAGGCGTAGCCGGACTGGACCTGGGCGGCGTAGCCGGTGACCTCGGCCGAGAGGCTCGGCGACGACGAGGGCGCTGAGATGGATGCAGCGGGTGCGGGGGACCCGGTGGGCGCAGAGGCGGCTGACTCGGTGGCAGCAGGCTCAGGGCTGGCGGGTGCCCCGTCCGGTGAGGCGGCGGCCACCGCGTCGGAGCCACCGCTCGCCGCGAGTGCGGCGTCCAGTGCGGCCTGGGCAGCAGCGGCCTTCGCGGCGGCGGCCTCAGCGGCGGCCTGCGCCGCCTCGGCCTTGAGACGGGCGATGTCAGCGGAGTCACTCATGACCCACATCGTAGGGGCGCAACGCGGCATCCTGAGGGCGCAACCGCACCGCGAGCCCGGCGATACGCTGGTGCCCATGACCCTCGCCGTCGTCACCGACTCTGCGGCCTGCCTGCCACGCGCGCTCGCGGCGGACCGCGGCATCGACGTCGTCACCCTGCCGGTCCTGCCTGGCGACGACGGCGGCGCGTCCGCCACCACGTCGCGGCCGAGCGTCGAGACGCTGGCCGAGGTCTACGAGGCCGCCCTCGGACGCGCCGACCAGGTGCTCGCCCTCCACCTCACGAGCGCCCTGTCCGGAACGGTGGAGAACGCGCGCCGCGCCGCCGCGCAGGTGCTCGGCCAGGCGGACGGAGCGGCTGACGGGACCACTGGAGGGGCCGACGGCGACCGCCTCCTCGTGCTCGACTCCGGCGTCTCGGCCGGTGCACTCGGTCTCGCGGCGCTCGCCGCCTCGCGCGCCGACGACCTGCGCCGGGGCGCCGGGCTGGCCCGCGAGTCCGCGGCGCGCTCGTACCTCTTCTTCGTCGTCGACTCGCTCACCGAGCTGCGCCGCGGCGGTCGGGTCGACCGGTCGACGGCGATCCTCGGCGGCGCGCTCGGCATCCGACCGATCCTCCGGGCGGACGCGCGCGGGGTCGGCGTCGTCGAGACGGTTCGCGGCGCGGCCCGGGCACGCCGCGCCCTCATCGCCCAGGCTGCCCTCGCCGCGGGAGGAACGACCCTGCACGGGCCGCGCGTGCCCGCGTCACCGGTGCGCGTTGCCGTTCACTACGCCGACGACCCGCAGGACGGGCAGGAGCTCGAGGACGAGCTCGCCGACGCCCTGGCGGCGACCGGTGCGGTCATCGACTCGATCCTGCGCTCACCGATCGATGAGGCCCTGCGCGTCCACGTCGGCCCCGGTGCGCTCGGCGTCGTCGTGGCCCCGGCCGTCTAGCAGGCTCCTGCTGTCTGAGCCGGTCCAGGGCGGCACCAGGTTTTGCCTGCCTGCGCCTCCCGGGCCCGGGGTCGACGACGGCGCGGCTCCCCAGGCGCGCTCCTGCGGGGCACGTCCACCGACGGTCCCTGAGGCACGGCGGGAGGTGAGCGCGTTCGCCTAGCGTCGCGGGCATGACCGGCAGAAGGGCTGCCCCACGGGGGAGGCGGAACCTCGACGAGCTCGTGAGGCTCGCCTGCTCCACCGACCCGCTCGAGCCCGAGCGTCGTCCGCGTCGGGTCGCCCTCGCGCCGCGGGCCGCCATGCTGCTCGGCGCGGCGCTCATCGTCCTCGCCGTCCTCCTCGCAGTCCGCTCGGTGCTCGCCTCGCCGTCGTCCGACGCCCTCCACGGCAGTCGGAGCACCGCGAGCGCAGGCGTTGTTGCGGGAGCAACCGCCGGCTCGTCGGCGGACGTCGGCACAGGAGGGTCGACTGAGGCGCCGGGCGCGCTCACCCCAGTCGATCCCCGCTCGGCGCCGGCCACGGCGGGGCCGGGAACCGTGTCGAGCGCGGGCACGCAGCTCGTGGTTCACGTCGCCGGCGCGGTGCGGGCACCCGGCGTCGTCGTCCTGCCCGCGGGTGCCCGCGTCGACGACGCCATTGACGCCGCAGGCGGCCTGCTCGAGGACTCCGACCCGGACCAGCTCAACCTCGCCCGCGTCCTCACCGACGGCGAGCAGGTTCGCGTGCCGCACGTGGGGGACGACGCCTCCACCTGGACTCAGGGGAACGGCACAGCCGGGGGAGCTACCGGCACGGGCGCTAACGGGAGCTCAGACGCGTCCGAAGGCTCGGGTGCTGGTGGGGCCGGGACGAGCGAGCTCATCGACCTCAACACGGCCGACGCGACCGCGCTCGAGGAGCTGCCCGGCATCGGCCCCGCCCTCGCCGAGAGGATCGTGTCATACCGCGACGAGCACGGCCCCTTCGCCTCCGTCGACGACCTCACCGACGTCCCCGGCATCGGCGACGCCAAGCTCGAGGCCCTGCGGGACTCAGCGACCGTCGGAGGTGCGTCATGAGTGCAGCGCCGACCCCGTGGGACCGCGTCGGCACTCCGGCTACCGAGGACGCCGGGAAGGCTCGTCGTCGGCGGAGGGCCGCTCGGCGGCGCGCCCACGGGACCCGGGAGCGGGCTCCTGAGGCGCTCGATCTGCGCCTCGCAC
Source organism: Actinomyces haliotis (assembly GCF_015355765.1). GTDB lineage: Bacteria > Actinomycetota > Actinomycetes > Actinomycetales > Actinomycetaceae > Actinomyces > Actinomyces haliotis. The sequence continues at coordinate 45,793 of NZ_JACWNA010000005.1, forward strand.
CGGCGGCGCTGTCGGCGTGGGCTGCGGCTCTCGTCGCCGTCGCGGCCCAGCGCTGGGAGACGCCCGCAGCCGCGGCCGCCGCGTGCCTCGGTGCCGGGCTCCTGCTCGCTCCGCGCGTCCTTCGCGAGCACCTCCCACGGCACCGCCGGGACGACCGACCCGGCGCCGACGCCCCCGACGCCTCGACGGTCGGAACGGTCCTCGCCGGGATGCTCGCCTGCCTGCTCACGGTCGCCGCCGTCCTCGCCGTGACGGCGGTCGGCGTGGCCGAGCGCGCCCGGGACCCCGTCACGCTCGCCTCCGCTGAGGGAACGCCGGTGACGCTCGTCGGAACGGTGACGACGACGCCACGGGTCCTCGCCTCGGCGCGCTCGACCCTCGTCCTCACGGAGCTCGACGTGACCACCGTCGACGGCGCCGGCTCGCGCCTGTCAGTCACGGTGCTCGGCAACGAGGACTGGCTCGACGCACCCATGGGCGCCACAGTCCGGGTCCGTGGCGCCCTCGAGCCGGCGGAGCCCGGTGCGAGCGAGGGGGCCCTCGTGGGCACCGCGGCGAGCGTGCGGGTCATCTCCCAGCCGGACGGCCTGCTCGGCCTCGTGACGCTCATGCGCGAGGCACTCGCGGACGCGGTCGGTGAGGAACCGACGGGTGGGGCGACGTCACCGGGTGCATGGCCGGCGGGGACGCGCGCCCTCGTGCCTGGCGTCGCGCTCGGCGACGACCACGCCCTGCCCGCCGACGTCCGCGCCGACATGCGCGCAGTCTCCATGACGCACCTGACGGCCGTGTCCGGGCAGCACGTCGCCATCGTCCTCGGGCTCGTCCTCACCGGGCTCGGCGTCCTGCCCCGGCGGGTGCGCGCCGTCCTCGGCGCCGTCGTGCTGACGGCCCTCGTGGTCCTCGTGCGACCAGGAGGCTCCGTGCTCAGAGCGGCGACCATGGGCGCCGTCATGCTCACCGGCGTCGCCGCCGGGCGCCGCAGCGCCTCTGTCCCGGCCATGTGCGCAGGAGTCGTCGTGCTCCTGCTCATCGACCCGTGGCAGGCGCGCGACTACGGCTTCACGCTGTCGGTCGCTGCGACGGCCGGGATCCTGATCGGCTCTCGGCCGGTCGCCGTCGCGCTGTCGCGGCACGTGCCGCGGTGGCTCGCGGTCACGCTCGCGCTGCCCGTCGTCGCGCAGGCGGCGTGCGCCCCCGTCCTCATCCTCCTGCAGCCGGTCGTGGGCCTGTGGGCGGTGCCGGCGAACGTCCTCGCCGCGCCGCCCGTGCCCGTGGCGACGGTGTGCGGACTCGTCGCGGCCCTGCTCGCGCCACTCTGGCCCGGCGTCGCGAGCGTCGTCGCGTGGCCGGCGACGGCGTCCTGCGCGTGGCTCGTCATGGTCGCCCGGACCTTCGCAGGGTTGCCGGGTGCGACGATCGCGTGGCCGGGCGGCGTCCGGGGCGCGCTCCTGCTGGCCGGCGTCGAGGTTCTCCTCGTGGTGGCCTGCTCGCGGCGTGCTCGACATCGGGTCGCACGGCTCCTGGGCCACAGGCTCTGGATGCACGCAGGCAGTCCTGGGCCCGTGCCGTGAGCCGGGACCGTCGTGCTCGTAGCCACCGGGAGCTGTACCGGCTCGGTTCGTGTCGGTGGCTCGTGGCAGTCTTGGGCCATGGCACCCTCACGCTCCTCCCGAGGCTCCCGGTCCGGGCGCACCGCGCCCACCGGCCCCACTTGGGACAAGGTCGAGCTCGCGCCCGTCGTGCTCGTGCGCGCGGGGGAGGAGGTCCTCGCGGACCGTGCCATCACGCGCCTCATCGCGCAGGCGCGCAAGAAGGACCCGACCACCGAGGTCTCGACGCTCGAGGCCTCCACCTACGAGGCGCACCAGCTCGACGCGCTCGTCTCACCCTCCCTGTTCGGCGAGCCCAAGCTCGTTCACGTCCCCGCCCTCGAGCAGATGACGGACGCGCTCCTGACGGACCTCCTCGCCTACGTCGACCACGCCGACCCGGACGTCACCGTCATCCTCCGGCACAACAGCGGCCAGCGCGGCAAGAAGCTCCTCGACGCGATCGCCGCCTCGCCCTACCCCGTGTGCACCGTCGAGGCCGTCAAGTCCCCGAAGGACAAGGCCGCCGTCGTCACCGCGGACGCCCGCCGCGCCGGACGCTCCATCGAGCCGGAGGCGGTCGGCGCCCTCGTGGACGCCCTCGGCAACGACCTGCGCGAGCTCACGGGCGCCGTCGCCCAGCTCGTCGCCGACACCGAGGGCACGATCACCCTCGATCAGGTCAACACCTACTACGCGGGCCGCTTCGAGGCCACGGGATTCACCGTCGCGGACGCCGCCGCCGCCGGGAACGTCGCCAAGGCCATCACCGCGCTGCGCCACGCGATCGCCACCGGCACCGACCCGGTGCCGATCGTCGCGGCGCTCGCCATGAAGGTCCGCCAGCTCGCCCGGGTCGCGGCCATGGGAGGCCGCCGCAACGTCTCCGCCAAGGACCTCGGCATGGCGCCGTGGCAGGTCGACCGCGCCCGCCGCGAGCTGTCCGGCTGGTCCGACGACGCCCTCGCCGTCGCCATCATGGCCGTCGCCCGGGCTGACGCCGAGGTCAAGGGCGAGTCCCGCGACCCGGTCCACGCCGTCGAGAGGGCCGTCCTCACGATCTGCAACGCCCGCCGGGGACGGCTTCCGCAGCGCGGCGCCCTCGCGCGACGCGCCTGAGGCCCCGCCGCCGGCACGGCGGCGACGGGGCCGGTGATCAGCGACCCGCCAGTGATCGCAGCGCCGCGGTCGTGTCGATCGCCGCCCACGCCGCCTCGTAGCCCTTGTCCTCGTGCGAGCCCGGCAGCCCCGCCCTGTCCAGCGCCTGCGCCTCGTCATCGCACGTCAGCAGGCCGAAGCCCACGGGAACCCCGGAGTCGAGTGCGACCCGGCTGATCCCGTCCGTGGCCGCTCGGCACACGTAGTCGAAGTGCGGCGTCCCACCGCGGATGACGACGCCGAGCGCCACGACGGCGTCGGCCCCCGACCGCACCGCGGCCTGAGCGAGGATCGGCAGCTCGAAGGAGCCGACGGCGCGCACCGTCCGGTGCGAGGCGCCCGCCTCGTCGAGCGCGCGCTCGGCACCCGCGATGAGACCGCCCATGACCGTCTCGTGCCACGTCGAGGCGACGACGACGACGTCGAGCGGCCGCCCGTCGACGGTGCCGGACGCGTGCGCACCGCGCGGTGCCCCGGCCCCGCTCACCGGAGGCTCCCGTCAGCGCCCACGGCCTCGAGGCCGCGCAGATCGTGGCCCATCCGATCGCGCTTGGTGCACAGGTACCGGCGGTTCTCCTCCGTCACGTGCGCCGCACGACCCACACGCTCCGTCACTGGCACTCCCAGGGCCTCGAGCGCCTCCACCTTCTCCGGGTTGTTGGTGAGGAGCCGCACCGAGCGCACCCCGAGCGCCCGCAGCGCCTGCGAGGCTGCGCCGTAGTCGCGGGCGTCCACGGGCAGCCCGAGCTCCTGGTTCGCCTCGACGGTGTCAAGACCTGCGTCCTGGAGCGCGTAGGCCTCGAGCTTGGAGGCGAGCCCGATGCCACGGCCCTCCTGGGACGGGAGATAGACGAGGGCGCCGCGTCCCTCGTCCTGGAGGAGCTGGAGCGCCGTGTCGAGCTGGAAGCCGCAGTCGCAGCGAAGAGAGCCCAGGACGTCACCCGTGACGCACCCGGAGTGGACGCGGGTGACGACGTCCGTGCCGTCAACCTCACCGACCGTGAGAACGACGAGCTCGGTGCCGAGGACGTCGCGGAAGGCGTGGGCGGTGAAGACGCCGTAGCGGGTCGGCAGAGTCGTCGTCGCGACCTCCTCGACGAGCTGCTCCTGGCGCCAGCGCAGCGCCGCGATGTCGCTGATGGAGATGACCGGCAGGTCGTGCTCGGAGGCGAAGTCGATCACCTGGGAGCCGCGCTTCATGGTCCCGTCATCATTGACGAGCTCGACGAGCACGCCGACCTCCGGCAGACCGGCGAGCCGCATGAGGTCGACGGCCGCCTCGGTGTGACCGCGACGCACGAGGACCCCCTCCTCGCGGGCACGGAGGGGGAAGACGTGGCCGGGGTGGACGAGGTCGCCGGGACGCGTCCGGGCGTCGGCGAGGAGCCGGATCGTGCGGGTGCGGTCCGCCGCGCAGATGCCCGTCGTCACGCCCTCGCGCGCGTCCGTGCTCACCGTGAAGGCCGTCTCGTGCGGATCCGTGTTCGTCGCCGTCATCATGGGGATCCCAAGGGCGTCGAGGCGCGAGGCGCGCATGGGGACGCAGATGAGGCCGGAGGAGTAGCGGATGGCGAGGGCGAGCTGCTCCGTCGTCGCCGTCGCCGCGGACCAGATGAGGTCGGCCTCGTTCTCACGCGTGGCGTCGTCGGCGACGACGACCATCCCTCCGGACCTGAGCGCCGCCAGCGCCCTGTCGATCGGGCTGGTCGTCGAGCTGGGCCTGCTCGTCGTGATCGTGCTCATCGGTTCTCCTCCGTCGTCGTGGTGATGGCTGCCTCGTCCGTGGCACGGCTCGAGGTGAGGCGCTCGAGGTACTTAGCGATGACGTCGACCTCGAGGTTGACGGGGTCGCCGACGCTCTTGGTGCCGAGGACGGTGCGGGCGAGGGTCTCCGGGATGAGCGAGACGGTGAGGCTTCCCTCCGATCCCGCCGACGACCCCGGGTCGCGCACCTCCACGACGGTGAGCGAGGTGCCGTCGATGGCGATGGAGCCCTTCTCGGCGACGTAGCGCAGGAGCCGTGCGGGGACGGAGACTCGCACGAGGTCCCACCGAGGCTCGTGACGGCGCTCGAGGATGGTCCCGGTGCCGTCGACGTGCCCTTGGACGACGTGCCCGTCGAGCCGGCCGTCCGCGCGCAGGGCCCGCTCGAGATTGACGGGGTCCCCGGGACGCAGCACGCCCAGGCTCGTCCTGCTCAGGGTCTCTGCCATGAGGTCCGCGGTGAAGGCTCCGTCGTCGAGAGTCGTGAGCGTGAGGCAGCAGCCGTTGACGGCGATCGACTGGCCGGTGGCGGCTCCCGCGGTGACGGTCTCGCCGCGGATCGTCAGCCGTGCGGAGTCGCCGTCGACCTGGGTGGCGACGACCTCTCCGAGCTCCTCGATGATTCCTGTGAACATGTGCGACCTCCTGGTCATCGTTGGGTGGTGGGCTGGTGGGGGAGAGTGGCCGTGACGCGCACCGTGAGCTCGGGGCCCTCCCCGAGGACCGCGACGGCGGCGTCGTGGAGCCGGAGGATGCTGTCGATGGAGCCGATGCCAAGGTCGCCGACCGCTCCCGGGCCGGTCCCGAGGAGCGCCGGCGCGATGTAGGCGACGACCTCGTCCACGAGCCCGGCGCGCAGCATCGAGGCGGCGAGCGTCGGCCCGCCCTCGAGGAGGACGTGCCGGATCCCGCGGTCGTGGAGCGAGGCGAGGCCGTCGATGAGGTCGCCGGTGACCTGGACGAGCTCGGCTCGGCCGTCGCGCAGATGGGCCCCCTGGGGCACTCCGCGCGAGCCGACGACCACGCGCAGCGGCTGGTGCTCGCGCGGGGCCGGGCGGTCCTCGGCGTCGCGGACGGTGAGCGAGGGGTCGTCCCTGAGGGCGGTGCCCGTGCCGACCATGACGGCGTCGCACTCGCGCCGCAGACGCTGCCCGTCCCGCCGCGCGACCGCGGAGGTGATCCACTGGCTCGAGCCGTCGCGCGCCGCGACACGTCCGTCGAGCGTCGTCGCGGTCTTCCACGTGACCAGCGGGCGGTCGTGGGTGAGACCGAAGAGCCAGCCCCGGTTCACGTCACGGGCCTCGTCCTGGTGCGGGCCGGCGACGACGTCGACGCCGGCCTCGCGCAGCCTCCGGGCGCCCCCGGCGGCGACCGGGTTGGGATCGGGCAGGGCGTACACGACGCGGGCGACCCCCGCACGCAGGAGCGCCTCGGTGCACGGGCCCGTCCTGCCGGTGTGGTCGCAGGGCTCGAGCGTGACGACGGCGGTGGCGCCGTGGGCGGCGTCGCCGACCCGGTCGAGCGCGTCAACCTCGGCGTGGGGCGTTCCTGCCCCGCGGTGGTGGCCGACGGCGACCACCGTTCCGCCGGGGGAGAGGATGGTGCAGCCAACGCGCGGGTTGGGGCCCTGTGGGACGCCCGGTGCGCGTGCGGCCTCGAGCGCGAGGAGCATCGCCGCGGCCTCGGCCGCCGTGACCGGCTCCGTCGTCGTCGTGGGTTCCACGGTCCGTCCCGCCTCTCGTGCCGGTGCGGTTCCGGGGCGGAGAGGTCACGGGACGACGGCGCTCGCGCCGACCCGTGGGCCGACGACGAACGCCGAGCTCCCGCGTGCGCTTCCCATCCGGACTTTGACCGTCGGTCCAGGAGTTCCACCTGGTCAACCGGCCACCGATGTGACCGGGTCGCGGACTTTCACCGCCGGTTCGGAGTTTCACCGACCCCAGAGCACGCGAGCTCTTGCTTGCACGAGCACCGTACACCGACCGGCGTGCCGATGTGGCCTCGACGGGCGTGCCGTGGACGGGCGCCCGGCGGACGCGGACGTGCAGACGCGGCGAGGGGCGCCTCCCGTAACGGGAGGCGCCCCTCGCTCAGCGTGGTGCGTGTCCGGACCTCGTCGGGTCCGAACGGTCGTCTCAGAGGGAGGCGACGCGCTTGGCCAGCTTCGACTTGCGGTTCGCGGCCTGGTTCTTGTGGATGACGCCCCGGGAGACGGCCTTGTCCAGCTTGCGGGAGGCCTTCTTGAGGGCCTCCTCCGCGGCGGCCTTGTCGCCGGCCTCAACGGCCTGGCGCGTGCGGCGCACGTAGGTCTTGAGCTCGGACTTGACGGACTTGTTGCGCAGGCGGGCCTTTTCGTTGGTCTTGATGCGCTTGATCTGGGACTTGATGTTCGCCACTGTGAAAGTTGCCTTCTCGATCGTGATTGGTCAATGGCCGGAAAGAGGGTTCGCGCCACGGGCTGACGTGAGGTGGTGGAAGCACCCGGCGAGGCCCGGTCGCCGGACCCCGAAGCCGGCCAGGCCAGAGGTCCAGGCAGGGACTTTACCAGCCACCGCCTAGCAGGTCCCGGGGTGCCCCGGCGCCCACGGCGTGAGGTGCGTCAACACGGGCCGGGCGGTCCGACCCGTCAGGACCAGTGCTCGCGCAGTGCCGCGACGACGCCGTTGAAGGTCGAGCGGTCCATCGTCGCGCCCTCACGCCTGACCGCCGCTGGGGACACAAGGAGGAGCCGGTCGAGGCGCACCTCGGAGTGGCGGCCCTGCTTGTCCCAGGCGCCGGTGCCGACGTCGTGCCAGTAGCGGCCCCACCGGGCCTCCTGCTCGGCGTCGACGTCGTGGTCCTTGCTGGTGAGCTGGGCGACGACGAGCTCACCGCCCTGGCGGGACAGGACGAGGACGGGGCGGTCCTTGCCCTTGCTAGCGTCCTCTTGGTATGGCACCCACGTCCACACGACCTCGCCGGGGTCGGCGTCGCCGTCGGGGTCGGGCTGGTACTGGAAGGGCGGCAGGCCGAGCGATGCGACGTCGTAGACGCCGACCGGCGCGTGCCCGCCGGTGCTCGACGGCGAGGTCCGGCCGGCCGAGTCGCGCCCCGAGGCTGAGCCGGAGGGAGAGGTGGAGGGCCCGGTCGCGCCTTTGGAGCGCGATGCCGAGGCCGATCCGGACGTGGTGCTCCTGGACCGTGAGCCCGCTGAGCTGCCCGACTCCTTGCTGGTGGAGCGAGAACTGGAGGAACGCTTCCGACTCGTGCCGGTGCGCTGCTCGAGCTCGTCGCGGACGACGTCGGTCACAGCGTCGCGGGCGGAGCGGCCGACGACGCGAAGGATCCTGTCCAGGAGTGAGGCCATGCGACTGACCCTACTGGCAGCACCCCGCAGGCGCCGAGACCAACACTTTCCCGCCGAGACTGGCCCCTGGGACGTCCGTCTGGGCGGGAAAGTGTCGGCCTCGGCGAGGGGTCGGGCTAGAGCGCCAGTCAGCGATGCGGGGCTCGCGGCGTCAGCGCCGGGTGGCGTCCTTCATGGAGGCGACGAAGGCGGCGAGCTCCTCGCTCAGGGCGGCCACCTCGCGCTCCCGGTCCGTCGAACCCGGCTCGGTGGCCAGGAGCGCCGCGGCGTGAGCCTCGATGATCTTCACCGTCGCGGAGCCCGAGATCGCGCCGTCGGCGCCCGCCCCGATCGCCTCGGCGACGTGCTCGGGCCGGGAGATGCCGAAGCCCAGCATGACCGGGGCGGCAGCGTCCTCGCGCAGACGAGCTACCGACTCGGCGAGGCCCACGGTCGAGGACTCCGTCTCGGTGCCGGTGACTCCGGCGCGCGACACCGCGTAGACGTAGCCGCGGGACGTGCGGGCGACGTCGTCGAGGGTCTCCTCGCTGGCCGACGGCGGGGCGATGTAGACGGCGTCGATCCCGACCGGCTCGGCAGCCTTCGAGAAGGGCTCGCCCTCGCGCACCGGGATGTCCGGCAGCAGCACGGAGTCGATCCCCGCGGCGGCGCACTCGGAGTAGAAGGTCTCCAGACCGACGGCGAAGGGCACGTTGCCGTAGATGAGCATGCCGATCGGCAGGTCGGGGTGCTTCGCCCGCACGCGCGCCACGACCTCGAGGGCACCGCGGAAGCCGACGCCCGCCGCCAGAGCCCGCAGGTGCGCGCGCTGGATCGTGGGGCCGTCCGCGACCGGGTCGGAGAACGGGACGCCGAGCTCGAGGGCGTCGGCGCCGCCGGCGATGAGGGCCTCGATGACGGCCTCGGAGAGCTCCGGATCCGGGTCCCCGACCATGACGAAGGGGACGAAGGCGCCCTCCTTCGCGCCGGTGAGGCGCTCGAACATCTTCGGGTAGCGGGACATGTCTCAGGCCTCCTTCTGGGCCAGGCCCAGGTACTCGGTGCGCTTGCCCATCTCCTCGACCATCCGGGCGGCGCGGGCCACGGCGCCGTCCTCGGAGAAGGAGCCGCCCAGGCGCATGCGGATCTGGTCGAGGTCCTTGTCGCCTCGGCCCGACAGGCACACGAGCAGGTGCGGGGTGGGGGCGTCGGCGGGGGTCTCGCGGGCGATCTTGAGCGCTTGCGCCAGGGCGTGCGAGGACTCGAGGGCCGGGATGATGCCCTCCCAGCGGGAGAGCTGGACGAAGGCGTCGACGGCCTCGTCGTCGGTGATGCCGACGTACTGGGCGCGCCCGGAGTCGGAGAGCCACGCGTGCTCGGGTCCGACGCCCGGGTAGTCGAGGCCGGCGGACACGGAGAAGGACTCCTCGACCTGCCCCTCGTCGGTGCGCATGAGGTAGGAGCGGGCGCCGTGGAGGATGCCGACCTTGCCGGCGTTGATGGCGGCGCCGTGGTGCCGGGTGTCCAGGCCCTCGCCGGCGGGCTCGACGCCAACGAGCGCGACGTCCTCGTCGTCGACGAACTCGGAGAACATGCCGATGGCGTTGGAGCCGCCGCCCACGCACGCGAGGACCGTGTCGGGGAGGCGGCCGGTCATCTCGAGCATCTGGGCGCGGGCCTCGGTGGAGATGACGCGGTGGTACTCGTGGACGATCGTCGGGAAGGGGTGCGGTCCGGCGGCCGTCCCGAGGAGGTAGTGCGTCTCCTTGAAGGAGGCGGTCCAGTCGCGCAGTGCCTCGTTGACGGCGTCCTTGAGGGTGCCGGCGCCCGACGCCACGGGGACGACGTGCGCGCCCATGAGCTCCATGCGCTCGACGTTGGCGGCCTGCCGCACGACGTCGGTGGCGCCCATGTAGATCGTGCACTCCAGACCGAGCAGGGCGCAGACCATGGCGGTGGCGGTGCCGTGCTGGCCGGCGCCGGTCTCCGCGATGATGCGGTGCTTGCCCATGCGCTTGGCGAGCAGGGCCTGGCCGAGGACCTGGTTGCCCTTGTGGGCGCCCCCGTGGAGGAGGTCCTCGCGCTTGATGAAGATGCGGGCGTTGCCCTCGCGGGGCAGGTTGCGCAGCTCGGTGACCGGGGTGGGACGCCCGAGGTACCTCGTCATGAGCTCGTCGAGCTCGGTGTGGAAGCACGGGTCGTCCTGCGCCTCGATGAAGGCGTCCTCGAGCTGGTCGAGGGCGGGGACGAGGAGCTCAGGCACGTACTGGCCGCCGTAGGGGCCGAAGTACGCGGACAGGCGCGGGTGATGGTGGTCACCGTGCTCACGGCCCGCGGGCTGGGAGCCGGCGGACACGGGGGAGCCGTCGGTCTCGAGCCTCTCCTGCGCGGCCTCGTCTCCGCGGGCGACGGCGTGGGTCGGGTCCGGCGTCGTCGTCGCGAAGTCCGCGGCAGCGCCGGCGCCCGTGTCCTGGCCGCCCTCGAAGTAGGCGGAGGAGCCGGGCTGGCCGGCCCCGGAGTCCCCATCGGTGACGGCGGTCGCGAAGGATGCGGCGACGGCGCTCGGGTCCTCGCTCGCGGCCAGCGACGAGCCGATGAGGAGCGCGTCGACGAGGCCGGCCAGGCGCCGCACGTCGTCGGCGGACTGGACGCCGGACTCGCCCACGAGGACGACGCCGGCGGGGGCGAGGGGCGCGTACTCCTCGGTGCGGGCGATGTCCGTGGCCAGCGTGCGCAGGTCGCGGTTGTTGATGCCGACGACCTCGGCACCGAGGGCCTTGGCGCGCTCCATCTCCTCGTGGGTGGACACCTCGGTGAGGACCTCCATGCCCAGCGAGGCGGCCAGCTCGGCGAGCTCGCGGTAGACGTCGTCGGGGACGACGCTCAGCATGAGGAGGATGGCGTCGGCGCCGAGCGAGCGGGCGGCGAGCACCTGGACGGGGTCGACGATGAAGTCCTTGCACAGGACCGGCACGTCGACGACGGCGCGCACGGCCTCGAGGTCCTCGAAGGAGCCGTTGAAACGGTCCGGCTCGGTGAGCACGGAGACGGCGGCGGCGTGCGGCGCGTAGGTGGCGGCCAGCTCAGCGGGGTCGTACTGGCCGCGGATCGTCCCGAGCGAGGGCGACGCGGACTTGCACTCGAGAATGAGCGCCGGCTGCCGGCTCGCCCTCTCGCCGCTGCGGGTGCGCAGGGCAGCGGAGAAGGAGCGCTCGGAGCGCGGCAGGTCCTGCGGCCGCAGGCGCCCGAAGCGCTCGCGGAGCTCGGGGATCCGCTTGCGGCGAGCCTCGACGATCGAGTCGAGCACCGTCCCGGAGACGATGAGCCGCTCCTCGACGGGCTTGAGGTCGGAGCTGCGGTGCGTCATCAGGCGTCCTTCCCGGAGGCGGCCTCGCGGGCGGCCGCCGCGTCCTTCGTCATGGTCTCGAGGTGCTCGGCGACCGTCCCGGAGCGCAGCTGCTCCAGGGCGGCCTCGGTGCCCTCGCGCAGGCTCTCGACGAGTCCGGCGAGGTAGAGCAGGGCGCCCGCGTTGACGGCGATGACCTCGCGCTGGCCGTCCGTGCCGCGTCCCTCGAAGACCTCGCGGAGGATTCGGGCGTTCTCCTCGGGCGGGCCGCCGAGGATCTCTTCCAGGTCGCGGGTGCGCACACCAAGGTCCGCGGGCGTGACCTCGTAGGCCCTCACCCCCTCTGGGCCGACCTCCCGGACGGTGGTGGAGCCGTGCACCGTGATCTCGTCCAGGCCGAGGCCGTTGACGACGAGGGCGCGCTCTCGGCCCAGGCGTGCCTGGGTCTCGGCGATCATGTCGAGCTTGCTCGCGTCGGCGACGCCCATGACCTGGTAGGTCAGGCGGGCCGGGTTGATGATCGGACCGAGGATGTTGAAGATCGTCGGCGTCTTGAGCGCGCCGCGCACGGGTGCCACGAACCTCATGGCGGGGTGGTAGGCCTGGGCGAACAGGAAGGTGAAGCCGTGCTCCTCGAGGGCGGAGGCGGCCTGCTCGGGCGTGAGGTCGAGGGGCAGGCCGAGGGCGGCGATGGCATCGGCGGCGCCCGTCTTGGAGGAGACGGCGCGGTTGCCGTGCTTGGCGACGGTGAGCCCCATGGAGGCGGCGGTGAGGCCGGCGCCGGTGGAGATGTTGATGGTGCCGACGCCGTCGCCGCCGGTGCCGACGATGTCGAAGAGCGGCTTGGAGACCTCCGGGAAGGTGCGGGCGGCGGCGCGGAAGGCGTCGGCGGCGCCGGCGACCTCGTCGGCGGTCTCGCCGCGGGCGTGGAGCGCGGCGAGCAGCGCGGCCGTCTCGACCTCCGTGAAGGACCCGGAGGACAGGGCGGCGAAGACGGCGCGGGCCTCGTCGAAGGAGAGGCGCTCGCCCTGGACGGTGGAGCGCAGGAGGAGGCGGGCGGCCTCAGCCTGCTCGGCCGCCTCCGGGGTGGTGGTGGGCTCTGTCTGTGGGGTCATGGTGGAGGGTTCCCTTCTCGCGGGGGTGCGGTGCCGGGTGGTCGGTGGGCGACGACGTCGGGGCTGGGGTCCGCCGGCCGGCTGGTTCGCGCCGGTCGTCGCCGGGGCGTTCAGTCCGCCCGGGTGGTGGTGAGCGCGGTGGTCAGCTCTGCGGTGAGGGCCCGCAGGATCCCGGGGCCGTTCGGGGTGAGGACGGACTCGGGGTGGAACTGGAGGCCGACGACGGGCAGCGCCCGGTGCCGGGCCGCCATGACGATGCCGGCCTGGGCCGGGTCCTCGGCGTCCGTGACGGCGAGGCTCACGAGGGACTCGGGCAGCGACTTGGTGCCGAGCGAGTGGTAGCGGGCGACGTCGAGGGGGCCGCCGGCGAGCACCTGGAAGGCCTGGTCGGCGCGGCCGTCGTCGGTGACCTCGACGCGCACGGAGCGGCCGTGGACGGGGCCGACGCGGTCGACGGTGCCGCCGCAGGCCTCGACGATGCCCTGGAAGCCGAGGCAGATGCCGAGCGTCGGGATGCCGCGCTCGGTGGCCGCCTCGAGGAGCTCCATGAGGCAGCCGCTCGTGCGCGGGTGGCCCGGGCCGGGGGAGACGACGAGGACGGGGCGCTGCCCGCGGGCCGCCTCCTCGTCCGTCGGCTCGAGGGCGTCGAGGACGACCTTGGCGGGGACGGTGTTGCGGTAGACCTCGATGGCGGCGCCGAGGGAGGCGAGCTGGTCGACGAGGTTGTAGACGAAGGAGTCGCGGTTGTCGAGGAGGACGACGCGCATCTCAGGCCTCCTTGCTCTCGGTGGTGGAGGCGACGGTGGGCGCGACGGGGGCCGTGGCCCCGTCGGCATCGGCGCCTGTGTCTGAGTCGATGACGAGGGTCGCGGCCTGGGCTGCGGCGACGGCGTGCAGGACGGCCGAGGCCTTGTGGACGGTCTCGGCGGCCTCGCGCTCGGGGACGGAGTCGGCGACGACGCCCGCTCCGGCCTGGACGAGGGCGGTGCCGTCCTTGACGAAGGCGGAGCGGATGACGATGCAGGTGTCGAGCTCGCCGTCACCGCGGAAGTAGCCGACGGAACCGCCGTAGGAGCCGCGGCGCACGCCCTCGGACTCGCGGATGAGCTCGGCGGCGCGGAGCTTGGGGGCGCCGGTGAGGGTGCCCATCGTCATCGAGGCGCGGAAGGCGTCCAGGGCGTCGAGATCGGGGGCGAGCGTGCCGGTCACCTCGGAGACGAGGTGCATGACGCGGCTGTAGCGGTCCACGCGCAGCAGGTCGTCGACGTGCCGGGTGCCGGGAACGGAGACGCGGGCGATGTCGTTGCGGGCCAGGTCGACGAGCATGACGTGCTCGGCGACCTCCTTGGCGTCCGTGCGCAGCTCGAGCTCGAGGCGCGTGTCGCGCTCGTGGTCGACGGAGCCGTCCGGGTTGAGACCGCGAGGACGGGTGCCGGCGATGGGGCGGATGGCGACGTCGCCCGTCCTGGCGGAGTGCAGGAGGGCGGACTCGGGAGAGGCGCCGAGGAGCTCGAAGTCCGGGGCGCCCACGTAGAACATGTACGGGCTCGGGTTGGTCTCGCGCAGCTGGTGGTAGGCGGCCAGGGCGTCCGGGCAGGGCATCGTGAAGCCGCGCGAGGGGACCACCTGGTAGATGTCGCCCGCGGAGATGGACTCCTTGAGGCGCTCGACGGTGGCGGCGTAGTCGTCGTCGGACTGCGTCGGCACGGCGTGGATCACCGGGCGGGGGCTGCGTGTGTAGCCCGGCGCCGCCCCTGCGGACTGGGCGTCCTGCGCGGAGACGAGGCGGAGCTCGGCGTCGCGCACGAGGGCCTCGGCGTCGACGGCGTCGATCGCGGCGGCGAGCTCGTCCATGCGGGCGGTGAGCTGCTCAGCGTCGACGCTCGCGCCGACGAGGGTCGCGCACTGGGTGGGGTGGTCGATGACGAGGATGATCCGCGCGTCGTAGAAGAGGTAGTCGGGGCAGGTGTTGGCGCCCTGGGCGACCTCGGGGAGGGTCTCGATGGTGGCGAGGTAGTCGAAGGCGACGACGCCCGCCTCCAGCGGCAGGTGCTCGTGCCCGACCTCGGCGGCGGCGAGGACGCGCAGCGGCTCGATGGTCGACAGGGCGGTGAGGCGCTCGCGCTCCTCGAGGGCGCCGTCGTCGGGGGCCGGCGGGATGGTGAGAGTGAGCGTCCCGGGGGCGTCGGCGGTGACCTGCTCGGGCAGGGCGGCGCGCAGGCGTGCCAGGGCTGCCTCGCCGTCGGCGCTGGCCTGGGGGAGGGCCTCGACGGTGACGGTGTCACCCTCGCAGGTGAGGCGGGTGGAGGCCTCGAGGGCCGCGATCGTCGTGCGGGAGACCTTCGTGGCGATGTCGACGGACTCGAGGAGCACGGCGTCGAGGGGGCGCGCCTTGCCGGCGTGGTCGGTCGTGGTGGTGATGAGGCCGGCGGCGGCGAGGTGCTCGAGCAGGAGTCCGCCGTCGGACTGGTAGCGCACCTGGCGGGTCTCGACCGTGGGGGACTCGGCGCCGGCGAGGGGGGCCGTGACGCCCGGCGGGGTGGGAGGGAGTGACATCCTGTGCCTTCCTGTTCGTGCCACCAGGACCCGCCTCCGAGAACGCGAAGAGCCCGCCTGGTGGCGAGCTCTTGCGTGGGTTCCGCTTACGCGGCGTGAGTGGCTCGCCCCTGGGGGAGCCACCACCACTGTCGGGTGCGGAACGCGATCATGGCGCGAGAGTAGGGCGACGGCGCTCGGAGGGACAAGTCGGGGCCGCGGCCGCGCGCATGGTGAGACGACGACGCACGAGGGCCACCGTCGCGACGAGGACGGCGATGCCCGCGAGCGCCCAGCCCCCGCCCGCAGAGATCCAGGCGGCGACGACGGCGAGCCCGACGGTCGCGTAGATGACGGCCCACAGCAGGCACCTGACGCACACCGCCGGCAGGTAGAGGCGCAGCGGCATCCGGCTGACGCCCGCCCACAGCTGGACGCAGGTCTGCAAGCCGACGGTCGCGAAGGACAGGGGCACGGCGAGGACGCCCCAGCGCTCGGCCATGGTGCGGGCGCGCTCGTAGGCGGCGGTCTGAAGGACCGGCGCCCAGCGGGTGCGGCCGGTGCCGGCGGCGAGGCCGCGGCCGATCCAGTAGGTGGCGTTGGCGCGGCACATGACGATGACCCACAGGGCGGCGACGGCCCAGCCCAGGGGCAGCTCGAGGATGCGGTCAACCACGGGGCGACCCTACGGCAGCCGCACGTGCCGCGGCGCGAGGGCGCGTCGCCGGGCCGTGGGGACGGACGCCGTCGGGCACGGCTCACACCGCCTGGACCTCGGCCGGCCACCGCCGCCGTGGGACACTGCCCCCAGAGACCGAGTTGGCCGCCCGCGGCCGACCCAGCACGAGACTGACCTCCGGAAGGACGACGTGTCACCGATCCCCACGCCCGAGCAGGCTGCCACCGTCACGCCCGCGGCCACGGCGCAGGAGAACCTTCGTAACTTCTCCATCATCGCGCACATCGACCACGGCAAGTCGACGCTCGCGGACCGCATGCTCCAGGCCACCGGCGTCGTCCAGCCCCGCGACATGCGCGCGCAGTACCTCGACCGCATGGATATCGAGCGCGAGCGCGGCATCACCATCAAGTCCCAGGCCGTGCGCATGCCCTGGACCGTCACCGGCGAGGACGGTACCGCCCGCACCTACGCCCTCAACATGATCGACACCCCCGGGCACGTCGACTTCTCCTACGAGGTCAACCGCTCGCTGGCCGCCTGCGAGGGCGCCGTCCTCCTCGTCGACGCCGCCCAGGGCATCCAGGCGCAGACCCTCGCCAACCTCTACATGGCGATCGAGGGCGGGCTCGAGATCATCCCGGTCCTCAACAAGATCGACCTGCCGGCCGCCGAGCCGGAGAAGCACGCCGAGGAGATCGCCTCCCTCATCGGCTGCGACGTCGACGAGGTCCTCAAGGTCTCGGGCAAGACCGGTCAGGGCGTCCCCGAGCTCCTCGACCGCATCGTCGGCTCGGTCCCGCCGCCCGCGGGCGACCCGGACGCCGCCGCCCGCGCCATGATCTTCGACTCCGTGTACGACACCTACCGCGGCGTCGTCACCTACGTGCGCGTCGTCGACGGCGCCCTCAAGCCGCGCGAGCGTATCGAGATGCTCTCCACCGGCGCCGTCCACGACCTCCTCGAGATCGGCGTCATCAGCCCCGAGCCGAAGCCCTCCCAGGGCCTGGCCGCCGGCGAGGTCGGCTACCTCATCACCGGCGTCAAGGACGTTCGCCAGTCGAAGGTCGGAGACACCGTCACCAACGCCGCCCAGCCCGCCTCCGAGGCCCTGGGCGGCTACCAGGACCCCAAGCCGATGGTCTTCTCCGGCCTGTTCCCCGTGGACGGCTCGGACTTCCCGGCCCTGCGCGACGCCCTGGACAAGCTCAAGCTCAACGACGCCGCCCTCACCTACGAGCCGGAGACCTCCGTGGCCCTCGGCTTCGGCTTCCGCTGCGGCTACCTCGGCCTGCTGCACCTGGAGATCATCCAGGAGCGGCTCGAGCGCGAGTTCGGCCTCGACATCATCTCCACCGCCCCGTCCGTCGTCTACGAGGTCACTACCGAGGACCGTCAGACGCACACGGTGACGAACCCGAGCGAGTTCCCCGAGGGCAAGATCCTCAACGTCAGCGAGCCGGTCGTCTCCGCCACGATCCTGACCCCGAGCGAGTTCGTCGGCACCGTCATGGAGCTGTGCCAGCAGCGGCGCGGGACCATGAAGGGGATGGACTACCTCTCCGAGACACGCGTGGAGATGCACTACACGCTGCCGCTGGCGGAGATCGTCTTCGACTTCTTCGACCAGCTCAAGTCGCGCACCCGCGGCTACGCCTCCCTCGACTACGAGCCCGACGGCGACCAGAACGCGGACCTGGTCAAGGTCGACATCCTCCTCAACGGGGACAAGGTTGACGCCTTCTCCGCGATCGTCCACAAGGACTCCGCCTACTCCTACGGCGTCATGCTCACCAAGCGGCTCAAGGACCTCATCCCTCGGCAGCAGTTCGAGGTGCCCGTCCAGGCTGCCGTCGGCAGCCGCATCATCGCCCGCGAGACGATCCGCGCCCTTCGCAAGGACATGCTCGCCAAGTGCTACGGCGGCGACATCTCCCGCAAGCGCAAGCTGCTCGAGAAGCAGAAGGAGGGCAAGAAGCGCATGAAGGCCATCGGCCGCGTCGAGGTCCCCCAGGAGGCCTTCATCGCCGCCCTCGGTGCGGACAACCCGACGGGCAGGGCCAAGTGAGGCTGCCGTGAGCCCCACCGACCTTGACGCCCTCCGGCTGGCCGCCGGTGCGGACCGCAGCGCCGTTAGCCTGGACGCCGACGGCGTCGCCGTTACGCCCGGCACGCTCGAGGCCGCCATGGCCGACGACGGTGCCGCCCTGGAACCGCTCCCTCTGGCACGGTTGCTCGGTGCGCCGCACGCCTGCGCGGACGGCCGCCACCGCGACGAGCCCTCGCCCTTCCACGACGGCGACCTCGTCGGCACCGTGAGCGCCGTGTGCGCCGTCGCCGTGACGCGTCCCGACGCCGGGGCCGCGGGGGAGTCCTCGATCAGCAAGGCGTCGCTCGACGGCGAGGTCGAGGTCCACCGGCTCGGCGTCGTCGGCGACCACCAGTCCGACGCCGCCCACCACGGCGGCCCCGACAAGGCCCTCTACGTCATGGACGCCGTCGAGCAGCAGCACTGGGCGGGCCTCCTGCCCGGACTGACCCCGGGGCGTCTGGGGGAGAACCTGCTCATCGCACCCGGTGAGTCCGGTGGCATCGACGACGTCGAGATTGGTGCGATCCTCACCATCGGGGCCCCGGGCACCGGGATCCGCGCCCGGGTGACCGGCGTGCGCAACCCCTGCCCGACCTTCGCCCGCGGGGTCGGCCGCTCCGACTGGGTGGAGACCTTCTCCGAGCGCGCCCGCGTCGGCGTCTACCTCTCCGTGCTCCGCAACGGCACCGTCCAGGCGGGCGACGAGGTCCGCCTCATGGTCTCGCCCGGTCACCGCGTCACCTGCACCCGGTGGTTCGCGCACCACGACCCGCGCGACGCCCAGGCGATGCTCAACTCCGAGATCTTCGGCAACTGCGTCCTGGCGGGCTTCACCCGGAAGTACGTCCTGGCCGCGAGCCACGAGCAGGTCGGCTGAGGAGGCCGCGTCATGGCCCAGCAGCACCCACCGCGCTCCCACGCGATCCGCGCGCGCGTCCGCTCCTTCTCCCGGGCGGGCGGTCGGCTCACCGAGGCGCAGGCCGCCGCGCTGGCCGAGCTCGGCCCGCGCTACGTCGTCGATGTCCCGCGTGACGACGCCGTGCGAACCGTCGACCCGGCCTGGCGGCTCGACCCGACGGCGGCCTTCGGGCACGTCGGGCAGCTCCGCCCACTGGTCATCGAGGTCGGCTCCGGCAGCGGCGAGGCGCTCCTCGCCCAGGCCGCCGCGAACCCCGGGGTCGACTACGCGGCCGTCGAGGTCTGGGAGACGGCCATCGCGAAGATCGTCCGCGACGCCGGCCGGGCCGGGCTCGCGAACGTCCGTGTCATCCCGGCTGACGCCTCCCAGCTGCTCGCGACCGCGCTCCCGGTGGGCTGCGCGAGCGAGGTGTGGACCTTCTTCCCGGACCCGTGGCGCAAGCCCCGCCACCGCAAGCGCCGCCTCGTGGCCTCGCCCTTCGCCGACGCCGTCGCCCGCGTCCTGCGGCCGGGCGGCGTGTGGCGGCTCGCCACCGACTGGGCGGACTACGCCTGGCAGATGCGCGACGTCCTGGAGGCTGCGAGCGCCCTGCCCGTGGGGCTCGAGGCTGACATGACCCAGCCCTACTTCCGGATGCCCGACGCCGGGCGTGCGCCTGAGCTGGGTGCGCAGACCTGGGAGGCGGACTCTCTCGGTAACGGCATCGACCCTGGCTCGCCGTCGGGAGCGCGCGGCGGCTGGTCGCCGCGCTGGGAGGGGCGTGTCCTCACCCGCTTCGAGCAGCGCGGCATCGACGAGGGCCGCACCATCCGTGACCTCACGGCTGTGCGCACGGAGGAGACGTGGGCGCCGGAGCGTCGAGAGACGGTGCTGGCCGCGCTGGAGCGCGCGGGAGCCGCGCAGGGCACGGGCACACATCAGGACGACGTTGATGCGGAGGGCACCGCGTGAGCCCCAAGCAGCCCGACGGTGACCCGCTGCCGGGGACGGGGGAGCTGCCCGCGCAGGTGGGCGCGCCGGCGCCGGACGGCCGGGTGCGACCCTTCTCGGTGTACCTGCACGTGCCGTACTGCCGGGTGCGGTGCGGCTACTGCGACTTCAACACGTACACCAACCTCACGATGGGAGACGGCGCCTCGGCGTCGGACTACGTGAGCACGCTTGCGGGCGAGCTGCGCCTGGCGCGGGCGCGCATGGAGGAGGCAGGGCTGCCGATCCGGCCCGCGGAGACGATCTTCGTGGGCGGCGGGACCCCGACGATGCTGCCGCCGGAGGACCTCAGCCGGATGATCGGGCTCGTGCGGGAGACCTTCGGGCTGGTGGACGGCGCGGAGGTGACGACGGAGGCGAACCCGGAGACGGTCGATGAGCGCGGCCTGTCGGCGCTCGCGGAGGGCGGCTTCACGCGCGTGTCCTTCGGCATGCAGTCGGCGGTGCCGCACGTGCTGGCGACGCTGGACCGGACGCACCGGCCGGAGCGCGTGCCTCAGGTGGTTCAGTGGGCGAAGCGCGCTGGGCTGAGCCAGTCCGTGGACCTCATCTACGGCACGCCCGGGGAGTCGATGGAGGACTGGGCGCGGAGCCTGGACGCGGCCGTGGCCATGGAGCCGGACCACGTGAGCGCGTACGCCCTCGTCATCGAGGAGGGCACGAAGATGTGGTCCCAGATGCGCCGCGGCGACCTGCCGATGCCGGAGGACGACGACGAGGCGACGAAGTACGAGATGGCGGACGCGGCGCTCGCTGCGGCCGGATACGAGTGGTACGAGATCTCGAACTGGGCGCGGCCCGGCATGGAGTGCCGGCACAACGAGGCGTACTGGCGGGACTGGGACTGGTGGGGCGTCGGCCCGGGTGCGCACTCGCACCTGGGCGACGTGCGGATGTGGAACACGAAGCACCCGGTGGCCTGGGCGGCGCAGATCCAGGGCGGGCGTCTGCCCGTGGCGGGGCACGAGGTGATCGACGCGGAGAGCCGCGAGCTCGAGCGGGTCATGCTCGGGATCCGGCTGCGCGAGGGCATGGAACTCTCGTCCTTCCCCCGGGTGGGGGAGGATGACGGCGAGCCCGGCCGCACGCCGCGGCACCTCGTGCCCGTCGTCGCTCAGCTGGTGGGCGACGGACTGCTCGACGGTGCCGCGGCGGCGAAGGGGAGGGCGTCGCTTACGCTCCGCGGCCGGCTGATGGCAGATGCTGTGGTGCCAGTGCTCACGGATGCACCCACCCCGTGAAAGAATCTTGATGTTTGACCAAAGTGGTAGACCTTAGAACTCCTTGGGTACCGCTCTCATGAATTTTAGGAGGACTCCCAGCTGAGCGGCCAATTCATCCACTTGAACGTTAGTTCTCGCTGCGTGTGAACCGTCATGATGAAAACTATTCGAATAGTCTTTCAGGTGTCGCAGTTCGGACGTAAAAGGCTTGAGCGATGATATTGCTTCGTCGGCGCCTGATCCCTCAATTGTTTGTATGCACTGTTCAAGCATCTTTCCTTCCGGCAACTCTGCCGGAAACATTCGGTGGAGATATCCTTCAAAGACTGGACGAAGAGCTTTGGCTGCGTCGATGGGGTTCACCCCTCTGTCGGCCCCATGAAATCGCATTAGGAGTCGATAATTCCGCTGATACTCAGTCTCCAGGATATCCGATAGGTCTACCTTAACTATCTCGGCCTCCATATTCTGATACTTATTGATAGCGTAAGCGACAGGAGTGCAGCCCTCAGTATTTCGCCGAACAGAACTTTCGTAAAATTCTCGCAAGAAAGTATCGTCGTGTGCCAGCACAACAATTTGCGTCCTTTCGGCCACTTCCAATATTGCGTTGATAGTTTCGAATCGTCTGGGCCGGTCTAGGCTCGTCATTGGGTCGTCGAAGATGATTGTGTGCTCTTGAATATCGGGTAGCGCGAGTACTGACTCAATGAAGAACGCAAACCCGAGGGTCCGCTTGTCGCCCTCGCTTAACGCGGTCCTGAATGTTGACGACCTTTCGGTGGTCTTGAGGTTTGTGTTTCCCACGCGAATCATGTAGTCGCCGCGGAAGGACCCGCCTGTAAAGTTGTTCTTCGCGTCCTCGAGCGTAAATCGCGCACCGAGATGTGCTAGCCTGAGGTTGGTTCGATCAACATACTTCGTAAAAGTAGTTTCGGCGGCCGATTTGTATGCGACCATCGCCGCCTTGCGTTGTTCAGTCAGGTTTGAGAGGGTTCTCTGGTTGGCTTCATATGCAGTCATGGCGTGAACCCCTTCGTCCGAATGCCGGATTCTTGAGGCTTGAAGCTCGGCTAGCAGCGCTTCGTTGCGATCGGTGTCTGCATCCGTTAGTCGACCCGTGAACTCGTGAATGGCCGCTCGCATGCTTGAAACTTCCGTGTTAAGTTTCGATATGATGAAGTTGAATTCTGATTGAATGTCACAATAGGTGGACTTGATGTCGGCGTAATTGGGGGTGCGGTGAGGGTTGTCCAGGAGTTCATCGCACAGCTCGACGAGAAGGTTCAATGCGTCATTGAGTTTTCCGGCAATCTCGTCCGCGTGTGGGATCGGTGCAACTGACGTGGGGACATCTTCTTTCCATTGGAGTGTGCTGCGATCAACCAAGTTGAAACAGTCAGCGACTCTTGATTGTAGTCCGTCAAATTGACTGACGATCTCGGTCTTGATGTCACGAATTTGACTCGTCGTCTGTTCGAATTCATCATTAAAGATTGCCCTGTATCCCGGGATTGTCGGTGAGGTGGCTGCTGGTTGTGCACAGAAAGGGCAGAGGTCTCCGCTGAGGTACTTGATTCCTTCGTGAATCCACGCCCTGCGAGCAGGGTCGTCCAATGATGCCATCTTGGCCACGACTCGCGCAGCGACGGCTAATTGGTGCATTTCGGTCGCTGATTGGAGCGCTTCAATGGTTTCGTCTGGGTCGGGCATCGTGAGATCGAATAGCGGGGGCATTGGTCGACTTAGGATGGCGTCTCTGCGACGGCAGGCGGAAAGTCGGGTTTGGCACTCCGTGATCGAAGCCTCGACATCGGTTATCTTCGGAAGCCCCTGGAATCTTGCGATATCAAATCCTGGGGGCATGACTTTATTTATTTCTGACTCTGCATTTCGTAGTTCGTTCTTGATTTCTGAGAGTTTCGTCTCGATTCTCGCCAAGTCGTCACGCTTGTCGATCGCAGTCTCTCCGAGGGCTATTCGAGCCAAACTACTTTTCTGTGCAGTTCTTGCTACGTTGGCGGAGTGGACGTTGGCCTCAATAAACTCGGAGTCAAAGACTTTGATTTTTGGGGATGTTCCTACCCAATGTCCTTCGACGTAGCGGGCGGCACCAGCGGAATGTGTTATACAAATCTTGGGATTTTCGCTCGCTTCTTTCCGCTTGCGCTCTGCTATGGCGTCGTCATCATTTTCCGAAGCAGCTCGAAGTACAGCGGTGAGTGTCGACTTACCGCATCCGTTGTTTGCAAATATGACAGTTCTGCTCTTGAATGGTATCGGGTCAGGGGTGATGCCTGTCTTGTAGAGTCCAACATTGTTTAGGGTAACGAGGTTTTTCAGCATCGAGATGCCCTTCTGTGTGGGTGGGTGCTGACAGTGTAGCCTTGAAGATGATCTTCTGGTTGGCGATGCCAGGTCTATTATCGCCATGTGGGATGACGGTTTCTCGGTGGGCCATTACGCGCCAGTGATCTCTTGATCTCTGCGTGGGGAGGTTTGAGCAGGTCCCGCAGGTGGAAAGGCTGGCAGACTCCAGCCCGTGTCGATCAACGCGGCGCAGCGGTGCCGGACCTCCGCGGAGCTCCTTGCCCTACGAGACTCACTGCCCGTCACGGACGAGGCGCTCGCCGCGCGCCTTGGTGTGAGCGTGGCCGATCTCCAGGAGCTCCTGCGCGTGGATACCTTCGACCCGGCCGGAGTATGGCGCGTGCGTGACTTCCTCGTCGCCGTCGCCGCGTCCAAGGGCATCGACGTGCCCGAGTTCTCCGTCATCAAGGACTCCCGGTGCACCGACGCAGTCGGATGGTTCGGCACCTGGGACGTCCCCGACGTCGCCAGTCTCTGACCCAGTGCCCAACTCTGCAAGGATCGGGCCCATGTCGAAGCAGTCCCGTCCCTCAGACGACGAAGCCCGCCGCCGCGCCGCCAACCGGGCGAACCGCGCCCGCCAGGCCAACAGCCGCCCCGGAGGCACGCGTTCAGGCAGCGGTCCCGCGGCTCGTCCCGAGCGCCCGGGCCGCACCGAGAGCTCTCTCCTCGGCCGTCTCACCTCCGGCGAGCACGCCTACGCCCTCATCCTCGCCCTCATCGTCGGATCACCGGCCTGGCCTCACCAGCGCTGGTGGCTCTCCGTCGCCGAGCTCGTCGTCCTCGCCGCCGTCACCGAGGGCGTCCTCATCGCCAGCGGGGGACTCGCCCACAACACCAACGATGACCCGCACTACCCGATCACGCCCCGCCAGGTGGTCGTCTTCCTCGCCACCCTCGCCGTCGCGATCCTGCTCGGCGGACTCTTCTTCAACATGGCCAGCCGCTGAGACGAGCCTGCCTCAGCCTCGCCGCCCCACCACGGGCACCAGAACCGGCGTGCTCCGCTTGTACTCCTCGTAGTCAGCGTCATCACCCCAGCGCTTCTCCGCCTTGCGCTCCAGCATCGGGATACCTGACACGCGCGTCAGCAGGAACGTGACGAAGACGGGGGAGAGGACCGCCACCCACTGCCATCCGCGCAGCACCGGCGCCGCCACGAGGAACACCCCGACCCACAGGGTGATCTCGCCCAGGTAGTTCGGGTGCCTTGACCACGCCCACACCCCGTCCCGGATGAACCGCCCCTGGTTGGACCGGTCCTCCTTGAAGCGCCACTTCTGCAGGTCCGCGGTCGTCTCCAGCGCGAACCCGGCCACCCACAGCACGAGCCCCACCCACAGGCACGCTGCTGCCAGAGCCCCGCCGGGGCGCACCGGAGAGCTGATCGCCACCCACGCCGCCATCGCCGTGAGGCTCACCCACAGGGCCTGGATCGTCCACGTGGCGCAGAAACGCCAGAAGTTCGGCTTGATCTCGTCGAAGCGGTCGTCCCCGCCGAAGCGACGCACCCTCGCGAACAGGAACCCGCCCAGCCGCACGGCCCACAGCAGGACGCAGCCCGCCAGCACCCACGTGCGCGCGTCCGGCGAGGGCGCCGCCACCAGCAGCCCCACCGTCACTGTGACGTAGGTGAGCGCCCCCGTGAGGTCGTAGAAGGTCTCCGTCTGCCTCGCGTAGGCGAACGCGAACGCCACCCACTGGACGAGGAAGCACGCTGCCACGGCCACCGCGAGCGCCGGCGGCCCCGCGACGGTAACCGCCCCCGAGCTCCCCGCCCAGGCGATGAGCGTCCCGATGATGACGACGACGCCGATGACGCCGACCCACTTCCCGCTGCTCTGCTGCTCCTGCTGATCCTCGGCCACGGCCGCGCCTCTCCGCCGGCACTCACGCGGTGACCGGCAGCCTTAGGCTAGGCGCCCTGGCGCCCTGGCGCCCCGGGGCCACGCAGGCCCCTGCCGGGACGCTCTCCCTCCAGGGCAGACGCATGAGGAGGTCACGTGCCCCACCCCGAAGACCGTCCCACCCCGCACGACCCAGTAGACGCGGTGCACGCGCAGCCCGGAGCCCCGAGCGCCCTCACCGAGACATCCGTCCCCGCAGACGTCACCGTCCGCGACGACGACTGCGTCCTCACCCTCCTCGAGCCCCGGATCCGGACCACGCCTGACGCCGTCGCCTTCGACCGTCTTCCCACCGGAGCCGACCCCGCCGGCCCCTGGGAGACGGTCACCTACCGTCAGTTCCACGAGCAGGCCGCCGCCGCCGCCAAGGGGCTCATCGCCGCCGGCCTGCAGCCCGGCGGGCGCGTCGGCGTCATGTCCTCCACCCGCTACGAGTGGGCCGTCGTCGAGCTCGCCACCTGGTACGCCGCCGGCGTCGTCGTGCCCCTCTACGACACCGCCGCCCAGCCCCAGGTCGACGAGATCATCACCGACGCGAGCGTCACCCTGGCCCTCGGCGGCACCCGCGAGCAGGCCGCCAGCCTGAGCAGCGCCCTGACCGGGGCCGGTTTCGCGGACGCGGGCGCCCGTGTCTGGTGCCTCGACGACGACCCCGCCCTCCGTGCCCTCACGGAGGCCGGCGCGGACATCGACGACACGGTCCTGACCCACCGCCGCCGCGCCCTGAGGGCCACCGACCTCGCCACCATCGTCTACACCTCCGGCACCGGCGGCAGGCCCAAGGGAGCCATGCTCACCCACGGCAACCTCGTCGGCCAGGTCGCCAACGTCGCCAGCGCATTCACCGACGTCGTCCGCGAGGGTGGCAGCACGATCATCTTCCTGCCGCTGGCCCACGTCCTCGCTCGCGGCCTGCAGCTCGTCTGCCTCGCCAACGGCATGCGAGTCGCCCACCTCTCCGACCCCCGGGACGTCCTGGCGGCCCTCGCCTCGCGCCGCCCCACCTTCCTCGTCGTCGTCCCGCGCGTCCTCGACAAGATCCGCTCCGCGATCGCCGAGCGCCTGACGGGCATGAGGCTCGGTCACGTCTGGGCCTGGGCGGAGCGCGTCGCCACCGCCCGCGGCACGCGGCTGGAGATGGGGCGAGGCGCCACGCGCCGCGAACGGGCGGCAGAGGCCCTCGTCGACCTCGTCCTCGGCCGACGGCTGCGAGCCCTGCTCGGCGGACGCGTCGACTACCTCCTCTCCGGCGCCGCCGCTCTCCCTCCCGACCTCTCCCGCTTCTTCCGCGGCCTGGGCGTGCCCGTCATCGAGGGGTACGGGCTCACCGAGACCACCGCGCCGCTCACCGGGAACCGCCCCGACGACATCCTCGCCGGATGCGTCGGCACCCCCATCCCGGGCACCGCCCTGCGCATCGCCGACGACGGTGAGGTCCTCGCCTGCGGGCACGGCGTCATCGCCGGCTACCTCCACGGCGCCGGTGACGCGCAGGCCTTCACTGACGGGTGGTTCCGCACCGGTGACTCCGGGCGACTGGACGACGTCGGCCGCCTCTGGCTCACCGGCCGCACCCGCGACGCCGTGACCACCGCCGGCGGCAAGACCATCCACCCTGAGACCTGGCAGGAGCTCGTCGAGCGCGCCGACGCCGTCGAGCACGCGGTCCTCGTGGGGGAGGGGCGACCCTACCCGTGCGCGCTCGTCCTCGTCGCGGCCGGTACGGCCGCGGCGCCCGCCCCCGTAGGGCGCCGCGTGCTGCCGATCGAGGACGACGGCGTCCGCGAGGTCGCCGAGAGGGCCGTCGCCTCCGCGAACGAGCAGGTCTCCAGGGCGGAGCGCGCCAAGCGGACCACCGTCCTCACCGCCGACCTCACCCCCGGTGGCCCCTTCGTCACCCCGACCCTCAAGCTGCGACACGCCGCATTCCTGGAGGCGGCAGCGGCCGTCATCGAGGACCTCTACCGGTGACCGGCTCCGGCGTCCGCCGACCCGGGGCGCGACCGAGGCCCACCACCATTACCATGAGGCAACTGGGGCACCCGCCACCGCCGCCGTGCGACCAGCACCCCGGCGGGGCCCGGCCCCGCACCCGTCATCGACCACAGGAGACTTCTCGTGCAGCGATACGACTACCTCATCATCGGCGGCGGACAGGTGAGCGACAACGCCTCCCGCGCCATCCGCTCCCGCGACGAGACCGCCAGCATCGGCATCCTCTCCTCCGACGCCGACCAGCCCTACTCCCGTCCCGCCCTGTCCAAGAAGCTCTGGGCCGACCCCGACTTCACCATCGAGGACGACTTCATGAGCACCGCCGAGGACACCGGCGCCGAGGTCACCACCAGCACGGAGGTCACCTCCATCGACACGGCCGCCAAGGAGGTCGAGGTCGCCGGAGGCGCCCGCATCGGCTACGGCGCCCTCCTCCTTGCCACCGGCGCCCGCGCCGCCACCATCGAGGCGCCCGACGACGAGCGCGTCGTCACCCTGCGCAGCCTCGAGGACTACCGCACCCTGCGCCGCCTCGCCACGCCCGACGCCCGCGCCGTCGTCCTCGGCGGTGGCTACATCGGCCAGGAGATCGCAGCCGCCCTCGCCGGCGAGGGCCTGGAGAAGGTCACCCTCGTCCACGACGGAGCGCTCCTGTCCGAGGGACGCTTCCCCGCCGACCTCGCCCAGCGCTACACACGCATGTTCACCGACCACGGCGTCACCGTCCTGCCCCACCACCGCGGCGAGCGCGTCGAGGCCGACGGGGACGACCTCGCCGTCGTCCTCGACGACGGGACCCGCCTCGACGCGACCCTCGTCGTCGTCGCCCTGGGCTCCGAGCTCAACACCGGCATCGCCCGCGAGGCCGGCCTCGAGGTCGACGAGGACGGCGCCGTCGTCGTCGACGAGTACCTGCGCACCTCCAACGAGCACGTCTGGGCCGCCGGCGACATCATCAGCTACCCCGACGCGCTCCTCGGCCGCCGCCGCATCGAGCACATCGACCACGCCCGCAAGTCCGGCGACGTCGCCGGCGCCTCCATGACCGGGGAGGACGTCGCCTACGAGCACACGCCCTTCTTCTACTCGCAGGTCTTCGGCAACCGGTGGGAGGCCGTCGGGGAGACGAGCACCCAGCACGAGACCCTCGAGGTGCCGCTCGACGACGGCCGCCTCGTCGTCTACTACCTCGACGACGCCGGCAAGCCGGTCGGCGTCCTCGCCTGGAAGGTCAAGGACGCGATGGACGACGCCCGCCAGGTCATCGCCGACGGCGTCACCGATCCCGACGAGCTGCGCGCCCGCATCCGCTGAGCGGTCCGCTGCGCGCGGCGGTAGTCCGCACGACGACGGGGCGCCGCTGGATCACCGTGTCCAGCGGCGCCCCGTCGTCGCGCGTCCGGTGCTCAGCCCTCGTCAGCGGGGGCAAGAACCCGTGCCGAGAGCCGAAGCAGCTCGGTCATGACCTCGTGCTCGCGGCCGTAGAGGTCCCACACCGTGTCCTCTCCGAGGACGGCGAGCGGCGGGTCGAGCTCGGCGACCGCCTCCTGGTCCGCGACCCACGTTGAGTCGTAGGCCGCCATGAGCGGCTCCATCGCCTCGACCATCGCGCGGACGGCGGCCAGTCCTGCCTCGGCGTCGGCGACGAGGGGGAGCGCCGTCTCGAGCTGGGACTCCATGGTCTCGAGGCGCGTGAGGGCCTCGCGCTGCTCCGGGGGCGGGGCCGTGGGGGCGCCGTCGTCGGACTGGGGGAGGGAGGTGTCGTTCTGCGTGCTCATGCGGGCATCCTCCCGGCTGACGACGCCGTCCGCCTCCTCCCGGCGGACCATCCGTGACAAGTCTCGCGTCGCCCATCCGTCTCACGTCCCGGGGATCGAAACACGTCACGTCGTAGGGTGAGAACGACCGAAGGCGGTGTCGATCCGGCGCCGCACCCCGACCCCGAGGGTCCTGAACCCAGAGGAGATCCGCGTGCAGCTGCAGTGGTGGTCCATCCTTCCCTTCGCGGCGATGCTCGCCTCCATCGCCGTCCTCCCGCTCGTCCCGTCGACGGCCGACTGGTGGGAGAAGCGATCCAGCCAGCTCACCGTCGCCCTCGTCCTCGGCATCCCGGTGGCCATCTGGATGTGGATCGTCGGCGGCTTCACCGTCGTCTTCGGGTCCGTCGTCGAGTACGTCCAGTTCATCGCCCTCCTGCTCGCCCTCTTCGTCGTCTCCGGCGGCATCTTCCTCAAGGGCGACATCCAGGCGACCCCGCGCAACAACACGATCTTCCTCGGCATCGGCGCCGTCCTCGCCAGCTTCGTCGGCACCACCGGCGCCGCCATGCTCCTCATCCGCCCCCTGCTCAACACCAACGCGGAGCGGCGCTACCGCACGCACACGGTCCTGTTCACGATCTTCATCGTCGCCAACTGCGGCGGCCTGCTCACCCCGCTGGGCGACCCGCCGCTCTTCCTGGGCTTCCTGCGCGGCGTGCCCTTCCTGTGGACCTTCAACCTGTTCCGCGAGTGGTTCTTCACTAACGCGATGCTGCTCGCCACGTACTACGCGCTCGACCACTACTACTACGCGCAGGAGCCCGGCGAGAACGTCCGCGAGGACCGTGCCGACATCGAGCCCCTCGGCCTGCGTGGCGCCACCAACCTCGCCTGGTTCGCCGTCATCATCGCCGCCGTCGCCCTCGCCCCCTCCGTGGACACCGAGGCCATCGAGGCCGGGCACGCCACCCTCGTCGACTGGATCCCGACGCGCGAGATCATCATGCTCATCGCCGCTTTCGGCTCCTACCGCTTCGGCGACCGCCGTGCCCGCTTCGAGGACAACCAGTTCGAGTGGGGGCCGATCCGGGAGGTCGCGACCCTCTTCATCGGCATCTTCCTCACCATGATCCCGGCACTGCACTACCTCGATGAGGTCGCCGGCTCCCTGCCGCTCAACCGGATCACCTTCTTCATCTTCACCGGCGGCCTCTCCTCGCTGCTCGACAACGCCCCCACCTACGTCACGTTCTTCGAGATGGCCGGCAAGGTCGCCCACCCCGGCGGCGCCACCGTCGCGGGCGTGCCCGAGGTCTACCTCGTGTCGATCTCGATCGGTGCGGTCATGTGCGGCGCCATCACCTACATCGGCAACGGCCCCAACTTCATGGTGAAGTCCGTTGCCGAGGGCCGCGGCGTCGAGATGCCCTCCTTCGGCGGCTACGTCGCCAAGACCTTCACCTACCTCGTGCCTGTCCTCGCCGCGATGGTCCTGCTCTTCATCGCCGAGCCTGTCTGGGCCAAGGTCCTCGGCGTCGTGCTCACGCTCGGTCTGCTCGGCAACGACGCGCGGCTCTTCGTCCAGGGGCGCCGCCTCGCCCTCCAGGACGCCTGAGCCCGCGCAGGCCGAGCCGCGCGCGTGTGTGCCAGCAGCGCGTGGAGTCAGCGCGTCCCCGGAGCGGTGACGAAGTCGATGAGCTCCTCCATCCGGCCCAGCAGGCTCGGCTCGAGGTCCTTGTAGCTCCGCACGGTCGCGAGGATCCGCTGCCAGCCGCGCGCGATGTCCGCCTGCGACTCGTGCGGCCAGCCCAGCCCCTCAAGGGTGCCGTGCTTGATGTCCGTCCCCCTGGGCACGTAGGGCCACTCCGTCAGCCCCACGCGCTCGGGCTTCACCGCCTGCCACACGTCGATGTAGGGGTGCCCGAGCACGAGCACGTTCTCACCGCCGGGCGCCTGGCGCACGCGCTCGGCGATCCGGGACTCCTTCGAGC
The DNA here is from genome assembly GCF_015355765.1 of Actinomyces haliotis. Classification (GTDB taxonomy): domain Bacteria; phylum Actinomycetota; class Actinomycetes; order Actinomycetales; family Actinomycetaceae; genus Actinomyces; species Actinomyces haliotis. Next base: position 76,554 of record NZ_JACWNA010000005.1, read on the forward strand.
CCGGCACGAGGTGGTCGACGAGCACGCCGGCGCGCCGGTCCGGGCTCGGCCCGAACTCCGCCATGACCTCCTCGAGGTTGTCGACGCCGTCGAGCATGAGGACGACGACGCCCTCGTGGCGCAGGTCGTCGCCCCAGACCTTCTCGACGAGCTCGGCGTCGTGCTTGCCCTCGACCCAGATCCGCGAGGCGCGCGCGACCTTGGCCTGCCCGCCCTCGACGGCGTAGGAGCCAGAGGCCGTGAGTCTGCGTCCACTGGAGGACACGGGCCCCGACGGCGGCCGCCTGCGGGCGACGGGCGGGTCGACGATGACGGGCCGGCCGTCCAGCCAGAAGCCCGGGCCGAGGCTGAATCCGCGGCGTACACCCTTGCGGTCCTCGAGGACGACGACGTGCCGGCCCCCGGACTTCTCGACGGCGACGGCCGCCCCGACGAATCCGGTCTCGCGGTCCTCGAGCACCATGCCTCGCGTGAGGGCGACGTGGACGGACTCCGGGCGGATCGCGTTCGGGCCGACGCGGTGCGGGTCGGCGGCGAGGACGTCCCCGCCGTAGCGGTTCGTGGTCGAGGGACGCGCCGGCGGAGGCACCGCGGCCCGGCCGGCCCCGGCGGCGCCTGAGCGTCCCGAGCCCCCGCGCCCGCCCGAGCGCTGCGAGGCCATCCCGCCGCCCGACGCCGCCGGAGCGCCTCCCGCGGCGGCCTGCTCGCGCAGGGCGGCGCGTCGGGCCGCCGTCGAGCCGGGGGTGATCTTCGAGCGGTAGGGCAGGGGCGCGTTCACCCTGGGCACGCTAGGGGAACCTCACGCTGGGCGAACGTCTGACCCGCCGGGGCCCGGCGTAGGATGGCACTCACACCCCGCGAGTGCTAACGATGCGCGGGTGACCAGTGAGGGCGAACGCAGGAGGGAGCACCGCCATGGCCGACGACCGCCGCCTCAAGGTGCTCTCCGCGATCGTCACCGACTACGTGCGCACCCGCGAGCCCGTCGGCTCGCGCGCCCTCGTCGAGCGCTACCGCCTCGGCGTCTCCCCGGCCACCATCCGCAACGACATGGCCGCCCTCGAGGACGAGGGATACATCCACCAGCCCCACACGAGCGCCGGACGCGTCCCCACCCAGAAGGGCTACCGCCTCTTCGTCGACGAGGTCGCCCGCGTCAAGCCGCTCTCCGCGCCCGAGCGCGCCGCCATCACCGCCCTCCTCACCGGGGAGGCGGACCTCGAGCAGGTCGTGGCCCGCACCGTCCGCGTCCTCGCCCAGCTCACGGGCCAGCTGGCCGTCGTCGAGTACCCGAGCCTGCGCCTCACCGCCCTGCGCCACCTCGAGCTCGTGGCACTGTCACCCAGGCGCGTCCTCCTCGTCATCATCACGGACACCGGCCGCGTCGAGCAGCGCACCGTCAGCCTCGCCGCGGACCCGGAGGCGCGCGGCCCCCGGGCGATCTCCGCGGACGACGTCGTCGACCCCCTCGTCCTCGAGTCCCTCCACGCCCGCCTCAACGCCGCCCTCGTCGGGCGCCGCGCCGCCGACGTCGCCCCCACCCTCGCCGCCCTCGCCGAGCAGGCGCCCGCCGAGGAGCGCGTCCTCCTCGCCGCCGTCACCTCCGCGCTGGTCGACGCCCTGCGGCCCGACGCCGAGGAGCGCCTCGTCGTCGCTGGGACGGCGAACCTGGCCCGCTCCACCCTCGACTTCTCCTCGATCGGCCCCCTCCTGGACGCCATCGAGGAACAGGTGGTCCTCCTGCGCCTCTTCGCCGATCCCGACGTCGCTGACCTCTCCGCGGCACGGATCGCCCGCTCCGGGACCGACGGGATGCGCGTGTCCATCGGCTCGGAGAACCACGAGGACGCCCTGGCCGAGGCGAGTGTCATCTCCGCCTCCTACGGCACCGGCCCGGACGACGCCGTCGCCCACCTCGGGGTCATCGGGCCCACGAGGATGGACTACCCAGCCACCATGGCCGCCGTCCGCGCCGTCGCCCACTACCTCTCCCGCTTCCTCACCGGGGGCGAGGACCCCGGGGACGACGGCGACTGACCCGTCCCCACCCCAGACCCCGGCCGCGGGCGTCCAGCACCACCGGCCGCACAGACAGCAGTGAGCGCGGGCCCGACCCGCCACCACCCACCAACGAAGGAACAACGGCTCAGTGAGCGACTACTACGAGGTCCTCGGCGTCTCCCGCGACGCGAGCACCGAGGAGATCAAGAAGGCCTACCGCAACAAGGCCCGCCAGCTCCACCCCGACATCGCCGGCCCCGGCCACGAGGAGGAGTTCAAGGAGGTCCAGGCCGCCAACGACACCCTCTCCGACCCGGAGAAGCGCCGCATGTACGACCTCGGCGGCTCCGACGCCTCCGGCTTCGGGGGCTTCGGCGGCGCCGGGCCGGACCTGGGCGACCTCGGCGGCATCTTCCAGACCTTCTTCGGCGGCGGAGCCGGCGGCCGAGGCCCCGCCTCCCGCGCTCGCCGCGGCTCCGACTCGCTCGTCGCCGTCGAGGTCGACCTCGCCGACGTCGCCTTCGGCGCCACCAAGACGGTGCCGATCGACACCTACGTCACCTGCAAGGTCTGCGACGGCTCCTGCTGCGCCCCGGGCACCTCCCCGGTCACCTGCTCCCAGTGCAACGGGCAGGGCTCCATCCAGCAGATGCAGCGATCCTTCCTCGGCAACGTCATGACGAGCTCGCCGTGCCCCACCTGCAAGGGCTACGGCACCGTCATCGTCACCCCCTGCAAGGAGTGCGCCGGCGAGGGCCGCGTCCACGTCCACAACGACCTCGAGGTCAAGGTCCCCGCGGGCGTCACCGACGGCCTGCGCATGCGCATGTCCGGCCGCGGCGAGGCCGGCCCCGCCGGCGGCCCGGCCGGCGACCTCTACCTCGAGTTCCACGAGCGCCCGCACGAGTTCCTCGAGCGGCAGGGCGACGACCTCTACACCGAGCTGCGCGTCCCGATGACCGCCGCGGCCCTCGGCGCCTCCTTCCCGCTGGAGACCCTCGACGGCGAGCGCACCGTGAGCGTCAAGGCCGGCACCCAGCCCGGCGACGAGGTCGTCCTCGACGGCCTCGGCGTGGGGCGCCTGCGCCGCAGCTCGCGCGGCGACCTCCACGTCGGGATCGTCGTCGAGACCCCCACCCGGATGGACGACCGCCAGAAGGAGCTCCTCACCGAGCTCGCCCGCCTGCGCGGCGAGGACGGCCAGGCCGCCCCGAAGGACGATGGGCTCGCCGGCAAGCTCTCCGACGCGCTCAAGGGCGGCAAGGGCAAGGGACGAGGCAAGAAGCGCCGCTGAGGCGGGTGCGCCCGCGCCGCTCCCGCGGCGGTGAGGTCCATGCGGCAGGCTTCCGTTCGACGCGGTAGTACGATATTCGTACTTTCCGTGCTCGGGCACGATCGCTCCTGGGGAGGACGCCATGAACCGCACCATCGAGTACGACCGCTTCGGCGACCTCGACGACCTCGTCATGCGCGACCGTCCCGCGCCTCGGCCCGGGCCGCGCGAGGTGCTCGTCGCCGTCGAGCGCGTCGGACTCAACCCCGTCGACGCGAAGACCGTCATGGGTGACCTGCCGGTCCGGCCCCTCGAGGCGCTCAGTCTCCTGCGCAGCCCGTCGAGGTGGTTCGGCCACGGCGAGCCGCGCTTCCCGCGCGTGGTCGGGCGCGACTTCTCGGGCACCGTCGAGGCGGTCGGCGACGCCGTGCGCCACGTCGCCCCGGGCGACCGCGTCCTCGGCACCCTGCGCAGCGCCCCCGGGTCCGGCTCGCGTCGGGGCTCGCTCACCGAGCACCTCGTGGCGTCGGCGTCCGACGTCGTCGCCGCGCCGACCGGCCTGGACAGGGACGTCGCCGGCGCGCTGGGCGTCGTCGCGCAGACGGCCTGCGGGTCGCTGCGGGCACTCGGCGTGGGCGCGGGCGACGTCATCGTCGTCGCGGGCGCCTCGGGCGGCGTCGGATCCCTCGTCACCCAGCTCGCCCTCCGCAGGGGCGCCACCGTCATTGGGATCGCGGGGCCGTCGAGCGCTGACCTGCTGAACGAGCTGGGTGCGATCCCGGTCTCCTACGACGGCGACGTCGCCGAGCAGATCCGGGCTTGTGCCCCGGGGCAGGTGACCGCGCTGCTCGACTGCCACGGCGGCTACCTCGGCCTCGCGCGAGCCCTCGGCGTACCGGCGCGGCGGACCGGCACCCTCGTCCCCGCACCCGCCGTCGCACTGCGGCGCGCCGTCTTCACGGGCTCCCGCGACGCGCACCCGCGCGACCTGCCCGAGGTGGCCCGGCTCGCTGCCGCCGGGGAGGTGAGCGTCGACGTCGCGCGCGTCCTCCCCTTCGAGCTCGACGCGGTGCGCGAGGGGTACCGGGAGCTCCTCGCCGGGCATGTGCGCGGCCGCCTCGTCGTGCGGGTCGCGTGATGGCTGGGGCTGGAGCGGCCACCCATGACGACGAGGTCATCCTGGCGCTGCGCGCCCTCGGCACCGAGCTCGCCGCGTCGAACCGTGCGGCGGCCGCGGCGCTGGGGATCAACGACTCCGACCTCGCGGTCCTCGACCTCCTCCACCGCGAGGGCCCGATGTCGCCCTCGGAGCTCGCTCGGCGTACCGGGATGGGACCGACGACGATGACCAGCCTCCTCAAGCGCCTCGAGCGGGGCGGTTGGGTCGAGCGGCGCTCCGACGCGGACGACCGCCGCTCCGTCACGATCCACGCCTCGGGCACGGGCCGCCTCGCCGAGCGCTACGCGCACGTCGACGCCCGGATCCTCGCTCTCACGCAGGACTGGACCCCCGACGACCGCGAGCGCTTCGTCGGGTTCCTCACCGATGTCGCGGCACTCGCCCGCGCCGAGACGCTGCGACCCCTCGACTGAGCGGGCTGAATCGCCTACTCGGGCTCGACGACGATCCTGGCCTCGGGATGGCGCTGGGCGCGCCACGTCTCCACCGTCATCTCATAGACGTCGATGGGGCGCGGGGTGCCGGCGACGATCGGCTCGCTCCTGTCGACGAGCCGGGACCCGACGCGCTCGGACACCCGGTGCGAGGCGACGTTCCCTGGGAGCGCGACCGACGTGCATCGCAGGACGATGCTCATGACGGTCTGTCGTTCTCAGCCGGTCGGCCGCGGAGGACAGCCGGCTGACGCAGTCCTGCCCCCGCGAGCGGCCAGAAGCCGATCCGCTCGTAGTAGGCGACGAGCTCCGGGTCGCAGCACAGGTCGATCGCGTACATCCCGTCGAGCTCGACGATGATCCTGCGCACGAGCTCGGTGCCGATTCCGCGTCCCTGGTAGTCGGGGTGCACCTCGAGCCAGGGTATGAAGGCGTTGAGGACGCCGTCGCTGATGGCGTTGACGTAGCCGACGACCCGCTCGCCGTCGAGCGCCCACACCCGTCGTTAGGAGCCGTCCATGACCGCGATGAGCTGCTCCGTGCTGGGTGACGTCGGCCAGCCGACGAACAAGCCGTTGATCTGCTGGGCGTGCACGGCCCCAACCTCCGTGAGGTACCGAATCTGTCCCACGGCGATCAGGGTAGACGACGCGCGCCGTCCGGTGAGCGGGTCGTCACCGTGCACGGGGATCACACGCTGCTCGCTCCACGACGGGCCACGAGGACGAGCAGTCCCCAGAAGACGATGCCCGTGATGACCGTCCCCCGGAGCACCGGAGCGACGCCCGCCCAGTCGAGGCCGCCCGTGGTCGACAGCGCCGAGGTCCCGAGCGTGAGGGCTCGGGTGGCGAGCGAGTGCGGCCACAGCGCGCCGAGCCCGGTGCCGACGTAGGACAGGACGAGCCCGACCATGGTGCCGAGCAGGCCGAGGGTGACCGGCGCCCCGAAGGAGCGCAGCACCATGGCGAGGAGCGACTGGAGCGCGACGAGGGGCAGGGCCGCGAGGATGCCGAGAGCGCCGTCGACGAGCACGCTCGCTGGCAGGCCCCCGCCGAGGTGGGCGACGAGCGCGCCGCTAGCCCACGCGAGGACGACGAGGACCACCTGCATGGCGGCGACGGGCAGGACGGCGACGACAGTCTTGGCGAGCACGATCCGGACCGCGCCGGCCGGGGTCGTCCGCATCGCGTTCCAGTTGGTGCCCCGGTGCTCGGGCCGCCACACGGCGGCGCATATGAGTGCGACGCCGACGGCGAAGAAGAACAGGCCGTAGAACACGGTGACCTGCCCCATGAAGGAGTCCCAGCCCGCGTGGAGCGTGCCCTGGTTAGCGAGGTAGTTGACGGTTCCGGTGATGACGGCGAGCACCGGGAGCAGGACGGCGAAGAGCCACACCATCGAGCGCCGGAGCTTGAGCATCTCAGCGGAGACGAGACGAGGGAACGGCACGGTCACTGCAGACGATGAGGTAAGGGGGGACGTCGTGGACGGGATGGAGGAGGAAGCCTGGGGGGAGCGGAGCACGGGGATCACCTCTCGATCCGGTCGAGTCTTGCGGTGACCGCGAGGAATCCCACGGTCGTGAGGACGAGGAAGCCGAGGACCCAACCGAGCGGCGGGACGGTGTACGCGACGGTGAGGACTCCGTCGTCACCGGCCCCGCTCTGGGCGGCGGGCGTGATGAGGGCCCAGTAGCCCCACGGGACGAGCCGCGTGAGAGCCGGCGGCATGAGCAGGGAGAACAGCGCGATGAACGAGCCGAGGAAGCCGACGCCGACCGTGACGATCTGGTTCTCGACACGGGCCGCGAGCAGCACGTGCCAGGCGCAGAAGACGACGTCGACGGCGAGGAGGAGGAGCGCGTACCCGAGCCAGTGGCGGGCGCTCAGCGGGGCTGTCGCGCCGAGGAGACGGGCGACGAGCACCTCGGTCCCGACCTGGACGGTGACCGCGACGGCGAGCACCCCCGACAGGGCGATGGCCTTCGCGCGGCACAGCCGCCCCGGAGTGAGACCGGTGGCGGCCGCCATCATCCACCCGCCCCCTGTGTGCTCGACCTCGGTGAGGCGGCTCGCCAGGACGGCGGTGAGGACCGGGGACACGAGCGCTGCCGCCATCGACGTCGACAGGAGGAGCTGGGGCCACGGGTCCCCGGGGGCCGTGAGGGCGGCGCGCGCCGAGCGGCTCATCGGCAGTGAGAGCCCGAGCCCGACGACGACGAGCGCGGCGGCGACGGGCCAGATCCACAGCCGGCGGGTCTTGGCAACCTCCAGGCGCACGGCCGTGGACAGGGCGACCCGGGAGGAGACCTGGGCAACAGCGTGAGGCGATCGCATCACAGCACCCCCGCCCCACCGGTGAGGTCCATGAAGACGTCCTCGAGGCTCTGCGACTCGCGACGCACCTCGTGGACGGGGACACCTGCCGCCACGAGCCGGCGCACGAGCTCGGCGACGGCGTCGGGTGCGAGCCCCGGGAGGCGCAGGCCCTCGTTCGTGAGAGCCGGGCGGGTGCCGTCGACGACGAGACCGGCGAGCATAGAGTCGGTGACTAGCTGAGGACTCGGTGTGGCCACGAGGACGTCAGGCACCGAACGCTCCATGAGCTCGGCCCGCGTGCCCTGGAAGACGACCCGCCCCGCGACGAGGATGCCGAGGACGGTCGCCATGCGATCGATCTCGTCGAGCAGGTGGCTCGAGACCATGACGGTGACGCCCTCGCCGGCCAGCGAGACGAGCAGGTGGCGGATCTCCTCGATCCCCGCCGGGTCGAGCCCGTTCGTCGGCTCGTCGAGGATGAGGAGGTCGGGCTCCCGGGCCAGCGCCAGCGCGATCCCGAGCCGCTGCTTCATACCGAGCGAGTACACGCGCACCAGCTTGTCCTTGTGCTCGGTGAGGCGCACGAGCTCGAGGGCCCGGGCCACCTGGGCGTCGCTGAGGCCGAGCATGCGCTGCATGATCGACATGTTCTCCGCCCCCGTCAGGTGGCCGTAGCCGGGCGGCTGCTCGATCATTGAGCCCGTGCGCGCCATGAGCGGACCGCGCGACGCGGCGGTGAGCGGCTGCCCCAGGAGGCTCGTCTCGCCCTCGGTCGGAGCGAGGAGCCCGAGGAGCATCTTCATCGTCGTCGACTTGCCGGCGCCGTTCGGCCCGAGGAAGCCGTAGACGCAGCCCCGCGGCACGGCGAGGTGGAGGTGGTCGACGACGGTGCGCGCCGCGGCGCCCGAGCCGAAGCTCTTGGTCAGGCCCCGCGTGCTGATCGCGAGGTCGTTGGTGTCCTGTGTCATGGCTCAAGCCTGGCGGGGCGCGCGCCGCTGGTCGTCAGGCCCGGGTCTGATTCCTCGGGTGCCGTCGCGGGCGCCGCTCATACCGCGGTATGAGGACCGGGGCCGCGCGCAACCGATACCGTTCGACCATGACGTCAGGTCTCCGCGATCCCGAGGCTCACGAGCCCGGTGCGCGGACGCCGCGGCGCTCCCGAGAGCGCCTGCACGCCCTGGTGCGGCCCGCTTGGCCCGACGTCCTGGCCGCCCTCCTCGTGGCGTACGTGAGCACCTGGAACGCCCCGGGCACCCTCGGCGGTGTCACGACGATGTTCCGCGAGAGCGACAACGCGACGTTGCCGGTCACGTACCTCGCCGTCGTCGTCGCGACGGTCCTCGCGACGCTGGCGCGGCGTGCTCGGCCGACGGCCGCCGTCATCGTCCTCGGTGTCGCGTGCGCCGTCCACGCTCTCGTCCTCCCGAGCCTCTCGCTCGTCGTCCTTGGCGCCTGCCTCATCGCGGTCGAGACCGCCGCGAGCCGGGTGCCCCGTCCGCGAGCCTGGCTCCTGCTCGCGATGGGCTTCGCAGGGGCGGCCGCCGCGGTCGTGCGGGTGTCCCTCGAGGTCGGCGACGGGCTCCCGGACGTCGCGCAGGTGGCTGCCGACGTCGTGGTGGGCTGGGTGGTCATGACGGTCGCCCTCCTCGGCGGGCTCCTGCGCCGCAGGACGCGTGAGCGCCGGGAGCAGGAGGCCGAACGCGTGGAGCTGCTCCTCGCCCAGCAGGACACCGAGCGCCGTCTCGCCGTCGCTGACGAGCGCAACCGCATCGCCCGGGACGTCCACGACGTCGTCGGTCACTCCCTCGCCGTCATCGGCATGCAGGCCGAGGGTGCCCGCGCCATCCTCGCGAAGGACCCCGCTCAGGCCGACGGCGCCCTCGCGGTGATCGGCGAGACGAGCCGACGGTCCGTCGACGACGTGCGCGCCCTCGTCGAGGTGCTGCGTGACGACGAGGCCCCGACTGGGGAGCCCGCCAGGACAGCAGCTGCTTCCGTTATCGGCGCCTCCGCCCCCGGGAGCGTCCGCGGGCCCGGGATCGACGAGGTGCCTGCGCTCCTGGCCCGCCTCCGAGCGGCCGGGAGCATCGTCAGAATGCGGATGGAAGTGCTCGGCGAGCCGAGTCCCACCTCGTCGCAGTGCGCCTTCCGAGTGGTGCGCGAGGCGACGACCAACGCACTCCACCACGCGCCGGGTTCGCCGATCGACGTCGAGCTCGGGGTAGACGACGACGGGCTCGTGGTCGAGGTCGAGAACGGGACCGCGGCCCGCGGAGCCCTTGCCGCCGAGCACGGCGGGACCGGGCTCGCGGCGATGCGCGCGGAGGTCGGGTCCCTCGGCGGGGCGATGAGCGCGGCGCCGACCGCCTCGGGCGGCTGGCGCGTCAGCGTGCGCCTCCCGGGCGCCGTGACGAACGGAGAGGAGTGACGATGTCCCAGACGACGAGCGATGGTGCGACCAGGATCCGGGTGGGAATCGCCGACGACGAGCCGCTGCTCACTGCCGGACTCGCGATGATCCTGTCCGCGCAGGACGACCTCGAGGTCCTTTGGCGGGCCGAGCGCGGAGACGAGGCCCTCGTCCGTGCCACCGAGCAGCCGGTCGACGTACTCCTGCTCGACGTCCAGATGCCCGGGCCTGACGGACTTGAGACGACGCGCCGCTGGGTGCGGGAGGGGCGACCCGGGCGCGTCGTCATCCTCACGACCTTCGACACGGACGGCTACGTCATGGGAGCGGTCGAGGCTGGTGCGGCCGGCTTCCTGCTCAAGAACACGGCGCCCGAGGAGATCGCGCGTGCCATCCGCACGGTCGATCGCGGCGACTCAGTCATCTCCCCGGGGCCGACCCGTCGGCTCCTCGGCGCCCTGCGCCAGAAGCAGGTGGTCTCTCCGCCGGCGACCCCGACCAGCGTGGCGTCGCTTGGACAGGCTCACGTCCCCGATCTCACCGACCGCGAGCGAGAGGTCCTGCGCCTCATAGCGCTCGGGCTCACGAATCAGGAGCTGTGCGACCGGCTCTGGCTGTCGATGCCGACGGTCAAGACCCACGTCTCGCACCTCCTGGCGAAGACCGGGGCGCGCGACAGGGTTCAGCTCGTCCTCGATGCGCTGCGCACCGGGATCGTGACCATGGACGAGGTCCTGTCCGAGGGATGAGGCGAGCCTGCCGAGGGCGCGCTGCTCAGTTCCCGGGCCAGTAGGTGCTGTCCGGGTACTGGCGCGCACCGAAGATGGCCTGTCCGACGCGCACGCAGGTCGAGCCGCCCTCGATGGCGAGCTCGAAGTCCCCGGACATGCCCATGGAGAGCTGGCCGTCGCCGACCGTACCCTCCTGGATTCCTGCGTCGCGCAGCTCGCGCATGATCCGGAAGCACTCGCGGATCCGGTCCCGGTCGTCGGTGTGGGCCGCGAGCGTCATGAGGCCGCGCACCCGCAGGGAGTCGAAGGCCGCCACCTCGCGCAGGAAGCCGGCTACCTCGCCCGGCTCGAGCCCGAACTTCGACTCCTCCCCGGAGGAGTTGACCTGGACGTAGACGTCGAGCTGACGCCCCGCGGTCTGGAGGCGACGGTCGAGAGCCTGGGCGAGGTGGAGGGAGTCGAGGGCCTGAAACTCGTCGGCGAAGCGCGCCACGTCCTTCGCCTTGTTCGACTGCAGGTGACCGATGAGCGCCCACCGGATCCCGAGCTCGGCCAGGTTCTCGCTCTTGCGCTTGGCCTCCTGGACCTTGTTCTCGCCCATCTCGTGGACGCCCGCCTCGAAGGCGTTGCGCAGCCGCTCCTCGGGAACCGTCTTGGAGACCGGCAGCAGCCGGATCTCGGAGGCTTCGCGCCCGGCGCGCTGAGCGGCGGCCTCAAGGCGGGCGCGCACGGCGGAGAGTTTGGCGCGGAAGTCCTCGACGCTGCTGGCCGTGGCGGCGGCGGACGAGGGCGGGTTCGAGGTCGACTCACTCATGGCACCGACTGTAGTGCGGGGGGCCGGGCAGGCCGCCGGGACGTGCGCGGGCCGGAACCCTCTCGCCTCTAGGCTGGCACCCGTGACCGCCCCCGTCTTCGTCCTCACCCCCGAGACCCTTGAGCCCGCCGGCGCCGCTGCGACCGCCGCCTCGGGGGGCCTTCTCGTCCTCACCGGGCCCGAGGCACGGCACGCCGTCACCGTGCGACGGCTCCGCGCCGGAGAGCGCGTCGACCTCATCGACGGCGCCGGGCTGCGTCTCGTGTGTGAGGTGACCGAGCCCGGGGCCGGCGGTGCCAAGGACCGTCTCGGCGTCCGCGTCACCGAGCGCGTCGAGGAGCCCGCCCCCGTGATCAGGCTCGCCCTCGTCCAGGCGCTCGCCAAGGGCGGCCGCGACGAGCAGGCCGTCGAGACCGCCACCGAGGTCGGCGTCGACCTCGTCGTCCCGTGGCAGTCCAGCCGCTGCGTCTCCGTGTGGAACGGGCCCAAGGCCGCCAAGGGCAGGGCCCGCTGGCAGGCCACCGCGCACGAGGCGGCGAAGCAGGCCCGCCGCGCCCGCGTCCCCGAGGTGCTCGAGTCCGCCGGCACCAAGCAGCTGGCTGCGTGGGTGCGTGACGTCGTCGACGCCGGGGGAGCGGTCCTCGTCCTCCACGAGGAGGGCACCGCCCCGATCAGCGGCGCGGAGCTTCCGGCGCCCGAGGCGGGGGACGCGCCGACAGCGGCCGGCAAGCGCTCCAAGGCGCCGCTCCTCGCCGTCGTCGTCGGCCCCGAGGGCGGGATCGCTCCCGAGGAGACCACCGCCCTTGAGGCCGCCGGCGCCACCACCGTCCGCCTCGGCCCGCACGTCATGCGCACCGCCTCCGCCGGGCCGGTCGCGCTCGCGGTCCTCGCGCAGCGCGCCGGGCTGTGGGGCTGAGTCCTCGAGATCGCTCGCCCCGGGCCCCGGGGCTGCTCCGCCCGCGCCTCACACCCCGCACGCGTGACCGATCCCGCCGTCGCGCCCCTCGGCCCGCGGCCGCGCGATCGATAGACTCGGGCCACGATGACGAACACGCCCATCAACGTTGCCGATCCCTCGGCGATCACCTCAGGCGCCCAGCCGGCGCAGCAGACAGCCCAGCAGAACACCGCGCACACGGCCACGGCGACCCACGGCGCCGCGAGCGCGACCAGCTCGCGAACCGGCCTCCACGAGGACGCGAGCCGCACGCTCGTCCTGCCCGACGACCTGGCGCCCGTCGCCCTCCTCGGCCCGCGCGACGAGGTCCTGCGCGCCATCGAGAAGGGCTTCCCCGACGTCCGCGTCCACGTCCGCGGCACCTCCGTCTCCGTCGCCGGTGCGCCCGAGCGCGTCGACACGGTCATCGTCCTGCTCTCCGAGCTCATCGACGTCGCCCGCGCCGGCACCCCGCTCACCGCCGACGCCGTCGAGCGCGCCATCGGCCTCCTCGACGCCGCCGCCCGCCCCACCGAGGTCCTCACCGACGACGTCCTCACCACCCACGGGCGCTCCATCCGGCCCAAGTCCCTCGGCCAGAAGACGTACACGGACGCCATCGAGGAGCACACCATCACCTTCGGGATCGGCCCCGCCGGTACCGGCAAGACCTACCTCGCCATGGCCAAGGCCGTCGACGCCCTCGCCCGCAAGCAGGTCTCCCGCATCATCCTCACCCGCCCTGCCGTCGAGGCCGGCGAGAACCTCGGCTTCCTTCCCGGCTCGCTCACCGACAAGATCGACCCCTACCTGCGGCCGCTCTACGACGCCCTTCACGACATGCTCGAGCCGGAGGCCCTGCCCAAGCTCATGGCCGCCGGCACCATCGAGGTCGCACCGCTCGCCTACATGCGCGGGCGCACCCTCAACGACGCCTTCGTCATCCTCGACGAGGCCCAGAACACGAGCCCCGAGCAGATGAAGATGTTCCTCACCCGCCTCGGCTTCGGCTCCAAGATGGTCGTCACCGGCGACGTCTCCCAGGTGGACCTGCCCGGCGGCCGCCCCTCCGGCCTCGTCGTCGTGCGACGCATCCTCGACGGCGTCGACGGCATCTCGTTCTGCGAGCTCGGCAGCGAGGACGTCGTCCGTCACCGCCTCGTCGGCCGGATCATCGACGCCTACGGCGAGTACGAGGCCCAGCAGGCCGCCCGCGCCGCTCAGGAGGACGGACGCGACGGCTCGCGCCGCTCCGGCCACCGCACCCAGCACGCCGATGACCGCCGTCGCGGCAACCGACCCGGGCGCACGCCCCAGGAATTCCGAGAGAGGAACCGCGCATGACCACCGAGGTCAACAACGAGACCGACGCCGAGATCGACGGCGCCGAGTTCGCCGCCCTCGCCGACCACGTCCTGCGGGCCATGCACGTCAACCCCCGCGCCGAGCTCAACATCCTCTTCATCGACCCCGAGCCGATGGAGGAGCTCCACGTGCGCTGGCTGGACCTGCCCGGGCCGACCGACGTCATGAGCTTCCCGATGGACGAGCTCCGCCCCGGGACCCCCGACTCCGAGACCCCCGCCGGCACCCTCGGCGACATCGTCCTGTGCCCGCAGGTCGCCGCCAAGCAGGCCCTCGACGCCGGGCACAGCGCCGTCGAGGAGATGCTCCTGCTCACCACCCACGGCATCCTCCACCTCCTCGGCTATGACCACGCCGAGCCTGAGGAGAAGAAGGAGATGTTCGACCTCCAGCGCCGGCTCCTCCTCACCTTCCTCGCGGAGCGGGGCAAGTGACCGGCACCCCTGTCGCCTTCCTCGTCGTCCTGGCGATCGCCGTCCTCGCCTTCGGCGCGCTGCTCTCGGCCGCCGAGGCCGCCCTCACGCGCATGACGCGCGCCGCCGCCGAGGACCTTGTCGAGGCCGGGCGGCGCGGCGCCACCCGCGTCCTCGCGCTCGCGGAGCGTCGCGGCAAGGTCCTCGGCGCCGTCGCCTCCGTGCGCGTCGCGGTCGACATGCTTGCCGCCGTCCTCCTCACCCTCGCGCTCGCCGGTCTCATGAACAGCTGGTGGGTCGTCCTCGCCACCGCCGTCGTCCTCAACACGCTGCTGCTGGGCGTGGTCGTCGGCCTCTCGCCGCGCTCGGCCGGCCGCCGCAACCCGGACGGCACCCTCCTGGCCCTGGCCGGCGTCCTGGAGAAGGTCGACGCCGTCGGCGCCCCGTGGCGCTGGGTCGAGAACCACTGGGGGCGCGCCTCCACCCTCACCGACGCCGAGGCCCGCGCCGAGGTCACCGAGGACCTGCGCGAGATGATCGACGAGATCGGCGACTCCGAGTCCATCGAGGACGAGGACCGCGAGATGCTGCGCAGCGTCGTGGAGCTCGGCCAGACCCTCGTCCGCGAGGTCATGGTGCCCCGCACCGACATGGTCACCATCGACGCGGACAAGCCCGCCTCCGCCGCCATGCGCCTGTTCACGCGCTCCGGCTACTCCCGCGTCCCCGTCATCGGTGACGACGCCGACGACGTCCGCGGCGTCCTCTACCTCAAGGACGTCCTGCGCCGCCTCGCCTCCCACCCCGAGCAGTCCGAGCGCGAGGTCTCCGCCTTCACCCGCGAGGCCGTCTACGTCCCCGAGATGAAGGCCGCCGACGACCTCCTGCGCGAGATGCAGACCGGGCACTTCCACATGGCTCTCGCCGTCGACGAGTACGGCGGGACGGCCGGCATCGTCACCATGGAGGACCTCCTCGAGGAGGTCGTCGGGGAGCTGCAGGACGAGCACGACCACGCGGAGCCGGAGGTCGAGGACCTCGGCGACGGGCTCTTCCGCGTCCCCGCCCGCCTGGGCCTCGGCGAGCTCGGCGAGCTCTTCAGCCTCGAGATCGACGACGACGACGTCGACACCGCCGGCGGGCTCCTCGCCAAGGCCATCGGCCGCGTGCCCATCCCCGGGGCCGTCGGCGACGCCCAGGGCGTCCACCTCGTCGCGGACGAGGCCACCGGCCGCCGCCACCAGGTGACGAGCCTCCTCGCCTCCCGCACCCCCGATCCGGACGACGGCGACGAGCCCACTGACTGACTTCCTTCCCCCGGCGCCCACGGCGACCGAGGCACCCCGCAGACGCACGACGGAGAACCCCATGACCGACACCCCCTTCCGCTTCCCGAGCGACGACGAGCTCATGGCGGGCCCGAACGCCTTCGACGATGACTCAGCCGACTCCGCGGATTCCGCCGACGAGACGGCGACGCGCAAAAGCGTTGGCTCCGCCGACGTCGCAGCCGACGTCGATCTCGACGCCGACGGCTTCCCCGTCCTGCCCGGCGACGACAGCGACGGCGCGGGCGACGGCGAGGACGAGGACGCGGTCCTGCCCGCCTCGGCCCGCGTCGAGATCGTCGTGCCCGACGTCCCCGAGGGCTACACCGCCGGCTTCGCCTGCCTCGTCGGCCGCCCCAACGCAGGGAAGTCCACGCTCACCAACGCCATGGTCGGCCAGAAGGTCGCCATCATGAGCGACCGCCCGCAGACCACCCGCCACAACGTGCGCGGCGTCGTCCACCGTGAGACGAGCCAGCTCGTCCTCGTCGACACGCCCGGGCTGCACCGCCCCAAGACGCTCCTCGGCAAGCGGCTCAACGACCTCGTGCGCGAGACCCTCCTCGACGTCGACGTCATCGCCTTCTGCGTCCCCGCCGACGAGAAGGTCGGACCCGGCGACCGCTACATCGCCCGCGACCTCGCCGAGCTGCGCAAGCCCGTCGTCGCCGTCGTCACCAAGAGCGACACGGTCTCCCGCGAGGCCCTGGCCGCCCAGCTCCTCGCCGTCGACGCCCTCGGCGACTGGGCCGACATCGTCCCCGTCTCCGCCAAGCGCCACGAGCAGGTCGATGTCCTCGAGGACGTCCTCATCGGCTACCTCCCGCCCTCGCCGCCCCTCTACCCGACCGGTGAGATCACCGACGAGCCGCAGGCCGTCATGATCGGCGAGCTCGTCCGCGAGGCCGCCCTCGAGGGCGTGCGCGACGAGCTGCCGCACTCGCTCGCCGTCGTCGTCGACGAGGTCCTCGACCCCCGCCGCGACGCCACCTCCTCCGCCGTGAAGGGCCGCGGCCAGCGCCTCCAGGTCCGCGTCAGCCTCGTCGTCGAGCGCGACTCCCAGAAGGCCATCATCATCGGCAAGGGCGGATCGCGCCTCAAGGAGATCGGCGTCAACGCGCGCAAGGGCATCGAGAAGCTCCTCGGCCGCAAGGTCTACCTCGACCTCCACGTCCGCACCGCCAAGGACTGGCAGTCCGACCCCAAGGCTCTCGCCAAGCTGGGCTTCTGAGCCGGGCCGGGGAGCGAACCACGTGAGTGAGCGGGCACCGCAGGAGGAACCGGACGACGGGTCGCGCCGTCCCTCCTCCCCGCGCGCCTCACGCCTCGAGAGCGCCCGCGCCCGCCACGCCGAGGCACGGGCACGCCGCCGAGCCGAGCCCGCCCACCTCACCGAGACGGAGGTCCGCTCCACCTGGAGCTGGCTGCGCGCGGTGCCCAGCCGCGTCGCCACCCTCCTGACCGACGTCTGGCGGACCGAGCGCCACCGCCTGTGGATCATGGCGCTGGGCGTCGCCGCGGTCGTCGTCCTCCTGGCCGTCCTCGGCACCGGACGCCAGGAGATCTGGGAGATCCTCTCCACGGTCGCCCTCGGCGCCCTCGTCCTCGCCGTTTCCCGCGACCACCGCACCGCCGGCGCCGTCGTCGTCTCCCTGCTGGTCCTCAGCCTCGTCGGCACCCTCGCCGGCCCCCGCTGGAGCCCGACACCCGTCCACACCGACCTCGCCCCGAGCACCAGCGACACCCGCGTCGGCGGCGACGTCACGACCCCCGCCGTCGGCACCTACGACGTCGAGACGGCGACGGTCCAGGTCACCCAGGCCGACGGCGAGACGCTCCCCGCCCTGCTCCGACGACCCAAGGGCGTCACGACCCCCACCCGCGCCGTCGTCTTCATGCACGGCGCGGGCACGCACACCGCGTGGGGCTTCGCCGAGCAGGCCGACTCCATCGCCTCCACCGGCGTCACCACCCTCGTGCCCTCCAAGCCCATGGAAAACTACAGCACGACCAGCCGCGACTACGTCTCGATGGCCGCCGACTACGAGAAGAGCGTGGACTGGCTCCGGTCGCAGGACTTCGTCGACCCGGACCAGGTCGGGATCTACGCCGAGTCCGAGGGCGGCTTCCCCGGCGTCGTCCTCGCCGCCCAGGACCAGCGGATCGCGTTCCTCGTCCTGGCCAGCGCCCCCGTCGTCCTCCTGCGCCAGCAGGCCTCCTTCGCCGCCGTCAACTACCTCGACAACGTCGGCGTCCCGCCCGCCATCCTCTCCGTCATCCCGCGCGTCCTCGGATCCCAGGAGATCCCCGGTGGAGGCTTCGACTACGTCGACTTCGACGCCCGCTCCTACGAGCGGCGCATCCGCGTCCCCATCCTCATGCTCTACGGGACGGGGGACTCCTCCATGCCGATCGTGCAGGGGCCCGAGACGGTCCGCGACGCCATCGCGGCTAACGGCAACAAGGCCCTCACCGTGCGCTACTACGAGCGCGCCAACCACGGCCTCAAGCTCGGCAACTCCACCGACGGCAGGCTCGCTCCGGGCGTCGCCCGCGACCTCAGCCGCTGGATCGACGGGCTGCCGGTCACGGCGAGCGCCTCCCCGCAGGTCGCCGGAGCCACCCCCGTCCAGGACTTCTCGGCGACGACGCCCGGAGCGACCCGCTGGTACGCCTCCGGGGACCTCATGGTCCTCGCGATCCTCTCCGGCTTCCTCCTCCTCATCGCCGCGGG
Source organism: Actinomyces haliotis (assembly GCF_015355765.1). GTDB lineage: Bacteria > Actinomycetota > Actinomycetes > Actinomycetales > Actinomycetaceae > Actinomyces > Actinomyces haliotis. Next base: position 94,492 of record NZ_JACWNA010000005.1, read on the forward strand.
GCTCGTCTGGCTCCTCGGTCAGGCGCCCCGGCTCGTGGGACGCCGCGGCCTGCACCTGCCCGACCCCGTCGGCCGGTGGACGGCGGCCCTGGCACTGTCCGTGACCGCCTCGTGGGTGCTCTACCTGGCCTACCTCGTCGCCGTGGCCCGGCTCGCGGTCTCCTACCGGTCGAACCCGTGGCTGTCCTACGGCGGCTGGGCCGTCGCGCAGCTGACGGCGCTCGGCACGCTCGTCCTCCTCGTCAAGCTCGTCGCGCGCGCGTGGCACGTGCGCGGGCACGAGCGTCACGGACGGGACGAGGGCGGCCGCTGGCTCACCGTCCCCTCCGGCGCGGTCCTCGCGCTCGCGCTCACGGGAACGGTCGTCCTCCTCGTGGACCTGTCCTACTGGGGGCTCTTCCCGGTGCTCCTCTGACGCTCGCGCCCGCAGGCGCGCTCCGCCGGCCACGCCGAGCGACCCGCGGGGACCGAGGACCTGCGCGAGTGTTTCCGAGGGGTTACTCTCGTCACGCCGTCGTGGGCCCCGTGACACACCGTCGTGCCACCGTGACGGCGCACCCACCCGAGGAGCCGAGGAGAACCGCGCATGTCCACCACCCCCGCCGGAACCACTGACCCCGCCGCCCGCGCCTGCCCGGACGAGCTCTGGGAGATCGGCCAGCGCGCCGTCACGAGGGCGAGACGATGGGCGGACGAGTCCTCGGCGGAGTCCACCCCGCGCACGGCCGCGCTCCTGTCCGGCATCCTCGCCGACCCCGAGGGCCTCGACTTCACCACCCGCTTCGTCGACGACGTCGTCCGCCCCGTCGACCTCGACGTCGCCGGCGACGCCCTCATCAAGCTCACGAGGCGCCGCAACGACTTCCTCCCGCCCTACCTGCGCGCCGCCCTGGGCCTGGGAGGCGCCGCCTCCCGGCTCGCCCCGCGCACCGTCGCCGCCGTCGCCCGCCGCACTTTCCGCGAGATCGTCGGCGACCTCGTCGTCGACGCCAGCCCGGCCGGCCTTGGGCCCGCGCTCGCCCGCCTCCGCAAGGGCGGTCACCGACTCAACGTCAACCTCCTCGGCGAGGCCGTCCTCGGCGAGGCCGAGGCCACCCGCCGTCTCGAGGCCGTCTCCGAGCTCGTCCAGCGCGACGACGTCGACTACGTCTCCGTCAAGGTCTCCGCCGTCACCGGCCCCCACGACCCCTGGGGCTTTCAGGAGGTCGTCGCCCACGGCGTCGAGGCCCTCACCCCGCTCTACCGCCTCGCACGCGACAACGGCACCTTCCTCAACCTCGACATGGAGGACTACAAGGACCTCGACCTCACCATCGCGGTCTTCACCGCGATCCTCGACCAGGAGGACCTGCGGGGCTACGAGGCCGGCATCGTCCTCCAGGCCTACCTCCCGGACTCACTCGGTGCCATGCAGCGGCTCCAGGAGTGGGCCAAGGCCCGCGTCGACGCCGGCGGCGCCCGGATCAAGGTCCGCTGCGTCAAGGGCGCCAACCTCTCCATGGAGCGCGTCGACGCCGAGATCCACGGCTGGGACCTCACCACCCAGCCCTCCAAGCAGGACACGGACACCAACTACAAGCGGATCCTCGACTGGGCCATGACGCCCGAGCGGACGCGCAACATCCGCCTGGGCGTGGCCGGCATGAACATCTTCGACTGCGCCTTCGGCTTCGAGCTGCGCCGCGCCCGCGGCCTCGAGGACACTGACGCCGTCGAGTTCGAGATGCTCTCCGGCATGGCCGAGGACATGCAGAAGGTCGTCACCCGGGACACCGGCCACCTCCTCCTCTACGTCCCCGTCGTCAACCCCAAGGAGTTCGACGTGGCGATCTCCTACCTCGTTCGCCGACTCGAGGAGAACGCGGCCCCGGAGAACTTCATGTCCGGCGTCTTCGACATCGCGATGAACGAGGAGGTCTTCGACCGCGAGCGCGGCCGCTTCCTCGCCGCGCTCTCCAACGTCGACCCCGCGGCGCCCGTGCCGACCCCGAACCGCACCCAGGACCGCCTCGCCGAGGCTGCCGCCGGCGTCCCCGAGCCCACGGGCGCCGACTCCGAGCAGGCCCGCCGCACCTTCGCCAACGAGCCCGACTCCGACCCGGCCCTCGCCGCCAACCGCCAGTGGGCCCGCGACATCGCGGCGCGCATGAGGGACTCCCGCCTGGGCGCCGACGCCGTCGACGCCTCGGCCGCCCGCCTCGCCACCACGACGGACGTCGACGAGCTCATCCTCGACCTCGGCGACGCCGCCGCCTCCTGGCGCGAGCTAGGCGCCGAGGGACGGGCCGCGATCCTCCACCGCGTCGCCGACACGCTCGGCGCCCGCCGCGGCGAGCTCATCGAGGTCGCAGGCTCCGAGGCCGGCAAGACCGTCAGCCAGGCCGACCCCGAGGTCTCCGAGGCCATCGACTTCTGCCGCCACTACGCCGAGCGCTCCCTCCTCCTCGAGGACCCCGACTACCTCGGCGGCGCCACCGTCTCCCCGGTGGAGGTCACCGTCGTGGCGAGCCCCTGGAACTTCCCGCTCGCCATCCCCACCGGCGGCGTCGCCGCCGCCCTGGCGACCGGCTCCACCGTCGTCCTCAAGCCGGCCCCGCCCGCGAAGCGCTGCGCCGCCGAGCTCGTCCGCGCCTTCCACGACGCCGGCGTCCCCGAGAACGTCCTCGTCCTCGCCGCACTCGACGACGGCGAGGTCTCCCAGCACCTCGCCGAGCACGACGGCGTCGGCCGCGTCATCCTCACCGGCTCCTACGACACGGCGAAGCTCTTCCGCTCCTGGAAGCCCGGCATGCACCTGCTCGGCGAGACCAGCGGCAAGAACGCCATCATCGTCACCCCCTCGGCGGACCCGGACCTCGCCGTCAAGGACACGATCGCCTCCGCCTTCGGCCACGCCGGCCAGAAGTGCTCGGCGGCCTCGCTGCTCATCCTCGTCGGCTCCGCCGGCCGCTCGGAGCGTATCGCCCGCCAGCTCGTCGACGCCGCCCAGTCGCTGCGCGTCAAGATGCCCTGGAACCTCGACTCCGAGGTCGGGCCGGTCGTCCAGCCCGACGACGAGAAGGCTCTGCGCGGCCTCACCGAGCTGGGGGAGGGCGAGCACTGGGTCGTCAAGCCCGAGAGCCTCGGCGACGGCCTGTGGCGCCCCGGCATCCGCGCCGGCGTCACCCCGGGCAGCGAGTACCACCTCACCGAGTACTTCGCCCCGGTCCTCGGCGTCATGCGCGTGGAGACCCTCGAGGAGGCCATCGACGCCGTCAACGCCGTCGACTACGGCCTCACCTCCGGCCTGCACACCCTCGACCCGGACGAGCTCGCGCTGTGGCTCGACCGCGTCGAGGCCGGCAACCTCTACGTCAACCGCGGCATCACGGGCGCCATCGTCCGCCGTCAGCCCTTCGGCGGCTGGAAGCGCTCCGCCATCGGCTCCACCACGAAGGCGGGCGGCCCGAGCTATCTGCTCGGCCTCGTCGACGTCCTGCCCGGCGACGACGCCACCCGCGACGCCGAGGAGGAGCGCGCCTCCGCGAAGGGCCGGCACGACCTGGGGAGCCTCCTCGAGCCCCGCGTCAAGGCCGTCTACGACGCCGTCGCCGGCGACCTCGACAAGCGCGACGTCGCCTTCCTGCGCCGCGCCCTCGTCGCCGACGCGACGGCCTGGGCCGACGAGTACGGCGTCGGGCGCGACGTCTCGGGTCTCGCCTGCGAGCGCAACGTGCTGCGCTACGTGCCCTCCGACGTCGTCGTGCGCGCCGGCGCGGGCACGAACGTCGCCGACCTCGCGCGCGTCCTCGCCGCGGGCGTCCTCGCGGGCGGCGAGGTGAGCGTGTCCGCCGCCGAGGAGCTCCCGACGCGTCTGGCGTCGGCGGCTCGCGCCGCGGGCGTCGAGGTCGCCGTCGAGGCGCCCGGCGTCTGGGAGTCGCGCCTCGCCGACCTCGCCTCCTCCGGCGAGCTGGGCGTGCGCGTGCGGCTGCTCGGACAGCGCGGCGTCGACCCCGAGGCCCGCTGGTCCGAGGCGAGCCGTGTCACCGGCGGAAGCCCGGACGTCGCCCTCTACACCGGGGGCGTCACCGCCTCGCCGCACGTCGAGCTCCTGCCGTTCCTGCGCGAGCAGGCGGTGAGCGTCACCAAGCACCGCTTCGGCACCCCGCTGGACCTCGCCGAGGGCCTGCTCTGAGACTGTGAGACCCTGGAGACCCTGGGGGCCCAGCAGACGCATGAGGCGCTGCGCCGCCCGAGCTCTCCGCGCGCATGGACCACGCTGGTGATTCTGGACCGCCTGAGACACTGTCTCAGGCGGTCCAGTCTCGTCGCGATGGTCCAAGGAGCGTCGGGGACCGATGGGCGGGGGACGCACGCAGCGCCGGTGCGCGCGGAGCCCACCGGTGGCGGGCGTGCCGGCGCCGTCTGGAGGCGGTGCGAGGTCCGGTCCGCGTCGCCGTCTGACACGGGTCACGATTCGGGGTACGGTCGCCACGTGCGAGCGACCACGAGCGCGCGCGTCCGCATGACCCGGACGCGCCTCAGCCTCCTGCTTAGTCGCCGCGGCGGGGCCTGACCAGGCCGGCACCCCGACCGCGGCTCTCTCCGCGACGCCAGCCACCGGGTACCCCGACCCCGCGCCCGCCGCACCACCACGCGACGCGCCGGAGCCGGACCCGCGTCCAGCCACCTGCACCAGGAGAAACCCATGCGCACCGCCCGTCCCGCCCCCCAGCAGCCCTCCGGGATGCCCTTCTCGAAGTACCTGCCCTTCCTCTCCACCCTCGACACGGACCTGCCGGACCGCACCTGGCCCACCAGGCGCATCGAGAAGGCGCCGCGCTGGCTCACCACCGACCTGCGCGACGGCAACCAGAGCCTCATCGAGCCGATGGACGCGCGTGCCAAGCGCGCCGTCTTCGACCTCCTCGTCCGCATGGGCTTCAAGGAGATCGAGGTCGGCTTCCCGGCCGCCAGCCAGACCGACTACGACTTCGTCCGCTCCCTCGTCGACGACGACGCCATCCCCGAGGACGTCACCATCTCCGTCCTCACCCAGTCCCGCGGCGACCTCATCGACCGCACCGTGGACGCCTGCGTCGGCATGCCGCGCGCCACCGTCCACCTCTACAACGCGCTCTCCCCGCTGTTCCGCGACGTCGTCTTCCGCATGGGCCGCGACGACATCCGCGAGCTCGCCGTCGACGGCACCCGCCAGGTCATGGCCCGCGCCGAGAAGGTCCTCACGGACGACACGATCTTCGGCTTCGAGTACTCCCCGGAGATCTTCGTCGACACCGAGCGCGACTACACCCTCGAGGTCTGCGAGGCCGTCATGGGCGTGTGGCAGCCCGAGGACGACCGCGAGATCATCCTCAACCTCCCGGCCACCGTCGAGCGCGCCACCCCCAACGTCTACGCGGACCAGATCGAGTGGATGAGCCGCAACCTCTCCCACCGCGACGCCGTCTGCCTGTCCCTGCACAACCACAACGACCGCGGCTCCGGCGTCGCCGCCGCCGAGCTCGGGCTCCTCGCCGGCGCCGACCGCGTCGAGGGCTGCCTCTTCGGCCACGGCGAGCGCACCGGCAACGTCGACCTCGTCACCCTGGCCCTCAACCTGTTCAGCCAGGGCGTCGACCCCATGCTCGACCTGTCCGACATCGACGAGGTCCGCCGTGTCGTCGAGCGCTCCACCCAGATGGACGTGCCCCCGCGCACCCCCTACGCCGGCGACCTCGTCTACACCTCCTTCTCCGGCTCCCACCAGGACGCCATCAAGAAGGGCTTCGCCGCCCGCGCCAAGGACGTCGAGGCGAAGAAGGCGGAGGGCCTCGACGCCGAGGCGGCCGAGGCGGCCGTGCCGTGGCGCATGCCCTACCTGCCGATCGACCCGCACGACGTGGGCCGCTCCTACGAGGCCGTCGTGCGCGTCAACAGCCAGTCCGGCAAGGGTGGCGTGTCCTACCTGCTCAAGACGACCCACAACCTCGATTTGCCGCGCCGCCTCCAGATCGAGTTCTCCCGGATCGTCCAGCGCCACACCGACACCTACGGCGGCGAGGTCAACGCCCAGAACCTCTGGGCGATCTTCGCCGACGAGTACCTGCCCGCCAAGGCCGCTCCCGACGCCGGCCTCGCCCCCTGGGGCCGCTTCGAGCTCAAGGGCGCCACCCTCACGGCGGTCGGCGAGGACGACTCCATCCTCACCGTGACGGTCCGCGAGGACGGCGAGCGCAAGCTCCTCACCGCCTCCGGCAACGGCCCGCTCGACGCCTTCGTCTCCGCCCTCGAGCAGACCGGCGTCAAGGTCAGGGTCCTCGACTACGCCGAGCACGCCATGTCCGAGGGCCGTGACGCCCGCGCCGCCAGCTACGTCGAGTGCGAGGTCAACGGCCAGGTCCTCTGGGGCGTCGGCATCGATCCCTCCATCACGACCTCCTCGTTCAAGGCGATCATCTCCGCCGTCAACCGCGCCATGCGCTGAGCACGGCCGGCCCGCTCAGCCGGCGGGGTGCCGAGATCGAACGGTGCGGCCCGAGAGCGAACCAGCAGGGTTCGATCTCGGGCCGCACCCGTCGATCCCGACGCCGCTGGGCCCCGTCCGCCGACGGCGCAGCGGCCCTCGGCGCCGTCGCCGGCCGCCCGTGGCACAGTGGCCCCCGTGGAGAGGCTCTTCCGGGACGAGGCGATCGTCCTGCGCACGTACAAGCTGGGCGAGGCGGACCGCATCATCGTCCTGCTCACCCGCTCCCACGGCCAGGTGCGCGCCGTCGCCAAGGGGGTGCGCCGCACGACCTCCCGCTTCGGCGCCCGCCTCGAGCCCTTCTCCATGATCGACGTCCAGCTCCACAAGGGGCGCAACCTCGACGTCGTCACCCAGGTCGAGACCATCGACCCCTTCGCCGGGCTGATCACGAGCGACTACGCGGTCTTCACCTGCGCCTCCACCATGGTGGAGACGGCCGAGCGCCTCACCGAGGACTCCGGGGACGTCGACACCGCCGACTCCCCGCAGCAGTTCCTCCTCCTCTACGGTGCCCTGTCCGCCCTCGCGCGGCGCCGGCACGCGCCCGGGCTGGTCCTGGACTCCTACCTGCTGCGCGCCCTCGCCCTCGCAGGCTGGGCGCCGTCCTGCTTCGACTGCGCCCGGTGCGGCGCGCCCGGGCCGCACACCTCCTTCCACGTCCAGGCGGGCGGCGCCGTGTGCGAGTCGTGCCGCCCGGCCGGCAGCGTCGACGTCGAGCCCGGCACGATGGCGCTCCTCGGATCGCTGCTCTCGGGTGCCTGGGGCGTCGCCGACGCCTCAGCGTCCCGTGAGAGGGCCCAGGCCTCCGGGCTCGTCTCGGCATACTTGACCTGGCACCTCGAGCGCCGCCTGCGCTCCCTCTCCCTCGTCGAAAGGGCCTGACGTGACCGACGCCGCCGGAACCGGCTCCGCCCCCTCGCTCGTCCCCGACCGCGTCCCGCTCCACCACGACGGCCTCATGCCCCCGGCGCTGCCTCGTGAGGCGCTGCCGCAGCACGTCGCGTGCGTCATGGACGGCAACGGCCGCTGGGCGAACGCGCGCGGCCTGGCCCGCACCGAGGGGCACCGGGTGGGGGAGTCCACGATGATGGACGTCATCGCCGGCGCCGTCGAGCTGGGGATCCCCGAGCTCTCCGTCTACGCCTTCTCCACGGAGAACTGGCGCCGCTCGCCCGCCGAGGTCCGCTTCCTCATGGGCTTCACCCGCACGGTGCTGCGCGCCCAGACCGACGATCTCCTCGACTGGGGCGTGCGCGTCAACTGGGTGGGCCGCGAGCCCCGGCTGTGGAAGTCGGTCCTGTCCGAGGTGCGCCGCTCCGAGCGGATCACCGCCGGCAACGACACGATGGTCCTCAACATGTGCCTCAACTACGGCGGCCGCGCGGAGATCGCCGACGCCGCCCGCGCCATGGCCCAGGACGTCGAGGCCGGGCGCCTCAAGGCCTCCTCGATCAGCGAGCGGACCGTTCAGCGCTACCTCTACTCGCCGTCCATGCGGGACGTCGACCTCTTCATCCGCACAGGCGGTGAGCAGCGCACGAGCAACTTCCTCATGTGGGAGTCCGCCTACGCCGAGCTCTACCTCTCCGACCTTCCCTGGCCCGAGTTCGACCGGACGGCCCTGTGGCGGGCCGTCGAGTCCTACGTCGGGCGCGACCGCCGCTTCGGCGGCGCCGTGGACGCGGTCGCGCCGCAGGGCTGATCCCGACGGCGCCGCTCGCGGCCGCTACCATCAAGCTCTCACCACGCCGAGAAGACCCCGCAAGGAGCACCGTATGAGGATCGTCGTCGCCCTGGGCGGCAACGCCATCTCCCGCCGTGGCGAGGAGATCTCCGTCGAGAACCAACGGCGCAACATCCGCGACGCCTGCAGCTCCCTCGCCGAGATCGCGGGCGCGCACGAGCTCGTCATCACCCACGGCAACGGTCCCCAGGTGGGCCTCCTCGCCCTCCAGAACGCCGCCTACACCGAGGGCAGCCTCTACCCCCTCGACACGCTGGGCGCCCAGACCCAGGGCCTCATCGGCTACCTCATCGAGATCGAGCTGCGCAACACCCTCCCCGATCGCAAGAAGCTCACCACCGTCCTCACCCTCGTCGAGGTCGACCCCACCGACTCCGCCTTCCAGCACCCCACGAAGTTCGTCGGCCCCGTCTACACCCCTCAGCAGGCCCGCTCCCTCGCACTCGGCCGGGGGTGGACCTTCGCCATGGACGGCGAGCTGCCGCGCCGCGTCGTTCCCTCGCCGCGCCCCGAGCGGGTCATCCAGATCGACTCCGTCAAGCGGCTCCTGTCCGCCGGGCACGTCGTCGTCTGCACGGGTGGCGGCGGCATCCCGGTCTCCCGCGACGAGGACGGGATCCTCTCCGGCGTCGAGGCCGTCGTCGACAAGGACGCCTCGTCGGCCGTGCTCGGACGCGAGATCGGTGCACAGGCACTCGTCCTCGCGACCGACGCCGACGCCGTCCACGTCGACTGGGGCACCCCGAACGACAAGCGCATCGCCGTCATCGGCGCGGAAGCGCTCGACACGATGGAGTTCCCGGCCGGCTCGATGGGGCCCAAGGTCGAGGCGGCCACCGCCTTCGTGCGCAGCAGCGGCCACGAGGCCTACATCGGACGCCTCCAGGACGTCTCCGCCATGCTCGAGGGGAGCAGGGGCACGCGCGTCGTCCCCGGGGACGCTCCCGCCCAGCTCGTCTGAGGCCGGCTGAGGGGGCGAGCCAGTGGCTCAGGCCCCCTGCGAGCCCGCGGCCTCCTCGGCGTCGGCCTTCGCCGAGCAGTCGGCGCACAGGCCGAAGAACTCCGCGGTGTGCTCCATGCGGGTGAAGCCCGCCTCGGCGGAAACACGGCGGATCCAGGACTCCAGCTCTCCGCCCGAGACCTCGACCGTGTGGCCGCAGACGCGGCAGACGACGTGGTGGTGGTGCTCGGTGCGCTCGCACTCGCGGTAGAGCGTCTCACCCTCGGCGTTGCGGACCTGGTCCACCTCGCCGGACTCGGCCATCGCCGTGAGGTTGCGGTAGACGGTCGCCAGCCCCACCTTCGTGCCCTCGGACTCGAGGGCGGCGTGGATCTGCTGCGCGGAGCGGAACTCCTCCGTGCGCTCCAGGATGTCGGAGACGGCGGCGCGCTGCCAGGTGGCGCGGGGGCGCGGAGAGACGCTTCCGGCGGTGCTTCGGTGCGTGGTCATGATCGGGTCACGGCTCCTTCCGGCCCTCCTGCGACGGTGCGGGACGCGTGGCCGCCCAGGTGCACCAGGCCCGTGACGACGGCGGTGAGAGCGTACAGCGCGACGAGCAGGACGACGATCATCGCGCCCGGGGAGGCGGCCACGACGTAGGTGATCGTGAGGCCGACGACGCAGGTGATGACCCCGATGAGCATCGCGAGGCGCATCGTGCGACCGAAGGAGTGGGAGACGAGCTGGGCGACGGCCACGGGCACGATCATGACGGCGGAGACGAGCAGCGCCCCGACCACCCGCATCGACACGGAGACGGTGAGCGCGGCGACGACGGCGATCGTCACGTTGAGCACGCCCGTGGGCAGACCGATGGAGCGCGCGAACTCCTCGTCGTGGCACAGGGAGAAGAGCGGGCCGCGCAGGCCGATGCCGACGACGAGCACGAGGACCGACAGGACGATCGTGAACCAGGCGTCGGAGACCGAGACGGTGGCGATCGAGCCGAAGAGGTAGCTCGTGAGGTTGGTCGTCGTGCCGCCGGCGACCTTGATGAGGATGACGCCGCCCGCGATGCCGCCGTAGAAGAGGATGGCCAGCGCCACGTCGCCGCGGGTGCGGCCCTTGGCGCGGATGACCTCGATGAGGACGGCGCCGGTCACGGAGGCGATGATCGCGCCGGGCACGGCCCAGGCGTCCGAGGGGGTGACGTTGGCGGCGGCGCCGGCGAGCCAGCCGAGGGCGACGCCGGTGAGCGCAATGTGTCCGATACCGTCGCCGAGCAGGGCGAGCCCGCGCTGGACGAGGTAGGTGCCGACCACGGGGGCGGACAGGCCCACGAGGACGGCGACGATGAGGGCCCGCTCCATGAGGGGGCTCGCGAGCATCTCGGCGAAGGTGGCGATCATCGGGTGCCTCCCGGGGTGCGGCCGTCCTGGTCCGGCAGGGACGTGGACAGCACGGGTGCGTGGTGGACGGCCGGACCGGTGTCGCCGTGCGGGTGCTCGTGCTCGCAGTCGTCGAGGTGGTCGTGGCCGAGGGAGTCGTGGCGGGAGTGGTCGTGGTGGTCGGGCGCTACGTCGGCCACGGGCCCGTCGGAGACGACGCGGCCCTCGTCGAGGACGACGGCCCTCTCGACGACGTCGGCGAGCTCGCCCATCTCGTGGAGGACCGTGAGGAGCGTGAGGCCCTGCGCCCGCAGGCCGGTGAGGATCGAGGCGAGCGCCTCGCGGCTGGCGCGGTCGATGCCGGCGAGGGGCTCGTCGAGGACGAGGAGCTCGGGGTCGCGCACGAGGGCGCGTGCGATGAGGACGCGCTGGGCCTGACCGCCGGAGAAGACCTGGACGTGGTCGTCGGCGCGGTCGGCGAGCCCGACGGCGTCGAGCGCCGCCAGGGCGCGGGCGCGGGCGTGGCGCCCGCGGTCGGCGAAGGGACGGCGGGGGCCGAGCAGGCCCGAGCGGACGACCTCGAGGGCCGTCGCCGGCACGCCCGAGCCGGCGCCGACCCGCTGGGGGACGTAGCCGACGCGCTGCCAGGGGACCCGGGAGCGCTGCGTCGTCGGGTGCCCGAAGAGGCGCACGGTGCCGGCGGCCGGCTCGATGAGCCCGAGGACGGTCTTGACGAGCGTCGACTTCCCTGAGCCGTTCGCGCCGAGGAGCGCGACGGACTCGGCGGCGTCGACGTCGAGGTCGACGCCGTGGAGGATGAGGCTCGAGCCGAGAACGACGCTGACGTCGTCGACGCTCACGGGACGCGGGGACGACGCCGCCCGGTGGTCACCGGACGGCGTCGTCTGCTCACCCGAGGTCGCGGGGGAGGTGGGTGTCATGGAGGTGTTCCGTGTCCTTCCGGGGCGCTCGCGCCCGAGGATCGTGGTGCCGCGGGCGATCATCGCACGGCGTCGGCTGGTCGGGCCCGGTGGTCCGCTTGTGTGACGACGTGCGCCGTCCGCACGGTGCGGTCACTTGCAGTCGAGGGCCGTGCGCAGCTCGTCGAGGTTGGTGGTCATGGCGCTCGCGTAGTCGCCCTTCTCAGGGGCGGACTCGATGGGGGAGAGGACGGCGGTCTTCGCTCCGGTCTCGCTGGCGACGGCCTCCGCGGTCTTGGGGGAGACGAGCTCCTCGGTGAAGATCGTCGTGGTCCCGGTGGACTCGACGACCTTCTTGACGGCGGCGAGGTCGGCGGGACTCGGCTCGGACTCGGGGTCGACGCCGGAGATCGAGGTCTGGGTGAGGCCGTAGCGCTCGGTCAGGTAGCCGAAGGCCGCGTGCGAGGTGACGACGTCGGTGCGCTTGCACTGGGCGAGACCGTCCTTGAAGGAGGTGTCGAGCTTGCCGAGGGTGCCCTCGAGGGCCTTGAGGTTGGCCTCGTAGTCGCTCGCGTGGGTCGGGTCGGCCTTGGCGAGGGCGGCCTCGACGGCGACCGCCGCGTCCTTCATGCGGACCGGGTCGAGCCAGAAGTGCGGGTCGGACTCGTTGGCCTCCGAGTTGTGCGAGCCGGTGGAGGAGGCGCTGGCGGAGTCGGTGGAGCCCGCGGAGGCCTCCTCCTCGTGCTCGTCCTCGACGCCGTCGTGGTGCTCGAGGTCGACGTCGCCGGCGAGGTCGAGCACGGTGGGTCCGGAGACCTCGGAGACGGCGTCATCGAGGGAGGGCTGGAAGCCGGAGACGTAGGCGATGAGGGAGGTGCTGCTCAGGGCGGTGACGTCCTTGGGGGAGAGCTCGAAGTCGTGGGGCTCGACGTTCGTCGGGGTGACGGAGCTGACCGAGACGTGGTCGCCGCCGACGGCCTGGACGAGGTACTGGACGGGGTAGAAGGAGGCGGAGACCTTGAGGGCGCCGCTCGAGGTGGTCGCCTTCGCGGCGCTCTCGGAGTCGGAGGACAGGGCGGAGCAGGCGGACAGGCCGAGGGCGAGTGAGAGCGCGGCGGCTCCGGCGAGGGCGCGGCGCGGGGAGGACAGGATGTTCATGAGAACCATTCTTCCCACGAGGATGATTCTCGTCAACATGAGGCGGGTGGATGTGGTGAGACCGACGTCCGTCGGCCCCGGGCTGCCCGCAGAGGTCAGTGCCCTCCCGAATAGACTGGCGCCACTCGTTCCCACCATCCAGGTGCGGATCACGACTCACACGAGGAGACCCTCCGTGGCACAGAACGCCTCCACGCTCGACCGCGTCATCAACCTCGCCAAGCGGCGCGGCTTCGTCTTCCCCTGCGGGGAGATCTACGGCGGTACCCGCTCCGCCTGGGACTACGGCCCGCTCGGCGTCGAGCTCAAGGAGAACATCAAGCGCCAGTGGTGGCAGTACATGGTCCGCGGCCGCGAGGACGTCGTCGGCCTGGACTCCTCCGTCATCCTCCCGCCCGAGGTGTGGGCCGCCTCCGGCCACCTCAAGGCCTTCACCGACCCGCTCATCGAGTGCACCTCCTGCCACAAGCGCCTCCGCGAGGACGAGCTCCAGGAGGCCTACGCCGCCAAGCACGGGGTCGAGAACCCCGACGACGTCACCCTCGAGCAGCTCGTCTGCCCCAACTGCGGCACCCGCGGCCAGTTCACCCAGCCCAAGCCCTTCTCCGGCCTGCTCAAGACCTACCTCGGCCCCGTCGACGACGAGTCCGGCCTGCACTACCTGCGCCCCGAGACCGCCCAGGGAATCTTCGTCAACTTCGCGAACGTCATGAGCGTCGCGCGCAAGAAGCCGCCCTTCGGCATCGGCCAGGTCGGCAAGTCCTTCCGCAACGAGATCACCCCCGGCAACTTCATCTTCCGCACCCGCGAGTTCGAGCAGATGGAGCTCGAGTTCTTCGTCGAGCCCGGCACGGACGAGGAGTGGCACCAGTACTGGATCGACTACCGCCAGGCCTGGTACACGGACCTGGGCATCTCCGAGGAGAACCTGCGCCAGTACGAGCACCCCAAGGAGAAGCTCTCCCACTACTCCAAGCGCACCGTGGACCTGGAGTACCGCTTCGGCTTCACGGGCTCCGAGTGGGGCGAGCTCGAGGGCATCGCCAACCGCACCGACTTCGACCTGTCCACCCACGCCGAGCACTCCGGCAAGGACCTGTCCTACTTCGACCAGCAGAAGAACGAGCGCTGGACCCCGTACGTCATCGAGCCCTCGGCCGGCCTGACCCGCTCGCTCATGGCCTTCCTCGTCGAGGCCTACACCGAGGACGAGGCCCCGAACACCAAGGGCGGCGTCGACACCCGTGTCGTCCTCAAGCTCGACCCGCGCCTCGCCCCCGTCAAGGCGGCCGTCCTGCCGCTGTCCCGCAAGGAGGAGCTCACCGGCCCTGCTCGTGAGCTCGCCGCGCACCTGCGCAAGGCCTGGAACGTCGACTACGACGACGCCGGCGCCGTCGGCCGCCGCTACCGCCGCCAGGACGAGATCGGCACGCCCTTCTGCATCACCTACGACTTCGACTCTCCGGAGGACGGCGCCGTCACGGTCCGCGAGCGCGACACGATGGCCCAGACCCGCGTCCCGCTGAACGAGGTCGAGGGCTACCTCGCGCAGCGCCTCATCGGCTGCTGACCGAACCGGTCTCGCCGAGTCAGCCCGTTCGGCGTGAGTCAGCCCTCTGAGGGGGCGGTCTCGCGCCGAACGGGCTGACTCGCGCTCGGGGCCGTGCGCGGCGTCCGCCAGGCGGCACTCGCGCTCCGCGGGCGGTCTGGCGCCATGTGCTGCCGTGAGCACCCCGGCGCCCCACGAGCACGCACACTCGGCTCCCCTCGACCTGCCCGAGCGAGAGGCGCGTCGCGTGAGGAGGGTGCTCGCGGCCATCGTCGTGCCGCTCGCGATCGCGACGCTCATCGGGATGGCGGTGCTCTGGCCCGGCCGCTCCTCGCTCATCGGCTCCCGGCCCTTCGCCGCGCAGGGCGCGAGCCTGGCCACCGCGGAGGTGACGAGCCTCGACGTCGGCGACTGCGCGGCGGCCGCCCCGAGCCTCGCCACCGGCAGCGACGCCACCACGGAGGCCTCGCTGCTGAAGGACGCGGTGTGCGCACGGATCACCTCGGGGCAGGGCAAGGGCCTCATCCTCCCGGTCCACGTCCCCTCCGAGTCGCTCCCGGCCGCCGACGTCGGCGACCGCCTCCGCGTCATGTACACGCGCGACGCCCTCGCTTCCGGCACTCCCTACGTCTTCGTGGACTACGACCGTCACGTTCTCGTCGTCGCCCTCGGCATCGTGTACCTCGTGCTGGTCCTCGCGGTCGCTGGGAGGCGCGGTCTGCGGGCCGTGGCAGGCCTGCTTCTGGCCACGGGCGTCCTCGCCGGCTTCGTCCTGCCGGTGCTCCTCGCCCTCGCCCCGCCGATGTGGGTGACGCTCGTCGGTGCGAACGCGACGGTGCTGCTCGCCGTCTACACGGCCCACGGGTTCAGCGTCCGCACGACGGCCGCCCTGCTCGGCACGCTCGTCGGCGTCGTCGTCACCGTGCTCCTGGCGCTGTGGGGCGTGGACGCCGCGAACCTCACCGGGGGCGTCGGCGAGGACGTCCTCACGCTCTCCTCGCTCGTCAAGGGGCTCGACCTGCGGGCTCTGCTCACCTGCGGCATGGTCATCGCGGGCCTCGGCGCCCTCAACGACGTCACCATCACCCAGGCCTCGGCCGTGTGGGAGCTGCACGCCGCGAACCTGGCTCTGGGCCGCCGACGGCTGCTCGCGGGCGGGATGAGGATCGGCCGGGACCACATCGCGTCGACCGTCTACACGCTGGCCTTCGCCTACGCGGGCACGGCGCTGCCGCTCATCCTCGCCGCCTGGCTCATCGACCGTCCCGCGGCGGACACGGTCCTGTCGGGGGAGATCGTGGAGGAGCTCGTGCGCACCCTCGTCTCCTCGATCGGGCTCGTCCTCGCGGTGCCGGCGACGACGGCGATCGCCGTGCTCCTCGTCAGCGCGGCGTCGCGGGCGGCAGCGTCCCCGTCGTCGGCGAGCCGGTGAGGATCCCGCAGGTCTCCGTGACCGAGGCGCCGTTGGAGGCCGCGAAGTCCCACTGCTCCTTCGTGGGCACGTGGAGCGAGAGGCCCTGGTCGTCCGCGACGGCGATCGCGGCCGCCGCGGAGTAGCAGACGTCCGTGAGACCGCGGGCGAGCTCGTCGCCGTCGTAGTCGCCGACGGCGAGGACGTCCTTGCTCGCGATGACCTGGAGGGTGTGCGGCTCGGAGCAGGGCACCTGCCGGGCGCTGCTCGTGTCCTGCTCGGTGGCGTCGGCCCAGCAGGAGCCGACCTCGGCGTCCTTGAGGGCCGCTCCCGACGCCGTCGTGGCGCCGCTGGCCCTGTTGGTTCCGGTGGCCGGTGCGCTCCGCGCCGTGGGCGTGGTGGCGCCGCCGGTAGCGGTTGGCACGGGGGTGCTGGGGCCGCCTGGTGCGGCGGTGGTGCTCGAGGGGACCGCGGTGGCGCCGGTCGAGGCGTCGGAGGAGGGGCTCGGTGCGGTCTGCCCGCAGGCGCTGAGCGCGAGCAGGAGGACGGCGGGGACGGCGAGCAGGGTGGGAGAGCGGTGCATGACGTTTCCGATCAGGGAAGGGACTCCACGTTCCTAGGCCGTCCGAGGTCGGCCTGCGGGGCCGGAGGCGACTCAGCCCCCGGAGACGTCGGACTCGGCGTCCTCGCTGAGCAGCAGCTGCTTCTGCTCCTCGGTGAGGGTCTCGGAGTCGAGCCAGCCGTCGGGGAGGTGCGGGCGCTTCGGGGCGCCGGCGCGTCCGCGCGGCCCCTCGACGGTCTCGCCCGGGTAGGGGACCTGCTCGGGGAGCCGCTCGCGCATGGCGGCCAGCGCGGCGTCGAGCTCGGCCAGGCTGGAGACCCTCATGAGGGACCCGCGGGCGGCGCCACCGACCGGGTAGCCCTTGAGGTACCACCCGACGTGCTTGCGCAGGTCGCGCACGCCGCGCTCCTCGCCGAGCTCGGCGGCGAGCAGCCGTCCGTGCTCCTTGATGACGGCGATGACGGCGTCGAGGTCGGGGCGGGTGCGCTTGGCGGAGCCGTGGAAGGCGTGGACGATGTCCGCGAAGAGCCAGGGGCGTCCCTGGCAGCCGCGACCGATGACGACCCCGTCGCAACCGGTCTCGCGCACCATTCGCAGCGCGTCGTCGCCGGTCCAGATGTCGCCGTTCCCGAGCACCGGCAGGTCGGTCGCGTCCTTGAGGCGCTTGATCGTGTCCCAGCGGGCCTGACCCGAGTAGTGCTGGCGCGTCGTCCTCCCGTGCAGGGCCAGGGCGGCGATGCCGGCGTCCCGTGCCATGCGGGCGGCGTCGAGGTAGGTCTCGTGCTCCTCGTCGATCCCGACACGCATCTTGATCGTCACGGGGACCTCGCGGTCGCGGTGGGCTCGGCGCACGCCCTCCTCGGCGGCCCGCACCGTCTCGCGCAGGATCCCCGCCATGAGGTCCTTCTTCCAGGGCAGGGCCGAGCCTCCGCCCTTGCGCGTCACCTTCGGCACGGGGCACCCGAAGTTGAGGTCGACGTGGTCGGCGAGGTCCTCCTCGACGAGGATCCGCACCGCCCTGCCGGCGATGACGGGATCGACGCCGTAGAGCTGGATGGAGCGCACGCGCTCCGCGGGGTCCGAGCGGACCATGCCCATCGTCTTCTCGTTGCGCTCGACCAGGGCACGGGTCGTCACCATCTCGGTCACCCAGGTGCCCGCCGGCGCAGCCAGCCCGCCGTCCGCCGTGGGGAGCGCGCCCTGCGTCGTGGGGCGCAGGTGCTCGGGAAGCGCCTCCTCACCCATCTCACGGCACAGGCGGCGGAAGGACGCGTTCGTCACCCCGGCCATAGGGGCGAGCTCAACGGGAGTCGCCACCTCGATGGGACCGACCCTCAACGGGCTGAGCCCGTCGACGAGCCCGTTGGCACGCCTGTCCGTGAGGGCGTCGCCGCGGCCCGTGACGGGGCCGGGGACGTGCGTGCTCGCGGCGCGGAGGTCTGACGCGGGGGAGAGGGGGTGGCTGGTCACCCCGACACTCTGGCACAGGGCCGCACGGGGCCGGGCGAGGCGTGCGCCACGTACCCTGCCCTCATGACCAGCTCGACCACCGCGCCCGTGAGCGGCTCCGCGCCTTCCGGAGCGCGCGGTGCTCGCGTGGCCACGGATCCCGCCGTCCGGCGCCCCCGCTCCGTGCTCGTCACCGGCGCCTCGCGAGGCATCGGCGCCGCCGTCGCCGCCGCCATGGCCGCTCAGGGCGACCGCGTGGCCGGCCTCTCGCGGACGGGCACGGCCCCCGACGGCGTCCTCGGCGTCGTCGCTGACGTCACCGACCCCGACGCCGTCGACGCGGTGGTCCGACGGGCCGCCGAGGAGCACGGTCCCGTCGAGGTCCTCGTCGCAGCGGCCGGCACCTCCCTGGACGCCCTGGCCGCCCGGACCCGCCCGGCCGACTGGGACCGCGTCATCGCCACCAACCTCACCGGCTCGATGAGCGCGGCGCGCGCCGTCCTCCCCGGCATGATGCGCGCCCGTCGCGGCCGGATCGTCCTGGTCTCCTCCGTCATGGCGGCGCGAGGCGGAGCCGGCCTGGCCGCCTACGGTGCCTCGAAGGGAGGCGTCGAGGGGCTCGCACGATCCCTTGCGCGCGAGGTCGCGCCTCGTGGGATCACGGTGAACGTCGTCGCCCCCGGTCTCGTCGACACCGCACTCACGGCGGGGCTCAGCGACGCCGCCCGCGAGCAGTACCTCGCCGCCATCCCCATGGGTCGGACAGCGGACCTAGGGGAGGTCGTTGCTCCCGTCCTCTTCCTCGCCTCGCCCGCAGCCTCCTACGTCACCGGTACGGTCCTCGGCGTCGACGGCGGCCTCGGCATGGGCCGCTGAGGTCAACGGTCCGCGTCCCCGGCGGATGAACAGCGGGGTGACGTAGGGTTGACGTGTGACGACCCAGACGCCTGAGACGAAGACCCTCGTTCTCGTGAGGCACTCCAAGGCGGCCCACGACGCCCCGACCGACCTCGAGCGCCCGCTGACCACCAAGGGACGTGGCATGGCCGAGGAGCTCGCCCGCGAGCTCGCGGCGCGTCTTCCCCGCACCGCCCTCCTGCTCGTCTCACCCGCGGAGCGCGCCCGTCAGACCGCCCGCCCGATGCGCTCCCACCTGGACCCCGACGAGGTGCGCGTCGAGCCCGAGATCTACCACGAGGGGCCCAACGGCATCCTCGGCCTGCTCGCCGAGCTCGACGAGAGCGTCCGCACGGTCGTCGTCGTCGGCCATGAGCCGACCGTCTCGATCCTGGCCCACACCCTCCACGACGCCGACGACGACCTGTCCAGCCAGGTCTCCTTCGGCGTCCCGACGGCGACCGCCCTCGTCCTCAGCGTCCCCGTGGCCTGGGACGCCCTCGGCCCCCGTACCGCGCACCTCACCGACGTCCTCACTGCCACGCGCTGAACCGCGAGAACCGTCGCCGCACTCGGAGCCTCTGCCCCGGCAGCATCCGTCCGGCGACGGCCGCGGAGCTCGTCTCAGAAGAGCTCGAGCACCGCGCGCAGGTCGCGGACCCGCACCGATGCGGGTGCCTGCTCGACCACCACGGGCTTGGCGCAGAAGGCCACGCCCAGGCCCGCGCGGCCGATCATGCCGAGGTCGTTGGCGCCGTCGCCCACGGCCACCGTGCGCTCCATCGGGACGCCGTCCGCCGCGGACCAGGCCTCCAGGCAGCGGACCTTCTCCTCGCGGTCCACGATCCGCCCGAGCACGCGTCCCGTGAGGACGCCGTCGGCGACCTCGAGCTCGTTGGCGGCGTAGTGGTCGATGCCGAGGCGCTCGACGAGCGGCCCGACGACCTCCGTGAAGCCGCCCGAGACGACGCCCACGCGGCAGCCGCGCTCGTGCAGCGCGGCGATGAGCTCGGGCGCGCCCGTCGTCGGACGCACCTCCGCGAGCACCTCGGCGAAGACCGTCTCCGGGACGCCCCTGAGGGTGGCGACCCGCTCGCGCAGCGACTGGGCGAAGTCGAGCTCCCCGCGCATCGCTCGCGCGGTCACCTCGGCCACCTGCTCACGGGTTCCGGCGCGCTCGGCGATGAGCTCGATGACCTCCTGCTCGATGAGGGTCGAGTCCACGTCCATGACGAGCAGCCCCGGCCCCTCGACGACGAGCGGCCCCCCGGACAGCGCCCCGGTGACGCGGTGCGCCGCGACGTCGTCGGCGTCGGGGGAGGAGGTGCTGGGACGCGGCTCATCAGTCATCTCGGGAGTCATGGCGCGATGCTAGCCAGGACGCGTGACGGCGCCCCGGGACGTCTCAGTCCCGGGGCGCCGTCACGCGACGCGCAGCCGCTCAGCGGGTCACCGTCTGCCCCTTGGCGACGACGACGATCCCGGACTCGGTGACAGTGAATCCGCGCTCACGGTCGTGCTCGTGGTCGATGCCGACCATGGCGCCCTCCTCGACGACGACGTACTTGTCGAGGATCGCGCGGTTGACGACCGTGTTCCGCCCGACGTTGACCCCGTCCATGAGGACCGACTCGCGCACCGAGGACCACGAGTTGACGCGGACCATCGGGCTCAGCACCGAGGAGATGACCTCACCGCCAGAGACGATGACGCCGGGCGAGACGATCGAGTCGACCGCGTGGCCCAGGCGCTCGTGGTGGCCGTAGACGAACTTGGCCGGCGGCATCGCGTTCGTGTAGCCCGCGTACAGCGGCCACCGGTCGTTGTACAGGTTGAAGACCGGGCTCACGCTGATGAGGTCCTGGTGCGCCTCGTAGAAGGCGTCGACGGTACCCACGTCGCGCCAGTAGTCGCGGTCGCGCTCCGAGGCGCCGGGGACCTCGTTGTCCTTGAAGTCGTAGACCCCGGCCGCGCCCTGGTTGACGAACCACGGGACGATGCTGCCGCCCATGTCGTGCTTGGAGGACTCGTCCGCGGCGTCCACCGTGACGGCCTCGAGGAGCGCGTCGGCGTTCATGATGTAGTTGCCCATCGAGGCGAGGACCTCGTCCGGGGAGTCCGGCAGGCCCGGGGTCTCCTTGGGCTTCTCCACGAAGGCCTTGATGCGTCCGCGGTCCTCGGGGTCCGTCTCGATGACGCCGAACTGGTCCGCCAGCGAGCGCGGCTGCCGGATGCCGGCCACGGTGCACGGCAGCCCGGAGGCGATGTGGTGGTCGAGCATCTGGGAGAAGTCCATGCGGTAGATGTTGTCCGCGCCCGTGATGACGACGTAGTCGGGCCGCTCGTCGTCGAGCAGGTTGAGGGACTGGTAGATCGCGTCCGCGCTGCCGAGGAACCAGTGCTTGCCCACGCGCTGCTGGGCGGGCACCGGGGCGATGTAGTTGCCGAGCATGTCGCTCATGCGCCACGTCTTGGAGATGTGGCGGTCCAGCGAGTGGGACTTGTACTGGGTGAGGACGACGACCTTGAGGAAGCCGCTGTTGATCATGTTCGACAGGGCGAAGTCGATGAGGCGGTAGATGCCGCCGAAGGGGACGGCGGGCTTGGCGCGGTCGACCGTCAGGGGCATGAGGCGCTTGCCCTCACCACCGGCGAGGACGATTGCGAGTACACGGGGGGAAGCCATGTGAGCACCATACGTGTCCCGGACCACTTTCGGGGACCGAACGGGGCGAGGCCGACCGCGCCCGCCCCGAAGCCCCGCGGAAGCCCCGCGCGTGCGGCCGCGCGCGGTCCGCCGAGCCCGCGCACGGCCTCGTCCCGGGACCGGAAAGCGCAACGGCCCGGCCCCGATACCGATACCGTCTGCTGTGAACGGCGCCGCGCCCGACGCGGCCCGACCCACCGGTCCGACGAGGCGCTCGCGAGGCAGCAGCCACGCCCGCGCCCACGGTCCGCCAGCCCACCAGCCACCGAGCGTGCGCACGCACGAGCGAGGAGACGACCATGAGGGTCGACCTGCTGACCAAGGAGTACCCGCCCAACATCTACGGAGGCGCCGGAGTCCACGTCAACGAGCTCGCCAAGGTCCTCCGCCCCCTCGCGGACGTCCGCGTTCACGCCTTCGGCGGCCCGCGCGAGCCAGGCACCGAGGGCGCCGACCCCGGCGTCACCGGCTACGCCGACCTCCCCGAGCTCGACGGCGCCAACGGTGCCCTCAAGACCTTCGGCGTCGACCTCGAGATGGTCCCCGGCGTCGCCGGGGCGGACATCGTCCACTCCCACACGTGGTACGCCAACCTCGCGGGCCACCTCGCCGGGCTCCTTCACGGCATCCCGCACGTCGTCTCCGCCCACTCCCTGGAGCCCATGCGCCCCTGGAAGGCCGAGCAGCTCGGCGGCGGCTACGCCCTGTCCTCCTGGGCCGAGAAGCAGGCCTACGAGGGCGCCTCCGCCGTCATCGCCGTCTCGAACGGCATGCGCGCCGACATCCTGCGCGCCTACCCCGAGGTCGACCCCGAGCGCGTCAAGGTCGTCCACAACGGCATCGACCTCGACGCCTGGGCCCGCCCCACCGACCCCGAGTGGGAGTCGCTCGCCGACGAGGTCATCGCCCGCTACGGCATCGACCGGGACCGCCCCACCATCGTCTTCGTCGGCCGCATCACCCGCCAGAAGGGCCTGCCCTACCTCCTGCGCGCCGTCGCGCAGCTGCCCGACGAGGTCCAGGTCATCCTGTGCGCCGGGGCCCCCGACACCCCCGAGATCAAGGCCGAGGTCGACGGCCTCGTGAGCGACCTCCAGGCCGAGCGCACCGGCGTCATCCTCATCGAGGAGATGCTCCCGCACCGCGAGCTCCAGGCCGTCCTCGCCGCCTCCGACGTCTTCGTCTGCCCGTCGGTCTACGAGCCCCTCGGCATCGTCAACCTCGAGGCCATGGCCATGGGCCTGCCCGTCGTCGGCTCCGCCACCGGCGGCATCCCCGACGTCATCGTCGACGGCGAGACCGGCCTCCTCGTGCCCATCGAGCAGCTGCAGGACGGCACCGGAACACCGATCGAGCCCGAGCGATTCGTCGCGGACCTCGCCGACGGCCTCACCCGCCTCGTCACGGACGAGGAGGCCGCCGCCCGGATGGGCGCGGCGTCCCGCAAGCGGGTCGAGGAGCACTTCGCCTGGACCGCCATCGCCGAGCGGACCATGGACGTCTACGAGTGGGCCCTCGCGAACCCGCGCTGAGTCGCCGCCGCTGAGGGGCCCTGCACCGGACGTCCGGTGCAGGGCCCCTCAGCGTGCTCGGGCCGGTCAGCGGCAGGTCAGCGGCAGGTCAGCGGCCGGCCACGGCCCAGGTCTCCGTCGCCGCGGCCACTCCCCGGCGCGCCACCGCCAGCAGCGGGCGCAGGACCTCGGCGCGGCGCCGCGCCTGGAGAGCCGTCGCCGCGGCACCGTCGTCCTCGAGGGCGAGGTCGCAGATCGCCTCCAGCCGCAGGGAACGCTCGAGCAGCTCACGACGCCGAGGATCGAGCGACGGCGGGACGAGGCGCGGGTCGAGGACGGCCGTGACGACGTCGGTGAGCGTGTCGGCGAGCTCCGGGCGCTCGCGGGCGAGGTCGAGCTCGACGAGCGACTCGATGGCCTCCTCGGTGGCACGGTGCACCTCGCGCCGCGCCTGACCGGCGTCGAAGGGCGGGGGAGTGGCGTTCAGGAGGTGCGCCCGCCACAGCACCGAGGTGCCCGAGCGCTCCGGCACGAGGAGGAGCCGCGCGACCGGGGCGGCGGGGGAGCCTGCCGTCTCCAGGAGGACGCCCTCGCCGGCGTCCAGAGCGAGGGCGAGGCCGGGCAGGGGGTCAGCAGCGCTCGGCAGCACCGCCGCGCACCGGGTGAGGGGCCCGAGCGCGGGCAGCCACTCCTCGATCGGGCTCGCCGTGCCCGTCGCCTCGTCGTGGACCTCGTGCGCGCCGTCGGGCCCCTGGACGAGGGCGAGGCCGCGCGAGGAGGGCAGCGGGGCCCACAGCGCGAGCACGACGGAGACGGGCAGCTCGAGAGGATCCACGGGCGAGGACTCTAGCGGGCCCGCTCGGGTGAGCCTCGGAGCTGATCCGGGGCGACCTCGCGCCGACGGAGCACGGGGGAGCGCTCCCCGGCGCGTGCCTGGGGCTCAGGTCACCATCGGCCGTTATGGTGACCCCATGACGACTGTGCTGCACCTCGACGACGTCTCCCTGCACCGGGGCGACACCCAGATCCTCGACCACGTCACGTGGGCTGTGGACGAGGGGCAGCACTGGGTCCTCCTCGGCCCCAACGGCGCCGGCAAGACGACGATCTCCCGCATCGCCTCCGCCCGTCTCTTCCCCTCCAAGGGCACGGTCGACGTGCTCGATGAGCGCATGGGGCGGGTCGACATCTCCGAGCTCCACCCGCGCATCGGCCTGACCTCCTCCGCCCTCGCGCAGAACGTCCTCGGCGGCGAGACGGCCATGAGCGTCGTCCTGTCCGCCTCGTACGGGCGCATCGGGGTGTGGACCGAGCAGTACGACGACTTCGACGCCGAGCGCGCCCACGCCCTCCTCGACGCCCTCGGTGCCGGCTCCATCGCCGAGCGCACCTGGGCCAACCTCTCCTCCGGCGAGCGCAAGCGCGTCGAGATCGCCCGCGCCCTCATGCCGGACCCGGAGCTCCTCATCCTTGACGAGCCCGCCTCCGGCCTCGACGTCGCCGGCCGCGAGCAGCTCCTCGCCGCCCTCACCGAGATCATCTCGGCCCCGGGCTCGCCCTCGATGCTCCTCGTCACCCACCACCTCGAGGAGATCCCCGTCGGCTTCACCCACGCCCTCGCCCTACGCGACGGGCGGGTCGTCGGGGAGGGCGCCCTCGACGACGTCCTCACAGACACCACGATGAGTGAGACCTTCGGCATCCCGCTTGAGATCACTAAGGACCGCGGCCGCTACGCCGCGCGCGGTCGAGGCGCGTTCACGAGCGGCGGGCAGGCCGCCTGAGCGGCCCGAGCCCGAGCAGCCGCGACACGGACCGCACCCGACTGAGGACCAACTGAGGACCAGGAGGACACCCGCATGGCATGGCTCTGGTGGCTGGGCGCCGCCCTCGTCCTCGGCGTCATCGAGACGCTGACGACCGACCTCACCTTCCTCATGTTCGCCGGTGGCGCCCTCGGCGGATCCGCCGCCGCCGCACTCGGCGCGCCCTTCTGGGGACAGGTCCTCGTCTTCGCCCTCGTCTCCACGCTCCTGCTCGCCGCCGTCCGCCCCGCGATCAAGCGGCGCATGGAGGCCAGCGCACCCAGCATGCGCACCAACGTGGACGCCCAGATCGGTCGCGAGGCGACCGCCCTCACGACGGTCGACGCGCACGGCGGCCGGGTGCGCCTCGGCGGGGAGGAGTGGAGCGCCCGCCTCGCACCCCCGCCCGGCGGTGGCTACGGCGCCGCCCCCGCCAACCTCGATGTCGGGGCGCTCGCTCGCGTCATCGCCATCGACGGCGCCGTCGCCGTCGTCGAGCCCGCCTGAGCGCGGACCCTCGCGCCGGCCCCACAGACAGCTCCAGCTCACGACCACCCAAGAAAGGCCCGGCCATGGCAGCAGCCTCGACCGTCTCCCTCGTCGTCCTCCTCCTCATCGCGCTGTTCGTCGTCGTCGCCATCGCCAAGGCGATCCGGATCGTGCCGCAGTCGAACGCGATCATCGTGGAGCGCCTGGGCAAGTTCCAGGCCGAGTTCGGCGCCGGACTCCACTTCCTCGTCCCCTTCATCGACCGGGTCCGCACGACGGTCGACCTGCGCGAGCAGGTCGTGTCCTTCCCGCCGCAGCCCGTCATCACCTCCGACAACCTCGTCGTCTCCATCGACTCCGTCATCTACTACCAGGTGACCGACCCCAAGCGGGCCACCTACGAGATCGCCAACTACCTCCAGGCCATCGAGCAGCTCACCGTCACGACGCTGCGCAACGTCATCGGCTCCATGGACCTCGAGCAGACGCTGACGAGCCGCGACCAGATCAACGGCCAGCTGCGCGGCGTCCTGGACCAGGCGACCGGCCGCTGGGGCATCCGTGTGAGCAACGTCGAGCTCAAGTCCATCGACCCGCCCGCCTCGATCCAGGGCGCCATGGAGCAGCAGATGCGCGCCGAGCGCGACCGTCGCGCCGCCATCCTCACCGCCGAGGGCGTCAAGCAGTCCCAGATCCTCACGGCCGAGGGTGACAAGCAGTCCGCCATCCTCCGCGCGGAGGGCCAGGCACAGTCCGCGATCCTCAAGGCCCAGGGTGAGTCCCGAGCGATCCTCCAGGTCTTCGACGCGATCCACCGCGGCAACGCCGACCCCAAGCTCCTCGCCTACCAGTACCTCCAGACGCTGCCCAAGATCGCCAACGGCAACAGCTCCAAGATGT
This sequence comes from Actinomyces haliotis, assembly GCF_015355765.1. GTDB lineage: Bacteria > Actinomycetota > Actinomycetes > Actinomycetales > Actinomycetaceae > Actinomyces > Actinomyces haliotis. The sequence continues at coordinate 120,430 of NZ_JACWNA010000005.1, forward strand.
GGATCGTCCCCACCGAGTTCACGGCCGCCCTCGACGGCATCGCCGGCGCTCTCGGCGGCAAGGACGGCGCGGGGGCCTCCGGCTCCGGTGCGTTCCGCAGCGGCGGCGGCGACGAGGAGACCGTCGGGGTGGACCTGTCCGGAATGGACTCGGGTCTCGACATCGCCTCCGACCTCGCGGCCACGAACCTGCAGACTCCGGAGGAGGCGCTGGCACAGGCTCGCGGTGAGGCCGAGTCCGCGACCCGCGAGGCCTCCGACGAGTCCGCGACGGCACGCGGCTCCCGAGGCCCGGCGCAGGAGCCGTCCGCGCCGCCGTCGATTCCGCCGACGCGTCCTGACCAAGGCGGTCAGCAGGGCTGACGGACCCCGCCGTCAAGCGGCTCCACCCGCAGCCGCGGCAGGGGCACGACGCTCACTCACCGGCCCCGTCCGAGTACTGCTCGGGCGGGGCCGGTGACATGCGCCGCAAACGTCGAGGAACCGTGCACCGGGTGCAGACACCGGAGGGCGAGCGGGCTTAACCTTCCTCGCGTGCTATTCAAGACCCTGCGTCACTATCTGAGCCCGTACTGGGGCTCGCTGCTCGCAGTCTTCGTCCTCAAGATCATGGAGACGGTCGCCGCGCTGTCCCTGCCGACCCTCAACGCCGACATCATCAACGACGGCGTCATCACGGGGGACACGGACAAGATCTGGCACCTCGGAGCCGCGATGCTCGCGCTCACCGCGGTCCAGGGCGTCGTCGCCGTCCTCGGCACCTACCTCGCCGCCAGGGCCGCCATGGGGCTCGGCCGCGAGATGCGCCGCGACATCTTCACCCACGTGCAGCGCTTCAACCTCGAGGAGGTCTCGCGCTTCGGCGCACCCTCCCTCATCACGCGGTCCACGAACGACATCCAGCAGATTCAGATGGTCGTCTTCATGATCTGCGCCATGATGCTCATGGCCCCGATCATGCTCGTCGGCGGCACCATCATGGCGCTCCGCGTCGACGTTCCGCTCTCGGGCCTCCTGCTCGTGCTCATCCCGCTGCTGCTCATCATCCTCGGCGTCATCATGAGCAGGCTCCTGCCCTACTTCAAGGTCATGCAGGCGCGAATCGACCGGGTCAACCTCGTCATGCGCGAGCAGATCCAGGGCGTGCGCGTCATCCGGGCCTTCGTCCGCCAGCCCCAGCGCGACGAGGTCTTCCGCGTCGCGAACGACGATCTCACCGACACCTCCCTGCGCATCGGGCGCCTCTTCGCGATCCTGTTCCCGAGCGTCATGGTCGTCATGAACCTCGCCAGCGTCGGCGTCATGTGGTTCGGCGGCCACCGGATCGACTCGGGCGGCATGGAGGTGGGCGACATCATGGCCTTCCTCAACTACATCATGCAGATCCTCTTCTCCGTCATGATCGCGGTCATGCTCGTGACGGTGCTGCCGCGCGCCCAGGTCGCCGCCGACCGCTTCCAGGAGGTGCTCGCCGTCGAGCCCTCGATCACCGTGCCCGCCTCACCGCAGCACCTGCCGGAGCCGACCGGTCTGGCCGCCGGCACCGGCCGCGGCCGCGAGGTCCGGCTCGACCACGTCACCTTCCGCTACCCGGGCGCCGACGCCCCGGTGATCGCCGACGTCGACCTCACGCTCGAGGCCGGCCGGACCACCGCCTTCATCGGCTCCACCGGCTCCGGCAAGACCACTCTCATCAACCTCATCCCACGCCTCCTCGACGTCTCCGAGGGCGCCGTCACCATCGACGGCGTCGACGTGCGCGAGCTGGACCCCGTCGAGCTGCGCTCGAGCGTCGCCACCGTCCCTCAGAAGGCCTACCTCTTCTCGGGAACGATCCGCACGACCCTCCAGCACGGCAAGGACGGCGCCACGGACGAGGAGCTGTGGACCGCCCTCGACGCAGCGCAGGCCTCGGACTTCGTCCAGCAGCTCGACGACGGACTCGACCACGAGGTCGAGCAGGGCGGCGTCAACTTCTCCGGAGGCCAGCGCCAGCGCCTCGCCATCGCCCGCGCCCTCGTGCGCGAGGCCGGCGTCTACGTCTTCGACGACTCCTTCTCCGCCCTCGACTACGCGACCGATGCGCGGCTGCGAGCCGGCCTGCCCGCCGCGACCGGTGGTGCGACGGTCGTCGTCGTCGCCCAGCGCGTCGCCTCGATCCGCTCCGCGGACCGCATCGTCGTCCTCGACGAGGGACGGGTCGTCGGCGTGGGCTCCCACGACGAGCTCATGGACACGTGCCCGACCTACTCGGAGATCGTCCTGTCCCAGATCAGCGCGGAGGAGGCGGCATGAGCCGTGGACCGGGCCCCAAGGCCCCGAACCAGAAGGCCAAGAACTTCGGCCCCACGATGCGCCGCCTCATCGGGACGCTGCGCCCTGAGCGCGGGCTCATCGCCCTCGCGCTGCTCCTCACCACCGTCTCGGTCGTGCTCAACGTCGTCGCCCCCAAGATCATGGCCCACGCGACCAACGTGATCTTCGGCGGCGTCATGGGAAAGATGCTGGCCGCCAAGGGCGTCCCGCCGGGCGTGTCGGGCGAGCAGCTCGCCCAGGCGCTCCGCGCCGCCGGCCAGTCGAAGTACGCCGACATGGTGTCCCAGTACGACGTCGTCTCCGGCCAGGGCATGGACTTCGACAAGCTCGCCAGGATCCTCCTGGCGACCCTCGCCGTCTACGTCCTGTCCGCCGTGTTCCTGTGGCTCCAGGGCCTCATCCTCACCGGGGTCGTCCAGCGCACCGCTCGAGCGCTCCGCGCCGACGTCGAGGAGAAGGTCAACCTCGTCCCGCTGTCGTACCTCGACCACGGGAGCCGCGGCGACATGCTGTCCCGCCTCACCAACGACGTCGACAACATCAGCCAGACCCTGCAGCAGACCATGTCGCAGGCCTTCAGCGCGATCCTCACCATCGTCGGCGTCGTGGTCATGATGCTGACGATCTCCGTGCGCCTCTCCCTCGTGGCGCTGTGCACCATCCCCGTGGCCGCCGTCCTCACGGTCCTCATCGCCAAGCGCGCCCAGCCGCGCTTCACCGAGCAGTGGAAGGCCACCGGCGACGTCTCCGGCATCGTCGAGGAGGCCTTCACGGGCCACGAGGCGGTCGCGCTGTTCAGCTCCGAGGCCGAGTTCGTCCGGATGTTCGACCGGGACAACCAGCGCCTCTACGAGGGCTCCTACAAGGCCCAGTGGATCTCCGGCACCATCCAGCCGGTCATGCGCCTGGTCTCCAACCTCAACTTCGTCATCGTCGCTGTCGTCGGCGGTGTGCGCGTCTCCAACGGCACCATGACGCTCGGCGACGTGCAGGCCTTCCTGCAGTACTCCCAGCAGTTCGGCCAGCCGATCACCCAGCTCGCCTCCATGGCGAACCTGGTCCAGTCCGGTGCGGCCTCCGCCGAGCGCGTCTTCGAGATCCTCGACGCTCCCGAGGAGCGCGACGCCGCGGCGTCGAGCGACCTGCCCGAGCCGGTGCGCGGCCGCGTCGTCTTCGACCACGTCCGCTTCTCCTACAGCCCGGACACCGAGCTCATCACCGACCTCAACCTCACCGTCGAGCCCGGCCAGACCGTCGCCATCGTCGGGCCGACGGGCGCCGGCAAGACGACGCTCGTCAACCTGCTCCTGCGCTTCTACGACCCGCAGTCGGGCACCATCACGCTGGACGGCGTGAGCACGCAGGACCTCACCCGTGACGCCCTGCGCGAGCAGATCGGCATGGTCCTCCAGGACACCTGGCTCTTCGAGGGCACCATCGGGGAGAACATCGCCTTCGGCTCCGCCGGTGCCACCCAGGAGCAGGTCATCGCGGCCGCCCGCGCCGCGAGCGTCGACCACATCGTCTCCGCCCTGCCCAAGGGCTACGACACCGTCATCGACGACTCCGGCTCCGGAGTCTCCGCCGGCGAGAAGCAGCTCATCACGATCGCTCGAGCCTTCCTCGCGGACCGGCAGATCCTCGTCCTCGACGAGGCGACGAGCTCGGTCGACACCCGCACCGAGCTCCTCGTCCAGAAGGCCATGGTCGAGCTGCGCGAGGGCCGCACCGCCTTCGTCATCGCCCACCGGCTCTCCACGATCCGCGACGCCGACGTCATCCTCGTCATGCAGCACGGCGACATCGTCGAGCAGGGAAGTCACGACGAGCTCATCGCCGCCCAGGGCGCCTACTACGAGCTCTACCAGAGCCAGTTCGCCGGGTCCGCGGGGCGCGAGGAGGAGCCGGCCGTCGAGCGCGACCCGCTGCTCAACGACGTCGGCTACCGGCCGAGGCACCGGAAGTGATCCTCCGCATCGACGGCCTCGAGGGCCTGGACGACGGATCCGTCCAGGCCCTCCTGGCCGACTACACGAGCCTCACTGACGTCGCGCTGCGGCGCCGCCTCGAGACGGAGCGCGGGCTCTACATAGCCGAGTCCTCCAAGGTCATCGTCCGCGCAGTCGAGGCCGGTCACGCCCCGCGCTCCTTCCTCATGGCGGAGCGCTGGCACGACGAGCTCCGCCCCGTCATCGCTGCGGCGAACGGCACCGACGGGCAGGAGGACGGCGGCGACGTCCCCGTTATCATCGCGCCGGAGGAGGTCCTCGAGACCATCACCGGGTTCCACCTGCACCGCGGCGCGCTCGCTGCGATGAACCGGCCGGTCCTGCCGGGCGTGGGCGAACTCCTCGCCTCCGCGCGGGGAGGCGAGGGCGCCCGCCGCGTGGCCGTCCTGGAGGACCTCGTCGACCACACCAACGTGGGCGCGGCCTTCCGCTCCGCAGCCGCTCTCGGAATCGACGCCGTCCTCGTGACGCCGCGCTGCGCCGACCCGCTCTACCGCCGCAGCGTCCGCGTCTCCATGGGCACCGTCTTCCAGGTCCCGTGGACCCGGATCGACCGCTGGCCGGCTCTCGACGAGCTCCACGAGGCCGGCTTCACGGTCGCCGCGATGGCGCTGTCGGACGACTCCGTGAGCCTCGACGAGTTCTCGGCCTCGCTTTCCTGCGCCGGGCAGGACTCCCGCGTGGCGATCGTGCTCGGGACCGAGGGGGACGGCCTGGCCCGTCGCACCATCACGGCGGCCGACGCCGTCGTCCGCATCCCGATGGCCGGGGGAGTGGACTCCCTCAACGTCGCTGCCGCGGCCGCCGTCGCCTACTGGGAGCTGCGGGTCCGCGACTGACCGGGCGACCGCCGACGAGCACGGCTGAGGGCCGGTTCCCCCGCGGGGGAACCGGCCCTCAGCCGTCGTGCGGAGCGCTGACCGTCAGGCGGTGACGCGGATGAGCGGGGCGCCCGGGGCGACCTCGCCGTCCGCGACGACCTCGACGGAGGAGAACTTCGCGGTATTCGTGATGAGCAGCGGGGTGGTCAGCTGGTAGCCGGCCTCCTCGACGACGGAGCGGTCGACCCGGACCAGCTCCTGCCCGGCCTCGACCCGGTCGCCCTGCTTGACCTTGACGTCGAAGCCCTTGCCCTCGAGGTTGACGGTGTCGATGCCGACGTGGATGAGGATCTCGACGCCGGAGTCGAGCGTGATGCCGTAGGCGTGGCCCGAGGAGGGGGCGACCACGACGGTGCCGGCGGCGGGAGCCGTGACAACGATGTCGCCCACCGGGGTGAGACCGACGCCGTCGCCGACCGCGCCGGAGGCGAAGACCGGGTCGTCGACCTGGGCGAGGGGAAGGACGGTGCCGGTGAGCGGCGCCGCGACCTCGGTCACGGCACCCGGCTGGAGCGCCGGCTTCTCAGCCGGGGCGGTGGACTCGACCGCGCCCGCGCTCGCGCCCGCGGCGGCGGCCGGAGCGGCGGCGGAGACCTCGGTGGAGCCGCCGGCGAGCTGGTGCTCGGAGGCGTTCGTCGCGGAGACCCCGGCGAGCTCGGCCTCACGGGCCTCGTCGGCGGCGTTCTGAGCGGCGATCTCACGCTGCTCGGCGCGGTCCTCCGGCGTCCGGTAGTCCGAGATGATGACGAGGATCATCGCGGTGAAGAAGGAGGCGAGGACGGAGATGGCGTAGAGCGGGATGTTCGAGAACGCCGGGATGGTGAGCAGCGAGGTGAAGACGAAGGCGCTCGTGGTCACGCCGCCGAAGATGCCCTGGATGAGGCCGCCGACGACGCAGCCGACGAGGAGGCGCGGGTAGATGCGCTTGTAGCGCAGGTGGATGCCGTAGAGGCTCGGTTCGGAGATGCCGCCCACGAGGCCGGCGAAGAGCGCACCGGTCGCCGTCTGGCGCATCTCCTTCTCGTCGTTGCGCACGGCGAGGAAGAGGACGCCGGCGGTGGCGCCGAAGGCGGCGAAGTTCCAGCAGCCCATGGGGCCCTGGATGAAGTCGGAGCCGTACTCCTGGATGTTGAGCAGCATGATCGCGTTGATCGGCCAGTGCAGGCCGAGCGGCACCATGAAGGGGTACGCGAGCGGGATGATGATGGAGAAGATGAAGGGCGAGACGCTGTTGATGGCGTTGAGCAGGTGAGCGAGCCACGCACCGACGTAGACGCCGATCGGGCCGAGCACGAAGCTCGTGAGCGGGAACATGACGAGCATGGCGAAGAAGGGCACGAAGATGAGCTGGACGCCCTCGGGGATGACACGCTTGAGCCACCGCGTGAGCGGGCCGAGGACGGCCGCCATGAGCAGCGGCGGGAACACCTGCGAGCCGTAGTCGAAGATCGTGAGCGGGACGCCGCCGAAGAGCTTGATCGTCGTGATCTGCGAGCCCATGAAGGTGAGCTTGGTGGCCTGGTCGAGCTCACCGAGGGCCGCGAAGCCGGGCAGCATCGTCATCGCCATGACGGCGAAGCCGACCCACGGGTCGGCGCCGAGCTTCTTGGAGGCGTTGTAGGCCACCATGAGCGGCAGGAAGTAGAAGACTGACTTCCACGTCAGGTTGAGGTACGCCCAGGTCGGGGCCAGGGTGACGCGGGAGTCGGCCCAGTTGCCGATGACGCCGAGCGTTCCCATGAGGGCCATGAAGGTGATGAAGATCGAGGCGCCGAGGAGCGCGCCGATGATCGGGCGGAAGGAGTCCGAGAGAAACTCGAAGAAGTTGTCGACCCAGGAGAACTTCCCGCGGACGCCGCCGGCGCGGGCAGCGGCCTTGACGTCGGCGTCGGACTGGCGCTTGGCGCCACCGCCCTGGCCGAGGGTCTTCATCTCGGGCAGGGCCATGATCTTCTCGTACATGGACTGGACGGTCCCGCCGATGATGACCTGGTAGCGGTCACCGGACTGGGGGACCGCGCCCATGACGCCGGGGATCTTCTCGACGGTCGGGGTGTCGACGACGGACGCGTCGTTGAGCTGGAAGCGCAGGCGCGTCGCGCAGTGGGTGAGGTGGGCGATGTTGTCGGGGCCGCCGACGGCCTCGACGATCGCCTCCGGGGCTGAGGTCTGTGTTGCCACTCCAATGGCCTTTCTGTGCAGCGGGCACCACGGGTCTGTGGACGACCGCGATGTCGGTGCGGGTGTGGGGACGCCCTCGCACGGGCTGTAGCCGAGCGTAACGCCGCAGAGGGGCGCATCGCTCGTGCACGCGGTGACGTCCGTCATGCTCGCGGAGACGGTGCGGGAGCCTGTGGACCGACCAGGCGGAGGCCCGCCGCCAGGAGCATCCGGTCACCGCCCGGCCCGGGCTCCCCAGCGGCACGCCTGACGGGGCGGCCCGGCCTCGCTCACAGGTGCCCAGCGCTCCGGTCGGCATCCCGGCGACGCTCGTCCCGCACGGTGCGCGACGCCCGAGGCGGTGACAGCCGCCCGTCGCCGCCGAGGAGGAGATCACGATGAGCACGTCCACCACGACCCGTCCGCGCACCGCGTCCGCCGAAGGGGACGCCCGCAGCGACGCCGACGCCGCCACCGGACCGGCTGCCGAGGGCCTCTATGGGCCGCGGGGCTGGACCGTCGCCGCCGGGGTCTGGGAGGTGCTCGGCCGCTGCCGCGACGAGCTGCGCTCGACGGCCTTCCCCGCCGCCTACGGCCTGGCGCCCCAGGGGCTCATCAGCGCCGACGGCGCACCGGTCGATGACTACACGCCCTTCCGGGCACTCGGTCCCGACGGCTCCCGTCGGCTCCTCGACGTGCTCCCGGAGGAGGCGCTCGGCGACCGGCAGAACCTCGCGCCGAGCCTCGGGACGCTCCTCGCCGCCTGCGCCGAGGGGCAGGGACGGCTCCTCCTGTCCGGTTACGGGATCGGCCCGCAGCGCGATGACGAGCGCGTCACCGTCGAGGCGCTCTGGGTGGCCGACGCGGACCTCCAGGACATCGAGGTCACGGAGGAGCACGGCCCGTGCTGCCGGTGCCGCGAGCTGTGGCGAACGGTGCGCGACCGCTACGGCCTCGACGCCGAGGCGATGCCGGACGAGATCCGCCGCCTGAGCGCCGACTGGACCGGTGGGCGGACCGGGTGGTGGCTCTGGTGGGACTGACCCGGTGCGCCCCGGCCGGACGGCCCCGGATGTGACCGATCCCCGGCCGCTCCACCCTGGTGCGGCCGGGGACCGGCGCCCCGGCGACCCGTAGCATGGCCGCCGTGATCAACGTCCAGGACCTCACCATGCGCATCGGCGCTCGCCAGCTCGTCGCCGGTGCGAACTACCGCGTGGACAAGGGCATGAGGATCGGGCTCGTCGGCCGGAACGGAGCCGGCAAGACCACGATGACCAAGCTGCTCGCCGCGCAGTCCGTGGCCCAGGGCACGAGCCAGTCGGTCGCCGACGCCGACGCGAGCCACGGCCTCGAGGCCGTTCAGTACGAGGGCACGATCTCGTGCAACGGCTCGGTCGGTTACCTTCCCCAGGACACGAAGGTCGGCGACCTCACCGAGATCGCGCGCGACCGCATCCTCTCCGCCCGCGGCATCGACGCGCTCCTCAAGCGCATCCACAAGGCCGAGGAGAGGATCGCCCAGTCCGCCGAGGGCGACGCGATGGCCAAGGCCCTGGACCGCTACACCCGGCTCGACCACGAGTTCACCATGGCCGGCGGGTACGCGGCTGCGGGCGAGGCCGCGCGCATCTCGGCGGCCCTCGGCCTGCCCGACCGGGTCCTCGACCAGCCGATCGGCACGCTCTCCGGTGGCCAGCGCCGCCGTGTGGAGCTCGCGCGCGTCCTCTTCCAGAAGCCGGACACGCTGCTCCTCGATGAGCCGACGAACCACCTCGACCACGACTCGATCCTCTGGCTGCGCGACCACCTGCGCACTTACGCCGGTGGGTTCATCGTCATCTCCCACGACGTCGAGCTCCTGCGTGACACCGTCAACCAGGTCATGTACCTCGACGCGAACCGCGGTGTCCTCGACGTGTACCACCTCGGCTGGGACGCCTACCTCCACCAGCGCTCCGAGGACGAGACGCGCCGCCGCAAGGAGCGGGCCAACGCGGAGAAGAAGGCCGCCGCGCTCCGCGCCCAGGGCGAGAAGATGCGCGCCAAGGCCACGAAGGCCGTCGCCGCCCAGCAGATGCTCAAGCGCGCCGACCGGCTCCTCGAGGGCCTCGAGGCGGAGCAGGAGGCGGACAAGGTCGCGCACCTGCGGTTCCCCGATCCCGCTCCCTGCGGCAAGACCCCGCTGCGCGCCGCCCGCCTGTCCAAGGCCTACGGCTCGCTCGAGGTGTTCGCCGGCGTCGACCTCGCCATCGACCGCGGCAGCCGGGTCGTCGTCCTCGGCCTCAACGGCGCGGGGAAGACGACCCTGCTGCGCCTCCTGGGCGGCGTGGAGACCCCCGACTCGGGCGAGGTCATCGACGGCCACGGCCTCAAGATCGGCTACTACGCCCAGGAGCACGAGACGATCGACAACAGCGCCACCGTCGTCGAGAACCTCCGACGCTCGGCGCCGGGGATGAACGACACCGAGGTGCGCAGCGTGCTCGGCTCCTTCCTCTTCTCGGGGTCCGACGCGGACAAGCCCGCCCGCGTGCTCTCCGGCGGTGAGAAGACGCGCCTGGCGCTCGCCATGCTCGTCGTCTCCTCCGCGAACGTCCTCCTCCTCGACGAGCCGACGAACAACCTCGACCCCGCCAGCCGCGAGGAGATCCTCGGGGCCCTGTCCACCTTCGAGGGTGCCGTCGTCCTCGTCACCCACGACGAGGGCGCAGTCGAGGCGCTCGAGCCGGACCGCGTCCTGCTCCTGCCCGACGGCGACGAGGACCTGTGGAACGACTCCTACCTCGAGCTCGTCACCCTCGCCTGAGCGCGAGGCCCGGCCGGCGCCGCGCCCGGTGAGCGCCGTCACGTCGGGCCTCCGCGCCCGAGGACGTAGGGTGGGTGGGAACAAGACGGTGGGCCGGGACGTTGCCCCGGTGACATCAGACCCCTCATGAGCAGGAGAGACACATGGCAGAGACCACCCTCACCGACGCCACCACCGAGGTCCCCGAGCACGAGGTGCTCCTCACCGAGACCGCGGCCGCGAAGGTCGCCAGCCTCCTCGTCCAGGAGGGGCGGGACGACCTGCGCCTGCGCGTCGCTGTCCAGCCCGGCGGCTGCTCCGGCCTCGTCTACCAGCTCTACTTCGACGAGCGGCTCCTCGACGGCGACGCCGTCCGAGCCTTCCCGACCGGAGGTGGCGAGCTCGAGTCCGTCGAGGTCGTCGTGGACCGCATGAGCGTGCCGTACCTGTCCGGCGCCACCATCGACTTCGCCGACTCGATCGAGAAGCAGGGCTTCACCATCGACAACCCGAACGCCACCGGCACCTGCGCGTGCGGCGAGTCCTTCCACTGAGCCGTCCCACGGACGTGACCGCTCCCCAGTCCGCGAACGGACCGGAGCACTGAGCCGACCGTCGGAGCCCCTCGGGGCCCGGCGGTCGTGCCGCGTCCGGAGGCCTCTCACAGCCGGCCTGCAGGCCGCGTCCCGCCCACGTACCACTGACACACCGCCCCCATCCAAGGAGATCCCCGTGCGCCGCACGCCCCTCGCCCTGTCATCCCTCGCCCTCGCGGCCACGCTGACCCTCGCCGGCTGCTCCGGCTCGTCCGGCTCCTCCTCGGCGTCGGCCCCTGCCTCCGCCTCCGCGGCCGCGACCGCCGCGTCCACGGTCGCGCAGAACGTGCAGTGCTCCGACCTGACGATCGACTCCGACTCCGACGCCCTCCCGACCGTCTCGGGCGACGCCGGCAAGGAGCCGACGCTCAAGTGGAGCGGCAAGAGCGCCCCGAGCAACCTCACCGTCAAGACGCTTGAGAAGGGCTCGGGCGCCGAGGTCTCCGAGAGCGACTTCGTCAAGGCGGGTTACGCCGGGTGGCAGTGGGGCTCGGACACCGTCTTCGACTCCTCATTCCAGCGCGGCTCCGACACGACCTTCTCCCTCGTCTCCGTCATCTCCGGGTGGCGCTGCGGCCTCGCGGGCCACCACGTCGGCGACCGTGTGGAGATGTCCATCCCGGCCAGCCTCGCCTACGGGGACTCCGCCTCCTCATCCGGCGCCCCGACCGGCCCGCTCGTCTTCGTCGTCGAGATCACCGGCTCGCACAGCGCCAAGGATCTCGCCGCGGGAACGAAGGACGCGCAGATGGTCGGCGAGGACGAGCTGAGCAAGCGCGGCATCACGGTCACCGGCGACCTCGGGGCCGCGGCGACGATCAAGGTCAATGACGGCGCGACCGAGCCGACCAAGACCGAGGTCATCGTCCTGGCCAAGGGCACGGGACCGGCGGTCACCGAGAAGGACTCGCTCCTCATCAACATGGCCTACACGGACTGGAAGAACTCCGGCACGCAGTCCTCCTGGGACGCTGACCAGGCCCAGCCCATCGACATGTCCACCGCGACCGGTCTGAAGGACCTCGTCGGAGTGCCCGTGGGCTCGCGCGTCGTCGTCCTCCTGCCGGGCTCGACCTCGACGGCGGACGCCTCCGGCACGAGCAGCTCCGCTTACGCCTACGTCATGGACATCGAGGCCACCATGTGAACCGAGCGCGCCTGATCGCGCACTGAGTGACGGGCGGGGGCGGCCGGGACCCGTGGGGGGCCCGACCGCCCCCGCCCGTCACTCGTCGTCGCCTCGTCGTCGACCGAGCACGATGAAGGGCTCCGGCACCACGATGGTGCCGGAGCCCTTCGCTGATTTCGCGGTGGCCGCGCCTGGCGCGATCACCGGAGCGCGTCAGCGGACGATGAGGCCCTGGGCCTGGGAGGTCGCCGCGGAGAGACGCTCGGAGACGTCCTGCCAGTTGGCGATGTTCCAGATGGCCTTGACGTAGTCGGCCTTGACGTTGAGGTAGTCGAGGTAGAAGGCGTGCTCCCACATGTCGACCTGGAACAGCGGGATGGTGCCGACCGGGACGTTGCCCTGCTGGTCGAAGAGCTGGAAGGTGACGAGCTTGCCGGAGACGGAGTCGTAGGCGAGGACGGACCAGCCGGAGCCCTGGATGCCGAGGGCGTTCGCGGTGAACTGGGCCTTGAACTTGTCGAAGGAGCCGAAGGAGTCCTTGATGGCCTCGGCCAGCTCGCCCTCGGGCTCGCCGCCGCCGTTGGGGGAGAGGTTCTTCCAGAAGATGGAGTGGTTGATGTGGCCACCGAGGTTGAAGGCCAGGTTCTTCTCGAGGAGGTTGATGGCGGCGTGGTCCTCGGCCTCGCGGGCGGCCTCGAGCTTCTCCAGGGCCGCGTTGGCGCCGGCCACGTAGGTGGCGTGGTGCTTGTCGTGGTGGAGCTCCATGATCTTGCCGGAGATGTGGGGCTCGAGCGCGGCGTAGTCGTAGGGGAGCTCAGGAAGCGTGTAGACGGCCATGAGGTCTGCCTTTCTGCTGATTCGATGTGACGCCGGACGCCATCGTCATAAGGGCGAACCGACGTTCCGAACACGATTGATCGTAGGCTCTGATCGACGGAACCGCCAGTGCCGCGGTGTGATTACACTGATCGCAGAACCGGGGACGGTCCGCGCGTCGCGTGCGGGCCGAGCAGCGTCCCGGACAGTCGCATCCTTCCCTTGGAGGTCCGTATGGCCGAGCAGGCCGCCCAGCAGCGCCTCGCGCTCCTCGTCTTCTCCGACGACGCCTCCGTGCGCCGCGAGGTCATCGACGGCGTCGGCCGTCGCCCCGCCAAGGGGCTGCCCCTCGTGAGCTGGACGGAGACCGCCACGGCCGAGGGCGTGCGCATGGCCATCAAGGACCGTGAGGAGGCCGGTGAGGCCCCCTTCGACTGCCTCGTCCTCGACGGCGAGACGAAGAAGCTCGGTGGCATGGGCCTGGCCCACGAGCTCTTCACCGAGCTCGACCGCCGCCCACCGGTCGTCCTCCTCACCGCTCGCCCGCAGGACTCCTGGCTCGCCGCCTGGTCCAGGGCCGAGGTCGTCGTCCCGCGCCCGCTGGACCCGATGGCCCTCCAGGAGGGCGTCACCGCCGCCCTGCAGGCCCGCCCCGGCGCCGTCGTCGCGGCTGGCTGACCAGGTCCCGCCTCCCGCTCAAGCGCCCGTCGCCCCGCTGGGGCGGCGGGCGCGTCGCGTCGTGAGCGTCCTGCAGCGGCCCGTGCCGGAGCCGCGCGCCCGAGGGGAGTCGCGTTCCCGGACCCCTCGCGGGCGCAGCTCCCAAGAGGTTCGGGCCTGGCTCAGACCAGGCTCACACGTCGGCGTCGATGACTCGCTGGTGCCGGGCGGCCCCGCCGACCGGCCAGGACAGTCCGGCCAGGACGGTGTCGAGGCGCTCCGTCGCCTCCTGGGACTCGGCCCGCTCGTGCGCGTCCTCGGGTCCACGGGGGGTGCTTCCGGTGACGGCGTGGCGCCGCTCGTCCTCCTCGGGGCCGAGTCCGACCTCCACGAGCCGGGCCCCGGCGTCGAGGCACCAGTCGGCGAGCAGCTGCGTCTCCTCCACGCTCGCCCCGGCCCCGACCCTCTCCGGGCGCTCGACGACCCGGGCAGACGCGCGCAGCGCGGCGACCGACGGCCGCGGGTCGGCCCCGGGGAGGGTGACCGCGCTGCCGGCCAGGGCGCCCCAGCGGACGCAGACGAGCTCCCAGCCGCCACCGTCGCGGCGTCGGGCGGCGATCAGGTGCGGGCACCCGATGAGCGGACGGACCGCCTCGGCGCGCCTGGCCCCGAGGATGAGCGCGCGCAGGCGGTGGGTCCACGCTCCGGCCTCCTCGAAGCGCTCGTCGGCGGACAGCCGCGCGACCCGTTCGAGGAGCGGCACCGCCACGACGTCGATGTCCCCGGTCAGGGCTCGGCGCGCCGTGGCGGGGTCAGCGGGCTCGTCACCGGCGGCCACGGCGCGCCGACCGCTGCCGTCCCACGCCCGAAGGCGCAGGACGGACTCGGCGGCCCGCTGCGCCTCCTGTGCGCTCGAGCGGTTGCGGAACGGCCCGACCGCGGCGCCCACCTCGTCCGTCGCCAGGACCGTCGTCGTCGCCAGGTGCGGCCCCTCGCCACCGCGCCCGTCGACCAGGTGCAGCCACGGCTGGCGCCGCGGCTGCCGCGAACGGCGGTTGACGGGCGGGTCCAGCTCGGCGATGAGGCGGAGCTCGCGAACGCGCGCCTCGATCTCGGTCGGCGTCGGGATGGTGCGCACCTCGACCGTCGTGTCGAGCATCTGCGCGACGCGCGAGCGCTTCTCCGCCGCCGTGAAGTAGGAGCGGACCCGTCGTCGCAGGTTGACCGCCGACCCGACGTAGAGGACCTGGCCCGCCTGGGAGACGAACTCGTAGACGCCCGGCGAGGTCGGCAGGTCGTCGGCGAGCCGCGACTTGGCTCGCCGCCGCGCGGGCACGGGGTCGGTCGCCGTAGCGAGGTCCTCCAGGTGCGTGACGCCGAGAGGGGCCAGGGCCTCGAGCGCGGCGTGGAGGACGTCGACCGTGGCGCGCGCGTCGTCGAGAGCGCGGTGCGTCGGCGTGGTGGGGGAGCCGACGAAGCTCGCGAGGGTGCCGAGCCGGTGGTTGGGGACGTCGCTGCGGCTCCAGGCGCGACGAGCGAGGGCGAGGGTGTCGAGAACCCGCGGCTCGGTCCAGTCCAGGTCGAGGGCCTTCGCCGCTCCTCGGAGGTGCCCGACGTCGAAGCGGGCGTTGTGGGCGACGAGGACCGTCGTTCCCGCGTCCCCGTCGGGACTGGGACGCGCCCACTCCAGGAAGGAGATGAGGGCCTCGCCGACGGGCGGGGCGTCGACCACCATGGCGTTCGTGATACCGGTGAGGACCGTGATCTGTGCCGGGATCGCGCGCCCAGGATTGACCAGCGTGCCGAACTCGGCCTCGATGACGCCCCCGCGGACCCGGACGGCGCCGATCTCCGTGATGGCGTCGGCGCCCGGTGCCCCGCCGGTGGTCTCGAGGTCGACGACGACGAAGGTGACGTCGGACAGGGGGGTCCCCATGTCGGCGAACGCCGCCTGCACGCCGTCCCCGGTCCCCCTGACGGCCTGCGCCGGGGCAGGGCTCCCCGAGCGAGAGGGGTGCGAAGCGTCAGGCGGAACCACGTGGCGAGGCTAGACTCCGTCCAGCAGCCGTTCCACCTGCCCCGTTCCGCGCGTCCGCCCGCCCCGACACCGTCGTGAGGCGCTGGACGTGCCGGCCGTTCCGGGCGGTGGACCCGTTCACCATCCGGAGGAGGACCCGCGTGGGGTACCGAGGCATCAAGACCGTCACCGGTCCGGCCCTGGAGATGCTCTACCAGCCCTGGATCCGGGGTGAGGAGAACATCCCCGCCGAGGGGCCGGCGATCCTCGCGTCGAACCACCTGGCCGTCATCGACTCCTTCTTCCTGCCGCTCCTCATCGAGCGCGAGGTCGCCTTCATCGGCAAGTCCGACTACTTCACCGGCAAGGGGGTCAAGGGCTGGGCGGTCAAGAACTTCATGACCGCCGTCGGCACCATCCCCGTGGACCGCTCCGGCGGCAAGGCCTCCATGGCGGCCCTCCAGGCCGGCATCGACCGGCTGCGGTCCGGCGAGCTCTTCGGCATCTACCCGGAGGGCACCCGCAGCCCCGACGGCCGCCTCTACCGCGGCAAGACCGGGGTGGCGCGCGTCGCCCTCGCGACCGGTGCGCCCGTCATCCCGGTGGCCATGATCGGGTCGAACCTCGCCCAGCCCATCGGCCAGGCCATCCCCTCGACACGTCACCGCGTCGGGATCGTCATCGGCGAGCCCCTTGACTTCTCCCGCTACCAGGGCCTGGACAACGACCGCTTCGTCCTGCGCTCGATCACCGACGAGATCATGTACTCCCTCATGAGCCTGTCCGGCCAGGAGTACGTCGACCTCTACGCGGCGGACGTCAAGAAGGCCATGGACGCGGAGAAGAGGTCCGCGGACGAGGTGGTCGACGAGATGCGCGCCGCCCTCGCCGAGCGCCGGCCCGCCGCGGCGCCCGTCAACGCGCCCGGTGGTCGTCCCGCCCCAGAGGTCGCGGTTCCGGAGCCGCCGGCCCAGCCCGACGCCTCGCAGACCGCCGAGACCGCGCACCGCGAGCCGGAGCAACCGGACGCCACGGCCTGAGCCTCGCGTGCCGGGGCGGAGGGACCGGCGTCCCTCCCTGTCGGTCGGCGCCGCCTTGTAGAGTGGGCGCAGCGCGGCCAGCGCCGCGCGCACCTGCCACCGACCTGAAAGGTTCTCGATGTCGATCCGTCGCGTCGCCCTGCTCACCGCGGGCGGCTTCGCCCCCTGCCTGTCCGCCGCCGTCGGCGACCTCATCGAGCGCTACACCGAGGTCGCCCCCGAGGTGGAGATCATCGCCTACCAGTACGGCTACCACGGCCTGCTCACCGGCAACTACGTCGTCATCGATGAGGAGGGCCGCAAGAACGCCGGCACCCTGCGCGACTTCGGCGGCTCCCCGATCGGCAACTCCCGCGTCAAGCTCACCAACGCGAAGAACCTCGTCGAGCGCGGCCTCGTCGAGGAGGGCGTCAACCCCCTCGAGTTCGCGGCCGAGCAGCTCCGCAAGGACGGCGTCGACGTCCTGCACACCATCGGCGGCGACGACACCAACACGACCGCCGCGGACCTCGCCGCGTACCTCAAGGAGCACGACTACGACCTCACCGTCGTCGGTCTGCCCAAGACCATCGACAACGACGTCGTCCCGATCCGCCAGTCGCTCGGAGCCTGGACCGCCGCCGAGCAGGGCGCCGGCTTCGCCCTCAACGTGATCGGCGAGCACCGCTCCAACCCCCGCATGCTCATCGTCCACGAGTGCATGGGCCGCAACTGCGGCTACCTGACCGCGGAGACCGCCCGCCGCTACCACGAGCTGCTCAAGGACAAGCAGTGGGCCCCCTCGCTCGGCCTCACCCAGGAGCGCTGGGACGTCCACGCCGTCTTCCTCCCGGAGATGAAGCTCGACCTCAAGGCCGAGGCGGAGCGCCTCAAGGCCCTCATGGACGAGCAGGGCAACGTCAACATCTTCCTGTCCGAGGGCGCCGGCGTCCCGGAGATCATCGCTGAGAAGGAGGCCGCCGGCGAGGAGGTCGCCCGCGACCCCTTCGGCCACGTCAAGCTGGACACCATCAACCCCGGCCAGTGGTTCGCGAAGCAGTTCGCGGAGCTCATCGGCGCCGAGAAGGTCATGGTCCAGAAGTCCGGCTACTACTCGCGCGCCGCCGCCGCCAACGACGAGGACCTCGCCCTCATCAAGACGATGTGCGACCTCGCCGTGGACTCCGCCCTCAAGGGCGTCTCCGGCGTCATCGGCCAGGACGAGGAGAACGGCGACGAGCTCGCCGCGATCGACTTCCAGCGCATCGCCGGTGGCAAGCCCTTCGACATCACCCAGTCCTGGTTCACGGACCTCATGAGCGACCTCGGCCAGTCGGTCGAGCCCGCCGAGGCCTCCGCCGAGCACTGAGTCCGAGTCCCGGGGACGGCCACGCGCCGTCGACCGGGTCCCGGAGCACGACCTCGCCCCCGCGTCCCGCCCACTGGCGGGACGCGGGGGCGCTCCGTGCCGCCCCCTATGATGCGGGCGTGATGAACGAGCCCGACGCAGCCACGACCGTTCCGAGCTGGAGGGAGCGTCCTGCCTCCCAGCAGCCGAGCTACCCGGACCCGGCGGCGCTCGAGGCCGTCACGAGCGACCTGCGCAGCCGCCCGCCGCTCGTCTTCGCCGGCGAGGTCGACGCCCTGCGCCAGTCCATGGCCGCGGCGAGCGAGGGCCAGGCCTTCGTGCTCATGGGCGGAGACTGCGCGGAGTCCTTCCAGGACAACACGGCCAACAACATCCGCCTCAAGCTCCAGACCATCCTCCAGATGGCCGCCGTCCTCACCTACGGCGCCTCCACCCCGGTCATCAAGATCGGCCGCATGGCCGGCCAGTACGCCAAGCCGCGCTCCTCGGACACCGAGACCCGCGACGGCGTCACCCTGCCGTCCTACCGCGGCGACTCGGTCAATGACCACGCCTTCACCTCGGAGGCGCGCGTCCCCGACCCGGGGCGCATGCTCGACGCCTACCTGCGCGCCGGCACGACCCTCAACCTCATCCGCTCCTTCACGATGGGCGGGTACGCGGACCTGCGCGAGGTGCACTCGTGGAACCGTGGCTTCACGGGCAACCCGGCGTACTCGCGCTTCGAGTCCTTCGCCGAGGAGATCGACCGGGCCATGCGCTTCATGGAGGCCGCCGGCGTCGACTTCGACGCGCTGCGCCAGGTCGACTTCTACGCCGCCCACGAGGCGCTCCTCCTCGACTACGAGGACGCGATGATCCGCGAGGACTCCCGCTCCGGGCGCCTCTACGACACCTCGGCCCACTTCCTGTGGGTCGGGGAGCGGACCCGCGGCCCGCACGACGCCCACGTCACCCTGCTGGCCGGGGTCCACAACCCTGTCGGCGTCAAGATCGGCCCCTCGACGACGGGCGACGACGTCCGCGCCCTCATGGACGCCCTCAACCCCGAGGGCGACGCGGGGCGTCTCACCCTCATCACCCGGATGGGCGCCGGCCGGATCCGCGAGGCGCTGCCTCCCATCGTCGAGGCCGTCAAGGAGGACGGACGGCCTGTCACGTGGGTGACGGACCCGATGCACGGCAACACCATCACCTCGGACAACGGCTACAAGACCCGGCGCTTCGACACGATCCTGGACGAGGTCCGCGGCTTCTTCGAGGTACACCGCGCCGCGGGGACGGTCCCCGGGGGCATCCACGTCGAGCTCACTGGCGACGACGTCACGGAGGTTCTCGGCGGCGGCGAGCACATCGACGAGGCCGCCCTCGAGGAGCGCTACGAGACTCTCGTGGACCCGCGCCTCAACCACCAGCAGTCACTCGAGACGGCCTTCGAGGTCGCGGAGATGCTCCGCGGCTGACGCTCCTCGCCAGAGGGGGGTGCCCCTATGTTGTTGGTCAAGCGGCAGCGGGTAGCTGGTGGGTTGGTTGGGGGTCATAGAGGGCGCCGTCGCGGATCATGGCGTGCAGGGTGAGGATGCGGCGGTGGGCCAGGGCGATGACGGCTTGGTTGTGGCGCTTGCCCTGGGCGATCTTGCGGTCGTAATAGGCCCGGGATACGGGGTCGGAGCGCAGTGAGG
>NZ_JACWNA010000006.1 GCF_015355765.1 Actinomyces haliotis
CGCGCATTAGAGTGAGTCACGAGGACCTCCGTTTGAGTTGGTGTGACCGTCGACAAGCCACACCCAACGGGGGTCCTCCCCACTACGTCAACCCTTCCCAGTGTCACCAACCTGTCTGCCACCAACACCTAGGGTGGGGCCGAGCCCACGCGGGGCGCGCGGCGCCCCGGGAACCAGTCGAGCTGAAGGACCGGCCATGACCGCCACCCGCATCGCCACCGAGAACGCCCCCGCCGCCGTCGGCCCCTACTCGCAGGCCGTCGAGGCCGGCGGAACCGTCTACGTCTCCGGCCAGATCCCGCTCGTGCCGGCCACCGGTCAGATCGTCGAGGGCGGCATCGAGGCGCAGGCCGAGCAGTCCCTCAAGAACGTCGGCGCGATCCTCGAGGCCGCGGGCCTCGGCTACGGCGACGTCGTCAAGACGACCGTCCTGCTCGCCGACATCAACGACTTCGTCGCCGTCAACGAGGTCTACGCCCGCTTCTTCAGCGGCGAGGTCCTCCCTGCGCGCGCCGCCTTCGGCGTGGCCGCCCTGCCCAAGGGTGCCGGCGTCGAGATCGAGGCCGTCGCCGTCCGCTCCTGAGCCGCCCGGCGGCGGTTCGGCCGCCCCGGATGGTGCTCTGAGCGGGTCAGAGCCCGGAGGCCCGGTGCCGGCTGCACGAGGATCCGCATGACTCCGCGGATACCGCCCGGCGCGTCCGACGCTCCGGAGTCCCTGACCCGCTGAGAGCGCCAGAACGGCCGCCGCGTCGGCTCCTCCGTGGCGGCCGCAGGCGTAGCCGGGCGTGCCGGTACGCTGGCGCGCATGTCGAAGAAGAAGCGCCAGCAGCGCCGTCGTGACACCGCCGCGGACGCGGCTCCCAAGGCCCCCAAGAAGAAGCCGATCCCCTTCGTCGCCCGCCCCTTCGAGGGCCTGGCCGCGGAGGAGGACCTCGTCGCGATGGCTCAGATCATCCCGGCTGCCACCGCCCGCGTGCGCCTCGACGAGGCGCACGGCGGCCAGGAGGTCCAGATCGTCACGCTCCTGCCCGAGCTCGCGCAGGGCATGAAGCGCGCCGACGGCGAGGTCCTCGTCGCGCTGCAGACGACCATGCACTCGGGTGACGCCAGCCGCGACGTCGCCGCCGCCCTGCTCTCCACCCTCGAGCTCGAGGACGGCAAGGGCCTCATGATGGAGGGCCTGCCCGAGCCCGGCGAGCGCCTCCAGGACGTCCTCGACCCCGACTTCACGCCGCAGGTGAGCGTCCGCGAGTCCTTCGACTTCTGGCTCTCCGAGGAGCAGAAGGACGACGCGAACGCCGTCAAAGCCATCGAGGACGCCAAGGACGAGATCGCCCCGACCGTCCCCGTCCCGGGCGTCGAGCACGCCTACTGGTGCCGCATGAACGGCAAGGAGTTCGTCCGCTGGGTGCGCGGTGAGGACGAGGACGTCTTCTTCAACGCCTTCGCGAAGGTGCACGCGGCTCGTCAGTCGTCCCTCGAGGAGGGCGCGGACTTCATCGGCGCCTTCCGCGCGCTCGGCCTCGCGATCCCCGTGTGGGAGCTCAACCGCGGCACTGAGGCCGACGAGCTGACCAAGCCCCTGCAGGACCTCGGCGAGCGCCTCGACGCCGCGCTCGCCGACAACGCCCCGCTGGACGCCGCCGCCCGCCGCGCGAAGGCCGGGATCATCTCACGGCAGGTGAACCTGTGAGCGCTCGCGGCTGAGGGCACGGCGCCCTCGAACGTGGACGGTGCCCGCCGTCGGAGTCCCGACGGCGGGCACCGTCGCGCCTGGTCGGAGCCGGTTTCCGCTGCCAGCGGCATCAGGCGGCTCAGCGCGCGCCTGCTCCGCCGCACCCTTAGAGTCGAGTAGCGAGCGCTTCGCGAGCGTCGGGATCTCGACGCCGGGAGTGCCGCAGTGAGGAGGAGCCATGAGCTCGCAGGACTCGAACCACGAGACCACTGACCAGCTGACGTTCCAGAACCCCGTCACGCGATACCCCAAGATCGAGCCGCCCGAGCAGCACCAGCCCGAGCCCGGCCTCGATGCGAGGCTCGCCCCGAAGGCCGACCTCGGCGCAGAGTCGTACCGCGGCACGGGTCGTCTCCAGGGCCGCAAGGCGCTCATCACCGGAGCCGACTCCGGCATCGGCGGCGCGGTGGCGATCGCCTTCGCCCGTGAGGGTGCGGACGTCGCCCTCACCTACCTGCCCTCCGAGCAGGAGGACGCCGAGGCCGTGCGCGACGCCGTCAAGGACACCGGGCGCACGATCGTCCTCCTGCCCGGCGACCTGGCCGACCGCGAGTTCTGCGTGCAGGTGGTCGACGACGCCGCCAAGGCTCTGGGCGGTCTGGACGTCCTCGTCAACAACGCCGGACGGCAGATCGCCGTCGAGGGCGGGCTCGAGGAGCTGACGGACGAGCAGGTGGAGGACGTCTTCAACGTCAACATCCTCGCGATGTTCCGCGTGACCAGGCAGGCGCTGAAGTACCTGAAGCCGGGCTCCTCGATCGTCAACTCGACGTCGATCCAGGCCTACGACCCCTCGCCGGAGCTGCTGGACTACGCCTCGACGAAGGCCGCGATCAACAACTTCAGCAAGGGGCTGGCCGAGGAGCTGGCCCCCAAGGGCATCCGCGTCAACGCGGTGGCGCCGGGGCCGATCTGGACGCCGCTGCAGGTCTCGGACGGGCAGCCGAAGGAGGACCTGCCGGAGTTCGGGCACAGCACGGGGCTCGGCCGCGCCGGGCAGCCGACCGAGCTCGCGCCCGCGTACGTGTTCCTCGCGTCCAGCGAGTCGAGCTATGTCATCGGGGAGACGCTCCACGTCAACGGCGGTCGCGCGACGCCGTGATCAGTGAGCCGGCCGCCAGTCGGCCGTGGGGACTGAGGTGCCCGCCGTCGGAGCTCTCCGACGACGGGCACCGTCGCGTTCTGGGCGGAGCGTTCGGGCCGTCGTCGTCGAGTGGGGTCCTGGCAGGGTGACAGAACTTACCAAATGAGAATGGTTCACACCTATAGTGGTGGGTGACGGGCCGGCCAGTCCGGCCCCGCGGTCAGTACCGCGGCAGTCCCACTGAAGGAGCGACCATGAACGAGCAGCAGCTCGAGCGGATGCGGAACGGGAAGGGCTTCATCGCGGCCCTCGACCAGTCGGGCGGCTCCACCCCCAAGGCGCTCGCGGCGTACGGCGTCGGCGAGGACCGGTACTCCAGCGAGTCCGAGATGTTCGACCTCGTGCACGCCATGCGCACCCGCGTCATCACCGACCCGGCTTTCACCAAGGACCGGATCCTCGGCGCGATCCTCTTCGAGCGGACCATGAACAGCCGCGTGGAGGGCCGTCCCACCGCCGAGTACCTGTGGGAGGAGAAGGGCGTCGTCCCCTTCCTCAAGATCGACAAGGGCCTGGAGGAGGAGCGCGACCACGCCCGCCTCATGAAGCCCATTCCGGGTCTCGCGCTCACCCTCGAGGAGGCGCGCGGCAAGGGGATCTTCGGGACGAAGGAGCGCTCGGTCATTCTCGACGCCGACCCCGCCGGCGTGCGCGCCGTCGTCGACCAGCAGTTCGAGCTCGCGTGGAAGGTGGTGGGCGCCGGACTCGTGCCGATCATCGAGCCCGAGGTCGACATCCACGCGCCGCGCAAGGAGGAGGCCGAGCAGCTGATCCTGGAGGAGATCTCCCGCCACCTCAGGGCCCTGCCCGAGGGATTCGACGTCATGCTCAAGCTGACGATCCCGAGCGTCGACGGCTTCTACTCCGAGCTCATGAAGAACCCGCACGTGGTGCGGATCGTCGCCCTGTCCGGCGGCTACGAGCGCGATGACGCCGATGAGCGCCTCGCCCGCAACCCCGGACTCATCGCCAGCTTCTCGCGCGCCCTGCTCGAGGGGCTCGCCGACCAGCAGACCGACGAGCAGTTCCACCGGACGCTCGACGCCTCCATCGAGGAGATCTACCGGGCCAGCATCGTCTGACCGGTCGATCGGACCTCTGGGTGGCGCCCCGAGTCAGTGGTGCACCGCCGCACGTACGGCCGCCGTCGGGATGGGAGCCCCGGCGGCGATCGTACCTCCCCTATTCCCCCTCCCCTGTTCCCTGAAGTTAGTGATGAAATTAGGCATGAGCGACCGGAAACGAAGTTTCCAGAATGTATGATTTTTGAATCACCGCGTTTTCGATAGAGGATGTAAATGCGTCCAACATCATCAGAACCTTGTCGTAAATCTCGTCGAAATCTTCAATAGTGAGAGTCTCGTACTCTCCGTGAGCTATTGAATTACGTTTTGCCACCAAGCGCGTGTCGATTAGATTGGCCTCCGTCTGATACAACGATGAGTCCAGGCCGAGTCGATCGACGATATTTAGAAGTACACTGCTGCTGAGGTTCGACTCCGTGTCGACTAGGTTCACGTCAAGATTTACGGGAGCTGACAGTCCTGATCTGATTAGCGTCGCGAACGTTGTGTGAGGTCTCGGCGCCTTGGCTTTCGATAATTCCGTCATGCGACTCTTGAGTGCAAACCCTAAAAGGGGGTCGGAGAGATCGCAGCAGCGCAATTTCTGTTGGTTTAGGAAGTCGACGTAGTTGACGGAGATCGCCTTGATCCACCCTTCCCAGTGTGCGTACAGCAGCGCTGTGGCGGCGCGGACAGTAATCTTCTGGTGACTGCGCCTGGCGTTGTGGACGGCGAACCGGATCGTTGTCAATTCCTGCTTCCGCCAGGAAGTCTCCCGAGTAATGGCGTCAACAAAGTTCTCGGATGTGCGCAATTTAGATGACATGTCACGGCTTAAATTACTTTGACGCGAGGAGTTCTCGACCCTTGGGGATCATCATCGCGAGCCGCTGGTCCGTGGACTTTCCAGTGGCGAAACGGGTGGTCATGTCTCCCTGCATCCAAAGCTCCTTCGCGGCCTCGAGAGTGTCGGTTCTGTACGGCTGGTCTGCCTGAATAAGATAGCCAAGGCCGAGTGCGATGACTTCGTAGGCAGTATTTAAGAATCCACCTTTGAAACGCCCTGAATCGGGATACCATCGCCGAAAAATGTCAGGACTCTCAGACTGATCAAGCAGGTCGAATGTCGCTTTGAATGCCTTTTCGTAGGGTTCCCGAATCTCGTTGTAGTGCTCAGCCATGTGACGCGCGTTCTTCTCGAGCTTCTCTTGAAAGTTAGTTAATGCGCCTGGAACGTCCTCCTCTTGATGAAGCCAGAAGAATCGAAGAACAAGCTCCTCGTCATACTTGGTTGAGATATTTGAGTCAGATAGGCGCGTCGTGTTTACGAAAGGCTCGTACTTCGCCAGTTCGGACACCCAAGAAACGAAGTCGGAATTGATTGAAACTAGGGTCGCGTTACGAATTTCTTGTGGCGTGAGTGACGATCCAAAGCTATTTAGCCTCTGGAACAGGTCATACTTTGCCTCACCCTTGGATGAACGCTTGATGATCTTGATGTCGAATTTTGCTCGCTTAATGTCTCGCCGTTGTGCCGGTGTCAGACTGGGGGCATCTTCAGTCCTCCAGCGCAGTCCGTTGAGGGATGGTAGCAACTCGGTGCCGCGAAGTTGGAGAGGCGGTTCGTCGTCCAGCAAGTCCTGAAGTTGCAGTAAGGTTGAGACGCGCTGAAGGCCGTCGACCAGTTCCCAACGACCATCGTCATCTTGGGATACGAAAATAGAGGGAATGGGAATTCCTAAAAGGATACTTTCGATAAGTCGAGACTTTTGCTGATCATCCCATCGAAACAGTCTCTGAAATGCAGGCGAAATCACAAGGTCGCCTTCTTTGTAAAGGTTGGTTATTTCCCCGATGCTCATGGGGTATCCGTCGGTTTGGATGTCTTTGCGTGCCTGATCCAGCTCTTGTTCAAGTTCGTTGGTCATGGGGGCTCCTTCAGGATGAGGTATAGACGACAGCTCCAGGGTACTCCTGAACGGGGCTGTGCAGGAGACGGCAGCTCGCGTAACTCGTTATGATCAGGTTGAGGGGCGTTGCGGGCGGGGCGGTCGTCTGATTAGGGGACATGGCCGCTAGGTTTCTCGCATGGTATGGGCCCTTGAAGTCGGCACTACTGAATGGCTGCTCAGGGCTCCTTGGAACGTGAACTCGCTCGGCATAGCGATGCCGCTCGTCGCACAGATCGGCGACGCCGAGGTACCCGAACGTCTCTCGCAGCATGTCAATGCGGTGGTGGCTCGTCGTCTGGAGGGCCTCAAGGATGAGGCCGGGGTAGAGGGTGTACGGGGGATTCTGGGGGAGATTGGCGAGTCTGCGAAAACACCTGCAGGGTAGCGTGGTGAGGTTCTCGGCATCATGCCTGCGAATAGGCTCTTCGAGGAGTCGTATGTCCGCACGTGTCCGTAGCCACCGCTCAACGACGCGGCTCTCCTGACGAATGTGCGCCACGATCCGTCACTTACCGGCGAGGTTCGCGCCGAACTCGCGTCAGCAGAAGCCGTTGACCTACTCTGTGCCTTCGTGAAGTCGAGCGCGCTTCAACTCATCGACGACGAGTGCGTTGTGTTCAAGCGGCGCGGTGGCCGATTCTGTGTCATCACGACGACGTCCATCGGTGCCACCAAGCGCGATGCACTTGATCGCCTCGTTTGCGAGTTCGGTGCACAGCGAGCACATCGAATCGTGTCGGTGTTTCCCGACCAAACTTGAACAGACTGCGGGTCGCAACCGAAAGGAAGGTGGCACCTAAGCCTGACGGGAGCGATCGAACATATTCACAGAATATGAATCACGGCAGAGCTGTTCTGCTAGCTGGGCCCGGTGCGCGATCGGGAGTCCGCCGGTCATGGGGTGGTGAGGCCCTGGCGCCCTCGCAGGTAGGATGCCCAAATTGCAACCGACAAGCGGTCGGTCAACCTCTCCCATTCTCGGTCGACATGGGGTAAGATGCGCCTCGCGAGACAACGGCCCATGCCAGTAGTGGCCTGGTGAATGAGCTGATGACCTATATGAGCGATGGGGAAATATCACGGGGATATGTCTCGCGATTGGAGTGGTGATATAGGGGAGGACAACGACGAAGGTTCTGATCAGTGAGAGGTTTAGTTGGTAGGTGGTCGCGACGTTCCTCGCGGCGGATATTTGAAAGAAAAGTCTTATGGTTGATTATCCAAGCAGCGCCGTGGCGCCCGACGGAAAACTTTGGTGGGACGAGCATGATCAGAAGATCGTTCCTGGCACGAAAGGTGCGCTGCCGAGAATGGCAGCCTGGTTGCGCTGGAACGTGAAGCCCGGCGAGCGATTTAGTACGCGGGAGCTTCGGTCGGTGCTCGGTGGGATGACGCAGGAACATTTCCAGCGTCGTCAACGCGAGCTCCGTGACTATGGGTGGAAGTATCTTTCGGCGAAGGAGGATCCATCGCTTGGAGAGGAGTGTGAGCTCCTGGAATATGGATGGTGGCCTGGGGAGGGCCGACGACCTGGCCGCAGCTCCATCTCAGCGAAGCTTCGCCGTGAGGTCTTTGAACGCGATGGGCGTCGTTGCGTGATCTGTGGCCGTGCGGCGGGCGAAGAGTACGAGGATGGTGGGCGAGTTGTCTTGACCGCCGGTCATGTTGTGGCGAACTCGCACGGTGGGGTGGCGTCGCTGGACAATCTGCAGACCGAGTGCCGTCGTTGCAATGAGTCGGCCCGTGCCGACACGGGTACGCCGCTCGATCCAGCGGCAGTGCTCGAGGCTGTGCGCAATCTGAAGCGTGCCGAGAAGAGTACCTTGCTTGACTGGCTCAGCCAGGGGCAGCGGACGCGGAGCAAGCTGGATGCTGTTTACGATCAAGTAAGGCTTGGGGGACCTCAAGTTCGTACGGCCGTGGTCGACTACCTGATGGAGCTGGAAGCTCGGAGCTCGCGCGGTTAGGGACGTTGGCCCGTATCTGAGAGCTCAAATGCGTTCCGGATGTGGTTTCCCACTGCCTGGGCGACAGGCGGGGGGAAAGCATTTCCGATCTGTCGGCATGCGTTGGTCTTGCGACCTGTGATCTTCCATGAGTCGGGGAATCCCTGGATACGCGCCATCATCTTGGGTGTCAGGCGAGGTGTGCCTTCGAAGTCGGGTGCCGGGGGCTCGTCAGCAATGGTATTGCCAGTGACCCCCAACGCAGCCCATGCCTTTCGAGCACGGGTCGGCCCCAGATCCGGCCCCCCATGCCTCTTGGAGCCCCCGACGAGAGTCGGGGCGATCTTGTCGGCTCCTGCAGCCCAGGCTTCCGCGCCTGGCCAACCGGCTGCTCCCATCAGGTCGATCAGCGTTGTGCCCACGGTGGGCGTGTCCTCGGGGTGAGGCGCTGGCCAGCTGAAGTTGGCAAAGTCCATAGGCTGGAGGGCGACAAGGATGGCGCGCGGTCTGAGCTGGGGAACTCCGTAGTCGGATGCTTGGATGAGCTTCCACTCGCCCTGGTATCCGAGACTGCCGAGATGCTCGAGAATCTCGGCGCGATAGCTGTCGAACTTCGGGTCGAGTAGGCCTCGGACGTTCTCGATCATGACGCCGCGTGGCTCGAGTTCTGCGACGAGGTTGATCGCGCGGTCGAAAAGGTTTCGCTCGTCGTTCTTACCGAGCTGGCGGCCGGCGACGGAGAACGGCGGACAAGGGACGCCGCCGGCGAACAGATCCACGGCGTGTAGAGACTGATCAGGTTCCCACATGTTGAGGTCGCCCTGGATGACGTTCCAGTTGGGGCGATTGTGCCGGAGGGTGCGGCAAGCCCAGTCCTCCAACTCGACCAGAGCCTTGTGCTCGAAGCCGGCGAGCTCGAGTCCGAGAGCCTGGCCGCCTGCGCCTGCGCAGACCTCCACCGATGTGTAAGGGGTAGTCGTGCTCAAGCGATGTCTCCCCGGGTCGTTGGGCTGATGCTAATGGAGTCAACCCTGAATCTACTGGCGATCTTCCCGCTCTTCCGATCGCTGTGCGGTGATGTCTGACTCCAGCCCCGGCCCCCGGGTGTCCGATTCTGCATGACGAGGCCCGCGTGCCCGGTTGTCTCTCCGGGCCCGCGGGCCTTCGTCGCTGAGGCGACTCGCCGCGGGGCTCCCAAACCCGGCAGGTGCCTGCCTCCTTCGCCAGAGCGAGGAGCCCGGGCTCCCTAGGACCCGCGCCCTCTCGGTCCGGACAGGTCGTCGGGTTCCCCAACCCTCGCTGCCCGTTCCGTCTGGCGGCAGGAACGAGATAACCCGCCGTCCCTGGGAGGTCACCCGGAAAGAACCTGTGGGAACCGTAGGAGTGCGGCGGGACGCCGTCCGGCATCGCTCCCACGGCCAGCGCGCCGGAGGACGCGCCCTCCCCAGGGCGGGGCGACCAGGTGTGTCGCTGTGCGCGCGGGCGGACGTTGCTGGGTTGTCGAGCGTGCCCGCCCCGCCGGGACGGCTCGTGGTCAGGGGAGGAACCTGTCGCCATTGACGGGCCCTCGCCCCCAACAATGGCATGACTTGCGCCTTGTGAGGGTGACCTAGGTCATGTGTGCGGGAGCGGCCGCCCCGAATGCCAGCAACGGTGCGGCCCCGACCGCTCGAGCTCGGCGCGTCGCGTGCGGGCGCGCAATTTTCCGCGTGATTCATCGTGAAAATGTCCGTGTCAGCCTTTCCGCAGGCCCGGGGCTGGTTCGGCCTCTCTCGGGCTCTTCGAGGGCGGCTCAGTGAGCTCCTGCGAGCCTGGGACAATGGCCCCGGGTCGTCAGCTCATCCGGAATGGCTCACGTCCGTGGCGTGGCGCGGGCGTACGCCGAGATCGGCGTCGGGCTCGGCTCGCACCCGCGCCGCTCACGGCTGGGCTCGGAGATGCCCGTGCAGGCCCCGGCTTGCGGATCGTCCTCATGAGGCGCACAGTGGGGGGGCGACAGATACCCCCCACCCGTATATGGAGCTCTCATGAAGCGCACCCTGACCGCCGCTGCGGCCCTCGCCCTGTCCCTCACCCTCGCCGCCTGCTCCGGCTCCGCGACCGACGCCTCCTCCTCCGCCGCGACCGACGCCTCCTCCTCCGCGACGGCCACGCAGATGGCCACCGACATGAGCAGCACCATGGCCACCCCCATGGACGAGGAGTCCGCCCCCAGCATGTCCAGCGCCGGCGCCACGGACGGCTCCACCTCGATGTCCGGCACGGGCGAGATGGGCTCCTCCGACGGCTCCGTCCCCGCCGGCCTCGAGACGGCGACCAGCCCCACCTACCCGGTGGGCACCACGGTCACCATCACCGCCACCCACATGGACGGCATGGAGGGAGCCACCGGCACCGTCGTCGGCGCCTACACGACCACCGTCTACGCCGTGGACTACACGCCCACCACCGGGGGCGCCGAGGTCAAGGACCACAAGTGGGTCATCCAGCAGGAGATCAAGGACGCCGGCTCCCAGGACTACGCCGTCGGCGACGAGGTCACCCTCACCGCGGACCACATGGAGGGCATGGACGGAGCCAAGGCCACCATCGCCGAGGTCAGCCACGAGACCGTCTACATGGTCGACTACACGCCCACCACCGGGGGCGCCGAGGTCAAGAACCACAAGTGGGTCGTCGAGTCCGAGCTCCAGCCGGCAGCGTGATCGCACGGGTGCCGGGTACCAGGCGGGCGCCCGCCGCACCCTGCACCCGGGTGAAAGCCCCGACGCACCCGCACCGCCCCGGCCCGGCACGGTCACGTCGACCGCCTGGGCGGCTAGCCTGGGCGCGTGAACGCGTCCGACACCCCTCAGAGCGACACCCCTCAGGGCGGAGACCGGAAGCCCGGTCGGGAGCAGGCGCGGGCCTCCGAGCAGAAGGTCGCCGTCATCATTCCCGCCAAGGATGAGGCTGAGCGCATCGCCACCACCGTGCGAGCCTGCCGCGCGATCCCGCGCGTCGACCTCGTCGTCGTCGTCGACGACGGCTCGGCCGACGGGACCCAGGACCATGCGCGCGCCGCCGGCGCCGTCACCGTCCGCCACTCCGTCACCCGCGGCAAGGCCTCCGCCATGGAGACCGGCGCCAGCGTCGTCGGCATGCGCGACTACGTCGACGGCCCCTCCCGCCTCCTCCTCTTCATCGACGCCGACCTCGGCGAGTCCGCCGCCGCCTGCGCGGACCTCGTCCCGCCCGTCCTCGACGGCGCCGCCGACATGTCGATCGCCGCACCGCCCAAGCAGGCCGGTGCGGGAGGCCACGGTCGCGTCGTGCGCGCCGCCCGGACCGCCATCGCCACCGCCACCGGCTGGGCGCCTGTCGCGCCCCTGTCCGGCCAGCGCTGCCTCACCCGCGCCGCCTACGACGCCGCCGCCCCCCTCGCCCCCGGCTGGGGCGTCGAGGTCGGCCTGTCCATCGACGTCCTCGTCGCCGGCCTCGCCGTCATCGAGGTCCCCTGCGACATCACCCACCGCGTCTCCGTCAACGACTCCGCCGGCCGCATGCACCGCGCCGCCCAGTACCGCGACGTCATACGCGCCGTCACCCACCGCAGGCTCCACGGCGTGCGTGTGCGCCCCCACGTCTTCGAGGCCGCCGTCCGCGACGAGGCGCCCTTCCGCCCCTACCGCGCGGTCCCCGAGCGGGCCTGACGGGCGCCGGGCCGCTGGGACTCCTCAGCGGTTCCCCCGCGGCCCGAGCACGCCGCCGCACCCCACTGCTCACTCGCGGAGCGTCCCACGGGGGCCGTGCGGCCCCACAGGCTCAGGTGCGGGACGGGTCCGGCGTCCCGGCCAGCCGCGCGGCGCCGAGCGCCAGCAGCAGCGGCGCGGCGGCCGCGGCGGAGAGGACCGCCATCGAGCCGCCGGAGTCGTTGACGAGGACCTCGACGACGAGCAGCACCCCGAGGCTCTTGAGGACGGGAACGAACCAGCCCGGCACGAGCGCTGCCCCGCGCGGGACCGGCCCCGCCCACGGCGTTCCCCCGGGCGCCGGCTCGGTGACGGGGTCGCCTGTCTCCCGCGGCGTGGCGGCGCCGTCGGTCACGGGGCAGTGCGCCGTCGTCGGCTCCGGGCCGACGAGCGGCGCGTAGCCGGAGCGTCCCGCCCGCCAGGCGCGCAGCTCGCGTCCGAGCCACCACAGGAGCGAGCCCACGACGGCGAGCGTCGCCACGCCCGCCGCCAGGGCCAGCGGGTTCGAGATGAAGGGCGCCACCACCGCGGTCGCCTTCCGGAGGATCGTCGTGCCGGCGGTGCCGTCCTGGAGCTGCCCGATGAAGCGTCCCAGGTGCGTGCGCGAGCCGGTCGCGTGGTCGATGAGGCCGAAGAGCCCCACGGTCGCTAGGGCGATGACGGCGATGCTCAACCAGCGCTTCCAGCCGACGCGGCCGCCCGCCAGCGTCGAGGCCAGGGCGATGAGGACGGCGACGAGCGTGATCGCGCCCCCGACGTCGGCGCCGAGCGTGGGGAGCCCGTCGACGAGGAGCGCCAGCGCGCCGGGGAGGAGGACGCCGACGACAGCCGCGGTGCGCCGCGAGCGGCGAGTGCGCTGCTCCGCCACCCACGTGCCCGCCGCCGCTCCCAGACCCACCGTGAGGGCGGCGGCGGCCAGGGCGAAGGCCGTGTTCGAGACGCCGTAGAAGCGGCCCGCGAGGACGGCGTCCATGCCGAGCGTGCCGTCGAAGGCGAGGGGGGCGCCGGCGGCGGCGTCGGCGAGGATGAGGGCCGGGGTGCACAGGGCGAGCAGGAGCGCCGTGAGGGCGAGGGCGGTTGGGACCGCGCGCGGCGCTGGCGGGCGCAGGGCGTCAGGGAGCGGCGACGGCGTGGTCGTGACCTCGGTGCCCTCCTGGGCGCCGTCGGGCGCGGGGCGGAGCGCCTCGTCGGACTCGTTGGCGGGACGGCGCTCCTGACGGGCTCGAGCCGCCTCCGCCATCTCGACCCGGTGCCTGCCCACGAGCAGCCGGTCCCGCAGGGCGACGATGACGCGCGACAGCCCGTGCAGGACCCCCGCGAGGACGAGCGCCAGCGCCGCCGTCGTGCCGACCGCGACGAGGGAGGACCACGCTGAGGGGGCGTCACCCTCCGCGCCGACGCGCCACCACGGCACCACCGAGGCCAGCCACGCCCCGCCGGGCAAGGCCGCCACCGCCGTCGCGGCGAGGGCCGTGCCGTGCAGGCGGGCCCGGCCGCGGGGTCCCCGGAGGACCTGCGACGCGATGACGACGAGCGCCAGCGCGGACAGCACGATGAGCAGGGAGACCGGCAGCGTCGAGTCCTTCGAGGCTCGGGCTCGCAGGGCGTCGTCGACGAGGGCGCTCACCCGCGCGGGCACGGACGTGCTCGACGCCGAGTCCGTGCCGCTCCCGGATCGCAGCGTCCCGTCCATGCCGCGCTCCCTCAGCGCCGTCAGCCCGGAGCCACCGGTCGACGGAAGCGTGAGGGCACCGCCGGTGACCGCCGTCGGCACCTCGCTCGTGAGGTCCTGAGAGAGCGTCGCCGTGAGGTCCGTGGTCTGGACGAGACCGCGGCGGTGCGTCGAGGGGCTCGCCGGCAGTGGTGCGTCCGCGGCCGCGGAGCCGGAGGTGCCGGCCGAGCCCTCCGCCCCGTCGTCACCGCTCGTGCCGGCGGGGAGGATCGCCGCCTGGAGGCCGGCCGTGGCGGGGTCGGCGAGGGAGACGACGATGACTCTCGCGTCGTCGGGCAGCTCGCCGAGGGCCGCGAGGACCGCGTGCGCCGAGGCGGCCGCGGTCGGCAGCGCGTCGGCGTCGGCGGAGCCGGACCCCGCCGCGGAGGAGGCGCTCGCCGTCGGGCTCGCCTCGGCGGTCGCGTTCGCCGAGGCCAGGGCGGAGGAGACCGAGCTGTCAGTGAGGTCGACGACGGTGAGCGCCGGGAAGCCGGAGGCGGAGAGCGCCCCGAGGGTCGCCTCCTCGCGCGGCGCCGTGCCGGTCGAGCCTGTGAGGGCGAGGACGGCGCCCCGACCGACGGCCGCGTAGCCGACACCCGCCGCGGTGAGGGCGTCGGCCAGCGCACCGGGCTCCGCCCCGTAGCCGGCGGCCTGCGACTCGTCGGCGGCCTCACGCCACGAGGAGGGCCAGCCGCAGGTGGCGGAGGCGTCGTCGGAGGCGGGCAGGGCCCGTGTGCGCGCGCCGGCGCCCAGGGTCAGCCAGGCGTCGGCGGGGCAGGTGCGTGTGCCGGCGGTGCGCTGGACGAGGTTGACGGGGACCTGCGACGAGGAGACCTCGAGCAGAATGCGGGCGTCGGCGTCGCCGGACTCGGCCGCGTCGACGAGGTCCGCCCAGGACAGCCCCGTGGTCGCGAGGACGACGAGCGGGGAGCGCGAGGCGCTCGCGGACGACGCCGTCGTGCTCGTGAGGCGCTGCGCCGTCGTGCCCGTCGTCGTGGCGGCGTGAGCGGGCTCGGCCCAGGCGGTGCCGACCATCGCCGCCACCATCCCGATGACGGTGAGCAGCACGATGACGTAGACGACGACCCGCACGAGGTGCTTCTGCCTGCCGCGGCGAGGATCCTGGCTCACGCGCCCAGGCTACCGGTGGGGTGCGAGGGGAGGCTGAGACGCACGGCGGGGTCGGACGGCCCGCCCAGTACGCTCGCCGCATGACGTCGCAGAGCTCGCCGACCGCGCAGGCCGCGCCCACCTGGTCCTTCCTCGGCCCCGCCGGCACCTTCACCGAGATGGCCCTGCGGCAGGTCGCCCCCGACGACGTCGTCCTCGACCCGTGCCAGGACGTGCCCACCGCCCTCGACCGCGTGCGCGACCGCACCGCCGACGCTGCCGTCGTGCCCATCGAGAACTCCGTCGAGGGCGGGGTCAACGCCACCCTCGACAACCTCGTCGTCGGCGCGCCCCTCGTCATCGCCGCCGAGATGGCCGTCCCGATCACCTTCGTCCTCGCCGGGCGCGAGGGCGCCGCGCTCGCCGACGTCACCGGCATCTCCACCCACCCGCACGCCTGGGCGCAGTGCCGCGGCTGGGTCCACCAGCACCTCCCTGAGGCCTCGTACGTCGCCGGCACCTCCACCTCCGCGCCCGCCAAGGCGCTCGCCGCCGCCGAGGACCCGGGCCGCCTCGACTACCAAGCCGTGCTCTGCAACCCGCTCGCCGCCGAGCAGTACGGCCTCACCGTCATCGCCGGGGGAGTGGCCGACAACCCCGGCGCCGTCACCCGCTTCGTCAAGGTGACCCGTCCGGGCGCCGTCGGGCCGTCCACCGGGGCGGACAAGACGACGCTCCTCGTCCAGGCCCCCGCCGAGCGCGCCGGCGCCCTGCTCACGATGCTCCAGCAGTTCGCGACGCGCGGCGTCAACCTCACGCGCATCGAGTCCCGCCCCACCGGGGACGCCCTGGGCCGGTACCGCTTCTCCATCGACGTCGAGGGGCACATCCGCGACGAGCGGGTTCAGGCGGCCTTCATCGGGCTGCACCGCACCTGCCCCTTCGTGCGCTTCCTCGGCTCCTACCCGCGGCTCGACGGCGCCCAGGTGGTCGTCCCCGCGGGAACGAGCGACAAGGACTTCATCGTGGCCCGCTCGTGGGTCGACGACGTCCTCGGCGGCCGCACGCTCTGAGGCGCGCACCCTGCCAGGAGCCCGCCAGCGCGTCCGCCGAGTCTGACGGTTTCCGGTCCGGACCGACGGCGTACCCGTCAGTCTCGGCGGGAAGGCGCGGGCCTCGGTGGGCGGCTTCGGCGGGAAAGCGCGGCTCGCAGCGGGTGGGCTCTGACTGGGCAGGGCGGTCGGGTCACGCGGCGGCGTCGCCGTCCTGCTCGGCGGAGACCCAGCGACGGCGCGGCAGGCGCGTCGTCGCCAGCACCCCCAGCGCGAGGAAGGCCGTCCCCACCCACAGGGGCGTGCGCGACCCGCGCGTGAAGTCCGCGCCGAGAACCTCCGCCACCTCCGGCCGTGCCGACGCCGGGATCGCCGCAGCCTCCCCCTGACCCGAGCGGACCGCGTCGATCACGGACCCGGCCGACGGCGCCAGAGCAGCCTCGATCCCCGCGGCGGCCCGCTCGGGAATCCCCGTGCTCGCCAGCGACCCCGACGCCGCGGAGGCCACCGAGCTCGCCAGGACCGTCGCGATGACGGCCACCCCCAGTGCCGAGCCGAGCTGGCGGACGGTCGACTGCGTCGCCGAGCCCTGGCCGGACCTCTCGGTCGGGACGTCCACGAGGACCGTGCCCGTCAGCTGGGCCGAGGCCATGCCGAGCCCGACGCCGTAGACGACGAGCGGGACGACCACCCGCCACAGTCCGCCGTCGGCCTGGATGAGGACCGCCAGCAGCGCCACGCCCGCCGTCTCGAGGACGAGGCCCGTGGTGGCGACGGTCGCCGGCGTCGTCGCCCGGGCGAAGGGACCGGCCGCACCGCCGGAGGCGAAGGCACCCAGGGCCATCGCGGCGAGCACCCAGCCCGCACCGATCGGGCTGAGGGCGCGCACGTTCTGGAGGTAGAGCGGCAGCACGAAGAGCAGCCCGAACTCGCCCATCGCGACAACGAGCGCCGCCACGTTGCCCCAGGCGAAGGACGGCAGGCGGAACAGGGACATGTCGAGCAGGACCTCGGCGCCCGCGGCGAGGCGCCGCAGCTCCAGGACGACGAAGGCTACGAGGGTGACGCCGCCCAGGACCAGGCCCAGTCCGGCGGGCGACACGGGCCAGTCGTGCGCCCACCCGGAGGCCAGCGGAGCCCACCAGCCCAGGGAGCGGCCCTCGATGAGCCCGAGGACGACGCCGCCCATGCCGATCGCGGACAGAGCCAGGCCACCGCCGTCGAAGCCTCGACGGGCCGCCTCCTCGCCGCGCGTCTGGGGCACCCACATCCGGGTTCCGACGGCGAGCAGCGCGGCGATCGGCAAGTTGATCCCGAAGACCCACCGCCAGGAGAAGGAGGTGGTGAGCCAGCCGCCGAGCAGCGGGCCGACGGCGGCGGCGCCGGAGATGGTGGCGCCCCAGACGCCGAAGGCGCTGGCGCGCTCGCGCCCGCGGAAGGTCGCGTTGACGGTGGACAGGGTGGAGGGCAGGACGAAGGCTCCGCCCAGGCCCTGGACGGCGCGGGCGACGATGAGTGTGACGGCGCCGCCGGCGAGTCCAGCCATGACGGATCCCGCGGTGAAGAGCGCGAGCCCGATGGTGAGGGTGGTGCGCCGTCCCCAGCGGTCCCCGAGGTCGCCGGTGGTGATGAGGAGGGCGGCGAAGATGAGGTTGTAGAGGGTGGTGACCCACTGGGCCTCGGTGTAGGTCAGGGGCAGGGAGGTCATCATCGTCGGGAGGGCGACGTTGACGATGGTGCCATCGATGACGATGAGCGAGACGGAGCCGGCGAGGACGCCGAGGGCCTTCCAGCGGTTGGGGGAGGGGGTGTCGTGAGGAGGCGTGCGCGTGGTCGCTTCCGTCCTCGGTCGTGACTGCGTGCTCACGGTGCCTCCCGCGTGCGGGATGGTCGTATCTGACATGATGTCAGTAAGGATATGACGCGGCGTCGCGAAAAGACCCGGACAGTTCACCCGGATCCGTCATCACCCCCCCCGCGAGAGGGGCATGACCGCCGAATCTGACGGTTTCCGCTCGACGTCGCCGTCCTAGCCGTCAGCCTCGGTGGGAAACCGACGTCCGCGGCTGGTGCGGAGCCGGATGCGCAGAGTCGGATGTGCGCGACGCCGTGGTTGGCGCTTCAGCCACGAGTGCCGGTGCCGGCACGGGCATTGGTATCGCACCGCTCCACACTGACGGTTTCCGGCCGACGGTGACGGTGTAGCCGGCAGTCTCGGCTGGAAACCGTCAGTCTCGGTGTCGCGGGTGTGGAGAGGAGCGCGGGAGCGGGGCTGGGGCCGAGCCTGCGTGGGCGCAGGAGTGGGCGTGAGCCGCCTACTCCCACAGGCCGCGGACTGACGGCGACCGGCGCAGCCGCCCCTCCCCGCCCAGCGCGGCTCGCAGACGTCGCAGCACGGCGTCCGGGTCCCGCAGCTCCCGCCACTCGACCCGCAGGACCCGCCAACCGTGCCGTCGCAGCACCATCTCGCGCGCCTTCTCGGCGCGAAGGTCCGCCCGTGAGGTGTACTTCGCGTACCCATCGAACTCCACGCCCAGCATGGCGTCCGGCCACGCGAGGTCGAGGTAGGCGTGGGTCCCGGAGCGGACGTCGTGAACGTGCTCCTGCTCCGTCGGTGACGGCAGCGCGCCCGCGGCCACGATCCACCGCAGGACGCTCTCGCCTGGTGACTCCGACCACGGACTCATGAGCGCGAGTGCTGCCCGAGCCCGCCGCACGCCTCGACGTGACCCCATGCTGGCGAGCCGTGCCGTGAGCTCCTCGCGCAGCTTCTCGGGGTCGCGGCCAAGGCACGCTCCCAGCCGGCGGCTCGGCGCGCACAGGGCCCTCATGCCGCCATCCAGCACGCAGACGGACTCGCGCACCGGAAGGTCGAGGGCGCAGTCCAGCATGGTGCGCTCGAGCGTGGTCACGCGCAGGCCGGAGACCATCGTTGTCTCGTCGTCGGCGAGGTCGCGATGTCGGCGGACGATGCTCGCGCCACGGCCCTTGAGCCGGCGGTCTCCCGCAGCGTATGAGACCCGCGGGAGGGGAGTCCGTGGGCGTGGGGCACGCGCCCGAGAGATGACCTGGACGTCCGGCTCCTGCTCCCAGCAGGGCAGTCCGTGGACGATCGCCGCGCACTCGTGGGACAGGGCCGGCGTCGACGGGCTCGCGAGAAGGGCTCCTGCGCACCTGGCAAGTGTCACCTCTCGCTTCTGCTCCCAAGGCTCGAGCCCTGACGTCGGTAGCAGGTAGACGCCGCGCGCGATCCGGAGCTCACCCGGGCGGCAGCCGCGATCCGAGTGGGACGAGGCGGCAGCGAGGCGCAGGCGCGGGAGCGGAGGGGGCTCTGGGTAGTCACTCACGGGCTCAGAGTGAGCGGGGTGGGGGTTGGCGCGTGGTCCGTGGTGGCCGGGTTGTGGAGCGGGGCGTCACGGGCTGGCCTGTGGAGCACGGCCCTGAGCAGCTGCGTCGACGTCGTCGGTGCTCTGGCGCCGCCCGCTGGCCTCGCCCGTGTCGCCTCGCTCGAGTCTGACGGTTCCCTGTCGGCGACGACGTCGCTGCTGTCAGTCTCGGCGGGAAAGTGACCTTGTACGTGGGTGCGGCACGGTTGGACGGGCGTGACGTCGTCGTCGGTGGCGCCCAGGCGCTGGCCTCGCCTCGCCCGTGTCGCCTCGCTCGAGTCTGACGGTTCCCGGTCCGCGATGACGGCGGTGACGACGGTCCCGGTGGGAAACCGTCAGACTCGGCGTTGGCTGGGGTGCTGGGGTGCTGGGATGCTGGGGTGGCGCTGCTCGGCGGGCGCAGGCGTCGATCGCACCCAGCCGGCTGGGCGCGAGCGGGCCGGCTCGTCGCTGCGGGCGCAGCGGTGCAGGGCAGCCCGCGTCAGGCGGGCCTGCGCACCAGCAGCGCGCCGGCGTCCAGCCGCACGCGCACGTCCCGCGTCGGCGGAAGCAGGTCGCCGTCGACCTCCACCATCGCCGGGGTGTCCAGCCGCACCCGTGCCTCGACGCCGCGGCGCAGACGCACCCGCCCGAGCGAGCGCTCCGGGCGCGAGTACGTGGCGGCGAAGGGAGGCAGCACCTGACGCGCCAGCGAGGTCCAGCCCGCCAGCCCGGCGACCGTGTCGATCGCCGCGAGATCCATGACGCCGTCGTCCATCGTGGCCGAGCGCATGAGCGTGATCCCGCCCGGCAGGCGTCCGCCGTTGGCGAGCAGGAGCGTGCGCGCGGTGAGCAGCTCGGTGGTGCGCTCACCGTCGGTGCCGGTGAGGTCGAGGGTCATCCCGAGCCGCGGCGACCACAGGTTCGCCATCGCGGCGACCGCGTAGGCGCCCCACTTGATGCGCGCCTTGAGCCGCGGCCGCGTCGAGGCGACGAGCCCGGCGTCGAAACCGATGCCGGTGACGATGATGCAGGCGTGCTCCGCCCCGAGCGTCGGCCGCGCCCATCCTCCCGGGGGTGTGCGCACAGCGGCGAGGGCCTCCGGGTCGGGCGCGCCCGAGCTCACCCAGGCCAGGTCCGCGGGTCGGGCCTCCCCGTGCGCCGCGGCATGGATGAGCGCGTCGAGGTCTCGCACGGGCAGTCCGAGGTTCCTCGCGGCCAGGTTGGCGGTGCCCAGCGGCAGGACGCCCATCTCGATGCCGGTTCCGGCCAGGGCCGCGGCGACGGCGCGCACGGTGCCGTCGCCGCCTACGGCGACGACGAGCTGCGCCCCGGAGGCGACGGCGAGGCGCGCCTGGGTGGGGCCCGGCTCGGCGAGGCTCGTCTCGAGCAGGTGCGTGCGGTAGCCGGCGCCGGTGAGCTTCCGCTCGACGCGCTCGAGCACCTGCGGGGTCACCGAGCGCTTGGCCGGGTTGACGACGACGCAGGCGAGCGGGCGGGGCATGCCGCCAGGGTAGGGGAGCGGTGGGTCCCCGTCAGCGCTTCCGGCAGCGTCTGCGGCCGGGGGGAAGTCCTCAGGCGAGCGGGAGCATCGGCAGGCCGGCGCCGCGCGCGAGCTCCGTGATGACGCTCGCGAGGTGCTGGAAGTCGCCGGTGCGCGAGGAGGAGCTGCGGTGGACGAGGCCGATGCGGCGGACGGCGGCGTTGTCGGCGAAGTGGGCGACGCCGTGCTCGTCGTCGTTGAGCAGGCCCAGCGCGCCCTCGGGGATGACCGTGACGCCGGCGCCGTGGGCGACCATGCGCACGACCGTGGACAGCGTCGTCGCGACGGCGACCGGCGGGTTGGTGCCGTAGCGCTGGCAGAGGGCGAGGGTCTGGTCGCGCAGGCAGTTGCCCTCGTCGAGGAGGAGGAGCTTCTCGTCGTCGAGCTCGGCGGGGCTGACGTCGCTGCGGCCGGCCCAGGGGTGGTCCTTGGGGGTGAGGACGACGAGCGGCTCGTCGTACATGGGGACGGCGGCGGCGCGGTGGAGGTCGACGTCGATGGCGATGACGGCGGCGTCGAGGCGGCCCTGGTTGAGCAGGTCGAGGACGTCGTTCGTGACGAGCTCGCGCAGCTCGGGCTGGAGCTGGGGGAGCTCGCGCGGCAGGCCGTCGAGCACGATGGGCGCGAGGTAGGGGGCGAGCGTCGGGATGAGGCCGAGGCGCATGGTGCCCGTGAGGGCGGCGCCCTGGTTGTTGACGGCCTCGGAGAAGGACTCGGCGGCGAGGACGGCCTCGCGGGCGTAGGGCAGGAGGGTCTCGCCGAGCGGCGTGACGAGGACGCGGCGCGTCGTGCGCTCGACCAGCTCACCGCCGACGCGCTTCTCGAGGGCGGTGATGGCCTGCGACAGGCTGGGCTGGCTGACGCCCAGGTTGGAGGCGGCCTCCCCGAAGTGCTGGTGGTCGCAGAGGGCGACGAAGGCCCGCAGCTGCGAGAACGAGGGCAGTGAGGAGGTAGGCATGAGAGGAGGTTCCCTGGTGAGGCCCCGGCCCCGCGCGGCTCGCGGGGCGCATGATGAGCGCTATATGGGTTCTGACTATAGGTCGTCGCAGTTCGAAAAGGAACTTCCGGTCATTACCTGATCATCACGATGTGTCCCAGAAGGAAGGGCTCTCGGCCCGGGTGGAGCCGGTCCCGGCCCGTCGTGGGCCGTGTGACACCGCACGCACGCCGCTCGACGGCGTCCACGCCCGCGAGCGGCGCCGCCCGCGGCCGCAGCGCGTCGCTAGACTCACCGGCATGATCGATCTCCGTGACCTCCGCGAGAACCCCGAGACCTACCGCGCCAGCCAGCGCGCCCGCGGCGCCGACGAGACCCTCGTCGACCGCATCATCGAGGCCGACGAGTCCCGCCGCGCCGACCTCGGCGCCTTCGAGTCCCTGCGCGCCGAGCAGAAGACCGTCTCGAAGTCCGTCGGCAAGGCCTCCCCGGAGGACCGCCCCGCCGTCCTCGCCCAGGCCAAGGAGCTCGCCGAGCAGGTCAAGGCCGCGGAGAACCGCGCCAAGGGCTCGGAGGCGACCCTC
The DNA here is from genome assembly GCF_015355765.1 of Actinomyces haliotis. Lineage (GTDB taxonomy): Bacteria > Actinomycetota > Actinomycetes > Actinomycetales > Actinomycetaceae > Actinomyces > Actinomyces haliotis. Next base: position 21,875 of record NZ_JACWNA010000006.1, read on the forward strand.
GACGAGCTCGCCCACCAGTTCCAGAACCTCATCGTCGGAGCCCCCTCCGGTGGCGAGGAGGACTTCGTCGTCCTGCGCCACGAGGGGCCCGAGATCCGCGACTTCGCCGCCGAGGGCTTCGAGCCGGCGGACCACCTCGCCCTCGGTGAGGGCCTCGACATCATCGACACCAAGCGCGGCGCCAAGGTCTCCGGGGCCCGCTTCTACTACCTCAAGGGCTGGGGCATGCGCCTCGAGCTCGCCCTCATGACGGCGGCGCTGGACAAGGCCGCCGAGCACGGCTTCACCCCGATGATCACGCCGACGCTCGTCTCCCCGCAGATCATGTCCGGCACCGGCTTCCTCGGCCTGCACGCCGACGAGATCTACTACCTGCCCACCGACGACCTCTATCTCACCGGCACCAGCGAGGTCGCCCTGGCCGGCTACCACAGCGACGAGATCCTCGACCTCACTGACGGCCCCAAGCGCTACATGGGCTGGTCCACCTGCTACCGCCGTGAGGCCGGCGCCGCCGGCAAGGACACCCGCGGCATCATCCGCGTCCACCAGTTCAACAAGGCCGAGATGTTCGCCTACGTCCGTCCCGAGGACGCCGAGGCCGAGCACCAGCGCCTGCTCGCGATGGAGGAGGAGATGCTCCACCTGGTGAACCTCCCCTACCGCGTCATCGACACCGCTGCCGGGGACCTGGGCTCCTCCGCCGCCCGCAAGTTCGACTGCGAGGCGTGGCTGCCCACCCAGGAGCGCTTCATGGAGGTCACCTCCACCTCCAACTGCACCACCTACCAGGCGCGCCGCCTGTCCATCCGCGAGAAGCGCGACGGCAAGACCTCACCGGTCGCCACCCTCAACGGCACGCTCGCCACGACCCGCTGGATCGTCGCCCTCCTGGAGAACAACCAGCAGGCCGACGGCTCCGTCGTCGTGCCCGAGGGCCTGCGCCCCTACATGGGCGGCCTCGAGGTCATCGAGCCCGTCGCCTGAGCACCCACCCCGAGCGGATCAGCGCGCCCGTGACCCCCGACGCCACCCCCGACGACGACCGCCTCCCGGTCGGGACGAGCCCCGTCTTCGGCGGCCCGACCCCCGACGACGGGGACGGCCGCCAGGCGGGGCGCGCCACCCGCGCCTCGGAGACCGTCGTCGCCGGGCCCGCCGGCACCGGCTCGGGCGCGCTGCCCGAGGGGGCGCTGGGCGGCTCGCCGGAGTACGTCGACGGCGGGTGGCCGGCCCGGCTCGGCCACGACGACTACCACGCCCTCGTCCGCGAGCGCGTCGCCGACCTCGACCGCCTCGACCCGGAGCGCGAGCGCCTCGTCCCGGGGCCCCGCCTCCTCGTCGCCCTCGACGTCGACGGCACCATCCTCGACATGGCCGGGCGGGTCTCCGAGCGCGTCATGGCGGCCGTCGCCCGGCTGCGCACCTACGGCGCCCAGGTCGTCATCTCCACCGGACGCGGCATCGAGGCGGCTCTGCCGGTCGCCCGCCACGTCGGCCTCACGGACGGCTGGATGATCTGCGCCAACGGTGCCCTCACGCTCCGGATGGATCCTGACGCCCCGGGCGGCTACGAGGTCGTCGAGTCCCTCACCTTCGACCCGGCGCCCGCCATCGACCTGCTCCACACGGCCCTGCCGGACGCCATCCTTGCCACTGAGGACCTCGAGCACGGCTTTCGCGGGTCGCGGCGCTTCCCCGAGGGCGAGCTCATCGAGGCCCAGACCGTGGTCGGGCTCGAGGAGCTGAGGGCAGAGCCCGTCACTCGCATCATCCTGCGCGCCCCCGGCGTCCCCGTCGAGGAGTTCACGGCCGCCGTCGACGCCGCCGGCCTCGAGGGCGTCGAGTACGCCATCGGCTGGACCGCCTGGCTCGACGTCGCTCCCGGCGGCGTCACCAAGGCCAGCGCCCTGGAGTCCCTCGCCGCACGCGTCGGCTCGGACTCCTCCCGTGCCGTCGCCGTCGGCGACGGCACCAACGACGTCGCCATGCTCACCTGGGCCGGCGTCGGGGCCGTCATGGGCTCCGCCCCGCAGGAGGTCAAGGACGTCGGAGACCTCGTCACCGCGGACGTGTGGCGCGACGGCTGCGCCGCCGTCCTCGACGCCATCATCGAGAGGACGCGAGACCTCGCATGACCCCTACCTCCTCCGGCTCTCTCACCCCCACCCGCACGCGGCTGCGTCGCGCCGGCGCGCTCGCCGCCGCCCTCGCGCTGGCCGGGAGCGGCCTCGTCGCCTGCTCCGGCTCGGCCCCCTCCGGTGACGCCACCGCAACGATCACCGGCTGCGCCGACCTCGACGGCGTCTCCGGCGTGTCCGGTCAGAAGGTCACCGTCGCCACCTCCTTCACCGGGGTCGAGGCGCAGCGCTTCGACCAGTCGCTCACCCGCTTCGAGTCCTGCACCGGTATCGACGTCGTCCAGAAGGGCTCCGACTCCCTCGAGTCCGACATGCGCGCCCTCGTCGAGCAGGTCGACGCCACCGGTACCGCCACGGCGGGTGCCAGCGCCACGAGCACCGCGGCGGCCACGACCGCCGACGCCGGAGCCGACGTCGCCGTCCTCCCGCAGCCCGGGCTGGTGGAGGACATGGCCGACGCCGGTCTCCTCAAGGCCCTGCCGAACTCCGTCAACGCCAACATCGAGGCCGGCTGGGACCGCTCCTGGGCGGAGGTCGGCACCGTCGACGGCACCGCGTACGCCATCCCGCTCCAGACCAGCGTCAAGTCGATGGTCTGGTACTCGCCGACCGCCTTCAAGGCCGCGGGGTACCAGGTTCCCACCACCTGGGCCGACCTCGTCGCCCTCACCGACAAGGTCGTCGCCGACCACCCCGACGGCTCCGTCACCCCGTGGTGCCTGGGGCTCGCCGACGGCAGCTCCACCGGCTGGGCCATGAGCGACTGGCTCGAGGACACCATCCTGTCCACCGAGGGCCCGGGCGCCTACGACAAGTGGGCCTCCCACGAGGTCGCCCTCGACGACACCACCGGCGTCAAGGCCCTCGACGCCGTCGGCTCCCTCGTCCTCGCCGACGGGCACGTCGACGGCGGACGCGAGGGCGCCGTCAAGGCCACCGTGAACGACGCCGCCGCGGACCTCGTCGTGGGCAAGTGCCTCATGCTGCACGGTTCTTCCTCCCTCGAGACGCTCCTGCCCGACGGCACGTCCGTCACGGACGCCGAGGGCGCGGGCGCGGTCGACGTCGGGGCCTCCGGCGAGACGGCCGCCTCCGGGACCCCGACGGCGGGCACCGACGCCTCGGCAACCGGCACCGCCTCCGCCACGTCGACCTCCGGTCCCGTCTCCACCGGTGACGCCGTGTCCGCCTTCAGCCTGCCCAGCGACGACGAGACCACCTCCCCGCTGCTCGTCGGCGGCGACTACGCGGTGGCCCTGCGCGGCTCCTCGGCCGACGAGAAGGCCGTCGAGGCCGTCCTCGACTACCTCTCGAGCACCGAGTGGTCCCAGACCCGCGTTCGACTCGGTGGCGTCGCCACCGCCAACCGCGGCGTCGACGCCTCCACGATCCGGTCCGCCGTCAGCCGGCAGGCCACCGAGCAGCTTCAGTCGCGCCAGTCCGTCATCCGCATGGACGCCTCCGACTCGATGCCCTCGCAGGTCGGCACCGACGCCCTGTGGGGAGCCCTCATGAAGTACGTCAACGGCGAGCTCAGCTCGAACCAGGCGCTCGCCGAGGCGGAGGACGCCTGGCCGAAGGACGACGCCGGCGTCACCTCGAGCGACGGCGCCGAGTCGACCGCGACGCCCAGCGCCGAGGAGCACTGAGTCGTCGCCGGTCCAGCCCACCCGGTCCAGTCGCCCCGTGCGGTAGCCTGCGGCCACGGGCGACGGGGCACCGCCGTCGCCGTCGAGGAGGACACCATGGGGCTGGGCTGGATCGGCGCCCCCGAGCACAACCGCTGGCTGTCCGACGAGACGCACGCGCTCCTGCGCTACGCACGCGCCGCCACCGTGCCCGCGGGATTCGGCTGGATCGGTGAGGACGGCGTCGTCGACGAGTCCCATCCCGTCGAGCTGTGGATCACCGGCCGCATGACCTTCGCCTTCTCCCTCGGCGTCCTCATGGGGATCCCCGGCTGCCGCCGCTACGCCGACCACGGGGTCCGGGCCCTCAGCACCGCCCTGCGCGACCACGAGCACGGCGGCTGGTTCTCCGCGATCCGGCACGAGCTCGACGCCGACGACCACGGCGTCCCCGCCGACCCCGACGGCCGCAAGGAGTGCTACCAGCACGCCTTCGTCCTCCTCGCCGCCGCCACGGCCACCGCCGCGAACCGGCCCGGCGCCACCGAGCTCCTCCGCGACGCCATCGAGTGCCAGGACCGGTACTGGTGGGACGAGGACTTCGGCATGCCGATCGAGTCCTACTCCGCGGACCTCACCGACCCCGAGGACTACCGCGGCATCAACGCCGCCATGCACACCGTCGAGGCCTACCTCGCCACCGCCGACGTCACCGGCGACGAGCGCTGGCTCGCCCGCGCCGTCCAGGTCATCGACTTCGCCGTCAACGTCCAGGCCCGCGCCAACGGCTGGCGGATCCCCGAGCACTACGACACCTCCTGGCGGCCCCTCCTCGACTACAACCGCGACCAGCCGGCCCACCCCTTCCGCCCCTACGGCGTCACCCCCGGGCACGGCCTGGAGTGGTCCCGCCTCACCGTCCAGGTGCGCGCTTCCCTCCTCGCCCGCGGCCTGCCCACCCCCGACTGGATGCTCGACGCCGCCGAGGAGCTCTTCGACCGCGCCCGCACCGACGGCTGGCGGGTCGACGGCGGTCCCGGCTTCGTCTACACGACGGGTTACGACGGCGAGCCCATCGTCCACGAGCGCATGCACTGGGTGGTCTGCGAGGGCGTGAGCGCCGCCGCCGCGATCCGGCGCGCCCTCCTCGACGACGGCCGCGGCGAGATCGAGGTCGAGCACTACGAGCACTGCTACCGCTCCTGGCTCGACTACGCCGAGCAGTACCTCATCGCCGAGCCCGGCACGTGGTGGCACGAGCTGGACCAGGGCAACGCGCCGTCGAGCCGCACCTGGGCCGGGCACCCCGACGTCTACCACGCGCTCCAGGCGACGCTCATGTCGCGGCTGCCCGTCGCGCCCGCGATCGGGCAGGCGCTGGCCGAGGGACGGCTCGACGACCCCGCCGCGCCGCTGCGCCCCCGCAGCGAGGCGCGCCGCCGCGGGCTGTTCGGGCGCGGCTGAGCGGGCGTCCCTGTACCGGCGCCTCCGGTGGTAAGGTTTTCCGCGCATGGAGAGGTGGCAGAGCGGCCGAATGCGGTGGTCTTGAAAACCGCTGTGCGCCTGGCGCACCGGGGGTTCGAATCCCTCCCTCTCCGCCGCTGACGGGGTCCCCGTCCTCCTCCGGGAGGGCGGGGACCCCGTTCGACGTCTGACTTCCATGTCGGTTCAGTCGTTCTCAGGACAAAGGTCCTGACCCGCGTTACCGTGACCTGGATCGCATCTTCGCCGATGACGTCGCGGTCCCGCCGCGACTGGCGAGGGAGGTCGCGCGCGCACCCCGGCGCGCCCTTGACGACGTGAGGTCCCCCATGAGCACACCCGTTCTCCACCAGCCCTCCAGCCTCTCCGAGGGGCAGCGCGCCACGCCGCCCTCGACCGGCGAGCGCCGACGCCGCGCCGTCGGGCTCGCCGTCGGCGTCGTCCTCGCCGTCGCCGCGTACCTCGCCATGCCGGCCGACGCCCTCAGCACCGTCACCGCCGTCGCCGCCCCCGAGGAGTCCGCCTCCATGACGGAGTCCGGCCTGCGCCTCACCGCCGCCGTCGCCATCCTCATGGGCGCCTGGTGGATGACCGAGGCCATCCCCCTGGCCGCGACCGCGCTCGTTCCCCTCGTCCTCTTCCCGGTGCTCGGCGCCGACACCTTCAAGGACACGGCGGCCCCCTACGCCTCGGGCACGATCTTCCTGTTCATGGGCGGGTTCATGCTGGCCCTCGCGATGCAGCGCTGGAACCTGCACCGGCGCATCGCCCTGCTCACCGTGCTCGCCGTCGGCACCCGGCCCAAGATGCTCGTGCTGGGCTTCATGCTCGCCACCGGCTTCATCTCCATGTGGGTGTCGAACACCGCGACCGCCGTCATGATGCTGCCCATCGGCACCTCGATCCTCGTCCTGACCGGACAGCTCGAGGATGAGAAGGACGGGACACAGACGCGCTTCGCCACCGCGCTCATGCTCGGCATCGCCTACGCCGCCTCCATCGGCTCCCTCGGCACGATCATCGGCACGCCGCCCAACACGCTCCTCATCGCCTACCTCAAGGAGACCTTCGACATCACCATCGGCTTCGGCCAGTGGATGATGGTGGGCGTCCCGCTCGCGCTCGTGTTCCTCCTCGTGTGCTGGTGGCTGCTCACCAGCGTCCTGTTCAAGCCCGAGATGGAGGAGATCCCCGGCGGCAAGGAGGTGATCCGGGAGGAGCTGCGCAAGCTGGGGCCCTGGAACGGTGGGGAGATCGCCGTCGCCGTCATCTTCCTCGCCGCCGCGCTGTCCTGGTCCCTCGCCCCGACCCTCCTGCCGGACTCCGGGCTCACTGACGAGACCATCGCGATGATCGTGGCCCTCATGCTCTTCCTCGTCCCCGCGCCCGGCCGCGGCGGCGTCCGCCTGCTCGACTGGGCCACCGCGAAGGACCTGCCCTGGGACGTCCTCCTCCTCTTCGGCGGTGGCCTCGCCCTCTCCTCGGAGTTCTCCAAGCAGGGCCTGTCCCTCTGGATCGGTGAGATGGCCAAGGGCCTGTCCGTCCTGCCCGTCGTGCTCGTCGTCGTCGCCGTGGCCGCGATGGTCATCTTCCTCACCGAGCTCACCTCGAACACGGCGACGGCGGCCGCCTTCCTGCCGATCATGGGCGGCGTCGCCGTGGGCATCGGGATCGACCCCCTGCTCCTCGTGGTCCCCGTAGCGCTCGCGGCCACCTGCGCCTTCATGCTGCCGGTCGCCACGCCCCCCAACGCGATCGCCTTCGGTTCGGGCTACGTCTCGATGGGGTCGATGGTCAGGGCGGGCATCTGGCTCAACCTCATCGGGATCGTCCTCATCGGGCTCACCGTCTTCCTGCTCGGCGTGCCCGTGCTCGGTATCAGCCTCTGAGCGGCCCGTCTGGGGCGGCGGCGCCGCGTCACTCGGGAGACGGAGCGCGGCTCTGGCTGCGTCCGTCCCGGGGGCGCCGCGCCGTCGCCGACCTTTTGCCTCGCGGCCTCGCGCTGGGGTAACCTGCGCAGGCCGACAAGGCGTCTGGAGACGTCGCATAGTGGCCTAGTGCGCTTTCCTGCTAAGAAAGTTGGGGATAAAACCCCTCGGGAGTTCGAATCTCCCCGTCTCCGCTGGATGACCCCGGAACCGTCCAGGTTCCGGGGTTCTTCGCGTCCGGGGACGGCAGGGCGGGTAGTACGGCGGAACCGGCCGTCGCCGGGCCACGGACCTGGGGTGACGTCCCGCACGGTCTGCATGCGGATCCGCCGGGATGCATGAGGTCACAACCCCGTAACGTCACGGACGGATAACGTCTCCTGCGATCGGGAGCACCCCGCCCCGTCATCCCCTGCCCGGAGCGCCACGTCGACGTGCGACCCGGGCGTCCGTCTCACAGGAGGACACCGTGCGCCTGCACATCCCAGCACGGCGTGGGCTCGCCGTCGGCGCCGCCGCCATCACCCTGGCGGCGCTCGTCGCGCCCACAGCCGCGGCCGCGCCGACCACCACGTCGGACACCGACCCGTCGGCCAAGATCACGACGAGCCTCACGCTCTCCGACGGCAGCAAGGCCGAGAACGTCCCGAACCGCTGGTTCGTCGAGCTCTCCTCGCCGTCCGAGTCCGAGGGCACGCCGGCGTCGACCATCAAGCACGAGCAGAACGAGCTCAAGGACGCCCTCAAGGACGCTGACATCGACGCGACCGTCACGCACGCATACGGCGAGCTGTGGAACGGTGTCTCCCTGTCCGTCTCCGACGACGACGTCGACGAGCTCGCGGCCCTCCCCGAGGTCCAGTCCGTCCAGCCCGTCGTCGTCATCCCCGATTCCAAGGACGTCGTCGCCGACGACGGCGTCACCGCCGCCGAGCAGGTCGAGGGCGTCTCCGCCCCCCAGATGGTGAACGCTCTCGACATGACCGGCGCCGGCGTCGCCCAGTCCCAGCTCGGCCTCACCGGCAAGGGCGTCAAGATCGGCATCATCGACTCCGGCATCGACTACGACCACAAGGAGTTCGGCGGCTCCGGTGTCTCCGGGCCCGAGCCCTCGAACCCGAGCTGGGACGGCTCGACCGTTTTCCCGACCTCCAAGGTCAAGTGGGGCTACGACTTCGTCGGCAACGCCTACGGCGACAAGTCCCTCCCCGAGGGCCAGGTCTACACCGCCCACCCCGACGCCTTCCCGGACGACTGCGGCGGCCACGGCACGCACGTCGCCGGTATCGCCGCCGCGGACGGCGCCGAGGGCACCGACGAGATCCGGGGCGTCGCCCCCGACGCCGAGCTCGGCGCCTACCGCGTCTTCGGCTGCGAGGGCTCCACCTCCTCCGACGTCATGGCCGCCGCCATGCAGATGGCCGCCGACCAGGGCATGGATGTCGTCAACATGTCCATCGGCGCCGACTACGTCGTCTTCTCGGGCTACCCGACCGCCGTCTCCGCTGACGCCATGGCTGACAGGGGCATCGTCGTCACCGTCGCCCAGGGCAACATCGGCGACAAGGGCCGCTGGACGATGGGCGCCCCCGGCTCCTCCAACAAGGTCATCACCGTCGGCAGCGTCGACAACGTCATCGAGACGAACTACTACCTCACGGTGAGCACCAACGAGGGCGGCAAGTACGCCTACGCCACGGCCTCCGGCTCCACCGCCGACGTCGTCCGCGACGACGCCGCCCAGTTCCCGCTCGTCGCCGCCGGCGACCCCGCCACCGACCCCGCCGCCGCCGAGCTGTGCGACCCCGTCGCCGACGGCTCCTTCACCGGCAAGACCGTCATCGTCCGTCGAGGCGACTGCACCTTCCGCCAGAAGGTCCTCAACGCCCAGGCCGCCGGCGCCACGGGCGTCATCATCGACAACAACACCGACGGCGTCATCTCCACCGACCTCTCCGGCACCGACGGCCAGACGATCTCCATCCCCGTCGCCTCCATCTCCCAGGCCGACGGCGACGCCATCCGCGCCGCCCTCACCGACAGCTCGACGCTGACCTTCACCACCGAGCACACCGAGTTCCCGGTCGCCACCGCCGGCAAGGTCTCCGACTACTCCAGCTGGGGCCTCAACTCCGACCTCAACCTCAAGCCCGACGTCGCCGCCCCCGGCGGCCTCATCTGGTCGACCTGGCCCCTCGACCACGGCGGCCCGTACAAGACCATCTCCGGCACCTCGATGGCCACCCCGTACACCGCCGGCTCCATCGCGCTCATCCTCCAGGCCCACCCGGAGATCAAGGACCTCCAGGGGACGGCCGCCAAGGACGCCGTCGCCTGGCGCCTGCACTCCACGGCGACGCCGCTCGCCTGGACCGGCGGCGACGACGCCTCCAAGCTCGAGCCCCTCGCCCGCGAGGGCACCGGCCTCATCGCAGTCGACAAGGCGATCGAGGCCACCACCGAGGCCTCCCCGAGCGTCCTCAACCTCGGCGAGTCGAAGAACGGCCCGACGACGACCTCGGTCACCATCACCAACCACGGCGCCAAGCAGACGACCTACGACCTCGCGCACACCGACGCCGTGACGGTCACCGGCGTCTCCGCCACCCCGACCGAGGGCACGACCGCCCCGGCGACCGTCTCCACCGACGGCACCTCCGTCACCGTCAAGGCCGGCGCCACCGCGACCGTGAAGATCACCATCACCGCCCCCGAGGGCGTCACCGACGGCGACTTCTACTCCGGCTGGGTCACCCTGACCCCGCACACCAACCCGTCCAACATGGACGAGGTCGGCGACGTCATCCGCATCCCGTACTCCGGCGTCGGAGGCAACCTCGCCAGGGCCGACGTCTTCGGCGTCCAGTCCGGCTTCGGGCCCTACCTCGCCGACCTCAAGGGCGACCAGATCGACCCGACCTCCTACGTCTACGGCGACTCCGCCATGGACGACCAGGGCGCCTACGAGGACCTCCCCGTGCTCCGCTTCGGCTACGACATCCCGATCCAGAAGTCCCGGCTCTCCGTGTCCAAGGTCAACGAGGACGGCTCGCTCGGCGAGTCCCTCGGCCTGGTCGACTTCTCCGACGACTGGCACGCCCGCACCGAGACGAGCTACTACCTCTGGCACGGCTCCTACACCAAGGGGGGCAAGACCCTGCAGGCGCCGTCGGGCCGCTACGCCCTCACCCTGGAGGCCCTGCCCGTCGGCGGCACGGCGTCGGTCGACTCCGACTGGGCGACCTGGACCTCGCAGCCCTTCTCGCTGACGTGGAAGACCGACGGGTACCTGCCCCAGTCCCAGCTCAAGGTGACGAGCCCCAAGGGCGCCGAGGCGCTCACCGATGACAACATCTTCACGGACGCCACCGTGCAGGGGGCTGACGCCACCTACCGGGTCGACCTCGGCGGCACCTACAAGGCGAGCTCCGTCCAGCTGACGCAGAGCCTGAGCGAGCTCGACAACCGGGTCTCGTCGGTCACGGTCTACGCCTCGACGAACGGGAAGACCTACAAGCGGGTCATCGCCGCGGACCTGCCGACGGTGGACGACAACGGGCCGGACGACTCCGAGTCCGATCCCTTCGTCATCACCTTCAACAAGCCCGTCAGGGCCAGCTCCCTCAAGATCGTCGCCAGCAACGACTCTGACGGCGCCACGGCGACCTCGATCGCCGAGCTGCGCGTCGCCGGGACCGCGGTCAAGCACGGCAAGAGCGGCAAGTGAGCGCGCGCTGAGCCGTCAGTGAGAGCCCGGGACGGGCAGGTTCGGCCTGCCCGTCCCGGGCTCACGCTCGGTAGCGCCCCCCGGCCCGCTGTGCTGAGCCTCACGGGATCTCGATTTGGCGGCGGATCCGGCCGCGAGTAGGGTTCCTGTTTGTCGGCAACGACATGCGCCAGTAGCTCAATGGATAGAGCATCTGACTACGGATCAGAAGGTTGGGGGTTCGAGTCCCTTCTGGCGCACCAACGCCCCGTCATCGGCTGAACAGTCGGTTGCGGGGCGTTTTCCATGCTAGGGGGCGGTTCACAGCGAGGCGGGCCAGCCGCGAGGGCTGCTCCTCCGCCGTCGGGCCACGGCGCCCGGCCGGGAGCGCCGGTGCGGGACAATGACGCCATGCGCGACATCACCAAGGACACCCGCCTGTGCATCTCCCTGTCGGCGCGTCCGACGAACATCGGCACCCGCTTCCACAACTACCTCTACGAGAAGCTCGACCTCGACTTCGTCTACAAGGCCTTCAGCGCGACCGACATCCGTGACGCCATCGCCGGCGTGCGCGGCCTGTCCATCCGCGGCTGCTCCGTCTCCATGCCGTGGAAGGAGGACGTCATCGCCCTCGTCGACGAGATGGCCCCCTCCGCCAACGCCATCAGCTCGGTCAACACGATCGTCAACGACGACGGCCGCCTCACCGCCTACAACACCGACTTCATCGCCCTCCAGGCCACCGAGCAGTTCGCCCTCTACACGGGAGTGCGTCCCACGCCGGAGCAGGTGGCCGAGGCCTCGGCCTACTCGCGCGCCTGAGCGCACCCACCGGCCGCGAGGTGCCGCCGAAGTGTTATCGGCCCCCCCCCTGCGTCGGGGGCCCGTACTCATAGGTTCGGGGTGCACGATGCGGAGGGACGCGATCGGGATGCCGTGGTCCCCGGCGCCCCCTCGGGACGCTGCCAGGCATCCCGATCGCCGTGTCCGCGCCCGACCTGAGGCGCGCTCCTCCACGTGAAAGGCCTTCCATGGCACCCCTGTCCAAGCGCCTCGGCGCCGAGTTCCTCGGCACCTTCTGGCTCGTGTTCGCCGGCTGCGGCTCCGCCGTCCTGGCCGCCACCGCCACCACCGACGCCGGCTTCCCCGTCGGCATCGGCTACGTCGGCGTCGCCCTCACCTTCGGCCTGTCCGTCGTCACGATGGCCTACGCCGTCGGCTCGATCTCCGGCGGCCACTTCAACCCCGCCGTCACCCTCGGCCTGGCCGTCGCCGGCCGCTTCGAGTGGAAGGACGTCCTTCCCTACTGGTGCACCCAGATCGTGTCCGGCCTCGTCGGCGGCGGCGTCCTGTACGCCATCGCCTCCGGCACCGACACCTTCGACGTCGCCAAGAACGGCTTCGCCGCCAACGGCTACGGCGCCCACTCGCCGTCCGGCTACGGCCTCGGCGCCGCCTTCCTGTGCGAGGTCGTCATGACCTTCATCTTCCTCATCGTCATCATCGGCACGACCGACTCCCGGGCGAACGCGGGCTTCGCCCCGCTCGCCATCGGCCTCACCCTCACGATGATCCACCTGGTCTCCATCCCGGTCACCAACACCTCCGTCAACCCGGCCCGCTCCATCGCCGTCGCCTTCGAGGCCGGCAACGGCGCGGTCGGCCAGCTCTGGCTCTTCATCGTCGCCCCGCTCATCGGTGCGGCCATCGCCGGCGCCGCCTACGCCTTCCTCGTCGGCAAGGACCCGGAGCAGTCGCCGGTCAAGCCGGTCGCCGAGGCCCAGGAGATCGACAACGTCTGACGCGAGCCAGCGTCGGCGCGGGTCTCCTGCACCACAGCACCGCCGCGTCGTTCGCCTCCCCGAGCAGGAGAGGCGGGCGCCGTCGTCGTCGGGGAGGGGCTTGCGGGCGCCGGTAGGCTTCCACGGTGAAGTTCCTCAACGGCCTGCAGCCCACCTTCGACCTGACCTACGACGACGTCTTCATGGTCCCGTCGCGGTCCGCCGTCGGCTCCCGCACCGGCGTCGACCTCACCACTGACGACGCCACCGGCACCACGATCCCGCTCGTCGTCGCCAACATGACCGCCGTCGCCGGCAAGCGCATGGCGGAGACCGTCGCACGCCGCGGCGGGATCACGATCATCCCGCAGGACATCCCCGTCGACGTCGTCATCGACACCGTCGCCAAGGTCAAGGCCGCGTCCCTCGTCTACGACACCCCCGTCACCGTCAAGCCGCACCACACCTGCGGCTACGCGCTCGGCCTCATCCCCAAGCGCGCCCACGGCGCCGCCGTCGTCGTCGACCCGGACACGAACCGCCCCGTCGGCATGGTCGACCTCTCCGACGTCACGGACGTCGACCGCTTCACCCAGGTCCGCGAGGTGATGAGCACCGAGCTGCTCACCCTTCCCGAGGGCGTCGACCCGCGCGAGGCCTTCGACCGCCTCCGCGCCGCCCGCCGCAAGCTCGCCCCCGTCGTCGACGCCGACGGCCGCCTCGTGGGTCTCCTCACCCGTTCCGGCGCCGTCCGCTCCACCATCTACACGTCCGCCACCGACGCCGACGGGCGCCTGCGCGTCGGCGCCGCCATCGGTATGAACGGCGACCCGGCCGGCAAGGCCGCCGAGCTCGTCGCCGCCGGTGTCGACGTCATCGTCGTCGACACCGCCCACGGTCACCAGGAGCGCATGATCGAGGCCGTCCGCGCCGTGCGCGCCGCCCTCCCCGACGGCTTCCCGATCGCCGCCGGCAACGTCGTCTCCGCCGACGGCGTCACCGACCTCGTCGAGGCCGGCGCCAGCATCGTCAAGGTGGGCGTCGGCCCGGGCGCCATGTGCACGACCCGCATGCAGACCGGCGTGGGCCGCCCGCAGTTCTCCGCCGTCCTCGAGTGCTCCGCGCAGGCCGCCCGCCTCGGCGCGCACGTCTGGGCCGACGGCGGGGTGCGCCACCCGCGCGACGTCGCCCTCGCGCTCGCGGCCGGCGCCTCCAACGTCATGATCGGCTCCTGGTTCGCCGGCACGCACGAGTCCCCGGGGGACATGCAGTACGACGCCGACGGCCGCGCCTACAAGGAGTCCTTCGGCATGGCCTCGATGCGCGCCGTGCGCAGCCGCACCGAGGGGGAGGACGCCTTCGACCGCGCGCGCAAGGCCCTCTTCGAGGAGGGCATCAGCGCCGGACGCATGTACATCGACCCGGCGCGCCCCGGCGTCGAGGACCTCATCGACTCGATCATCTCCGGCGTGCGCAGCTCCTTCACCTACGCCGGCGCCGGTGACATCCCGGCCTTCCGCGAGCGGGCGGTCGTCGGGCTGCAGTCCGCCTCCGGCTACCGCGAGGGCGCACCGGTGCCAGTCAGCTGGTGACGTGTCCACGAGGGCGCGTCAGAACGCTGGTCGGGGCGCCTCTGCGTTTGGCGAGGGTGTGCCGACAGGGCTCTGACGCGCCCTCGTGGACAGCGTCCGGCCGTGCGCGGCCGGGCTCAGGCGGCGCCGGTCTCGAGGGCCTGGCGCAGGTCCTCGACGAGGTCCTGGGCGGTCTCGATCCCGACGCTGAGGCGCAGGAGCCGGTCCGTGAGGCCGTACTTCTCGCGGGTCTCCGGCGGCACGTCCGCGTGGGTCTGCACGCTCGGGCAGGTGACGAGCGACTCGACGCCGCCGAGGGACTCGGCGAAGGTGAAGACCCGCACGGACTCGAGGAAGACCGCGATGTCGACGTCCTCGGCCAGGTCGAAGGAGATCATCCCGGACTTGCCCGGGTAGAGGAGGCGGGTGACGTGCTCGCTCGCCTCGAGGAACGCGGCGACCTTCTTCGCGTTGGCCTCGTGACGCTCCATGCGCAGCGCGAGGGTCTTCATGCCGCGCAGCAGCAGGAAGGAGCTGAAGGGGTCGAGCGTCGCGCCGGTCGTGTTGATCCGGTACTGGAGCCGCTCGCCCAGGGCCGGGTCCGAGACCACGATCGTCCCGGCGGAGACGTCGTTGTGCCCGCCCAGGTACTTCGTGCCCGAGGCCAGGGAGACGTCCGCCCCGTGCTCGAGAGGGCGCAGGTTGACCGGCGTGTAGAAGGTGTTGTCGACGGCGAGGAGCGCCCCGGCGGCGTGCGCGAGCTCGGCGACGGCGTCGACGTCGAAGGTCGCCATCATCGGGTTCGTCGGGGTCTCGATGAGGACGAGGGAGGCGGGGGACTGCAGAGCCGTCCGCAGCTCGTCCTCGCCGAAGACGAAGTCGACGTCGTAGGAGCCCTCCGCCTTGAGGACCTGCAGGTAGCGGAAGCTTCCGCCGTAGAGGTCCTCCAGGGCGACGATCCGCGAGCCGTGCGGGGCGAGGGCCTCGACGACGAGCTGGACGGCGGCCATGCCGGTCGCGGTCGCGAAGCCTGCGACACCGCCGTCGAGCCGGGCGAGCGCGTCCTGGAGGACGTCGCGCGTCGGGGTCGAGGTGCGGGCGTAGTCGTAGCCGGTGGACTGGCGCAGCCCCGGGTGACCGAAGGCGGTCGAGAGGTGGATCGGCGTCGTGATCGCGCCGGTGGTGGGGTCGGTGAGGGTGCCGACGTGGGACAGGACGGTCTCGATGCCCCACTGCGGGGACTCGTCCGACCAGGAGGGGTGGTGGTGCACCGGGACGGCACGGATCGCGGAGCGGTCGTCGTAGGCGGGGATCGCCGCCTCGGGGGAGTCGGGACAGGCGGGGACGGGGTTCTCGTGCGTGGTCATCGTGTGCTCCTGAACGTGTCGTGCGGTGCCAGTGGGGTGGTGGGGAGGGGACGGGGACGGGGTGTCGGAGGACCGGCGTGCGGTCGGGCTGACGGCTCGGTCGGCTCAGCGCGTGGATGTCCCGATCTCGAGGTCGGGAGGTCCCGATCTCGTGGTGCGGGGGCGGCTGCCCCACGTCAGGCGCCGACGTCAGGCGGCGGGGACGGCCGCGGCGCAGGCCCCGCCGGCGCGGGTCTGGTTCGCCTGGCGCGCCAGCAGGGCCTCGACGCCGGCGGCGAGCCGGTCGAGGGCCTCGTCGAGCGTGGCGCGGGGGCAGGCGACGTTGATGCGCGTGAAGCCCTCACCGCCGACCCCGAAGATCGCGCCGTCGTCGAGCCACAGCCCGGCCTCCTCGAGGATGAAGGAGTCGAGCTCGCAGTAGTCCAGGCCGGCGTCGTCGAGCAGCCCCGAGCAGTCGAGCCACAGGAGGTAGGTGCCCTCGCAGGGTGCGACCTCGATGCCGGGCACCGAGGCGAGTCGCTCCTCGACGTGGGCGCGCGCGGCGGCGACGTGCTCGCGCAGCTCATCGAGCCAGGCGTCGCCGGACTCGTAGGCGGCGCGGCAGGCGACCAGGCCCAGGGCGTTGGGCTGGGAGTAGCCGAAGCGGTTGACCTCGGCCCGGAAGCGGGCGCGCAGGCCGTCGTCGGCGATGAGGATGTTGGCGTTCTGCA
Source organism: Actinomyces haliotis (assembly GCF_015355765.1). Lineage (GTDB taxonomy): Bacteria > Actinomycetota > Actinomycetes > Actinomycetales > Actinomycetaceae > Actinomyces > Actinomyces haliotis. Next base: position 38,192 of record NZ_JACWNA010000006.1, read on the forward strand.
GGCCGGCCAGGTTGAAGGCCTTCGACGGCGAGGTGCAGCTGATCGTGCGCGCCAGCGCGTCCTCGCTCACGGAGGCGAAGGGCGTCGTCCGGTGGCCCGGGAGGGCGAGGTCCGCGTGGATCTCGTCGGCGACGACGATGACGTCGTGACGGCGGGCGATCTCCGCCAGCTCGGTCAGCTCCTCGCGGGTCCACACGCGCCCGACGGGGTTGTGCGGGTTGCACAGGAGGAGGACCTTCGCGTCGGTGCGCTCGAGGGTCTCCTCGAGGGCGGCGGTGTCGCGACGGTAGACGCCCTCCGAGTCGCGGGTCAGCGGGGCGGCGGCGACGACGCGGTCGTTGTCCTCGACGACCTCGCGGAAGGGGTAGTAGACGGGCTCCTCGATGACGACGGCGTCGCCGGGCTCCGTGTAGGCGCGGACGGCGAGGGCGAGGGCGGGGACGACGCCGGGGGTGACGACGTTCCACCCCGGGTCGATCTCCCAGTCGTAGCGGCGGGCGAACCAGCCTGAGAGCGCGGCGTCGTAGGCGCCGTCGGGGTCGGAGTAGCCGAAGATCCCGTGACGCACCCGCCACAGCAGGGTCGAGGTGACGCCGGGCGCCGTCTGGTGGTCCATGTCCGCGACCCACAGGGGCAGGACGCCCTCAGGACGGCCGCGCTGCGCGGTGAAGTCCCACTTGAGGGAGGCGGTGCCGCGGCGGTCGTGGACGAGGTCGAACTGCGAGAAGTCGCTCGCGCCGCGGGAGCCGATGAGCGGGGTCCCGACGGGACAGTAGGGGTCGACGACGGAGTCGAAGGTGATCGAGGGCATGGCTGGTCCTTTGCCTCCAGGCGTGGTGCCTGGTGGGCGGCCGGGCGCGCGTGCGGGTCGGCTCCGGGCACCTCGTGGGGTCCGGACGGCGACGCGGGAAGGGATGCTGCGCGCGTGGGTGACGGTGGTGTCGACGCGGGACGTCGGGTGGGTCCTGCGGAGCCTGCGAGCGGCGGGCTACCGGGCGCTCTGCTCTGACCGTTTCGGGGCTACAGCGACGGCTGGCGCTGTCAGCACATGCACATTCGACGCATGACCAGGGCACGCAGCAGCGCGGTGCGGGTCGTGGGCGTCGAGGCGATCATGGGGTGAGGGTAAGCCCGACCAAGCGGTCGGCGTCAAGACGCGTCCGGCCGGTGGCCCGCCCCCCGCGCGTGCCTCTTGCCGCACCCGAGAGGCTTCGCTTATGGTGACACCATGTTCATCACGCTCGTCATCGATAAGTGACCGGCGCTCCGGTCCCCGCCGGAGCCGCCACCCGCCCGTCACGCACCTGAACGGCCACTGCCCGTTCTCTCAAGGCGCCTGACGGAGGTCATTCCCGCACCGCGCACGCTCGATCCCCGCTCGCGTCGCGCCGGTGCCCCACGCTGACGAGACGAGACACCCATGACCGCGCGCACCTCTGCGCACCCTGCCGCCTCCGTGCCCGACGACGGGCCGCGCCTGGCCCGCCACCCGCACCGCTGGCCCTCCTTCCTCACCATCACACCCGCCCCGCGCCCCGCCCTCACCGGCGACTTCGCCGAGCGCCCCGGCGCCTGGGTGCGCGCGCTCCTGCGCGGCTCCTGGCTGCCGCTGACCATCGCCGCCGTCCTGTCGAGCCTGTCCTACCTGGCGGCCGGCCTCATCTCCCCGGTCATCGGCGCCGTCGTCGACCACGGTCTCGATCACGGGCTGTCCACTGACCTCCTACCCGGGCTCCTCGCGCTCGCGGGCCTCGGGATCGGTGGTGGGATCATCGGCGGCCTCACCGAGATGTTCTCCATGGGCGCCTGGGCCACCGGCTGGCAGCCGAGCGCCCGCGGCGCCGCGCACCGCCTCGGCGACAGGCCCCGCGCCGTCACCCGCCAGATCGCCTCGGGCGACGTCGTCTCCACCGTCACCGCGGACTCCGACTCCATCGGCGCCCTCATGTACTTCGTCGCCAACGTCGTCGGAGCGCTCGTGTCCACCGTCGTCGTCGGCGTCCTCATGCTGCGCATGGACGCCGGGCTCGGACTGCTCGTCCTCCTCGGCCTGCCCGTCGTGCTCCTCCTCGTCGGCGCGCTCCTCAAGCCGCTCAACAAGCGCATGAGCGTCCAGCGCGAGGAGCAGGGGCGGCTCACGACCGTCACCACCGACGTCGTCGCCGGGCTGCGCGTCCTGCGCGGCATCGGCGGCGAGGACGTCTACTCCGCCCGCTACGCCGAGCAGTCAGCCAAGGTCCGCGACGCCGGCATCAAGGTCGCCTCCACCCAGGCGCTCCTCGCCGCGATCCGTGCCGGCGCCCCGATGATCCTCACCGCGGCCGTCGTCGGCGCCACCGCCCAGGCCGCCTTCTCCGGGCGCATCACCGTCGGCGACTTCGTCACCTTCTACGGCTACACCACCTACCTCATCTGGCCCCTCGGGTCGCTCGCCGACCTCATGCAGTTCATGACGCGCGCGTGGGTCGGGGCGAAGAAGGTGACTCGCGTGGCCGCCGTCGAGCCCCTCACCACCGACGACGCCGTCGACCCCTCCGCCGTCATCGACGCGCGCGGCGACCTCGTCGACGCCACCAGCGGGGTGCGCCTGCGCGGCGGCGCCATGACGGCGTTGGTGTGCGCGGTCCCCGGCGCCTCCGCGGCCCTCGCCGAGCGGCTCGGGCGGCCCGACGACGTCGCCGCGGTGACGCTCGGCGGCACCGACCTCCGCCGCGTCCCGGTGAGCACGGTGCGGCGGACCGTCGTCGTCTCCGGCGCGCACGCCGAGGCCTTCGCCGGGCCGCTCGCCGCCGAGGTCCTCGGCGACGACGTTCCCCTGGCCGAGACGCGCGTGCTGCCCGAGCTCCTCCGCACGCACGCCGGCCCCCTGCGCCCCGACGCCACCCGCGCCGACGTGGCGCTCACCGCCGAGCAGGAGGCGGCGGCCTCGCACGCCCTCGAGGTGGCCGTGGCCGGCGACGTCGTCGACTCGCTCGGGGGCCTGGGCGGCCAGCTCACCGAGAAGGCGCGCAATCTCTCCGGCGGACAGCGCCAGCGCCTCGCCCTGGCGCGCGCGGTCGCCCGCCGCGCACCCGTGCTCGTCCTGGTGGAGCCGACGAGCGCGCTCGACTCCCACACCGAGGACCTCGTCGCCCAGCGGCTGCGCGCCGAGCGGGCCGGGGCCACGACCGTCGTCGTCACGCCCTCGCCGCTGCTGCTCTCCCGCTGCGACGAGGTGGTCCTGCTCGCCACCGAGGGCGAGGGGCCGGACGCGTCCGTCCGCGAGCTCGCCCGGGGCAGCCACCACGAGCTCTCCGCGCTCGCGGCCTACCGGGCCGTCGTCGAGCGCGGGGCCGACGCCACCGAGGCGGGTCAGGAGACCGCACAGGACACCGCCCAGGCCGTCGCACCCGCCCCCTCGCCGAGGTCGGTCGTTACCCGTGCCGAGGTCGGCTCACGGTCCACGGGCGACCGACCTCGGCGCGCGGATCAACCGACCTCGACGGTAATAGCGTCCGACCTCGGCGGGAACGGTGAGCGGGAGCAGATGCCGAAGGAGACCGACCGATGAGCGCCGTCCGTCTGCCCGTCGCCAGCTCCGCCCAGGTCCGACGCCGCTTCGGCACCCTCCTGGCCGACCACAAGCTCGCCTTCGCCCTCGTCACCGTCACCCAGCTCGCCGCAGCGGTCGCCTCCGTCGCGATCCCTCGGCTCCTCGGGTCGATGGTCGACCTCGTCGAGACCGCCGGCCGCTCAGGCCTGTCCCACGCGGCCGCCTCCGGTCGCCTCCACGGCCTCATCGCCGTCGTCATCGCGCTCGCCTCCCTCAACGCCCTCCTCACGGGCGCGGGGGAGTACCTCGCCCGCATCCTCGGCGAACGGGTGTTCGCCGAGCTGCGCGAGCGCCTCGTCGGCGCCGCCATGCACCTGCCGCTGAGCGTCGTCGAGTCCGCCGGCACCGGCGACCTCCTCGGCCGCACGAGCCACGACCTGGAGTCCATCCGCTTCGTCGTCCAGCGCGGCGTCTCCCAGATCCTCGTCATCGTCCTCACCATCGTCTCGGTGACGGTCGCGGCCCTCGTGACCTCGCCGCTCCTCGGCGTCTGCATGCTGACGAGCGCGGTCATCGCCGTGCCCGTCGGCCGCTGGTACCTGCGCCACGTCGTTCCCGGGTACAAGGCGATGAACGCCCTGTGGGCCGAGGTCGACGGCGTCGTCGCCGAGACCGCCGACCAGGCCGACACCGTCGACGCCCAGGCCCTCGGCGCGCGCCGCAACCGAGTCCTCGACCGCGCCCTGCGCGAGGTCTGGGCCACGGAGCAGTACACGCTGTTCCTGCGCTGCGTCCTCATCAGCGGGCTCGGCGTCGCCGTCATGCTGCCCCTCATCACCACGGTGCTATGGGGCGGGTGGCTCGTCGGGCACGGCACCGTCACCCTCGGCGCCGTCACCGCCGTCGCCCTCTACGCGGTCCAGCTGCGCGGGCCAGTCAGCGACGTCACCTTCTGGCTCGACTCCCTCCAGTCGGCGTCGGCGGCGCTCGCCCGCATCGTCGGGGTCGAGCTCGTGGAGCCGGACCGAGAGGCCGTCACCGACGCCGTCGTCCCTGACCCGCCGCGCGTCCGCGGCGTCTCCTACGCCTACCGCGAGGGGCACGACGTCCTCCACGACGTCGACCTCGAGATCGTGCCGGGGGAGAGACTCGTCCTCGTCGGGCCGTCCGGCTCGGGGAAGTCGACGCTCGGGCGGATGCTCGCCGGCGTCCACCCGCCCACGCGCGGCCGCGTCACCGTGGGCCACGGCGGTCCCGACGGCGAGGGCACCGACCTCACGGCGCTGACCGAGTCGGCCCTGCACCGCGAGGTCGCCCTCGTCACCCAGGAGCACCACGTCTTCGCCTGCTCCCTCGCCGACAACCTGCGCATCGCGCGGGCCGACGCCACCGACGCCGAGATCGCGCAGGCCCTCGACGTCGTCGGCGCCGGGCCGTGGGTCGCCGGGCTCTCCGACGGGCTCGCCACGCTCGTCGGCGCCGGCGGGGTCGTGCTCGACCCGGGGCAGGCGCAGCAGGTCGCGCTCGCCCGCATCGTCCTCACGGACCCCGCCACCCTCATCCTCGACGAGGCGACGAGCCTCCTCGACCCCGCCGTCGCGCGCTCGGCCGAGCGCGCCATCGACGCCGTCCTCGCGGACCGCACCGTCATCGCCATCGCGCACCGCCTCGACACGGCGGTGGTGGCGGACCGGGTCGCCGTCGTCATCGACGGGCGGATCGTGGAGCTGGGGCCGCACGACGAGCTGGTGGCCGCGGGTGGCGAGTACACGAAGCTCTGGGAGGCCTGGAGCAGCCGCTGAGCCTGGCGTGCTCATGTGGCGGCGAACCTGAACGTCGGGTGTGAGAGCGGGCTACGGTACTTGCATGCCCAAGGACCCTGAGGACCTCCTCGCCGCCGTGGGGGCCCGCATCTCCGGCCGCCGTGCCGCGGTGCGTCGCGTCATCGCCGGAACTCCCAGTGAGAAGCGCGCCCAGACCCAGGCGGCGCTCCTGGCCGCCGGCCGCGACGTCGTGGCCGAGAAGGGGATCGGCGCCATGAGCGTCGGCGACCTGTGCGGCCGCGCCGGCTTCACCCGGGGCGCCTTCTACTCGAACTTCACGGACATGGACCACTTCGTCCACCGCCTCGCGGAGGTGCAGTGGAACCAGATGGCCGACTTCGTCCACGACCTGGTCGCCTCCGCCATCGACGAAGGGACGCACCGCGCCGAGTCGCACACCGACGAGGAGGTCACCGACGCCGTCGCCGACCTCGCCGACCGCTTCCTCGCCTCCCTCCCCATGAGCCGCGACTTCTACCTCCTCCAGGAGGAGTTCGCCGCCTACGTCATCCGCGACGAGGAGCACGCCCCGAGCCTCGGCGCCGCCTACGCCTGCTTCACGGCCTCCCTCACCGAGATCCTCGTCGCCGGCCTGGGTGCCCTCGGCCGCGAGTGCCTCCTCAGCCCCGAGGACACGACCGAGATCATCTCCGCGGCGGCCGAGCGCTCCATGCGCATGGCCCTCATGAACGGCGACGACGTCCTCACCGGGCTCCTCGACAGGACCCTGCCCGAGCTCCTCGCGCGCCTGTCCGTCCCGACCGCCGACTGAGCGCAGCCTTCGAGCCCCACGGGCTCCCCGAGGCCGCTGGCCCGACGTCGTTCGCGCGCCCCGTGGGAGGGTGCCGCCCCACTCACGTCCGGGGCTCGCCCATGCCCTCTGCTCCTGCCCGTCCGCCTCGCGACGCCGGGCGCTCATCGTCGCGCGCACCCGCAAGGCATCTGTACGGCTTGCAGGTCTTGCAGCCGTCGAGACGGAACCGTAACCTTCGTCTCATCCCATCCTGGCGCGGAACGACCCGCGTACCTCCGGGTTCCCACAGGCCCGGAGCGGAAGCGCAGACGAAGGAGTCTCCATGCGCTTGCACCTCTTGCACGCCGTCCCAGCGGCGTCGGGACACCGCACCGATGGCGCCCGCCCGAGCAGCGCCCGCGCGCCCCGCACCCGCACCCGCCGCGCCACCGGCGTCGTCGCCGCCGCGGCCCTCGCCCTCACGGGCACGGCCGCCGCCGGCCTCGGCTCCACAGCGAGCGCCGCCGACGCCGCCTCGCCGAGCTCCGTCACCGTCGTCGGCTCCCTGCAGGACGAGCTCGGCTGCGACGCCGACTGGGCCCCCGCCTGCACCACCACGGCGCTCACGGACCCCGACGGCGACGGCACCTGGACCTACACCGCGACCGTCCCCGCCGGCTCCTACGAGGTGAAGGCCGCCCTCAACGGCACCTGGGACGTCTCCTACGGCAAGGACGGCGCCGAGGGCGGGGACAACATCCCGCTCGTCCTCCAGCAGCCCGCCTCCCTCACCTTCGCCTGGAACCAGGACACCCACCGTCTCGCCCTCGCGAGCGACGACCTCGCTGGCTCCTACACGGCCTCCGACGACTCCCTCGTCTCCGCCCCCGTCCGCCAGGGTGGGAACGAGCAGTTCTACTTCATCATGACGGACCGCTTCGCCAACGGGGACACCTCCAACGACACCGGCGGCCTCACAGGCGGCCGCAGCGTCACCGGTCTCGACCCCACCGACGAGGGCTACTACCACGGCGGCGACATCCAGGGGATCATCGACCACCTCGACTACATCCAGTCCCTCGGCACCACCGCCGTGTGGCTCACCCCCTCCTTCACGAACAAGCCCACGCAGGGCGAGGGCGCCAACGAGTCCGCCGGCTACCACGGCTACTGGGTCACCGACTTCACGAGCATCGATCCCCACCTCGGCGGCAACGCCGCCCTCGCCAAGCTGCGCGACGCGCTCCACGCCCGCGGGATGAAGCTCTACCTCGACATCATCACCAACCACACCGCGGACCTCATCGACTACGAGGAGGGCCAGTACTCCTACGTCGACACGGCCACCAAGCCCTACACGGACGCCGCCGGGAACACGATCGACATCTCGGCCCTCGCCAACAAGGACGGCTTCCCGACCCTGTCCGCGACGAGCTCCTTCCCGTACACGCCCGTCCGCAAGGGCACCGTCATCCCCGACGCCCTCAACGACGTCACGCTGTACCACAACCGCGGCAACTCGACGTGGACGGGCGAGTCCGTCACGATGGGCGACTTCGACGGGCTCGACGACCTCATGACGGAGAACCCGAAGGTCGAGAAGACCTTCGAGAACGTCTACGAGACGTGGATGGACTTCGGCGTCGACGGCTTCCGCATCGACACCGTCAAGCACGTCAACTTCGACTTCTGGAAGACGTGGACGACCGCAGTCGACGCCCACGCCGCCCAGACCAACCCCGACTTCTTCACCTTCGGCGAGGTCTACGACGCCGACGCTACGAAGACGAGCCCCTACGTCCGCCAGACGGGCATGGACGCCACCCTCGACTTCGCCTTCCAGGCCGGCGCGCTCAACTACGTCAAGGGCTACACCGCCGGCGGGCTGTCCCAGCTCTTCGCCTCCGACGACTACTACACGACCGTCCACTCGAGCGTGTACGCCGAGCCAACCTTCCTCGGCAACCACGACATGGGCCGCCTCGGCTACCTCCTCAACGGCGGCACCGGCTCCGCGGAGACCCTCAGGCGTGACGAGCTCGCCCACGAGCTCATGTTCCTCACCCGCGGCCAGCCCGTCGTCTACTACGGCGACGAGCAGGGCTTCGCCGGCTCCGGCGGTGACAAGGCCTCACGTCAGGACATGTTCGGCACCCAGGTGAGCGCCTTCGGCACCGAGCAGCTCGTCGACGGCACCACCGAGGGGACCTCCGACCACTACGACACCTCCTCGGCGCTCTACCAGCGGATCTCCGGGCTCGCGACGCTGCGCCGCAGTAGCAAGGCCCTGTCGACCGGGTCCCAGATCGAGCTCCACGCCGACGACGGCGCCGGCGTCTACGCCTTCGCCCGCGTCGACCGCGACGAGAAGGTCGAGCACCTCGTCGCCCTCAACAACGCGACCGAGGACCGCGCCGCCACCTTCACGACACTCACCCCCGGTTCGACCTACACGCCTCTGTACGGCACGCAGACCCCCGTCACCGCCGACGGCGACGGCACCGTCACGCTCACCGTGCCCGCCCTGTCCGCCGTCGTCCTCAAGGCCGACCGCACCGTGGTGGCGAGTGACGCCAACGCCCCCACGATCAGCCTGGACCTCGCCGACGGCTCCAGCCTCTCGGGCACGGCCGCCGCCGTCTCCGCGACGACCGCCTCCCACCGCTGGGCCGAGACCACCTTCTCCTACCGGCCCCTCGGCTCGACTGAGTGGACGACCATCGGCACCGCCGAGGACGACACCCCGCGCGTCTTCGCCGACGTCTCCGGCCTCGCCGACGGCACCGTCCTCGAGGTCCGCGCCGTCACCACCGACGCCGCCGGGAACCGCGCCGCGGACTCCGCCCTCGCCGTCGTCGGCGCGGACCTGAGCGGTCAGGTCTCCACCACCAGCGACACCACCGGCCTGGTGACCGTGCCCGGGAGCCACAACGCGGCCATGGGGTGCGCCAGCGACTGGATGCCCGCCTGCACCCAGGCGGCCCTCACCCTCGACCCCGCCACCGGCCTGTACACCGGGACCTTCACGATCCCGGCCGGCACCTACGAGTGGAAGGTCGCCGTCGGCGGCTCCTGGGACGAGAACTACGGCGCCCACGGCGTCGCGGGCGGCGACAACATGACCTACACGACGACGGGCGGCCAGGTGGCCTTCACCTACGACCCGACGACGCACAAGGCCTGGACCTCCCTCGACGGCGCGAGCACCGAGCCGACCGCTACGCCCAGCGCGACGGCGTCGGCCGAGCCCAGCGGGGAGCCCAGCTCCACGCCGACGGCGACGCCCACCCGCTCCGGCAGCGTCATCGATCCCGAGCCGACGGCGAGCCCGACGGCTTCCCCGACGACCGAGCCGAGCGCCCCGGCGAGCGCGTCGGCCATCCCCACGGCGAGCCCGTCCGCCTCGAGTCGGCCCACGGCGTCCGCGAGCGCGACCGCCACGCCGAGTCGGGGATCCGCGCACCCGGGCAAGGGACACGGCTCGACGCACTCCGGGAAGGGGCACGGCTCGACGCACTCCGGGAAGGGGCACGGTCACCAGCCCGGCGGCCCTGGCCGGGGCAGGGGCCGCGTCCCCGGCCCCTGGGGATGGTCCGGCTCCCAGGCGCGCAGCACCGCCTGGCCCGGCCTGCACCTGGGCTGGAGCTCCCGCCCCTGAACCCAACCGACCGCCGCTGACCGGCCGCTGACCGGTCGGCGACGACCTGCCGCCACCGACCCGGCGCCGACCCGCCTCCCGCGGGCGCCGCCGCCAGCGCCCCGCCGCTCGCCGACCGCACGGCCGTCGAAGGGCGGGGCCGCCGGGCCGCCGCCCGGCATCGTCGTCCGGGCCCCCGGCACACCGCCGGGTGTCCGCCCGGTACCCCACCTCCCAGCACAGACGAAGGAGTCCCCGTGTCCACCCACCTGCGCACCACCAGGGCGCCCGGCCGCGGCAGGCGCCGCCTCGCGAGCGTGCTCGCGGCCGCCGCGCTCGCCCTCACCGGAACGAGCCTGGCCGCCGCGGTCGCCCCCGCCGCCGCCGACGACGCGACCCCGGCAGCCACTGCGACCGCCGAGGCCACGCGGACGGCCGTCGCCGAAGCAGCGGACGCCGCCGCGGACTTCGCCGTCACCGTCCCCGGCAGCCACAACACGGAGATGGGCTGCGGCTCCGACTGGGACGTCTCCTGCACCCGGGCCGCCCTCACCTACGACCAGGCCTCCGGCCTCTTCACCGGCACCTTCGACCTGCCCGCCGGCACCTACGAGTACAAGGTCGCCGTCGGCGGGACCTGGGACGAGAGCTACGGCGCTGACGGCGTCTCCGGCGGGGACAACATCAGCTACACGACCACCGGCGGCAAGGTCACCTTCCTCTACGACCCCGTCAGCCACGTCTCCTGGACCAACGCCTCCGAGCCGATCATCACGCTCGCCGGCTCCTTCCAGGCCGCCCTCGGCTGCGGCTCCGACTGGGCCCCCGACTGCCTCGCCGCCGCCATGCGACCCCAGGGCGACGGCACCTGGACCTTCACCACGAACAAGATCCCGACCGGCTCCTACCAGGTCAAGGTCTCCGAGTCCCTTTCCTGGGACGTCAACTACGGCGTCGACGGCAAGGCCGGCGGCGACAACTACTCCTTCTCGGCGACCGCCGGCAAGGACGTCACCTTCACCTACACGCGCGACACCCACGTCCTCACCATCGCCGTGACCGACCCGCAGGCCGCCGGCGTCGGCGAGCAGGACGCCTACTGGATCGACGCGACTACCCTCGCGTGGCCTACCTCCCTCCTGCCCTCCGGCGTCTCCCGCACCGACCTCGTCGCCGACGACGGCGCCCCGGCGGCGGACGCCCCCGTCTCCTACGCGCTCGTCACCAGCCACGACGCCACCGCCGCCCTCACCGACGGCGCCGTCACCGGCGGCACCGAGACCGCCCTCCGCGTGGCCGGGAACCTCCCCGACGACGTCCTCACCGCCCACCCGAACCTCAAGGGCTACGTCGCCCTCAGCCTCGAGTCGGCCGACGGCGCCGCCGCCCTCAGCCACGACGAGGTCGTCACCGCCCTCGAGGGGCAGGTCGACGTCGTCCAGCGCGGGACCGGCACCGCCGGCGCCGAGACGACCGTCTCCGCCTTCACCGGCGTCCAGACCGCCATCGCCGTCGACTCGCTCTACGGTCAGGCCGCCCAGAAGGGCGACCTCGGCGCCACCTTCGAGACCGGCCTCCTGCGCTCCCTCGCCGTCTGGGCCCCCACCGCCCAGAAGGTCACCCTGCTCACCTGGGCCACCGGCGACCCCACCGGCTCCGTCCCCGAGGTCTCCGGCGACGCGGTCCGCCACGACGCCGTCCGCGGCGACGACGGCCGCTGGGTCGTCGACAACGCCGACGGCGCCATCACGGCCGGCTCCCAGTACCTCTGGGAGGTCACCGTCTACGCGCCGAGCACCGGGAAGATCGTGACCAACACGGTCACCGACCCCTACTCGCTGGCTCTCACGCTCGACTCGACGCGTTCCGTCGCCGTCGACCTCTCCAACGCTGCCCTCGCCCCGCAGCAGTGGGCGACGACGGTCTCCCCGAAGGTCGCTAACAACGCCTCGCGCACCATCTACGAGCTCCACGTCCGCGACTTCTCCGCCTCCGACAAGACCGTCCCGGCTGACGAGCGCGGCACCTACCTCGCCTTCACCGAGAAGTCCTCCGACGGCATGAAGCACCTCGCCCAGCTGGCGAAGTCGGGCGTCGACACCGTCCACCTCCTGCCGACCTTCGACATCGCCTCGATCGAGGAGGACCGCTCCAAGCAGGTCACCGCGACCGTCCCGGACGCCGGTGCGGCGAGCGAGGAGCAGCAGGCCGCCGTCGCCTCGACGGCGGAGACCGACGCCTACAACTGGGGGTACGACCCCTGGCACTACACGACGCCCGAGGGCTCCTACGCCACCGACGGCAACCAGGACGGCGGCGCCCGCACCTACCAGTTCCGAGAGATGGTCGGGGCGCTCCACGCCACCGGCCTCCAGGTCGTCCTCGACGAGGTCTTCAACCACACCGCCGCCGCCGGCCAGGCCGACAAGTCGGTCCTCGACAAGATCGTCCCCGGCTACTACCAGCGCCTCGACGCCACGGGCGCCGTCCAGACCTCGACGTGCTGCTCGAACACGGCCACCGAGAACGCCATGGCCGCCCGCCTCATGATCGACTCCGTCGTCACCTGGGCCCGCGACTACCACGTCGACGGCTTCCGCTTCGACCTCATGGGCTACCACTCCGTGGCGACCATGAAGGCCCTGCGCGCCGCCCTCGACTCCCTCACCGTCTCCAAGGACGGCGTCAACGGCAAGGCGATCTACCTCTACGGCGAGGGCTGGGACATGGGCGAGATCGCCAACAACGCCCTGTTCACCACCGCCACCCAGGGGCAGCTCGACGGCACCGGCATCGGCACCTTCAACGACCGCCTGCGCGACGCCGTCCACGGCGGCGGCCCCTTCGACTCCGACCACCGCACCTACCAGGGCTTCGGCACCGGCCAGTACACCGACCCCAACGGCCTGTCCGACCGCACCGACGCCGAGGAGCTCGCCAACCTCCAGCACAACACCGACCTGGTGAAGCTGGGGCTGGCCGGCAACCTCAAGAGCTACTCCTTCACCACCTCCGACGGGACGATCAAGAAGGGCTCCGAGATCGACTACAACGGGGCGGCGGCCGGCTACGCCTCCAGCCCCGAGGAGACGATCAACTACGTCGACGCGCACGACAACGAGACCCTCTACGACCTCGGGATCTACAAGCTCCCGACCTCGACCTCCATGGCGGACCGGATCCGCATGAACACGCTCTCGCTCGCCACCGTGGCCCTCGGTCAGTCCCCGTCCTTCTGGGCGGCCGGCACCGAGATGCTGCGCAGCAAGTCGCTCGACCGCGACTCGTACAACTCCGGCGACTGGTTCAACGCCATCGACTGGTCCGGTCAGACCAACGGCTACGCCAAGGGCCTGCCCATGGCCTCCTCGAACTCCTCGAAGTGGGAGATCATGAAGCCGCTCCTGGAGAACGGGGCCCTCAAGCCCGCTGCCTCCGACATCGCGACCGCTGACACCCAGGCCGAGACGCTCCTGCGCCTGCGCAAGTCGACGCCGCTGTTCTCCCTCGGTACGGCCGCGCTCATCCAGTCGAAGGTCTCCTTCCCGGACTCCGGCACGAACTCGACCCCGGGCGTCATCGACATGCTCATCGACGACACCGCCGCTAACGCCGACGGCTCGGTGACCGACGTCGACAAGAAGCTCGACGGCGTCCTCGTCGTCTTCAACGCCTCCAACAAGGCGACGACGCAGACGATCAGCTCGATCAAGGGCCGCGACTTCGCGCTCTCCTCGATCCAGGCGGACGGCTCCGACTCGACCGTCAAGGGCGTCACCTACGACGCGGCGACCGGTGCGGTCACCGTCCCGGCGCGCACCGTCGCGGTCCTCACCGACCCGCAGGGCGGCGCCGGTGACCAGCCGACCGCTCAGCCGACCGAGCAGCCGACCGAGCAGCCGACGGCCCAGCCGACGGCGGCCCCGACGGCTGAGCCGAGCGCTGAGCCCACTGGCCAGCCGACGGCGTCGGCCTCCGTCGCCCCCACGGCCACGGCCTCCGCGAGCCCGACGGCCAAGACGACCGCGACCGCGGGGGCCACGGCCAAGGCGACGAAGGGCCACGGCAAGGCGAAGGGGCACCAGACGCCGAAGCCCGGCAAGGGTCACCAGAAGCCCAAGCCCGGCAAGGTCCGCCCCTGGAACGCCTGGAACCCGTCGCACCACGGCGTCCCCGGCCCCTGGTGGTCCGGCCGCTGAGAGGTTGAGCTGCGCCGGCTGCGCCGTCCGCTCAGCCCTCGCGCTACCCCGGCTGCGCCGTTCGCTCGCCCTCGCACCCGCACCCATGCCTTGCACCCTGTGCGCGCCCCTGACACGTCTCGATGGCGCGCACAGGGTGCGAAGGCGTGCGGTGGGTGCGAGGAGGCGCGGGGGTGCGAGGAGGTGCGGGGGATGCCGAGCGAATACGCACCGGCCGCACGGCGCGACGCGCAGCGCTGTCGGCACCGGCTGTCCGACCTCCGCACGTCCCCCCCGCGCCGACCACGACGGACCCCCACCACGGGGCCGGCGTCGTGGGAGAGTTGACCCCGAGCAACCAGGAAGGTGGCCGACCATGACCACGCCCACCCGCACCAGCGCGAGCACCCCCTCCGGGCACTCCGCCGGCACGCCGTCCCAGCCGCCCGCCCACCACGAGGCCCCCGCCCTCGTCGCCGTCCCCGGCTTCGGAGGAGCACACGCCTACTGGGTCGACGAGACCACCCTCGCCTGGCCCTCCGACCTCCTGCCCCGCGGCGTCGCGCGCGCCGACTGCGTCGGTCCCGACGGCGGGCGCCCCCTCCGCGCCCCCGACGTCGGCTTCGGCCTCGTCGTCAGCCCTGACGGCCAGGCGCGCCTCGAGAACGGGATCATCCACCGCGGTGAGCGTGGCTACGAGGTGCCCCTCGGCGTCGTCGGAGAGCTCGAGCCCTCCCTCGTCGCCGCCCACCCCCAGCTCGCCGGCTACCTCGCCCTCACCACCGCCGACGAGTACGGCGGCCCCCGCCTCGCCCGCGAGGACGTCGAGGACCTCATGCGCTGCCGCCTCAGCGTCGTCCAGCGCTCCGACGCCGCCACCGGCGGCTGGATCACCGCCTTCACCGGCGTCCAGACCTGGCCCCTCATCGACCGGCTCTGGGGCGAGCGCGCCGCCGTCCGCGACGGCTCCGCCCCCCTCGGCGTCACCTTCCACGAGCACACCGCCCCCCAGGGCGGCACCGCCCCGCGCACCCCCTCCTTCGCCGTGTGGGCCCCCACCGCCCGCGACGTCACCCTCCTCAGCTGGGAGACCGGCGACCCCACCGGATCCGTCCCCACCGTCGACGGCGAGCCCACCCGGTCCCGGGCCGAGCGGCGCGACGACGGCCGCTGGGAGGTCCCCGACGGCGTCGTCGGCTCCGGCGCCCAGTACCTCTGGGAGATCGAGGTCCTCCTCCACACCACCGGCGAGATCGTCACCAACCGCGTGACCGACCCGTACTCTCTCGCCCTCACCGTCGACTCGACGCGCTCCGTCGCCGTCGACCTCGACCAGCACGCCCTCAAGCCCGCGGCCTGGACCGAGAACCTGGCCCCCGACGTCGTCTCCGACGCCGCCCGGAGCATCTACGAGCTCCACGTCCGCGACTTCTCCGCCGCCGACACCACCGTCCCGGAGGAGCTGCGCGGCACCTACGCCGCCTTCGGGCTCGACTCCGCGGGCACCCGCCACCTGCGCCGCCTCGCCGCGGTCGGCATCGACACCCTCCACCTCCTGCCGGTCTTTGACTTCGCGACCGTCCCCGAGGACCGGGCCCGCCAGCGCGTCCCCGAGATCCCCGAGGGGACCTCGCCCGCCTCGCGCCGCCCGCAGGCCGCCGTCGCCGCCGTCGCCGACGAGGACGCCTTCAACTGGGGCTACGACCCCTTCCACTACCAGGCGCCCGAGGGCTCCTACGCCACCGACGGGCACCAGGACGGCGGCGCCCGCACGGCCGAGTTCCGCGGGATGGTCGGAGCCCTGCACGGCATGGGGCTCCAGGTCGTCCTCGACCAGGTCTACAACCACACCTCGGCCGCAGGCCAGGACCCCCAGTCCGTCCTCGACCGCATCGTCCCCGGCTACTACCACCGGCGCGACGCTGCGGGCGACATCGAGATGAGCACCTGCTGCAACAACGTCGCCACCGAGCACGCCATGGCCGAGCGGCTCATGATCGACTCCTGCGTCAGCTGGGTGCAGCGGTACCACGTCGACGGCTTCCGCTTCGACCTCATGGGCTACCACTCCGTCGACACGATGAACCGGCTCCGCGAGGCGCTCGACGCCGTCGCCGAGGAAGCCGTCGGCCACCCGGTCTTCCTCTACGGCGAGGGCTGGAACATGGGCGAGGTCGCGAACAATGCCCTCTTCACCCAGGCGATCCAGGGGCAGCTCGGCGGCACCGGCGTCGGCACCTTCAACGACCGCGTCCGCGACGCCGTGCACGGCGGCACCCACTTCGACGCCGACCCGCGCACCGCTCAGGGCCTCGGCACCGGCGAGCTCACCGACCCCAACGGCCGCGACGATCGCGACGAGGGCTCCCTGCGCGCCGACCTGGCCTGGCGCACCGACCTCGTGCGCCTCTCCCTGGCCGGGAACCTGCGCGACATGGTCCTGCGCACCGCCGACGGCGAGCACCGCCGCGGCGAGGAGATCCGCTACGGCGACCAGGCCGCCGCCTACGGCACGGAGCCCGTCGAGTCCATCGCCTACGTCGACGCCCACGACGACGAGACCCTCTTCGACCGCCTCACCTACAAGCTGCCGATCGGCACGTCGATGGCGGACCGCGTCCGCATGAACACGGTCTGCCTCGCCTGCGTCACCCTCGGGCAGACGCCGTCCTTCTGGGCGGCCGGCACCGAGATGCTGCGCAGCAAGTCCCTCGACACCGACTCCTACAACTCCGGCGACTGGTTCAACGCCATCGACTGGACCGGGCAGGACAACGGCTGGGGCAGGGGCCTGCCACCCGCGAACCGTAACTTCGACCAGTGGATCTTCCAGGCCGAGCTCCTCTCCCACGAGGAGCTGCGCCCCGACGCCCACGACATCGCCACCGCCACCGAGGCCGCCCTCGACCTCCTCCGGCTGCGCCGCTCCAGCCCCCTGTTCACGCTGGGGTCCGCCGAGCTCGTCCTCGAGCGCGTCTCCTTCCCCGTGGGCGGGGACCAGGCGCAGCCCGGCGTCATCCTCATGGTCGTCGACGACGGCGCCGGTGAGGCCGACCTCGACCCGGCCCTCGACGGGCTCGTCATCGTCATCAACGCGACCCCGAACGAGGTGGAGCAGCAGTGCGACGACCTCGTGGGCCGCTTCCTCGAGCTGAGCGACGTGCAGGCCGAGGGCTCCGACGAGGTGGTCCGCCGCACGACCTTCGACCGGGCGACGGGCACCGTGCGCGTGCCCGCGAGGACCGTCGCCGTGCTCGTCGAGCACTGACGGGCTGCGGCAGGAGCCGTCCGACACCCGCCTCTCCCAGCGCTCGTGCTCCACTTCTCGCGCTTTGGACCACCGCGCTGAATCTGGACCTCCGCAGCCAGTGGCTCCGGTGGTCCAGACCCAGCCACGTGGTCCACTTTCACGTCGGTGGTCCAAGCGACGGCGGCCGACGGCGCGCCCCTCCACCGAGGTCGGTCGGTCTCCGCGTCGAGGTCGGTCGTTGTCCCCGTCGAGGTCGGTTGGATCCGTAGGCTGCTCCCATGAAGGCAGAGCGCGTCTCAGACTCGATCACGTACCACGGCGAGGGTCCCTGCTGGTGGGAGGCCACCGGCCGTCTGCGCCTCGTCGACATGCTCGCCGGCGTCGTCGTCGAGCTCGACGACGACGTCCGACCCACTCGCCTCGACGTGCCCTCCGCCGTCGCCTCCGTCATCCGGCCGCGCGTCGGCGGCGGCGCGATCGTGGCCACCGAGCACGGGGTGGCCCTGGGCCGAGCGGAGGACCTCTCCGACCTGCTCGAGGTCACCACCCTTCTCACCGACCCGGGCATCCGCACCAACGAGGGCGGCTGCGACCCCGAGGGCCGGTTCTGGGTCGGCACCATGGCCTACGACCAGGCGGAGGGCGCCGCCGTCGTCTACCGCTGGGACGGTCCGGACGCGAAGCCCGTCACCGCGTGGGGCGGCGCCACCATCTGCAACGGCCTTGGCTTCAGCCCGGACGGGACGCACGCCTACTGGACGGACACCCCGACGGGCACCATCACGCTCCTCGACTACGACGCCGACTCCGGGCTCGTCAGCCCGCGCCCCTTTGTGACGATCGATCCTGAGGACGGGCACCCGGACGGACTCACGGTCGACGCCGAGGGCGGCGTGTGGACCGCGCTCAACGGTGGCTCAGCCGTGCGCCGCTACGCCCCCGACGGCACCCTCGACGCCGTCGTCGAGCTGCCGGTGCGGCAGGTGACGGCCTGCTCCTTCGGGGAGTCCGGCCTCGGGACGCTGTTCGTGACGACGTCTCGCGAGAACCTGCCCGACGACGTCGAGCCGGCGGCCGGCTCCGTGTACGCCGTCGACGCCGGGGTGCGGGGGACGGCGCCCCTGCCGTTCCGGGGCTGAGCGCGCGGCCGAGGCGCCGTCACGTGAGCGAACAAGACCTCCCTGGACGAGCACGACGCCGGCGGCGCCCCGCTCGACCAGGGAGGTCTAGCTCGTGGCTCCGGGGCGCTGAGTCGGTGCGTCCCCCGCGGCCTCTGCCCGCTTGCGCTCGCGCAGCTCCTCCCAGTAGGCGAGGCGCTCGCGGACGAGGTGCTCGTGTCCGAGGTCCGTCGGCTCGTAGAAGCGCTCCCGCTCCTCCGGGGCCGGGTAGCCCACAGGCATGTAGTCCGCGCCGGAGAAGCCGTCCTCGGTGTCCGGGTCGTACTGGTAGCCGGCGCCGTAGCCGAGGTCCTTCATGAGGCGCGTCGGGGCGTTGAGAATGTGGGCCGGCGGCATGAGGGAGCCCGTGCGCTGCGCCGCCTTCCACGCCCGGTTGAAGCCCCGGTACACGCTGATCGACTTCGGCGCGGTGGCCAGGTAGACGACCGCCTGAGCGATCGCGAGCTCGCCCTCAGGGTGCCCGAGCCGCTCGAAGGTCTCCCACGCGTTGAGGGCCACCTGCAGTGCCGCCGGGTCCGCCACGCCGACGTCCTCGCTGGCGAAGCGCACGACGCGTCGGGCGATGAAGAGCGGGTCCTCCCCGCCCAATAGCATCCGGGAGAGCCAGTAGAGGGCGGCGTCAGGGTCGCTCCCGCGCATGGACTTGTGGAGCGCGGAGATGAGGTTGTAGTGCTCCTCAGAGGTCTTGTCGTACAGCGGCGCCCGCGAGGCGACGACGGCGGTGAGCGCCTCCGCGTCGAGCAGCCCGGGCGCGCTGCCCGGGGCGGCCCCTCCCGCGTCAGGTGAAGGCTGCAGACCGCCAGGCGCCGTGGCCTCGAGGACCTGCTCGACCATGCCCAGCAGGTAGCGTCCGTCGCCGTCGGCCATGGCGAGCAGGGCCGCGCGGCCGTCTGCGGTGAGCGGCAGGGAACGCCCGGTGAGCGCCTCGGCGCGCTCGAGCAGCTCGGCGAGGGCGTCGTCGTCGAGCCGGCCGAGGACGAGCACCTGGCATCGCGACAGGAGCGCCCCGTTGAGCTCGAAGGAGGGGTTCTCCGTCGTCGCGCCGACGAGCACGACCGTCCCGTCCTCGACGTAGGGCAGGAAGGAGTCCTGCTGGGCGCGGTTGAAGCGGTGGATCTCGTCGACGAAGAGCAGCGTGCCCTGGCCGATCTCCCGGCGTCGGGCGGCGGTGGCGAAGACCTTGCGCAGGTCCGCGACGCCGGAGAAGGTGGCGCTCACCTGCTCGAAGACGAGGCCCGTGCGCTCGGCCAGGAGACGGGCGATCGTCGTCTTCCCGCAGCCTGGCGGGCCCCACAGGATGATCGAGGAGAGCCGGCCGCGCGCCACCATCCGGCCCAGCGGGGCGTCGTCGGCGAGCAGGTGCGACTGGCCGACGACCTCCTCGAGGCTGCGGGGGCGCAGCCGGTCCGCGAGAGGGCGTGTCGGGTCGTCGACGACGGCGCCGCCGTCCTCGGCGGCCGCGTCGAAGAGGCTGGGGGAGGAGGTCATGCCCCCACGCTACGGCGGAGGTACGACGTCATGGCGGTGGGTGCGTGGCTGCCCCCCCGGAGCGGCGGGAGCCACGCTCCGGTTACGGACCACCGAGCGCGGTCTGGACCACCTGGGACGACGTCGTGGGTGGTCCAGATTGAGCGAGGTGGTCCAGACGCGGGCTGGTGGTCTAAAGAGGTCGGGCGGGAGGGGCGGCTGCCGGCCGCGCCCCCGACCGACCTCGGCGAGGGAAGTGCGCCGCGGACGTGGGCCGGGGCGCGTTCGTGTCGGACCGTGCGGTCATACTGGCGCCGTGACTGAGGGGATCGAGCGGCGCGACGGGGCCGACCAGCCGGCGGACTTCGCACCCGCGACGAGGGCCTGGTTCTCGCGCGCCTTCTCCGGCCCCACCACGGTCCAGACCCGTGCCTGGGAGGTTATTGGTCGCGGCGAGAACGCGCTCGTCATCGCGCCGACGGGCTCTGGCAAGACCCTCGCGGCCTTCCTCTCCGCGATCGACCGGCTCGGGCGTGGAGGGACGGCGTCCGGCGGTGCGGCCGGGGCCGATGACGCCGCACCGTCCGCTGGTGCCTCCGGATCCGGGTCTGGTCGCAAGAAGGGCCCGGCGCGCGGAGTCCGCGTCCTCTACGTCTCCCCGCTCAAGGCCCTCGGCGCCGACGTCGAGCGCAACCTCCGCCGTCCGCTCGCCGGAATCGCCGAGGCCGCCGCCGAGCTCGGCGAGCGCTGGGCCCCGGTCAGCGTCGGCGTCCGCTCCGGGGACACTCCCGCGCGCGAGCGCCGCCGCCTCGCCGCCCACCCGCCGGAGGTCCTCATCACGACACCCGAGTCGCTCTACCTCATGCTCACCAGCAAGGCACGGGAGAGCCTGCGCACCGTCGAGACCGTCATCGTCGACGAGATCCACTCCTTCGCCGGGGAGAAGCGCGGCACGCACCTCGCCCTCTCCCTCGAGCGCCTCGACGACCTGCTCGCCAGTCCCGCGCAGCGCGTCGGCCTGTCCGCCACCGTCTCGCCGCGCGAGGAGATCGCCCGCTTCCTCGGTGGCACGCACCCCGTCACGATCGTCGCCGACGACGCTCGGACCCTGCCCGAGCTGCGCGTCGCCGTCCCCGTGGACGACATGGCCCACGTCCCCGCCACCGAGGACCGCCGCACCCGCATGGACCGGGCGCTCGCGGCTCCCGTCCGGCAGGGACGCTCCCGCGACGTCGCGCCCGCACGCCCAGGGCGCGGCGACGGCGCGAGCGCGTGGCGCTCCGACAAGGCGCTGAGGCGGCACATGGCCGGCGGCGGAGGTGCTGCAGGTGCGGGACGCGCGGCGGGCGCCGTGGCCGGGCGGGCCGCCGCTGCCTCCCACGTGACCGCGTCGATCTGGCCGCACATCGAGGAGGCCGTCCTCGACGAGGTCCTCGCCCACCGCACCACCATCGTCTTCGTCAACTCCCGCGGCGTGTGCGAGCGCCTCACCGCCCACCTCAACGAGGCCTACGCGATCCGCCTCGCCCAGGCCGCCCGGCCCCTCGACGTCGACGGCGGGGCTGGGGCTGACGGCGCTGGCCCCGCGTTTCCGCCGTCGGCCGAAGGCCCGGCGCTGCCCGCCTTGGCCGGCGGACCCGCGTTTCCGCCGTCGGCCGGCGGCTCCGCCGAGGACCCCTGGGCGGTCGACCCCGCCCTCCACCGCGAGTCCTGGGAGATGGGGGACAACGCCCACGCACAGGCCCTCCCGCCCGAGGCCCCCGTCATCGCCCGCGCCCACCACGGCTCCGTCTCCAAGGAGCAGCGTCTCGAGGTCGAGCGGCTCCTCAAGGCCGGGGAGCTGCGCTGCGTCGTCGCCACCGCCTCCCTCGAGCTCGGCATCGACATGGGCTCCGTCGACCTCGTCCTCCAGGTCGCCCCGCCGCCGTCAGTCGCCTCCGCCCTCCAGCGCGTCGGCCGCGCCGACCACCGCGTGGGAGGCCGCCCCACCGGCACCCTCTACCCGGTCCAGCGCACCCAGCTCGTCGACGCTGCCGTGGTCTGCGAGGGCGTGCGGGCCGGCCGCATCGAGGAGACTGTCCTCGTCACCAACGCCCTCGACGTCCTCGCGCAGCAGACGGTCGCCGCAGCGTCCATGGGGGACCTCGGCGTCGAGGACTGGTACGCGACCGTCCGTCGCGCCGCCCCCTACCGCGACCTGCCGCGCCGCGCCTACGAGTCCGTCCTCGAGCTCCTCGACGGCGCCTACGCCACCGCCGAGCTCACCGACTTCGCCCCGCGCCTCACCTGGGACCGCGGGTCGGGCACGCTTGCCGCACGTCCCGGCGCCCAGCGCCTCGCCGTCGGAGCCTCCGGCACCATCCCCGACCGCGGTATGTTCCCCGTCGTCCTGCCGGAGGGCGAGGCCGACGCCGGGCGCCGCCGAGTCGGCGAGCTCGACGAGGAGATGGTCAACGAGACCGCCGTCGGCGACGTCATCACGCTCGGCACCTCCTCGTGGCGGGTCCGCGAGATCACGGGGGACCGCGTCATCGTCGACGCCGCCCCGGGCCGCTCCTCGCGCCTGCCCTTCTGGCACGGCGAGGGCCCCGGGCGGCCCGCCGCGACCGGCGCCGCCAAGGGCGCCTTCCTGCGGGAGGTCTCCGCGGACCTGCCGGAGCTGCAGGCTGTACCCAGTCCGGGCGGCGAGGAGGTCCCTGGACCGCTGACCGACCGTCTCACCGAGGACGGCCTCGACGCCGCCGCCCGCCGTAACCTCACCGCCCTCCTGCGCGAGCAGCGCGCCGCCACCGGAGTCGTGCCGAGCGACCGCACCCTCGTCCTCGAGCGCACCCAGGACGAGGACGGCTCGTGGCGACTCATCCTCCACAGCCCCTGGGGCCGGCGCGTCCACGAGCCCTGGGCCATGGCCATCCGCGAGCGGGCCCGGACGCTGCTCGGCATCGAGCCCCAGATGGTGGTCGCCGACGACGGGATCGTCCTGCAGCTCCCCATGACCGAGGAAACCCCGCCCGGGCTCGAGCTCGTCGTCCTCGACGGCGACGAGGTCACCCGCCTCGTGACCGCGAGGATCGGGGAGACGGCGCTCTTCGCCGCGCGCTTCCGCGAGTGCGCCGCCCGCGCGCTCCTCATGCCCGCCGCACAGCCCGGCCGCCGCACGCCGCTCTGGCTCCAGCGGCTCAAGGCCGGCCAGCTCCTCGAGGCATCGCGTCAGCTCGAGTCCTTCCCGGTCTCCGTGGAGGCCGCCCGCGAGTGCCTCCAGGACGTGTACGACCTGCCCGTCCTCGCCGCGCTGCTGCGTCGGATCGCGGCGGGGGAGGTGCGCGTCGTCGACGTCACCACCGAGTCACCGTCCCCCTTCGCCGGGCCCCTCGTCTTCGGCTACACCGCGTCGCTGCTCTACCAGGGGGACCTGCCGCACGCCGAGCGCACCGCCCACCTCCTTTCGCTCGACCCCGACGTCCTCGCCGAGCTCATGGGAGACGACGGCGTCGCCGGGCTCCTCGACGACGACGTCCTCGCCCAGGTGGAGGCCGAGCTGCAGCGCCTCGCGCCGGAGCGTCGGGCACGGGCGGACGGTGAGGGCGTGGCCGACCTGCTGCGCGAGCTCGGCCCGCTCAGCGTCGAGGAGGTCGTCGAGCGGTGCGCGGCGGACGGCGAGGAGGACGCCGCGGCCGCGCTCGACGAGCTCGCTGCGCACCACCGGGCCCTGCAGGTCAACGTCGGCGGCACGCAGCGGTGGGCGCGCGTCGAGGACGCCCCCGACCTCCACGAGGGTCTCGGCACCGCCGTCCCCGACTGGGCCCTGGAGCGCGACGCCGGCACCGTCCTCCGCGTCCGTGAGGGTGCCCGGTCCCCGCTCGGCAGCCTCGTCCTGCGCCTTGTCCGCTCCCACGCCGGTCTCACCGCTGGCGACGTCGCCGACCGTCTCGGCCTCGGCATGGCCACCGCCCGCGAGACCCTCGTGAGGCTCGCCGACGACGATGACGTCCTGCGCCTCGGCGGGCAGAGCGAGCGCTGGATGGCGCCCGCCGTCCTGCGGCGCGTCCGCAACCGCTCCCTCGCCCGTGCGCGCTCGGCGATCGAGCCCGTCCCGGCCGAGACCCTGCAGGCCCTCGTGCTGGAGCGGGCCGGTCTCGACGAGCCGCGGTCGGGTGCCGAGGGCCTGGCCGAGGTGCTCGCCGAGCTCGAGGGCGTCTGGCTCCCCGCCCCGCTCTGGGAGGAGGTCGTCCTGCCCGCGCGGGTCGACGGCTACCGGCCCGCCATGCTCGACGAGCTCCTCGCCTCCGGCGACGTGCTGTGGGTGGGGCGCAGCCGGCGGGAGGACACAGACGGGGCCCCGGAGGCTGCGGCGTCGACGTCGGGTCCAGCCGGGAGGCCAGCGGCCTCAGCCGGAGCCGCAGGGACCGGTTCGGGATCGCCCGCCGCCCCCGACGAGATCGCCTTCCTCCCCTCCGACTCGCCCTTCGCTCCCCTCGACGCGGGCCCCGCGGACACGACCGACCCGAACGCCCTGTGGGACCTCGCCCTCGACGGCGGCGCGACCGCCGCCTCCTTCGAGCCCGTCCGCCGTGCCCTGCACCCGACGTCGCGCGTCACCGCCCAGCCCGCGCGCCGCGTCCGCTCGCGGCGTGGGCGGAGCCGATACGGCTCGCTCACCGGGGGCCGCTCCCTCGCCTCGGCGCTCCGTGACGAGGCAGCGCGGGCAGGCCAGAGCGAGTCGGCGCGAGGCGGCCGGGACGTGACGGCGCTGGGAGGCACGGCGGGCTCTGCCGTCGTCGCAACGGCGTCGGTCACCGCGCCCCTCACGGGCTCAGCCCCCGGCTGGCGCCGCCTCGAGCCCTCCGACGTCACCCCCGAGGAGGACGCCCTCGCCCTCGTCGAGTCCCTCCTCGAGCGTTACGCCGTCGTCTCCCGCGAGGTCGCCCTGGCGGCCGGGGTCCCCGGCGGCCTCGGTCCGCTCGTCCCCGTGCTTCGACGCATGGAGGACACCGGTCTGCTCCTGCGCGGCCGCTTCGTCGCCGGTCTCGGTCCCTCACAGGTGGCCGAGCGGGAGACCGTCGACCTTCTGCGCGAGCGCCCGAACCGCTCCGCCGGCGTCGCCCTCGCCGCGGGTTCGCGCCCCGTCGTCGTCGACCTCAAGGACCCCGCCTGCCTGGTCGGGCGCGCCGTCCCGTGGCCTGAGCCCGCCCTGCCCGAGGGGATCAGCGACCGCGAGCGCGAGGACACTGGCGCGCCCGCACGCCGCCAGGGAGCCTCCGTCGTCCTGCTCGAGGGCCGACCGGTCCTCCACGCCACCGAGAGGCTGCGCGCCCTCACGTCCTACACCGCCGACCGCGCCGTCCTCGAGGCCGCGCTCACGGCACTCGTCCAGCACGAGCGTGAGCTCATGGGACGCGAGGAGCGCCCGCCCAGGCGCGTCGTCGAGAACCTGGGCGGCGTGCCCGCCCTCGACCGCGGGGTTTCCGCGCTGCTCGCCCAGGCCGGCCTCGAGCGCGAGCCCCGCGGCATGGTGCTCCGGCCCGACCCCTACGGCCGCCGCTGAGACGGGTCATCCCGCCCCAGGTCCCGGCGCGCATCATGGCGCCGTGCCCGCTCTCGCCGACCTCAACCCGATCGACCAGCTCCGCGCCGGCCGGCTTCCGCGCCGCCTCGTCCAGCTCGTGGCCGGCCTGTGGCTCTTCGGTGCTTCCGAGGCGCTTATGGTCGCCACGCGCCTTGGCAACGCACCGTGGGACGTCTTCCACCAGGGCGTCGCGCTCCACACCGGCGTCAGCATGGGAACGGTCGTCATCCTCACCGGCGTCGTCGTCCTGCTCCTGTGGATCCCGCTGCGCCAGTGGCCGGGCCTCGGAACCGTCGCCAACACCGTGCTGATCGGGATCGCGCTCGACGCGACCCTCGCCCTCCTGCCGCCCGTCCACGGCCTCGGGGCGCGCGGTGGGCTGCTCGCCACCGGGATCGTCCTCAACGGGCTCGCGGGCGGCCTCTACATCGGCAGCCAGCTCGGCCCCGGACCGCGCGACGGCCTCATGACGGGGCTCAACCTCCGCACCGGCGTCTCCCTGCGGCTGGCGCGGACCAGCGTCGAGGTGCTCGTCCTCGTCGTCGGGTGGCTGCTCGGCGGCACGCTCGGGATCGGCACCGTGCTCTACGCGCTCCTCATCGGGCCGCTCACACAGGCCTTCCTCGGCCCGTGCGTCGTGCCGCTGTCCACGAAGGCCGCCCCCACAGTTGCGCCCGTCCGGGGTGACGACCCGTTCTGAGGCCGACGCGCCGGAGGATGGTGCCCTCAGCGGGTCAGAGCTTCTGCGTCGCGCGCCGGCAATGCTCTGACCTGCACAGACATTCTCTGGCACAAGGTCGCGGGCGGCTCTGACCCGCTCGGGGCACCAGAATGACCGATATGGCAGACCCGCACCCGATCACCGGACAGCTCTTCGAGTCCCCGGTCCCGCCCGGCACCGGCTGGCCCGGCGACCCCGCGACGGCCAGTACCCCGGTGGCGCGCACCCCGGCCGGCGTCGCCCGGCTCGCCCGCACCCGCGACCTCGCCGAGCTCGACGCCCGGATCAGCGTGTGCCGCGCCTGCCCGCGTCTCGTCTCCTGGCGCGAGGAGGTCGCCACGACCGGACGCCGCGCCGCCTTCGCCGACCAGCCCTACTGGGGACGTCCCGCCTTCTCCCTCGGTCCCGCGGACGCCCCGATCTACCTCATGGGACTCGCGCCCGCCGCCAACGGCTCCAACCGCACCGGGCGCGTCTTCACCGGTGACAGGTCCTCCGACTGGCTGTGGGCCGGGCTCCACCGAGCCGGCCTCGCCAGCCGCGGCACCTCCGAGGCTGCCGGCGACGGCACCGCCCCGATCAACGTCCGCATCGGCGGGGCCGTGCGCTGCGCCCCGCCCGGCAACCAGCCGTCCACGGCGGAGAAGACGACCTGCCGCCCGTGGATCACCCGCGAGCTCGAGCTCCTCCCGGACCTGCGCGTCATCCTCGCCCTCGGCGGCATCGCGTGGACCACGGCCCTCCAGGTGGCGCGCGCCTCCGGCTGGACCGTGCCCCGCCCCGCGCCGCGCTTCGGGCACGGCGCCGAGGCGATGCTCGCGCGCCCGGACGGCACCCCGGTGACGCTGCTCGGCAGCTACCACACGAGTCAGTACAACACCTCGACCGGCGTCATGACCGTCGAGATGCTCGACTCCGTCCTCGCCCGGGCCAAGGAGCTCGCCGGGCTCGGCTGAGGGACGGGAGGCTGTCCACCAGGACGCGGCAGAGGGTGGCACACGAGCCGAAACGGATGCCGCCCCGGCCTGAGACGGCGGAATGGTGCGGGAATCGTCTGGCAGCCACTCCGCTGCGCGAGTCCTGACGCTCCCGCATGGACAGCATCGCGAGCTCGTCCTCAGGCCTCGGCACCGCCGTCGAGGATCTCGTGGACGTCCGGGAGGCGCGGTGCGGCGGTGGCGCGCCGGATCGGCGTCATGGCGATCAGGCCGATGGCGAGCGCCGTCGCGGCGAAGCCTGCGAGCGTGAGGAACCCTCCGTGGGAGCCCATGACGTCGACCATCCGCCCGGTCACGAGGTTCGACAGCGCCATGCCGATGACGAACATGGCTCCGAGCATCGCCATCGCCTCCGTGAAGCGGGACGCCGGCGTCATGCGGATGAGGAGCTGGTTGACGTTCACGACGGTCGGTGCCTGCGCGAGCCCCGCGACGAAGAGGACCGCGGCGGCGGTGACGAGGTGGTGCGTGAGGAGCAGCATCGAGGAGCCGACCGTCACGATGACCATGCCGACGTAGAAGCGCAGCCACAGCGGGCTCGTCCACGTCCGTGCGCCGTAGCCGATCGCCCCGAGCATGGAGGCGCCGGAGAACGCGGCGATGACTAAGCCGGCGTTCCCGGGCAGGCCGAGCTCCGTGGCCAGGGCGACGACGGAGACGTTCGTCGAGGCGACGAAGGCGCCGTAGGCGATCTGGATCGCGAGGAGCGACACGAAACCGAGGGTGAGGAGGGGCTCCTTCGTGCGCGGCTCGGCGGCCAGCCCCGGGAGGGAGACGTCATCCGGCGCGACGGCGGCGGCGGCCGGGGCCTGGCCGGGCGGCCGCCGCGGCTCCCGCCGCCTGGGAGGCGGCCCGACGACGCGCCCGTCTCTCAGCGCGACGGCGCCGCCTGGGGCTCTCGGCGGGCCCGGCGGCGGGCGGCTCGATCGAGCCGTCGAGGAGGAATCCCCAGGCGGCGACGAGGATCGTGACGATGGCAGCGACCATCGGCGAGAGCATGGCGACGCTCGTGGCGAGGACGGTCCCGAGCGGGTTGCCGATGACCCACATCATCTCCTCGAGCGTGCTCGTCAGCGACAGGGCGGAGTTGAGAGAGCCCGGTCGATCGCGCAGCACGTAGGTCCACCGGCCGCGGACCATCGAGGAGTACGGCACGCTCGTGCCCAGCAGGACGGCGCCGACGACCATGATCCAGGGCGCCCAGTGCAGCCGCATCGCGGCGGACATGAAGATGATGGAGAAGATCCAGAACGCGGACAGCGGCAGGCCGACGCGACGCTGCCCGTGGCTGTCGATGAGTCGTCCGACGACGGGCCCGGTGAGCGCGGAGGTGACGGCCATGACGGCGGAGACGACGCCGGCCAGCGTGTAGGAGCCGTAGCCGTCGCGGATCCCGACGAGCAGGCCCATGCCGAGCAGCGGGTAGGGGAACTGCCCGATGACGCCGGTGACGGCGGACCGGGCCGCGTGCGGGATCCGCAGCAGGGACGCGTAGACACCGAGGCCGCTGTCCGCCACGAGGACTCCTCGTCGAGGTCGGGGAAGGGGTGGCACCACCGTAACCAACCGATCAGTGATATGGAATGGTCCCGGTGGGTGGTGCGCCGCACCCCGGGGCGTCGCTCAGGTGAGCGCGGGCTCGGGCTCCTCGGCCCCGGCCTGGCCGGGGCCGTCCTGCCCGCGTCGGACCGCCTCAAGCATGAGGGTCGCGACGTCGGCGACCCGCACGTCCGCGCCCTCGGAGGCGACGCCGTCGGAGAGCATCGTCGTGCAGAAGGGGCAGGCGGTCGCGATGACCTGCGCGCCGGTCCCGATTGCCTCGCGGGAGCGCTCGACGGCGATGCGCGTCCCGATCGACTCCTCCATGAAGGCGCGCGCCCCGCCGCCGCCGCAGCAGAAGGCCCGCTCGTGGTTGCGGGGCATCTCGACGGCGTCGGCGCCGGTGGCCTCGATGAGCTCGCGCGGCGCGTTGTAGACCTGGTTGTGGCGGCCCAGGTAGCAGGCGTCGTGGTAGGTGACCTGCGGAAGCTCGGGCCGCTGCTCCGCGGCGACGGGCTTGAGCCTGCCCTCGCGGACGAGGCGGCTCAGCAGCTGCGTGTAGTGGATGACCTCGTAGTGGCCGCCGGTCTGCGGGTACTCGCGGGCGAGCGTGTTGAAGCAGTGCGCGCAGGACACGACGATCCGCTGGACCCTCGCCTCGTTGAGGGTCTCGACGTTCTGCCCGGCGAGCATCTGAAAGAGGATCTCGTTGCCGGCGCGGCGGGCCGGGTCGCCCGTGCAGGACTCGGCGTCCCCGAGCACCGCGAAGGACACCCCGGCCACGTGCAGGAGCTCGGCGACGGCGCGCGTCGTCTTCTTCGCGCGGTCCTCGTAGGCGCCGGCGCAGCCGACCCAGAACAGGTAGTCGACCTCTGAGGCGTCCTCGACGTCGACGCCGATGACGGGCACCTCGAAGTCGAGGCCCTTCGCCCAGTCCATGCGCTTGCGCGGCGCGAGGCCCCACGGGTTCCCCTTGGACTCCATCTTGCGGAACATCTGCCCGAGCTCCTTGGGGAACGCGGACTCCATGAGGACCTGCTGACGGCGGACGTCGACGATGTGGTCGACGTGCTCGATGTCCACGGGGCACTGGTCGACGCAGGCGCCGCAGGTCGTGCACGACCACAGGACGTCCGCGGGGATGACGTCGCCGGCCAGCGGCGCGGGGCGGGTGGCGACGCCGGTCTCCGAGGGCGCTGCCTTGGCGGCCAGGAGCGCGCCGAGGACGTCGCCGGTGTGCGCGGTGCCCGTGACGAGCCCGGAGCGGGTGTCGGCGAGGAGGTCGCCGTGGTCGGTGGCCTGGGCGTCCGTGACCTCCTCGGGGGCGATCCCGAGGGTGCCGGCGGCGGCGAGGTACGGGGCGACGGCGCCGTGGTGGTCTCGCACCGCCTCGACGAAGAGCTTGGGGGACAAGGGCTTGCCGGTGTTCCACGCGGGGCAGAGGTCCTGGCAGCGGCCGCACTCGGTGCAGGTGGAGAAGTCGAGCAGGCCCTTCCACGAGAAGTCCTGGACGCGTCCGATGCCGAGCGTCACCTCGCGCTCCTCCTCGTCGGCCTTCTCCATGGCGGCGTCGAGGTCGTCCATGGTCGCGGCCGTGAGGGCGACGGGGGCGCCGTCGGCACCCTCGAACTCGAGCGGCAGGAGCGGGCCGAGGGCCTTCGCCCCGGTGCGGGCTGCGGGCACGTTCTCCCTGAGGCGCTCGGCGACGGCGGCCGGCTCCTCGCCGGTGCACCGCGCGATGGTGGCCGGGTCCGCCGTCGTCCCCGCCATGTCGCGGCGGGCGTAGACGTTGACGATGGCGAGGAAGCGGTGCCAGGCCACCCCCATCGAGGGCTGCAGGCCGACCACCATCATCCAGGTCATCGAGATGACGATCTTGAGCGTCGCGATGACGTAGACGGCGCCGGTGATCGCGCCCGCGGACAGGTGCGTGAGGGCCGGACCGGTCCAGGCGGTGAGCGGGAACTGCGTCCACGTGCCGAGCGGGTCGCCGGCCTTGACGAGGGCGGCGTGCTCGAGCATGCGCAGGGCCAGGACGCAGAGGACGACGCCAAGGATGACGGCCTCGACGAAGCGGGCCTGGGCGTTCGTGGAGCCAGCGAAGCGGGAGGAGCGGGTGCGCGTGCCGCCCTCGCTCGTCGCGTCGAAGGGCGGCTCGGTCGCGCCGTCGCGGCGGTTGCGGGTGCGCACGGCGATGAGGCCGATGATCCCTGCGGTCGAGGTCCAGGCGATTCCCTCGACGACCCACGCCCACCAGGCCTGGTGCCCGAGCCACGGGAGCTGGTAGCCGGAGCCGGAGAGGACCTGCCCGTAGCCGGTGACGAGAGTGAGGAAGAGGAGCGGGAAGCTCACCATGACGAGCCAGTGGGCCACGCGGATCCACGGCCGGTTCCTGAACGCGCTGTGCCCGAGGACCTCGGAGACGAGGAGCCACAGGCGGCGGCCGACGGGGCGGGTGCGCTCGCGGCCCGCGGCTCGTCCGAGGCGCATCCTCGCGACGATCTGGCTACAGGCTCGCGCGAAGAGACCGACGCCGATGAGGGTGACGGCGACGACGATGACGGTGCACACGAGCTTGAGGACTTGCAGGGACGTCATGCCGGAAGCCTAGCCGTGTGCCGCGACGGCCCTCTCCCGGGTGCCGCGCCGCGAACCTGACCTGTGGTCCCCGCCAGCTGGTGACGTCGCCCCTGAGACCCGCAGCAAGGGCGTGGGTCTCAGGGGCGACGGGGCGAGGTCGGCGCCTCGGGGGCGCTGCGCGATCGCCTGGGGGCGCTGCGCGCGAGCGCGAGCGAGGGGCTGCTCAGCCCTTCACCTCGAGCTTCTTGTCCTCGAGCGGGTTCTCGATCTCGCGGCCTCCGTACCACTTCGCTGCCTGACGCAGCGTGAGCTGGCGGGTCAACGTCATGGCGGCGCCGGAGATGACCGCGAAGGCGATGACCTCGGCGAGCTGGTACGTGAGGAGCTGCTCCTCCTGCTCCGGGGCCTCGTGGCCCGTGACGAGCTTCCAGCCGATCTTGACGGCCTTCTCGGCGACGACGCCGGACACGAGGGTGGTGATGGCCGAGGTGGCCTTCCAACCGAGGTCTGCCATGGTGTGCTCCGTTCCTTCGGTGCGCGGCGGGGCCGCGAGGGGGCGACGGCGTGCGCGCCGCGGGATGCGACGGTGCCGTTCCGTACAGGCACATCCTGCCCCACCGGCGCGGATACCGCGACGGCGCCGCTCCCGGACGCCCCAGCTACACTGGCCTCACCACGACAGGGGAGCGCCCCACCGGACCCCGCGGGACGGGCGCTGAGAGTGCGGGAGACCGCAGACCCTCGAACCTGCTCCGGCTCGTACCGGCGAAGGAAGTCGAGCTTCTCCCCGCGCGTCCGCCGCCCCGCGGGCGCCCGGGCCCTCCTGACCACGTCTAGGAGGATCGGATGTCCACCACCATCACCCGCCGCTCGATGCTCGCCGGCTCCGCCGCCACCGCCGTCGGCCTCGCGCTCGCGGCCTGCGGCTCCGGATCGTCGAGCTCATCGTCGGGCGCCTCGGCGAGCCCGTCCGGCACCGTCACCCTCGTCACCCACGACTCCTTCAACCTCCCCAAGGAGATCGAGTCCCAGTTCCAGGCGGACACGGGCTGCTCGCTCACCGTCGTGACCATGGGCGACGGCGGCGAGCTCGTCAACAAGCTCGTCCTCACCAAGGACGCCCCCCAGGGCGACGTCGTCTTCGGCGTCGACAACTCCTTCGCCTCCCGCGTCCTGTCCGAGGGCGTCATCGACACCTCCCAGACCGTCAGCCTGCCCAAGGGCGCCGACCAGTACCTCGTCGACGGCGAGAAGGCCCTCGCCCCCATCGACTTCGGCGAGGTCTGCGTCAACGTCGACTCCGACTGGTTCAGCAAGAAGGGCCTGGCCGCCCCGACCTCCTTCGAGGACCTCATCAAGTCCGACTACAAGGACCTCTTCGTCGCCATCAACCCCTCGACCTCCTCGACGGGTCTCGCCTTCCTCCTGGCCACGATCGGCCACTTCGGCGAGGACGGCTTCGCGGACTACTGGAAGAAGCTCGTCGCCAACGGCACGAAGATCGACTCCGGCTGGACCGACGCCTACGAGACGGACTTCTCCGCGGGCGAGGGCAAGGGCGCCTACCCGATCGTCGTCTCGTACTCCTCCTCCCCGGCCTCCACGGTCTCCTCGGACGGCAAGAGCTCGTCGACGGCGTCCGTGCTGTCCACCGCGACCCGTCAGGTCGAGTACGCGGGCGTCCTCGCCGGCGCCTCGAACCCGGCGGGCGGCAAGGCCTTCGTCGAGTGGATGCTCACGAAGAAGGTCCAGTCCGCCATCCCGGACTCGATGTACATGTACCCGGTCAACCCGGACGCGACCCTCTCCGACGCCATGAAGAAGTTCGGCGCCACGTCCGACGACCCGATCGTCGTCAAGGCGGACGACATCACCAAGAACCGGGAGTCCTGGCTGCAGACCTGGACCGAGGCCGTCGGCAAGTGACGCCGAGGAGGACGGGACGCGGGCGTCCCGACCTCGAGGTCACGACGTCCCGATCTCTTGGCCAGGAGGTCCCGATCTCGCGGGGGGCTCGCCGGGCGTCGGGGACGCGCGGGCCGCGGACCGGCTGGGGCGAGTGGATCGGCTGGACGGTCGCCGTCGCCGTCCCGCTCGTCTTCCTCGGCCTGCTCTTCGCCTGGCCCGTCCTCACCCTCGTCGGCCGCGGCCTCGCCCCCGACGGCGCCCTCGACCTCTCCGGCTTCGGCGAGGTCCTCACCCGCGCCCGCACCTGGCGGATCATCCGCCAGACCCTCGTCCAGGCGACCCTCGGCACCCTCGGCTGCGTGCTCCTCGGCGTGCCCGGAGCCCTCGTCCTCTACCGCCGACGCTTCCCCGGTCACGACCTCCTGCGCGGCGTCGTCATCGTCCCCTTCGTCCTGCCCAGCGTCGTCGTCGGCGTCGCCTTCCACGCCCTCGTCACCACCGGCGGACCCCTCGGCGCCCTCCACCTCGACGGCACGACGACGACCGTCGTCGCCGCCCTCGTCTTCTTCAACTACGGGCTCGTCGTGCGCACCGTCGGCACCATGTGGTCCCGCCTCGACCCCCGCGCCGTCGAGGCCGCCCGAGCCCTGGGAGCCTCGCCGTGGCGGGCCTTCCGCACCGTCACCCTGCCGAGCCTCATGCCCGCCATCGCCTCGGCCGCCTCCCTGACCTTCCTCTTCTGCGCCACCGCCTACGGCGTCATCCTCGTCCTCGGCGGCACCGGGATCGGCACCATCGAGACCGAGATCTACGTGCTCACCGCCCAGTACCTCGACCTGCGCGGTGCCGCGGTCCTCTCGATCCTCCAGCTCCTCGTCATCGCGGCCGTCCTGTGGGTCGCCGAGCGCGCCCGGGCCGCCAGCCAGGCGAGCCTGCGCCTGCGCCTCGACGTGCCCGCCACCCGGCTGCGCGCCGCCGACCTCCCGGCGCTCCTGCTCACCCTCGCCGTCGTAGTCGGGCTGCTGGTCGGGCCGATCGTCGTCCTCGTGCTGCGCTCGCTGCGGCGAGCGGGGGAGTGGACCCTCGCGAACTACCGCGACCTCGGCACGACGGGTGGCTCGAACGCCCTCATCGTCACGGTGTGGCAGGCCGCCGGGAACTCGCTCAAGGTGGCGCTCGTGGCGGCGGCGATCGCCCTCGCCATCGGCGCGGCCGTCTCCCTCATCGTCTCGCGCCGCCCGCGCGGCCGCTGGGCCCGCCGCGGCGTCGCGCTCCTCGACTCCCTCTTCATGCTGCCGCTGGGCGTCTCCGCGGTCACCGTCGGCTTCGGCTTCCTCATCACCCTCTCGCGCCCGCCCCTGTCCCTGACCCGCTCGTGGTGGATCCTGCCGCTGGCCCAGGCGGTCGTCGCCGTGCCCCTCGTGGCACGTACCCTCCTTCCCGCGCTGCGCGCCATCGACCCACGCCAGCGCGAGGCCGCCGCGGCCCTCGGAGCCGGGCCGGGGCGCGTCCTCGCCACCGTCGACGGGCCCCACCTCCTGCGTGCGGGGGGACTCGCCGCGGGCTTCGCGCTCGCCACGAGCCTCGGCGAGTTCGGCGCCACGAGCTTCCTCGCCCGCCCCCAGGAGCCGACCCTCCCGGTGGTCCTCTACCGCCTCATCGGCTCGCCCGGCGCCCAGAACCAGGGGATGGGCCTGGCCGCCGGCGTCGTCCTCGCGCTCGGCACCGCCGCCATCATGCTGGCCTGCGAGTGGGCGCAGACCGCCTGGCTGCGCTCCGAGGACGACCGTGCCAGGTCCCCTCGTGCCGCCCGGCGCTCCCACCCGGGCCGGCCGCGTGCCGTCGCCCCCGACAGGAAGGCCGCCTCATGAGCACCGCACCCACCGCGTCCTCGTCCGCTCCTGCGCCCACGGTGTCCGCGGCCGCCGACCAGGCCGGCTCCGGCCTCGAGGCCCGCGGCCTCAGCGTGGTCTACCCCGGCACCCGCGGCTC
Organism: Actinomyces haliotis; assembly: GCF_015355765.1. Classification (GTDB taxonomy): domain Bacteria; phylum Actinomycetota; class Actinomycetes; order Actinomycetales; family Actinomycetaceae; genus Actinomyces; species Actinomyces haliotis. The sequence continues at coordinate 73,294 of NZ_JACWNA010000006.1, forward strand.
CGGCCCCGTCGCGGCCGTTGACGACGTCGACCTGCGGCTGCGTCGCGGCGAGGTCGTCGCGCTGCTCGGCGCCTCGGGCTCGGGCAAGTCCTCCCTCCTGCGGGCCGTCGTCGGCCTCGAGGACGTCGCGGGCGGCACCCTCACCTGGGACGGCGAGGACGTCGTCCGCGTCCCCGTCCACGAGCGGGGCTTCGGGCTCATGTTCCAGGAGGGTCAGCTCTTCCCCTTCCGCGACGTCGCCGGCAACGTCGCCTACGGCCTGCCGGGACGCCCCCGCGCCGAGCGCGAGCGCACCGTCGCCGAGGTGCTCGAGCTCGTCGGCCTGCCCGGCTACGAGCACCGCGCCGTCACCACCCTCTCCGGCGGGCAGGCGCAGCGCGTCGCCCTGGCCCGGGCACTCGCCCCGAGCCCCCGGCTGCTCCTCCTCGACGAGCCCCTCTCCGCCCTCGACCGCGCCCTGCGCGAGCAGCTCGCCGTCGACCTGCGCCGCATCCTCACGGCCCAGGGCACGACCGCCCTCTACGTCACCCACGACCAGGACGAGGCGATGACGGTCGCGGACCGCGTCGGCGTCATGAGCGCCGGCCGCCTGGTGCGGATCGGCACGCCGGACGAGCTCTGGGCCGACCCCGGCACCCGCGAGGTCGCCGAGTTCCTCGGCTTCGGTCCCGTCCTCACCGCCGACGACGTCGCAGCGCTCGGCTGGTCCGGGCTGCTGACGAAGGAGGGCGGTGAGTCAGGAGGTTCCACGGAGGGGGAGCGGCTGCTCGCCCTCGCCCCGGGCGCGCTGAACGTCCTCGCGTCTGGGGACGCTGCCGCAGCAGCGCCCGACGCCGTCCCCTCGGCCTCGCGCGCCGTCGACCCCGCTGCTCTCACGACCACGGGCCGCGTCACCGCCCTGCGCGTGCGCCGCGGCGAGCGCCAGGCCGAGGTCGCCCTCGATCTCCCGGGCGCCGAGGAGCCCGTCAACGCCGTCGTCGAGCTCAGCGCCGGCGCGGGATCCGGCCCCGCCGTCGGGGACGGGCTGCGCCTCCAGCTCGACCTCGCCCGGACCGCCGTCGTGCGCCCCTGAGCCGGCGCCTATTCCCGCTCGCCGCGCGCTGAGAAGATCGTCTCAGATCACGGGGCGGTCTCGTCCGCCTGGCGAAGCTGCTGCTAGCGTCATCGGAGGTGCACCGCCCGGTGCCCACCACCCAGGGAAGAGGTCCCGGTCGTATGGCCAAGCGAATGTGTTGCTGCTGCTGTCGTTGATGACAGCGTCCGACCCATTCCCTTGTGAGCGCGCCGCGCTCGCCCGACCCGTGAGGTGCCGCCGTGGCCCAGTCCTCCCCGGACAGACCCAACCCCTTCTCCGACGCGACCGACGCCCCTGAGCGCGCCGTCGCCGCCTCCACCGTCCCCGGCGAGGGCACCCTGCTGGCTGAGGCGGCCTCCGATCCCGCCGTCGGCACCGACGCTCCCGGCGCCGAGGCCGAGACCGCAGCCGACGCGGACCGCGTGCACGGCGCCGACCGCCCCACCGGCTGGCGCAACGTCGTGCGCCGACTGCGCCGCGACCGCTGGGCCGTCCTCGGCGGCTTCATCATCGTCATCACGACCCTCGTCGCGATCCTGGCCCCCTTCATCACGAAGGGCCTCGGCGTCGACCCCTACAGCTACCACCTCGACACGCTCGACCCCTCCGGCGTCCCCTCGGGCCCGGTGGGCGGCATCAGCGGCGCCCACTGGTTCGGCGTCGAGCCGCAGACCGGCCGCGACCTCTTCGCCATCGTCGTCGAGGGCACCCGGACGTCCTTCTCGATCGGCATGGGCGCCACCATCCTCTCGATGGTCATCGCCATCCTCCTGGGCCTGTCCGCCGGCTACTTCGGAGGCTGGTGGGACTCCCTCATCTCCCGTCTCACCGACGTCACCCTCGGCTTCCCGCACCTCGTCTTCATGATCGCGATCTCGGCGATCATCCCCGCCTCCGCACCGCGCGTCCTCGTCATGATCCTCATCATCGGGATCCTCGGATGGCCCTCCACCGCGCGCGTCCTGCGCAGCCGGACCTTCGTCGGCGCCTCCCGGGCCATGGGCGCCGGCGGCGCCCACGTCCTGTGGACGCAGATCCTCCCGAACCTCGTCGCCACCATCATCGTGTTCACGACGATCTCCATCCCCGGGAAGATCACCGCGGAGGCCGCCCTGTCCTTCCTCGGCGTCGGCGTCACCGCCCCGACCCCGTCGTGGGGCCGCTCCATCGGCAACGCCGTCACCTGGGTGAGCACCGACCCCTGGTACCTGCTCTTCCCCGGTCTCGCCCTCTTCCTCGTCACCCTCGCCTTCAACCTCTTCGGTGACGGCCTGCGCGACGCCCTCGATCCCAGGACCGGTGAGAACCGATGAACCGCGCGCGCTTCCTCCTCTCCAGGCTCGGCCAGACCCTCCTCGTCCTGGTCGTCATCGCCTTCATCACCTTCGCGATCTTCTCGCTGTGGCCCTCCAACCCGGCGGCCCTCGCCTGCGGCAAGCCCTGCACGGCGGAGAACCTCCAGCGCGCCAGCGAGTTCATGGGCTACTCCGACCCCTGGTACGTCCAGTTCTGGCACTACCTCGTCGGCATCGTCGCGGGACGCACCTACGGCTCCGGCACCGGTGCCATCGTCTGCTCCGCCCCCTGCCTCGGCTACTCCTTCCGCCTGTCGACGCCGGTCACCGAGCTCATCACGAGCCGCCTGCCCGTCACCGCCTCCATCGCGATCGGCGCCGCCATCCTCTGGCTCGTCACGGGCGTCGCCGCCGGCGTCGTCTCCGCCCTCAAGCGCGGCAGCAGGCTGGACCGCGCCATCATGACAGCGACGGTCTTCGGGGTATCCGCGCCCTCCTACCTCCTGGGACTGCTCGGCATCCTCCTGTTCGGCTTCACGCTCGACATGGTGCCCGTCTCCGGATACGTGCCCCTCACCCAGAGCCCCGTCGACTGGGCCTGGCACCTGGTCCTTCCCTGGTGCGTCCTCGCGCTCATCTCCGCGGCCGTCTACGCCCGCATGGTGCGCGGCGAGATGCTCGAGAACATGGGCGAGGACTACGTCCGAACCGCCCGCGCCGTCGGCCTGCCCGAGAAGCGCGTCATCGGCCGGCACGTCATGCGCAACATCTCCCTGCCGGTCATCACCTACTTCGCCCTCGACCTGGGCGGGATGCTCGGCGGTGCCGTCATCACCGAGCGCGTCTTCTCCATGCAGGGCCTCGGCGCCCTTCTCATGGACGCCGTCAACACCACGGACGTACCCGTCGTCATGGGCGTCACCCTCGTCGCCGCCGCCTTCGTCATCGTCGCCAACCTCCTCGTCGACGCCTTCGCGGCCGTCATCGACCCCCGCGTCTGAGCGGCCCGGAGCCGACGACGGCGCGCCCGTCCTCCCACCACACACAACTACCTCGATCCGGCGCTCCCGCCGCACCGCACCACCACCGAAGGAACACACCATGGCACTCCTGCCCGACGTCTCCCGCCGCACCGCCCTCACGGGCGCCGGCGTCTCCGCCCTCGCCCTCGTCCTGGCCGCCTGCGGCGCCAACGAGAAGTCTTCCTCGGCCTCGGCCTCCGGCACCGCCGTCGCCTCCGCCACCAAGGGCGGCACGCTGTACGTGCTGTCCGCGGACTCCGACATCAACTGGGACCCCGCCAAGAGCCAGTCGCTCGCCGTCACGTCGCTCGCGCTCATGCACCGCCGCCTCACCACCTGGAAGCTCACCCCGGGAAAGGACCCCGAGGTCGTCCCCGACCTCGCCACCGACACCGGCACCGTCTCCGACGACGGTCTCACCTGGACCTACACGCTCAAGGACGGCCTCACCCTCTCCGACGGCACCCCGATCACCGCCGCCCTCATCAAGCACGGCCTCGAGCGCTCCTTCTCCTCCTCGCTGTCCGGCGGCCTCAGCTACCACAAGTCCCTCCTGGCCAACACCGACGGATACGAGGGCCCCTACGACGGCAAGCACCTGGACTCCATCGAGGCCAAGGACGACAAGACCATCGTCTTCACGCTCAAGAAGCCCTACGGCGACTGGCCCTGGATCGCCTCCCTGCCGGCCTTCGCCCCCGTCCCCGAGAACGACGACCCGGAGTCCTTCTCCGACAAGCCCGTCGCCTCCGGCCCGTACAAGCTCAAGGAGGCCAAGCAGGGCGTCTCCGTCACGCTCGAGCGCAACGACAAGTGGAGCGCCGACACCGACGACGTGCGCACCGCCCTGCCCGACTCGATCGTCTTCTCCCTCGGCCAGGACGAGGACACCATCTCCCAGCGCCTCATCGCCGACTCCGGCGACGACCAGCACGCCTTCACCGCCGGCCTGCTCACGGCCTCCAAGCTCGCCCAGGTCAACGCCGACAAGAACGTCGCCTCCCGCATGGTGACCTCCGACCCCGGTCCGCTCCTCTACCTCGCGATCAACACCGAGCGAGTCACCGACGTCGACGTCCGCAAGGCCATCGCCTACGCGGTCGACAAGACCGCGGCCCAGAAGGCGCTCGGCGGCGAGCTCGGCGCCGGCATCGCGACCACCTACATCACGCCCGGCATCCCCGGTCGCGAGGAGTACGACCTCTACCCGACCGACGTCGACAAGGCCAAGGAGCTCCTCAAGGGCAAGGACGTGCCCGAGCTCGTCCTCCTCACCCAGAACAACGAGGCCCGCCAGGCGATCTCCGAGGCCGTCCAGCAGTCCCTGGTCGACGCCGGCTTCAAGATCCGCCTCGACCCGCAGTCCACGGACGCCTACCAGGAGCGCGCCACGCACGGCGACGGCTCCACCTACGACCTCACGGTCGTCTCCTGGAACCCGGACTACCCGAGCGCCAACGCGAACATCCAGCCCCTGTACGCCTCCTCCGAGATCGGCAACGGCGGGTACAACGTCTCGCGCTACTCCAACGCCGAGGTCGACGCCGCCATCGAGGCGGCCACCGCGGAGACGGACGCGACCAAGGCGCAGCAGATGTGGGCCGCCCTCGACAAGCAGATCGCCGAGGACGTCCCCAGCGTCCCGCTCCTCAACCGCCGCAACTCCTTCCTGCACGGCTCCAAGGTCGGCGGCTTCTTCGTCAACCCCTTCCCGGCGTACCCGGACTACCTCGTCCTCGGGGTGACCGACTGATGCCGGGGGAGGAGACCCGGGAGCGCACCGGCGCCCTGTCCCTGCGCGGCCTCACCGTCGCCTTCGACGGCTCGCCGGAGCCCGCCAGCCACGGCATCGACCTCGACCTCGTGCCGGGGCGCGTCCTCGCGCTCGTCGGCGAGTCCGGGTCGGGCAAGTCGGTCACGGCCCTCGGCTCCCTGGGCCTCCTCCCCGGCAGCGCCACCGTCACCGGCTCTGCCCTCGTCCGCACGGGAGCGGGCGAGACGGCCGAGGAGGTCGAGCTCGTCGGCGCCGAGCGCGCGGTCCTCGACGACGTTCGCGGCCGACTCGTCGGCACGATCTTCCAGGAGCCGACGACGGCGCTCGACCCGCTCGAGACCATCGCCTCCCAGATCGGCGAGGCCGTCCGCGCCCACGCCACCGGCCGCGGGGCGCGCCGCGCGGTGGAGGCCCGCGTCCTCGAGCTGCTCGGGCGCGTGGGCCTGGGGGACGAGGAGCAGGTGGCGCGCATCGCCCGCTCCTACCCGCACCAGCTCTCCGGCGGGCAGCTCCAGCGCGCCTGCACGGCCCTCGCCATGGCCTGCGACCCGCCGGTCCTCATCGCCGACGAGCCGACCACGGCCCTCGACGTCACCGTCCAGGCCGGCATCCTCGACCTGCTGCGCTCCCTGACGACCGAGCGGGGCGTCGCCGTGCTCCTCATCACCCACGACATGGGCGTCGTCGCGGACGTCGCCGACGACGTGGCCGTCATGCGTCACGGCGAGATCGTCGAGCGCGGCGACGTCCGCAGCGTCTTCGCCCGCCCGCAGCACCCCTACACGCGCGAGCTCCTCGCCGCCGTGCCGCGCCTCGACTCGTTGCGCGGCGGCGTCGAGGTCACCGAGCGCCAGGCGCACGCCGACGACGCCGGGGCGGGCCCGGAGAACGTCGTCGAGGTGAGCGACCTCGACGTCGTCTACCGCAACGGCCGCCGCTCCGTGCACGCCGTGCGCGGGGTCAGCCTGTCGATCGCACCGGGGGAGGTCCTGGGCCTCGTCGGCGAGTCCGGCTCCGGCAAGTCCACCATCGCCGGCACCCTCACGGGCCTCGTGCCGATCGCCTCGGGCTCGGTGCGCGTGTGCGGCGTCGAGGTCAAGGGCGCCCGGCGCCGCGCCCTCGAGCCGGCCCGCCGCGCCACCGGCGTCGTCTACCAGAACCCGGCGAGCTCGCTGAACCCGCGCCGCACCGTCGGCTCCTCGATCGCCGAGCCGATGGTCGTCCACGGCGGCTTCGAGGGCGCGGCCCGGCGCACTCGCGTCCGCGAGCTGCTCGAGGCCGTGCGTCTGCCCGTGGCCATGGCGGACCGCTACCCGCACGAGATGAGCGGCGGCCAGCGCCAGAGGGTCGCCATCGCGCGCGCCCTGGCCCTGGACCCGCGCCTCGTCATCGCGGACGAGCCGACGAGCGCCCTCGACGTCTCGGTCCAGGCGGTCGTCCTCGACCTGCTGCGCCAGCTCCAGTCCGAGCTCGGCTTCGCCTGCCTCTTCGTGTCCCACGACCTCGCCGTCGTCGACTCGGTCGCCGCGCGCACGGTCGTCCTCTCGCAGGGGCGCGTCGTCGAGCAGGGACCGACGACGCAGGTCCTCGCCCACCCCGAGGAGGAGTACACGCGCCGGCTCGTCTCCGCCGTCCCCGTCCCGGACCCGGACGTGCAGGCCGAGAGGCGCCGCAGCCGCCTGGCCGCCTGAGGCGGAGCGCGAGCGGGGCGTCGTCGGTGAGGAGCCGACGGCGCCCCGCCGTCGTGCGCAGGCGCGGCGTTCCGCGCCGGGGACGGCTCGGCTCCGGTTCCGCCGGGTTGCGGGTCCAGGAGGGTGATCGTGCGCGGACGGGTGACGGCCGTGCCGTCAGTGACGCTCGATGTTGCGAGTGAGTGGCGGAATGACGGCGATGGTCACGGTTGGGGATCGTCCCGGTGCGCAGGCGCTCCCGGGCGGGAGCCGGGCGCTGCGGGTGAGAGCGGATCGCGTGTGAACCCTCGCACATGTGAACCGTATGGACGGTGACATTATCGCCTTTCTAATGACGCTCACTCATAGGTGTCGTCATCGTTGGTCAGCGTAGGCAGCCGTCCGCGCGACCACGCATCGCGTCCCCTCGAGCTCCGGGACGCCTGACGTACGCACTCCTGAAAGGACCAGGCCCTGACCGCGCCCTCGAGCAGGGCTTCGACGCCTACGCCCACGAGGTCGGTGTGCCCGAGCACGACCTCGCCGACCAGCGCCGCATCGTCGCCCTCTACCTCGGGCAGATGGAGGAGGCCGCCGCGTTCCACGAGGACTGGCTCACGACGCCGCCCGACCCCGACCGCGCCTGCGAGACCCACCGGACCATCGACGAGGCCGCCGAGGCGCACGACTGGGAGCGGGCCGTCCGCTACGCCGTCCCCGTCCTCGACGGCACCTGGACCTGCGAGGACCAGCCCGCCAACGTCGAGGCCATGACCCTCGTCCCCATGCTCCTGTCCGGACGCCCCGAGCGCGCCTGGTCCATGCAGCTGGACGCCTACCTCACCCACCGGCGGGACGGCGCCGAGCGGGGCTGGCTGCGCGAGCACCTCGCCTTCCTCGCCCTGTCCGGGCGCGTCGACCGCGGCCTGCGTATCCTGCGTCGTCACGCCGGGGCCACCGCCGAGTGCGGCGTCGCAGCGGACCTCCTCGAGCTCCTCACCGGCAGCGTCATGATCCTGCGGGCCGCCGTGCGCGCCGGCCGCGGCGCCGAGAGCCTCGGCGCCGCGATGCCGCGAGCCACCCTCGGGCTCTCCGGCCACCACGTCGAGGCGACCGACTCGATCTTCGAGGCGCTCGAGATCACCACGCTGTGGCTCGACGCCGTGTGCGACGCCTTCGACGAGCGCAACGGCAACCGCGCCGTCGGCGACGCCACCCGCCGCTACCTCGACCTCGAGCCCGTCGCCGAGCCGGTGCCAGGTCCTGTCGTCCACCTTCTGCGCGAGCCCGAGCCGCTCCCCGCGGCCCTGGCCAGCACCCGGCTCGAGGAGGCGCCCGCCCCCGCCGAGACACGCGCCGGCACCTACGGACGGGCCCTCGCCGGCGGACCCGTCGCCGAGGTCGAGCTGCAGCGCCGCGAGGAGTGGATCAACGAGGTCCTCGACTCCGCCGGGCCCGCCCGCGCCGTCGTCGCCGCCCGCGAGCTCGCCGAGGACCTCCGCCAGGCTGGCCGCAATGGAGGCCCTCGCCCTCATCGAGCTCGGCCTCGACATCGCCGCCGGGCACGGCGCGCGCCGCGGTGCCGGCCGGGCCGACCTCCTGGGACGCGAGCGGTACCTGCGCCGCGCCGCCCGCTCCCGCCTCGCCTTCGAGTCAGCCGCTGTGCGGCGCGGCCAGGCCGACGCCGCGGACCAGCTCCTCGAGCTCGCCGAGGAGAGCGTGAAGGCGCTCGGGCGGCTCGGAGACGCCTCCCTCGTCGCCGCACAGCGCGAGGCGCTGGAGGCCGATCGGGCCTGGGTCGCTGAGCGTACCGGGCGGGCCCAGCGCTGAGGCCGTCCGGGAGCGCCGGGCCAGGGCCTCGGCGGGCACCCGCCGCACCGGCGACGTCGCCGCGGTCGGCCCGGGGGCTGCCCCGCGACGCGGTTCGCCCCGCGACGAAGTACCTGACGACGGACTGAGCGCGAGGCACCATAGGCGCGAGCGCCCTGCGCCTCGATGACGCGGGCCACCGCCGTCAACCCTGACACGACCACCGACCCGGAGGGCCAGATGCCGCTCGCCCACTCGCACCGATTCACCGACGGGGACCTTGAGCCCGCCGCCGGCCGCTACCGCCTCATCGCCTCGGGCTCGTGCCCGTGGTGCCGCCGCGTCCTCATCGCGCGGCGCCTCCTCGGCCTCGTCGACGCCATCCCCGTGTCCTGGTCCTACGGAAAGGGCGCGGACGGCTTCTGGGAGCTCACCGACGAGACCGGCGAGCCCGGCGTCGACCCCGCCCTCCACGCCCGGTCCCTCGCCGAGGTCTACGAGGGCGTTGACGGCTACACGCCTCCGCCCACCGTCCCCACACTCGTGGACACGCAGACCGGCGAGGTCGTCTCCGACGACTCCGGGTCCCTCCTCTTCGACCTCGCCACCGCCTGGTGGGACCTCCACCGCGAGGGCGCCCCGGACCTCTACCCCCTGGACCGCCGCAACTCGACCGACGCCTGGGACGAGTGGCTCACCCAGCACGTCAACGGCCCCTACTCGCGCGCCACGCACTCGGAGGACGAGGAGGTCGCCGCCGAGGCCGCCAACACCGTCCTGCTCGCCTTTGACGTCATCGACACCGTCCTGGCCCGCGCCACCCACATGGAGGCGTCCCGCGAGGGAGCCCTCACGATCCAGGACGTGCCGCCGCTGTCAGCCGTCGTCTCCGTCGAGCAGTTCCTCTGCGGCGCGCAGCCGACGGGCTCCGACATCCGCCTGTTCACCTTCGTCCAGGCCTACGAGTACGGCGGCCGCGCCGGCTTCCCGGGCGGCGTGGCCCCCTCGATCAGCTTCTGGCCCGCCCTGGCCCGCTGGTTCCGGGCGCTCGAGTCCCGGTCCGGCTGGGTCGGCCCCGAGGAGCGCAGTGCCCTCGGCATCGGCGAGCAGGACGCCTGAGAGCGGGCCCTCCCGCCCGGATCACGACGAACGACGCCCCCGGGCACCCGCAGCAGCGGGACCGGGGGCGTCGTCGTGCGTGGAGGTGGTCAGTTCTCGTGCGTTCTGCCGCGAGCGGCCGCGAGGCCCCGCGCCATCACGCGGATCCTCGGCGGCTCGATAGTGGTCGGCACCCAGAAGTCACGAGAACTGACCACGCTCCCGCGGAGTCGCCGTCAACGGGACAGGACCGGGTTGTAGAGCAGCCTGTTCGGCGTCGTCGGGCACTCGTCGCCCACGGCCATCGGCGCGATGAGGCGGTCCGCGCGGAGGTCCTCCAACCGATCCACCAGCCGCTCGCGCAGGCTCCACGGGTCGATCGTGTTGAGGTAGACCTTCGTGCCGCCCTCGAAGCCCGCGAGCGTCGAGACGCGCCACTTGAGCGTGATGTGCCACGGCATCGGCTGGTCCACGTCGAGCGGCTTGTGATGCCACTCCTCGTTGCTCGGCACGCCCACGCCCGTCGCCGCGTGCAGGGCGTGGACGAGGTCGGAGACGGCGTCGACCTCCTCGCGGGACTGCAGCCACGGCTCCGCCGACGCGGAGGTCGAGTACACCTCGAGCGTCGGGTAGCGGTGCCCGAAGCCGGCGAAGGCCACCGCGTGCTCGTTCGAGGCGACGAGCAGCCCGCGGTAGGCGGCGTAGTCGACCCCCATCTCGTTGTAGAGGTTGGGGTTCTGGCGCACCCGCAGCAGCTCCAGCTCGGCGTTGACGCCCCGCTCGTCGATCCCGACCAGCTGCTTGTGGAGGTGGTCGAAGGAGGCTCCGGCGGGACGCAGCCAGTTCTGGAAGACGGCCACGTACCGCACCCACCGGTTCTGCAGGTAGAGGTCGTGCATGGCGTGGACCGCCAGGCGCGTGTAGGCCCGGTGCTCCTCGACCGTCAGCGTGCCCGCCCCAGCCAGGCCCGAGGTGTCCGTCGCATCGTCGGTGTAGTGGCGCCGACCGACGATGACGTCGTGGCCGCCGGCGAAGAAGGCGGCGAGGTACTCGCGGCGGGTGGCCTCGTCCATGGAGCCGAGTGACTCCGGGTCCGCGCCGGAGGCCTTGAGCTTCGTACGGGCGATGGCCTCCACGTGGGCCCGGCCCGCCGGGTCCGCCAGGTAGGCCTCCATGCGCTCGCGGGCGGCGTCGGGGATCTCGTAGCCGTGGTTCGCGTGCCAGTACGAGTAGGAGAGGATCTCAAAGAGGTTGGGGACGCGGCGGAACTCGGCGACGGTGTCGAAGAGCTCGGCGGCGGGCAGGGCGTCGATCCGCTCGAAGGTCCCGTTCCCGGCGTCGACCACGCGTGACTTCTCCGGTGGGGTGTCCAGGTACCGGGCCGAGCAGAAGGCGCAGGTCTCCTCGCGGTCCCCGGCCCGCAGGTCGCGCACCTCGGTGACGGGGTGCGAGATGGGGCGGTTCCCGCGGCCGGGCACGGTCCACACCTCGGTGCCGGTGAAGGGGCTGATCTGCTTGACGGTCCCGTCGGCCAGCCGGGTGAGAGGCTCGGCCGAGGGGGCGTAGGGCTGGAGGATCGGCATGGGGGCATTGTCCCCCGGAGAGGTCCGCGTGGGGCGCCGGCTCAGCGGACGCTGCGGATCTGGGTCACGCACACCGCCCCCAGGACGCACACGGCGGCGGCCCCGGACCACGTCTGGGTGAGGGCCAGCGCGCAGGCGGCCGCGCCGGTGACGAGAGCGGCGACGACGAAGGGCTTGCGCCGCCCGACGCGGTCGGACCAGATGCCGCCGACCATCGTGGAGACGACGACGGTGACGGCGTAGAAGCCGGTGAGGGTGAGGGACCAGGAGCGCGGCGGCATCGTCGTCGGCGCGCCGGGGGAGACGGTCCCACGGGCTGTCAGCGTTGGCATGCGGGGAGCGTAGGTCCGCCCCGGAGCGGCGACGAACCGGACGGACGGTCCGTCCGCGTCGACGCCCAACCGTGACCGGAACGACCCGTCCAGCGGCCCTTCGTGCCACTGCGCCGCAAGGATCGGCCGGTACGCTCCCGACCGGCGCCACCGGCGCCCCCACGGTGGGATTCCCACCACCGTGACCCGAGACCGGAAGGAGGAGACCGTGGCGCACGCCTTCATCTCCCTCCTGTGCATCGTGGCGGTCGCGCTCGTCTCCCCGCTCATCAGCTGGGTCATCCCCAAGCGCCTCGTCCCCGAGACCGTCCTGCTCATCGCCGGCGGCATCCTCATCGGCCCGAGCGGCCTGGACGTCGCGCACGTCGGCCAGGACATCGAGTTCCTCAAGGAGCTCGGCGTCGCCTTCCTCTTCCTCATGGCCGGCTACGAGATCGACGTCAACGAGCTGCGCGGCGCCGGCGGACGGCACGCGATCGTCGCCTGGGGCGGCTCCCTCGTGCTCGCCTTCGCCACGGTCGCCCTCGTCGGGGTCACGGGCGGCGTTCTGTCCGCCAACGGTATCGCCATCGCCATCGCCATGACGTCGACGGCGATCGGCACGATCCTGCCGATCCTGCGCGAGCGCGAGCTGCTGCCGACGGCGGTGGGCGCGGCGATCCTCAACCACGGCGCCGTCGGCGAGGTCGGCCCCGTCATCCTCATGGCGCTGCTCCTGGGGACGCGCTCCACCTGGCAGGAGATGCTCATCCTCCTGGCCTTCCTCGCGATCGCCCTGTGGATCGTGGCCTTCACGGACCGCGTCAAGCGCTGGGGGCGCAAGCTCGTCGACGCGATCCGTCTGGGCGGGTCGACGACGGCCCAGACGACCGTCCGCGTCACCGTCCTCCTCCTCGTGGGGCTGTGCACCGTGGCGGAGGTCTTCGACCTCGACGTCGTCCTGGGCGCCTTCGCGGCGGGCTTCATCCTGCGCTACGCGCTGCCCGACGGGAACCGGGAGTTCGAGGAGAAGCTCGACGGTCTCGCCTACGGCTTCTTCGTCCCGATCTTCTTCGTGACCTCCGGCATGGGCATCACGCTCGACCTGAGCGCGTCGGCGCTCATCAGCCTGGGCGCCTTCCTCGTCCTGCTCGTCCTCACGCGGGGGCTGCCCGTGTGGCTCGCGGCCCGCCTCGAGCGCCGGCGTGACGGCTCACGGGCGTACTCGATGCGCCAGAGCCTGCAGATCGCGGTCTACTCGACGACGGCGCTGCCGATCATCGTCGCCGTCACCCAGGTCGCCACCAACGCCGGCGCCATGTCCGACTCCTTCGCCTCGACGCTCGTCCTCGCCGGGGCGCTCAGCGTCCTCGTCATGCCGACCCTCGGCCTGCTCCTGTCCGACAAGTCCGACCACGCGCCGGCCGTCGAGGCGCTCGGGGTCGTCCAGGGACCCGTCGACGCCGAGGGGCGCGGTGCTGACGACCACGCGGCCGCCTCGGGCAGGCTCGACGAGGGGCCCGGCGAGCTCCTCCACTCCGAGCCGCGCCGTCCGGCCGGCCTCGAGGAGGCGCCGTCCCCGGCGAGCCCGGCCCAGGCCCGCGAGGGCTCGGCGGCCGCGCCCATGCCCGACTCGGACCTGCGAGGCCCCGGACGCCTCGGCCCGCGATCGGCGTCCTCGCCGGCGCAGCCGGTGCGACGAGGGCGCGACGCCGGCTTCCACCACCACGGGCTGTCCGAGGCGGAGGCCCGGCGCCTGGCTGAGCGGCTCACCCAGATCGAGGAGGAGCGGGCGCAGTGGCGCGAGCAGATGCGCCGGCAGATGCGCCTCGACCACGAGGAGTCCCAGCAGCGCCGCGCGGTCCTGCGCGCCCAGGCGCGCGAGCACCGGCGCGAGGAGCGGGCCGAGATGAGGGCGCTGCGCGAGCAGGCCGCCCGGGCCCGCCGCGAGGAGGGGGCTCGCGTCAAGGCGGAGCAGGAGGTGACCGGCCGCCTGCGCCGCATGGCCTCCCGCCGCGAGAGGCGCTGAGGCCCTGCGGTCCCGAGGCCCTGACGTCTCGACGGGGCGCGGGCGACCCGGGCTGCGACGGAGCGCCCGGCCGCGCTGGGACGGCTCGTCGAGACGCTCGGGCTCGTGGTGTCATGGTGCCGTCACGCGCGCCGACCCCGCGGCGCGCACGGTCCTGACACCTGAGGTGGTCCCGTGTACCTCGCTCTCAACGTCCTCGGCCTGCTCGTCTTCCTGGCGCTCGGCTGGCTCTTCTCCCACGACCGGTCCGGAATCCGCTGGCGCTCCGTCGCCGTCCTCACCGTCCTCAACCTGCTCATCGCCTGGGGGCTGACGAGCTTCGCCTGGGGCCGCGCCATCGTCCGCGGCGCGGCCGCAGGATTCGGCGAGCTCGTCTCCGTCGCCTAGGAGGGCATCAACTTCGCGCTGGCGAACTGGGTGGGGGTCAACGGCGTCGACCCGGAGCCCGTCAACTTCGTCGTCTCCGCGCTCCTGGCGATCCTTCTCATCGTGCCGGTCTTCGACACCCTCACCTACCTGGGGATCCTGCCGTGGATCATCCGCTGGATCGGACGGGGACTGTCCGCCGTCACGGGCCAGCCGCGCTTCGAGGCCTTCTACGCGATCGAGATGATGTTCCTGGGCAACACGGAGGCCGTGGCCGTCTCCAAGCTCCAGCTCCAGCGTATGTCGCCCGCACGGGACGTCGTCATCGCGATGATGACGATGAGCTGCGTGTCCGCGCCGATCCTCGCCTCCTACATGCAGATGGTGCCCGCCGAGTTCGTCCTCACCGCCGTCCCGGTCAACTGCCTCAACGCCCTCATCGTGGCCGGGATGCTGTACCCGGTGGAGGTCGCCGCTCAGGACGACGTCGTCATCACCTACGGCGGCCCCGAGGCGGAGGTCGCCGGCTCCGAGGCGACCGCCGAGGTCTCGCAGGACCACGAGGACGACGCGACGGGGCTCCTCGCCCGCCTGCGCCGTCGCCGCGCCGGGCGTCCGGCGCGCGAGCCCTACTTCTCCTTCCTCGGCGACTCGATCCTCGCCGCCGGGAAGCTCATCCTCATCATCACCGCCACCGTCATCACCTTCGTCGCGCTCGCGGCCCTCATCGACAAGATCCTCGGCGCGATCTGGTCGCCCCTGTCCCTGGAGAAGATCGTCGGCGTCGTCCTCTACGTCCCGGCGCTGCTCCTGGGCCTGGACCCGTCCTCCGCCTGGGACATGTCGCAGGTCATGGGGCTCAAGCTCGTCACCAACGAGTTCGTGGCCATGGGCGAGGTCTCCGGGCCCATGTCCGGCTACGCCGCGCACATGCGCGCCGTCCTCACCGTCTTCCTCACCTCCTTTGCGAACCTCGGTACGCTCGGGATGATCATCGGCTCCTTCAAGGGGATCGTGGACAAGGAGCGCAACGACCTCATCTCGCGCAACGTGGGTCGCATGCTGCTCTCCGGCGTCCTCGTCTCCCTCATGTCGGCTGCTACGGTCGGCCTGTTCGTCTGGTGAGCCGGAAGGAGCCCTCCATGACCCGCAAGATGATCCTCGACCTCGACACCGGGATCGACGACGGCCTCGCCATCGCCTACGCGGTCGCCAGCCCCGAGGTGGAGCTCGTCGGCGTCACCACGACCTACGGCAACGTCACCGTGGACACCGCGGCCCGTAACAGCCTCGCCGTCCTGGAGGCCCTCGGCGCGGGCGACGTCCCCGTCCACGTGGGGCTCGCGCACTCGCGCACCTCCGCCTCCTTCGCGCCCTCCGAGCACGTGATGCGGATCCACGGTCGCAACGGCCTGGGGGAGGCCGACTTCCCCGAGCCCGCCGGGCGGCCCACGGACCGCGACGCCGTCGACGTCATCATCGGGGCCGCCCACGAGTGGGGCGAGGACCTCCTCTACGTCCCCACCGGCTCCTCGACGAACGTCGCCGCCGCTCTCGAGAAGGACCCCTCCATCAAGGACCTCATGGGGCCGATCACCATGATGGGCGGCGCGCTCACCGTCGAGGGGAACGTCACCGCCTGCGCCGAGGCGAACGTCGCCCACGACCCCGAGGCCACGGACCTCCTCCTGCGCTCGGGCGCACCGGTCGTCATGGTGGGCCTCGACGTCACCCACCAGACGCTCCTTACCAAGGTCGAGACGAGCGCCTGGCGCGAGACCGGGACGGAGGCCGGCCGCCTCTATGCGGAGATGACGGACTACTACATCGACTTCGAGACCCAGGCCGTCGCCATCCCCGGCTGCGCCCTGCACGATCCGCTCGCCGTCGCCGTCTCCATCGACCCGAGCCTCGTCACCCTGCTGCCGATCAACCTGCAGGTGGACCTCGCCGGCCCCACCAGGGGACGCACGATCGGGCGGCTCGACGGGCTCTCCGACCCGGTGAAGTCCGCGCGGGTCGCCGTCGAGGTGGACACCGAGCGGTTCCTCGGCGAGTTCACGCGGCGCCTCGGCGGGCTGCTCGCGCGCTGAGCCGGCTACGGTCAGCGGCGCGGGAACGCGTCGTACCCAGTCCTTAGGCTGCCCTCATGGCCCGCGAGATCACCGAGGAGGACTGGCCCGCCCGCGTCACCGATCACCAGATCATCGAGCGCGTCGGCGGCCAGGCCTTCCTGCGCGGGCGCCGCTACGCCGACGAGGGCCGCGTCCTCGCCCTGTCCGTCTCCGGCGGCGGGGACATCCTCATGGCGCAGGTGCGCGGCGCGGGCGGCCGCTCCTACCAGTCGATGCTCTACGCCCGCCGCCACGGGGACCGCACCACCTGGACCGGCTCCTGCTCCTGCCCCGTCAGCAGCGACTGCAAGCACACCGCCGCGGTCCTCCTCGCCGCCCGCGCCGCGGCCCTCGCCGGCCAGGACGACGGTCCGGCGGACTGGGAGAAGGAGCTCGCCGGGCTCCTGCGCGTCTCCGAGCCGGACACCCGCGCCATGGCTCTCGAGGTCGCCGAGATCCCTCGCCCCGGCTGGCCCGGGGACTCCGGCCTCACCCTCCTGCCGCTCGTCGAGGGCAAGCGCGGCTGGAACCGCCAGGGCGCGGCCTGGAACCAGGTCCTCGGCGGCTCGCTGCGCGGCGAGGTCTCTGACGACGTCCTGCGCGCCGTCCAGGAGATCGGCCGCATGGCCCCCAACGGCTTCTACTACGCGGAGGACCGCGTCGCCCTCGATGAGACCCCGCACCGGGTCTGGGAGGTGCTGCGCCGTGGCGTCGCCGCCGGGCTCGTCCTCACCACGGCCCAGAAGGGCGGCGCGGCCGTCCGCATCGAGTCCGGGCTTCGCGCCGGCGTGCGCCTCGTGCGCACCGGTGAGGGCGGTGCCGGGGACCTCGCGATCGAGCCGATGATCGAGCTCGACGGCGTGCCCGGCGTCCCCGTCGGACCCCGCGGGGAGGCGCCCCAGCTCAAGCGCGTCGGAGGGCCGGTCCACGGCTTCTACACGTGGTGCCCGGACAGCTCGCTCCTCCTCATGCCCGTCGAGCCGGCTCCCGACGAGGTGCTCGCCCGCGTCCTCTCCGGCGCGGCCCGGCCGATCGTCGTCCCCGAGGTCGACGTCGAGCGATTCCAGTCCGAGCAGCTCGAGGTGCTCTCCCGGGCCGTCCCCGTCCTCGAGGTCGACGCCGGCCTCGCCGTGCCCGAGCCGACCACCCTGCGCGCCGTCCTGCGGATCACCGTGGACGGGGAGACGCACGCCTCGAGCACCTCCTGGTGGATGCGCTACGTGACCGCCGACGGCGAGGTTCGGCGCGAGGAGGAGGTCGGCGACCTCGACGGTGAGGGCACCGGCGGCTTCCGGCCGCTGCCCGGGGCCGGTGGCAGTCGTGGCGGTGCTGCGGACGCCGCGCTCGCGGACCCGGGCACGCCCCGTGACCTCGCGGGAGAGCGGCGCCTCGCCCGCGACGTCATCACCATCCTCGTCCCGCTCGCCGCCCAGCACGGCGTCATGTGGAACCGCCGCCGCCTCACTGGCATCGCCACCGCCAAGCTCATCGCCCGCACCGTGCCCGTCCTCGAACGCCTGGGCGCCTTCGACGTCGAGCTCCTCGGCGACGTGCCCTCCTACCGCGAGGCCGAGGAGACGCCGCTCATCGTCACCGACGTCGCCGAGGACCGCGACGGGCGGCCCGACTGGTTCTCCCTGCAGGTGCGCGTGCGCGTCGGCGAGGACGACGTCCCTCTCGAGCGACTCATGCAGGCCGTCGCCACCAACACCTCCGAGGTCATGCTCGACTCCGGCGCGTGGGTCAACGTCGACCGCCCCGAGCTCATCGCCCTCGCCCGCCTCATGGAGGAGGGGCGCGACCTCGAGGATCCCACCGCCAAGGGCACGGGCTCCATGCAGGTGACGCCCTTCCAGGCGGGCTACTACCAGGAGCTCGTGCGCCTGGGCGTCGTCGGGGAGCAGACCCGGCGCTGGCGCGAGGGCGTCGGACGCCTGCTGGAGCTGACGGGCGGGGACGGTGCCTCACGCGGGGACGTGTCGGCGGCCGGTGGCTCCGTCGGCTCCGCCGAAGGCGGTTCGCGGGCCGATGAGTGCACCGACGGCGTCGGCTCCGAGCAGGCCGACGGCGTCGAGGCCAACGACCCTCATGACCCGACGGCGGTCCCCGCACCCGCGGGGCTCCTCGCCGAGCTGCGCCCCTACCAGCTCGACGGCTACCGCTGGCTCCACCTCCTGCGCTCCACGGGACTCGGCGGCGTCCTCGCCGACGACATGGGCCTGGGCAAGACCGTCCAGGTCCTCGCCGAGGTGCAGCGCATGGTCGAGGAGCGCGCTGCGGGGACCCACGGGCCCGACGGATCCAGTGAGCACGAGCCTCCGGTCCTCGTCATCGCACCGACCAGCGTCGTCGGCTCCTGGGTGGAGCAGGCCGCGTGCTTCACGCCCGGCCTGCGCGTCGCCGCCGTCACCCGCACCTCCGCCAAGCGCCGCCGCGCGCTCGCGGACGTCGCCGCGGAGGCCGACGTCGTGGTCACGAGCTACACGATCGCCCGCCTCGACGAGGAGGAGATGACCGGCGTCGACTGGTCCTGGGTGGTGCTCGACGAGGCCCAGTTCGTCAAGAACCACACCTCCGCGACCTACCGGGCCGTGCGGCGTCTGCGCACGCCGTCGACCGTCGCCATCACGGGCACGCCCATGGAGAACTCGCTCATGGACCTGTGGTCGATCATGTCGATCGCGGCCCCGGGGCTCCTGCCCGGACCCGAGCGCTTCACCGCCGTCTACCGGCGACCCATCGACCGGGGGTCGGCCGCGGCTCTGACCGCGCTGCGCGCCCGGGTCCACCCCTTCATGCTGCGCCGCACCAAGGACCAGGTCGCCGGGGACCTCCCGGAGAAGACCGAGCAGGTGCTCGCCGTCGAGCTCACCCCGGCCCACCGTCGCGCCTACGAGCAGCGGCTCAGCCGGGAGCGGCAGAAGGTCATGGGGCTCCTCGAGGACGACTCGACGCAGGCCCGGTTCATCGCGCTCAAGTCGCTCACCACGCTGCGTCTCATGGCCCTCGACCCGGCCCTCGTCATGGACGCGGACGGCGACGCCACTGACGGCGTCGGCGGGGCAGACGGGAACGGGGCCGGGGCTCCGATGCGTGAGGGTGCGGGCGCGGGTGGGCGCCGTCGGAAGCCCACCGCCAAGGTCCAGGTGCTTCTCGACCAGCTCAGACCCGTCGTCGCTGAGGGGCACAAGGCCCTCGTCTTCAGCCAGTTCACCCGGTACCTGTCCGGCGTGCGCGAGGAGCTCGACGCCGCCGGCATGCGCACCGCCTACCTCGATGGGACCACCTCCAACCGGCAGGCCGTTATCGACTCCTTCCGCTCTGGGGAGGCCGACCTCTTCCTCATCTCCCTCAAGGCCGGCGGCTTCGGCCTCACGCTCACCGAGGCGGACTACGTCTTCCTCCTGGACCCGTGGTGGAACCCGCAGGCCGAGGAGCAGGCGGTCGACCGCGCCCACCGCATCGGTCAGGACAAGCCCGTCATGGTCTACCGGCTGGTCTCCGAGGGGACCATCGAGGAGAAGGTCATGGCCCTCAAGGAGAAGAAGGCCGAGCTCTTTGAGCGGGTCGTCGAGGGCTCCGACGACGACGCCCACGCCGTCGCGGCCGCGGGTGGCTCGCGCAGCCGGGCCCAGCTGACCGCGCGGGAGATCCGCGAGCTCCTCGGCGGCTGACGCCGTCCGTGCACCGGGAGCTGGTCGCACCCTCGAAGGGCGGCGTGCCACACTGCTTCCATGAGGATCCGGCAGGCGCAGCCCGACGACGTCGACGTCCTGAGCGAGCTGTCGAGGCGGACGTTCACCCAGACCTTCGGGCACCTGTACCGTCCGGAGGACCTCGCGTTCCACCTCGAGCACACCTGCTCGGTCGAGGCCCTCGCGCCGCTGCTGGCCGACTCGGCCCACCGCTGCTGGCTCGCCGTAGAGGACGACGGGACGCAGGAGGGCGTGAACGGGAGCCTCGGAGGCGTCGTCGGCTACGTGCTCGCCGGACCGGGCAGCCTGCCGCACGACGGCCTGCACCCGGAGGACGGCGAGATCAAGCGGCTGTACCTGCTTCAGGGGTTCCAGGGCAGCGGGCGCGGTGCGGCGCTCATGCGCACCGCCGTGGACTGGCTCCTCGAGGGTGGCCCGCGGGTGCTGTGGCTCAGCGTGTGGTCCGAGAACGACGGCGCCCAGCGCTTTTACCGGCGCTTCGGCTTCGAGCGGGCCGGTGAGTACCTCTACCCGGTCGGCGAGCACCGCGACCACGAGCTCATCTTCCGCAGGACAGCCGGGGCGACCGCCCTCGGCTGAGGCGGTGCGCCCGGACGCCACAGGGCCCACCGTGACGGGGGCGTCCCCAGGGGTGCCGTCCCCTTGAGCGGGAGAGGTCCCTCGTCCCGGAACCTGGGTCCGCGGGCACGGTGCCCGCGACGTCCCCGCACCTGGAACCCGGCCGGCGACCGGTGGGATCAGCCTTCCGTGCGCCCCGGCTCGGGCGTGGGACGTCCTGCTCCACGAGGAGGAACCATGTCCCCTGCACTCTCCGCGTCCCGACGGGCGCTCGACACGGCGCGCACGTCCTGGCTGCTCGCGCACCCCGCCGCGGGCGGTGAGATGTCGCGTCACCTCAGCTCCGGGGCGGGCTCGTCGGCGCTGGCGGGACGGACCGGGCTCACCGCCCCGGACGGCACCGCCGACCCGGCCGGTGAGGCCGGCATGGCGACCGCCGAGTACGCCATCGGCACCCTCGCCGCAGCGGCCTTCGCCGGACTGCTGCTCGCGATCATGCGCTCGGGCTCGCTGACCGGCATGCTCCAGTCCGTCATCGAGTCGGCCCTCTCGGTCGGCTGACGGCCGTGCGCCCTCAACGCGGCGGCCCGGGCGGCGACGCCCCGGGTCCCATGACGCCGCGAGGCCGGGTGCACGGTCCGGTGCGGCGGTGGCGAGGGCTGGGCGAGGAGGTCGGCATGGTGACGGCGGAGACTGCGGTCGCCATGCCGGCCGTCGTCCTCGTCCTCCTGCTCGTCCTGTCCGGGGTGAGCGCGGGCGTCACGCAGCTGCGCGTCACGGACGCGGCCCGTGGCGCGGCACGGGCCGCCGCGATCGGTGAGGACCCGGTGGCCGTCGGAGAGCGTCTCGGCGGTGGGGTGACGCTCACCGTCGAGCGGGGTGAGCTCACGTGCGTGAGCGCGAGCCGGCGCGTCGCCGGACCTCTCGGCGCCGCGGGTGTCACCGCCAGGAGCCGGGTGTGCGCCTACACCGAGCCGGGGGAGGGGTGAGGGCCGTGGCGGGGAGCGTGGGGAGGTCCGTGGCCCTGCGTTCCGAGACCGGGTCCGGGACGGTGCTCATGACGGGCATCATCTCCGCGCTGCTCATCATGGCGCTCGCGATCTCGGCTCTCATCGGAGCCCAGGCCGCGGTGGGAAAGGCGCGTGGTGCCGCCGATCTCGCCGCCCTCGGTGGGGCGACGGCACTGACCTCGGTCGTCGCTCCGGACGACCCGTGTGCTGTGGCCGAACGGGTCGCCCGGGCGGACGGCGCTGCGGTGCGCTCGTGCGAGGTCTCCGGTGAGGACGTGACCATCTCGGTGGGCGTCGAGGTCCGCGTGCTCGGCGTCGGGCGGGTCGCGGTGGGGATCGCTCGGGCGGGACCGGTCGACCGCTGAGGTCCCAGCGCGAGCCCGGACATCACCGTCGCCGCCGCGCGGGCGCACCGAGTCCGCCGGGGCGAGAGCCCTGGGGGCGCGTGTCCGTGAGACGAGGGCGCCGCCGCCTCCATCTTGACGCCCTGGCGATCCGTGTCGTCGAGGACTGGGCCTGGGCTCCTCCTCGACGATCGATGGTGGGCGAGGGGCCCGGGGTCCTGACCGTCACTTCATTCTCCCCCTCCAGGTGGCGGAAGGGATGATCGGAAGGGGTGTCAAGACATGACAGGACTGGTGCGGTGGCGGGTGAGCAGACGGGTGTTTGATCGGGTGTGCCTATGGCGTCGCGATCACCACTTTTGCCTGCAATAGAGGGCAAAAGTATGTGCTAATCATATTTATCACGAATTGCAGGCACTTCTCCTCGTAAGCGTTTCCCAGCGACGGCCCAACCTACTGTTCAGCCGATTCGCGGGGCGGTCTCTCCTTCTGGCCGCGAGCCGACGACGCGAGCCAGCCCCATCGTGCAGACCCCACAAGGAGTCCCTGTGTCCACCGGCTCCCCACGGCGGCGAGGCGGCGCCCCGGCGCTCGCGGTCGTTCTCGCGCTCGCCATGGCCGTTCTCGGCCTCGGCGCCTTCATCGCCTCGTCGGCGCACGCCGCCGGCGAGTACACCGCCCAGGAGACGGGTGAGACCCGGTTCGCGATCCTCGGTCCCGGAGTCGAGTCCGGAGTGGTCGCCTACTGCCTCGAGCAGTCGTTCGCGATGCCCCCGACCACCGCGGACTCGAACCTCACCTACACGCGTGTCCCGGGCTCGAGCTACGCGTCCCTCACGGGCGCGCAGAAGGCCAAGATCGCCACGATCCTCTACAACGGGTACTCGATGGACAAGGGGGTCTCCAGGCGGCGGGCGTGACGGGCCTCGACGCGGCCACGTTCCAGACCGCCACGCAGGACGCCATCTGGGCCGTGACCAACCCGGACAGGATCGACTCCAACCTCACGATGGACACCTTCTCGGTGCTCGGCAAGGTCTACCACTACCTTCTCGACGGCACGACGTACACGGGCCTCGATGGTCACTCGGTCGCTCCTGCCGCTGTTCCGGCTGGGACCATTGTGGAGCTCGACGTCTACACGACGACGGATGTCGCGAGCGGCAACGACCCGTACCAGCCGCTCGTCGCGGCTCAGCTGATCACCTCGGCCACGCCCGCCCCGGCGACGACCCCGACCGCTGTTGACACGAGCGCGGCCGCCGCGCCGTCGGCGACGCCGACTCACGCCGCCGCGACCCACACCGTCGCCATCTCCAAGGTCGCCGTCGCTGGGGGCTCCGGGCTGCCCGGCGCCAAGATCGCCGTGACCTCGGCCGACGGCACCGTCGTCGCCGACGGCACCGTCGTCGCCGACGGCTCCTGGACCTCGAAGGCTGACGCCGTCCACATGCTCGCGCTGGCCGAGGGCGACTACGTCTTCCACGAGGACGCTGCCCCTGCCGGCTACGAGAAGGTCAACGACATCTCCTTCCACGTCGACGCCAACGGTACGGTCACGGTGGCCAAGGCCAACGGCGCTGAGGCCTCCGTCTCCGGCTACACGCTCGAGGTCGTCGACCAGGCCGTGCCCTCCACCCCGGCAACGCCGGCCACTCCGGCTCCGGCACCACCGGCACCTCGGGTTGCGGCTACACCTCAGGCTCGGGCTACACCTCGAGCACCGGCAGCCTCGCGCACACCGGTCTCAACGACGCCATCGCCCCGATCGCCCTGGGCGCCCTCGCCCTCGGCGTCGGCACCCTGGCCGTCTCCCGTCGTCGCAGCGAGCAGCACTGAACGCTCCTGAGCCGATGCACGCGGCGCCGCTCACCTGAGCGGCTGACGCCACCGGTCCCCTGTCCCCGCCACGAGCGGAGGCGGGGGACCGTCGCGTCTTGACGCAGATACTTGAACGTCCGTTCTGGAACGAGTATTCTTCAACGCATGGGACGACCCAGACAGTTCAGCGAGACCGATGCCGTCGCCGCGGCCGCGGCGGTTCTCGCCCGCCGTGGCTTCGCCGGTACGAGCGTCGACGACCTCGTGCGCGCCACCGGCGTCAACCGCGCCAGCCTCTACGGGGTCTTCGGCTCCAAGGACGGCCTCTTCCGCCGCTGCCTCGCCGTCGCCCTCGACGCTCTCGACGACGCTCCGGGTCGTAGTGAGCCCACGGCCGACGCCGGTCCTGCCTCCGTTCCCGACCGTCGCACGGCGCTCGACCTCGTCCTCGTCGCCCTCATGGAGCTCGCGCCGGATGACCTGGTCCTCGCCACCGAGCTCACCTCACGCCTCCGAGCCGCCGGCGTCACCGCCGCGGACCTCGGCGCTCGCGCGCTCGAGCGCGCCAGCGCCGTCAACCACGCCTGACTCCTGCCCGCCACCACCCCACGACCCACGAGGAGAACCCGATGAGCACCTCACGCAACACCGTCACGCTCGAGCCTGCCGGGGAGCCGATCCACCTCGTCGTCGAGCCGCGCGGCATGGACAAGGTCTGGTCCTTCCGCACCGAGCTGCGCATCCCGCTCGAGCACGTCCGCGGCGCCACCTACGACCCCGGCCTCAAGCGCGAGTCGAAGGGACTGCGTGGCCCCGGCCTCGGCATGCCGAACAAGCTCGCCGGTACCTTCCACACCGACGGCACCAAGCAGTTCTGGAACATCTCCGGCTTCGAGAACGTCCTCGTCATCACCCTCGAGGACGAGGAGTTCACCGCCCTGTACCTCTCGGTCGTCGACCCCGAGGGCCTCGCTCGCGTCATCAACGCGGTGCTCGCGCGAACCTGAGGTCGACTGGCTGCGACCTCGATTCGGCACGGCGACGGCCGCAGGGGCGACCGCGCGTCGGCGCCTCAGGTGGTGGGGTCCTCCGTCTGCGCACCCACGGGTGACGTGCCCGGATCGTCGTCCGACGCCGTCCCCGGCGCGCCGTCCGGCGCCGCTGCGAGCAGCAGCCTCAGCAGGAGGATCGCCCCGGCCTTATCCAAGGGCTCGTTGTTGTTGCCGCACTTCGGCGACTGCACGCAGCTCGGGCAGCCGGTCGTGCATGCGCAGCCCTCGATGACGGCGAGCGTCGCCGCCAGCCACTCGTGCCCCGCCCGATAGCCGCGCTCCGCGAAGCCCGCGCCACCGGCGTGGCCGTCGTGGACGAAGACCGTCGGCGTCATCGTCTGCGGGTGCACCGCGATCGACAGACCGCCGATGTCCCACCGGTCGCATGTCGCCAGCAGCGGCAGCATCCCGATCGACGCGTGCTCGGCGGCGTGCAGGGCGCCCGGCAGCATCGCGGGCGTGATCCCCGCGGCCTCCGTGACGTGCGCGGGCACCGTCCACCACACCGCCGCCGTCGGCAGGACGTGCTCGGGCATGGCGAGCTGGTGCTGGGAGACGACCTCCATCCCCGGCACCGCGAGCTTCGCGTAGCTGATGACCTGGCTCGTCACCTCGACCGAGCCGAAGGACCACGTGATCCCGTCCGCCCAGGCCTGCGTCTCCCGCTCCGCGATGATGCGGACGCTCGACTGCTCCTTGGTGCGCGTGCGGTAGCCGACCGCCGCCTTCTCCGTGACGATCGCCGCCTCGTCCGTGAGCTTGTCGACGACGTAGGTGCGCCCCTGGTGGATGTAGACGGCGCCCTCGTGCACCGTCGAGTCCACCGCGGCGCCGTCGACCGTGCCGACGACGGTCCCGGTCGCGCCGTCGACGACGGGCATCTCGGGCGGGCCGTCCCCGCGCAGGCTCGTGAGGTCCTGGGGACGGCCCGGCAGGTTGACGTTCCAGAACCAGCCCGAGGGGCGGCGCCGCAGCGCCCCGCGTGCCTCGAGGTCCTCCAGGAAGGAGGCGTCGGGCAGCCCGAAGAGCGGCAGGTCCTCCTCGCGCAGCGGCGACTCCGAGGCCGCCGCGCACAGGTGCGGGGCCAGGACGTAGGGGTTCGACGGATCGAAGACCGTGGCCTCCGGGGCTGCGAAGACGTCCTCGGGATGGTGGACGAGGTAGGCATCGAGCGGGTTGTCGGAGGCGATGAGGACAGCGACGCCGCGGCTGCCCGCGCGCCCGGCTCGCCCCGCCTGCTGACCGAGCGAGACGCGCGTGCCCGGCCAGCCGGCGATGATGACCGCGTCCAGGCCCGTGACGTCGATGCCGAGCTCGAGGGCGTTCGTCGTGGCGAGCGCGCGCAGGCGCCCGCGTCGCAGGTCCCGCTCCAGCGCCCGGCGCTCCTCGGGCAGGTAGCCGCCGCGGTAGGCCATGACCGTGTTGATGAGCTCGGGCATCGACATGCCGAGGGTCTGGCGGGCCCGCTCGGCGACGATCTCCGCGCTCCGGCGCGAGCGCACAAAGACGAGGGCTCGCGCTCCGACGCTCATGAGGTCGACGAGGAGCTCGGCCGCCTCGATGACCGCGGCTCGACGCGCGGACGGGTCCTCGATCGGGTCGTTCGAGTCCGGGCCCGTGGGCGTGCCGGGCGTGGCGGCCGTGGGTGCACCCTCGGGCTCCCGTCCCGGGAGGGTGCCTGTGCCGGTCGCTCCGGCGGCGCCGTCGGCCGCGGCCTTGAGGGCGAGCGCCTCGGGCGAGTTCTCCCAGGCGATCCACGGGTCCCGCAGCGCCGGCTGCCACAGCGCGAGCGTCCGCTCACCGGCCGGCGCCCCGTCCTCCGTCACGGCGACGACGTCGTCGGGCTCCACCCCGATGAGGCGCGCGGCCGTGAGGGCCGGCTCGGCCGCCGTCGCCGACGCGCACAGCACCACCGGCTCCGGGCCGTCCGGACGCAGCCGGCGCACGAGCCGCAGGAGCCGACGCAGGACGAGGGCCACGTGCGCACCCAGGATCCCGCGATAGGCGTGGCACTCGTCGACGACGACGTAGCGCAGACTCCGCAGGAAGCGTGTCCACCGCTCATGGCCGGGCAGGAGCGAGAAGTGCAGGAAGTCCGGGTTGGTGAGGACGACGTCGGCGTGGGCGCGCGCCCAGTCGCGCTCGGGGAGCGGGGTGTCGCCGTCGCAGGTGCCCGTGCGCAGCGTGCGGACCTGCTCGCCGGGCACGCCGGCGGCGCGCTGGACGGACTCGACGGCGGTCGTGATCCGCTCGAGGGCGGCGGCCTGGTCCGCCGCGAGGGCCTTCGTGGGGGAGAGGTAGAGGGTGGTCGGGCGCTTGCCGTAGGAGGAGATGCGGTTGGCACGGCCGGCGGCGTCGGTGGCGCGCTGCGCGGCGAGGACGTCGGAGAGCGCCGGTAGCCACGCCGCGAGTGACTTGCCGGAGCCGGTCCCGGTGGAGATGACGGTGTGGCGGCCTGAGTGGACGGCGTCGGCCGCCGCCTCTTGATGCGTCCAGGGGAGAGTGACGCCGAGGCTTTGATACGCGGCGACGAGGTCCGGGTCGGCCCACGCGGGCCACGAGCCGTGGGCGCCGGGGCGTGCGGGGGTGCGCTGGAGGTGGACGAGGCGGCCGTCACGCGCACCGATGGACTCGAGGAGCTCGGTGAGGTCGCGCGCGGGGGCGTGCGAGCCCGACCCGCCCGGCGTGGGCGTGGGGGAGGTGGGCTCGTCAGTCATGGGCACAGTCTGCCGCGCGGCTACGACGCGGAAAGTGGTCAGAACTCGTGACTTTCACGGGCCAGGCGCGCAGCGCACGCCAGTGATCGGTGGAATATCAACGGTCGTTCCCGGTCTGATGAGGGTGCAGCTCCAAGAGTCACGAGAACGCGCCACGTCTGACCGTCATGGGGCCGCAGTGCGCGCTCGGCCCGAAGCGATGATCGTGGTCGAGGGGCGTCGCCGCGTTGATGTTGTACCCGGCTCGTACCCTGTGCGCCATGGTCATGGTCAACGGTGACGGCACCTACGCACCGAGCCCTGCGATCTCCCAGCTCGTCAACTTCGACCCGTCAGCGTTCCCCGACGCCCGCGACTACCTCGACGCCGCCTGGGAGGTCCTCGCCGACGCGGGCAACATCCGCATGCCGCTCGGGGAGTACCCGCACTCACCGCACTACGGCTGGGTCGAGGACTGCTTCGGCGTCGGCTGGCAGCTCATGCTCACCGACCCCGGTCGCGACCCGCCCTTCACGCCCGGGAGCTCCTTCGTCGTGCGCTGCCCCGACCAGGCGACCATCGACCAGGTCTGGGACGCCCTTTCCGCGGACCCGGGGGCGGAGGCCTGCGGCTGGCTCAAGAACCGCTTCGGGATCTCCTGGCAGGTGCTCCCGGAGAACATGGGGGAACTCATGGCCCGGCCAGGCGCGCACGAGCACATGATGACGATGAGGAAGATCATCATCGACGAGCTCTGAGGCCTTCGGTCGGGTCCTGTGCACCGCGTCCGGCACAGGACGGCCCCCGTGGCGCGACGCGCGCGTCGTGGCACGGTTGGGACAGCGACGGTGCCCGGCACGGCCTGCGAGCAGTCAGGACCTACGCGGTCATGACGGCGACCATCCGGCGCAGGACGTCCTCCGGCAGCTCTCCGTCGAGCGGCAGCCACAGCGTACCCTTGCCGTGGACCCACGGTTCGAGCTCTGCCCGCAGCTGCGTGTTCTCCTCGGTGTCCTTGGGCAGCGGGTACATCCCGAGGTGGCCCTTCCACCCGGACACGAAGACGCGTGCCGCCTTGCTCCGCCCCGGCATCCGGTACCCGATGAGTCCGTAGGAGACGACCTCCTCCGCCTCCGGCGCCACGTCGCGGACCAGCTCCCGGAGCCTGTCGACGCCGGGCCGCGCCGCGAGCGGGACGGAGGCGAGGTAGTCGGCGACGGTCCGCAGCTCCACCCGCGCGAGCGATCCCTTCCGCGGCGACTCGGGGTCCTCGCCCC
The DNA here is from genome assembly GCF_015355765.1 of Actinomyces haliotis. Taxonomy (GTDB): domain Bacteria; phylum Actinomycetota; class Actinomycetes; order Actinomycetales; family Actinomycetaceae; genus Actinomyces; species Actinomyces haliotis. The sequence continues at coordinate 101,914 of NZ_JACWNA010000006.1, forward strand.
GCACCGAGCGGACGACGAGCTCGCGCAGCACCTCGGGATCGGCGTTGGACAGGCGGGTGAGGTAGAGGCACGACTTCCCCGCCCTGTGCCTGCCGAGGCGACCCGTGAGGTACTCGTCGGCGAGGACGGCGGGGGAGAGGTAGACGGTGAGGGCCGCCTTGCGAGGGCTGAAGGCCGCGACCGGCTCGATGCCCGTGGTGCCGCCGTCGGTCTCGTACGGCTGCTGACCGAAGCCGATGATGCTCGGACCCCACATGACGGGGTCGGCGCCGGTGACCTCGCGCATCATGGCGATGACCTCGGCCGCCTCCCGCGCGCGCCGCTCTGGGACCGTAGTGAGGAAGTCGTCGACCGGGACGCTCGTGCGCTCCATGGGCGCAGGCTAGCGGGCCGCCTGGGTGATTGGTTGGGTGCAGCGCGGGTGCGGGGTGTGCGTGCTGCCCGCGACGAGCCTGACCCTCCCGGATGAGGTTGCCGCCGACGGCGTCGTGCTCGTCCAGGAACGTCGGGCTCGTGCTCTCAGAGTTGCAGGAGGTCGGCGAGGGCCCGCGCCCGAGCGTAGTGATCACCACGGTGCGAGGTGTTTCGAGTTTTTCGAATAGGGGATATCGTCGGTGCATGACAACCACCGCGGCCGAGATCCCGTCGACGGTTCTCCCTCCCGAGGACCTCGAACCCATGCTCGACTTGTCGCGCTTTCTTGCACGCACCGATGGGCCCGCAGCTCTCGTCGGGCCCGACGGCCAGGTCGTGGACCTGCCGGCGCAGGTGTTCGACGTCGTCGTCGATGTCGTGCGGGCGATGGAGCGAGGCAAGGCGATCACGATCGCTCCCGTCGACCAGATGCTCACGACCCAGGAAGCAGCCGACTTCCTCGGCGTGAGTCGCCCGACCGTCGTCAAGCTCCTGGAGTCAGGTCGGATTCCATTCACGCAACCTGGCGTCGGCAGGCACCGTCGTGTCCGTCTTGAGGACGTCGTCGAGTACCAGCGGCAGGCGGCGGCAGAGCGTTCCTCCATCCTCAGCGAGATGACCGCTGACGCCGTGAGCGCGGGTCTGTACGACGGGCCCGCGGACTATGCGGCCGCGCTCGGCCGTGCTCGCCGCACGCGGGGCTGACGGAGTCATGGCCCGCTTCTCCGCGCTCCTGGACGCCTGCGTTCTCGTGCCCGTCGCACTCGCGGACACGCTTCTGCGGGTCGCGGAGCTGGGCCTTTACCGTCCGCTGTGGAGCTCGAGAATCCTGGACGAGACCGTGGTAGCGATCGAGGAGGTACACGTTGACCTTCCGGCTGGGGCTGCGCTGCGCCGCGTCGAGCTCATGGACAAGGCCTTTAAGGACGCCTCAGTGGGCGGGTGGGAGACTCTCGTTCCCGCCATTAACCTCCCGGATCCCGACGACGCCCACGTCCTCGCTGCCGCCGTCGCCGGGCGCGCTGACGTCATCGTCACAGCGAATCTCAAGGATTTTCCCGAGGCGGTTCTCAACCCGTTGTCGATTGAGGCGATCGGACCGGACGAGTTCCTGCTCGACCAGCTGGACCTTGCCCCGGATCTTGTGCTCAAGGCCGTGCAACGGCAGGCGGCGGACTGTCGACGGCCGCCGATCGACCTGAGCGAGCTTCTGGTGCATCTCGCACAGTGCGGCGTTCCGATGTTCGCTGAGGCCGCGCGTGCGCGTCAGTGGCGGCTCGGCGACGCGTAGGTGGCATGGTCTCGGCGCCTCGCCGTCCGACGCAGGTCGGCTCGTGTCGACGCACCATCGATGCTGCTTGCCTCGGGATACCCCACGAGCAAGACGTCCTCGGACCAAGCCGGCGTTCATGGCCTTCATGGCATCGTGCTCCTCCAGGAACGTCGGGCTCGTGCTCTCAGAGTTGCAGGAGCTCGGCGAGCGCGCGCCCGACGGCTGCCATCCCGACGGCGTTGGGGTGGAAGGAGCCTCCGACGGCGTTCATGCCCTCGAGCACGCCGCTCACCCAGGCCTCGGACGAGCCGAGCTCGTGCCCACGCCCGAGCTCTGAGGCGGCCAGCAGCTCGACGCCGGTCTCGTCGGCCGCGCGCCCGAACGCCTCCTCGACGGCGGCCTGGAGTGCGCGGAGCGTCGTGAGCACGTCGTCGTCGAAGGGGACGTCCCGACCGGCACGCGTGGCGGGTCCGAAGAGCGGCAGGTAGTCGACGAGCACGATGCGCGCTCGCGGTGCCCGGTCGTCGATGCGGGTGACGACGTCGATGAGGCCCGCTGCGGTGGCTGAGATCGCGGCGTCGTCCACCGCCGGGGCCGCGGCGGACCCCGTGGTGGACTCCGTGGTGGACTCCGTGACGGAGGCGAGCGTCGAGTCGGGGTCGGCGCCCGCTGCTGCTGAGAAGACCGCGCCGATGTAGCCGAGGTCGTTGCCGCCTGCGGTGAGCGTGACGACGTCGGCGTCGGCGGGAAGGCCCTCGATCTGCGGTGCGACGAGGGTGCCGTCCCACGTCTGCTGCGACTCGGTGAGGATCGTCGCCGTCGTCGCGCCGGAGACTGACAGATCAGTGAGGTCCGCGCCGAGGATCCGTGCGGCGACGTGGGCGTAGTTGGCGCCGGAGCGCATGGCCGACCGGTCGAGGACGGGCGTGATACCGGGGCCGGCCGCGTAGGAGCTGCCGAGGGCGGCGAGGCGGAGGGATGGTGTCACGCCGCGATCCTCGCACCGGGTTGGTACTTGCCTCAGTTCGTCAACGCCTTCTTGATTTGGTCCTCAAGTGAGTCCCGCGAGCAGTTCTTGTCTCCATCTGCCTGTTTCAATGCACTCAGTTTGAGATCCAGGTTCTTCTTGGGCACCCAGATTCGCCCGACCTCCTCCTCCTTGCCCGCCGCGATAAAGGCCATGGTTGCGACGTTGACCAGGTTGCTCCGAGTCACGACCACGGCTTTCGTGTTCGCGATGAGGGCGACGAGGTGGTCGAGCGCAACCCGGGTGGACGGGGGAAGTCTGCGTGGCTCCCAGTCTTCGTGGGTGCCGGGGCGGAGGTGGTAGATCATATCCCGCGAGAGCATGCCGAGGCGCTTCTCTTTGCCGTCCTTGTTCCTGCCGTACAGCGTGGCCTTGGGGTGGTCATAGTCGTCGGGCGTCACGAACGCGCTGGCGAGCGGGTCGCTCCAGAGCAGCTGGAGGTCTCGGCCTTGCGGAGACTGGTACGGGTAGAGCTCGAGCTGCAGTACCCGGTGAGGTAGAGCCTCCTGACGTTGCAGGATCCACTCAGAGTCCTCGCCTCTGCCAAAGGTAGATTCCCTGATCTTGTCGCCGTCCTGCACAACATGGCCTGAGATGTGCTTCGCGTACCAGCCGCCACGGTTCCCCGCGAGGGGTTTTGGGTCATCCCTCGGGGTCGCGGTGCACCATGGGAACTCAACGCCGCACTCGTAGCCGTGTGTGGACTCGTTCTGATCTCTCTGCTTGCGGGCTGTCGTACGAGTAAGCATCTGCGCCATCGCCTATTGATCTTGACGCCAAGAGGTGAGGGCTTCCGGGCGATCATCGCTGCCTGGAAGTAGGTGTGCCAGCTCCTCAGGTGGCTGCTGTCCGGGATTGAGACCGAGGATGATGAGCGCCGGGGTGTCGAGGTCGCCGTGCCACGGCTGCGGGGTCACCGGCACCCACGCCTGCTCCCGGACGACGTCGTTCCCGTCGTCGTGGAGCGTGCCGACGTTGGCGACGCAGCTCGCGAGCACCCGGTCGAGGTCTGCCCAGGCGGGAAGGGAATCGCCGCGTCTTGAGACCTTGTCGAACCAGTCCCGATCGCAGGGGTGGGTGGTCGACAGGAGCTCGCGACTGGTCCAATTCTTGGTGCCATCAATCCGGTCTGCGAGTGCCTCGGCGTCGAGACCCTGGTAGGGAGAGTCGTACTTCTGCCAGAACTTCTGGAGCTCATTCGCCGGTGCCTTGTGCTCCGGCTGAACCTCCTGGCCTGTCTGGTTCCCGCTGCTGCTCATGGCTTGTCTCCCTCGAACTGGTTGGTGCGGTTACACCGCCGTCGCGCCCCACTCTCGAAGGAGCATAGAAGTAGCCGCCGGGGGGATGTACCTGATTTCAGCGGGTGCGCCTCGCTGCGCCGGACTATCGATGCCGGTGGTCTCCGGCGCCCGCCACGAGCAAGACGTCCTCGGGCCAAGTCGGCGCCGATGGCGCCGTGCTCGTCCGAGGATGTCTTGCTCGTGCCTTGTGGGGGGCAGAAGCGTCAACTTGCCCGCGCCCCGTGCCGCCCGCGACACGCCGTGCGCCGAACCGGGCACCACCTCCGGGCACCGTGTGCACCGCGCCTCGCCACCCGCCCTGCCTCCCCGCGATCACGCCCGAAACTCGCCCCTCCCCGCACGCCACCCGCCACCCCCAACCACAACATCTAGTGGTCGGTTCGGAATCAACCACCGGATGATGTGGGTATCAGAGTTATTCGGTTGTACTGTCGGACCCGGCGCCGCCGCCCCGGGTCGCTCCCGGAGGATGCGCGGCGGCGCCACCGCCCAGCGCGCATCCCGCTCCAAGGAACCCGAACCATGGAGAACCCCGTGACTGACCCGACCCTCATCGCCCCTGGCTCCGCCGACTCCGCCGTCGCCCACGGCTCACGCCCCCAGGTCGACGCCGTCGCCACCATCACTGAGTACCTCGACCGCTCCGACTGGCGCGTCAACGCCAACGCCAACCAGGGCTACTCCCTCGGCGGGATGATCCTCAACACCTCCGGCAAGGTCATCGCCAACTACTGGCTCTCCCAGATCTACAGCCAGGAGGCCGGCGACGCCCACCGCTCCGGCGACCTCCACATCCACGACCTCGACATGTTCTCCGGCTACTGCGCCGGCTGGTCGCTCAAGTCGCTCCTCCAGCAAGGCTTCAACGGCATCCCCGGCAAGATCGCCTGCCGCCCGCCGCGCCACTTCTCCAGCGCCGTCGGCCAGATCGTCAACTTCCTCGGCACCCTCCAGAACGAGTGGGCCGGCGCCCAGGCCTTCAGCTCCTTCGACACCTACATGGCGCCCTTCGTCCGCCTCGACCACATGGACTACGACGACGTCCTCCAGTGCATGCAGGAGCTCATCTTCAACCTCAACGTCCCCAGCCGCTGGGGCACCCAGACCCCCTTCACCAATCTCACCTTCGACTGGACCTGCCCCGCCGACCTCGCCGACGAGCACCCCCTCATCGCCGACGAGCTCTGCGACTTCACCTACGGCGACCTCGCGGACGAGATGGCCATGATCAACCGGGCCTTCATGGAGGTCATGACCACCGGCGACGCCGACGGCCGCGTCTTCACCTTCCCCATCCCCACCTACAACATCACCAAGGACTTCGACTGGAAGTCCGAGAACGCCGACCGCCTCTTCACCATGACCGCGAAGTACGGCCTGCCCTACTTCCAGAACTTCATCAACTCCGAGCTCGACCCCGGCATGATCCGCTCGATGTGCTGCCGCCTCCAGCTCGACCTGCGCGAGCTCCTCAAGCGCGGCAACGGGCTCTTCGGCTCCGCCGAGCAGACCGGGAGCGTCGGCGTCGTCACCGTCAACATGGCGCGCCTCGGTTACCTCCACGCCGGCGACGAGGCCGGGCTGGTCGCGGCGCTGGACCGCCTCCTCGGCCTCGGCCGTGACACCCTTGAGCTCAAGCGCCAGGTCATCCAGCACCACATCGACGCCGGCCTCTTCCCCTTCACGCAGCGCTGGCTCGGCACCCTCGACAACCACTTCTCCACCCTCGGCGTCAACGGCATGAACGAGATGGTCCGCAACTTCAGCCGCTTCGACGCCGACGGCGGCTACGACCTCACCGACCCTCGCGGCCACGCCATGTGCGTGCGGATCCTCGACCACGTCCGCGACAAGATGGTCGAGTTCCAGGAGGTCACCGGCCACCTTTACAACCTCGAGGCCACCCCCGCCGAGGGCACGACGTACCGCTTCGCCAAGGAGGACCGCAAGCGCTTCCCGGACATCCTCCAGGCCGGCACGGACGCCAACCCGTACTACACGAACTCCTCCCAGATCCCGGTCGGCTTCACCGACGACCCCTTCGAGGCTCAGGAGATGCAGGAGGAGCTCCAGACCAAGTACACCGGCGGCACCGTCCTCCACCTGTACATGAACGAGCGGATCTCCTCGGCGCAGGCGTGCAAGGAGCTCGTGCGCCGCAGCCTCACCGCCTTCCGCGCCCCGTACATCACCATCACGCCGACCTTCTCCATCTGCCCCGTGCACGGCTACCTGGCCGGCGAGCACATGACCTGCGAGAAGTGCGCCGAGCTCCACCCCGACGCCGAGCCCGTCGAGTGCGAGGTGTGGACCCGAGTCATGGGCTACTTCCGTCCGGTCAAGTCCTTCAACATCGGCAAGAAGGGCGAGTACATGGAGCGGCAGATGTTCACCGAGTCCGCCGCCGGCGGGCACGGCGACGCCGTCTCCCGCCTCACCGCCACCGTCGCCTGACGGACCGGACTGTCAGGCCGCCGACGGCGGGGCACGAGCTCCGCCGTCGCGCCTGGCTGAGACTGCTCGTCGCCCGCCTGAGGAGCCTTATGACCGCCACCGACCCCGCCGTCGAGATGGGCGCCCGCCCCGCCGACTCGCTGCAGATCGCCGGGCTCGTGCCCATGTCCACCGTCGACTGGCCCGACCACCTCTGCGCCACCGTGTTCCTCCAGGGCTGCCCCTGGAACTGCTTCTACTGCCACAACCAGGACCTCATCCCGACCCGCACGCCGGGCACGGTCTCCTGGGACGAGGTGCGCTCGCTCCTGCGCCGACGCCGCGGCCTGCTCGACGGTGTCGTGCTCACGGGCGGGGAGGCGCTGCGCCAGGACGCGCTCGCCGACGCCGCCGCCGAGGTCAAGGAGATGGGCTTCGCGGTCGGGCTGCACACGGCTGGCGCCTACCCGGGGCGTCTGCGGGACCTGCTCGCCGCGGGGCTCGTCGACTGGGTAGGGCTCGACGCCAAGGCGCTGCCTGAGCACTACGAGGAGGTCGTCGGTCGCGGCGGGGCCGCGGTGCGGGCGCAGGAGAGCCTCGAGGTGGCGTTGGCCTCCGGGGTCGACCTCGAGGTGCGCACCACCGTCATCCCCGGCGACGTCACCGCCCGCGACGCGGTGGAGGTGGCGCGGCGCGTGCACGAGGCGGGTGCCAGGGTCTACGCGCTCCAGCAGGCGCGCGCCGAGGGCACGAACGGCGAGTTCGCGGTGGTCGCGCCCGGCTGGGACGCGCAGTGCGAGCGCATGGCCGCGCAGATCGAGACCCTCGGGTGGGACAGGTTCACGTACCGGCCTGCGTGATGGTGCCCTGAGCGGGTCAGAGATCGGGGCGGCCTTGTCGCAGAGAACGTCTGCGCAGGTCAGGGGCGTGCACGGGACCGTGCGGGTAGGGTGCTGAGGCTCTGACCCGCTGAGAGCGTCACGAGATGGCGTTCGCTCTGTCCAGAAGGGCGCGTCGGGACCTGCCGCTCGAGCGGGCCGCGCGCGTCGCTGCAGGTCAGAGCGTTGGCCGCTCCCGTTGCGCTCCCGGTCGGCTGTCTTGAGGCGCCCTGGTGGACAGCCGGGCTCAGACGACCCGGTAGACCTCGTCGAAGGGGAGCCGCTCGTTGCGCACCTGGAAGGCGTCCGCGGCCGGGTGTCCCACGTTGATGACGACCAGCACCTCGACGTCCTGGTCGGGGAAGAACGCCGCGGCCAGCTCGCCGCCCCGGTCCCCGTTCATCGGGCCGGCGGCGAGCCCGACCGCGCGGATGGCCTGGATGAGGAAGCCGACCTGCACCGTTGCGCTGGTTCGCGCCCACGCCGCCGTCCCCTCCGCACCGCCCTCGGCGAGCAGTGCCCGGTAGCGCGCCCCGCGCGGGTGGACCCGCTCGAGCGTCTCCGTGAGCGCCCGGTCCGCCGCGCACACGAGGGTGAGCGGCGCACCGGCGGACTGCTCCCTGTGCCCTCGCGGCAGGCAGGGCGGTAGACGGGCCCGAGCCTCCTCGCTGCGGACCGCGACCACCCGGAGCGGCTGCGCGTTGACGGCCGTCGGCGCCCACTTCGCGAGCTCGTGGATCGCTCGCAGCACCTCGTCCGTGACGGCCTCGTCGGTGAAGGCGTAGGCCGTGCGCGCTCCGCCGAAGAGCAGCTGCGCGTCCGGCTCCGTGAGGGCGCACTCGTTCGGGACGGGTGCGGGCACGGAAGGGTGATGGATGGTGTCAAGGGGCTCGCTCGGAGAGGCCATGCACCTATTCTCACGCGTTCGACCGTGAAAACCCGGGGGGCCGTGGCCCTCGTGCCCGCGTGGGCGCCGGGCCGCCCGTAGTTCTCCGGGTTCGTGCGCCGGCAGCGGGCGGCTACCGAGCCTCAGGAGGTCATGCTGTCCGTGTCCGTGTCCGTGTCCGTGTCCGTGTCCGTGTCCGTGTCCGTGTCCGTGCCCGCCGCGCCGGAGTCGGCGACGAAGGCGAGGTTGATGAGCCGCACCCGGGCGGCGAGGTCCACGGGGTCGATGTTCTGGGAGGAGATCGGCGGCAGCCCGGCGACGATCATCGCCAGCTGCTCGTACGCCTCCGCGGCGGCCTCCCGACCGGAGCCCGGTTGACGCCAGGCGGCCGCGACGACGTCGTATCCCAGGGAGGACACGGCCCGCTGGAGGCGGGTCCACGGCTCGAGGGCGGCGGGCGCGTCCGGCTTCTGCCCAGCGAGGATGACCCCGGCCCGGCCGAGCTCGAAGAGGAGGTGCCGGCGGTGGTCGCGGACGGGGTCGTGGCGTGGAGCCCGCTCACCCCGAGTGAGGACCCGGCCCACGGGGCCGTGCTCGGAGCGGCCGGAGGCGAGGTCCTCGAGCACCTCGAGGAGGGCGCGCAGCGTGAGCCGGTACTGCTGGCGCACGAGCAGGACGGGCGCGCGCCGCCCCACGAGCCACACGATGAGGACCGCGGAGCCCGCCCCGATGATCGTCTCGAGGACGCGGTCCCGCGCGAGGACCTCGATCTGGGCGATCGAGGTCGTCGGGGTGAGCATGAGGGCGAAGACCGACACGAAGACAACGCCGACGGCGTAGTTCCGCGTCACGAACGCCTCGAGCCCGTAGATCGCGAGGATGACGATCGCGAGCCGCACCCACGGCCCCGGGGCGAGGGACACGATGCCGAGGTACAGCGCGACGCCGACGGCGGTGCCGAGGATGCGGTGCGCGGCGCGGATCGTGAGGTCGGCGCGCGAGGCCCCCATGTGCAGAATGATGAGCGAGGCGAGGATCGACCAGTACGGGTGGCCGACGGGGGACAGATACGCCAGGGACGAGGCGAGGAGCACGGCGAGGGCGGCACGGGTCGCCACGAGCGTCGGCCGCGAGCCGCGCGTGAGGGCGGTGCGCAGGAGGTACCCGGCCGAGGGCTGCCCCATCGGCACGAGGTCGGAGTGCTCGGCGACATCGGCGGGCTCGGAGGGGAAGGCCTGCTCCTGCAGCCTCGCGACGAGCCTCAGGTGCGCGCAGTGGAGGCGCCGCTCGAGCCCCTGGAGGGTCCGGCTGCGCGGGACGGTGCCCGGCGTGCGGCCGGTGCGCAAAACGTGCCAGGCGCCGTCGACGGCGTTCCAGGCGCGGGCGCGGCGGGTGCTGAGCCGCTCGACGGCCGCGGCGTCCCCGGGGTCGGGGGGATCGAGCTCACAGAAGGCCTCGACGGCGGCCTCGGCGTCCTCGACCGCCTGCCGCTCGGGGCCGTGGGCGTCGAGGCTGAGGATGAGGAAGGAGGTGGCGGTCGCGAGGGCCCAGGCCATCGCGGTGATCGGCAGGAGCGAGCCCATCGTGAAGCCGTGGGAGGCCATGTAGGTGCCGAAGGCACCTGCGAAGACCGTGTTGATGGGGCCGGGCGGGCCGGTGACGAGCGCGTGCCACGACCACACGACGACGAGGGTGATCGCCGTCATGACGGGCGGGATGAGCCAGGGCCACGGCGCGATGGCCATGCCGATCGCCTGGCACAGCAGGGTGGCCGCTCCGACGACGAGGCAGCGTCGGATGCGCCTGGGCGCGGGCGACTCGCGGCCCACGTTCGCGGCCATGGCGCCGAGCAGCCCGAGCGCGCCCTTCGAGGGGCCCAGGATGAGTGAGGTGAGGACGAGGCCGGTTGCGACGGCGGCCACCCAGCCGACGGCGCGGCGTGCGCGGCCCGGTGCGGGCTGGAGCGTGATGAGGCTGCGGCCGAGACGGCTCGCCCCCTGCGTGCCCGTGCTCAGTGCCGTCGACCTCATGCTCTGAGGATAGGACCTGCGCCTGACACGCTCCGGGGCACGATGACCGCCCGACCTCTCAGCCCCGACGGCGCCCCGTGGTACGGGCGAGCCAGCGGAGCAGGTAGGTGAGGGCCAGGAAGGCGACGGCGACGGCGGCGACGACGCCCCACCAGTCGGCGCGGGCGGGGTCCAGGAAGGGGTACATGGGGGCGCCGAAGGTTCGGGCGTCCCACGCGTAGAGCAAGAGGTAGGGGACGAGGACCGCCGCCCAGGTAAGCGGCACCCACCAGGCCAGGCGCCGGTGCGAGCGCCCGACGAGCAGCCAGTCCAGCAGCATGGCCGCGGGCAGCGCGGCGTGGGCGATCCTCCCCGCCGTGTCGGGGTAGGAGTGCCCCAGGAGGGTCGCGAAGATGATCCCGGTGAACACGGTCATCGAGGTGGCGAGCCCCCGGAACCAGGAGCGCCGTCCCTCGAAGCGGTAGGGGCCCGAGCGCACGAGCAGCGGTCGGACGACGGCGCCGACGTTGACCACCAGGACGGCGATCGTCGACTCGATGGTGAAGTAGCGCAGCTGGTCGAGGACGAGCGCGGTGGACCGGCCCGAGAGCATGAGCCAGGTGGCCCAGCCGGCCGCGAGGGCCAGGAGGAGCCGCCACACCCAGGCGACGCCGGTCCTCCAGTCGTCGGGGCTGGTGGCGCGGGCGTCGGAGGAGGTCACGCGGCGAGGCTACGCGGCGCGGGGCCGGTGGACTCCCTTGTCCACCAGCCCCCGCTGCTTCTTGCTCCCCGCCCGGGCACGCGCTCAGCGCCTCTCGCGGAACACGACCCGACGCTGCACGGAGTAGCTCACGAGGTAGAGCAGCGTGTCCCCGATGACCTTCGCGATCCCCAGCGGGATCCCGACGCCGGTGAGCAGCGCCAGCAGGACGTAGCTCGCCGCCATGATCCCGACCGCCAGGGCCACGTACCGCGCCGCGGTCCGGCGCATCGTCCCGGGCGCCGCCCGGAAGACCCTTCGGTTCATGAAGAAGTTCGCGGTGCTGGAGACGAGCCGGGCCCCGATCACCGAGGCGAGCAGGTTCCCGGTGAGCGCGTGGATGAGCATGACGCCCACCCAGTCGATGACGAAGCTCGCCAGGCTCGCCCCCATGAAGCGCAGGAGCGGGGCGTAGATGCGCGCCGAGTCAACGATCGGCCGGAAGTGCGAGGAACCGTTGCCTGGCTCGTAGACCGTCTCGATGCCGACCTGCTCGACCTCCATCCCCAGCTCGCTCGCGCGCAGCAGGGCCGAGAGCTCGTACTCGTAGCGGTCGCCGGGGACCCGCAGCATCCAGCCGTAGCCGCCAGCCGGGTAGCCGCGCAGGCCCGTCTGGGTGTCGCGCAGCCGCCAGCCGGTGGCGCCGCGGAAGAGGAGCGCCGTGAGGTCGTTGCCGATCCGGCTGCGCGCGGGCACGGGGCCGGTGAACTCGCGAACGCCGAGCGTCATGCGGCCGGTCTCGCGGACGCGCGCGGCGACGGCGGCGACGTCGTGGGGCGTGTGCTGCCCGTCGGCGTCGGCGCAGACGACGTCGGCCTGGGGCCAGCGCTCGCGGGCGGCGGCGAGACCCGTGCGCAGCGCCTCGCCCTTGCCGGCGTTGACCGGGTAGCCGATGACGTGGGCGCCGGCGTTCGCGGCGTCGGCGAAGACCTGCGTGTAGGCCGTGCCGGAGCCGTCGTCGACGACGAGGACCTGCGAGCCGGGCAGGGCGCCGAGGAGGTCCTCGGCGAGGTCGCCGAGGCGGTCGTCGGGCTGGTAGGCGGGCACGAGGACGACGAGGCGCGTCGGCCGGGCCTGCGTGGCGGTGGCCGTCCGGCTCGCCCTCGTCGGCGCGGTCGCCGTGGCAGGGGCTGCGGGCCACGTGGCCGGGCCCGCCGTTCCCGCAGCGACGTCCCGCGCGGTCTCGCGGGCGACGTCGTCGGCGGTCGTGGCGGTGTCGTCCGCGACCGGCCTGAAGGCGCCGGTGGCGCGGCTGACCGTGCGTCTCGGCGTCGAGCCGGACACGAGCGGCCCGGTCTCCGGGGCCAGGACGCGGCGGCGCGTCGGGTAGGAGCCGGTGGTCTGGCGGGTCGCGGGGCTCATCTCAGGCTCCGTTCTTGACGTATAAGATGTCGGAGGTCGCGCGCTCCCCGCCGTTGGACGGCTGGTTGATGATCGAGCCGTTGAAGTACATGGCGCTCGATCCGCCACCGTCGATGTTGTAGGCGCACTGGCAGCCCAGGCCGAGCATGATGGTGGCGAGCTCGGTCATGGTGACGCCCTTGGAGTAACCCTCGTTGCGGCCGTCGACGACGACGACGAACACGTAGTGGTCCGTGCCGATGTAGCCCAGCGCCGTGCGGGGCTGGTCGCCCTGGATGGAGTGGTTGCCGACGTTCGTGTCGACCTCGACCTCGACGTCGTCGATGCCGTCCAGGACCGCGGAGTCCTTGACGAGGGCCGGCCCGAAGGAGGCCGTGTTCCACACGCCGGCGTCGACGAGCTTCTGGGCGGTCGTGGAGGTCTCGTCGTAGACCTCGACGCGGCCGTCGGTGTAGAAGGCGATGCCGTCGCGCACGCCGTCGTCGCGGTAGACGGTGCCGTTGCGGATGAGGATGCCGTCGGAGCGGAAGCCGTAGTAGTCGCCGTTGATGGCGAAGACGGCGTCGTTGTCCTCGGCGATGACGGAAGGCTTGGCGGTGATGTTCTCGCCGAACTCGTTGTTCGCGAAGGCGCTGCGGACGGTGGTGGCGTCGGCGAGCTGGATGTCCGCCGTGTAGTAGGTGACCGTGTCCGAGCCGGAGCCGGTGGAGACCTGCTTGATCGTGATCGACGTGTTCGACGAGGTGTAGGTGTTGTCGCCGATCTGGACGTCGGTGGCGGCGCTGGCCGTGGCCGTCGAGGAGACGGAGGCGTTCTTGGCCTCGTAGGCGGCGGTGTCGGTGACCTCGACGTGGTCGATGACGAAGCGGTTGAGGGCCCACGCGGAGCCCCCGGCGGCGGTGAGGCCGAGGACGCCCGCGCCGCCGAGGATGAACTTGCGGCGCGTGTGGCGGCGCGGCTTCCCGGCCTGCTCGGTGATCGTCTGGTCGGTGCCTGCGGCGCCGGACCCGGCGGGGGCCGTGCCGGGGGCCGGGGAACCGGCCGGGGTGTGCGTGCGTGTCATGGCTCAAGGCTCGGGCGCTCGTGTGTGGTGGCCGTCAGGCGACCTTGTGCAGGGTCTGTGGAAGCGGGGCTGGCCTGCCTCGCGCACCACCCGGGCGGGCTGCGGTGACCGTGCTCACCGGCGCAATCCGGCCCGCGGGGCCGATCTCACGCCGGGCGGCGGTGCACCGGCCCGTTCGGGCGCCCTACCGTCGGTGTCATGAGCACTCGGCGCCCCACCGCCCCGCGGCACCAACCCTCGACCGACGGCTCCTCGACCCTGCGGGAGTCCTTCTCCGGCACACTCCTCGTCTCCCTCGCGGCACTCGCCGCCGTCGCGCCCCTGGCGACGGACACCTACCTCCCCGCCTTCACCCAGATGGCCCAGGACCTGCGGGTCTCCGCGTCCTCGGTCCAGCTCACGATGACCGCCTTCCTGATCGGCGTCGCCGTCGGACAGCTCGTCATCGGCGTCCTCTCCGACCGCTTCGGCCGCCGACCGCTCCTCGTGTGGGGCACGGCCCTCGCCTTCGTCGCGGGCGTCGGCACCGCCATCGCCCCCGGGATCGGCGTGCTCCTCGTCGCCCGGCTCCTCCAGGGACTCGGCGGCGCCGCCGGCATGGTGCTCGGCCGTGCCGTCATCTCGGACCGGTCCCGCGGCATCACCGCCACCCAGGCGCTCAGCCTCGTCATGTCCATCCAGGGCGTCGCGCCGGTGCTCGCTCCGATCCTCGGCGGCGCGCTCGTCGGAGCGATCGGATGGCGCGGCGTCCTCGGCGTCGTCGCCGGGTTCACGGGCGTCCTCCTGCTCATGGTGCTCGCCTGGGTGCCGGAGACCCTGCCCGAGGAGAAGCGCTTCTCCGGAGGCTTCGGCGTCCTCGCCGATGGCACCCGCTTCCTATGCGCGGACCGCGTCTTCGTGCGCCTCGTCGCCATCAACGCGGTCCTCTACGCGACGCTCATGGCCTACCTGTCCGCCGCGCCCTTCGTCCTCAAGAGCGTCCTGGGGATGAGCGTGTCCGCCTACACGGTGGTCTTCGCGGTCTGCGGCCTCACCGTCACCGTCGTCGTGGCGATCGCGGGCTCGCAGGCGCGGCGCGTCTCGCCCGCCCGGCAGGTGCGGGTCGGTCTCCTGTGCCAGCTCGTCGTCGACGTCGCCCTCGGTGCCGTCGCCATCGCCCTGCTGCGCCGGCCCGTGAGCTCGACGGCGCTGCTGGCCGTCGTCGTCGCCCTGCTCGTCCTCCACGTCGCCTGCCTCGGCATGAGCGTCGGCAACCTGCCCGCCCTCGCCCTGGACCGCACCGGGCGCTGGGCGGGGACCGGCTCCGCGCTGCTCGGCTTCATCCAGTTCGCTGCCGGCGGCCTCGCGAGCCCTCTCGTCGGGCTGTCCGGGGAGACCTCCGGCCTCGCCTTCGGGATCACCCTCATCGTGCTCGTCGTCCTCGCCAACCTCATGGCGCTCGCGGGCCTGCGCGGGCCGGGGGAGAAGGAGCGTCTGCGTGCCGAGCGGGAGGCGGCCGGACGCCGTCGGCTGGGGCGCGACCAGGTCGAGGGCTGAGGCGGTCGGCTCCGAAGGCGTCCGCCGGCGGGACCCCGACGTGCGCGGCCACGTGATCGTGGATACCCTCGAGACGGAGGGCGGGGGCTCTCCACGACGAGAGGTGCAGCCATGACTGATCCCCAGACCGACCCGATGGACCGAGCCGGGCTCGGCGACCACCTGCCCAGCCGCAATGACTCCGCCGACCAGCAGCCCATGACGATGGCGAACGGCTCGCCCGTCGTCAACAACCAGGACTCCATGACGGCCGGCGTCCGCGGGCCGGTCGCGCTCCAGGACGCGTGGCTCATCGAGAAGAACGCCCACTTCAACCGTGAGGTCATCCCGGAGCGCCGCATGCACGCCAAGGGCTGGGGCGCGTGGGGCACCTTCCGCGTCACGCACGACATCTCTCACCTCACCCGTGCGGGCATCTTCAGCGAGGTCGGCAACGAGTGCGAGCTCTTCATGCGCTTCTCCACCGTCGCCGGGGAGCGCGGCGCGGCCGACGCCGAGCGCGACATCCGCGGCTTCGCCATGCGCTTCTACACGGAGGAGGGCAACTGGGACGTCGTCGGGAACAACACCCCGGTGTTCTTCTTCCGCGACCCCAAGAAGTTCATCGACCTCAACCACGCCGTCAAGCGCGACCCCCGCACCAACCTGCGCAGCCCCAACACGAACTGGGACTTCTGGACGTCCCTGCCCGAGTCGCTGCTCCAGGTCTCCATCATCATGTCCGACCGCGGGATCCCCCTCTCCTTCCGCTTCATGCACGGTTCGTCCTCGCACGCGTACTCCTTCATCAGCGCCGACGGCGTACGCACCTGGGTCAAGTTCCACTTTCGCTCCCAGCAGGGCATCGCCAACCTCACCGACCAGGAGGCGGCCACCGTCATCGCCCAGGACCGCGAGTCCAACGGCCGCGACCTGTCGGAGGCGATCGACAAGGGCCAGTACCCGCGCTGGACGATGTACATCCAGACGATGACCACCGAGCAGGCCGACGCCCTCGACTGGAACCCCTTCGACCTCACCAAGATGTGGCCGAAGGCCGACTACCCCTTCCAGGAGGTCGGCGTCCTCGAGCTCAACCGCAACCCGGAGAACTTCTTCGCCGAGGTCGAGCAGGCGGCCTTCACACCGCAGAACATCGTGCCCGGCATCGGCTACTCGCCGGACCGCATGCTTCAGGCACGGCTCTTCGCCTACGGCGACGCCGAGCGTTACCGCGTGGGCGTCAACCACCACCAGATCCCCGTCAACCAGCCGCGCGGCGTCGCCTGCCCGCACTCCTTCCACCGCGACGGGCAGATGCGGGTGGACGGCAACCGTGGCGCCGAGCTGCACTACGAGCCCAACTCCTACGGCGCTTGGAAGGACTCCCCGGAGCTGGCGGAGCCGGTGCAGGACGGCGGTGACCTCGCGATGTGGGACAACCGCGAGGACGACCATCTCTACTACTGGCAGCCGGGACTGCTGTGGCGCGCCCTGACCCCGGAGCAGCAGCTCGTCCTGTGCGAGAACACGGCCCGCAACATGGGTGACGCGACCCTCCAGGTCAAGCACCGCCACATCTACAACTGCTTCCACGCCGACCCGGACTACGGGCGCGGGGTCGCGCAGGCCCTCGGGATCGACATCGACTCGGTGGACCTCGACGACCCGACGCCGGACTCCGACCCGCTGTGGCGCCGGCGCAACGCCGCAGGGGCCGACCTCAACGTCCCGACGAAGCCCGCCTCACCGGAGTCCGCGAAGGGACTCCCGCCTGAGGGGCGCGACACGAACGTGGAGGACCCGACCTCGCTCACCGACCCGATGGCGGACCCCTTCGTGCTCTGACGGCGCGGCCTGCCCCGCCGCGCCTCCGCAGGGTCTGACGTCTTCCGTCCCGGGCGCGCGTCCGGGAGGGATGGGCGCGCGCTGCGACGTAGTTGGCGAAGAAGTACCTTTCCATAACATCAGGGCGAGCGGGCGCGTCAATGCTGCGCGCTGGGGCGGGACCATGAGCGTGCGGGCAGCCGAGGCTCGCCCGATTGACCTGGCCCCCTGGGCCTCCTGCCGCTCCTCCGGTCAGGCTGCCAGGGCCGTGAGAGAACGGCCGGCGTGCTGATGACCGCGACGTCAGTATCCTGTCGCCTCACTCTCCGTCCTGGAGATGCGTCTCACGTGCGTGAGGGGGATGGCCATGGTCGCCACTTCTGATACTGACAAGCCGGTGCCTGCCACAGGTCCGGCTCATGATGAGCCGCTGTTCGAGCTGCTCATGGAGAGGGCGATGACGCTGGTACGAGAGGCCCCGGCAGTTCTCGTCGCGGCGCCTGAGGAGTTCCTCCCCGCTCAGGTTGGTCGTGCCCTGGCGGGCCGTGGCGTCAGGCCGGTGATCGAGATGCCGCTGTCGCAGGTGACGAGCGAGGGGACGTGGGCGGACGGTCTCGAGGAGAGCCCCGTGCTCCTGCTGGAGACGGAGAGCCTGCCCTCGGGCACACCGGGGGCGGAGCAGGCGCTGGCCGACATCGTCCAGGGCTATCGCAAGGTTCTCGCGACCGCGCAGCACCACGGCGTGTGTCCCAGAGTCATCATCGTGTGCGTGACGGACCTGCCAGTGACGCCCGATCTCGACGAGGAGTTCTCGTGCGTCCTGGACCGTGAGGCGCTCCGTCTCGGAGGGGCTGAGCTGGCTCGCCTCACGGCGGCGTGGCAGGACGTGGAGGTGCGTCGGGACGTCCTGGTCGGCACGGGAGGCGTCCCGGCCCTGGTTCGGGCGGCGTTGCGTGACTCGTCGTCGGGTGAGCTCCTCGGCGAGCGGGCGCAGCAGCACGCCTGGGCCAAGGAGGCGCGCCCCGAGGGCGCTCTCTCCACGGCCGCCTCGCGCTGGGCGGCCCGGCTGCTCGACCAGCTGGTCGAGGATCCCGTGCAGCTCATCCACGCCTTCATCCCGTTGCTGTCACCCTGGTCGGTGGCTGAGGTGGTGAGACAGGTCGCCTCCCGAGAGGTGTCCGTCGATGACGTGCTCCTCGCCCAACGGTTGGCACCCGTGCTCGAGGAGGAGCGAGGGTTCGCTCGGATGCCCTCCGTCCTGGCCGCTGAGGTCGTTCGCCTGACGGCGGAGCGGAGTCCGGCCCTGGCTGCCAGGTTCCGCCGCGAGCTGGTGCGAGTGGCGGTCGACGCGGTCGCTGACCTTCCGGCGAGGGCGACGATCAGCCTGCTGGTGTCACTTCGTGCCTGGGGGGCGCTGGACGAGTACCTGGCAGTGCACGGAACGTTTCTGGCGACGCTGTCCCACCGTGAGCGTCGCACGCTGGACAGGCTCCTGCCGGAGAGCCTGCCCGCGGGCTGGATCCATCTGCACGGCATGCGTCCGTTCCTGACCATGGACATCGTGGGCCCGCCTCAGCTGCCTCAGCCGTGGCTCGAGCTGCTCTGGTTGGCGACACGCTGCGGGTCGTCGGCCGACGCGCTGTCGGACCGGATCTCGACCGACGGGATGACTCTCCTCTCCCAGCTCCACTCGCCGGTGACTCAGACCGCGATCGACGCGCTCGACGAGGTGATCTCCTCACTGCAGGCGTGCGTCACCGACCTCCTGGAGCGCTCATCGGTCGACTACATCATTTCCAACCACCTGTTCGACCAGGGCGTGATCGTCTCCCAGCTCCTTCTAGGCGCCTCTGACGCCGCCATGGGGCTCGGGCGGGCAGCGAGCGCCCAGCACCTGCTGCAGATGACGAACCAGCTCACGGAGACCTTCACCATCGCCGAGGTGCGCTGTCCCGCGCTGTGCCTGGGGCTGTCGGCTCGGCAGGCGCTGCTGGCGGCGCACGCGACGATGGCGGCAAGAGCGCGGACGTTCCTGGAGGACCTCGAGGAGAAGGCTGCGCACGCCGGTGCACGGGAGCCTGAGGCGGAGCGCATCGCCTCGATCGCGCGGCTCCTCATCGATCCGTACCACGAGCAGACGCTGACGTCAGCGGAGGACCTCGACGCGAACAACCAGTTCGCACCCTTCGAGATCGAGGCCCGTGGACTGGCTCTCCTGGTGCGGGAGGGGGACATGGCGGCCCGCGAGTGGATCACCAGGTACCTGGCGCACACTCAGTGGAACGACCTGGCGCCCGTCCAGTGGTGGCCGCTTCGTCTCGTGCTCATCCTGCTGGACCTGCGTCAGGGGCACGCGCATGACGCCGAGGAGCGCGTCAGCCGCACCTACCTGCCGCCGGACGCGGCCGCGCTCGTTGACGCCGAGCTGGCGCTCCTGGCGGGGCAGCCGGACCACTGCGTGAGGATCGTGAACGAGCTCATCTCCTCGGGAACCGCCAGCCCGCGGTGGGTCATGGTGGCCCAGGTGCTTCGCGCGGGGCTGCTGACGATGTCGGCCGAGCACGAGCGCGACGGGCTCCACGAGCTGACGGCCCGGGGGCGGACCTGGTCGGGGCAGCCGGGCCTGGTGGCGCTCCTGCCCGACCCACCACGGGGGCGGGTCCTGGAGAACCTGCCCTCGGACCTGTCCCGTTACCCCGGGGTGAAGGTCAGCAACGCGGACACCCCCGCCGCGGTCGCGCTCACGCCCCGCCAGCGCGAGATCCTTGAGTACCTCAGCCGGGGGCTGACGATGGCGCAGGTGGCCGACGAGCTCGTTCTCGGCGTCGAGACCGTCCGTTCCACCGCGAAGGCCATCTACAAGCGCCTCGGGGTGCACGATCGGGCGGCGGCCATCCAGGTCGCCCGCCTGTCAGGCGAGCTCCCGGAGCCGCCCGGGGTCGTCACGGAACCGCGGTGAGAACGGACCCGGGTGACGGTCACCTCGTTCGCCGGTACGGGGCTCGGCGGCGTGGTCGGCGTGGGGCCGACTGAGCGTCGTCCTCAGTCGAGGATCTCCCGCAGAGGGGTCCAGCCCACGGGGAGTGGTCCGCGCACGTCCGCGCGCCGCTGGTCCTCACGGTGCGACCAGCCCTGGGCCTCGCCGGGTCGCCCGACGGCGCCGCGCGCGACGCGCACGCCCACGTCCTCGAGGACCGCGTCCGGGGCGCTCCCGCGGCGGACCGAGACGCGCACGCTCCACGGCTCGTCGGCCCAGCCGCCGCCGCGCAGGCTCCGGTAGTCGGCGTAGCGCGCGGGGTCGGCGTAGTCCCAGCACCACTCCCAGACGTTGCCGAGCGTGTCCGCCAGGCCCCACGCGTTGGCCGCCTTCCGCCCGACCGGCTGCGGCCCGTCGACGTGGTCGAGGCTCGTCCAGGCGGCGAGCTCCAGGGGCTCGTAGGTGGGGGTGGTGGTCCCGGCGCGGCAGGCGTACTCCCACTCGGCCTCAGTGGGCAGTTGGTAACCGTCCGCGGCGGTGTCCCAGGCGACGCGACGGCCGTCGGTCTCAACGTCGTACGCGGGCCGGAGGCTGACCTGCTCGGAGAGCTCGTTGCACAACCGGATCGCGTCGAACCAGGTCAGGGGTGTCGTCGGCAGACCGGTGACGGGATCGTGGAGGGGGCTGACGGCGATCTCGAAGGCGTCGAGGACGACCTCGCGAGTGGTGCCGCGCCGGGCATCACGCAGAGTGACGGGCCCCGGCGGCAGGGGCACGAGAGTCGGCGGCTGCAAGGTGCACATGGTGTCAGGCGATGAGGCGCTGGTAGCGCTGCCGAGCAGCCTCGCCGGATGTCCCGACGAGGTCGCCGACAGCCGCCCAGGACATCCCTGAGCGACGTGCGTCGGCGACGGCGGCGATGACGTGGCGCTCGGCAGCTGCCTGCTCGGCGACGGCGGAGCGCAGCTCTGTCATCGCAGCCACATCGAGCTCCTCCGCGGAGGTGGGATCGTAGTTCTCGAATCGTGTGGCGAGCTCGTCGGCGTGGGCGAGAATCTCGTCGACTGTGCGGGGCATGGTGGTCACCTCATAAACTTCTCGCGGGCGCGCATCGCGTGGACGATGACGACGGTCGTCGTGCCTTGGACGTATCCGACCTCGAGAATGAGTGCTGCTCGATTCGGGCCAATGATCATGGTGAACCCGTCGCCCATATCCCACGCGCGGATCGGGTGCCGATAGGCGTGCAGGATCTCGTCCTCGGTCAAGCCGTGCTTGAGCGCGGATGGGGCGATCAACGGGTCGTCCATGCATCCAAGGTAACCTGCGGCAGCTCGCACGTCGATGCGGACCAGGTTGACCCCGTCAGCATCGGAGCTGACTGGGCTCGACGTCGCGGCGATGGGCCTCACCCGTGCCAGGCTTGGCGTTTCGCTCGAGATCGAGGCTGTGTGGGCTGTCCGCGACCGAGCCACCTCAGTCCTTGGTAACCCTGCCTCCGGCGGTGACCGGTGCGTTGCCCCGCAGCAGGGTCCGGATCGCGTCCCGGTGCTGTACCGCCAGACCGATCCGGTCCAGGTGCTCGGGGGCCTGCTGGGCGAAGCGGATGACGATCGGAAGCACCTCATCCAGCCACCCGTCGACGCGCGCCGGAGTCCACGCCTCCTGCCGGTCGTGGGTCGGTGCATGGGTCGCGGTGCCCGCCATCGCGCGCGTCGACAGCGCGTAGTCCTCCGCGACGACCTCGGCCGGGACACCGGCCAGGGACAGCAGGATGGCGGACATGAGCCCCGTGCGATCGCGCCCGGCCGAGCAGTGGACGAGGATTCCGGGCTCGGCCGTCGCCACGGCCTCAAGGGCGCCGCGCACGAGGTCGGGCAGGATCCGCAGGTTGTGCTCCCAGTACTCGGGGGAGTCGAGGACCGGGAAGCAGATGCGGCGGAACTCGGGATCGTCGTGGTCCTCCAAGGGAGCCTGCACCACGGTCACGTCGGCCGGCGTCGCCACGCCGGGGTCACCCTCGCGCGGACCGGTCTCGTAGGAGCACCGCAGGTCGACGACGGTCCGCAGGCCCCACGCGCGCGCCGCATCCCAGCCGCGCGCGTCGAGCAGCTCGCGGCGCGGTCCGCGGGCCACGCGCCCGAAGGCGGTGGCCCCGCCGTCGACGGTGGGCAGTCCGCCCAGGTCGCGCACGTTGGGGACGCCGCCCCAGCTGAGCTCTCGCACGGGCCGAGGCTATCGGGAGACCGTTGCGTCCTGCAGGACGTCGGAATCGTCGCGGCTCAACAGCCGGCGGCCGACCCCGTCGATCGTCAGCCGCTCGACGATCTCCACCAGCATGTCCTGGGTGGCGCGGTGGCACCGGAGGGCTGAGTTGATCACCTCGCCGTCAGCCTTCGTGAACCGCTCATGGGCGTCATCACGATCCACAAATTGACGACTGAGAATACTTCATTCTGGCGAGTGATAGCGTTTCAAACTGACGACCAGCGTGGTCTCCATGTGAGGAACGGGCGGATGATGTACCGAGCCAGGCAGGCGGACGAGGAGCTCCGGGCGGCGCTGCGGCGCGCAGGTGCGGCCGTGGTGGAAGGCCCCAAGGCGTGCGGGAAGACCGAGACCGCTCTGCAGGTGGCCGCCAGCAGCGTCGAGGTCGACACGGACCCGAACGTCCCCCGGCTCATGGAGACGGTGCCGCACCTCGTCCTGGACGGCCCGACTCCGCGGCTTCTCGACGAGTGGCACCTCGAGCCCCGTCTGTGGAACCTCGTGCGGCGCCGTGTCGACGAGACTCACACGAAGGGGCAGTTCATCCTCACTGGTTCAGCCGCGCCGAGCGCGGACCTCGGTCGGCACAGTGGTGCGGGTCGCTTCGCCCGCGTCCGGATGCGGACCATGTCACTGGAGGAGAGCGGCCACTCCACGGCAGCGGTCCGTTGGCGGGATCTTGTCGCTGGCGACGCGATCGAGGCGGGTGAACCCGCCCTCCCCTTCGAGGGACTCATCGAGAGACTCGCGACCGGTGGGTGGCCGGGCTTCCTGGACGACCGTCCGAGCGACGTCGTGGCAGGCGTGCGCGACTACCTCGACTCACTCGTCGACGTAGACCTGCGCGCCGTGAGCGACGTGGCCCACGACCCCGTGAGGATTCGCAGGCTGCTGCGTGCCCTCGCACGCGGAGTCGGTACGGAGATCAACGTGTCCACACTCGCCGCGGACGCGGAGCTCTCGAGGGACGCCACGCGCGACTACCTCACCGTCCTGGCGCGGGTCTTCGCGATCGAGGACCAGCCCGCCTGGTCGAGTCACCTGCGGTCCCGGGCGATGCTGCGTCGCGAGCCGAAACGCCATCTGGCCGACCCGTCGCTAGCCGTCGCCGCGCTCCAGGCACGACCTGACTCACTCATGCGAGATCTCGCCTACGCCGGTCAGCTCTTTGAGTCGCAGGTGGTCCACGACCTCCGGGTGTACTCCGGGAGGACCGTCATGCACGCCCGTGACTCGGTCGGCGCCGAGGTCGACGCGGTCGTGGAGGAGAACGACGGTGTGCTCGTCATCGTCGAGGCGAAGCTCGGCTGGCAGGGCGACGTGGTGGACCGTGCCGCGGACTCCCTTGCTCGCTTCGCGGCGAAGGTCGACCCTTCGCTCCACCCGACGGTGCGGCGCGTCATCATCACTGGTGGCGGCTACAGCTACCGACGTCCCGACGGCACCGCCGTCGTCGCCCTCATCTCGCTGGGCGCCTGACGCACGCAGGTCGACGCTGGATGACCGTCCGGCCTTATCGTCGGGCACACTGACCGCATGACCGACACCCCGCTCGCCTCCGTCCTGGATGAGCTGACCTCCGCCGTCGCCCGCCTGTCCGAGCGCTCCGACGAGCTCTCCGCCCTTCCGGGATTCTCCGGCCCGGGCAGGGCTGCCGAGCTGGTCGGGATCCTCGACGACGGCGTCTCCGACGTCCGCTCGCTCGACGTCTCCCTGCCTGGCGGGCTCGACGCCACGACCGATCCCGAGGTCCTGCGGGAGATCGTCGGCGCGCTCGAGGACACCTCGATGCGCCTCGCCTTCCTGCTCTCCCTGCGCACGGCCCCGAGCGCGCTCGACGAGCTCCTTCCCGCAATCGCCGTCCCACTGTGCGCGCTGCACCGTGGACTCGCACTCCGGTACAGGACCCTGGTGGGCTGAGCGCGCCGTCGCTGTCCCGAGCTGGCCGCTAGTCTCGCCGCATGGAGGGCTTGAGCACGTGGTCGCAGGCCGCCCTTGGCGCGGTCGCCGCACGGTCCACGGGCGGGCCGGTGGGCCGCGACCTGCGGATCACGATCAACTTCCATCCCGACCGCGAGACGGCTGGTCGCACGATCCTCGGGGCGCTCGCCCACGACGGCCGCCTCCGCTCCCAGTTCGAGACCGGGACCAGCAATGGTGGGCTGACGGCTTACCCCGGTGGGGACCGCTGGCGCTGGGAGAGCCGCATCTTCGACGGCGCCTACGACGATGCCCCGACCTCCGCGCGGCCCGTCTACGGAGCCCTCGACGTCGATCACCGCCCCCTCGGCGC
Source organism: Actinomyces haliotis (assembly GCF_015355765.1). Taxonomy (GTDB): domain Bacteria; phylum Actinomycetota; class Actinomycetes; order Actinomycetales; family Actinomycetaceae; genus Actinomyces; species Actinomyces haliotis. Next base: position 126,200 of record NZ_JACWNA010000006.1, read on the forward strand.
CGCTCCGCGCTTCGGCTCCGCCGTCGTGAGGCTGCACAAGGACGTCCTCGACCGCGCCACCTTCTGCTTCCCGGACTCGGCCCTCGACCCGGACACCTTCGGCACCGCGGAGCGCTTCTCCCGACCCGCGGCCGCCAGGACCGCCGCCGGCCCCGGGGCAGATCCTCTCGACGGCTACATCGAGGCCCAGGTGCACGGTGGAGTCCGGCTGCCCGACGACGTCGAGGCGCTCGTCCTCGATCCGTGCTTCCGCGGGACACCGGTGGAGCACGCTGCCCGCGCGCTCGGGGTACCGGTCGAGTGGCACGATGGCCGGGTGCTCAGCGTCGAGTCCCTGAGGGAGCACGCGGACTACCGCGACCCACCGGCTCTCGCAGCGGGGGAGGCGCTCGCGGCCGACGGACCGATCGACGCGCTCGCGATCGGTCGCGCGGTGCGCGCCGGGGAGTTCGACGCACGGGCCCTCAAGCAGCTGTGGCACCTCACGGCCCAGTGGGGTGAGGCGCGTGAGCCGGGACGAGGTAGCCGGTGATGCGTGGGCGCACCAGCAGCCCGACCGCGCCTCGCGGGCCGTCCCCCATGGTTGACGGAGGTCGCGCATCGGCGGCCTCTCGATGGACCCGGGCAGCCCTCGTCGCGGCGGCCGCGCTCGGCCTCGTGCACGCCGCCTTCAGCCTGTACTGGGCGCTCGGCGGGGACTGGCTCCTCGTGACCCTCGGCGCGCGGATCGTGAGCGACTTTGGGGATCAGCGGTGGCTCCTCTTCCCTGTGGCCGCGGTGAAGGCCGTGTTCGCCGTCCTCCCGGTCTGGCTCGCGTCGAGGGGGTGGCCGTGGCGGCTCTTCTCGCGTCTCGTGTGCTGGCTGGGCGCCGTCGTCCTCGCCGTCTGGGGCGGGGTCAACACCGTGGTCGGCAACCTCGTCCTCGCGGGCGTCGTCGCCCCGTCAGGTGGGTTCGACCGTCCCGGGATGATCGGTCACGCCTGGCTGTGGGACCCGCTGTTCCTCGCCTGGGGCCTCCTGCTCGCCGTCGGGCTCCTCGGGACCCGGAGCAGACGCCCACGTGCTGAGCAGCGATGATGCGGCAGGTCAACGTCGACGCCTCAGCGTGGCTCGCGCAGAGGCAGGTCGTGGAGCACGGGCAGGATCGACGCGGCCAGTCGGGCGTGGCCGTCGTCGTTGGGATGGATGCAGTCGTCGCAGACGAGGCTGAGGTCGTCGTTGATCGCCGTCATGAGGGCGTCAGTGAAGACGTGGCCGCTGGCGTCGCACGCCTCGCGGATCCACCCGATGACGGGTGCGAAGCGCTCCGAGACCCGAGCCGGCCCGTTGAAGGGCGCGACGACGACGGGCAGGTCGGGCTGCTGCTCGTGCACGCGCGAGAGGTCCCGGAAGATCGCCGCACGGACCTCATCGGCGTGCTCGGCGAGGAGGAAGGCGTCGTTCCCGCCGAGCGAGATGACGAGGGTGGCCGGGTAGGCCCGCAGCAGGGCGTCGAGGAGGAGCGTGTCCTCGGCTGTGTTCGCCCAGGTGTCCTCCACCGTGGGGCGCTCCCCGCGGCGCCGGAAGAAGCCCATGCCGTTGATCGACAGGTTGGTCTCGCGCCACCCGAGCTCGTCGCACACGCGGCTCGTCCACCGGCTGCGAGGGTGGGTGAGCCCTCGGAATCCCGTGCTGATCGAGTCGCCGAGGAAGGCGACCGTCGGGAAGTTCCGCGCGTCGGGAGCAGTAGCCATGGGACGAGGCTCCCCCGGCCGTGACGTTGCGGACAAGGGGCGGGCACTCCGATTGAATGCCCTCATGGAGATCCTCGACTCGACCGTCGCTGACGTGGTCGCCGTCGCCGCCCTGCCGAGCGCGGAGCGCACCTCGGCCTGGGAGCGCGTGGAGGCTGCCCACGCCGACACCTTCGGCGCCTACTACGGGATGTACGGGGACCCGTCCCGCAGGGACGACGCCATCGCCTCTCTCGACTCACTGGCGCCCCAGCTCGAGGAGCGCGCCGCCGCCATGACGGCCGCGCTGGCCAGCGCGGAGAAGGCCCTGCGTGAGCTCGGGTTCCTCCCCCTCGGCTACGACGTGTCGATCGCCCTTCTCGTCGGCGTGGGCGCATCCGACGCGTGGGTGACTCTTCACCACGGCGGCCCCGCGCTCTTCTGCGCCCTTGAGCAGATCGAGCCCGAGCGGGCCGACGTGCTCGCCGCCCACGAGATGACTCACGTCGCCCACCTCCTCGCCGTCGGCGAGGCGCTCGCGGACCGCCCGGAGCTCGAGGCGAGCGCCGGGATGCTGTCCTGGGCCGAGGGCGTCGCCGTCGTGGCGAGCGAGCGGGTGGCCCCCCGCAGGCCCGAGCGCGAGTACCTCATGGTGCCGGACGACGACTGGGCCGCCCGCTGCGAGGCGGCTCTCCCGGAGCTTCGGGCCGCCCTCGGCGTGGACCCGCTGCACCCGGACGAGGGGCTCCTCGTGGCGACGTGGGCCGCCGGTGGCGCCACCGCCGCCGGGTCTCCCTGGCCGGACCGCGTCGGCTACTGGCTGGGCCGGCAGGCCGTGACGGCCGCGCTCGCGGACGGGCTCACGCTGCCCGAGGTGCTCGCCCTCAGCCCCGAAGGCATCGCGGAGCGACTCACCGCCGCGCTCACAGCTTGCTCCCGCTAGGCGCTCTTGAGTGTGGCGTCGATGACCCGGCGGAGGAGCGCCGATCGGGTCTCGTGCTGGGAGGCTGCGAGGTCGTCCAACGCCTTGACCGTCGATGCGGGGACTCTCAGTGAGACGGTGCGCAGCTCCTCGTCGAACAGCCGCGGGCGGCCCATGACGGGCGCGTCCAGGTGCCCGTCCCAGCTGCCCTCCTCGAAGGGGGCTGCGTCGGCGTCGAGCTGATCCTCGGTGACGCCGAAGCGAGCGTTGAGTGCGTCGTGGTCGTCGGTCATCGTCGGCTCCTTCTCAGACCGAGCTCGGTCAGGGTCTTGCTGGACGGGGGTGTCATCGCGTGGAACACGAGCCAGTCGCCCTCGGCGTTGGACCTGGCGACGAGCTCGATGAGCCGACCACGCCTGTCAGTTCCGACGGTGACCCACATGTTCGGGGTGGCCGACCGTGGAGCCGAGCGGATTGCTTGCTCCCATGCTGTTCGTGCGTCGTCGTCGGAGATCTCTGGATGTCGGTCGTGGACGCGGGGGTGGATGAAGACGGCCAAGACGGCTCCTCGGGCTACCGCAGGCACAACTATTGTATTACAGAAGTGGGCGCGGTGGAATGTCGATGGGGTGCTGCGTTCAGGGGATCACAGGGGCACGACATGAATCAGACTGGGTTACCCCGTTGTTGACCTGCCTCCAAGGAGCCCGCCATGACCGCCCCCACCCTCTACCTGTGGTTCCCCGGCACCGCCGCCGAGGCCCTCCGCTTCTACCAGCGGATCTTCGGCGGGGAGCTGACCCTGCTGACCAACACGGACATGGGGCGCACCGACGCTCCAGCGGAGCTCATCTGCCACGGCGCCCTCAGCGGTCCGGTCCCCGTGTACGGGACGGACGCCGTCGTCGGCGAGGCGACCGTCTCGATGGAGGGCGTGAGCGTCGCCCTGCTCGGCACGGCTGACGGCGAGACCCTCACGCGCTGGTTCGAGGGCCTGTCCGACGGCGGCACCGTCCTCGCCCCCCTGCAGGTGCGGCCCTGGGGCGACGTCGACGGGCAGGTCCGCGACCGCTACGGCGTCCGCTGGCTCATCGGCTACCAGACGGGTGACCAAGGCGCCTGAGAGGCACCGGTGCGCCCTCACGCGCCCCGCGCCTCAGGACGCCGGCGCGACCTCCCGCGTGAGGATCCACGCGTGCTTGCCGACCTGACGCACACGCTCGAAGCCGAGGTCCTCAAGGAGCTCCGCCGTCGCGGTGAAGAGGAAACGGCCCTGCGCGGTGCGACCGTCGGTCGTCTCGCTGATGGCCTCGACGCTGCCGCCCCCGGCCGCCGCGATGAGACCGAGCGCCCCCGTGATCGCCTCGCGGGCGAGACCTTGCCCACGGTGGCGCGGGTCGACGTAGACGCACGTGAGACGCCAGTCGGGCGTCGGCGGTGCCTCCTTGAGGTACTCGCGCTTGTGCTTGATACCGGCCAGCTCGTCCGGCGGGCCGTACTGTGCCCACGCCTGGCAGAGCCCGTCGGCGTCGACGACGAGGGCCGCGTGGGCGGCGTCGTCCATGACGCGGGCGCGCTTGACCTCCTGGTGGACGGAGCGGGGCACCTGCCCGCACTCGGGGTGGTAGCCGATGCACCAGCACCCGCCGTACACGCCGTTGTTGCGCTCGACGAGCTCGGCGAAGAGCTCCCACGTCTCCGGGCCGAGGGGCACGACGGTGCGCTCCCCGTCCGCCGGGGCGGGCGCGCTGCCAGCCGGGCTCACCGGGCGCCCTCGGCCTCGGCCCCCGGCTGCGGCAGTGCTGCGAGGAAGGCGAGGACGTCGTCGACGACGCCACTCGTGACGGCCGGGTCGTAGTCGCGGGAGCCGGGCTCCATGAAGAGGTGACCGGCACCGGGGTAGAGGTGGATCCCCAGGTTCGGGTGCGCGGGCTGCCAGCTCCGGGCGGCGTCGAGGTCCCCGTCCTCGACGAGGAACGGGTCGGCGTCCATCGCGAAGAGACTGACGGGGCAGTCCTCCGGCCACGAGCCCTCGAGCTGGGCGGGCTCGATGAAGGAGTGCAGGAGGAGGCCGCCGGCGGCGCCGGGCCTGGTGAGGAGGAGATGCTCGGCGGGCATGACGCCCAGGGAGAAGCCGCCGTAGACGACGTCCGCGGGCAGGTCCGCGCAGGCGTGCTCGGCCCGGGCGAGGAGCTCGTCATCGCCGATCTCGCCGGCGTGGGCGAGGCCGGCCGGGAGGTCGGTGAAGGTCCGGCCCTCGAAGAGGTCGGGGGTGAGGACGTCGTGGCCCGCGTCGCGCAGGGCCTGGGCGAAGGCGGTCACGCCGTCGGTCAGCCCGAGGACGTGGTGGAACAGGACGATCGTGGCCATGACGGGAATCCTCCGGCCCTCGCGACGAGCGCGTCAATGGTCGGTGAGCGTCCCGTGGCCGTCGAGCCCTGGGACGGCGGCCTGCCGACCGGCGACCACGCCGTCCGGCCCCGCGGGGACGAGCTTCAGCGCGGCTCGGACTCCAGGAGCCCGTCCCAGTCGGCGTCGAGCAGGTCACCGACGGCGTCGACGACGAGGACGGCGCCCGCCTCCGTGAGCTCGTCGACGCCGAAGCCGCCGGTGCGGACGGCGACGCACGGCGCACCCATGCGCTTGGCGGCCTCGATGTCCCACGTGCTGTCGCCGACGAGGAGTGCCCGGCTGCCGCCGGCCTTCTCGAGCGCGGAGGCGAGGATGTCGGGCTCGGGCTTGGAGGCGTCGGCGTCGGAGGACGTTGTCATGGACTCGAAGTCCTCGGCGGCCATGCCGATCGTCTCGAGCGCCTTCTGGGCGAACTCGCTGTTGCTGCTCGTGGCGAGCGCGACCTTCACCCCGCGGGCGTGCAGGAGGTCGACGAGCTCCCGGACCCCGTCGAAGGCCCGGACGTCGTCCATCATCGGGCGGTAGGCGTCCTCCCAGGCCTCGCGCAGCGCGTCGCCGTGCTCTTCCTCGACGCTCTGGTCGGTGACGTGCGGGACGAGCTGGTCGCCGCCCATGCCGATCGCGCGGTGGATGTGCCACAGGGGCGGCTTCATGCCGAAGCTCTCGAAGGCCTGCGCCCAGGCGATGGCGCAGTGGTAGGTGGAGTCGATGAGGGTGCCGTCGACGTCGAGCAGGACGGTGTCGCGTGTCATGGGCCAACCGTCGCACGGATGGGCCCGGTGCGCTGACCGGGACCTGTGGGCTGCGTCGGGTGGTCGAGCGGCCCGCGCCCAGGTTCCTCACACGCGGGAGTGGCAGCCTGGTACTCCCGGTCCGTCGTGTGGGCGGGCGCCGAGAGATCGTCGAAGGAGAAGCCGTGCCAGAGTCCAAGCCGTTCGTGACGTCCGTCAACGCCATCGCCGAGGAGCTCCTGGACCGGGCGCGCTCCCACGGCTCCCACCGTGCGAGCCGCTCGCTCATCCCCGGGAAGGAGCACCAGCTGCGTCAGACCCTCATCGCGCTCGCGGACGGTGCCGAGCTCGCCGAGCACGAGGCTCCGGGCGAGGCGACGCTCCACGTCCTGTCCGGACGCGTGGGCCTGACCGCCGACGGCGAGACGACCGACCTGCGCGCAGGAGACCTCGCGCAGATCCCGCTCACCCGCCACTCGCTGCGCGCGCAGGCTGACACGGTCCTCCTCCTGACGGCCATCCCCCGCGAGTTCGAGGGCGAGTAGCTCCTCGCTCGGACACGGCGCACCAGAGGCGCTCGCGGCAGTGGTCGTACCAGCGTGCAGAGGTACTAGCCGAGTCTGGGGGCGTTCGCAGGTCCGCTCCAGGGGCTCTTCCTAGCGTCCTCGGCATGGTTGATCGCTCGATGGTGAACTCCTCGTGCAGCCCCCGCCTCGCCACTCCGTCCGAGGTGCGACGCGGCCAGAGTCTCCGGGTCGCCATGACCCCGGAGGGCCGTGAGTGGGTGATGTCGGACGAGGAGGTGCACCCCTGCTCCGTTCCCGCGTTCCTCGCCACCTACCGGCCGGCCGTCCTGCACCTCGGCGACGCCGGACTCGACCTGCACGGCGCCGTCCAGGCGACCACGGAGCTCGCCGCGGCGGTGGCGCGCGGGGCGCGGAGGCGGATCGACGAGCTCCTCAGCCCGACGTGCCCGGGCGCGGTCGCAGGCCGCCTCCACCCGCGGAGCCCGGCGCGAGCGCCCGAGCTCGGGAAGGTGGTGCGGGTCGTCGAGCGCAGTGCTGCTCTGGCCGACGTCGACCTCCTCGTGCGCGCGGGAGGGCGTCTGCGTGCGGTGCGGCTGCTGTGGGGCTTCGAGGACGCTGACGGCCGCGCCGTCGTCCCGTGCCTGGAGCACGGGCGGTGGCGCCTGCGCGCATGGACGGAGACCGGCGGCAGAGAGTCCCCGGCGCGGACTGCGATGACCGGTGCGGAGCGGTGACAGTCGAGCGGTGACAAGGGTGGTCGGGGGAGGTACGGGTCCGAGTAGCCTGGTTGTCCTAGGAGGCGGGGTACTCGGCGCGTGTGAGCGCCGCATCGACGGCGTCGTCGACGACGTGGCGATCGATCGGGCGACGCTCGATGACTGCTCGATAGTGGATCGGCCCGGCAGCCAGGCGCAGGACGTCCGCGGGCTCGGCGTCCGACCCATAGCGAGCGAGGATCCTTCCGACGTCAGTTCGGCGCTCCGCCCAGAACCGCTCAAGGGTCCTCTGGACTCGCACGTCCGGCCACGCACCGAGCGCACGGACGAGCGCAGAACCCACGGCGTCGAGCCGGGTCGCAAGCTGGTTCGCCATGGCCGCGAGGTCCCCACGCAGACTTCCAGTGTCCGGCTGCTCAAGGCTGGCTGTGACCTCTGCGGCGAGGTCGGCAATGATGCCTGTGGGATCACGCCAACGTCGATAGATCGACGAGCGGTGGACCCCTGCGCGCGCAGCGATGAGCTCAACGCGCATCGCTGCGGGCCCCTCCTGCGCGAGAAGCTCGCGCGTGGAGGTGAGAACGGCCTCCCGAGTGCGAGCGGTGCGTCCACCCGGTCGCAAACAGCCGACGAGTTCACGTGTCATCCCGGTACCCTAACGCGACAACACGATGCATTACGGTCGAAGCATCTCACGCAACGTATCTCGCGCTGTCGAGGCTGCTCGACATGGCCGCATTGACGCCAAGGCTCCCGTCCAGGCGACCGCTACGGCCGACATCCATGCCCCCGCGGACCGGGTCTTCGACGCTCTCTCCGACCTCGCGTCCTGGCCCGCCTTCATCCCAGAGGTGACGCGGATACAGCTGGATGCAGGGCTCGGGCCGCTCGTGCCCGGTACCCGATTCTCGTGGTGCAGCGGCGGGTTCCCTCTACGCTCTGAGATTCAGCGGGTCGAGCGCGGCGCCGAGCTCACGTGGACCGGGACGGCCCTCTGGGTAGTCGCTGTTCATCGCAACGTCGTCGTGCCCACCAGTGCGGAGGCCTGTCGACTGACCAGTGCGGAGAGTATGGCCGGGCTCGGGGTGGGCTGGATGCTGCGCGGGGATGTGCTCACGGATCAGCTCAAGGAGTTCGTCGCCGCGATCGGGCGTGAGGCGGAACGCCGGGCGGCGGCGGGATCAGGTCACACTGCCCGACCTGGCCAGCAGGGTCGGTGACCCGCTCGCCGCGGGCAGCGCTCCCCGGGCGCTCAGCATGCGCAGCCGTTTCCGCTCACCTAGCCTCCATGAGGTGACTCCTCAGGCTCCCGCCGTTTCCGCCGCTCCCACCCGGACCTACGGCGTGCCCGGGTTCGTCAAGATCGTGGCTGTCGTCTGCCTGGTTTTCGGCATCTTCTGCGTGCTGAGCGGGCTCCTGCTCCTCACGCAGAACGATCCTGGAGGCACTGCCCTCCTCATCGTCCTCGGCGCGCTGCTCATCGGGCTCTTCGTCTGGCTGCGCCGTCGCAGGGTCGTCCTTGGCCCCGACGGCATCGACGTGCGCGAGCTCCTCGGCAGCACCCACGTGCCGTGGCCCGACTCGCGCGGCGCCCTCATCGCCTTCGAGGGGTCGCGCACGAGCACGAGGTCCACCGCGGTCGCCCAGCTCAGGCCCGCCGACGGGTCGAGGCCCGTCCGTCTGGGGACGATCACGGCGTCGGCCGGGGACGCCCAGACCGCGCAGCTGCGCGTCTCCGAGCAGCTCGACGACATCTGGGCATGGTCGACGGCGATGGGGTACGAGTTGAGTCCCCGATAGTGGTGTAGCGCGGTGGCCCTGTGATCGTCCCGGACAAGGACGCGGCCACCGTGTGATCCTTCGAGTGAACTTCTCACAGCACTCTCGAACGGAGTCATCACGATGACCGC
>NZ_JACWNA010000007.1 GCF_015355765.1 Actinomyces haliotis
CTCAGAGGTAGAGGCCCTCGGGGCGGGGGTAGAAGCGGCCCAGCTTGCGGAGGTAGTTGAGCCGCTGGAGCCGGACGACGACGGCGCGCCGCAGGTCCTTCTCCTCGGGGTTCACGAGCGGGTCCTGCACGCCGCGACGTCGCGTGATCCGGCGGACCTCCCCGGCCAGGGACGGGCGGCGCAGGTAGCGCAGGATGAGCGCGCGCGGGATGAGGGAGTAGACGCCAGGCTCGTGGGCCTCGACGGGCGTGACGCGCTCGCCGTGGACGAGGTCCGCCAGCATCGGCTCCATGGGGTTCACCCCGCCGACCTTGACGTAGTAGCAGTTGCGGCCCATGCGCGGGTTGACCTCGAAGAAGTAGTGCCTCCCGTCGCGCGGGTCCACCTTCACGTCGACGTTGGCGAAGCCGGTGTACCCGACCCGTTCGAAGAAGCGCTCGAGCTCGGCGTGGAGCTCGGGGTAGTCGCGGATGAGCATGGCGACGGGGTTGCCGATCGCCGTCGGGTCGTGGTCCTCGACGAGCACCTGGGCGCCGGACCGCAGGGTGACGGTCCCGTGGGAGTCGACGTAGCAGGTGAGCGAGACGCCGCACGTATCGTCGCCCGGGATCATCTCCTGGACCAGGAAGCGCCCGGTGAAGCCCGCCTCGCGCATCGGCGGCCAGATCGCGTCGAGCTCCTCCTGGGTGTCGAGGAAGAAGACCTTCGAGCGCCCGGGGTAGTCGGTGGCCGCGTAGTCGAGGTAGTCGAGCGCCTTGGCGACGACGGGGAAGCGCAGGTCGACCGGCGGTGCCGTCCACTCCCCCTCGGCAGGGTCGGCGAGGTCGACGACGACCTCCGGCGGCGTCGGGATGCCCTGCTCGCGGCACACCTGCGAGAAGCGGGCCTTGTCCTGGACCGTCTCCCAGACCTCGAGGCTCGGGAAGGGGTGGACGAAGCGGTCGCCGAGACGCTCCTCGTTGGCCGCGGCGAAGCGGGCGAAGTTGTCGTGGTTCGCCATGATGACGAGCTTGCGCCCGGGGTGCTCGTCCGCGATGGCGAGGAGCGTGTCGACGAGCTCGTCGTCGCTCTGGTGGAGCGGGACGTGGTGGACGTCGATGAAGCTCGAGCGGGAGATGGCCTCGATGGGCTCCGGCGCCACGCAGATGACCCGCTCTCCCGTCGCCTCGTGCATGAGACGGGCCAGCGCGTAGGCGCTCGTCTCGCCGGTGACGATGACGGGAAGGATGCTGGTGGCCACGGGCGCTCCCTTGTTCGAGTCGAGACGATGCCGCCGCGCGCCGGAACCGGCGGGCCGCGTGCGGGCCCGTCCCAGCCTGCCATGACGCCTCAGCAGTACCAAGCACCGCGAGGGCGGCGGCGCTCACTGCCCGGTGCCGGCCCGGTCGCGCCCCACCGTCCGCGACGTGCCGGCACCTCCCCGACCGGCCCGTGGTCAGCGCTGGGCGCCGGCGCCCTCCGACGACCCGCGACCGGCCGAGGGCTCGGACGGCCGAGCGGCCTCAGCGGCCCGTCGCGCCGCCTCCTCCTTGAGCACGCCGGGCATGCCGGGCTCTCCGGTGCGGCGCTCGGCGAGCCAGTTGAGGAGGCGGTACCGCGCGGGCTTGAGCACGATCTCCATGGGGGCACCGACCCGGACCGTCTCCTTGCTCCACTTCGTCTTGAACTCGTTGAGCCCCATGAGCTTGGGGTTGTAGTCCGAGCCGATGGCAGCGAGGTCGCACACGGTGACTCCGTCGGCCTGCATGTCGGTGAGCGCCTTGTACAGCGTGACGTCCGGCCCGTGCTCGTGGCGGCCCTGGCAGTTCGAGGCGGCGACCTCCCACGTGGCGAAGCTCCCGCGGATGATCGCCAGGCCCCAGTTCACGGGCTCGCCGTCGACGCGTCCGACCCACAGGCGCGCCATGCCGCGGTCGCGGAAGTGGGTGAAGAAGGTCCAGTAGTAGTCGGCGTCGTGGTCGTGGAAGCCCTGACGGTCCGCGGTCTCGTGCATGACGCCGACGACCTCGCCGAAGCCCGCTCGGTCGATCCCGGTCTCCTCCGTGACGACGACCTTGGAGCGCCGCAGCGAGCGGTTGACGTCCCGGCGTCCGCGCGGCTTCATGCGCGAGCGGAAGGCCTCCTCGTCGCCACTGAGGTCGATGACGACCGTCGAGTCGTGGGCGTAGAGCTGCTGGCAGGTCGGGACGACGCCCGTGATGCCCTCGTGGTGGAGGACGGCGAGACGGATGAAGGCCTGTGACGCGTCGGTGTCCATGACGTGGACGCGCAGGGCGTCGACGAGCGCCTGCTCCTGGGCGGACGTCGGGTCCCCCGCGGTCCACACCGGCGAGCCGTCCGCCCACAGGAAGGGCATCTTGTGGATGTGGAACTGCCGCAGCGTCAGCACGGCGGCCGGCGCGTCGGACCCGCCGTCCGGGTAGTAGCCCCACCGCGTCCCCTGCCACAGCTCGCGCTCCGGCAGGAGCTCGGCGTAGTCGTCCCACGCCACCGCGGCGCGGTGCGGGTACGGCAGCCCCGCGATCGCGGCGTCATACACGGCGTCGGAGACGGGACGGAAGACGGTGCTGGCAGATGACATGAGTCCCCCTCAAGGACGTCGGTCGTGCGGTCGGTCGGCCGGTCGGTTGTCACGGGGCTGAGGGCGCCGGCCGGTTGCGCCCGCAGCTCCAGGTTCTCAGTGGCCCAGGGCCTCAGAGGTAGAGGCCCTCGGGGCGGGGGTAGAAGCGGCCCAGCTTGCGGAGGTAGTTGAGCCGCTGGAGCCGGACGACGACGGCGCGCCGCAGGTCCTTCTCCTCGGGGTTCACGAGCGGGTCCTGCACGCCGCGACGTCGCGTGATCCGGCGGACCTCCCCGGCCAGGGACGGGCGGCGCAGGTAGCGCAGGATGAGCGCGCGCGGGATGAGGGAGTAGACGCCAGGCTCGTGGGCCTCGACGGGCGTGACGCGCTCGCCGTGGACGAGGTCCGCCAGCATCGGCTCCATGGGGTTCACCCCGCCGACCTTGACGTAGTAGCAGTTGCGGCCCATGCGCGGGTTGACCTCGAAGAAGTAGTGCCTCCCGTCGCGCGGGTCCACCTTCACGTCGACGTTGGCGAAGCCGGTGTACCCGACCCGTTCGAAGAAGCGCTCGAGCTCGGCGTGGAGCTCGGGGTAGTCGCGGATGAGCATGGCGACGGGGTTGCCGATCGCCGTCGGGTCGTGGTCCTCGACGAGCACCTGGGCGCCGGACCGCAGGGTGACGGTCCCGTGGGAGTCGACGTAGCAGGTGAGCGAGACGCCGCACGTATCGTCGCCCGGGATCATCTCCTGGACCAGGAAGCGCCCGGTGAAGCCCGCCTCGCGCATCGGCGGCCAGATCGCGTCGAGCTCCTCCTGGGTGTCGAGGAAGAACACCTTGGACTTCCCCTCGAAGGAGACCCGGGAGTAGTCGAGGGCGTCGATGGCCTTGGCGACGACGGGGAAGCGCAGGTCGACCGGCGGTGCCGTCCACTCCCCCTCGGCGGGGTCGGCGAGGTCGACGACGACCTCCGGCGGCGTCGGGATGCCCTGCTCGCGGCACACCTGCGAGAAGCGGGCCTTGTCCTGGACGGTCTCCCAGACCTCGAGGCTCGGGAAGGGGTGGACGAAGCGGTCGCCGAGACGCTCCTCGTTGGCCGCGGCGAAGCGGGCGAAGTTGTCGTGGTTCGCCATGATGACGAGCCTCGCGCCCGGGTGGGCGTCCGCGATCTCCTCGAGCGTGTCGACGAGCTCGTCGTCGCTCTGGTGGAGCGGGACGTGGTGGACGTCGATGAAGCTCGAGCGGGAGATGGCCTCGATCGGGTCGGGACTGACGCAGACCACCCGCTCCCCCGTCGCCTCGTGCATGAGGCGGGCCAGCGCGTAGGCGCTCGTCTCACCGGAGACGATGACGGGAAGGACGACGGTGCTCATGCTCTCTCCCAGATGTGCCGAGGACTGACGGAGCCGACGAGAAATGAGAAAACCCGGATCCGTCAGGGACCCGGGTCTTGACCGTGGGCGATACTGGGATCGAACCAGTGACCTCTTCCGTGTCAGGGAAGCGCGCTCCCGCTGCGCCAATCGCCCGAGCGGATGACGGGACTCGAACCCGCGACCCTCACCTTGGCAAGGTGATGCTCTACCAACTGAGCCACATCCGCGTGTCGCAACCGCTGAGCGGTGCGGGAAGAAAGTTAGCAGAGCAGCGAGCCGCCCGCCAAATCGGACCGGGCATGACGTGTCTCACTCGTCGCCCGTCACCCGTCCGAGGACCGTCTCAGGGGCGCGGTCGGCCGACGGCCTCGCACTAACGCGCGCTCGAGACGTGGCCAGGACCCGGGCGCCCGTACGCCCTCAGCGGTCCCAGGCCCTCGGTGCGGGCCCGGAGGTCGCCCTCGTGGCAAGGTTGCCCCATGCAGACAACTCCCGAGCCCTCAGCCACGACGCCCGCCCCCGCGGCGCCGACGACGACGCCGTCGGCCCCCGAGCAGCCCGTCTGGCCCGGCAAGCCGTACCCCCTCGGCGCCACCTTCGACGGGACCGGCACGAACTTCGCCGTCTACTCCTCCGTCGCCGAGCGCGTCGAGCTGTGCCTCTTCGATGAGGACGGCACCGAGTCGCGCGTCGACATCACCGAGGTCGACGCGGACGTCTGGCACGGCTACCTGCCGGCGGTCCGGCCGGGCCAGCACTACGGCTTCCGCGTCCACGGCCCCTACGACCCCGCCGCCGGTCACCGCTGTGACCCCTCCAAGCTCCTGCTCGACCCCTACGCGAAGGCCATCTCCGGTCAGGTCGTCCCGTCGGAGTCCCTGTACTCGTACACCTTCGCGGACCCGTCGGTCCGCAACGAGGAGGACTCGGCGGCCGCGACCATGCGCTCGGTCGTGACGACCCCCTACTTCGACTGGGGCCACGACCGCCCGCCGGCGCACGAGTACCACGACACGATCATCTACGAGGCTCACGTCAAGGGTCTCACCCAGCTGCACCCCGAGGTCCCCGAGAACCTGCGAGGCACGTACGCGGGCGTCGCCCAGCCGGTCGTCGTCGACCACCTCAAGGAGCTCGGCGTCACGGCGATCGAGCTCATGCCCGTCCACCAGTTCGTCAACGACACCCACCTCCAGGAGAAGGGCCTGTCGAACTACTGGGGCTACAACACGATCGGCTTCTTCGCCCCGCAGAACACGTACGCCGCGTACGGCACCGACGGTCAGCAGGTCGCCGAGTTCAAGACGATGGTCAAGGCCCTCCACGAGGCCGACATCGAGGTCATCCTCGACGTCGTCTACAACCACACGTCCGAGGGCAACCACATGGGCCCGACGCTCTCCTTCAAGGGTCTCGACAACGCGGCCTACTACCGGCTCGTCGACGGCGACGAGGAGCACTACTTCGACACGACGGGCACGGGCAACTCCCTGCTCATGCGCTCCCCGGCGGTGCTCCAGCTCATCATGGACTCGTTGCGGTACTGGGTCACCGAGATGCACGTCGACGGATTCCGCTTCGACCTCGCCTCCACCCTGGCCCGGCAGTTCGCCGAGGTCGACAAGCTCTCAGCCTTCTTCGACATCATCCACCAGGACCCGGTGCTCTCGCAGGTCAAGCTCATCGCCGAGCCCTGGGACGTCGGCGAGGGCGGCTACCAGGTGGGCGGCTTCCCTCCCTTGTGGAGCGAGTGGAACGGCAAGTACCGCGACACGGTCCGCGACTTCTGGCGCGGCGAGCCCTCGACGCTCGGCGAGTTCGCCTCGCGCATCACGGGGTCCTCGGACCTCTACCAGCACTCCGGGCGCACTCCCGTCGCCTCGATCAACTTCGTGACGGCCCACGACGGATTCACGCTCAACGACCTCGTGTCGTACAACGAGAAGCACAACGAGGCCAACGGCGAGGGCAACAACGACGGCGACAACAACAACCGCTCCTGGAACTGCGGCGCCGAGGGCCCGACGGACGACCCCGGCGTCCTCGCCCTGCGCCATCGCCAGGTCCGCAACTTCCTCGCGACGATCCTCTTCAGCCAGGGCGTGCCGATGATCTCCCACGGCGACGAGCTCGGACGCACCCAGCAGGGGAACAACAACGCCTACTGCCAGGACAATGAGATCTCCTGGGTCGACTGGGACCTCGGCGAGGACGAGCGGGAGCTCCTGGAGTTCACGCGGACGATGGTGTGGCTCCGCCGGGACCACCCGGTGCTGCGCCGTCGCCGCTTCTTCACCGGCGAGGCCGGCCACGGCGGCGAGTCCGAGCTCGGCGAGATCGAGTGGCTCCGGCCCTCCGGCGAGCGCATGACCGAGGAGGACTGGGGCACGTGGTACGCGCGCGCCATGATGGTCTTCCTCAACGGGGACGCCATCGCCGAGCCTGACGAGCGGGGGCAGCGGATCGTCGACGACTCCTTCCTCATCCTCATCAACGCCTCGGAGGAGGACATCGAGTTCACGCTCCCCGGCCCGGACCACGCCGCGGCCTGGACGGTCGCGCTGGACACGGCGCCCGCCGAGGACGGAGGCACGGACCTCGTGCTCGCCGCGGGCGAGGACGTCGTCGTGGAGGCCCGCTCGATGCTCTTCCTCGTCGCCGACCCGGACGCCGCGACGGCCGAGGAGGCCGACGAGCTGCTCGCCGAGGCCGCCACGACCCTCGGCGCGGACCCGAAGCGCGCGGAGATCGCCAAGAAGGGCCGAGCCGGTTCCGCGGCGGCCGCCGCGGCTCCCGCCCGCCCCGTGGCACCGTCCACCGACCGGACGGACACGGCGACCGGCACGGAGACCACCCCTCCCACCGCCACGCGGCACTGAGGACGTGGCGGGGGAGGCACCTCGGTGCCTCCCCCGCCGCGTCCCCGGACCCGCCCAGACGCCCAGGCTCCCGTGGGCGCCCCGCCGGCCCGGACCGGGCCCGACCAAGCCACCAGCCACCGATCTCCCGACGCGGACAGGACGAAGGCACGAGATGACGACCAGCCCCACCTCCCCGAGCACCACGAACCCGATCACGACGGCCCCTTGCGGCGCCGCCGATGACGGCACCCACGAGGCCGTCGACCTGCCGGCCGACGGCTACGCCCCCTGGTCCGGGCACGTCCCGGCGCAGGGCCGGCGCACCCCGGTGAGCACCTACCGCCTGCAGATGGGCGCCTCCCTCACCTTCGACGACGCTCGCGCCCTCATCCCGTACCTCAGCCGGCTCGGCGTCACCGACCTCTACCTCTCCCCCGTCCTCCAGGCCGCGCCGGGCTCCACCCACGGCTACGACGTCGTCGACCACACCCGGATCAGCGAGGAGATGGGCGGCCGCGAGGGTCTCGAGCGGCTCGCCGCCGACGCCCACGCGGCCGGCATGGGCGTCGTCGTCGACATCGTCCCGAACCACATGGCCGTGCCGACCCCCGGCTGGCACAACCGTCCCCTGTGGTCCGTCCTGCGCGACGGGCCCGACTCCCCCTTCGCTGCCTGGTTCGACGTCGACGTCAACGACCCGATCCTCATGCCGGTCCTCGGCAAGAGGATCGGCCACGTCCTCGCCGACGACGAGCTGAGGCTGGAGCGGATGCTCGTGCCCACCGAGCCCGAGCGCGGCGAGCAGTGGGTGCTGCGCTACTACGACCACGTGTTCCCCGTCGCGGAGGGCACCGAGTCACTGCCCCTGGCCGTCCTCGTCGAGCGCCAGCACTACCGGCTCGCCTACTGGAAGGTCGGCGATGAGGAGATCAACTACCGCCGCTTCTTCGACGTCGGCACGCTCGCCGCCGTGCGCGTCGAGGACCCGGAGGTCTTCGCCGGATCCCACGCGCTCATCATCGAGCTGCTCGAGACGGGCACGATCGACGCCCTGCGCGTCGACCACCCGGACGGCCTCGCGGACCCCGCGGGCTACCTCAACGAGCTCTCCGAGGCGACCGGCGGCGCCTGGATCGCCGCGGAGAAGATCCTCGCCCCCGACGAGCCTCTGCCCGGCTCGTGGCACGTCGCCGGAACCACCGGATACGACGCCGCGTGGCGCGTCGACCAGCTCCAGGTCGACCCCGCCGGCGCCACCCGCCTGGGCGCCCTCATGCAGGAGCTGACCGGCGAGGCCCCCGTCGACTACGCCCGCGTCGTCGAGACCGCCAAGCGCGAGGTGATCTCCGGCTCGCTCGCCGCCGAGGTCGACCGGCTCGCCCGCATCCTTGACCGTCTCACCGACGAGGACGTCCGCCTGCGCGACCACACCTTCCGCGACCTGCGTCGCTGCCTCATCGAGCTCCTCGTCGCCGCCGACCGCTACCGCGCCTACGTCGTCCCCGGCGTCACCCCGGAGCCCGAGCAGGCGGCCGTCATGAGGGCCGATGCCGAGCGCGCCCGACGGCGCCTCGACGAGGACAGCGCTGAGACCCTCGACCTCGTCGTCTCGCTGCTGCTGGGCGAGCCCGTCGGGTCAGAGGGCCTGTCGGACGCTCCCGAGAGGGCCGAGGCCGTCATCCGCTTCCAGCAGGTCTGCGGCGCCGTCACCGCCAAGGGCGTCGAGGACACCGCCTTCTACCGGTGGACCCACCTGACCAGCCTCACCGAGGTCGGCGGCAACCCCGCCGGCTTCGCCCTCAGCCCCGACGAGGCGCACGCCTGGGCCGACCGGGTCCAGGACGCGTGGCCGGACACGATGGTGACCACGACGACCCACGACACGAAGCGCGGCGAGGACGTCCGTGCCCGCCTGGACGTCCTCGCCTCCTACCCGGACGAGTGGAGCGAGCTCGTCCACCGGCTCCGCGCCGCCACCGTCGACGAGCGCCCCGTGGACCTGGACGGCCGCAGCGAGAACCTCCTGTGGCAGACCCTCTGGGGCACCTGGGCCCCAGACTCCGACGACCGGATCGACGCCGAGCGCCTCGGGGCCTACCTCATCAAGGCCTCGCGAGAGCAGAAGGTGTGGACCACCTGGACCGGAGCCGACGAGGGCCGCGAGAAGGGACTCACGGACTACGCCGCCTTCCTGCTCGGCGACGCCGGCGTCGCCGAGGAGATGAACGACTTCGCCGAGCTCACGCGCCGCGAGGTCCACGACGTCACCCTCGCCAACAAGGCGCTGGCCCTCACCTGGCTCGGCGTCGCCGACGTGTACCAGGGCTCGGAGAGCACACGGACCAGTCTCGTCGACCCCGACAACCGCCGTGCGGTCGACTACTCCTCGCCGAGCGGTCTCGCGGCGTCCCTCGCCTCCCTCGAGGACGGCGCCGCACCGCGCACCCTCGACGAGGAGAAGCTCGCCCTCACGAGCACGCTCCTGCGCCTGCGGGCCGAGCACCCGGAGGCCTTCGTCGGCACGCGCTCCGGCTACCGCGCCCTCCCGGTCACGACGGGCCACGCCTTCGCCTTCGCGCGCCTCGTGGACGAGGAGGCCGAGGTCGTCGTCATCGTCCGCCGTCTGGGGCGCCGGCTCGCCCAGCTCGGCGGGTGGCGCGAGGACTCGGTGGTCCTGCCCGAGGGTCGCTGGCGCCACGTCCTGGCCGACGGCGACGCCGACGGCGGTGGGCAGGCGCTCTCCGAGGTGCTCGGTGACGAGCCCGTCGCCGTCCTGGTCCGTGTCCACGACGAGGAGGAGACCGCCTGATGAGCGACAACGAGCAGCAAGGGCCCGTCGACCCCAAGCCCGCCGACGTCGGCTCCGCCTCCGCGGGAGCCTCACCGTCCACGATCCCGACCGAGGGCGGGCACCCCGTGCCCGTGCGGGCGCCCTGGGTCTCCCCCGCGCTTCCCGTCGGACCGCGCGTGCCCGTGTGGGCGCCGGAGGCCCACGAGCTCCTCCTCCACCTGACCGCCACCGACGAGATCCTCACGATGGAGCGCGCCGCGGACGGCTGGTGGCTGAGCCCCCGCGACCTGCCCGACGGCACCGACTACGCCTACCGCGTCGATGGGTCGCCGGACCGCCCCGACCCGCGCAGCCCGCGCCAGCCCGAGGGCGTCCACGGGCCCTCGCGAACCGTCCGCACCGACGCCTGGGAGGACGGGCTCTGGACGGACGGGGACTGGGCAGGGCTCGACGCCCGCGGCGCCGTCGTCTACGAGCTGCACGTCGGCACCTTCACCGCCGATGGCACGCTCGACGCCGCCGCCGCGCGGCTGCCCGAGCTCGCCGCCCTCGGAGTCGAGATCGTCGAGCTCATGCCGCTCGCCTCCTTCCCCGGCCGCGCGGGCTGGGGATACGACGGCGTCGCGCTCTGGTCCGTCCACGAGCCCTACGGCGGTCCCGAGGCCCTCGCGCGCTTCGTCGACGCCGCGCACCGAGCCGGCCTCGCCGTCTGCCTCGACGTCGTCTACAACCACCTGGGCCCCAGCGGGAACTACCTGGGGGTCTACGGTCCCTACTTCACGAGCGCGCACGACACGCCGTGGGGGGCCGCCGTCAACTACGACCAGCCCGGCAGCGAGCAGGTACGCGCCTTCGTCATCGACAACGCCCTGCGCTGGCTGCGCGACTTCCACGTCGACGCCTTGCGCCTCGACGCGATCCATGCCATCCAGGACGACCACGCCTGGTCGAAGGCCGTGGAGCCCCACCGCCACCTCCTCGCCCGGCTCGCCGACGCCGTCGAGGACCTCTCCGGTGAGCTGGGACGCCCGCTGTCCCTCATCGCCGAGTCCGACCTCAACGACGCCGGCGTCATCACGCCGACCGACGCCGCACCGCCAGCGCTCATGCCGAGCCTCGGTATGACCGCGCAGTGGGCCGACGACGTCCATCACGCGATCCACGTCCGGCTGACCGGTGAGGCGCAGGGATACTACGCCGACTTCGCCGAGCCCGGCGCCTTCGAGACGGCCTACGGCGGCGGATTCCTCCATGCCGGCACCTGGTCCTCCTTCCGAGGGTCCAGCTGGGGCGCTCCGCTCCCGGCGGGCACGGACCCGCGGCGGCTCGTCGTCTTCGCCTCGGACCACGACCAGGTCGGCAACCGCGCCACCGGAGACCGTCCCTCAGCGTCCTTGAGCGACGCGCGCCTCGCCGCCGAGGCGGCGCTCGTCCTCCTCTCCCCCTACACGCCGATGCTGTTCCAGGGCGAGGAGTGGGGCACGCGGTCTCCCTTCCAGTTCTTCACCGACCACTCAGAGCCCGAGCTGGCCGCCGCGGTGACGGAGGGCCGTCGCCGCGAGTTCGCCTCGTTCGGCTGGGACGCCGCTGAGGTGCCCGACCCCCAGGCCGGGTCCACCGTCGTCGCCTCCACCCTGGACCGCGATGAGGCGCGGCTCCCCGAGCGCGCCCGGGTCCTCGCCTGGTACGAGGAGCTCCTGAGGGTCCGACGCCTCGCCGGTCTCAAGGAGCAGGAGCGCTGGGCACGAGTGGCGGACCTCGGGGACGCCATCGTCAGCCGGCTGGTCCTGGACGCGCCCGACGCCGCGCTGGCCGGCGCCCGGAGCGGCGACGAGCTCGTCCTCGTCGTCGCGCTCGGCGCCGACGACGCCCGGACTGCCCGCGCCACCACGGTCGAGGAGCTCGTCCGTCGCGCCCTCGCCAGGGACGCTGAGCCCGGCACGGGTCAGGGCGATGGCCCGGTGCTCGGCAACCTCACGGCCGTGGCCTCATGGTCCGCCGGTCCAGGGACCGTGCCGGGCGCGGTCGACGACGAGGACGTCCTCATCCTCCTGCGCCGTCCCTGACGGACGGTCCGGCGGGCCCGTGCGGCAGCGCACCAGTCAGCCGACCGGACGAGGCACCGCCCGGAGGACGCTCTCGCGTCCGCCGGGCGGTCTGCTACGAGTCGCGGGCGCCTCCCGCGCCCGCCGAGGCTCAGTCCTGCGTGCCCGCGCCCGCGTCCACGGTTGCGGAACCGTCCGCGGGATCCTGGGCCCGTGACGCACGGTGCAGCCGGAGATCGCGCAACGAGCCCCGGATCTCACCGGCTCGCTCGCGCACGGAGCCCACGGCTCCCTGCGCGCGGTGCTTGAGCTCGAGCGCCCGCACGAGGGCGTCGTAGACGCTGGGCCGCACCGGCACGTCCCAAGCGCCCGGGATGTCGACAGGACCGTCGGTGACGAACTTGTTCTTGAACTCGCGCACGCCGGCGAGCTCGGGCACGCGCTCGGAGTCGACTCCCATGAGGTCGTACCGGCGCACGCCCTCGGCGCGCAGCCAGCAGGCCTCCTTGTAGACGAGGGCGTCCGCGGCACGCATGCGGCGTCCCTCGGCGGAGGAGCCGGCGTAGTAGCGCAGCGCCCCGTCGCCCCAGACGGTGACGAGGGACCAGACGAGGGCCTCCTGGCCGTCGCGGCGCACGACGTAGAGCCGCGCGTGCTCCGGACCGAGTGCCCGCAGCATCGTCCGGTAGGTGTCCTCGGGTGCGGCGCGGAAGCCGTCGCGGTCACCGGTCTCCGTGAGGATCTCGTAGAGCTCGCCGAAGACCTCGTCGGCCCTCGCGGTCTCGTCGTGGAAGGTGAGCGACTCGTTGCGCAGGGCCTTGCGGACGTCACGGCGGCCGCGCGACTTGAAGGAGGCGAGGATCGCGTCGTCGTCCTCGCGGTCGAGGTCGAGGATGACGGTGCGGTCGTAGGTCATCGTCTGGAGGAGCTCGTGGAGCTCCGGGGCCTCGTGGCTGAAGTGCAGGCGGACGAAGACGATGCTCGGCTCGTGGAACCGGACTCCGGCGACGATGAGGCGTCGCAGGTCCGCCTCCTCCTCCGGCGTCGGGGCGTCCCCGAGCCAGACGGGGGCGTGGCGGGCCCAGAGGTAGGGGAAGCCCCGCACCTCCATCCGCGTGAGGGACACGAGGGCACGAGGCTCCCCGTCGGGGCCGTCGTAGACGACGCGGCCCCAGGGCTCGCGCCCGTCCATGGCGGCGTCGAAGGAGTCCCACGCGGAGGTCTGCTCGATCGGCAGCGTGGTCCCCGCTGCCGCGGCGATCTGACGGAAGGTCTCCCAGTCGACCTGCCTCATGGAGCCGTGGGGGGCACCTGCGGAGGGGGCGGTCGCGTGCTGGGTGTCGGTCATTGCTGCTCCTTGCTGCGTCCCCGCCGGTCATCGGGGCGCGCTGGCCAGGTTAGCCCAGGTCACGGCACCAGCTGCCGCCCGTGCGCGGCGTGGCAGCGCTTGTGCGGCCGCAGCGCCGGTAGCCTCGCAGCCGTGACCACCTCCTCCACCTCGAGCTCGAACCAGGACACGGGGGCTGACGTCCCCGAGCGCTTCCGCGAGGCGCTCCTGAGCATGCGCGACGCCGCCCGCCCCCGCGGCCTCGTCCTCGAGGAGGTGCCCGCCCCGCGTCGGCTCGCCCCCTTCACCGCGGCGCTCTCGGCTGAGACGGTCGAGAACGAGATGGGCACGCCCGTCGCCTCCGGGCGCTTCGTCGTCCTCCACGACCCCGAGGGCCAGGACGCCTGGGACGGGGACTTCCGCGTCGTCGTCCAGGCCCGGGCCCGGCTCGACGACGAGGTCGGCACGGACCCGCTCCTCGGCTCCGCCGCCTGGTCCTGGCTCCAGGAGGCGCTCGACTCGGCCGGCGCCGGTCATCGTGCCCTCGTCGGGACGGTGACGCGGGTCCTCTCCGAGACCTTCGGGGGGCTCGACCTCACGGACTCCTGCGGTCACGTCGAGATCCGTGCCTCGTGGTCGCCCACGACACCGGACCTGGGGCCCCACCTCGGGGCCTGGTACGAGATCCTCCACGTCGCCGCCGGCCACGAGCCCGAGCAGGCAGCGGCGCTTGCCGTCGCCGTCCCGGGCGCCGCCCGGTGAGCGCCGCCTCGCGCGGCCCGGCCCGCACGCCCCGTCCGGTCGCGGTGCCCGGGACCACTGACGAGCCCGTGCCCACCGACGAGGTCCTCGACTACAAGGTTCCTGCCGAAGGCCTTCCGCCCGTGACCGACTCCCCCTCAGCGCTGCACGACGCCGTCGATGCCCTGGCGACGGGGGCCGGGCCGGTGGCGGTGGACGCTGAGCGCGCCTCGGGCTTCCGCTACGGGCAGGACGCCTACCTCGTCCAGCTGCGTCGAGAGGGCGCGGGCACCGTGCTCGTCGACCCGGTCGACGCGGGCGACCTCACCTCCCTCGCCGACGTCCTGGACGGGCCCGAGTGGATCCTCCACGCCGCCGACCAGGACCTCCCCTGCCTGCGAGACCTCGGACTCGCCCCCCGCTCGGTCTTCGACACGGAGCTCGCTGCCCGGCTGCTCGGTCGCCAGCACGTCGGGCTCGGCGCGGTCGTCGAGGAGACGCTGGGTCTGCGCCTCGCCAAGGACCACGCGGCGGCCGACTGGTCCACGCGCCCGCTCCCGGAGTCGTGGCTCGTCTACGCGGCGCTCGACGTCGAGCTCCTGGCTCCTCTGCGCGACGCGCTCGCCGCTGAGCTCGTGGCCGTCGGCAAGGCCGAGTGGGCCGCCCAGGAGTTCGAGTACGTCCGCACGCGGCCGCCGCGGCCGGCGAAGGTCGACCCGTGGCGGAAGACGCCGAGGGCCGGCCGAGCCGTGCGCTCACCGCGGTCACTCGCGATCCTTCGCGAGCTGTGGACGGCGCGCGAGGAGCTCGCCGCCCAGCTGGACCGCACGCCCTCGAAGATCCTGCCGCACCACGCGCTCGTGGCGGCCGCCGTCGCACGGCCGACGTCACGACGCAAGCTCTCGGCGCTTCGCGAGTTCTCGTCACGCCAGGCGCGCCAGCACCACGAGCTGTGGTGGGAGGCGGTCGAGCGCGCCCTGGCGCTTCCCGACGACGAGCTCCCGCCGACGCACGCTCCGCTGCCCCCTGGTGAGCTGCCGCCGCCTCGCTCGTGGTCGCGTCATCACCGCGACGCCGCCGAGGCCCTCGACGTCGTGCGGCCAGCCGTGCGCGACCGCGCCGAGACGATCCGCGTACCGCAGGAGCTCCTGCTCAGCCCGGACTCCCAGCGCCACCTCGCCTGGGACCTCGGAGAGGAGCGCGCCGCCGGCGGCCGACCCGCCACGGACGTGGAGTCCGTGGCTCGCCGTCTCGAGTACCTTGACGCGCGCCCCTGGCAGGTCGAACAGGCGGCACCGGCTCTGTCCGAGGCACTCAGCTCCCGGTTCTGAGCCGCACCAGCCTGAGGGGGGCCCGTCCGGATCACCGGACGGGCCCCTCCTCGCTGGACGCTCCGGAACGCCGACGCTGGCGCTCAGTGCACGGTGAAGCCGTGCGAGCGGAAGATCGCGCGGGTCGACTCGACGAGTTCGGGCTCGGGCGGACGGACGTCGCGAAGGCTGTACTCGAGCTTGAGGGCGTCCCACTTGTCCGTGCCCATCTGGTGGAAAGGCAGGACCTCCACGCGGGAGACCGAAGAGCCCCATCGCTCGATGATGCGTGCGACGTTCTCCACGTTCTCCGGGTCGTCGGTGAGGCCGGGGACGAGGACGAAGCGCGCCCAGATCTCGATGCCCTTGGCGGCGAGGCGGTCGCCGAACTCGATGGTGGGGGCGAGCTCGCGGCCGGTGACCTTCTTGTAGGTCTCCTCGTCGCCGCTCTTGACGTCGAGGAGCACGAGGTCGACGTTCTCGAGCATCTCGTCGCTCGCGTTGCGCCCGAGGTAGCCGGAGGTGTCGATGCAGGTGTGGATACCCATGGCCTTGGCGCCCGCGAGGATCCGGCCGGCGAAGGCCGGCTGCATGAGGACCTCGCCGCCGGAGAGCGTGATCCCGCCCTTGGAGGCGCGGAACACGTTGCGGTAGCGCTTCATGCGGCGCAGGAGCTCGTCGGCCTCGACGGGCTCGCCGTCCTTCATGAGGAAGGTGTCGGGGTTGTGGCAGTACAGGCAGCGGAGCGGGCAGCCGTTGAGGAAGACGGTCATCCGGGTTCCCGGGCCGTCGACGGCCGTCACGAGCTCCCAGGAGTGGATGGAGCCGAGGGATCCGTCTCGCATGCGCGCGAGACGCTCGGAGCGCTGGAGGTCGCTGAGCTCCTCGATGCCTCCGATGCCCGCACCGCGCAAGCGGGCGGCCGGGGCCAGGAAGTCCTGGTCCCGGCCGCCCTCACTCGCGGGGGTGATGGTGTCAGTGTCTGTCATACGTGAATGATGCCAGTCGTGATGACCTCACCCGAGGCGCTCAGGCGCCCGCGTGGAAGGTGCGGTGGAGGACGTCGAGCTGCTGCTCACGCGTGAGCTTGACGAAGTTGACGGCGTAGCCGGAGACGCGGACCGTGAGGTTCGGGTAGTTCTCCGGGTGCTCCATGGCGTCCTCGAGGGTGGAGCGGTCGAGGACGTTGATGTTGGCGTGGTACAGGCCCTTGACGCCGCCGTTGTCCTGGCGCTGAGCCTTCATCGACTCAAGTCGCTCTTCGTACGTGGCCATGATGGCCCCTTTCGGTGTGGTGTGTAGTGGTCGGCCGTGAGGCCGAATGGGTGTCCCTCCGGTCGGGCGCCCGGGGGGGGGGCGCCCCGGGGCGCGGCGGGGGGGCCGACCCGCCGCCCGCGGGCCCGGCGACGCCCGCGGCGCGGGGGCCCGTGCGGCCTAATGGGGGCCCCGCGGGTCGCCCCCCCGTGGGGCGGCCGACCGGGGACGCGAGGGGGATCAGACCTCGGCGCAGTCGTCCGGGACGAAGCCGGCGTCGAGGATGCCCACGAGGTTCTCGACGCGCTCGTCGAGCGTGCGGCCGAGGCCCTGCGGGGTGATGGTGTTGGTGAGGGAGATGCCGTCGAGGGCGTCGTTGTAGTCGAGCTTGCCGACGCTCATCATGGAGGCGACCATGCCGTGCGTGTCCATGCCGTTCTCCGGGTTGGCGCCGGGGGCGAAGGGCGTGCCGGCCTGGTGGCCCGACGGGAAGGCGCCGGTGGCCTTGCCGTAGACCACGTTGGACGTGATGGTGAGAACCGACTGGGTCGGGATCGCGTCGCGGTAGAAGGGCTGCTCCTTGATCTTCGACATGATCGTGTGGACCACGGTGGCGGCGATGTCGTCCGCGCGGTCGTCGTCGTTGCCGTAGATCGGGAAGTCACCCTCGGTGACGTAGTCGACCACGAGGCCGGTCTCGTCCCGGACGGGCGTGACCTTCGCGTACTTGATGGCGCTCAGGGAGTCGGCGACGATCGACAGACCGGCGATGCCGCAGCCCATGGTGCGCACGATGTCGGAGTCGTGCAGCGCCATCTCGATCGCCTCGTAGGCGTACTTGTCGTGACAGTAGTGGATGATGTTGAGCGCCTCGACGTAGGTGCCGACGACCCAGTCGAGCATCTTCTCGTAGCGGGCCCAGACGTCGTCGAAGTCGAGCGGACCGTCGCCCTCGACGCCGGGAAGACCGTTGACGATCTGCTTGCCGGTCATCTCGTCGCGACCGCCGTTGATGGCGTACAGGAGCGCCTTGGCGGAGTTGACGCGCGCGCCGAAGAACTGCATCTGCTTGCCCACGCGCATCGGGGAGACGCAGCACGCGATCGCCGCGTCGTCGCCCCAGTGCTCGCGGATCTGCTCGTCGGCCTCGTACTGGATGGAGGAGGTCGTGATGGAGATGAGGGCGCAGAAGTCCTTGTAGCCCTGCGGGAGCTTCTCGTCCCAGAAGATCGTGATGTTCGGCTCCGGCGCAGGACCCAGGTTGCGCAGGGTCTGCAGGAGGCGGAAGGAGGTCTTCGTGACGAGCGGGCGGCCGTCCTCACCGAAGCCGGCGTCGGACCAGGTGGCCCAGTACGGGTCGCCGGAGAAGATCTGGTCGTAGTCCGTGGTGCGCAGGAAGCGGGTGATGCGCAGCTTCATGACGAAGTTGTCGATGATCTCCTGCGCCTCGGTCTCCGTGATCGTGCCGTCGGCGAGGTCACGAGTGAAGTAGACGTCGAGGAAGGCCGAGAGGCGACCGATCGACATGGCGGCGCCGTCCTGGGACTTCACGGAGGCGAGGTAGGCGAAGTACGTCCACTGGACGGCCTGGTGGGCGTTCGTGGCCGGGCCGGAGATGTCGAAGCCGTACGAGGCGGCCATGTTCTTGAGCTTCTTGAGCGCCTTGATCTGCTCGGAGTGCTCCTCGCGGTACCGGGCCCAGTGCTCGGAGAAGGGCTGGTCCGCGACGGCGTCCTTGGCGACCTGCTTGAGCTCGATGAGGCGGTCGACACCGTAGAGCGCGACACGGCGGTAGTCGCCGATGATGCGGCCGCGGCCGTAGGCGTCCGGCAGACCGGTGATGATGTGGCTGGAGCGGGCGGCGCGGATGCGCGGCGTGTAGATGTCGAAGACCGCGTCGTTGTGGGTCTTGCGGTACTTCGTGAAGATCTTCTGGACCTCGGGGTCGACCTCCTTGCCGGCCTCCTTGATCGCCTGGGCGACCATGCGCCAGCCGCCGTTCGGCATCATGGCGCGCTTCAGGGGAGAGTCGGTCTGGAGACCGACGATGACGTCGTCGTCCTCGGAGATGTACCCGGCGGGGAAGGCGTCGATGTCGGACGGGATGTGCGTGTCGACGTCGAGGATGCGGACCTTGCGCTCCTCCTTGAGGAACTTCTCCTCGAGCGTGTCCCACAGGCGCAGCGTCTTGTCGGTGGCGTCGGCGAGGAACGAGGCGTCGCCCTCGTACGGGGTGTAGTTGCGCTGGATGAAGTCGCGGACGTCGACGCCCTCCGTCCACGGCCCCTGGACGAAGCCTTCCCAGGCGTTGCGGCTGCTGGACTCCTCCGCCGTGGCGGATGCTGTGACCTCGGTGGTCATCCGTGCCCTCCTGTGTGTGGGTGCCGATCAGGTCACCCTGTTGGGGAAGTCCCTCGTGGGGACGTGGCGGTACTTCCTTGCGCCGTCGAAATAAGCGTAGGCGGACCGCTCAGCCCAGCAGGGGACGGACCCTGACGGGCCCAGTGTTCTGACTCACACGACGACCATATCGGCATCGCCTCAGGGACGTAAGTCCCCAACGAGATCACCAGACGTCAGACGTCCAGCGGGTTCGTTCGGCCAGGTCGTTCCCGGCCGGACGCTCCCGCCCCGGCCCCTACGGCAGGTGCGTGGGACCCGCGTCCCAGTCCTGCGCACAGGGTCGCGCGGGGACCCGCGTCGCGGAGCGTGCCGGCCCCCTCACCACGGGCCGCGACCTCGTCCGACAGCCGCCCGTCCCACCGAGCGCGCAGCGCCGGCCCGGAGGCTCGAAGGCGCGTCACGAGGGTCACTCCGAGCGGGATAGGGTGTGACCAGGGTCGCCCCGCGCGGCACCACCGGCTCAGTCACCGGGAGCGCGGGCGACCGACGACCACGTCTCAGGAGGATCCATGAGCACCACCGCCCCCTTCGGCACCTGGCCCTCGCCCATCACGCCGGGCACGATCACGACCCGCACGGTGCGCCTCTCGCAGGTCCGGGTCGACGGCGGGGACACGTACTGGGTCGAGCAGCGCGCCTCCCAGGCCGGCCGCCAGGTCCTCCTGCGGCGCGACGCCGCCGGCCAGACCGGCGAGGTCCTTCCCCTTACCCCCTCCGACGAGCTCGTCGACGCCCGCACGAGGGTCCACGAGTACGGAGGACGCGCCTACGCCGTCGACGCCGGAGTCATCGTCGTCTCCCACGCCGGGGACGGCCGGCTCTACCGCTACGAGGTCGCCCACCGCATGCGCGGCCTCGTGCCGCTGACCATCTACGGCGACGTCCGGCACGGCGACCTCGAGATCGACACCGCCCGTGGCCTCGTCTACGCCGTCCGCGAGGACCACCGCGGTGAGGGCGAGCCGGTGAGCTCGCTCGTCGCGATCCCACTGGACGGCTCCGCCGCCCGCGACGACGACCCCGTCCGCACGATCGTCTCCGGCACGGACTTCGTCTCCTCCCCCACGCTCTCCCCCGACGGAGAGCACCTCGCGTGGATCACCTGGGACCACCCCTCGATGCCGTGGGACAACGCGAGCCTCCACGTCGGCGACCTCGACCCCGACGGTACCATCGGCGAGCAGACCGTCCTCGACGGGGGCCACGGGCACTCCGTCGCCGAGCCTCGCTGGACCGAGGAGTGCGACCTCATCCACGTCTCCAACGAGACCGGGTACTGGAACCTCTACCGCACCGAGGGCTTCCCTGCTCGCGGGACCAACCGTCCCGGCTGGACCGAGCACCTGCGCACCCGCGCGCTGCACCCCGCCGACGCCACCTTCACCTACCCCTCCTGGCAGCTCGGCCCCCACCACTTCGACGTCCTGGACAACGAGCACCTCATCGCCTCCTGGGCCCGCAACGGCGTGTGGCACCTGGGCACGATCCGCCTGTCCAACGGCGAGCTCGAGGAGTGGAACGTCGGCTGGCAGCCCATCGGGAACGTCGCCGCCTCCTCCAGCCGCGTCGTCATGCTGGCTGGGAACGAGCTGGAGCTTCCCAGCATCATCGAGGTGCGCGCCGGCAAGGTCGAGGTCCTGCGCGGCTCCGGGGAGTTCAAGCCCGAGGCGATCGGCGTGTCCTTCCCCGACCCGGTCGAGTGGGAGACCACCGACGGCGAGACCGCGCACGGCTTCTACTACCCGCCCGCGTCGGCCGTCTGCACCGGCCCCGACGGCGAGCTTCCGCCCCTCATCGTCAACGTGCACGGCGGACCGACATCGCTCAGCCTGCCCGGGTACAACCTGTCCACCCAGTACTGGACGAGCCGCGGCTTCGCCGTGCTCGACGTCAACTACCGCGGCTCCTTCGGCTACGGCACCCGCTACCGTCTCCTGCTCAACGGGCGCTGGGGCGTGGCCGACGCCGACGACGTCGTCACCGGTGCCAGGAGCCTCATCGCGGCCGGCAAGGTCGATCCCGACCGCGTCGCCGTGAGGGGTGCGAGCGCCGGGGGCTTCACCGTCCTGCGCGCCCTGGAGCGCTCGGAGGTCTTCAGCGCGGCCACCTCCTCCTACGGGGTCACCGACCTCGTCCAGATGGCCCGGACCACGCACAAGTTCGAGTCCCGGTACATCGAGACCCTCGTCGGGGCGACGGGCGTCGACGACCCGCTCATGACGGAGCGCTCCCCCATCAACGCGATCGACGACATCCACGCCCCGCTCCTCCTCCTGCAGGGCTCCGAGGACCCGATCGTCCCCGCCGAGCAGGCTACCGAGCTGTACGAGGCGGTCAGGTCCCAGGGCCTGCCGGTCGCTCTCAAGGTCTTCCACGGCGAGGGGCACGGCTTCCGCATCGCCGCCAACATCCGGCGCGCGCTGGAGGCCGAGCTCTCCTTCTACCGCCAGGTCTGGGGCCTGGAGGCCGAGGAGGAGGGCTACGAGCTCACGGTGGAGAACCTCGCCCGGTGACCGAAGGAGACTCACGACGCTCCGGACGGAGCGCGGCGCCGGCGCGTCCCCTGGTCGCGTCGGCGCTGCGCGCGCGCGCACGCGAGGACGTCCTCGCCCTGCTGCGCCACCACCGCACCGGGCTGTTCTCCCTCGCGATCCTGGTCGGGGTGCTCTCAGGACTCGCCTCTGTCGTCTTCCGACTCGGGATCGACGCGTGGACCCACCTCCTCACGGGTGCCGACGACTACACGATGAGCCTGGGCCCCTCCACGGGCGTCCTGGCCTTCGCGGGCCGCTGGTTCGTCCTCCTCGCCCCGGTGCTGTCCGGTCTGCTGGTCGGGCCCCTCATGTCCTGGCTCGGGCGCACCCCGACGGGGCACGGCGTCGGCGGAGTCATCTGGTCCGCTCGCCGCTCGGACGGCGCGATGGCGCCCGTGCCGGCCACCGCCTCGATGATCGCCTCGGCCCTCACCATCGGAGGCGGTGGCTCCGTCGGCCCGGAGGGGCCCATCGCCGAGGTCGGTGCGAGCGCCGCGACGGTCTTCGGACGCCGCCTCGGCCTCCCGACGCGCTCGGTCCGCATGCTCGCCGCCGCCGGCACGGCAGCCGGCATTGCTGCCGCGTTCAACACCCCGCTCGCGGGCGCCTTCTTCGCGATGGAGGTCATCCTCCTCGACTTCACGATGGACGCCTTCGCCTTCGTCGTCCTCGCCTCGGTGTCCTCGACGGTCCTGTCGCACCACCTGCTCGGCACGACGCTCTCGGTCCAGCTGCCGACCCTCAACCTCGACGGCGACGCGGCGCTCGGCTGGGTCGCCGTGCTCGGGCTCCTCGGCGGCATCGTGGGCGTCGCCTTCTCCCGCCTGCGCTTCCTCGCCACCGACGCGGCCCAGTCGCTACGCGGCGCGCTCCACCTGCCCGCGTGGGCCCTGCCGGGTGTCGGCGGCCTCATCATCGGTGGCATCCTGCTCGCCGACCCCGAGATGTACGGCGAGTCCAACGCCGTCCTCAACCGGGCACTCGACGGCAGGTACACCGTGCTCGCCCTCCTCGTCCTCACCGCCGCCAAGATGGTCGCCACCTCGGTCACCCTCGGTCTCGGCTTCACCGGAGGCGTCTTCGCCCCGTCCCTCTTCATCGGCGGCACCCTCGGCGCGTTCTTCGGCGAGCTCGTCGTCCCGGGCCACCCCAACGCGGCCGCCGTGTTCGGCGTCATCGGCATGGGAGCCGTCTTCTCCGGCTCGGCCCGGGCGCCGATCACCGGGGTCGTCCTCATCATCGAGATGACGGGGCAGTACTCCCTCCTCATGCCCCTCATGCTCTCCACGGTCCTCGCCACCTTCGCGAGCCGCTTCCTCACCCGGACCACGATCTACACCGAGGAGCTGCGCCGGCGCGGCGAGGACGTCGACGACCCGGTCCGCTCGACGATCGTGGGCCGGACGACGGCCCGCGCCCTCATGAGCGAGCCCCCCGCGGTCCTCACCGCCGACATGACGCTGCGGCGCGCGGCAGCGGTCCTGCGAGCCTCCGGCAGCGCCGTGCTGCCGGTCGTCGCGGTCCAGGACAGCGCGCCGCGCGCCGCGGACGGGACGCCGTCCCTCGGACGCCTGCTCGGCTGCGTGAGCGCGGTCGCCGTCGCCGAGGCCGGTCTCTCCGAGGTCGGTCCGGCCACGGTGGGCGAGCTCCCGCTCTCCCACGAGCACGTCACCGTCGGCGACGGAGCCACAGCCGTCCTCAGCGTCCTCGTCGACTCGCACGCGGACGGCCTCCCGGTCGTCGCCCCGCCGCTGGACCCGTGGGACGAGGCCTCCCGCACCGACGGAGACGCCGCGCTGGCCGCCGCCCCCGGGCTCGACGACGCGGGCACCGCGGCCCCCGGGGCCTCCGCAGACGTCCTGGTCGGCTGGGTGGGGCAGGAGGAGATGGTGAGGCGGCTCTACCGCCACCAGCGCCGGGCGCTCGAGGCCGCGCAGGCGCGGACCTCCTTCGGGGCTCGTGTCCAGCAGCGGTGGCGTCGACGCCGCACGTCAGCACCCGACGGCAGCACGGCGCGCCGACCGCACGCGGTCCGCCTGCGGCGCAGGCGCTGAGGCCGGCCGAGGTCGGCAGGGGCGCGCCGGGGCCGAGGAAGCGAGCGGCTCAGCGCTCCGAGCGGTGCCGCTCGTTCCACGAGGCCCCGAGCCCGTCCATGCGCTCCGCGGCGACGACGATGCGCCGCGGGTCGCTCATCCACAGCCACCAGGCCGTGACGAGCGGGAGGACGAGGGGCAGGTAGGCGAGGGACCGGCCACCGCCGGCCCACACGCAGCCCTCGAGGAGAGGCGCCGTCCCCGTGTGCGTGAGGACGGAGACGAGAGCGGCCCCCGTGATGAGGGCCGTGTCGCTCATCCAGCCGATCACCCGCATCCGTCGGCCGTTGTGCGCGACGCACACGCCCAGCAGCACGCTGAGCACACCCGCGACGACGTCGAGCGACTCGACGACGGTGTTCGACGAGGGATCGCGAACGAGGGCGACGAGGGCCGGCAGGAGGATGACGGCGCCGAGGACGACGAGGACGAGCACGAGGACGCGGCTGAGCCCGTGGGCCGGGCGCCGCCGGTCCTCGACCGTACGCACGACGATCTTGCCGTCCTCGTTCTCCGTAGGCGTCATGCGGGTCGGGATCTCCTCGTCCGTCTCATCCGGTGCGCCGTCGGCTCGGGGCACCGGGACCTCGCGCACCGGGGTACGCTCCCCCGACGGACGGGGGACGTCGGGCCGAGCGCTCAGCGCGCACCGTCGTCAGGTCCTTCGCCCAGGGGACGAGTCCGGACACTACCATCGGCGCCGTGACTGGAAATCCCGTACCCGCAGACATCAACCTCCTCGCGCCGGGTTCCGCACCCGAGGCCGAGGTCCTCGTCCTCGCCGCCTCCCAGGGCGCCGTCCTCCTCGACGGTCAGACCGGCGTCGCCGCCACCGAGGCGCTGGCCGCGATCCTGCCCTCCCTGGGCGCACGGGGCTCGCTTGACGAGCTCGTCCGCGTGCCCGCCGCGGCCGTCGGCGGGGCCGACGCACCCGTCATCGCCGTCGTCGGCGCCGGGACCGCGCTCGACACCGACGACGAGCGCGACGACGAGGCTGCGCTCGGCGCCACCCGCCCCGCTGTTCTCGCCCGCCTCGCCGGCCGCGCGGTCCGCGGCCTCGCCGGGACCGGAACCGTCGTCCTCGGCCTGCCCGCGAGCACCCGCGAGGAGCTCGCCGCCGTCGCCGAGGGCGCGCTCACGGCCGCGTACGCCTGGGCCGGCCGCGTCCCGACGGACACGGCGCCGGTCGCCACGGTCGAGATCCTCACGCCGCTGGCCGGGACCGCGGAGGGCGAGGCCGTCCTCGCCCGGGCACGTGCGCTCGCGACGGCCACGACGCTCGCCCGCGACCTCGTCAACGCCCCGCCGAACAGGCTCACGCCCCAGGCCCTCGCCGAGCGGGCCCGCGAGGTCGCCGAGGAGGCGGGGCTCGTCTACGACGTCCTCGATGAGGTCCAGCTCGCCGACCAGGGCTTCGGGGGGATCGTTGGGGTGGGCCAGGGCTCCGTGCACCCGCCGCGCCTCGTGCGCGTCGAGTGGGTGCCCGAGGCCGCCGACGCTCGGAGCGTCGCACTCATCGGCAAAGGCATCACCTTCGACTCCGGCGGCCTGTCCCTCAAGCCCCCGGCCTCGATGCCGGAGATGAAGTCCGACATGGCGGGTGCCGCCACGGTCCTCGCCACCGTCCTCGCCGCCTCGCTCGAGCGCGTCCCGGTCCGGGTCACGGGGTGGCTGGCGCTCGCCGAGAACATGCCCGGCGCGGACGCCCAGCGACCGAGCGACGTCGTCGCCATGTACGGCGGCACCACCGTCGAGATCACGAACACCGACGCCGAGGGCCGTCTCGTCATGGCCGACGCGCTCGCGCGCGCCGTGGAGGAGGACCCCGACGCCGTCCTCGACGTCGCCACCCTCACCGGCGCCCAGATCGTCGCGCTCGGTGAGCGCGTCTCGGGCGTCATGGGCACCCCGTCCCTGCGCGACGAGGTCGTCGCCAGCGCCGTCGCCGCCGGAGAGGCCTTCTGGCCGATGCCGCTACCGCGTCACCTCCGGGCGAACCTGGACAGTCCCTTCGCAGACTTGCGCAACGCCGCCGTTGGCAATCGCGCGGGCGGCATGCTCGTCGCCGGTCTCTTTCTGCGGGAGTTCGTCGGGAGCACCCCCTGGGCGCACCTCGACGTCGCGGGCCCGGCGTACAACGAGCACTCTCCGTGGGGCGGGACGCCCACCGGGGGGACGGGGGTCGGCGTCGCGACGCTGCTCGAGCTCATTCGCCGGCGCGCCTGAGACCTCGCGCTCGGAGGCGGGTCCCCGGGCCGGCGCGGCCGCGGTCGCGCGCCACGCGGTCAGGGCCCGCCGCCGGTCCGGTGACGGACCGACGGGCCTGGAGGGCAGTGGAGGCACTCGCCCCGTAGGGTGAGGGCATTCACACCCCGAGAGGGACCCTGGTCCCCTCAGTAACCCTGATCGTCACGCGTCGCGCAGCCGCGAGTGGAACAATGACCACTGTGCCGAACCGCCCCACGGGGGCGAAGGACATCAACGAGGAGTTTTTCCGTGACAGACACCGTCTACGACATGGTCATCCTGGGCGCCGGCTCGGGTGGCTACGCCGCCGCCCTGCGTGGAGCCCAGCTCGGCCTCAAGGTCGCGCTCGTCGAGGCCGACAAGCTCGGTGGCACCTGCCTCCACCGCGGCTGCGTCCCCACCAAGGCCATCCTGCACGCCGCCGAGACCGCCGACGCCGTCCGCGAGGCCGGCGCCATCGGCATCAACGCCTCCCTCGACGGGATCGACATGGGCGCCGTCAACTCCTACAAGGACGGCGTCATCACCAAGATGTACAAGGGCCTCCAGGGCCTGGTCGGCTCCCGCGGGATCGACCTCATCGAGGGCTGGGGCAAGCTCGTCGCCGCCGACACCGTCGAGGTCGACGGCAAGCAGTACAAGGGCAAGAACGTCGTCCTGGCCTCCGGCTCCTTCTCCAAGACCATCGGCCAGGAGATCGACGACAAGGTCATCACCTCCGAGGGCGCCCTCAAGCTCGACCACGTCCCCTCCTCCGCGGTCATCCTCGGCGGCGGCGTCATCGGCGTCGAGTTCGCCTCTGCCTGGGCCTCCCTGGGCTCTGACGTCACCATCATCGAGGGCCTGCCCCACCTCGTCCCCAACGAGGACGAGGCCGTCTCGAAGCAGCTCGAGCGCGCCTTCCGCAAGCGCAAGATCACCTTCAAGACCAAGACCATGTTCAAGTCCGTCGACCGCACGGACAAGGGCGTCACGGTCCACACCGAGGACGGCAAGTCCTACGACGCCGAGGTCATGCTCATCGCCGTCGGCCGCGGCCCCGCCACGAAGGACCTGGGCTACGAGCAGGTCGGCGTCGAGATGGACCGCGGCTTCGTCCTCGCCGACGAGTTCGGCCGCACCAACGTCGACGGCGTCTGGGCCGTGGGCGACATCGTCCCCGGCGTGCAGCTCGCCCACCGCGGCTTCGCCCAGGGCATCGTCGTCGCCGAGAAGATCGCCGGGCTCGACCCGACCCCGGTCGACGACGTCAAGGTCCCCAAGGTCACCTTCTGCGAGCCCGAGATCGCCTCCGTCGGCCTGTCCGAGGCCAAGGCCAAGGAGCAGTACGGCGCCGACGCGGTCACGACCGCCGAGTTCAACGTGGCCGGCAACGCCAAGAGCCAGATCCTGGGCACCCAGGGCTTCGTCAAGTACGTCGCCCTCAAGGGCGGCCCCATCGTCGGCTTCCACGCGATCGGCGCCCGCATGGGCGAGCAGGTCGGCGAGGGCCAGCTCATCGTGAACTGGGAGGCCGACGCCGACGACGTCGCCGCCCTCGTGCACGCCCACCCGACCCAGAACGAGACCCTCGGTGAGGCCGCCATGGTCCTCGCCGGCAAGCCGCTGCACAACCACGGCTGACCAGAACCAGGAAGACAGAGGGAAGACAGCAATGTCCGAGTCCATCAAGATGCCCGCACTGGGCGAGTCCGTCACCGAGGGAACCGTCTCCTCCTGGCTCAAGGCCGTGGGCGACGAGGTCGAGGCCGACGAGCCGCTGCTCGAGGTCGCCACCGACAAGGTCGACACCGAGGTCCCGGCCCCGGTCTCCGGCACCGTCCTCGAGATCCTCGTCGAGGAGGATGAGACCGTCGAGGTCGGCACCGTCCTCGCCGTCATCGGCGACCCCTCCGAGGGTGGCTCCTCCAGCAGCTCCGAGGAGAGCAGGACCCCCCTCGAGAAGGAGGCTGACAAGCCCGAGTCCGACGGCACGCAGCTGTCCGAGGACGGGGACGCCGCCGCCGCGTCCGAGGGCTCCAACGCCACCGCTCCGGAGGCCGCCGAGTCCGCCGCGGGCTCCGGCTCCGCGACCGGCACCGAGATCACGATGCCCGCGCTGGGCGAGTCCGTCACCGAGGGAACCGTCTCCTCGTGGCTCAAGGCCGTGGGCGACGAGGTCGAGGCCGACGAGCCGCTGCTCGAGGTCGCCACCGACAAGGTCGACACCGAGGTCCCGGCCCCGGTCTCGGGCACCCTCCTCGAGATCCGGGTCGAGGAGGACGAGACCGTCGAGGTCGGCACCGTCCTCGCCGTCATCGGCGACCCGTCGGCGCAGTCCTCCACTCCCGACGCCGAGGCCCCCAAGGCCGAGGAGAAGAAGGCTGAGGAGCCCAAGAAGGAGGCTCCGGCCCCCGCCGAGGGCAAGCGCGAGGACGCCGTCGACGCCGAGGAGAAGAAGGCCGCAGCCGGCCCGTCCTCGGACGAGAGCGCGCCCTCGGCCGCCGCCGTCGCCTCCGCCGCCTACGTCACCCCGATCGTGCGCAAGCTCGCCCGTGACAAGGGCGTCGACCTCACGTCCGTCACCGGCACCGGCGTCGGCGGTCGCATCCGCAAGCAGGACGTCGAGGAGGCCGCCAAGAAGGCCGAGGCCGCGAAGGCAGCCTCAGCCCCGGCCCCCGCCGCTCCCGCGGCCGCTGCCGCTCCCGCCTCGAAGCCCTCCGCCAAGCCGGCGGTCGACACCGAGCTGCGCGGCACGACCCAGAAGATGAGCCGCCTGCGCCAGGTCATCGCGACCCGCATGGTCGAGTCCCTGGAGACCTCGGCCCAGCTCACGACGGTCGTCGAGGTCGACGTCACCCGCATCGCCGCCCTGCGCGCCCGTGCGAAGAACGAGTTCCTCGCCAAGAACGGCACGAAGCTCACCTTCCTGCCCTTCTTCGTCCAGGCCGCCACGGAGGCCCTCAAGGCCCACCCGAAGATCAACGCCTCGATCGACGGCAAGCAGGTCACCTACCATGACGTCGAGCACGTCGGAATCGCGGTCGACACCCCGCGCGGCCTCCTCGTCCCGGTCGTCAAGAACGCCGGCGACCTCAACATCCCGGGTCTCGCCAAGCGCATCAACGACCTGGCTGTCCGCACCCGTGACAACAAGGTCAACCCGGACGAGCTGTCCGGCTCGACCTTCACCATCACCAACACCGGCTCCGGCGGCGCCCTCTTCGACACGCCGATCATCAACCAGCCCGAGGTCGCCATCCTCGGCCTGGGCGCCATCCAGAAGCAGCCCCGCGTCATCAAGGACGCCGACGGCAACGAGGTCATCGCGATCCGCTCCGTCTGCTACCTCGCCCTGTCCTACGACCACCGCCTGGTCGACGGCGGCGACGCGGCCCGCTACCTCATGACGGTCAAGAAGCGCCTCGAGGAGGGCGACTTCGGCGGCGAGCTCGGTCTGTGACCTGCTGGCCGACGCCCGGAACGGCGCGCGAGCGCTGATCCACCCGTCACGCAGGAGGCCCCGCACCCTCAGGGTGCGGGGCCTCCTCGCGCTCGGAGCCCGGCGTCAGTCGGCGGGCAGGACCTCGGCGACACGCCACGGGCCGGGGACGAGGACCAGCACGACGTCGCGCGACGGCTGGGCCGGCACCGTGCGCTCCTTACCCGTGGCGCTCGTCCGGCCGGTGGAGGACTGCGTCAGCGTCACGGCGACGCCCGTAGCGGCCGGCCACCGCGCCAGGGCGGCCTCCGGGACCTCCACCAGGTGCGCCCCCACGAGCGCCGTGCTCAGCCCCTGGACGCGCTCCCCCGCGTCCGACAGCGCGGTGAGGAGAGCCGCGTCAGCCCGGGCGGCGGCTCCCCCGGCGACCGTCGTCGTCGCCAGCGCGGCCGCGTCGCCGGAGGTGAGAGCCTCGTCCCGAGCGGCGGTCAGAAGGACGGCCGCCTCGAGCGGGTCCCTCCCGTTGAGGAGCGCGTCGCGCTCAGTGAGTACGGACGCCGCTCCGGTCACGCTCGCTGAAGTGGCCGGAGTCGGATTGGGCGTGCTCGTCCCCTCCCCGCGCAGGCCGCCCGGCACCGCCGTGGCCCCGCCGGCTGACGAGGCCCGTCCGGAGAGAGGCGGCTCCGTCGGCGCCTCCGACCTCGTCACCGTGGCGACGTCCCCGTCGGCGATCCGGATGCTGGGGGCGTCCTGCTCCGTCCGGTCGAGGGCAGGGAGCGCGCCGCTCACGAGGGCGCCCGCGCAGAGAGCTGCCGCTGCGGCCAGGAGCCCGGCCAGCAGCCGTCGCCCGCTTGGTCCGGGTCTTCCCGCCCGGTCCCCCGTCCGCCGACTCCGGGAGGACGGCGCACGGGAGGCGGCGGCGCCGCGCCGCCGGGCACGGCGGGAGGGCACCGGCCGGGTCGGTGCCGCGGCGGCGGCTCGCAGTGCCCCTGCCGCCAGGCGTGCGCCGTCAGGGAGCTCGATGGCACCGCGGCGGGCGATCCCGGGTGCGCGCGCAGCCAGGGCCCGGGCCGTGGGCCGCGCGTCAGGGTCCTCGTGCAGCGCGTCGGCGAGGATGGGCTCGAGGCGCTCGCGCAGCGACGCCGACCCCTGCGAGCAGAGCTCGAGGAGGCGGGCGAGGCCGTAGACGTCCGAGGCAGCCGTGGGTGCGGCGCCCGACTCGACCTCCGGGGCGGCGCACCCGGCCGTCCCGGTCTCCATGACGCCGCTGACCACGTCGATGAGCACCGCACCGCCGTCCGTCGTCACGACGACGTTGCCGGGAGCCACGTCGCCGTGGACGAGCCCGGCCGCGTGGAGGTGAGCGAGCGCCGAGCCGAGGTCGTCCAGCAGCCGTGCCGCCTCGGAGCGGGTGAGCCCGCCACGGGCGCCGAGCACGACCGCCAGGTCCGCGCCGGCAACGAGGTCCACGGTGACGGCGGCGCGTCCGCCCGGTACGGCGATGACCTCGCGCACCCGAGCGATCCCCTCGTGACGGAGCCCCTTGAGGAGACTCAGACGGCGGAGGACGGTGGCGCCTGCGCCGCCGGCGGGCACGTCGACGAGCCGCACCGCGACGTGCCGGTCCTGCCGGTCGAGCCCGCGGTACACGCCGGGTCGACCGGTCCGTCCTCGTGCCAGCGGCTCCCCCACGGTGAGCCCGGAGGCCTCGAGCGTTTCAAGGGTCGCCGCGTCCATCACCGTCGGGTCCTGCGTCCCGGCGCCCCGCTCGGATCGGGGCGACTGGGTCCGGCCGCGGCGCGAGCCGCCTCGTCGTGTCCTCATGCCGCCATGGTCCCGGCGACCCGTGCCGACCCGCCACGCCTTGCGGCCGCCCTGTGGAAAACCGGCTTCGGAGGACCGCCGGCCGCCTGGTCCGTTGCCGGCCGCCCCGCCGCGGGCCGGGCCTAGGGTGGCCCCGTGCAGCGCATCGACCTCGACCTCGGCACCCGCCTCATCCCCTACGCGGAGGGCCGCGCGCTCCAGCAGGAGCTCCACGACGACGTCGTCTCCGGTCACCGGGACTCGACGCTCCTCCTCGTCGAGCACGAGCCCGTCTACACGGTGGGGCGCCGCGCGCACTCCTGGGAGCGGCCCGAGGGCGACTTCGTCGAGCCCGGGCACGTGCCCGTCATCGACGTCGACCGCGGGGGCAAGACCACCTGGCACGGCCCGGGTCAGCTCACCGTGTACCCGGTCGTGCGGCTCGCCTCCCCCGTCGACGTCATCAAGTACGTGCGAGCGCTCGAGGGTGCCGTCATGGACGTCTGCGGCGCCTACGACGTCGAGACCATCAGGGTCGCGGACCGCTCGGGCGTGTGGGTCCCCGCCGTCCCGGCGTCGCCCGACGAGCGGCAGCGTCAGGACCGGAAGGTCTGCGCCCTGGGCGTGCGCGTGGCGCGCGAGGTGACGATGCACGGGATCGGCCTCAACGTCTGCGCCGACCTCGCCGCCTTCGGACTGGACCGCATCATCCCCTGCGGCATCGACGACGCCGGCGTGACCTCCCTGTCGGCGGAGACGGGCCGCACCGTCCCGGTCACTGAGCCGGCCGACGCCGTCGCGGCCGCGCTCGAGGAGCACCTCGAGCCGCTCGTGGCGCAGACCACGTGAGCCATTCACCGCCGGCTGGGCCGGAGGTCCCGACGCGGGGCCCTGCGGCGATAGGCTGAGGACCGCTCATCATCGCGTCAACGGAGGAGAGCCATGACGGACACGATCGCCCCCGAGGGCCGCCGGCTGCTGCGCGTCGAGGCGCGCAACGCCGAGGTCCCGATCGAGCAGAAGCCG
The DNA here is from genome assembly GCF_015355765.1 of Actinomyces haliotis. GTDB lineage: Bacteria > Actinomycetota > Actinomycetes > Actinomycetales > Actinomycetaceae > Actinomyces > Actinomyces haliotis. Next base: position 31,792 of record NZ_JACWNA010000007.1, read on the forward strand.
AAGTGGCTGCGCACCAAGGCCGTCATCTCCGAGACCTACCAGGAGGTCCGGGGGATGGTGCACGAGAAGGGGCTCCACACCGTCTGCGCCGAGGCCAACTGCCCCAACATCTACGAGTGCTGGAACGACCGCGAGGCCTCCTTCCTCATCGGCGGCGAGCTGTGCACCCGCCGCTGCGACTTCTGCGACATCGCCACCGGGCGCCCCACCGAGTACGACGAGGACGAGCCCCGTCGCGTCGCCCAGTCCGTCAAGGAGATGGACCTGCGCTACGCGACCGTCACGGGCGTCTCCCGCGACGACCTTCCCGACGGCGGCGCCTGGCTCTTCGCCGAGGTGTCGCGCCAGATCCACTCGATGCTCCCCGGCTGCGGCGTCGAGCTCCTCGTCCCGGACTTCAGGAGCCGCCGCGAGTCCCTCGAGGAGGTCTTCTCCTCGCGCCCCGAGGTCTTCGCCCACAACCTCGAGACGGTGCCCCGCATCTTCCGCCGGATCCGCCCCGCCTTCTCCTACGAGGGCTCGCTCTCCGTCCTCAACCAGGCCTCCGAGGCCGGGCTCCTCACCAAGTCCAACCTCATCCTCGGCATGGGCGAGACCCGTGACGAGATCGAGGAGGCCATCAAGGACCTCGTCGCCAACCACGTCGACATCCTCACCATCACGCAGTACATGCGCCCCTCGAAGCTCCACCACCCGATCGACCGCTGGGTCAAGCCGGAGGAGTTCGTGGAGCTCGGGCAGATGGCGGAGGACCTGGGCATCTCGGCCGTCATGTCCGGGCCGATGGTGCGCTCCTCGTACCGCTCCGGCATGCTCTGGGGTCGCGCGATGCGTGCCAAAGGCTGGGAGGTCCCCGAGCAGATGCAGGACGTCGCAGCCCCGAAGACCGCGCGCCAGGAGGCGTCCTCGATCCTCGAGCAGCAGGCCGTCAGCACCCGCTGAGCGTGCTCGGGGCGGCCGGGCGGGTCACCGCTCCCGCCTCGTCTCCCGTCCCGGCCCCGACGCCGCCTCCTCGCTCGGAACACGGTTCCGGAGCAGGGGGCGGCGTCCGCTATGGTGGGGCACCGTGAGCACAGCGTCGAGCCCGAGTCCCCAGAAGCGGGGCCGCGTCGGGCAGTACTTCCAGAACCTCAAGGACTCCTACACGATCTCGAGGCGGACCTACCCGTGGATCGGGTGGGCGCTCATCGGCGTGCTCGTCGTGCTCGTCGTCCTGTCGGTCCTCCTCGCCGCGGCGACGCACCAGGCCGCCTGGTACTGGGTGCTCATGGGCGTGCTCCTCGCGGGCATGCTCGACATGATCCTGCTGTCGTGGACCGTGCGCCGAGCCTCCTACACCCAGATCGAGGGCATGCCCGGAGCCGCCAAGGCCGTCCTCGACCAGCAGGGACGCGGCTGGTTCGTCGAGCCCGAGCCGGCCGCCGTCAACCCGAAGACGCAGGACGTCGTCTGGCGCCTGGTGGGACAGCCCGGGATCGTCCTCGTCGCCGAGGGCCCGACCAGCCGCACCCAGCGCCTCGTCCAGGACGAGTCCAAGAAGATCAAGCGGATCCTGTCCACGGTCCCCCTGCACGTCGTCAACGTCGGCACCGGTGAGGGCCAGACGCGTCTCATCGACCTCAACAAGACCCTGCGGCAGCTGCCCACGAAGCCGACGAAGCTCACCGACGCCGAGATCGCCCAGGTCTCCAAGCGACTCTCCTCCCTCGGCGCGAAGGCCCTGCCGATCCCCAAGGGCGTCGACCCGATGCGAGCGAGGCCCGACCGCCGCGCCATGCGCGGTCGCTGAGCCGCCGCTTGAGGACACCCTCCGGACGCCGCCACGCACCGCGTGGCGGCGTCCGTCCGTCGTCGGGAAGCGAGCCGTCGCGACGGACCGGCCACAGGGGTCGCCCCGGAGGATCCCCGACACGCTGCCCGCGGGCTGCGCAGGGCCCGCAGTCGACCGGACCTAGGTCCCGGCCGATCCGGTCGCGTCGCCCGTCTCACGTTCCGAGCCTCCGAGGCCCCCTTCCGTGAAACATCGAGGACACACTCGCGGCACCTTCGCGTCACGGCGCACCCATACTGTCGAGCCAACCGCACAGCAGCCCACCCGGCTCGGCACCCTCGGGAACGACCTGGGCGAACCGGTATCCGGTGCGGAGAATCATCTGGAGGAACACCACATGTTCAAGGACGCTTCCGAGGCGCAGGCCTTCATCGAGAAGGAGGGCGTCAAGCTCGTCGACGTCCGCTTCTGCGACCTGCCCGGCATCATGCAGCACTTCACGATTCCCGCCGGCGAGCTCGACGACGCCCTCGAGAACGGCCTCATGTTCGACGGCTCCTCAATCCGCGGCTTCCAGGCCATCAACGAGTCGGATATGAAGCTCATCCCGGACGTCACCACGGCGTTCCTCGACCCGTACCGCGAGCAGAAGACCCTCATCATCAACTTCTCGATCGTCGACCCCTTCACCGACGAGGTCTACTCCCGCGACCCGCGCTCCGTCGCCGCCAAGGCCGAGGAGTACCTCAAGTCCACCGGCATCGCCGACACCTGCTTCATCGGCGCGGAGGCGGAGTTCTACCTCTTCGACTCCGTCGCCTACGAGACCACCCCGGGCTCGACCCACTACGAGGTCGACTCCAACGAGGCGGCGTGGAACTCCGGCCGTGAGGAGGAGGGCGGCAACAAGGGCTACAAGACGCCCTTCAAGGGCGGGTACTTCCCCGTCTCCCCCAACGACCAGATGGCCGACATCCGCGACCGCATGGTCTCCGACTGCATCGACGCGGGTCTCGCCATCGAGCGCGCCCACCACGAGGTCGGCACCGCCGGCCAGCAGGAGATCAACTACCGATTCAACTCGCTCCTCGCCGCCGGCGACGACATGATGAAGTTCAAGTACATCATCAAGAACCAGGCCTGGCAGTCCGGCAAGACCGCGACCTTCATGCCCAAGCCGATCTTCGGCGACAACGGCTCCGGCATGCACTGCCACCACTCCCTGTGGAAGGACGGCAAGCCGCTGTTCTTCGACGAGCGCGGTTACGGCCAGCTCTCCGACCTCGCCCGCTGGTACGTCGGCGGCATCCTCAAGCACGCCCCGAGCCTCCTGGCCTTCACCAACCCCTCGGTGAACTCGTTCCGCCGTCTGGTCCCGGGCTTCGAGGCGCCGGTCAACCTCGTCTACTCGGCCCGCAACCGCTCCGCCTGCATCCGCATCCCGGTCACGGGCTCCTCCCCGAAGGCCAAGCGCATCGAGTACCGCGTGCCGGACCCGTCGAGCAACCCGTACCTCTGCTTCTCCGCCGTCCTCATGGCCGGCCTGGACGGCATCCGCAACCGCATCGAGCCCCGCGAGCCCATCGACAAGGACCTGTACGAGCTCGCTCCGGAGGAGTACTTCGACATCGACAAGCTCCCGTACTCCCTCGACCAGGCGCTCGACGCCCTCGAGGCCGACCACGACTACCTCACCGAGGGCGACGTGTTCACGCCCGACCTCATCGAGACGTGGATCGAGTACAAGCGCGAGAAGGAGATCGCCCCGATGCGCCTCCGTCCGCACCCCTACGAGTTCGAGATGTACTACAACATCTGATCGGCAACCCGGCGGCACCGTCGGCGATCGGACACGGCTCGGCCCCGTCCTCCACGAGGACGGCGCCGAGCCGTATATCTATACGCAACACGCGATACCTACGATGGTGTCATTCCCGTCCACACCGAGGAGCAGACATGCGAGTCCCCACCGCACACCGCGCGCTCGGCGTCATCGCGGGCCTAGCCCTGGCCACCGGCCTCGCGGGCTGCACGAACGCCGCGGACTGGAGCGCCTCAGGCTCCGACACGGCCTCCTCGAGCTCGGGCGCGAACGAGGGCTACGACACGAGCGCCATCAAGGAGCAGGCGGACATCGCCGCTCTGCTGCCGAAGGACGCCCTGGCCGACGGGGTCCTCGACATCGGGACGTCAACCGCCTACCCGCCGGGCGAGTTCCTCAACGCCGACGGCACACCGATCGGCTACGAGGTCGACCTCACCCACGCCATCGCCCGTGTCCTTGGCGTCAAGACGACGACGCACTCGGCGGCCTTCGACTCGATCATCTCCTCGATCGGCTCCAAGTACGACCTCGGCGTCGCCGCGATGACGATCACGACCGAGCGCGAGAGCGCCGTCGACATGATCTCCTACATCAACGTCGGCTCCCAGTTCGACGTCCAGTCCGGCAACCCGAAGAAGATCGATCCCAGCCACACCATGAACCTGTGCGGGCTCACGATCGGCGTCCAGACCGGAACCGGTCAGGAGACCGAGCTCGGCACGGACTCCCAGACCTGCCAGGACGCCGGCGAGCCCGCCATCCAGGTGCGCTCCTACTCCAAGCAGTCCGAGGCGGCGACGGCGCTCGTCGGCGGCACGATCGACGCCACCTACTCGGACTCGACTGTCGCCGGCTACGCCGTGCAGCTCACCGACGGTCAGGTGGAGACCGTGGGCGACGTCGTCGACGCCCTCCCCCAGGGCATCGCCGTCTCCAAGGACGACCCCCAGCTCACCAAGGCCGTCCAGGCCGCGGTCCAGTACCTCATGGACGAGGGCATCTGGAGAGACATCCTCTCCTCCTGGGGGGTCAAGGACGCCGCTCTGAGCAAGGCCGAGCTCAACCCGTCCGTGGGCGGCTGACGCACGTCGGCACACCCCAACAACGCGCATACTTATGCGTTATGCGGATACACTGATCCGCACCATCCCCTTCCGCTAGGAGCACCCATGAGGAACGCACGATCCCTGCGCCGCGGGGCCGCCCTCGCCTCCCTCCTCGCCCTCGCCGCCGGGCTGTCCGCCTGCACGAACGCCGCCGACTGGCACGCCTCCGGCTCGTCGACGTCGAGCGGGAGCACGGAGGGCTACGACACGAGCGGTATCCAGAAGGACGACAAGATCGCCGCGATGCTCCCGGCCGGGACGCTCAGCGACGGCAGCCTCGACATCGCTGCCTCGACCGACTACGCCCCTGCCGAGTTCCTCGACACCTCCGGGAAGGCCATCGGCTACGACGTCGACCTCGCGACCGCCATCGGCCAGGTCCTCGGCGTGCCTGCCACGACGCACACCGCCGAGTTCGACTCGATCATCGCGGCGATCGGCTCGAAGTACGACCTCGGCGTCTCCTCCTTCACCATCACGAAGGAGCGAGAGGCCAGCGTCGACATGATCTCCTACATCAACGTCGGCTCCCAGTTCGACGTCCAGTCCGGCAACCCGAAGAAGGTCGACCCCTCCGACCACCTCAACCTGTGCGGTCTGTCCGTCGGCGTCCAGGTCGGCACCGCCCAGGAGGACTCGATGAAGAAGGACGCCCAGACCTGCTCCGAGGCCGGCAAGCCGACGCTGACCGTCCGCTCGTACAACACCCAGTCCGAGGCCTCGACGGCCCTCGTCGGCGGAACCATCGACGCCATGTACTCCGACTCCACCGTGGCCGGGTACGCCGTCGAGCAGACCGGCGGGGAGCTGGAGACCGTCGGCAAGATGGAGGACGCCCTTCCACAGGGCATCGTCGTCGCCAAGGACGACCCCGAGCTCACCAAGGCCGTCCAGGCCGCCGTCCAGAAGCTCATGGACGACGGCACGTGGCAGAAGATCCTCGAAGCCTGGGGCGTCAAGGACGGTGCGCTGGACAAGGCCGAGATCAACCCGAACGTGGAGGACTGACCCATGAGCACCCAGCCCACGAGCGCGGAGACGTCCTCGGACGCCCCCGTCAAGCTCAACAACCCTAAGCCGGTCCCCAAGCCCGGCACCTGGATCAGCGCCGCCATCGTCGCCGTCCTCGGCGCGATGTTCGTCCACGCGCTGCTCACCAACCCGAAGTTCCACTGGGACACGGTCTGGTTCTTCTTCCGCGAGGTCCACGTCGTGCGCGCCGTCGGCATCACCCTCGTGCTCACCTTCCTCGCGATGCTCATCGGCATCATCCTGGCGGTGGCGACGGCGGTGATGCGCCAGTCCTCGAACCCCGTGCTCCGCTGGGTGTCCCTCGCCTACCTCTGGTTCTTCCGCGGGACCCCGATCTACACCCAGCTGGTCTTCTGGGGCGCCCTGTCCGCCCTGTACCAGCACCTCAGTCTCGGTGTCCCCTTCGGTCCCGAGATGCTCACCTTCGAGACGAAGACGGTCTTCAGCCCCTTCGTCGCCGCCGTCCTCGGTCTGGGGATCAACGAGGGCGCCTACCTCTCCGAGATCGTCCGCTCGGGGCTCGGAAGCGTCGACCCGGGTCAGAGCGAGGCAGCCGGCGCACTCGGCATGTCCAAGGGCAAGATCCTCCGCCGCATCGTCCTGCCCCAGGCCATGCGCGTCATCGTGCCGCCGACGGGCAACGAGACGATCTCCATGCTCAAGACGACCTCGCTGGTGCTGGCGGTGCCCTACACGCTGGACCTCACCTTCGTCACGAACTCCTACGCCTCGAGCACCTACCAGACGATCCCGCTGCTCATCGTCGCGGCGCTCTGGTACATCATCATCACCTCGATCCTCATGGTCGGTCAGCACTACATCGAGCGCTACTACGGGCGCGGCTTCGACGGCCGCTCCTCGTCCACCGGATCGAAGCGCGGCCTGTCGTCCCGGCAGCAGGCCATCCTCGACGCCCACACCACGAAGCACGATCCCTTCCTGGAGGTCACCCCATGAGCACCAGCGCCACGAGCAGAGCGTCCTCGCCCCAGGCGTCCACCCCGAAGGTCCAGGTCTCCGGGCTCCACAAGTTCTTCGGGGACCTCCACGTCCTCAAGGGCATCGACATGACGGTTCCCTCCGGATCCGTCACGGTCCTCATCGGCCCCTCCGGGTCGGGCAAGTCCACCCTCCTGCGCTGCATCAACGAGCTCGAGTCGATCGACGCCGGCCGCGTCTACGTCGACGGCGACCTCATCGGCATGCGGGAGGTCACGAAGTCCGACGGCACCGTCGAGCTGCACGCCCTGTCGGACAAGGCCCGCGCCGCCCAGCGCGCTCGCATCGGCATGGTCTTCCAGCGCTTCAACCTCTTCCCCCACATGACCGCTCTCGAGAACGTCATGGAGGCCCCCGTCCAGGTCAAGGGGCTCAGCAAGGCCGAGGCGCGCAAGCGCGGCGTCGAGCTGCTCGAGCGCGTCGGCCTGGGCGACCGGCTCGACCACTACCCGTCCCAGCTCTCCGGCGGCCAGCAGCAGCGCGTCGCCATCGCCCGGGCCCTGGCCATGGACCCTGAGCTCATGCTCTTCGACGAGCCCACGAGCGCCCTCGACCCCGAGCTCGTCGGCGAGGTCCTCCAGGTCATGAAGGACCTCGCGGCGTCGGGCATGACGATGGTCGTGGTCACCCACGAGATGGGCTTCGCGCGGGAGGTCGGCGACCAGCTCGCCTTCATGGACGGAGGCGTCATCTGCGAGTCGGGCGACCCGGTCCAGGTCCTCGACCATTCGGCGCAGGAGCGCACGCGAGCGTTCCTCTCCTCCGTCCTCTGAGGACGGCGCCCTTCGAGCCTCCCGTGTCCCGATGCCGCTCCCCCAGGCGACACGATCCGGCCCGGCGCACCACGTGGTGCGCCGGGCCGCGTCGTGCCCGTGGGCGGGTGCTCGGGCGAGCGTCGCTCAGGCGCGAACGGTCTCGACGAGGAGGGTCTGGACGTCGAGGAGGACGCTGCGCCCCAGGATCCCGGAGAGCCCGGTCTCGAGGTCGGCGCGGACGCGCGGCTCGGCGACGAGGTACTGCGAGGTCGTGCCGAGGAGCTCGAGGTAGGTCGGCGTCGGCATCTCCCAGGTCCACTCCGCGACCTCGCGGCGTGACTCGCGCAGCAGCTCGGCGCCGGGTCCCACGACGACGCCGTCCGTCCAGGCGGAGCCGGCAGCCTCGCGGTGCTCCACGTCTGAGGTCGTGGGACGCGCCAGCCCGGCGTTGACACGCTCGAAGAGGGCGTCGACGTCGTGGCGCTCGGGGTCGAGCTGCCAGCCGTTCCAGAGCATGGCCGCGGCTCCTGTGGGGGCGAGGAGGTCATGGAGCCGACGCCAGCGCGTCGTAGGGTGGGTCCAGTGGAGCGACTGGGCGAGGACGACGAGGTCAGCACCGCCGTGCGGACGTCCTCGACGAGCAGGTCCCAGAGGGCCGCCGGGTAGCCGGGGCGGAGGCGGTCGTAGTCGTCGGCGCCGTCCTGGAAGGAGGCGGCCCGCTGGTCCCGGTCACCGCGGTCGCGGGTCCCGTTCTGCGCGGCGCTCACGCCGGCTGCTCCACAGGGTCGGCGGGCTCCGGCGCCTCGGGCTGCTCCGTGGGTGAGGCGGTCCACGTGCCCTCGGACCAGTCCAGCAGGCGCCAGCCGCGCTCGGGGTCACCCTCGACGACGGTGATCGCGGTGTTCGTCATCGGGTGCTCGGCGATCCAGGCGGGGTCGGCGCCGCCAGCGCGCGCGGCGGCGAGGGCCGTCCACAGGCGCAGGACGGTGCCGTGGGCGACGAGGAGGGCGCTTCCGTCCGGTCCCTGCGACTCCAGGGTCGCCGCGGCGATCTCGTCGACGACACCGTCGAAGCGGGCGAAGGTCGCTGCGCCGTCCTCGGGCGATCCGGGCAGGACGCAGGCGGTGCGACCGACCATCCAGGAGCGGGTCGTGTCGGCGTAGACGGCGACGGAGCCGGCGTCGGTGTTCATCTCGAGGTTTCCGGCGATGACCTCGCGCAGGCCTGAGCGGATGGTGGCGGTGAGGCCCGTCGCGGCCTCGATCGGCGCGATGGTCTGGCGCGCGCGGAGGATCGGGGAGACCCACAGGGAGGACAGCCCCTCGAGGTGCCCCGCGGCGGCGAGGCGCTCGGGCAGGGTGCCGGCCTGTGCGAGGCCGGTGTCGTCGAGAGGGTTGCCGGGGAACGCGGTGTCGAGCGCTCCCATGACGTTGGCGATGGTGCGGCCGTGGCGGACGAGGAGGAGCTTCACGCCCCTATCCTGCCAGGGCCGCGCGCTGCCGCGCCCGGGCGTCCTGCCAAGGGGCGCTCAGGAGAGCCCCCGCCCCGTGTCGCTCAGGACCAGGGGAAGGGACCCGAGCCGCCGCCTCGCCGGTGAGTGCGGCGCCTTTCCGTCCCGGTGGACCGGCGGGCGCCGGTGGCGTGCTCGGCCGGTGCCGCCGTGTCGTCGGGCCCGTCTCCAGGCGGCGTCCCTCCGGTGGCGGCCCGTGAGGGCGTGGCCCCGGACTGCTCGGAGCGCGTGGAGGCGATCTCGGCGCCCCCGGCCGAGGACGCTCCCGTGCTCATCTCCGTGCTGATCTCCGTGCGGCGTGACGGGGCGCGCCTCGGGGCGCCCCCGCCCCGCTCCCCGGCGGCCGAGGCCTGCTGCCCCCGGGCACGGGCCGAGGCGGCGTCGTCCTGGTCGTGGAGGGCGTCGCCGAAGACGACCCGCTCGACGACCGCACGGGCGTGCCGGGCGGAGCGCCGGTAGTCCTCGACCACCTCGCGCTCGTGCCCGGGCTCCTGGCCGAGAAGGCGCCCGACGAGCCGCAGGTCGCGCGTGTCGGAGGGGATGACGTCCACCCTGGCGCCCGCGTCGCGACCGGTGCCGATGACGTTGGCCGCCCGGACCCGTGAGGCGAGCCGCCACGCGTCGAGCAGGTCCTGGCCCTCGTCGACGGTGAGGAGACCGGCGTCGACGGAGGCCCGCAGCGCCTCCGTCGTCGAGGTGGTGCGCAGACCGGGCTCGTTGGCGGCGTGGGCGAGCTGAAGGACCTGAGCGGTCCACTCGACGTCGGAGAGTCCCCCGGGCCCGAGCTTGAGGTGGCGCGAGGGATCGGTGCCGCGCGGCAGGCGCTCGGCCTCCATCCGGGCCTTGAGACGACGGATCTCGCGCAGGCCGGCGCCGTCGAGTCCCGCCTCGGACCAGCGCAACGGGGCGACGAGCGCCTCGAAGCGGGCCCCGAGGTCGGAGGCGCCGGCGCAGGCCCGGGCGCGCAGCAGCGCCTGGCGCTCCCAGACGGAGGCCCAGCGCTCGTAGTACTCCGCGTAGGAGCTGAGGGACCGGCTCATCGGCCCCTGCCTCCCCTCCGGGCGCAGGTCGGCGTCGACCTCGAGCGGGTGCGGACGCGCCCCTGCCATGAGCCGGACCGTCCAACGGGCGACGGCGTCGGCCTCGGCGGCCGCGGCCTCCTCATCGGCGCCGGCGCGCGCCTCGTGCACGAAGAGGACGTCGGCGTCGGAGGCGTAGGTGATCTCACGGCCCCCGAGGCGGCCCATGGCGATGACGGCGTGCTCCGCGAGGGCCGCCCGCCACGTGCCGTCCGCGGCCGGTCCCTGCGCGACGGCGCCCACGCCGTCGCGCAGCGCGATAGTCAGGCCGGTGGCCACGGACAGGACCCCGGCGAGGACGGCGTCCGTGGCGTCGGTCAGCACGTGGGCCGCTCGGGCGGGATCGACGCCGTCGAGGGAGTCGGCGAGGGCCGCGCGGACGAGCTCGCGGGTGCGCACGCTCATGAGCGCCCGGACGGCCTCGGCGGCCTGCTTCTCGAGGCCGGCGGCGTCGGTCGCGGTGAGCGCACGGCGGCGCAGGGTGGAGCGCACCTCGTCGGCGAGGGCGCCGTCCGGTCTGGGGGCGAGGTCCGCGGCGTCGTCGAGCCAGGCGATGGACTCGGGCCGCTCGGCGAGGCGCTCGGTGGTCCAGCGCGCTCCGGACAGGACCTGGCACAGGCGTCGCGCAGCCGCCGGCGAGTCCCGGAGGAGCGCCAGGTACCAGTGGGAGGAGCCGATGGACTCCGAGAGCAGTCGGAAGGCGAGGAGCCCCTGGTCGGGATCGGGTCCCTCCCCGATCCACCCGATGATGACGGGCAGGAGCTGACGCTGGATGGCGGCGCGGCGCGTGACGCCCTCGGTGAGGGCCTGGATGTGGCGCAGCGCCCCGTCCGGGTCGAGGTAGCCGATGGCGGCGAGGCGCTCGCGCGCGGCCCGCGGGCTGAGGGACATCTCCGCGTCGGAGAGCCTCGCCGCGACGGAGAGCAGCGGTCGGTAGTAGATCGCCTCGTGGAGGGCGCGGACCTGGCGGCGCAGGGCCCGGAACACGGTGAGGAGCGCCTCCGGCTCGGCCAGGGAGCGCAGCTCGATGCCGCGTCCGATCCGGCGCAGGTCCTCCGTGCGCGTGGGCAGCTCGTGGGTGCGGCGCAGCCGGTGGAGCTGCGAGCGGTGCTCGAGGAGACGCAGGGCCTTGTAGCAGTCGCCGAGGGCGGCGGCGTCCGCCCGCGAGACGTAGCCGCCGGCGGAGAGGGCGTCGAGCGCCTCGAGGGTGGGCCGGACGTGCAGCGACTCATCGGCCCGGCCGTGGACCAGCTGGAGAAGCTGGACGGTGAACTCGACGTCGCGCAGGCCACCGGGGCCGAGCTTGATGCGCATGTCCTCCTGGCCCTTGCGCTCGGACTCGCGCTCGACGCGGCGGCGCATGGCGCGGGCGTCGTCGACGAAGTTCTCGCGTCCGGACGCGGACCAGATGAAGGGAGCGACGGCGGCCTCGTAGGCGGCGCCGAGCGCGGCGTCCCCGGCGGCCGCGCGCGCCTTGAGGAGCGCCTGGAACTCCCAGGAGGAGGCCCATCGCTCGTAGTAGGCGACGTGGGAGGCGAGGGTGCGCACGAGAGCGCCGTCCTTGCCCTCGGGGCGCAGGGCCGTGTCGAGGGGCCACAGGGGCGGCTCCTCCCCCGTCGCGGACGTGGCGCGGGCGAGCTCGGTGGCGATGGCGGTGCCGGCGGCGATGAGGAGGGCCTCGTCCTCGGGCTCCGCGGTGGGATCGCCGGCGGGCCCGACGACGTGGAGGACGTCCACGTCTGAGATGTAGTTGAGCTCGCGGGCCCCGCTCTTGCCCATCGCGATCACGGTGAGGGCGACGTCGACGGCCTCGGGGCCGACGGCGGCACGGGCGATGAGCAGGCCGGCCTCGAGGGAGGCGTCCGCGAGCTCGGCCATGTCCTGCCCGACGACGGGCAGGTGCGCGAGCGGCTCCGCGGCGCGCAGGTCGTCGGCGACGATGGCGAGGAGGCGGTCCCGGTAGGCGACTCGCATGGCCGAGGTCGCTGCGGTGACACGCTCCTCGGGCGCGGGGCGGTCGGAGCCGTCGTCGGTGCCGAGGCAGGTGCGGACGGCGCCCGTGAGCGTCTCGAGGGCGCTCGGCCGGTCGGGAGCGTGGAAGGCCTGATCGGGGGCGAGCGCCGCGAGGTGCAGCGGATGGGCGACGAGGAAGTCCCCGAGGGCGCTCGAGGACCCCAGGACGGCGAGGAGCCGGGCGCGGTGCTCGGCGACCGCGTGGGACGCCTCGACGCTGCCGGCCCCGCCCGTTCCGGGACCGTCGTGCGCGGGGACCTCGGCCAGGCCCCCGAGGAGACCTCGCAGGACCGACTCGGCCTCGCAGCCGGTGCACGCCTCGGCGAGACGGACGAGGGAGAGGAGGGCGAGGTCTGGATCGGCGGTCCGTCCGATCTCGGTGACGAGCGCCTCCTGGGCGGGGCTGAGCACGAGGGAGCTGATCCCGGTTCGTCCCAGGGGCCCCGTGGGCGACGTCGGTCCCGCCGGTACCTGCGCGGCTCGTGCGGCCGTGTCCGGCGCCTCGGGCAGGAGCGCGGTGAGCGCGGGGTCCGTGAGACAGCCGGCGGCGCGGCTCAGCTCGTCGAAGCCGGCCCGGATGAGGCGGGCGCGGGGCGTCTCGCGCCGAGGCCCTCCCAGGACCGGTCCCGTCGTCCCGCTGCGCTCGGTCATCGTCGTCCTCCTGCTCGCCTCATCATCGGCCGGACCGGTGGCTGCTCACCGGTCCGCGGCCCGGTGCCGGGCCGCCGTCGAGGAGCCCGCGCTCCCCCGTTGAGGGTCAGGAGCGGGGGAAGAACTGCTCGAGCTCGAAGTCGGTGACCTGGGCGTCGTAGGCCTCGTACTCGCGCCGCTTGTTGCGCACGAAGAACTCGAAGGCGTCCTCGCCGAGGGTGTCGGCCACGAGGTCGGACTCGTCCATGGCGGCGACGGCCCGCTTGAGGGAGGACGGCAGGGCCCTGATGTCGAGGGCCTTGCGCTCCTGCTCGGTGAGCGCCCACACGTCGTCCTCGGCCTCGGGCGGGAGCTCGTAGCCCTCCTCGATGCCCTTGAGCCCGGCCGCGAGGATGACGGCGTAGGCGAGGTAGGGGTTCGCCGAGGCGTCGATGCCTCGGTACTCGACGCGGGCGGACTGCGCCTTGCCGGGCTTGTGAAGGGGGACTCGCACGAGGGCGGAGCGGTTGTTGTGGCCCCAGCACACGTAGCTCGGGGCCTCGTCGCCGCCCCAGAGGCGCTTGTAGGAGTTGACGTACTGGCTCGTGATCGCGGAGATCTCGCGGGAGTGGCGCAGGAGGCCCGCGATGAAGGAGCGACCGGCCTGGGAGAGCTGGTACTCGCCCGTGGGGTCGAAGAGGGCGTTGCGGTCCCCCTCGAAGAGGGAGAAGTGAGTGTGCATGCCCGAGCCGGGCTTGCCCACGAAGGGCTTCGGCATGAAGGTCGCGAGACAGCCCTCCTGGAGGGCGACCTCCTCGACGACGGCGCGGAAGGTCTGGACGTTGTCCGCCATGGACAGCGCGTCCGCGAAGCGAAGGTCGATCTCGTTCTGGCCGGGACCGCCCTCGTGGTGCGAGAACTCGACCGAGATCCCCATCTGCTCGAGCATGAGGATGGCGCGGCGGCGGAACTCGTGGGCGGTCCCACCGGGCACGTGGTCGAAGTACCCGGCGGTGTCCGTGGGCACGATGTGCCCGTCCTCGGTCCTGCGCACGAGGTAGAACTCGATCTCGGGGTGCACGTAGCAGGTAAAGCCGGCGTCGGCGACGCGCGCGATCTGCCGCTCGAGGACGGCGCGCGGGTCGGTGCGCGCGGGCTCGCCGTCGGGGGTGAGGACGTCGCAGAACATGCGGGCCACCCCGTTGGAGGAGTCGCGCCAGGGCAGCATCTGGAAGGTCGAGGGGTCCGGCGAGAGGATCATGTCGGACTCGTAGACACGGGTGAGGCCCTCGATGGCGGAGCCGTCGAAGCCGATGCCCTCCTCGAAGGCCCCCTCCACCTCGGCGGGCGCGATGGCGACGGACTTGAGCTGCCCGAGCACGTCCGTGAACCACAGCCGGATGAAGCGGATGTCCCGCTCCTCGATGGCCCGGAGGACGTACTCCTGCTGCTTGTCCATGCTCTCTCCCTTCACCGCCTGAGCGGATCACCCGCGCGGGCGCACGGGTACACGAGACGCATCATGCCGCCCGCACGTGTCCGGCGCGTTGCGCAGCGCCGGCCGCTCGGTCCTACGCTGCCACCATGTCGCGATCCGAGACGCCCTACGGTCCCTCGTCCACCGCTCCCGCCCCCGGTTCCGGCTCCGGCTCCGGCTCCGGCTCCGGCTCCGGCTCCGGCTCGCAGGGTGCCACGTCCGTTCCAGCGGCGCCGTCGCCGCGCCCGGTCCGCGTGACCCGGCTCGCCCGGGCCAAGGAGGCGGGCGAGCGCCTCGTCATGCTCACCGCGTACGACGCCCTCACCGCCAGGATCCTCGACGCGGCGGGCACGGACATGCTGCTCGTGGGCGACTCCATCGGGAACGTCGCCCTGGGCTACGACTCGACGCTGCCGGTCACGCTGGACGAGATGGTCGTGGCGACCCGCGCCGTCGCGTCGGCGACCAGCCACGCCCTCGTGGTCGCCGACCTGCCCTTCGGCACCTACGAGGCGGGCCCTGAGCAGGCGCTCGCCTCCGCGGTCCGGCTCGTGAGGGTCGGCGCCAACGCCGTCAAGCTCGAGGGCGGGCACCCGCGCGCGGCGACGGTCCGGGCGCTGACGGACGCGGGCGTCCCCGTCGTCGGGCACCTCGGCTTCACCCCGCAGTCGGTCAACGCGCTGGGCGGCTTCCGGGTGCAGGGCCGGGGCGAGGAGGCGGCCGACGCGCTCGTCGCCGACGCGCTCGCGCTCGCCGAGGCGGGCGCCGTGGCCCTCGTCCTCGAGATGGTCCCGGAGGCCCTGGCCGCACGCGTCACCGAGGTGTGCCCCGTCCCGACGATCGGGATCGGCGCCGGCGCCCGGTGCGACGGCCAGGTGCTCGTGTGGTCGGACATGGCGGGCATGACGGACTGGGCCCCGCGCTTCGCCCGCCGCTTCGCCGAGGTCGGCCGCGTGCTGCAGGAGGCCGCCGAGGACTACGGCCGCGCCGTCCGCGAGGGCAGCTTCCCCGCCGAGGAGCACTGGTTCGAGAAGTAACTGGACGCCAGACGGCCGTCCCAGGCCACGAGTCGGCGCACCGTGGCTCCGGCAGGCGGAGCGGCACTCAGACCCTCGTCTGGAGGGCGAGGAGGACCGCCATGACGACCGGCGGCACGCCCGTGACCATGAACTGCGGGATCGTCGCGAGATAGAAGACGCCCACCTTCGGGTTGAGCAGGTTGGTGAGCGCAACGGTCCACCAGCCGCGCCACGCGGAGTCCGCGGGCACCGCCTCGCCCGCGAGCTCCTGGGCCTCGTCGACGGCGCCGGACTGCCGCGCCCCGGTCCCCTGGGCTCGTCCCGGCCGCGAGCGCCACAGCATCGTCACGCCCATGCCCGTGAGGTAGAGGGCGCCCGCGAGGGTGAGGAGCCGGTAGGCGGTACGCGACGCGGCGAGCACGGCCGTGGCACCGACGCCGGCGGCCGAGCCCCACACGACGATGCCGGTGGAGACCCCGAGGACGGTGGCGAGCGCTTAGCCGCGCGACCGGGTGAGCGCGCTGCGCGGGACGAGCGCGGTGTCGATACCCGGAACCAGGGTGAGGACGCCCACGACGAGGTCGAAGCCGACGAGCGCGTGCACGAGGGTCATGCCGGCGCGCTCCCGGTCTCCGTGTCTCGCCCCGCACCCGGCTCGGTGCCCGCCTCGGCGGCGTCGGCGACGGCCTCAGCGACCTCCTCGGGGGCGATCGGGTAGTCGGTCGCGTAGGGGGCGCCGTCCTGGGCGAGGACGGACCAGTTGATCGGGACCGCGGTGACGCCGTCGAAGGCGCTCGTGATGTCAGCGGCGTCCCAGGTGACGCCCTGACCTCCGGGGTCCACCGCCCAGCTGACGATCCGCGGGCTGCCGCCCGCGACGGTCGGGTCGACCTCGACGGTCGTGACGGAGCAGTTGGCCATGGGGGCCATGCCGTAGACGGAGAAGTCGGTCCAGCGGCTCATGATCGTCATGATGGTCATGCCGTGGGAGACGACGAGGACCTCCTCGTCGTCCGGGCCTCCGGCCTCGATCGCGGCGCGCAGGTCGGCGAGGATGCGGGCCAGCGCCCCGTCGATGTCGGCGAGGTAGTCGGCCGCGGCGATGCCGCCTGGTGCGCCCGGGTGGGTGCCGGCGATGACTGGCGGCAGGAACTCCGCGGTGGGCAGCGCCGCGATCATCTCCTCGTCCGGACCGCCGTCGTAGACGCCGTAGTCGTACTCGCGCAGGCCCTCGAGGTAGACCGGGGTGACGTCGGGGTGCGCCTCGAGGAGGATCCCCGCCGTCTGCTGGACGCGGCCCTGCGGGCTCAGGTAGGCGCGGGTGATCGGCCAGGAGGCCATGTGGTCACGGGCGGCGCGGGCGCCCTCGCGCCCCTCGGGGGTGAGCGGCGAGTCCGCCGACCCCTGGGTGCGTCGCTGCTCGTTGAGGACCGTGCGGCCGTGGCGCACGAAGTGGATCTTGGCCATGGTCGGCATGCTATGCAGAAGCGGGCCGCACGAGGCCGGATTCCACCGAGCCGACCGACCGTCATCCGGACCCGAGCACCTGCTCGTGCCAACAGTCCCCAGGGTGGCCCGTCGCCGCCCCGCTCCTATGCTGGAGCCATGACGAACTCCTCCTCACTCGCCGACCGCGCGCCCCGGGGCACCCTCACGAAGGGCGTCGTGGGCCCGATGCGCCACGTGCCCGGCTCCATCGCCCGCCCCGAGTACATGTTCCACGACGGCCCCGAGGTCGTCACGGCCTCGGACGTCAAGGACGTGGAGACCGTCGAGCGCATCCGCGAGTCGGGCCGTATCGCCGCGCGCGCCATGGCCGAGGCCGCCAAGGCCATCGCCCCGGGCGTCACCACGGACGAGCTGGACCGCATCGCCCACGAGTACATGTGCGACCACGGCGCCTACCCGTCGACCCTCGGCTACATGGGCTTCACGAAGTCGATCTGCACGTCGGTCAACGAGGTCATCTGCCACGGCATTCCGGACTCGACCGTGCTCCGCGAGGGCGACATCATCAACCTCGACGTGACCGCCTACAAGAACGGCGTCCACGGCGACACGAACGCCACCTACACCGTCGGCGAGGTCGACGAGGAGTCCGCCCTCCTCATCGAGCGCACCCGTCTGGCGATGGAGCGCGGCATCAAGGCGGTCCGCCCGGGCCGCGAGATCAACGTCATCGGCCGCGTCATCGAGAAGTACGCCAAGCGCTTCAGCTACGGCGTCGTGCGCGACTACACCGGCCACGGCGTCGGCGAGGCCTTCCACTCGGGCCTCATCGTCCCCCACTACGACGCCGCGCCCATGTACGACACCGTCATGGAGGTCGGCATGGTCTTCACCATCGAGCCCATGCTCACGCTGGGCACCGAGGACTGGGAGCAGTGGGACGACGACTGGACGGTCGTCACGAAGGACCGCTCGCGCACCGCGCAGTTCGAGCACACGATGGTCGTCACCGAGGACGGCGCCGACATCCTCACCCTTCCCTGAGCCGCCGCTCCGCGTGCCCGCGCGAGCCGGGTGCCCGGACGGGCCGCACCGCCTCTGTTACCGAGGGGCGCCTGGGGAGCGCTCCCCAGGCCTCTCCTCGGTAACGGAGGCGGTTTCGCGCACAGTGCCGTGTACATTCAGGCGCAGGTCGCCGACGTGATGACGCACTCATCCCGCCGCCGCACACGCGTCCCAAGCCCCTCGCACGACACCTCCCGGAGGTACTCCCATGGCTCTGCGCTTCAACCCGCCCCCGAACTGGCCCGCCCCGCCCGAGGGCTTCGTCCCCCCTGCCGGCTGGCAGCCCGACCCCGCCTGGGGCCCCGCCCCTGAGGGCTGGGAGCTGTGGGTCGACGACTCCGCCTCCGCGCCGGTCGCCGGCTCTGCCCACGACGCCGCCTGGGCGCCGACGCAGGCGATCCCGGGGCAGTCCGTGCCCGTCGCCAGCCCGACCGGTCAGCCCGCCTCGGCACCGTCCGGCGACTACGCCGCCGGCAACCAGTACGCGGGATCCGCGCCGGTCGCCTCCTCCGCGTCCTCGGCCAGCCCCTACGCGGCCAACATGAGCTACGCCCAGTCCCCAACGCCCTACCACAACCAGGGTCAGGCGGGCCCCGCCGCCTCGCAGCAGGGCGGCTGGCAGCCGATCGACGTCAACGGCGGCTCGGGCAACGGCGGCAAGAAGCCCGTGACGAAGCAGTGGTGGTTCTGGCTCATCATCGGTCTCGTCGTCCTCCTCATCCTCATCGGGATCATCGTCGCCATCGCGGGCGGCGGGGACGACAGCAAGACCGACGACACCAAGGGCTCAGGCGTCGGATCGGCCGCCCCGGCGGACCCGACGACGTCCTCGGACTCCGGCTCGTCGAGCTCCGACTCCTCCTCATCTGACTCCTCCGACTCCTCCTCCGACGAGCAGGGCATGTCGATGGACAACCCGGCTGACCCGACCACCCAGACGATCAAGATCAAGGCCGACAAGGACGCGACGGACCCTGACGCCTCGATCGAGATCCAGTTCGGCGCCGTCGAGTGGGACGACACTGCCAAGATCAAGCAGGCCTACAAGGACCAGGACTACGAGGACGGCTTCGAGGACCCGGGCTCGGACAAGGTCTACATGCGCGTCCCCGTCACGGTGACCTACCACGGCAAGGGCCAGATGAGCTCCGGCGACGTCAAGATCGACTACGTCAACAAGGGCAACACCGTCGAGGCCAGCTGGGACGTCTCCCTCCTCGATGACGAGTTCACTATGCAGGACATGCCGCGCGACGGTGGCACCGTGACCGGCTACTTCACCTACGCCATCCCGAAGTCGGACGAGAAGTCGGGCGTCTTCGCAGTGTCCGGCTTCTACGGTCAGGACGAGATGTACATGGCGGCCAAGTGACTCCAGCGTCACGACCGTCGGTCAGTCACGTCGACTGACGACGACGCGGCGGGCCTCCACCTGATGGGGTGGTCGCCCGCCGCGTCGTCGTACCCGGCTGCTGCGGGGAGCGTGCTTCGAGGTGGGGCGGACGAGCCGACCTGTACGCCGGGTTCTGTTGCCGCCGTCCGTTGCCGGGTCGGCGGTGGCGACCATTCATCTTGGACCGCCGTTGCCGGCGGTCTCGCGCGACCTACCCGCAGGCTCGGGCGAGCAGCCCTCGGGCGCCTGCTGTGCGGTCTTGCTCCGGGCGGGGTTTGCCGAGCCGCCGCAGTCACCTGCGGCGCTGGTGGGCTCTTACCCCACCGTTTCACCATCACCGTCCGGCGAACCGGTCGGCTGTCTGTTCTCTGTGGCACTGTCCCGCGGGTCGCCCCGGGTGGCCGTTAGCCACCGCCCTGCTCTGTGGAGCCCGGACGTTCCTCAGCCCTCAGGTCTCCCCGAGGTACCGCGGCCGCCCGGTCGGCTCGTCCGCGCGGAGCACTCTACCCCGGGCACCGTGCCGCACAGGTCCCGGCGGGTTCCGTCCGCCTGAGGCAACGGGCACAGGGCCCCGCCGCCACGGAGGCACCTCGCCTACGATGCCGTCGTGCTGCTCCTCCTGCCGCCCTCCGAGGGCAAGACCGCGCCGCGCCGCGGCGACCCGCTCGACCTCGGCGCCCTCCTCGGAGCCCCCGCTCTCACCGGCCCCCGCCGGAGCCTCATGGACGAGCTCACGCGGCTCGGCACCGGACCGGACACGGCCCGTGTCCTCGGACTGGGGCCGCGCAGCGCCGAGGAGGCGGCCCTGAACACGACCCTGAGCACCGCGCCGGCCGCACCCGCGTACGCCCTCTACACCGGTGTCCTCTACGAGGCTGCCGGCCTGCACGCCCTCGCGCGTCGCAAGGCCGTGCGACGGGTGCTCGCTGAGGAGGTCGTCATCCTCTCGGGGCTGTGGGGCGCCCTGCGCGCCACCGACGCGGTCCCGGACCACCGACTCTCGATGGGCGTGACGCTCCCCGGTGCCGGTCGCCTGGCCGCCTTCTGGAAGCCGCACCTCAAGCCCGTGATCCGCGACCTGGCCCAGGCCTCCGGTGGCGTCATCGTCGACTGCCGCTCGGGGGCGTACTCCCCCGCCTGGCAGCCCGCCGCGGCCGACGCCGTCGACCTCCTGCGGGTCAAGGTCGTTCAGGAGGCGCCCGACGGCTCGCTCACCACCGTGTCCCACTGGGCGAAGCACACCCGGGGCCTGCTCACGGGCGCGATCGTGGACCGCCGTGCCCAGGCACCGCGGTCGCTGCGCGTCCTCGACGACGTCGCTGAGCTCGCTGCGGGCCTGGATGCCGTCCGCGCCGTCGAGCTCGGCCAGGCCGACCGGGAGGGGCGCCGGGACCTCGTGCTGCGACTGGCCTGAGCCCGCCGCCGTCCCGAGCCCCGCACGACGGACGACGCCCCGGGCACCGTGGCGGTGCCCGGGGCGTCGTGCTGCGCCGTCGTCAGCGGGAGGGCGCAGGACCCAGGGGTCCGCTCAGACGTCCATGCGGACGAGGATGACGTCGCCCTCCTCGGCGTGGATGACGGCGTCGGCCGGGGCGGCAGCGATGCGCGCGTGCTCCTGGGGGCTGATCTCGATGGCGGCTCCCTCGAGCCGGCGCCCGTAGAGAGCGGCGACCCCGATCCCGCCGGTGGCCTCGCGGACGGCGTCGTAGTCGGCGAGGAGCGCGTCGTCGATGGTCGCGGCGAGGTCCTCGCGCGCCTTGCGCGTCTGCGCGACCTCGGCGTCGATGCGGGCGAACTCGGAGTCGCGCTCGGCGGTCAGCTCGCGGCCTGCCGCGCGGATCTCCGCCTCCTCTGCGGTGAGGCGATCGACCTCGGCCTGGGCGGCGTCAAGGGCCTCGATGGCGGCGAGCTGCTCGTCCTCGAGGACGGACTGGCGTCGGCCGAGCTGGTCGATCTCGCCCTGGATGGCGGTGAGGTCGCGGGCGCCGGCGGCTCCCGACGAGAGCCGCTCGCGCAGGACCTCGGCACGGCGGTTCACCTGGCCGACCTCGTCCTCGCTCTTGGTGACGACGGTCCTGGTGTCGGCCAGGGTCCCGGCGGCGACGACGGCCTCGCGCTTGTTGGTGCGCAGGCGCTCGATGGTGGCCTCGATGCGGGCGAGCACGGGGAGGTTCTTTCGCTCGTGGGCGAGCCGGGCGAGCCGGGAGTCGAGCTGCTGGAGGTCGATGAGCAGACGCTGCTGGGCAAGGGGTGCGCTCGTCACTGCGGGGGTCCTTCGCTGGCCGGGGTATCGAGTTCTGTGCGGTGCCCGGGCGAGGCGGCGGACGCCGTCCGGGGACGGCGCTCAGGAGCCGGTGCTCAGGCGCAGCGTCCAGGGGTCGGTGACGACCGTCGAGACGTGCGCGGTCAGTGTACGTCCCCCCTGCGCGGCGCCCTCCTCGAGACGGCGGGCGAGCGGGGGAAGGCCGACCCACTCGGTGGCCCAGTGGGTCCCGCACAGGAGGTAGGGGCGGCCGCCCTCGAGGTGGTCGGAGGCGGGGTGGTGGCGAAGGTCGGCGGTGAGGAAGACGTCGGCGCCGGCCTCGCGCGCGGCGCCGAGGAGGGAGTCGCCCGCCCCGCCGGAGACGGCGACGCGCTCGACGAGGGCCTCGGGGTCGCCGCCGACGAGGAGACCGGGCGCGGTGTCGGGCAGGGCGCGGGCGACGTCCTCAGCGAGCGCTCGCAGCGTCGTCGACGCCGGGAGGGAGCCGACGCGGCCGATGCCGAGAGCGGGGTCGGCGTCGGCGGGCTCGAGGGGGACGGTGCCGGTCAGCCCGAGGAGGTCCGCGAGGGCGTCGGCGTTGCCGCCGCGGGCGGAGTCCCAGGTGGTGTGGGCGTTGGCCAGGGCGATGCCGGCGCGGATGAGGCGGTGGACGATGCGGCCCTTGGGGTCGACGGCGCCGACGTGGTCGGTGCCGCGCAGGAAGAGGGGGTGGTGGGTGATGACCATGTCGACGCCGCGCTCGATGGCCTCGTCGACGACGGCGGTGAGGGGGTCCATGGCGAGCAGGACGGTGCGCACGGGGTCGGCGGGGTCGCCGCAGATGAGGGTGTTGGAGTCCCAGTCCTCGGCGAGCTCGGCCGGGGCCGCCTCGCGGAGGAGGTCGACGACGTCGCCGACGGTGAGGGGCTCCTCATCGCGCGCGGTGCCGGTGCTCGTGGTGGTCGGCGTGCTCGTCTCGTCTGCCATGCGGGCAGGGTATCGGCAGGGGCCCGTCAGTGCCTCCAGCGGGACTCGAACCCGCACGCCCAGGGGCATCGGCTTTTAAGGCCGCTGTGTCTACCGGTTCCACCATGGAGGCTCGGTACCCCCGCTGGGATTCGAACCCAGGACCATGTGCTTATCAGGCACGGACGAGGTATAAGCTCGCTGCTCTAACCGCTGAGCTACGGGGGCTCGGAGGGGGCGATGACGCTCTTCCGACGCCGTGAGGTTACCCCAGCGCGGGCCGCTCACCGGACGCCCCGGCGGCGCCGTCGTCGCCCGCCTAGCCTGGTTCCGCGCCGGTCCGCGCTCCCGCGGCGGCGCCGGATGAGGGGAGCCAGCCATGAAGATCGCGCAGCGGGCGCTCGACGCCCAGCCCTTCCACGCCATGAGCATCGGGGCCCGGGCCCGCGAGATCGAGGCGGCCGGCGCGCACGTCGCCAAGCTGAGCCTCGGCGAGCCCTCCTTCGGAGCTCCCCCGGGCGTCCACGAGGCCATGCGCGAGGCGATGGACGGCCGTCCGCTGCCCTACACGCCGGCGGCCGGGCTGCCGGCGCTGCGCGAGGCCGTCGCGGGCCTCTACCGCGACCGCCACGGCGTCGAGGTGGACCCGCGCCGCGTCCTCATCACGGCGGGGGCCTCGGCGGGCCTGCTGCTCGCGACGGCGCTCACGACGGGGCCCGGCGACGACGTCGTCATGGCGGACCCCTGCTACCCCTGCAACCGCGAGCTCGTGAGCGCCTTCGGGGGCAACGTCGTCCTCGCCCCGACGACGCCGGCCACCCGCTACCAGCTCGACCGCGCCACGATGGAGGCGGCGTGGACGGAGCGGACGGTCGCCGTCCAGCTGGCGACGCCGTCGAACCCGACGGGCACGACGATCCCCTTCGAGGAGCTCGCCGCGATCTGCGCCAGCGCTCGCGAGCGCGGGGCGTGGCGGATCGTCGACGAGATCTACCTGTCGCTCGCAGACCCGGCGCCCGACGGCTCCCCCGCGCGCACGGCGCTGGAGGCGGACCCGGACGCGATCATCGTGTCCTCCTTCTCGAAGTACTTCGGGATGACGGGGTGGCGGCTCGGCTGGCTCATCCTGCCTGAGGCGCTCCTCGAGGCGGCCGACAACCTCGCCGTCAACTTCTTCCTGTGCGCCTCGACGCCGACGCAGGTGGCGGCCCTGTCCTGCTTCACGCCGGAGGCGCTCGCCGCGTGCGAGGAGCGACGCGAGGAGCTGCTCGTGCGCCGCGGCATCGTCCTGGAGGGGCTCGAGCGGATCGGGCTGCCGGTGCCGGTGCTGCCCGACGGGGCCTTCTACGCCTACTTCGACGTCTCGGGCACGGGACTGGACGCCTGGACCTTCTGCGAGCGGGCGCTGGAGGAGACGCACGTGGCGCTCACCCCGGGGCGCGACTTCGGGCCGTCGACGGGCGACACGCACGTGCGACTGTCCTACGCGGCTGGCCGCGAGGAGCTGGCCGAGGGGCTGGAGCGGCTCGGCGTCTTCGTGGCGGGTCTGCGCGGCTGAGCCACGCGGCGCAGCCGGCGCTGATGGCGGGCGGCCCGACCCAGGCGCCGGCACCCCGTCGTCAGTGCCCTGCCGCGGCTGCTCAGTCGCGGGACGCGAGGAGACGGCGCACGCCGGCGAGCCCCTGGGCCGAGTCCTGCGCCCAGCCGTCGACGTGCTCCGAGAGCCACAGGTCGACGAGACCCATGAGGACGCCCCACGTTCCCGCGCTCGGGAGCGGATCCGCACCGTCCGACGTCGTCGCCGCGGCGAGGCGGTCGGCAAGGTCGGGGCGTTGGAGGGCGAGGAAGTGGCGGGCCTTGGCGGCGTGGACCGGCTCGGAGACGACGACGATATGTGGGGCGTCCTCGAGCAGCGGCGCGCAGTTGGCGACGTTCTCCCAGGTGGAGCGCGAGGCCCCCTCGACGCGGACCACGCCCCTCCAGCCGAGGTCGCGGGCGGCGTCGGCGAGGAGGCGGGCCTCGGGGACGGGACCGGCGACGCCGCCGCCGGAGACGACGAGGACGTCGCCCGGCCGCGCGACGGCGAGGGCGGCGCGCACGCGTGCGAGGTTCTGCTCCCCCGCCGTGGTGCCGGTGTCGGCGTGACCGAGGACGAGGACGGTGCGGGAGCGGCTCGTCGTGCAGGCGCCGGCGGGATCCTGGCCGCCGCCCCGCGGCAGGTACCAGGTCGCGGCGCGGTGCTCAATGACGCGAAATCCGGCGCCGGCCGCGAGCGCGGTCCCTGCGACGGCGCCCAGCACCCAGGCGGCGGCGAGCGTCGGTCTCATACCGGCTCCTTCCTCACGCTGCCGGGATCGTGGTGAGGCTAGTCCGTCGTCACGAGCTCTGGCTCGCTACGCTCGGTCCATGCCTGAGAACGCGGTGAGCGACGCGTACTCCCGACGCGCCCGCGAGTACGCCGAGGCCCTCGGGCAGATCTCGGCGACGGCACCGGCCGACCGCGACACGATCGCGGCCTGGGCCCTCGCCTGCGGCGGGCCCGTCGTCGACCTGGGCTGCGGCCCCGGGCAATGGACCGCGTACCTGGACGCGCTCGGTGCGAAGGCCTCCGGGGTGGACCCGAGCCAGGCCTTCATCGGGATCGCCCGGGCCGAGCACCCGGGCGTCGGCTTCACCGCCGGCACCGCCGCCGACGCCCCACCCGGTGGGGCCGCGGGCGTCCTGGCCTGGTACTCCCTCATCCACGTCCCTCCGGAGCGCCTCGGCGAGGAGCTCGCCGCGGTCCGCCGCCTCCTCCGGCCGGGCGGGCGCCTCCTCGCCGGCTTCTTCGCCGCCGACACGGTCGCGCCCTTCGACCACGCGGTCACGCGTGCGTGGACCTGGACGCCCGAGTGGATCACCGAGCGGCTCGAGGAGGCGGGGCTCGCCGTCGAGCACGTGCGGCGGCGGCAGGACCCGGGTGCGCGCGAGCACGGGGAGGTCTGGGCGGTCCTGCCATCCGGCGGCACCGTGGGTCGCCGCGTCACCGACGTCATCGGCGGCCCCAGCTGGGTGCTGAGCGGTGAGACCCTCGACCCGGTCATCACGGATCTCCCCGCCTTCCGCGCCGGCCTCGCGCACGACCCGCTCGCGGGCGCGATCGAGGCGCTGTGGACGGGGCGCGTCGCCGAGGCTCGCGTCCTGCTGCACGGAGCGCAGCCCACCGTCCGAACGCGAGCGCTCCTCGCCGACTGCGACCGCCGCTCGGGGGACGCCGGGGCAGCCGTCTCGGCGCTGCGGTCACTCCTCGCCGAGCACGAGGACGACCGGTGGGCACCGGTGCTCCGTCAGCACCTGGGCAAGGCGCTGCTCGCCGTTGGCGAGGTCGACGCTGCCCGCCGCGAGCTGAGGCTCGCGCTCGAGGCCCGTCTGGAGGCAGGAGCCGACGCGGGGCTCCTCGCCTCGAGCCGTCAGGCTCTCGCCCGGACGGGCCTCGGAGTCGGACCGAGGACGCCCACCGGACCTGCAGGCACGGGCGACTGAGCCAGCCGCAGCGCCACGGTCCCGCGTCTCAGTGTGACGAATGCGCTGACGCTCGTGAGACGAGCAGCGGAGTCAGCCACGGGTAGGTGAGCTCCTCGGGCGCGGGCAGCTGCCTGAACCACCGAGCCTCGGCGATCTCGGAGGCGGGAAGGGCGTCCTGGCGCTCGGGCGCGGCCGCGTAGAGCCGTCCCCAGGCGCCGGGCCGGTCGCCGTCGACCCACACGTCGCAGACGGGGGCGAGGTCGCGGACAACGACGCCGGACTCCTCGTAGAGCTCCCGCGCCGCCGCGGCGCGCGTGGTCTCCCCGGGCTCGACGTGCCCGCCCTGCGTCTCCCAGGTGCTCCGGTCCCGGTGGCGGCTGAGGAGCAGACGGCCCTCGTGCACGGTGACGACCATGACGAAGGCGCAGGCGTGCGCGGCGTCGACGGCGCGGGTCGTGACCCGGGGCCCGGTCACGGCAGCGAGTCCGCGTCCGGGCCGGTAACGGGCCCGGCGCGCAGCGCGTCGAGGCCGCCCGGGTGGACGGCCATGAGTGAGACCGGGACGTCGCCGCCGTAGACGTGGGGGAAGCGCTCGGAGGCGGGGTCGCCCGGGTCGCCGGGTTCGGGGCGGACGGTGAGCCCGGCGTCCGCGAGCGCGTCGACGTCGAGCTCGGTGACGATGACGTCCGGCCTGTCGGAGTAGACGACGGAGTGGACGCGCAGCGCCTGGTCCGCGTCGAAGGAGGTGTGCATGAAACCCTGCTGGGCGATGGTGGTTCCCCGCGTGGAGGCGGTGTAGGTGCCGGTCGCGCGAGCGGCCTCCCAGTCCTCGGGCAGAGCCAGGTGCAGGATCGTCGTCATGCTCGGAGCCTGCTGTCCCCGTCTTGACCCTCACGCGACGTGAGCCCCGAGGCTGGCGCCATGAGCAGCACGATCATCGACACCCGCACCATGACCGAGCGGATCCTCTCCGCCCCGCCCACCGACCGCCCCGGGCTCCTCGACCAGCTCTGGGCGCCCGTCGCCGGCATGTACGCCTTCATCCCGGGCGGACCCAGCTGGCCCGAGGTCCACCGGCGCTCGAGCGGCTTCGACCCCGACGGCGACCCCGCGGCCCTGCGCGCCGGGCTCACTGCCCTGGCCGACGCCGACGCCTGGAACCGGGTGGGGCACGCCGCCGACGAGGCGCTGGTGCGCCTGCGAGAGGCGGCACCCGGTGTGAGCGCGCCCGACCCGACGGTCCTCCTCATCCTCGGCGATCCCGAGGACGAGCACTTCATGGACGAGGTCCAGGGGCTGTCGGCCTTCGGCGG
The DNA here is from genome assembly GCF_015355765.1 of Actinomyces haliotis. Classification (GTDB taxonomy): domain Bacteria; phylum Actinomycetota; class Actinomycetes; order Actinomycetales; family Actinomycetaceae; genus Actinomyces; species Actinomyces haliotis. Next base: position 58,940 of record NZ_JACWNA010000007.1, read on the forward strand.
CATGAGCGGCTACGTCACGATCACGCTCTGGCCCACCGCGACGGTCCTGGACCGTCTCGAGGCGATCGTCGCCCACGAGCTCCACCACAACGTGCGCTACTCCCCCGGCGGCGTCGTCTGGGACCCGCGAAGCGTGACGGTGGGCGAGCAGGTCGTGGCCGAGGGGCTCGCCGACCTCTTCGCCGTCGAGCGCTACGGCGAGCGCGGCCGGACGCACTTCGTGGACCCGGCGCTGCTCGAGGACGACGCGGTGCTCGCGCGGGTCGTGAGCGGCCTGTCCGAGTCGGACCCCATGCGCTTCCCAGCGTGGGTCCTCGGCGACGCGACGGCACGGGCCGTCGGGGTCGAGCCGGCCGGTGTCCCGACGGGTGCCGGGTACGCCGTCGGTGCGCGGATCGCCGCCGCCTACCTGGCGTCGACCGGGCTCACGGCCGCCGAGGCCGTCGCGGCGCCGTCCCACGAGGTCATCGCCACCGGCCTGTCCGCCCTGGGCGTGGAGCCGCCCCGGCCCTGACGCGGCGTGACGGGCGCGGCCGGACCGCCGCGGCCCGACCACCGCGGCCTGACGCCCTCGGTCACACGCTCGGTCACACCTTGAGCTCGTCGTGCCCGACCTCACCGGCCTCCGCGACGCGCTGGAGGAGATCGCACAGGGTGACGTACTCGGTCTCGCTCAGCGCACCGAAGTACCGCTCGCGGTCCGGGGCGAGGTCGGCCTCCAGGGCGGAGAGCAGGCGGCCGCCCGCGGCCGTGCGGATCAGGAGCTTGGCGCGCGCGTCCCCGGGGTCGCGGCTCGCCGCGAGCAGCCCCTTCTCCACGAGCCCAGCGACGACGGCGCCGGTGTTGCGCGGGTCGATCCCCGCGGCCGAGGCGAGCTCGCGCTGCCTGGCGCCGTCCTCTGTCGGTGCCGCGATGAGGAGGAGGTACTCGTTCTGAGTGAGGCCGTGGCGCCGCAGGAGTGTGGTCCAGTCGCCCTGGATCCGCGTGCCGAGGACCCCGAGGAGGTAGGAGGCCCCGCGCCGGACGTCGTCGGGGGTGCGCCCCGTCGTGATAGACATACCTCATGTCTATCACTATCGAGGCCACCGCCATCGAGCTCGCCGCCGGCAGCCTTCACGTCCTGCGCTCCGGGCCCCGCGACGCTCCCGCCATCGTCCTCCTCCACGGGTGGCCGCAGAGCGCTCGGGCCTGGACGGGGCTCATGGAGGCCGCAGGAGACGACGTCCAGCTCATCGCGCCCGACCTGCCCGGGATCGGAGGGTCCCGCGTCGAGCGGCCGTGCGCGACGACCGGTGCCGTCGCGGACGTCGTCGGCGACCTCGTCACCGCACTGGGGCTCGAGCAGCCCGTCGTCGTGGGCCACGACGTCGGAGGCATGGTCGCCTACTCCTGCCTGCGGCACGTCCCCGGACTCCGCGCCGTCGCGATCCTCGGCACCGTCGTCCCCGGCGTCGCGCCCTGGCACGAGGTCCTCGCCAACCCGTGGCTCTGGCACTTCGCCTTCCACACCATCCCGGGCCTTCCCGAGCAGCTCGCCTCAGGGCGTGAGGAGGTCTACTTCGACTACTTCTACGAGGCGATCGCCCACCACCCCGAGCGGATCGGCCGCGAGCGCAGACGGGCTCACGCCGACGCCTACCGCGCACCCGGAGCACTGACCGCGGGCTTCGACCTCTACCGGGCTCTGTGGGACGACGCGAGAGTCAATGAGGAGGAGCGCTCTGCCGTGAGCACGCCCGTGCTCTACGCGCGCGGTGAGCACGAGGGCGGCAGCATCGGGGCCTACGCGGATGGGCTCCGGGAGGCGGGCCTGACGAACGTGAGGACCGCCGTCGTCCCCGACTCCGGGCACTTCACGCCCGAGGAGAGCCCGGTCGGGCTGTGGGAGGTCCTGCGGACAGGCCTGCCGGCCGCCTGAGGCTCCTGCCGAGGGCCCAGGGAAGCCGGCCAACGGCGTCCGCTCCGAGGTCCACGGGCGGCCTGCTCCCCGCGCCCTCAGACCTCCCGGCTGAGCACGCCGCCGCCGGGCGCGAAGCCGACCCTGGCGAAGTACCCGGGGTCCGCGACGGTGGCCGGGTCGACGACGAGCCGCCGCGCGCCGGTGGCCGCGAGCGCGGGGTGGGCGTAGAGGACCCGACCGGGCTTGAGGTCGCGGAAGCGGTCGGTCACCCAGTCGACGAGCACGCGGGCGGTCCCCGGGGCGCCCGCGGCGACGTCGTCGGCGGTCTCCATCGCGAAGAGGCCGACGACCTCGTCGTCGCACAGGGTCAGGAAGCAGGTGAGCCCGCCGCTGCGGCCGAGCCGGCCGAGGGCTCCCGGGTACGCCTGCTCGATCCCCGCGCGGTGACGCTCGACGAAGCCGGCGACGACGGCGTCGTCGGGGCGCGCCGGGCACACGCTGTAGCGCCGCTCCCCCGCCCGGCGCAGGCGCAGGCGCAGGAGCCAGTACAGGTCGATGATCGTGATCGCCGCGTTCATCGCCGCGTAGGGCCAGATGCCGAAGACGGCGTTGTAGACGGTGGCGATGAGGCTGCCGGCGAGGTTGAGCCGCCGGAAGCGCCGCACGCTCGGCACGACGAGCGAGAGGACGACGAGCGCCGAGCCCGTCCACCCGATGATCTCCCACCACGGGATGCCTGCCACGGCGGTCTCCTCCGCTGGTCCCTGGGCCGGTCGACGACGTCGCCGGCCACCGGAGCGCCCTCGTCCCGGTGGCCGGTGAGCCTATCGGGCGCACGCCCCCGATGCCCTCAGCGCCGCTCGCGGCTCCTCGCCACCAGGACGAGCAGCCCCCAGAAGACGATCCCGGACAGGGCGGTGCCGCGCAGCACCTCGGCGACGGCGCCCCAGCCGAGCGCCCCGGCGGTCGCCAGCGCCGAGGTCCCCAGGCTCAGGGCGCGGGTGACGAGGGCGGTGGGCCACACGGTCACGAGCGGGCCGCCCGCGTAGGACAGGCCGAGCCCGACCATCGTGCCCAGCAGCCCGAGGGCGACCGGCGCGCCGAAGGAGGCGAGGACCATCGCGAGGAGGGACTGGAGCGCGATGAGCGGCAGCGCGGCGAGGACGCCGAGGGCGCCGTCGACGAGCACCGCGGCGGGCATGGCGCCGTCGAGGTGCAGGACGAGCGCTCCGCTCGCCCAGGCGAGCGCCGTGAGCACCAGCTGCATGACGGCGACGGGCAGGACGCTCACGAGGGTCTTGACGACGGCGACGCGGACGGCGCCGGCGGGCGTCGTGCGCATCGCGTTCCACGAGCTCCCGCGGTGCTCGGGCCGCCACACGGCGGCGCAGACGAGGGCGACCCCGATGGAGTAGAAGAACAGGCCGTAGAAGACGGTCACCTGCCCCATGAAGGCCTCCCATCCGCTGGTGAGGACGCCCTGGTTGCCGCGGTAGTTGACCGTCCCCGTGACGACGGCGAGCAGGGGCAGCAGGACCGCGAAGGCCCAGACCATCGAGCGCCGCAGCTTGATCGTCTCCGCGGCGAGGAGCGCGAGCAGGGAGGCGGGGCGCTGAGCAGGCTGCTCGGTAGAGTGCTGGACGGTGGAGGACACGGGGATCACCTCTCGATCCGGTCAAGTCGGGCGGTGAGCGCGAGCAGGCCGGCTGTCGCGAGGACGAGGAAGCCGACGACCCAGCCCAACGGTGGGGTCGTGTAGGCGACGCTCGCGCCGTCGGGCCCGGCCTGGGCCGCAGGTGTCACGAGAGCCCAGTAGCCCCACGGGACGAGCCGGCACAGCCACGGCGGCATGAGCAGGCAGAACAGGGAGACGAAGGAGCCGAGGAAGCCGACGCCGACGGTGACGATCTGGTTCTCCACGCGGGCCGCGAGGAGCACGTGCCAGCCGCAGGAGACGACGTCGACGGCGAGGAGGGCCAGGACGTACCCGCCCCAGTGGGCGGCGCTGACGGGGGCGGTGGCGCCGAGCGCGCGGGAGGCGAGAAGGACGCCCCCGACCTGGAGGGCGACGACGGCCGCCAGCGGGGCGCTCAGGGCGAGGGTCTTGGCCCGGCACAGCCGGCCCGGCGTGAGCCCGGAGGCGGCGGCCATCGTCCAGCCGCCCCCTGTGTGCTCGACGTCGGTGAGGCGGCTGGCGAGGACGGCGGTGAGCAGCGGGGAGACGAGGGCGGCGGCCATCGAGGTCCCCAGGAGGAGCTGCGGCCACGGGTCGGCGGGGCCGGTGAGCGCGGCGCGGGCCGAGGTCCCGATCGGAACGGACAGGCCGAGGGCCACGAGCAGCAGCGCGGCGGCGATGAGCGGGATGCGCAGGCGGCGGGACTTGGCGAGCTCGAGGCCGACCGCCGTCGTGGCCGGCACGCCGCGGCCGCAGGCGGCGGTGACGACGGGCGCCGGTGCGCGCCCGGAGGCCGTGGAGGCGGTCGACATCAGAGCACCCCCGCCCCGCCGGTGAGGTCCATGAAGACGTCCTCGAGGCTCTGGGCCTCGCGGCGCAGCTCGTGGACGGGGACCCCGGCGGCGACGAGCCGCCGGCACAGCTCGGCGACGGCGTCGGGCGTGAGGCCGGGCAGCCGCAGGCCGTCGGGGGTCCGTTCGGGGGCGGGCCCCGGCTGCGGCACGAGGCCGTCGAGCACCGCGGCGCCCACGCGCCCGGGCTCCGGGGTGACGAGCTCGACCGGCGGCAGCGATCGGGCCATGAGCTCGGTGCGACTGCCCTGGAAGACGAGGCGCCCGGCCGCGAGGATGCCCAGGACGGTGGCCATCCGGTCGATCTCGTCGAGGAGGTGGCTGGAGACCATGACGGTGACGCCCTCGCCGGCGAGGCCGACGAGGAGGTGGCGCACCTCCTCGATGCCGGCGGGGTCGAGACCGTTGGTGGGCTCGTCGAGGATGAGGAGCTCGGGGTCGCGGGCCAGGGCGAGCGCGATGCCGAGGCGCTGCTTCATGCCGAGGGAGTACTCCCGTACGAGCCTGTCCTTGTGCTCGGTGAGGCGGACCAGCGCGAGCGCCCGGTCCACCTGCGCGTCGGCGAGCCCGAGCATCCGCTGCATGATCCGCATGTTCTCGGCCCCGGTGAGGTGGCCGTAGCCGGGCGGCTGCTCGATCATGGAGCCGGTGCGGGCCATGAGCGGTCCGCGGGTGCGGGGCGAGAGCGGCGTGCCGAGGAGGCTCACCCCACCGCTGGTGGGGGCCAGCAGCCCGAGCAGCATCTTCATGGTGGTGGACTTGCCGGCGCCGTTGGGGCCGAGGAAGCCGTAGACGCAGCCGCGCGGGACCTCGAGGGAGAGGCGGTCGACGACGGTGCGGGCCCGGGTCCCGGTCCCGAAGGTGCGTGTGAGCTCGTGTGTCCGGATCGCCGGGCCGGCGCCGGGGCCCGGGGCGTCCCCGGGCGGTGCGGTGAGGGGTTCGTGCTGGCTCATGGGAGGAACGATGCTCGACACCCGCGGGCGCGTCGTCAGCCCCTGGTCCGGTTCCTCGTCGTCGGCCGGGGCCCGGGCTCATACCGGGGTATGACGAGGCGCGGCGGGCGCCGCCGATAGCCTGGCGACCATGACGACGACGGCCGGCCCCGGCACGGGCCCCAGCGCATCCGTCGCATCCGCCCCGTCCGCTCCCCCGGCTCGGGCCGCCCGGGCCGCCGGGGCCACGGAGCCGGCCGAGGCGGAGCAGCCCTCACGGCCCGGTTGGCCCGAGGCCGTCACGGCGCTCGCCCTCCTCCTCGCGGGGGCCGCGAGCGCGCCCGGGACGATGAGCGGCGTCGTCGCCCTCGGGCGCCAGGACGGCGTCCTCGACGCGATCGTCTTCGCGCTGCTCTGCCTGGCAGCAGCGGCGGCGGTCCTCGTCCGCCGCGCCCGTCCCGGAGCCGCCGTCGTCGCCCTCGGCGTGGTGTGCGCCGTCCACTCCCTCGTCTTCACGACGCTCTCGATCATGGCGCTCGGCGCCTGCCTCGCGGCCGTGGAGACCGCCGCCAGCCGCGTGCGCCGTCCGTGGGCCTGGGCCCTCCTGGCGGCGGGCTGCGCGGGCGCCCCGGCGGCCGTCATCGCCGTGGACGCACGGGCGTCGGCGGGCCCCTTGCCGATCGTCGTCGTCCTCCAGGCGGTCGGGCTCAGCTGGCTGTTCATGACGGTGGCGCTGCTGGCCGGGCTCCTGCGGCGCCGCTCGCGCGAGCGGCGCGCGCAGGCCGCCGAGCGCGTCGGGATGCTCCTCGCGCAGCAGGAGATGGAGACCCGGCTGGCCGTGGCCGACGAGCGCAACCGGATCGCGCGGGAGGTCCACGACGTCGTCGGCCACTCCCTGGCCGTCATCGCCATGCAGGCCGAGGGCGCCCGGGCCGTCCTGGCTCGCGAGCCCGAGCGCGCCGACGCCGCCCTGGCCGTCATCGGCGGCACCAGCCGCGCCGCCGTCGAGGAGGTCCGCTCGCTCGTCGACGTCCTGCGCGCCGACGATGACGCGCGCGCCGTCGCGCCGCGCCCGACCGAGCTCGGCGCGGCCGCTGCGGCGCCACCGGACGGACCGGGCCCGGGGCCGGCTCCGGGCGCCGTGGCACCGGCCGGCCTCCTCGACCTCGTAGGCTCGCTCCGGACCGGGGGCGCCCGCGTCGCCCTCGCCGTCGACCTCGCCGCGGACGCCGGCGTGCCCGAGCCCGTCGAGGACTGCCTCCTGGCGGTGGCCCGCGAGGCGACGACGAACGCGCTCCACCACGCCGCCGGGGCTCGGCTCCGCCTCGAGCTGCGGGAGGCGGCCGACGCCGCCGAGGTCGAGGTGCTCAACGGCCCCGGTGGCGCGGACCGCCACCCGTCCACCGAGCGCACCGGGAGCGGTCTGGCGGCCGCCCGCGCCCGCGTCGAGACCCTCGGGGGATCCTTCTGCGCGGGCCCGAGCGCGGACGGAGGGTGGCGCGTCCACGCGCGCGTCCCCGCGACCGGCGATGTCGACGCCCGTGGCGAGGTGGACGCGTGAGCCCGGCGATCCGGGTGGGGCTCACCGATGACGAGCCGCTCCTCACGGCTGGTCTGTCGATGCTGCTCGGGGCCCAGGAGGACGTCGAGGTCATCTGGGAGGCCCCCGACGGCGCGACCGCCCTGGCCCGGTGCGCGACCGACCCGGTCGACGTCCTCCTCCTCGACGTGCAGATGCCCGGGATGGACGGGCTCGAGGTGACGCGCCGGCTCGTCGCGGCCGGGGCGACGTGCCGGGTCGTCATCCTGACGACCTTCGACACCGACGGCTACGTCCTCGGGGCCATCGAGGCCGGGGCGGCGGGCTTCCTCCTCAAGTCGACGCCGCCGGCCGAGCTGCTCGCCGCGATCCGCACGGTGAGCGCCGGCGACTCCGTCATCTCGCCCGGACCGACCCGCCGGCTCCTGAGAGCCGTCCGGGAAGCCGGCGGAGCGGGACCGGGCGCGGCGGTCGGCGTGCGGGGCCCCGCGGCGCAGCCGGACGCCCCGCGGGTCGCACCGCCGAACGACCTCACCGAGCGCGAGCTCGAGGTCCTGCGGCTCATCGCGCTGGGCCTGACGAATCAGGAGCTGTGCGACCGCCTGTGGCTCTCGATGCCGACCGTCAAGACCCACGTCTCGCACCTGCTCGCCAAGACCGGTGCCCGCGACCGCGTCCAGCTCGTCCTCGAGGCGCTGCGCAGCGGCGTCGTCACCATGGACGAGGTCCTCGCCGAGGCCGCCCGCTGACACGCGTTCGGCCCCGCGTGGCGGTGCGCGGCGCGTCCGGGACGGCACGCGGGGGCTCCAGGACGTGACGCGGCCCGCCACCGGCAGGACCGGGTGACGGGCCGCGAGTAGTCGACCGCGCCTCGGGGACGGGCGCCTCAGACGAGGTACCTGAAGACGACCGCGAGGGCCAGGACGAGGAGCAGGGCGCCCCAGACCCACCAGTCGCGACCGCGCGAGACGAAATCCCACAGGCCGTCCGGTGACGGCAGGGCGCCGGTGCGGATGTTGATACGCGTCAGGCCGGCGAAGACGAGCGTCGTCGTCACGGTGATCGTGAGGCACCACGGGCACAGCGCGTGGATGACGAAGAACGACTGCGTGAAGAGCCACAGGGCGAAGAGGATCGCCACCGTGTAGAAGACGTTGATGAGCAGCATGAAGGAGCGCGGCATGCGTGCCCCGAGCAGCAGGGCCACGGTCACGGTGAGGACGACGGCCTCGAAGAGGATGCCGAAGAAGGCGTTGGGGAACCCGAGGAGCGTCGCCTGCCACGAGTGGGCGACGGTCGAGCAGGAGAAGGTCGCATTGAGGTCGCAGGAGAAGGTCTCCCCCGCGTTCTTGGCCCCTTCCCAGGCCTCGATCGACAGGACAAAAGAGGCCGTGAGGCCGATGAGCCCGCACACGAGCATCTCGATGAGCGTGGGGAGCATCCAGCGCCTGTTGAGCGCCTCGACGTCGACCTGCGCCTCGGGGGCGGTCGTCTCCTGGGTTGTCACGTGCTGTCCTCGTGCCGGGGTCGTGGGTGTCCCGAGCGATGACCTTGGTGCGACCCGGGGCATGGGCAGTGTACCGATCGGCTGGGCGCGCTCGGAGGACGGGAGTCACACGCGGGGCAGACGGTTCGGTTCCGACGGCTCGCGCCGTCCCTCCGCGTCACGCCGTCGGCCTGGTGAGCGCCTCGAGCCGGTCGCGCCCCACGGGCTCGTCGACCTGGGTCGGGATGACCGCCAGGCGGCGGGCCCGCGCGCGCACCCGCTCGATCTGCGGGCCCTCCGCCGCGGCCCGGCGGGCGAGCAGCGGGGAGGTCGGCCGGGCTGCGGCGAGTGAGCCGTTAACGACCCAGGCCCACGGGGTGATCCCGGCGCGTGCGAGGTCGTCGCTGAGGGCCTCGGCCTCGGTGACCGGCGTCGTCTCGGGCAGGGTGACCACCACGACCCGCGTGTGCTCCGGGTCCTGGAGCCGCATGAGCGGCGTCGTCGCGGTCCCTCGACGCTCGGGGTCGAGGTGTCGCAGGACGTCGCGGTGGTAGGAGCCGGTCGCGTCCATGAGGAGGAGCGTGTGCCCGGTGGGGGCGGTGTCCATGACGACGAACTGGTGCCTGGCCTGGTTGACGGCACGGCTGAACTGCTGGAAGACGGCGATCTCCTCGGTGCACGGGCTCATGAGGTCCTCGCGCAGCGCCTCCCGCCCCGCCTGGTCGAGGTGGGCGCCCTTGGAGGCCATCACGGAGTCGCGGTAGGCGCGTGTAGCCTCCTCCGGGTCGATGGCGTCGACGGTGAGGTGCTCGAGCTCGTCGTCGAGGGTCTGGGTGAGATGGGCGGCGGGGTCGGTCGTCGTGAGGCGGACGTCGTGACCGCGCTCGGCGAGGGCGACGGCGATCGCGGCGGCCACGGTCGTCTTGCCGACGCCGCCCTTGCCGACGGTCATGACGAGTCCGTGCCCGGCCTCCTCGAGCTCGTCGACGAGGGTACCGAGTCCGGGGGCAGGCAGGTCCGGGAGCAGGACGTCGGGCTCCGTCGTTCCCGTGGCCACTGCCGGTACCGAGCCCTCCTCGGAGAGGAGCTCATCGAGGGCGTCGAGTCCCACGAGGCTCGAGGCGCGCAGCGGCACGAGGTCCGTCTCAAGCTCGCGCAGGGGCTCGGGCACGGCCGCGAGCGCCTTCTGCTCGCGCGCGCGGACGGCACGGTGCAGGGGGTCGTCGCTCCCATCGTCGGACGCCTCGGGCAGGACGGCGTTGACGACGAGGTTGCTCGCGCGGACGCCGATCTCGGCGAGCTCCGCCTGTGTGCGGGCGACCTCGCGCAGGGCGCCGCGCTGAGCCCGGGCGACGAGGACGAGGCGGGTGACGGCGGGGTCGGTGAGCGCCTCGACGGCGGCCCGGTACGTGGCGCGGTTGCGGTCGAGGCCGCTCATGGGACCGAGGCAGGAGGCGTCGCCCTTGCCCTTGTCGAGGAACTCGGTCCAGCTGCCGGGCAGCTCGAGCAGACGGATGGTGTGCCCGGTGGGGGCCGTGTCGAAGACGACGTGGTCGAAGCCGGCCGTCTCCTCCGGGTCCGCGAGCAGTCCCGCGAACTCGTTGAAGGAGGCGATCTCCGTCGTGCAGGACCCCGAGAGCTGCTCCGTGATCGTGGCGATCTCAGTGGCGGGCAGGAGGCGGCGCACGGGGGCGAGGATCCGCTCGCGGTAGGTCTCGGCCGCCGCGGCCGGGTCGATCTCGATAGCCGACAGGCCAGGGACTGCCGTGACGGGGGTGATCCTGTTGCCGGCCGGCGTCCCGAGGACCTGGGCGACGTTGCTCGCGGGGTCCGTCGAGACGAGGAGGACGCGCCGTCCGGCCCGGGCCAGGGCGACGGCCCCGGCGCAGGCGAGCGACGTCTTGCCGACGCCGCCCTTCCCGGTGAGGAAGAGGTGGCGAGGAGGGTCGGTGAGGAAGCGGAGCACAGCGGGTCCTTCGTCGTGAGGCGTGGCGGGGTGGCTCAGCAGCAGCCCTCGGAGCCGCAGCAGCCGCCGCTGGACCGGGTGACGTCGGTGACGGCGAGGAGCAGGGTGCCCGTCCCGGCCACTGCGGGTGCGGGGGCGGCGTCGAGGCCGGCCCACCGGGAGAGCTCCTCGCGGCTGGGGTACCGGCCCGTGAGGACCGTGACGCCGTCGACGACGGTGAGTGGCAGGCCCTGAGAGCCCGCGGTCTGCAGGAAGGCGAGGGCCGTCGGGTCCGCGGTAAAGGCGGCGGGGTCCGAGGCGAGGTTGGCGCGCTCGACGTCGCCTCCGGCGTCCCGAACGGCTCCGAGCGCGGCGGTGAAGTCGATGAGCGACTGGTCGACGTCGGGGCCGCACACCCCGGTGTTGCAGCACAGGGCGGGCTCGAAGACGCGGACGGCGGGCATGGGGACCTCCTGGACGAGCGCCCTGACGCCTCATGGGAGGCAGGCGCCCGAGATCGACGCTGATCGATATCGACTGACGGCACAACGCTAGAAGTCATATCGACGTTCGTCAATATGCGTTAGCCTCGCCCCGTGACAAGCACCCCCCTCGCGCTCGCCGAGGCCCCTCGAACCGCCCGGGTCACCCCCTCGGTGACCCCCGACGCGGACGCGCTCCTCCCCGCCCTCAAGGCGCTCGCGGACCCCGTCCGCCTGCGGATCGTGCTCCACATCGCCGGCACCTCGACGACGGTGTGCGCCTGCTCCATGCCGCAGACCTTCGGCGTCAGCCAGCCGACGATGTCCCACCACCTCAAGCGCCTCGTCGAGGCGGGGCTCCTCGACCGGGAGATGCGCGGGAGCTGGGCCCACTTCTCGATCCGACCCGAGGGCTTCGCCGCGCTCTCCGCGCTCACCGGGGCGCTCACGAGCGCCCAGCCGCAGGAGTGCTGCGATGCGTGCTGAGTCCAGCGCGACCGGCGCCGCCGGCTCCCCGAGGACCGTTGACGAGACACGTCGTCCCTCCGTCCTCTTCGTGTGCGTCCACAACGCCGGGCGCTCCCAGATGGGCGCCGCCTACGCGCGCGTCCTGTCCGGCGGACGGGTCGAGGTCCGTTCCGGCGGCACGGCGCCCGCCAACGCCGTCAACCCGGCCGTCGTCGCCGCGATGGCGGAGGAGGGCATCGACCTCACCGCGGAGCGCCCCAAGGTGCTCACGGACGAGGCGGTCGACGCCTCGGACGTCGTCATCACGATGGGCTGCGGGGACGCGTGCCCCGCCTACCCCGGCACGCGGTACCTGGACTGGGTGCTCGAGGACCCCGCCGGCCGGCCGCTGGAGGACGTTCGTCCCATCCGCGACGAGATCCGCCGGCGCGTCACGGAGCTCCTCGAGGAGCTCCTCGGTCACTGACCGCTCGTACCCGCAGCTGCTGTGGGCCTTCACCGGCCACGTCGGGGCGACGACGCTGCGGGCGCCGCAGCTCCCCTGAAGTGGACCCGGCCGGGTTCGAACCGACGACCGACGCGGTGTAAACGCGTTGCTCTACCAGCTGAGCTACAGGTCCTGACCGGCTCCGCTACGTGAGCCGGACGCGATCGGCGGGGCAGCCGGCGCGGGCTCACCGCCCGCCCGCGACCTCCGCGCCCGACCTCAGTGCCGCTTGGAGACCACCCGGGTCCCGGCCCAGGACGAGCCCATCGCCGCGGCGGAGGTGGCGTGCATGCCGGCCGTCCGGGCCGCCTCCTCGATCTCGAAGGCGTCGACGGCGCCCGCGGTGCGGGCCTTGGGGGTGAGCACCCAGATGAGCCCGTCTCCATCCAGGTTGGCCTGCGCGTCCACGAGGAGGTCGGTGAGGGCGTCGACGTCGCCGTCGTCAGCCCGCCACCACACGATCGCGGAGTCCGCGACGTCCTCGTAGTCCTCGTCGACGAGCTCCGTCCCCGTCTCCGCGGTCGCGGCGGAGCGCAGCGTCTCGTCGACGTCGTCGTCGTAGCCGAACTCCTGGATGATGAGGCCGGAGGCGAAGCCGAAGGCCGCGCCCGGTGTGCTCGTCACTGTGTCCACTCCGTCCCTGGGACCATCGCCCCTATCTTCCGCGCGTGCGCGCGCACCGACCCCTGCGGGCCGACTGGCACTACCCCACCCCAAGGCGGCCGCCCTGCGCAAGCGAACACGCGTAACGCTGCGCGAACGTCACCTCGACCGCAATCCGGTCCGATGACGGTGAGGCGGCCCCGGTGCCCCACCTCACAGACCAGATGGGACTTTCCTCCCCTCTGAGGAAGACTCCGGGCCCGGTGAGCCCGTAGATTGGAGGGGTCAGATCCAGGTGGCCCCGGCGCCGTCAGAGCCGCGGAGCCCGACCACCAGTCCCGGCACCGCCGGCCACCACCGCACAGACGCGAGGAAGAAGGAATCCGTGAGCCCCACAAGCGACTCGGCGCCGCTCATCGACGGCCTCCTGACCAAGGTCAACGACAACGACCCTGAGGAGACCAAGGAGTGGCACGACTCCCTCGACGCGCTCATCCAGGAGAAGGGCGGCCCTCGCGCCCGCTTCATCCTCCTGTCGATGCTCGCCGAGGCCCGCAAGAAGAACGTCACGCTCCCGGCCCAGACGACCACCCCCTACGTCAACACGATCGACGTCGAGGACGAGCCCTACTTCCCCGGCGACGAGGACGCGGAGCGCACGTACCGCCGCTGGCTGCGCTGGAACGCCGCGGTCCAGGTGACCCGCGCGCAGCGCCCCGGCATCGGCGTCGGCGGCCACATCTCGTCCTACGCCTCGACGGCCACCATGTACGAGGTCGGCCTCAACCACTTCTTCCGCGGCAAGGACCACCCGGGCGGCGGCGACCACGTCTTCTTCCAGGGCCACTCCGCGCCGGGCAACTACGCCCGCGCCTTCATCGAGGGCCGTCTCACCGAGGACGACATGGACGGCTTCCGTCAGGAGTACTCCCACCCCGCCGCCACCGGCGGCCGCGGCCTGCCGTCGTACCCGCACCCGCGCCGCATGGACGACTTCTGGGAGTACCCCACCGTCTCCATGGGCCTTGGCCCCTCCGAGGCCATCTACCAGGCCTGGTTCGACCGCTACCTCCAGGGTGCCGGCCTCAAGGACACCTCGCAGCAGCACACCTGGGCCTTCCTCGGCGACGGCGAGATGGACGAGCCCGAGTCCCGCGGCATGCTCCAGCTCGCGGCGAACCAGCAGCTCGACAACCTCACCTTCGTCGTCAACTGCAACCTCCAGCGCCTCGACGGCCCGGTCCGCGGCAACGGCAAGATCGTCCAGGAACTCGAGGCGAGCTTCAAGGGCGCCGGCTGGAACGTCATCAAGGTCCTGTGGGGCCGCGGCTGGGACCAGCTCCTCGCGGCGGACAAGGACCACGCCCTCGAGCACCTCATGATGGAGACCCTCGACGGCGACTACCAGACCATGAAGGCGAACGACGGCGCCTACGTCCGCGAGCACTTCTTCAACAAGGACCCGCGCACGGCCGCCCTCGTCAAGGACTGGACCGACGACGAGATCTGGGCCCTCCATCGCGGCGGCAACGACTACCGCAAGATGTACGCCGCCTACAAGGCCGCGATGGAGCACAAGGGTCAGCCGACCGTCATCCTGGCGCAGACCGTCAAGGGCTACCTGCTCGGCTCCCACTTCGCGGGCCGCAACGGCACGCACCAGATGAAGAAGCTCAAGCTCGACGACCTCAAGGGCCTGCGCGACCGTCTGCACATCCCGTTCACGGACGAGCAGCTCGAGGCCGACCCGTACAAGCCGCCGTACTACAAGCCCGCGGACGACGACCCGGCCCTGCTCTACATGCTCGAGCGCCGCAAGCAGCTCGGCGGCTTCATCCCGGAGCGTCGCGACGTCGGCGCCGAGCTCGAGCTCCCCGGCGACAAGACCTACGTCGGCCTGGCCAAGGGCTCGGGCAAGCGCGAGGTCGCCAGCACGATGGCCTTCGTCCAGCTCCTCAAGGAGCTCATCAAGGACAAGAACATCGGTCGCCGCTTCGTCCCGATCGTCCCCGACGAGTCGCGCACCTTCGGTCTGGAGTCCCTCTTCCCGACGAAGAAGATCTTCAACACGCTCGGCCAGAACTACACGCCGGTCGACGCCGACATGATGCTCTCGTACCGCGAGTCCGAGCACGGCCAGGTCATGCACACCGGCATCAACGAGGCCGGTTCCGCCTCGCTGTTCCAGGTCGCGGGCACCAGCTACGCCACGCACGGCGTGCCGATGATCCCCGTCTACATCTTCTACTCGATGTTCGGCTTCCAGCGCACGGGCGACCAGTTCTGGGCCGCCGGTGACCAGCTGACCCGCGGCTTCGTCATCGGCGCCACCGCCGGCCGCACGACGCTCACCGGTGAGGGCACCCAGCACATGGACGGCCACTCACCGCTCCTGGCCTGGACGAACGACGCCTTCGTCTCCTACGACCCCTGCTACGCCTACGAGATCCGCCACATCGTGCGCGACGCCCTCGAGCGCTGGTACGGCCCCGACTCCGGTCGTGACCGCAACAAGATGTACTACCTCACGGTCTACAACGAGCCGATCATCCAGCCGGCCGAGCCGGACGACGTCGACGTCGAGGGCATCCTCAAGGGCATCCACAAGATCGCCGACGCCCCCGCCGGTGACGGCCCCGAGGTCCAGCTCCTCGCCTCCGGCGTCGGTGTCCCGTGGGTCATCGAGGCCCAGCACCTCCTCTCCGAGGAGTGGGGCGTGCGCGCCTCCGTGTGGTCCGTGACCTCCTGGTCCGAGCTGCGCCGCGAGGCCCTCGAGGTCGAGCAGGCGAACTTCCTCCACCCGGAGGAGAGCCGCACGCCGTACCTCGTCGACAAGCTCGCCGGCGCGGAGGGCCCCTTCGTCGCCACGAGCGACTACGACCACGCGGTGCCCGACCTCATCCGCAAGTGGGTCCCGGGCGACTACCACGTGCTCGGTGCCGACGGCTTCGGCTTCTCCGACACCCGCGCCTCGGCGCGCCGCCACTACCTCATCGACGCCGAGTCGGTGACGGTCAAGGCGCTCCAGGCCCTCGTCGAGCAGGGCAGGCTGAACCGCTCCGTCCTCTCCGAGGCCGTCACGAAGTACGACCTCGAGAACGTCAACGCCGGCACCTCCGGCGACCAGGGCGGCGAGGCCTGAGCCACGGCTCGGACGACCGCACCGGGCCGGGTGACCGGCTGAAGCGACGAGGGGCGGGCCCCGGAGGATCTCTCCTCCGGGGCCCGCCCCTCGTCGTACGCGCCGTCACCGGACGCTCCCCTGGAGCCGTCCGTGCGGCGGGGCCTCACTCCAGGATCGGCGGGCCCCGCCATGAGCGTCAGTCGTCGGCCGCCGCACCACCGGCCGCGGCGGTCACCTCCTCGGCGGCGTCAGGGGTCGTGCCCGTGCGCACCGTCGGGTCGGCGCCCGAGTAGTAGGACATGTCGCGGTAGCGCGGCCGCAGGAGGTTCTCCGGGCTGAGCAGGTCATCGAGGGTCTCCTCGTCCAGGAGGCCCATCTCGAGGACGACCTCGCGCACGTTCCGCCCCGAGCGGGCGCACTCGCGCCCCACGAGGTCGCCGTTGTGGTGGCCGATGACCTCGTTGAGGTAGGTGACGATGCCGATGGAGGACAGGACGTTGTTGCGGCAGACCTCCTCGTTGGCCTCGATGCCGATGACGCAGAGCTCTCGCAGCGTCCGCATGGCGTTGATGAGCAGGCTGATCGACTCGAAGGAGGTCTGCGCGATGACGGGCTCCATGACGTTGAGCTGGAGCTGGCCGGCCTCGGCCGCGAAGGTGAGGGCGACGTCGTTCCCGATGACCTTGAAGCAGACCTGGTTGACGACCTCCGGGATGACGGGGTTGACCTTGGCCGGCATGATCGAGGAGCCCGCGGCGCGCTCAGGCAGGCGGATCTCGCCCAGGCCCGCGCGGGGACCGGAGGACAGCAGTCGCAGGTCGTTGCAGATCTTGGAGAGCTTGACCGCGAGGCGCTTGATGGCCGCGTGCATCGAGACGTAGGCGCCGGTGTCGCTCGTCGCCTCGAGGAGGTTGGTGGCCCCCTTGACGTCGAGCCCGGTGATCTCGCTCAGGTGCCGCACGACCGTGGCCTGGTAGGCGGGCGGGGTGTTGAGCCCGGTGCCGATGGCGGTGGCGCCGAGGTTCACCTCGAGGAGCAGGCCGGAGTTGGCGCGCAGGCGCGGGATCTCCTCGCCGAGGAGCACGGCGAAGGCCTCGAACTCCTGGCCGAGGCTCATCGGGACGGCGTCCTGGAGCTGGGTGCGTCCCATCTTGAGGACGTCCTTGAACTGGACGCCCTTGGAGGACAGGGAGTCGATGAGCCGCTCGAGCTCGGCGATGAGGGCCTCGACGAGCTGGTGCAGGCTGATGCGAAACCCCGTCGGGTAGGCGTCGTTGGTCGACTGGGACTTGTTGACGTGGTCGTTGGGGTTGATGACGTCGTAGCGGCCCTTGGCGCAGCCGAGGTGCTCGAGGGCGAGGTTGGCGACGACCTCGTTCGTGTTCATGTTGACGCTCGTCCCGGCTCCGCCCTGGAAGACGTCGATCGGGAACTGGTCCATGCAGCGGCCGTCCTCGAGGATCTGGTCGCAGGCCCAGACGATCGCGTCGGCCTTCTTCTCCTCGAGCGCGCCGAGCTCCTTGTTCGCCAGGGCGGCGGCCTTCTTGACCTGGACCATGCCTCGCACGAAGGCGGGCTCGTCGCCGATCGTGGCGCGCGAGATGCGGTAGTTCTCCCGAGCTCGCAGCGTGTGAACGCCCCAGTACGCCTCGAGCGGGACCTGACGGGCACCGAGGAGGTCCTCCTCGCTGCGGGTGGCCTGTGTCATCGTGGATCCTCCGTGGATCGGTCGCGTGAACCGTGGTGCGGCGCCGCCTCCTCGTCGAGGCGGGCCGGGCTCGGCCGGACGCGACGGCGTCGGCGCGTGCCCGCCGCTCAGGTTACAGGCATGTTTCGCGTTCGGGGAGTCCCCAGCCCACCGCGAGTCGGACCGACGCGTGCCGCGACCGGGTGACCTTCCCACACCGTCTGAGAGCCCTCCGTGGATAGGCGCGGACTGCCCCGATCACCCACACCGCGGTCACTCGGCATGCCGATACGATGCCGGACATGGACGAGCTGAGCACCCCCGCGGTGGAGGCCCTGCGCCGCGCGCAGACCTCGATCATCGAGCACTCCCTGGACCGCATCAGCGCCAGCCACTCGTGGTACCGGACCCTCCCGGTCGAGCCCCGGAACCAGATCGAGGCAGTCGCCTCGCTCGGCGTCACCATGTTCGTGGACTCCGTCGCCGACCCGAGCGCCGACGTCTCTCCCGGCCGGATCTTCTCCGTCGCCCCCGAGAGGCTGACCGGCACGATCACCCTGGGGCAGACCCTCGCTCTCGTGCGCTCCGTCCTCGACGTCATCGTCGAGGAGGCCCCCGAGGCCGTGCCCGAGGAGGACCACGACCGCGTCGCCATCGCCGCCCTGTCCTTCGGCCGGGACATCGGCTTCACGGCCGCGGAGGTCTACGCCCGTGCCGCCGAGGCCCGCGGCGCCTGGGACGCCCGTCTCGAGTCCGTCGCCGTCGACGCCATGCTCCACGACGCCCCCGAGGACGCCGCGACCCGCGCGGGCACCGCCGGCTGGAACGGCACCGGCCCCGTCGTCACCATCGCCGCGAGGACGCCCGGCCTCGACGCGCTCGGGACGTCCCGGCTGCGCCACGAGTGCCGGCAGGCGACCGCCGACGTCCTCGTCTCCGTGCGCGGGGACTCGGTCATCATCGTCATCGGAGCCGCCTCCCCCGAGGACACCGACTGCGAGCGGGAAGTCGACCAGGCCGCCCTCACCATCGCGAAGCGCCTCGGCGGCCCCGCCGTCATCGGCCCGGTCGTGCCGACGGTCGCTCAGGCGGGCCGTTCGCTGCGCGCCGCCATCGCCGGTCTGCGGGCCCTGCCCGGGTGGCACGAGGCACCGAACCCCGTCCACGCCGACGACCTGCTCCCCGAGCGGCTCCTCGCGGGAGACGAGCTCGCCACGGAGCGCATCCTCGCCCTCGTCACGCGGCCCCTCCACGAGATGGGCGACCCCTTCGAGGAGACCGTGGCCACCTACCTGGCCCTCGGCGGCTCGCTCGAGGCCACGGCGCGCACGCTCTTCGTCCACGCCAACACCGTCCGCTACCGCCTCGGGCGCGTGAGCGAGCAGGTGGGCTGGGACGCGACCGACCCTCGCGACGGCCTCATGCTGCACCTCGCGATCATCGCGGGCCGCCTCGCCGAGGGACGGGAGGCCTGAAGTGCGCGCGGTGTTGTGCCCCGGACAGGGCGCCCAGAAGCCCGCGATGCTCGGGCCCTGGCTCGTCGACGAGGGCGCTCGCGAGCTGCTCGACGCTCTGTCGGAGGCGGCGGGCCTCGATCTCCTGCGGCTCGGGACCGAGGCCGACGCCGACGCGATCAGGCCGACGCAGGTCACCCAGCCTCTCGTCGTCGTCACGGGCCTCCTGTCCGCCCGCGCCGCCGAGCTGCTCTCCGACGAGGGCAGCGACCGGCCGAGCGGCACCGACTCCCCCGACGTCGTCGTCGCCGGGCACTCCCTGGGCTCGCTCACGGCCCTGGCGCTCGCCGGTGCGCTGACCCCCGTCGAGGCGGTCCGGCTCGCCGCCACCCGCGGCCGCGCGATGGCCCGCTGCGCCGCTGAGACCAGCGGCGGCATGGTGGCGCTCGTCGGCGGCGACCGCGACGCCGTCCTCGACGCCGTCCGCGCCGCGGGCCTCACGGCGGCCAACGTCAACGGCTCGACGCAGGTCGTCGCCGCGGGCTCGACGCCGGCGCTCGAGGCGCTCGTCGCACCGGCCGGCGTGCGCCACCTCCCGCTGGCCGTCGCAGGAGCCTTCCACTCCCCTCTCATGGCGGGTGCCGCCCCCGAGATCGCCGACGCCGTCGCCGCGCTCCCGGTCCGGGCTCTCAGCCGACCGTTCATCGACGACGCCGACGGCGTGCTCCACCCCGCTGGAGAGGACTCGGACGGGCTCCTCGAGGGGCTCGCTGACAAGGTGACTCGTCCGGTGCGATGGGACCTCGTCCAGGCTCGGCTCCTGGAGACCGGTACCGAGGCCGGCGTCGAGCTCGCCCCGGCGGGGGCGCTCGCGGGCATGGCACGACGCGACCTTCCTGGCATCGCGGTGACGCGCCTGCGCTCCGCCGAGGACGCCGCTCGTCTGGCCGCCTGAGCCGTCCTGCTCGCCCGCCGCGGACGACTGCTCCGCTGACCGCGCGCACGCCCCTGCGTGCGCCACAATGGGCTCCAGCCGGCGGCGCCCGCCGCCCACACCCCGGACCCAAGGAGCACACCATGGCCGACGAGACCACCGAGGTCCTCACCGCCATCGCAGACATCACCGCCGAGGAGGCCGGCACGGACGCCGCCTCCATCACGCGGGAGACCCGCTTCGCCGACGACCTCGACATCGACTCCCTCGGCCTGCTCACCATCGCCACCCAGGTCGAGGAGCGCTTCGGCGTCGTCCTCGACGACTCCCTCATCCCGACCCTGCCGACGGTCGGGGCCCTCGTCGACCTCGTCACCGAGCAGAAGCAGGCCTGACGTGGGCGCTGCGCCTGACGCGGCCGCCCTGCCGCGCCGCGCCGTCGTCGTCACCGGCCTCGGCACCACGAACCCGCTCGGCGGGGACACGGCCTCCACCTGGGCCGCGCTGCGCGAGGGCCGCTGCGCCGTCACGGCGCTCGACGAGCCGTGGGTCGAGGAGCACGGGCTCCCAGTCCGCGTAGCGGCCCCGCTCGCCGTCGACCCGGCCGGGATGCTCACCCCGAAGGAGCGACGGCGCCTCGATCGTGCCAGCCAGGTCGCCCTCCTCGCCGCGCGCGAGGCGTGGGCGCAGGCCGGCTCCCCCGAGGTCGACCACGAGCGTCTCGCCGTCTCCGTCTCGCCCGGCATGGGCCCGGTCCTCTCCGTCATGGAGGCCTGGGACGCCCTGAGGGAGAAGGGCCCGCGCCGGGTCCTGCCCACGGCCGTGCCCGCGCTCATGCCCAACGCCCCGGCCGCCACCGTCGGCATCGAGCTCGGCGCCATGGCCGGGATCCACGCGCCCGTGTCGGCCTGCGCCTCGGGCGCCGAGGCGATCGCCTACGGCGCGGACCTCATCGCGCTCGACCGTGCCGACGTCGTCGTCGCCGGCGGCACCGACGCTGCTCTGCACCCCATGACGGTCGCCGCCTTCGGCTCCATGCGCGCTCTGTCGACGCGCAACGACGACCCCACGACGGCCTCGCGCCCCTTCGCACCGGACCGGGACGGCTTCGTCCTCGGCGAGGGCGCCGGGGTCCTCGTCCTCGAGTCGGCCGCGCACGCGGCCGCCAGGGGCGTCGAGGTCCTCGCCGTCCTGGCCGGGGCCGCCGTCACGGCGGACGCCTACGACGTCGCCCGTCCTGAGCCGAGCGGCGAGCAGCAGGAGCGGGCGCTCCGCCTCGCCCTCGAGCGGGCTGGGATCGCTCCCGAGGAGCTCGGGCACGTCAACGCCCACGCCACCTCCACCCCGGCCGGCGACGTCGTCGAGGCCCGCGTCCTCGCACGCACCGTGCCCGGCGCGGCCGTCAGCGCGACGAAGTCGGCCACCGGCCACCTGCTCGGCGGTGCCGGCGGGCTCGAGGCCGTGCTCACCACGATGGCGCTGGCCGACGGCTGGCTGCCGCCGACGCTTCTGCCCGGTGGCCTCGATCCCGAGATCGTCAGGACGGGCCTCGACGTCGTCGGCCCCAAGGGCCGTGAGGCGCCCCGGCTGCGGGCAGCCGCCTCGACCTCCTTCGGCTTCGGCGGCCATGACGCCGTTCTCGTCCTCACCCGCTGACGGACCATGGGCCGGGACCACCCTCGCGCACAGCGGAGCGGGGCCCCACCCTCCCGGGTGGGGCCCCGCTCCGCCGCCCCTCGCACCCGGCACCTCGCGGGCACCGGGCTGAGGACCGCTCAGGCGCGCTCGGGCACCTCAGCGACGATCGCCGCAGCGAAGTCCTCGAGGTCACCGGGGGTGCGCGAGGTGATGAGCGTCCAGCCGTTCGCGGGGCTCACCTTGACCGACTGGTCCACCCACGTGGCGCCGGCGTTCTCAAGGTCGGGGCGGATCGACACGTACGAGGTGAGGGTCTTGCCCCTCACGACGCCGGAGTCGATGAGGATCCACGGGCCGTGGCAGACGGCGGCGACGGTCTTGCCCGCGTCAGCGAAGTCCTTGACCAGGCGACGCGCCGTGTCGTCGGTGCGGAGCGTGTCGGAGTTGACCGTGCCACCGGGGATGACGAGGACGTCGTAGTCGTCGGCGGACACCTCGTCGAGGGCGGTGTCGACGCCCTGGACGGACGCCCAGTCCTTGTCAGAGGTGACGGTCTGGGCGGGCTCACCCGTCGTGGACGCGACGGTCACGTCGAAGCCCGCCTCGCGAAGGGCGTCGCGCGGAGCGACGAGCTCGGGCTCCTCGATTCCGAAGTCGGTGACGGCGAAGAGTGCCTTGCGTGCCATAGGTACTGCCTTTCCGGGGGGGGGTGGTGCTGTCGCCGGTGCCAACAGCATCCGGCCGGGAGGATATTCCGACGCGGGCCCCGTGGGCACGATGAGCCGACACCAGCAGCCCGCCTGCGCCCCGGTCGGGGCCGCGGCACGGTGCGGGCGGGGCCCGTCCTCACGGCGAGGCCCACCGGCCACGACGATCCGTCCGGTGGCGCGAGCGGCCGCGGCGTGGTGGAGCCGACGACGGCCGCTCAGCCGACCCTGTGGAGCCAGCGCACGGGAGCGCCGGCACCGGCGTAGCGGAAGGGCTCGAGCTCGTCGTCCCACGCCTGCCCGAGGGCCAGGTCGAGCTCGCGGCGCATGACGGCGGGCTCGCTCGCGTGGAGCAGCGCGGCGCGGACGCGGTCCTCCGGCACGACGACGTTGCCGTGGACGTCCGTCTGCGCGTGGAAGATCCCGAGGTCGGGGGTGTGGGACCACCGTCCGCCGTCGGAGCCGGCGGAGGCCTCCTCAGTCACCTCGTAGCGGAGGTTGGCCCAGCCGCGCAGGGCGGAGGTGAGCATGGCGCCGGTCCCCACGGGGCCGACCCAGCTCGTCTCGGCTCGCATCATCCCGGGGGCCGCCGGCTGCTCGGTCCAGTCGAGGTGGACGCGACTGCACAGCACCTCGGCGGCGGCCCACTCGATGTGCGGGCACAGGGCACGGGGTGCGGAGTGCACGAAAAGGACACCGCGGGTGTAGGCACCGTTCACGATGAATCGCCTCCTGGTCGGTTCGAGATTCGCCTTCCCCAACGGTCTCGACCCGTACCGGGCTGTCACGTGACGCACGCGGCGTGCGGGGACATGGTTGCACCCGTCCCCGGGATGGTCCAGACGGCGCGCCGATGAGCGCACGGCCTGATCCCCAGGCGCGGCAGGGAGACGAGCCCAGCACCGCCGCCGACCGGCCGGCGCCACCCTCAGTGGTGCGGCGCCGTCGGTCTCACAGGCCCTGGGCCCGCAGCTCCTTCATCGCCTTCGAGCGGACCTTGCGCTCGAGGCGGTCGAGGTACAGGTGCCCCTCGAGGTGGTCGCACTCGTGCTGGATGCAGCGCCCCATGAGCTCCTCGCCCTCGACGACGACCTCCTTGCCATCCAGGTCGATCCCTCGGGCGCGGGCGTACCAGGCGCGCTTCGTCGGGAAGAAGAGGTCGGGGACGGACAGGCAGCCCTCGTCGCCGTCCTGGTACTCGTCCCAGTTGAGCTCGTCGAGGCGGGGGTTGAGGACGTAGCCGATCTCCCCGTCGATGTTCCAGGAGAAGGCGCGCAGGCCCACCCCGATCTGGTTGGCCGCGAGACCGGCGCGACCATCGTCGTCGACCGTCTCGAGGAGGTCCTCGACGAGGGCCTTGACGGAGTCGTCGATGTCGGTGATCCACTCGCACTCGGTGCGCAGGATCGGGTCGCCGATGATGCGGATGTCGCGGTAAGCCATGTTCCCATCCTCGCACGTCCGGGCGCACCGTCCCGTCCGCGCGGCGGCTACCCTGCCGCCATGTCCTCGTTCTCACGGCGCCTCGCGCGCCTCGTGCGCCTCGTGCCCGGCTCCTCCCGACGACGCCGCGTACCCGACGCCGAGCTGCCGTCCCGGATGTCGGCCCTCCTCCCCGACGGGGAGCGAGCCCTCGGCGCGGTCCCCATCGAGGAGGACGGGTCGCGGTGGGCAGTCGCCGGCGACCACCGCCTCATCGTTCTCAATGCCGACAGTGTCGAGGACATCCTCGGCTGGGACGAGGTCTCCCACGGCTCGTGGGACCAGGACACCCGGGTCTTCACGCTCGGCCTGCTGCGGCGCGATCCGCAGACGCGCCCGGCCGATCAGGAGGAGCTGCTGCTCACGGTTCCCAGGTCCCTGCGCTACATCGAGGCCGACGGCTCCAACCGCGCCCGCGCGGTCGCAGAGGAGCCCTTCGCGCGCGCCCTGCGCCACGGCGTCGACGGGGCGATCGTCCACCACGTCTCGGGGACCCTCCCCTCGGGGGTGCGGGCGACGGCAAGCGTCCGACGCGACCCCGACGGCGCCCTCTACACGGTGACGGACCCGGACGTCTCTGCGGTGACGAGCGAGGAGGACCGGACGGTGCTCGCGGGGCTCATCCGTCGGGTGAGCGATGGTGTGGGGCTGCCCACACGATGACCTTTCGGCGTCATCCCCGTCGCGGCACGGCGTGCGCCGATTCGACGGCAGCGCGGGGACCTTGCTAAGGTTCTACCCGCGCCGAGCGCGATTCCCGCGTAGCTCAATGGCAGAGCATCCGACTGTTAATCGGACGGTTACTGGTTCGAGTCCAGTCGCGGGAGCCACGGAAGCCTCCGGACCTCAGGGTCCGGGGGCTTCGTCGCGCGCGCGGCCGGGCCGCGCGCCGGCGCTCGGCGGGATCCGCTGTCTCAGACCTCGCGGGCCATCTGCTGGCGGCGGTTCTCGAGGCCCACGATCTCCTCGAAGACCTCGCGGTAGCCCTCGTCGTCGGGGCTCATGCGGCGGTGCCGGGCGCGCAGCTCAGCCAGACGACGGTTGACCCCGGTGCGCGCGAGCGCCCGCAGGACCCCGGAGGCGTAGCGGCGTGCCGCGTCGGGATCGGGCTGCCCGGACCCGGCGGCGTTGCCTCGCGGCACCGGCAGGGGAAGCGGCGCGACGGCGAGCTCGGTGACGGCGGCGCTCACCGGGCCGATGGCTCCGGCACGCACCTCCTCGATCCAGTGGATCGTGGCGCGCTGCGTCGCCTCTGCGGGAGCGATGCCGGCGGCCTGTGCGCGATCGACGAGCCCGGGCACCTCCGCGGCTCCCCCGGCGGCCTCGACGGCCTCGAAGACGGCACGGTGGATGGGCTGCGTGAAGGCGGAGGGGTCGAGGTCGTCCGCCCCGGCCTCGGCCGCGACGACGGGCATCTGGACGAGGACCTCAAGCGCCTGGCGCTCGAGGCGCGCGACCGGGTCGGTGACCGGGGGCAGGCCGGGTCCGGCGGTGGCGCCGTGAGCGCCCTCCTCCTCGTAGAGGTCGCCGCCATAGGGCTCCTCGGCGAGTCCCGGCCGGATGCCGCGGCGCTCAGCGGCGCGCACGGCACCAACCGCCTCGTTCTCCGGCAGGCCGACCCAACCGGCGAGGCGCCGCGTGTACTCGCGTCGCAGGGCGCGGTCCCGGATCCCGGCGACGACGGGGGCGGCGGCGCGCAGGCCCCGCACGCGCCCCTCGGCGGTGTCGAGGTCGATGTGGGCGAGCGAGGTCCTGATGACGAACTCGAAGAGCGGGACGCGCCGCGAGAGCAGCCGCGGGATCGCCTCATTGCCCTCGGCCATGCGCAGGTCGCAGGGGTCCATGCCGTGGGGGTCGACGGCGACGAAGGTCTGGGCGGCGAAGTACTGGTCCTCGCCGTAGGCGCGCAGAGCCGCCTTCTGACCAGCGGCGTCCCCGTCGAAGGTGAAGACGACCTCTCCCCCGCGCGCCCGGTTGCCGGCGATGACGCCGGCCGAGGGGTCCGCGCTGTCACCGAGGAGGCGGCGCACGATCTTGACGTGCTCCTCGCCGAAGGCCGTGCCGCACGTGGCGACGGCGGTGGTGACGCCGGAGAGGTGGGCGGCCATGACGTCCGTGTAGCCCTCGACGACGACGATCGAGCTGCTCCGGGCGATCTCCTTCTTGGCCAGGTCGAGCCCGTAGAGGACCTGGGCCTTGTGGTAGATCGCCGTCTCGGGGGTGTTGAGGTACTTGGGGCCCTTGTCCTCCTCCGAGAGGCGCCGGGCGCCGAAGCCGACCGTGGCCCCGGTGACGTCGCGGATCGGCCAGATGAGACGGTCGCGGAAGCGGTCGTAGACGCGCGAGCCGTTCTGACCGCCCTGGGAGCACAGACCGGACTCCACGAGCTCGCGCTCCGTGTAGCCGTTCGAGCGCAGGTGGTTCGCGAGGTTGTCCCAGCCGGCCGGGGCGTAGCCGCAGCCAAAGTGGGCGGCGGCCCGCCGGTCGAAGCCGCGGCCGGTGAGGAAGTCCCGGGCGGCCTGGGCGGCGGGCGTGGCGATCTGCTGGGTGAACCACTCCTGGGCGAGTCGGTTCGCGTCGAGGAGACGCTGGCGGGTGCCCGGCTCGACGCCACGACGGACCTTGCCCGACCCCTCCTCGTAGTGGAGCTGGACCCCGACGCGTCCGGCGAGGTACTCGACGGCCTCCGTGAAGGACAGGGAGTTGATCTTCTGGACGAAGGAGATGACGTCGCCGCCCTCCCCGCACCCGAAGCAGTGCCAGAGCCCCAGCTGGGGGCGGACGTGGAAGGAGGGGGTCTTCTCGTCGTGGAAGGGGCACAGGCCCTTCATGGACCCGACGCCGCCGCTCTTGAGCGTGACGTGCTCGCCGACGACGTCCTCGATCTTGGCGCGATCGCGCACCGCCTCGATGTCCTCACGCTTGATCAGTCCCGCCATGGCTGCATCCTAAGCGCGCCCCAGGACGTGGACCGACGCCCCGTGACGGCGCCGGCGGCACCGTCGGGACACGTCGTCACAGCGCGGAGAACATGCCGCACAGGCGCGCGTGCCAGGAGGTCGCCGAGGTGTCCGTGAGGGAGGCGATCTGGTCGACGACGGCGCGCTTGCGTCCGGCGCCGTCGGCGGCGTCGCGCCACGCCTGGGCGAAGACGGGCTCGAGGTGGGCGTCGCCCGACTCGAGGAGGGCGTCGGCGAGGTCGAAGATGAGGGTGCGCTGACGCAGGTAGACGGGCTCGTGCTCGCGGGGCGCCATGACGTAGTGCACCGCTGCGCCCTTGAGGACGAGGATCTCGCTGGCCGTCTCCGGCGGGATGACGAGGTCGGCCTCGTACCGGGCGAGGGCGCCGTCGCCGAAGACCTCGCGGGTGGCGGTGGCGACCGAGGAGACGAAGCGTCCGATGAGGCCGCTCGTGAGGTTCTTCAGCGCAGCCGCGGAGGCCATGCCGCCGTCGTAGGAGGTGAGCCAGGCCGGCTGGCGGCGCAGGCGCTCCCAGGCGGCGCCGAGCGCGTCGCGGCTGAGGTCCCCGCCGTACCAGTCGAGGGTCGCGTCGAGGATCGCGTCGACCTCGCCGTCGGCGTCAAGGACCGCGGGGTCCATCCTCCGGAGCGCCACGGCGTCCTCGACGTCGTGGACCGAGTAGCCGACGTCGTCCGAGAGGTCCATGACCTGGGCCTCGAGGCAGCGGCGCCCGGCAGGGGCGCCGGCGCGCATCCACTCGAAGACCTCGCGGTCGTCGTCGTAGCAGCAGTACTTGCGGGCGCTCTTGCCGGTCGGTCCGCCGGGCCCCTCCCCCTTGGCCCAGGGGTACTTGGCGACGGCGTCGAGGCTGGCGCGCGTGAGGTTGAGGCCGACGGAGCGCCCGCCGCCGTCGAGGACCTTGGGCTCGAGGCGGGTGACGAGCCGGAGCGTCTGGGCGTTGCCCTCGAAGCCGCCGATGTCCGCGGCGACGATGTCGAGCGCCTTCTCGCCGTTGTGCCCGTAGGGCGGGTGGCCGAGGTCGTGGGAGAGGCAGGCCGTGTCGGTGACGTCGGGGTCGCAGCCGAGCGCCTGCCCAAGGGCGCGGCCCACCTGGGCGACCTCGAGGGAGTGGGTGAGGCGCGTGCGGACGAAGTCGTCCGAGGAGGGCCCGAGCACCTGGGTCTTGGCACCGAGCCGTCGCAGCGCCGAGGAGTAGAGGACGCGGGCGCGGTCGCGCTCGAAGGGGGTGCGCCGCGAGCTCTTGCCGACCTCCGGGACGAAGCGCTCGACGTCGCGTGCCTCGTAGCCGGGGAGATCGACGGCCGCCTCGCGCCCGAGCACCTGCCCGTCGGGATCCGAGTCCGGCGGGACTGCGCGGGGCGCGGCGTGGACGGCACCCGTCACGCTCTCGTGGCTGATGGACATGGGCCCAAGGTATCGCAGCACCGCGTTAGGATGGCTGGGCAAGACGCCAGGCGGGCGTGCGGGCGATCGGCCCGCCGCGCACCGGGCCGCAGGACCCGGGCCCAGCCCGGTGGAAGGGAGCCGATGCCGTGACCACCACGACGACTCTCGTGCACCGCCCCTACAACGGCCCCCTGGAGTGGTGGCGTGAGGGCCTCGTCTACGAGGTCGGCTCATCCAGCCTCGGGAGCGTCGAGCTCGACGCGCTGCACGGACTCGTCGACCACGTCCTCTCGCTCGGCCTCGGCTCCGTCCTGCTGCGCCCCTCGCTCCTAGACGCCGTCAACGACGTCGACGCCCTGCGCTCCTTCATCGATGACGCCCACGGGAAGGGGCTGCGAGTCCTCCTGCGCGTCTCCGGGGCGCAGGGCCCGGTCACCGGAGCGCGCGCCCTCGAGCACCACCCGATCGTCGTCGGCCACGAGACCGAGGGCGAGGGCATCCTCGAGCGCGCGGAGACCTTCCTCTCCGCCGGCGCCGACGGCGTCGACCTCGGTCTCATCGTCCCGCCGGACGTCGCGAGCGAGACCGACCTGGACCGCCTCAGCGAGTACTTCGCCGTTCTCCAGGGCCTCGTCGCCGAGTACGTCGACGACGGGATCATCGGTGCGGACGTCTCGGCGAACTACCCGGACGCGCTGCGTCACCACCTCCAGGACGACTGGCTCCACCACCTGCGCGACGACTCGCTCACCCTCTCGCGTTGGGACCGCGAGTCCCTCACCCGGCATATCAACCGCTCCCTCGAGGAGCACGACCGCTTCGGCGCCGTCCCCACCTGGCGGTACCTGCCCGACTACCACATCGACGCCGACCGCGACCCGGGCGACGGCCGCCGGTGGTTCGAGATCGACGAGGCTGAGCGCCGGCGCAGGTCACTCGCCCTCCAGGCCCTGGCGCTCGCGCTGCCAGGATCGGTGTACCTGCGCCAGGGCGACGAGGTCGGTCTCCTCGACGCCGACAAGCCGGAGTCCCCCACCGAGCTCGCGCAGACGGTCAACGCTCTCGCTCACGGCCAGGGAATCGAGTTCGGCTCGCCGCTCGCCACGGTCCGGCACGCGACCCTGCAGCGCCGTGAGCACGCGCTCTCGACGGCGCCCCTCGCCTTCGTCGAGGGCATGGAGTGGTGCCCGCAGCAGGCCCTCGCCCTCCTCGCCCGGGACGTGCTCGTCCTCGTGAACACGACGGACGCGCCCATCGCGCTTCCCGAGGGCACGGAGATCATCCTCGCGTCACGCGCCCTCGAGCAGTCCGAGGGCCGGCTCCTCGTCCCGCCGTCGACGACGACCTGGCTCGCCGCCGAGTCCATGCGCTGAGAGGCCCGGCTGGTCGCCGGGGACCGCGACCCACCACTCCCGTGCACTCCTTCCAGCCTCCTCTCCCTCCCACACTGCCAGATGATCCACCTCACCTGAGTGCAACGCTGACCAATTGCTTGCAAACTTTTCACGCGCCGGTTACATTCGTTTGCGCAACGGGTCCATCCCCCATGACGACCCCCTCGATTCGAAGGAGAATCACGGTGACTCTCAACCGCCGGTCTTTCCTGTCCATGACCGCCATCGCCACCACCCTCGCCGCCGCCGCAGCCTGCGGCTCGGACGACTCCAGCTCCTCGACGGCCACCGACGCCGCCTCCGGCGACGCCAGCTCCACCGCGGTCGCCCGCGACGCCAACGCCGACCTCGTCATCTGGGCCGACGAGAAGAAGTCCGACTCGCTCAAGGACGCCGCCAAGAAGTGGGGCGACTCCCAGGGCATCACGGTCGCCGTCCAGACCGTCGCCAACGAGCTTCAGTCCACCTTCGTCACGGCGAACCAGGCCGGCAACGGCCCGGACATCGTCGTCGGCGCGCACGACTGGCTGGGCAACCTCGTCCAGAACGGCGCGATCTCCCCCGTCACCATCGCCGAGGACGCGAAGTCCAACATCTCCAAGGTCGCCCTCGACGCCATGACCTACGACGGCCAGTACTACGGCGTTCCGTACTCCGTCGAGACCCTCGGCCTCTTCGTCAACAAGAAGCTCACGCAGGAGGCCGAGCCGGCCACCATCGAGAAGCTCGTCGAGGCCGGCAAGGCCGCGGGCACCGAGGCGATCCTCTCGCTCCCCGTCGGCGAGGCGGGCGACGCCTACCACATGGAGCCCATCTACACCTCTGCGGGCGGCTACCTCTTCGGGAAGAACTCCGACGGCACGCTCAACGCCAAGGACTGCGGCGTCGGCGCCGAGGGATCCCTCAAGGCAGCTGAGAAGATGGGCGAGCTCGGCAAGGAGGGCGTCCTCAAGACCTCCATCACCGGCGACAACGCGATCTCCCTGTTCACCGACGGCAAGGCGCCGTACCTCGTCTCGGGCCCGTGGGCCATCTCGGACGTCGAGAAGGCCGGCATCGACTACGCCCTGGTCAAGATCCCTGGCTTCGACGGCATGGAGGGCGCCCGCCCCTTCGCCGGCGTCAACGGCTTCTACATCGCCTCCAAGGGCAAGAACGCCGCCTTCGCGCAGACCTTCGTCGCCGACGTCATCAAGGACACGACGATCACCAGGGCCATGTTCGACATCAACCAGCTCCCGCCGGTGCAGACCGACCTCGCCGACGAGCTCAAGGACGAGTACCCGAACATGGTGACCTTCTCCCAGCTGGCCACCGACAACGCGGACCCGATGCCGTCCATCCCGGAGATGGCCGAGGTCTGGACGCCGCTGGGCAAGGCCGAGGCCAACATCATCAAGGGCGCGGACGCCGACTCCACGATGAAGTCTGCGGGCGACGCCATCAAGCAGGCCATCGGCGCCTGATGTCAGCCGCGACGGGGCCGGTGGGACGGCTCCCCCGCCGTCCCACCGGCCCCGTCGCGCACCCCGGGCACCGCCGCCCGTCCCTCCCCGCCCACCACGTCTCCCCAGCCTCTGCCCTCATGCCCCGACGCCCGCGCAGCGCGGCGCGCTGAAAGGATCCGACCATGTCGTCCGCCCTCACGAACGCGAGCGGCCCGAAGGAGAGGACCACGACCATCCGCTCGGTCATCGGTCGCGTCCTCGTCCTCGGCGCCACCCTCGCGGTAGCGATCTACCTCATCCCCCTGCTCATCCAGTTCAAGATGTGGATGTGGCTCGGAGTCGTCGTGCTCAGCGCGCTGGCGATCTTCTTCCTCTACTCGACGAAGCGCTTCGTGCCCGCCAAGTACATGTTCCCAGGCACCTTCTTCCTCGCCGTCTTCCTCATCGTCCCGATCATCCTCACGATCCAGACGGCCTTCACGAACTTCGGCGACGGATTCCGCGGGACGAAGGAGGACGCGATCACCTCGATCACGAACAACTCCGTCCAGCAGAAGGCGGACTCCCCGATCTACAACATGACGGTGGCGACGACCGGCACGGCCGCTGACGGCCCGTACACGCTCTTCCTCGTCGACCCCGAGAGCGGCTCCGTCCTCTACGGAGCCGACGGTGAGAAGGTCCAGAAGGCCAAGAGCTCCGACGTCACCGTCAAGGGCGGCTTCGTCACCGACGCGAAGGGCTACACGGTCCTCACGCCCAAGGAGATCAACACGTCCTACAAGACGATCTCCGCGCTCACGCTCTCCGTCGACGAGAACACCGCGATCAAGGTCCAGGGCGTGCGCAACGCCTTCCAGGGCACGAAGACGATGGTCTACGACGAGAAGACCGACTCAATCACGAACACGACTACCAACACGACCTACACGGTCCAGAAGGTCGGCAAGTCGGAGTACTTCGTCGACTCGCACGGCAACAAGCTCGCCCAGTCCTGGAAGCAGAACGTCGGCCTCGCCAACTTCCAGGAGCTGTTCTCGAACACCTCCCTGGTCAAGCAGCTCGCCGGAGCCTTCTGGTGGACGCTCATCTTCGCGGCCGGCTCGATGCTCCTGACCTTCGTCCTGGGCTACTTCCTCGCCCTCACCCTCAATGACGACCGCGTCCGCGGGAAGAAGCTCTACCGCTCCTTCCTCCTCCTGCCCTACGCCGTCCCGGGATTCATCTCCCTGCTCATCTGGTCGAACTTCTACAACAAGGACTTCGGCCTCATCAACCAGACGCTGCACCTGAGCATCGACTGGCTCGGTGACCCGACGTGGGCCAAGGTCGCGGTCCTCCTCACCAACACCTGGATGGGCTTCCCGTACATGTTCATCGTGTGCACTGGCGCCCTCCAGTCCATCTCGGGCGACCTCAAGGAGGCGTCGAAGATCGACGGCGCCTCCGGCTGGCAGACGACGACCCGCATCACGACGCCGCTCCTGCTCGTCTCCGTCGCCCCGCTGCTCGTGAGCACCTTCGCGTTCAACTTCAACAACTTCAACGCGATCCAGCTGCTCACCAAGGGCGGCCCCTTCGGCGCCGGCGAGTACACGCGCGGCGGCACCGACATCCTCATCTCGATGATCTACCGCATCGCCTTCGGCGGGAACGGCGCCGACTACGGCTTCGCCTCCGCGGTCTCCGTCATCCTCTTCGTCATCACCGGCGTTCTCGCCGCCATCCAGTTCCGGGCCACCGCGCGCCTGGAAGACGTCAACTGAGCGCGGAAAGGACCCACCACCATGGCACAGACCCAGCCCGTCGCCCCCACGCCCGCCCTCGACGCGGACAACCTCGAGGTCGTCAACCCGGACGACCCGGACGCTCCCCGCGAGAACAACAGGATGCCCTTCGGGCGCTGGTTCCAGGAGATCGGGTGGCGCCACCTCGTCGGCGTCCTCGCACTCATCTTCGCGGCCTTCCCGGTGCTGTACGTCATCAGCGCCTCACTCAACCCGCTCGGCACCGTCGCCTCGACGTCGATCATCCCGAAGCAGGTCTCGCTGGCGAACTACCAGACCCTGCTCTCCGGCGCCCGGGGCCCCTTCCTCCGCTGGTACGGCAACACGATCATCGTGTGCCTCGTCGTCGCTGCCTTCCAGATCTTCTTCTCGGTCCTGGCCGCCTACGCCTTCAGCCGCTTCCGCTTCAAGGGCCGCCGCGGCGGCCTCCTGACGCTGCTGCTCATCATGATGTTCCCGACGACCCTGTCGATGATCGCCATCTACAACATGATGTCCGACATCGGCCAGGTCATCCCCGCCATCGGCCTCAACACGCTCGCCGGCTACTGCCTGGCCCTCATGGGTGGCGCGCTCGGCCAGGTCTGGCTCATCAAGGGCACCTTCGACACCATCCCGAAGGAGCTCGACGAGGCCGCCATCCTCGACGGCTGCTCGCACTGGCAGGTCTTCTACAAGATCCTCCTGCCCTCCCTCAAGCCGATCCTCGCGACGACCTTCCTCCTCGCCTTCGTCGGCATCATCTCCGAGTTCCTCATCGGCTCGATCTTCCTCACCGACGACTCGAAGAAGACCCTCGCCGTCGGCCTGTACGGCATGCTCTCCGGCGACCGCTCGAACAACCTCGGTCTCTTCGCCGCGGGCGCCGTCATGACGATGGTGCCGGTCATCGCCCTGTTCCAGTACCTGCAGAAGTACATCGTCGGCGGCGCCACCGCCGGCGCGGTCAAGGGCTGACAGGGCGCGCACCAGCGACCACCCGTGCCGACGGGCGGGGCCCCGACCCGGAGCCCCGCCCGTCGCCGGTTCACCGGCCACGCACCGCGGCCTCGCCCCCCTCATGCCCCCTCTCCCCCATCCCCCCCCAGCTCTGACGACGATGACGACGAAGGACCTGCCCGTGACCTCACCGACGACGGCGGAGCTCCTCACGGAGCCGCACCACGACACCGGTCCCGCGCACCTCGTGGGCGAGCGGCGCGAGGGCGCCGAGCTCACCGCCCGCCTGTGGGTCCCGGCGCCGCGGGCGCCCGAGCGCGTCGTCCTGCGGCAGGTCGTCGACGGCGAGCCCGCCGTCACCGACATGGAGCGCGTCTCCATCGAGCCCGGTGGCTCCTGGTGGGAGGGACCCGTCCGCCTCGTCAATCAGGTGAACCGCTACCGCTTCCTCCTCCTCGAGTCCGGGGCGGACCGGCCCTGGCTCTGGTACCAGCGCGACGGCCTGGCCGCCCACGACGTCCCCGACGCCACCGACTTCCAGATCTCCCCCGAGGACGGTCTGCCCCAGTGGGTCCCCGACGCCGTCGCCTACCAGGTCTTCCCCGACCGCTACGCCGTCGGCGCCGCTAGCGCGCGGGTGCCTGAGGCCCCCGAGGAGGCGTTCACGCGTGCGGACGCCGACGGGCCCCGGACCGCAGAAGAGGCGGCGAGCACGCGCACTCCCCCGTCGTGGGCCGAGCCCCGTCCCTGGCTCGCCGAGCCTCCCGTCCACGGCCGCGTCACGGGCCGTGTCTGGTACGGCGGGGACCTCGACGGCGTCGCCGAGCACCTCAGCTGGATCCAGGACCTCGGCGCCGACACGGTCTACCTCACACCCGTCTTCCCGGCCGACTCCACCCACCGCTACGACGCGAGCAGCTTCGAGCGGGTCGACGAGCTCCTCGGCGGCGACGAGGCGCTCGCCCGCCTCGCGGCCGCCCTCCACGAGCGCGGCATGCACCTCGTCCTCGACCTCACGACGAACCACACGGGCGCCACCCACGACTGGTTCCGGGCCGCCGTCACCGACCCCGACTCGACCGAGGCGCGCTTCTACTCCTTCGAGCACCACCCCGACGTCTACGCCACGTGGCTCGGCGTCCCGTCGCTGCCCAAGCTCGACCACTCCTCGCCCGAGCTGCGCGACCGGCTCGTGCGCGGAGAGGGCTCCGTGACCGCCCGCTGGCTGCTGCCTCCCTACGAGGCCGACGGCTGGCGCACCGACGTCGCCAACATGACCGGCCGGCACGGCATGACGGACCTGGCCCACCAGGCCGCAGCCGACATGCGCGCCACCATGGCGCAGGTCGAGCGCCGCACAGGCCGCGAGACCTGGCTCGTCGCCGAGCACTTCCACGACGCCTCCGCCGACCTCACCGGACCCGGCTGGCACGGCGCCATGAACTACATGGGTCTGACGCGCCCGCTGTGGGCGTGGCTCTCGGCCACCGAGGGCGAGGCGGCCCACCTCTTCGACCGTTGGCCCACGCCCGTTCCCCACCTGCCCGGGGACGAGGTCGTCGCCGGGGCGCGCCGCTACGCGGGCACGATCCCGCCGACCGCCCTCCAGCGCTCGATGAACCTCCTCGGCTCCCACGACACGCCCCGTGTGCGCAGCGTCGTCGGCTCGCACGAGCTGCAGATGGTGGCGGCCACCGCCCTGTTCACGGTGCCGGGCGTCCCCACCGTCTTCTCCGGCGACGAGCTCGGCGCGACGGGCACGACCGGAGAGCACTCGCGCACGACGATCCCCTGGGTGACGGGCGCCGACGGCGTCCAGGGCGACGA
Source organism: Actinomyces haliotis (assembly GCF_015355765.1). GTDB lineage: Bacteria > Actinomycetota > Actinomycetes > Actinomycetales > Actinomycetaceae > Actinomyces > Actinomyces haliotis. The sequence goes on from NZ_JACWNA010000007.1 coordinate 94,098, forward strand.
GGTCGCGGACCACGGCGCCTGGGGCGAGGTCGACCGCGAGGTCCTCGCCCACTACCGCGGACTGGCCCGACGACGTCGTGAGACGCCCGCCCTGCGCCGAGGAGGTCTACGCTGGGTCCACGCCGGGGCCGATCTGCTCGTCTGGCAGCGCACGCACCCGGACGGGGACGTCATCGTCGCCGTCGCCCGCGACGCCGCGGCCCAGGTGACCGTCCCCCTGGTCGCCCTGCCGGCCGAGGCCGTCGGCCGGGTCGAGAGCTTCGGCGCGGTGGGAGCGGTCGTCGAGGGCGAGGGCACCGACGCGACACTGGTCGTCAGCGCCGACGGGCCCGGATCGGTCCTCATCGACCTCGCCCGCACGACGCCCCCGACTCTGTGACGCCGACGGCGGCGTCCTATCATCAGCAACGGCCCAGCGCAGAACCAAGGAGATCACGTGCAGCAGCGCATCACTCTGGCCGACATCGCCGATCAGGCGGGTGTCTCCACGGCCACCGTCTCACGCGTGCTCAACGGCAAGACGAACGTCGCCGAGGCGACCCGGCGCCAGGTGCTCGTGGCCCTCGACCTCCTCGGCTACGAGCGCCCGGAGAGCCTTCACCAGACCTCGCGCGGTCTCGTCGGACTCATCGTCCCCGAGCTGAGCAACCCGATCTTCCCGCTGTACGCCCAGGAGATCGAGCAGCTCCTGGCCCCCGGCGGGCACACCCCGCTCCTGTGCACCCAGACGCCCGGCGGCACGAGCGAGGACGAGTACATCGAGATGCTCGTCGATCGCGGGGTCGCCGGCATCATCTTCGTCTCGGGGCGTCACTCTGACACGGGCGGCGACGTCACCCGGTACCAGCGGCTGCGCGAGCGCGGCGTCCCGGTCGTCACCATCAACGGCAACGCCCCGACGATCAAGGCTCCCAACTTCACCACGGACGACCGCACGGCGGCCCACATGGCGGTGGACCACCTCATCAGTCTCGGCCACCGGCGCATCGGCCTCGCGATCGGCCCGACCCGCTACGTACCCGCCGAGCGCAAGCGCGCCGGCTACGAGGACGGGATGCGGGCGGCGCTGCCGGGCGAGCCGCTGCGCGTCGTCGAGACGCTCTACACCTACGAGGGCGGCGCGGCGGCGGCCCGGAGCCTCATCGAGCAGGAGTGCACGGGCATCGTGTGCGGCTCGGACATCATGGCGCTCGGCGTCATCCAGGGGGCGCGCTCCATGGGGCGCTCGGTGCCGCAGGACGTCAGCGTCATCGGCTACGACGACTCCCCCATGATCCCCATGACGAACCCGCCCCTGACGACAGTCCGCCAGCCGGTCGCGGCGATCAGCCGCGCGGCCGTCCAGACCCTCCTCGCGGCGATCAACGGCGAGGAGCAGTCGGACGCGGAGATGTTCTTCACCCCGGACCTCATCGTGCGCGGCTCGACGGCACCGGCGCCGAGCGCCGCGGCTCCGCTGCCCGGGGCCTGAGACGACCTGGCACGCGCCCATCCAGCACCATCCGGAACGGCCTCGTCGACCGGTAGTGCCTGCGGGAGACGGGCCGCGCCCCGTCGTCCTCGCTCACGGCCGGGCGCCGAGCGTCGGGCCGGGACCGCGAGGCCGGTCGGGGCCCTCTCAGCGGGACCAGGTCCGGGCGAGCCTGCCTCCCAGCTCGGTGAGCCGCTGCCGGACGGCGTCGGGGCCGCCGTCGTCCCAGGACGAGCCGAGCCCGACACCCATCTCCTCCAGCGCGTAGGAGGAGACGATCCCGGCCTCGGCGAGCTCCCCGCGCGGGACGACGCTGCGCCCGGCCACGAGCACCGTCGGAAGGGCGAGAGCGGAGGCGGCGCTCCCGACGACGGCGGGCACGCAGTCGGCGAGGACGTCGTACACCTCCCCAGAGGAGGTGACGACGAGGTCGGCCTCGGCGACGGCGGCGTCGAGACCGAGCAGGTGCGCCATGACGCGGGCGCCCGGGAAGGCGCCGGCGCCGAGGGCCCGCAGGATGAGCGCGCTGCCGCCGGCCGCCCCGGTGCCCCAGGAGGACACGGAGAGGCGCTCGGCGAGGCTCGGCTGCCCGCCGAGGACCGGCAGTGATCCGGCCCTGGGGGTGGCGAGGTCCGTGAGGGCGCGGGAGGCACGGGCGCAGGCCTCCCGGTCGAGCTCCTGAGCCGTCTCCGGGGCGATGCCGGTGAGCGCGGGCAGGGCCTGCCCGGCACCGGACATGCCACCGAGCGGGGCGTCGTCGGCGAGGGCGAGGAGGAGGTCGCGGCCGTCGAGCAGCTCCCGGGCGCGCACGGCACCCCCGAGGCCCTCGAGCGCGCCGGCCCCGCCGTCGTGGACCGCGGAGCGGGACAGGCCGACGACGAGGGTGTCGCCGGTGTCGATGACGCCGAGCGCCTCGGCGATGACCTCGCCGAGGCCCGTGGAGGTCCCCTCCGCGGCCTCGCGGGCGGCCTGCGCGTGGTCCGCGGGCAGGGCGAGGAGCCGGGCGGCGTCGAGGAACCAGCTGCGCGCACCCTCGGGCGCCGCGCCCGGGCGGGGCACGCCCGGGGCGGCGAGGCGCAGCAGGTCGACCTCGCGGACGTCACCGAGGGGGCCGCGCGCGTGGAGGGCGGAGCGGGCGTCGACGGCGTCGGCGGGCACGGCCTGAGCGGCGCCCGGTCCGCCGTCCGGCACGGGCAGGGCCGTGACGAGGTCATCGGGGCGCGCCGCCGCCCAGCCGGTGGCGAGAGCCTGCGCGACGGTCCCTGCGCCGAGCCCCGTCGCGGGGTCGACGAGGGGTACGCCGCCGGGCTCGGGGTGCATGGCGCCGGTGGCCAGCAGGATCCTCATGCGGTCGCGGCCCTCGTCACTCAGAGGTCTCGGGGACGGCGCCGGCCAGGCGGGCCAGCAGGAGCGCCTCGGCCGTGACGATGTGCTCGAGGTCGCCCAGGTGCATCGACTCGTCCTCGCTGTGGGCGCGGGTGTCGGGGTCCTCGATGCCGGTGACGAGGACCTGCGCGTCAGGGAAGGTCTTCTGCAGGGTGGCGATGAAGGGGATGGAGCCGCCCTGGCCGATGTCGACGCAGTCCTCGCCGAAGGCCTCGGTGAGGGCCCAGTGGGCGGCCTGGCCGGCGGGGCTCTCGGAGGAGCCGTCGAAGGCGGGGCCCTCCTCGCCCTGGGAGACGGTGACGCGCGCACCGAAGGGGGCGTTGTCGACGAGGTGCTGCTTGAGGGCGGCGGCGGCCGCCGGGTCCTGCCCGGGCGCGATGCGCATCGAGAGGCGCGCGGTGCACGAGGGGGCCAGCACGTTGCCGGCCAGGTCGAGCGGGGTGACGTCCATGCCGATGACGGTGAGGGTCGGCTTGGTCCACAGGCGGGCCGTGAGGTCGCCGGTCCCGGCGAGGCGGACGCCGTCGAGCACGCCGGCGTCGGCGCGGAAGGCCTCCTCGGGGTACTGGGGGAAGTCGGGGGCCGCGGTGGGCTCGGAGACCAGGCCGGGGACGGCGACGTCGCCGTTCTCGTCGTGGAGGGTGGCGATGAGGCGGGCCATCGAGGTCACCGCGTCGAGGACGGGGCCGCCGTACTGGCCGGAGTGGAGGGCGTGGTCGAGGACGTCGAGGCGGACGTCGACCTGGACGACGCCGCGCAGGGAGGTGGTGAGGGCCGGGGTGCCGACCTTCCAGTTGGAGGAGTCGGCGACGACGATGACGTCGGAGGCGAGGCGGTCCTCGTAGGTGGACAGGAAGCTCTCGAAGGAGGGCGAGCCGACCTCCTCCTCCCCCTCGATGTACACCGTGACGGAGCAGGGCAGCTCGCCGTCGTTGAGCGCGGCGAGGGTGCGCAGGGAGTGGACGTGGCTGATGACGCCGGCGCCGTCGTCGGCGGCCCCGCGCCCGAAGAGGCGGTCGCCGCGCCGTTCGGCGGCGAAGGGGTCGGCCTGCTGCCACTTGCCGGGGTCGCCGACGGGCTGCACGTCGTGGTGGGAGTACAGGAGGACGCGCGGGGAGCCGGCGGGGCCCTCCTTGTGGGCGACGACGGCGGGGCGGCCCGGGGCGCCGTCGGGGCCGGGCGCGGTGAGGACCTCGGCCTCGAGGCCCGAGTCGCGCAGGAGGGCGGCGACGTGCTCGGCGGACCGCGCCACCTGGGCCTGGTCGTGGCTGGCGGCGGAGACGGACGGGATGGCGACGAGCTCGACGAGGTCGGACACGATTCCCTCGAAGGAGTCGTGGACCGCGGAGCGCACGGAGTCAACGGTGATCATGGTTTTCAGGGTATCGCGGCTCAGCGGCTACCCTGTCACCGTGAAGCTCTTCAACAAGTCGGACAGGGTCGGCGACGACGCCGCGCAGGCCGCCGGGGCGACGGCGTACACCCAGGCTCCCGGCAAGCAGGGTGGCAAGGGCCGCGCCACCCCGAAGCGCCGCGACGCCCAGGCACGGGGCCTGCACCCCGTGGTCCCGGCGGACCGCAAGGCCGCCAAGCGGGAGGCTCGCGCCAAGCAGGACGCGGCCTGGGAGCGTCAGCGCCGCGCCATGGTCACCGGCGACGACCGCTACCTGCCCGCGCGCGACAAGGGCCCCATCAAGCGCTACATCCGCGACTACGTCGACGCGCGCTGGTCGATCGGCGAGCTCTTCCTGCCGCTGAGCATCCTCATGCTCGTGCTCGTCCTCGTGCTCTCGCGCAGCCAGAGCCTGTGGAACATCTACCTGCTCTTCGGCCTGTACGCCGTCCTGCTCCTCGCGCTCATCGACACCATCGTGTGCTGGCTCATCCTGCGCCGTCGCCTGTACAAGAAGTTCGGCGAGGAGGAGGTCAAGAAGGGCGGCACGATCTTCTGGTACATCTTCAGCCGCTGCTTCAACCTGCGCCGCTGGCGCCAGCCGTCGCCGCAGAACCGTCGCGGCGAGTACCCGGCCTGACCCGGGGTGCCTGCCCGGGGCCCGACGGCGGCCCGGGAGCACCCCCACCCACGACGTCCCAGCGGGGCGGGCGGATCCGGTGATCCGCCCGCCCCGCTGCCGGCCGCGCCCTAGGCTGGGCGCATGGTCGCGTACCGTCATCTCGGCAGCTCCGGTCTCAAGGTCACGGAGATCACCTACGGCAACTGGCTCACCCACGGCTCCCAGGTGGAGGCGGACACCGCCATCGAGTGCGTCCGCACGGCCCTGGACCTGGGCATCACGAGCTTCGACACGGCGGACACCTACGCCAACACGAAGGCCGAGGAGGTGCTCGGCCGCGCGCTCAAGGGCGAGCGCCGGGACGGCCTCGAGATCTTCACGAAGGTCTACTTCCCCATCGACGCCAAGGGCGCCAACGACTCCGGCCTCTCCCGCAAGCACATCCTCCGCGGCGTCGAGGGCTCCCTGAGGCGCCTCGGCACCGACTACGTCGACCTGCTCCAGGCGCACCGATTCGACGACGCCACCCCGCTGGAGGAGACGATGCAGGCCTTCGCCGACGTCGTCCGCTCCGGCAAGGCCCTCTACGTGGGGGTCTCTGAGTGGAACGCCGAGCAGATCCGCGCCGGCCAGGAGCTCGCCACCCAGATGGGTTTCCGCCTCGTCTCCAACCAGCCCCAGTACTCGATGCTGTGGCGGGTCATCGAGGATCAGGTCGTCCCGACCTCGAAGGAGCTCGGCATGGGGCAGGTCGTCTGGTCGCCCATGGCCGAGGGCGTCCTGTCCGGCAAGTACCTGCCCGGGTCCCAGCCGCCCGCCGGCTCGCGCGCCACGGACGAGAAGGGCGGGCGGGAGATGATCGCCCGCTGGATGACGGATCCGGTGCTCACCGCGGTCCAGCGCCTGCGCCCGATCGCCGAGGATGCCGGCCTGACCATGGCTCAGCTCGCCGTCGCCTGGGTCCTGCAGAACGACAACGTGTCCGCGGCCCTCGTGGGAGCCTCGCGGCCCGAGCAGCTCGTCGAGAACGTCAAGGCCTCCGGGGTGCGCCTCGAGCAGGACGTGCTCGACGCGATCGACGAGGCGCTCGGCGACGTCGTCGAGCGGGATCCCTCGCTCACGCGCTCCCCGAGCCGGCTCGAGGACTGATCAGGCGTGGACCGAGGCCGCGGCGTGCGGCTCAGCGGTGCGCCGCGGCCTCCGCGGCGTCCGCGACCTCGTCGTCGATGACGCCGTCCGCGCAGGCCCGCCACCCGGCCCAGGCCATGGGGAGGGCCGAGGCGATGAGGAGGGCCAGGGGGACTCTCCAGCCTCCGGTCAGGCCGTGGACCCAACCGACGACGAAGGGCCCGGCCGAGGCCAGGGCGTAGCCCACGGACTGGGTGAAGCCGGACAGGGCCGCGGTCACGCGGTAGTCGCGGGTGCGGTGGGTGACGAGGACGAGCGCGACCTGGAAGCAGAAGCCCGACACGCCCAGGGCGCAGGGCCACAGCCAGGCGACCGTGAGCGGCGCGACGAGGAGCCCCGTGTAGCCGACGACGAGCATGGAGACGAAGAGGATGACCCAGGTCTGAAGGTGCCGCGAGCGGGTGACCAGCGGCGGGATGATGAAGCCGCCCGGCACGCCCCACACGGAGAAGGCCGCCAGGAGCAGCGAGGCCCGGTCCAGCGGCGCGCCGGCGTCGCGGAAGATCTGGGGCAACCAGCCGAAGGCGACGTAGGCCTGCATGGACTGGAGCCCGAAGAAGAGCGCCATCGCGCGGGCTCGGGGGCTGCGCGCGACGTCCACGAGGCCGACGGCGCGGCTCGCAGCGCGTGCCGCCGTCGCGTCGGCGGTCGTTGGCGCGTTCTCGACAAGCCGGGCCGCACCGAGCTCCCCGTCCTCGTCGCCTGCCCCCATGGACTCGTTGCGCACCGGGTCGTGCGAGCCCCGCCGACCACCGAGCGCCCGCGCGACGAGGATCCCGGCCCACGGCAGGACGGCCAGCGCGGAGACCCAGCCCCACAGACCGAGGCTCCCGCGCCACCCGGAGGCGGACGCGACCATCGCCGGGGCGACCAGCTGCGGCAGGAGCGAGCCGACCGGCAGCACCGTGACGTACACGGCGGTCCAGATCCCCGAGTGCAGCGGGAAGCGCTGCTTGATCGCCATCGGGAGGAGCACGTTGCCGAGGCCGGCGCCGAAGAGCGCGAGGAGGGTCATGAGCAGGAAGACGGCTGTGGTGCCGGACGCGGCGCGGGCCAGGAGGCCGACCGCCGCGAGGAGGGCAGCGAGGGCGAGGCCACCGACGGCGCCGAGCCTGTGGCCGAGGCGTGCGGCGACCGCCCCGGAGGCCGCGAAGGACAACCCGGGCAGCGCGGACAGGAGCGCGGCGCTCGTCGTCCCCATCCCGATGCCGGCACGGATCTCCTCGAGGACGGGGCCGGTGCTCGTGGCGCCCGGCCGGAGGACGAGCGAGACGAGGACGATGCCCGTGCCGACGGCCCAGGCGGCGGGCAGGGCGGCCTGCGCGGCGGAGCGGGCGCCGGAGGTGCCGTGCCGCGGCCCCGAGGCGCGGGCCTCCCCCGTCATCAGCGGGTACGGCGGGTCGCGGCGAGCGCGCGGTTGAGGCGCCCGGGCCAGGCGGGGCCGTTGTAGATGAAGGCGGAGTAGGCCTGGAGGAGGTCGGCGCCGGCGTCGAGCATGAGCTCGGCGTCCCAGATGGACGAGATGCCGCCCACCCCGATGATGGTGGGCTCGTCCCCGAGGCGGTCGCGCAGTCGGCGCACGACGGCGAGCGCCCGGGGCAGGAGCGGGGCGCCGGAGACGCCGCCCGCGCCGAGCTCGTGGTCGATCGTCGTGTTCGTGGCGACGACGCCGTCCAGGCCCATGTCGAGGACGAGGTCGGCGACGGCGTCGACGTCCTCGTCGGCGAGGTCGGGGGCGATCTTGACCAGGAGCGGCACGTGGCGGCCGGCGGCGGCGTCCCCGGCCTCGCGGACGGCCTCGAGGATGGGGCGCAGGGACTCGACGGACTGGAGGTCGCGCAGCCCGGGCGTGTTGGGGCTGGAGACGTTGACGACGAGGTAGTCGGCCCAGCGGGCCACCCGGGAGGCGGAGTAGCGGTAGTCCTCGACGGCGTCCTCGTTCGGGACGGCCTTCGTCTTGCCGATGTTCGCGCCGACGACGATGCTGCGGCCCCGCTTGGTGGAGCGCAGGGCGCGCAGCCGGCGCGCAGCCTCGTCGGCGCCGTCGTTCGGGAAGCCCATGGCGTTGCGCAGGGAGCGCGTGGACGGGTACCGCCACACGCGGGGCTTGGGGTTGCCGGGCTGGGGCCAGGCGGTGAAGGTGCCCACCTCGACGAAGCCGAAGCCGAGCATGTCCATGCCCTCGATGGCCTGCCCCTCCTTGTCCATGCCGGCGGCGAGGCCGAGGACGCCGGGCACGGGCCGGGCGAAGGGGCCGCCCTGGCCGGCGGCGGGGACGGGTGCGGCGGGGCGGCGTCCCCAGGCCTGGCGGACGGCGTCGCGGACGAGGGGCACGCGGCTCGTGACCTCGATGGCCTGGACGCACACGTCGTGGATGACCTCGGGGTCGATGCGGGACAGGACGGACTTGTACAGGAGGTCGTAGAGCACGTGCCAAGGTTACCCGGCGGTCACGGCGCGGCCGTGCGCGGTGCGGTCCGCGGGACGGATCGGGTGACGCCGGTTACGCTGGGCCCGCTCCCCCTCCTCCCGAGCCCACGAGGTGCCCGTCATGTCCTTCAACAAGGGAATCCAGGTCGACCCCAACCGCGTCTCGACGCGCTCGACGGGAGGCGGCGGCCGTGGGGTGGCCATCGGCGGCGGATCGGTCTTCACCGTCATCGCCCTCGTCATCCTGTCCCAGCTCACGGGTGTCGACCTCACGGGCATGCTCGCGGGAGACGGCTCCTCCAGTCAGGCCGGCTTCTCCTCGACCTCCTCGACCATCGACATGTCGGTGTGCGGCACCGGGTCGGACGCGAACGGCGACGCGGCCAACACCTACACGCAGTGCCGCATGGCCGCGACGGCTGAGTCCCTCGACGCCGTGTGGGGAGAGCAGCTGCCTGCCCAGGCCAAGGTCGACTACGTCAAGCCCGAGTTCCTCCTCTGGGACGGCAGCTCGGTCTCCACGGCGTGCGGCTCGGCAACCTCCTCCGTCGGCCCGTTCTACTGCCCGGGCGACTCCACCGTGTACCTCGACATGAGCTTCTTCCAGGAGATGGAAGGCGGCGTCATCGGCGCCGCGGACACCCCGCTCGCTGAGGAGTACATCGTCGCGCACGAGTTCGGGCACCACATCCAGAACGAGCTCGGCCTCATGAACAGCACGGATCGCTCCGGCACCGGCGCCACCTCGGACTCGGTGCGCACCGAGCTCCAGGCCGACTGCTACGCCGGCGTGTGGGTCCACTACGCCTCGACGACGAAGGACCCGGAGACCGGCCAGACCTTCCTCACCGAGCCGACGCAGGACGAGATCCAGTCGGCGCTCGACGCCGCAGCCGCCGTCGGCGACGACCACATCCAGCAGCGCTCCTCGGGGACGGTCGACGCCGACTCCTGGACGCACGGCTCCTCGGCGCAGCGACAGAAGTGGTTCACGACGGGCCTCAAGGGCGGGCAGATCGGCCAGTGCGACACCTTCTCCGTGTCGGGCTCGCAGCTCTGAGGCGCTGACGCAAGGAGTCGAGCCGGCCCGCTGCAGGCTCATCGGGGCCCGTTGGGTGAGCGACGGGCCCGCGGCGAGCCTACGGTGGTCGCATGAGCACCGACCTCCCCTCCGCTGACAGCATTACCCTCGCCTACGTCCGCGACGGCGCCGGCGACGACGACGGCTACCGCGTCCTCATCGACAGGCTCTGGCCGCGGGGCGTCTCGAAGGAGAAGGCGGCGATCGACGAGTGGTGCAAGGAGGTCGCGCCCTCGGACGGGCTCCGCAAGGCCTTCCACCACGACGGACTGTCCTGGGAGGCCTTCGAGGAGCGCTACCGCGAGGAGCTCAAGGAGGACGAGCGCCACGAGGCGATGCTGGCGCTGCGCGAGCGGGCGCGCTCCGGGCGCGTCACGCTCGTCTACGGCACGAAGGGAGGCGACGAGCGCTCACAGGCGCCGGTCCTGCGTGCCGTTATGCTGGGACGCTGACGCCCGCCGCCGCGCACAAGACCGACGTCCACGACGACCCCCGTCCGCCCATCCCACGGAGGGGAGGGCGGACCGGGGTCGGAGCGTCTGGCTGACTGGGCTCTGCGAGGCGCTCTGGGGTCAGACGTTGAAGCCGAGGGCGCGCAGCTGCTCACGACCCTCGGGCGTGATCTTGTCCGGGCCCCACGGCGGCAGCCACACCCACTGGATGCGGACCTTGTCGGCGATGAGGCCGAGGGCCTGCTGCGCCTGCTCCTCGATGACGTCGGTCAGCGGGCAGGCCGCAGTCGTGAGCGTCATGTCGAGGACGACGGTGCCGTCGGGCTCGATCGACAGCCCGTAGAGGAGGCCGAGGTCGACGACGTTGATGCCGAGCTCGGGGTCGATGACGTCGCGGAGGGCCTCCTCGATGGCGGCCACGTCGACGTCGGCCAGGGCGGTCGGGTCGTGCTGGGCGGCCATGGGGTTGTCCGCCGCGGCGGACGGGCTCGTCCCGCCGGGGGCGCCCGGCGAGGAGGTGGTGGGCTCGCTCATGGGTTCTCCTTGTGTTGAGGTCTGGTGGTCTGCGGCGGTGCTCAGGCGCCGGTGGTCCCGGCGTCGTCGGCCGGCCAGGCCGTGCCGGTCTGGACGACGGCGTCCTTGAGGGCCTTCCAGCCCAGGAGGGCGCACTTGACGCGGTTGGGGTACTTCGAGGTGCCCTCGAAGGCGGCGCCGTCCTCGAGGTCGTCGAGGAGCTCGTCCGGCACGCCCTTGCCACGGGAGTGCATCATCTCGTCGAACTCGCGCTCGAGACGCGCCACGGTGGCGAGGTCGGCGCCGTCGACGAGGTCGTGCATGACGGAGACGGACGCCTGGGAGATGGAGCAGCCGTCACCCTCCCATCCGACGGCCTGGACCTTGCCGTCCTGGACGCGGACGCTGAGGGTCACCTCGTCGCCGCAGGTGGGGTTCACCTGGTGCGACTCGGCGTCGGCGGCGCTGAGGGCGCCCTCCCCATGGCGCTCCTTGGAGTGGTCGAGGATGACCTGCTGGTAGAGCTGGTCGAGGTCGTTCATGCTCACCTCTGGAAGTAGGTGCGGACGGAGCCGACGGCCTCGAGGAAGCGGTCGACCTCCTCCGGGGTGGTCGTGGGGCCGAAGGTCGCGCGCGAGGATGAGGGGATCCCGAAGTGCGCGTGGATCGGCTGGGCGCAGTGGTGCCCGGTGCGGACGGCGACGCCGGCGGCGTCGAGCACCTGGCCGACGTCGTGCGGGTGGACGCCCTCGATGACGAAGGCGACGACGCCGGTGCGGTCCTCGGCGTCGTGCGGACCGACGATGCGCACGCCCGGCAGGGTCTCGAGCCCGGCGAGGGCGCGCTCGGTGAGGAGCCTCTCCCCCGCGTGGAGGCGGTCGAGGCCGAAGCCCGCGAGGTAGCTGGCGGCGACCTTCCATCCGGCGGCCTGCGCGAGCGGCTGGCTGCCGGCCTCGAAGCGGGCAGGGCCCTCCATGTAGGTCGAGGACTCCATGGTGACGACCTCGATCATGGAGCCGCCGGTGAGGACGGCCGGCATGGAGGCCAGGAGCTCCTCGGTGGCGACGAGGGCGCCGATGCCGGTGGGGCCGAGCATCTTGTGGCTCGACAGGACGATCGCGTCGACGCCCTTGCGGGTCAGGTCCGCGAAGTCGATCGGCAGGTGAGCGCTCGACTGGCAGGTGTCGAGGACGACGAGCGCGCCGACTGTCTGAGCGGCCGGCAGGATGGCGTCGAGCGGGCTGATGGCACCGGTGACGTTGGAGGCGTGGGTGAGGGCGAGGACCTTGGTGCGCTCGGTGATGACGTCGAGGGTGCCCAGGTCGATGCGGCCCTCGGCGTCGAGGTCGAGCCAGCGCAGGGTGGCGCCGGTGCGGGCGCACAGCTCCTGCCAGGGCACGAGGTTGGCGTGGTGCTCAGCGCGTGTGACCACGACCTCGTCGCCCTCGCCGATGACGAGCCGGCGGGACGGGTCAGAGGCGTCAGCCGGGGCGCCCCCGCGCTGCGCGGGACGGCCGAGGCTCGCGTGGCCGATGGCCATGGGGACCAGGTTGAGGGCCTCGGTCGCGTTCTTCGTGAAGACGAGGTTCTCGGCGCGGGCACCGACGAGCCCGGCCACGGCGTCACGAGCGTCCTCCCAGACGGCGGTGGCCTCGTCGGCGATCTGGTAGGTGGAGCGGCCGGCGGCGCCGTTGTGCAGCCGGAGGAACTCGGCCTCCGCCTCGATGACGGCAGCGGGCTTCTGGCTGGTCGCACCCCAGTCGAGGTAGGCCAGCTGTCCGCCGTTGCGGGCGGGACGGGCCAGGTACGGGAAGTCGGCGCGGACGGCGTCGACCTCCTCCGCGGTGAGCGGGAGGGCCGGGGTGGCGGTCATGGGCGAGGTGCCTCCGAAGGGTGGTGCTGGTGTTCAGGGAAGGTGCGCGTGTCGGGGTCGGCGTGGGGCGGTTGCCGGGGCGGGCGGCGGCGTGCGGCGCCCGCCCCGGGGCGGCCGCGGGCCTCAGGCCTGCAGGAAGCGGTCGTAGCCCTCGTTCTCGAGGCGGTCGGCGAGGTCCGGGCCGCCCTCCTCGGCCACGCGGCCCTTGACGAGGACGTGGACGTGGCTGGGCTGGATGTAGCGCAGGATGCGCGTGTAGTGCGTGATGAGGAGGAAGCCGGCGTCGGAGGAGTCGTGGAGGCGGTTGACGCCCTCGGAGACGATGCGCAGGGCGTCGACGTCGAGGCCGGAGTCGGTCTCGTCGAGGATCGCGAAGCGGGGCTTGAGGAGCTCCATCTGGAGGATCTCGAAGCGCTTCTTCTCACCGCCGGAGAAGCCGGCGTTGACGTCGCGCTGGGCGAAGGCCGGGTCCATGCGGAGCTTCTCCATGGCGGCGTTGACCTCGGCGACCCACTGTCGGACCTTCGGGGCCTGGCCGTCGACGGCCGTCTTGGCGCTGCGCAGGAAGTTGGAGACGGAGACGCCGGGGACCTCGACCGGGTACTGCATGGCGAGGAAGAGGCCGGCGCGGGCGCGCTCGTCGACGGTCATGTCGAGGAGGTTGTCGCCGTCGAGGAGGACCTCGCCCTCGGTGACCTCATAGTCGGGGTGGCCGGCGATCGAGTAGGCAAGGGTGGACTTGCCGGAGCCGTTGGGACCCATGATGGCGTGGACCTCGTTGGAGTCGACGGTGAGGTCGACGCCGCGGAGGATCTGCTTGGGGCCGTCGTTGGTGGCGACCTGGACGTGGAGGTTCTTGATCTCGAGGGTGCTCATGAGTGCTCTTCTCTGGAAGTCAGTTCGGTGGGTTCGTCGTGGGGTGGCCGCTCAGGCCTGCGCGTCGGTGTCGCTCGCAGTGTCGGGGGCGCCGAGGAGGCCGGTGAGGGCGAGCTCCTGCTCGATGGCGCCCATGAGGGTCTCCTCGACCTCGGGGACACCGATCTCGGCGACGATCTCGTTGAAGAAGCCGAGGACGACGAGGCGGCGGGCCTCGGTCTCCGGGATGCCGCGGGCCTCGAGGTAGAACAGCTGCTCGTCGTCGAAGCGGCCGGTCGCGGAGGCGTGGCCGGCGCCGGCGATGTTGCCGTTCTTGATCTCCAGGTTCGGGATCGAGTCGGCCTTGGCGCCCTCGGTGAGGACGAGGTTGCGGTTGAGCTCGTAGGTGTCGGTGCCGCGGGCGTGCTCGCCGATGTAGCAGTCGCCGACCCACACGGCGTGGGCGTTCTTGCCCTGGAGGGCGCCCTTGTAGGTGACTCGGGAGTAGCAGCTCGCCTCGGTGTGGGCGACGTACGGGCGGTGCTCCTGGTGCTGGCCGGCGTCGGTGAAGTAGACGCCGAAGGCGTCGATGTGGCCGCCCTCGCCGGAGAATCCGAGGTCCGGGGAGACGCGGACGTCTCCGCCGAGGCTGACGACGACGTGCTTGAGCGTGCCGCGGCCCTCGACGCGCACGCGGTGGTTGGAGGCGTGGACGGCCTCGTCCTCCCAGCCCTGGACGGTGACGAGGGTGAGCTCGGCGCCGTCGGCGACGACGACCTCGACGGTCTCGGTGAGGGCGGCGGTGCCGGTGTGGTCGATGACGACGGTGCCCTTGGAGCCGGCCTCGGCGGTGACGAGGAGGCCGAGGGCGCTGGGGTTCGCGAGGCCGGAGTCGGAGCCGGCCACGGTGACGCGGACGGCGGAGGCGAGCTCGGTGCCGGCCGTGACGGTGACGGCGGTGGCCTGGGAGACGGCGTTCCACGCGACGACGGCGGTGCGGTCGGAGGGAGCGCCGACCGTGCCGAGCCGGGGGTCGCCGGCGGCGAGGGTCTCGACTGTGACGCCCTCAGGGGCGTCTACGGAGAGGGCGACAGCGTCGGTGGCGGTGCCCGCGGTGACGGCGTCGAGATCGAAGAGGGGCTTGAAGCGCTTCATGGGGGTGAAGCGCCACTCCTCCTCGCGGCCGCCGGGCGCGGGGATCTCGGCGGGGTCGAAGGAGGCGGGGCGGTCGGCTCGTGAGGAGACGTATCGGCGGGCGGGCCCGTGGGAGTGGGCGCCCTCGAGCGTCGCCTTCGAGTGGTCGGTCGGGAGGTCGGGCATGAGGTTCTCCTGTGCCGGCGCGCGCCGGCGGGTGGGTCGTGGTGGTGACGAGAAGGTGGAGGGGGGCCGGACCGCCGCGCGTCCCTGCGCCGCGGCGCCCGGTCGAGCCCGGGCCGGCTCAGCCGACCGAGTTCTCCATCTGCAGCTCGATGAGGCGGTTGAGCTCGAGCGCGTACTCCATGGGCAGCTCGCGGGCGATGGGCTCGACGAAGCCGCGCACGATGGTCGCCATGGCCTCGGTCTCGGACAGGCCGCGCTGCATGAGGTAGAAGAGCTGGTCCGCGCTCACCTTGGAGACGGTGGCCTCGTGCCCCATCTCGACGTCGTCGGTGCGCACGTCGACGTAGGGGTAGGTGTCGGAGCGGGAGATCTCGTCGACGAGCAGCGCGTCGCACAGGACGTTCGACTTCGAGTGGCGCGCGTTCTTCATGATCTGGACGAGCCCGCGGTAGCCGGAGCGGCCGCCGTGGCGGGAGATCGACTTCGAGACGATGTGGCTCGAGGTGTACGGGGCCATGTGGACCATCTTGGCGCCCGTGTCCTGGTGCTGGCCCTCGCCGGCGAAGGCGATGGAGAGGGCCTCGCCGCGGGCGTGGGGACCCATGAGGTAGACGGCGGGGTACTTCATGTTCTTCTTGGAGCCGATGTTGCCGTCGACCCACTCCATCGTGGCGCCCTCCTCGCAGGTGGCGCGCTGGGTGACGAGGTTCCACACGTTGTTGGACCAGTTCTGGATCGTCGTGTAGCGGACGCGGGCGTTCTTCTTGACGACGATCTCGACGATCGCGGAGTGGAGGGAGTCCGTGGAGTAGATCGGGGCGGTGCAGCCCTCGACGTAGTGCACGTAGGAGTCCTCGTCGGCGACGATGAGGGTGCGCTCGAACTGGCCCATGTTCTCCGTGTTGATGCGGAAGTAGGCCTGGAGCGGGATCTCGACGTGGACGCCCTTGGGGACGTAGATGAAGGAGCCGCCGGACCACACGGCGGTGTTGAGCGCCGCGAACTTGTTGTCGCCGGCGGGGACGACGGAGCCGAAGTACTCCTGGACGAGCTCGGGGTAGTCGCGCACCGCGGTGTCGGTGTCAACGAAGATGACGCCCTGCTCCTCGAGGTCGGAGCGGATCTGGTTGTAGACGACCTCGGACTCGTACTGTGCGGCGACGCCGGCGACGAGGCGCTCGTGCTCGGCCTCGGGGATGCCGATCCGGTCGTAGGTGTTCTTGATGTCCTCCGGCAGCTCGTCCCAGGAGCTCGTGGGGCGGTCCGTGGAGCGCACGTAGTACTTGACCTGGTCCATGTCGAGGTCGGACATGTCGACGCCCCAGGTCGGCATGGGCTTGCGGAGGAAGGTCTCGTAGGCCTTCAGCCGCTTGGCGAGCATCCACTCGGGCTCACCCTTGATCGCGGAGATCTCCCTGACGACCTCCTCCGACAGGCCTCGCTTGGCGATGGAGCCGGCGGCGTCGGAGTCGTGCCACCCGAAGTCGTACTGGGTCGAGATGGAGTCGATGATCTCGTCGTCGCTGTTGCGCGGCGTCTCGTTCATGGTCTCCGTCACGGGCTGTGTCATCGGGTTCCTTCCGTTCGCTGGGGCCGGCGGCCCCGCGGGTCTGTTGCGGCTCGCACGGCGCGCTTGCGCAGTGCGGGCATGGCGATGGGGACGTGGGTCGTGCAGACGTGGTCGCCGCCGGCGAGGGTGGCGAGGCGCTGGACGGGGACGCCGAGGAGTCGGGCGAAGGCGTGCGTCTCGGCCTCGCAGAGCTCGTGGAACTGGCCCGCGACGTCGCGCACGGGGCAGTGCCCCTGGCAGAGCTGGACGGCGTAGGTGCCGTCGCCGACGTCGCGGACGGTGGCCGCGTAGCCGTCGAGCGTGAGGGCGTCCGCGAGCGCGGAGGCTCGGTCCGCGGGGTCCTTGCCGGCAGCCTCGACGACGGGCATGTAACGGCGCTCGAGGTCGCGGCCGCGGGCCGCGGCGAAGGAGTCGACGGCCTTGTCGCCGGCGACCTGCTGGAGGTAGGTGAGGGCGCGCCCGGCGAGCTCGGAGTAGCCCTCGGCGAAGGTGGTGCGCGCGTCGGGGGTGGCGACGTAGTGGCGTGCCGGGCGGCCGCGGCCGCGCTTGCCGCCGGCCGCGGGGGTGTGGACCTGGATATCCCCGGTCTCCTCGAGGGCCGTGATGTGACGCCGCACCGCGGCGGGCGTGAGGTCGAGGACGCGGGCGAGCTGTGCCGCTGAGACGGGGCCCTTCTCGACGATGAGATCGAGGACGCGGGCCCGGGTGGAGTCGTCGTCGGCCTGGTTCATGGCATCTCCTCTCGGTCTCATCGGTGAGCCCGGTCGGCGGAGGCCGGCTGGGCGGGGTGGGTGCGAGGCTCGCGCGGGGCGGGCTCCGGATCCACGACCAACTTTAACCAAGATCTTTGTTCCCATATTCAACGCTGGCAAGTGCGGCGGCGCCGAGAGGGAGTGGCGTCGGGCACGCTTGTCTTCCATGGGCGACGCCTATGGGCCGCGGTCGTGCTGAGGGGAGTCCGCCCGCCCGCGGGTGAGGACGACCTGCCGCAGGCGCGAGAGCCCGAGACCCGGCGGACCGGGGCGGCGTCGACGACGCGACCGCTGAGCGCGCCTCAGAGCGCGGGCGGCGCCGTCGACCCTCGCTCGATGAGCTCGCAGGTGAAGACCGTCGGCATCGGGGGCAGGTCGCCTGCTCCCCCGATGAGCCCGCTCGTCACCCACTCGGCCATGTCCCGACGCGGAAGGCGGAGGGTGGTGAGCTGGGGTGCCACGTTCTCCGCGAGGACGGTGAGCTCGTCGAAGCCGATGACGGAGAGGTCCTCGGGCAGGCGCAGCCCGAGGGTGCGGGCCTGGCGATAGACGGCGAGGGCGAGGGCGTCGTCGTAGCAGAAGACGGCGGTCGGCGCGTCAGGACGGGTCAGGAGGCTGCGCGCGGCGCGGTCGGCGCCGGTCGGCGTGCCGTCGCAGGCGACGACGAGTCCGGGATCGACCGTGAGTCCGGCCGAGGCCAGCGCAGCGACGTAACCGGACTGTCGCAGGCGCACGGTGACGTCGTCTTCCCGGTCGAGAGTGAGGTGCGCGATGCGCCGGTGGCCGAGGGCGAGGAGGTGCCCGACGGCCTCGACGGCGCCCGTCTCCTCGTCGGCGACCGCGCCGGGGACGCCAGGCCGGTCGGCGTAGCCGTTGAGGACGGCGGCGTGCTCGAGGGCGCGGTCGACGTGGACCTTCTGGCGGGTGGTGGGGGCGTAGATGACGGCGTCGACGCGACGCTGGCGCAGCTCGCGGACGGCGTCGCGGGCGTCCTTGGCGGTGTGGCCGAGGTCGGTGACGAGCATCGACCAGCCGGTCTCGCGGCACACGGCGAGGACGTCGGCGAGGACGGCACCGGAGGCGTTCGAGCGCTCCGAGACGAGGCCGAGCGTGCGGGTGGACCGGGAGCGCAGCGAGCCGGCGACCGCGTTGCGGACGTACCCGGCCTCGTCCGCGGCTGCCTGGACGCGCTGGGCCGTCGCCTTGGCGACGCGGCCCTCCGCCTTGCCGGACAGGACCAGGGAGACCGTCGCGGTGGAGACGCCTGCGGCCGAGGCGACGTCTGCCAGTGTGACCACCCTCGGCCTCCGTTCCTCGCACGTGCTCGCGGACGCCCTTCCGTGCGCGTCCGGGGGAGATTGTGCGTGCCCCGGGGCGCCGTCGTCAAACGATTAACGCCGGAGCGGGCGCCTACCTCAGAGGTGAACGCCCGCTCCGCCGAGGGAAGGGCGTCGCCGCAGGTCAGTGACGTGCGACGAGCTCGATCTCCTCCCACGGGATCGGGTCCGGCGCGCTCCCCACGAACGCGCCGTCCACGACGTCGTTAAACCCTGAGTAGACCCAGGTGCCGTCGCGCAGCGGCAGCAGCTGGCCCGCGTAGAGGTGCTCCGGCCGGACGTAGCGGGCTCCCGCGATGTCCCAGGGGCCGAGGGGCCCCTCGCCCTCCGCGACCCAGACGCCACCGGGGCCCGGCTCGGCCTGCATGTCCTGCCCACAGGAGAAGATGAGCAGATGGTGCCCGTCCACCTCACGCGACTGAGACACCTCGAGCTGTCCGAAGGGAGCCCCGGGCTCCGTGAGGGGCGGGAGCACCTCCCAGTGGTCGAGGTCGTCGGAGACGGCGTGCCCGATGACACCGGCGCGAAGGCGGTCCACGCCCTTCGCACGCGCGGTGACAAGCATGTGCCAACGGCCCTCGTGCTGGAAGACGAAGGGGTCGCGCCACGGCTCGTCCCACGGGTAGCTGGGGTTCCACTTCTCGTACCAGCGTCCGTCGGCCACGACAGGCTCGCTCGTCGCCCTCTCGAAGGTGATGCCGTCGACGGAGTCGGCCCACCCCACGCGCTGGACCATGCCGGCCTCGGCGTGTGAGATCCCCGTGTAGAAGACGCGTAGCGTCCCGTCCGGCTTGACCACGGTAGAGCCCGTCCAGATCGCCTTGTCGTCGAAGGCCGGACCGTCGGAATGGACCAGCACGTCGGGCATGAGGGTCCACGTCCGGGCGTCGGTCGAGACCGCGTGCCCCATCGAGGCGTTGAAGTGCCTGCGATCGGGGTCGTGGAGCGCGCGGGAGGCGCGCAGGAAGAACAGGTGGTACTGCTCGCCGTCGTCGGCGATCCAGTGGTCCCACAGCCAGTGGTCTGCCAGCTCGAGTGCCATGGTCGCCGCCTCAGCCCTTGACCGCCGTGCCCGCCAGCGAGGCCACGAAGGACCGCTGGAACAGGACGAAGATGATGAGGACCGGCAGAGTGATGAGCGTGCCGTAGGCCATGATCTGTCCCCAGACCGGGTTGAGCTGGAAGAAGTACTGCATGCCGACGCTGGCCGGCCGCATCGACTCTTCTTGGATGACCATGAGCGGCCACAGGTACGAGTTCCACGCCGGGAGCATGGTGATGATGGCGACCGTGGCGAAGGTCGGCCCGGACAGCGGCACGATGATCCGCGAGTAGATCGTCCACCAGGAGGCGCCGTCCACCCGGGCGGCCTCGTCGATCTCCTTCGGGATGTCGCCGAAGTGCTGGGCGAACAGGAAGATCGCGAGCGCGTTGGCGACGAAGGGCAGGATCTGCACCTGATAGGTGTTGAGCATCCCCTGCTTGGCGAGGAAGCCGTCGACCACCCACTGCACGGAGGGCAGCTTGGCGACCCAGTAGACGAGTGGGACTGCGATGGTCTCGAAGGGGACCATGAGCGTCGCGAGCACGAGCGAGAGGACGATGTTCTTGCCCTTCCAGCGCATGCGGGAGATCGCGAAGCCGATCATGGAATTCACGATGAGACCGAGCACCACGATGGCCACGGTGACGACGAGGGAGTTCGTGATGAACCGTGCGGCGGGCACGCGGTCGAAGACGCCCGAGTAGTTGTCCATGGACAGGTGCCCGGTCGGCAGGAACGCCTTGAGCGACCTGAGGTCGGCGAAGATCTGCTGGTCGTCCTTGAAGGAGGAGAAGACCATGAACAGGAGGGGGAAGACGGCGACGCAGGAGGCCAGCACGAGGCCGATGTAGGTCAGGACCTTGCTGCGCTTCTCGGTGGCGGCCCGGCCGCGGCGAGGGGAGTCGTCGGCCTCCTTCAGGGTGTCGACGAGCGCGGTGGCGGTGGCGGCGGTGTTCTCGGCGGCCATGTCAGTCCTTCTCCCTGGTGAGCCAGCGCTGCACGAGACTGATGAGCAGGACGGCGACGAAGAAGATGAGCGAGATCGCGGATCCGTAGCCCATGTCCTGCTCGCGGTAGCCCTTACGCACGGCGTGGTAGACGATCGTCGAGGTGGCGTCCTGCGGGCCGCCCGAGGTCATGACGTCGACCTGGACGAACAGGCCGAGGGCGGCGATGGTGATGGTGACAAGGATGAAGACCATCGTTGAGTGCAGGCCCGGCCAGGTGATGTAGCGGAAGCGCTGCCAGCCGTTGGCGCCGTCGAGGTCAGCAGCCTCGTAGAGGACCGGGTCGATCATCTGCAGGCCGGAGAGCCAGATGATCATGTGCAGCCCGACCGCCTGCCAGATCGACAGGACGATGATCGCGGGCATCGCGGTGCCGGGGTTGTTGAGCCAGGCCACGGCGGTCCAGCCACCGCCGGTGATCGTGTTGAGCATCGAGTTGAAGAGCCCGTTGTCCTGGTAGAAGAAGCTCCACAGGATGGATACGACGACCATCGAGGTCACCACGGGCATGAAGATCATCGTGCGGAAGGCGGTGACGCCCTTGACCTTCTGGTTGACGAGGATTGCGAGCGCGAGGGCGAGCCCGGACTGGCAGGGCACGACGATGAGGGCGAAGAACGCCGTGTTCGTCAGTGACCGGATGAAGGTCGGGTCGTCGGTGAAGGCGCGGACGAAGTTCTGCAGCCCGATGAACTGCGGCGGGTTCGGGGAGATGAGTCTCGTGTTGGTGAAGGACAGGATGAAGGTGAGCAGGATCGGGATGCCCATGAAGAGCAGGAGGAGCAGGAGGGCCGGCGAGCTCATGAGCCAGGCCGTCCTTGCCTCCCGACGCAGGGCCGCGGACCTGCCGCGGCGCCTCGTGGTGGTGGACGCTGCCATATCGGTTCCCTTCCCAACGTGACGGCCTCGTCACGCCGGATCGGTGGGGTGTGGGGATGGTGGGTGGACCCGTTGGGACGACCGTGCGGGATCGCGGTCCCGCGGGCCCGTGGCGGGCGGCTGAGCCGCCCGCCACGGGTGGGACTCACTTGGCCTTGTAGCCGTCGTTGGACTTGATGTCCGCGTCGATGTCCTTGGCCGCCTGGTCGAGGGTCGACTTGACGTCCGAACCCGAGACGATGTCGCGAGCCGCCTTGTCGAAGATCGAGGAGATAACCTTGTAGCCCGGGGTTGCCGGACGGAGCAGCGCGTACTTCTTGCCGATCTCGTAGACGGGCTCGAGCGGCTTGCCCTTGCCGTAGTACTTCGTCTTCGGCGTCGCGGACTCCACGGAGGGGAAGTTGCCGATGGCGTCGGAGTACTGGACGAGGTACTCGTCCTGCATGAGGAACTCGATGAACTTGTTGGCAGCCTGGGCATTCTTCGAGGATGAGGACACGCCCCACTGCCATGAGCCGCCGCCGACGTGGGCGCCCTCGCCGAAGTCGACGGGCGGGAGGATGAGGACGTCGTCCTCGCCGAAGGTCTCCTGGGCCTTGAGGACCTTCCAGCCGCCGGCGTAGACGAGCGGGACCTTGCCCTGGAGGAAGTCCTGGCCGTCCTTGGCTGGGGTCTCGGAGGCGTACTTGCTGGTGAAGAGGGAGCGGAACCAGGTGCCCCACTCAACGGCCTTGTCGCCGTTGATGAAGCCCTCGGCCGTCTCGAAGGTCTTGCGGTCGATGAGGTCGCCGCCGAAGGACTGGAGCATCGGGGCGTAGGCGTAGGGCCACCACTCGGCGGTGTCCCAGACCGACATGTCGATGGCGTAGTCGAAGTCGTCGAGCTTGGAGAGCTTGTCGAGGGCGTCCATGAACTCGTCCTTCGTCCACGGCTCGTCGACGGTCGGGACGGTGACGCCGGCCTTGTCGAAGGCGGACTTGCGGCCGAGGAAGCACAGCGAGGTGTCGTAGGGGCCGACGGAGTAGAGCTTGTCGTTCCACACGCCCTTGGCGGAGTCGATGATCTTGTCCTGCAGGTCCTGCGAGATCGTCAGGGGCGAGAGGTAACCGGCCCAGGCCCAGTTCGGCATGATCGGCCCGTCGAGGTCGAGGATGTCGGGGAGGTCGCCGGAGACGGCCGCGGAGGCGATGGCGTCGTTGTAGGACTCCTGCGGGAAGGACTTGAGGGTGACCTTCGAGTCGGGGTTCGCCTTGTTGAAGCCGTCGACGGCCGACCGGACGACGGCGAGCTCCTCCTTGTTGCCGCCGTTGTGGGTCCACAGCGTGATGCCGCCGGAGCCCGAGCCGCCGGAGGCGGAGCCCGAGCCGGACTGGGAGGAGCAGGCGGCGAGCGTGGCGGCGACGGCGGCCACGGCGCTGACGCCGAGGAACGAGCGGCGGGTGGTCATCATGATGGCACTCCTTTGTGTGTCAGCGTGACTGGTGGGGATCTCACTCCGCCCGACGGGCGGAGAGCTGGAGGGGCCCGAGGCAGTGGCTCAGGCGGCGGGCGGCGCCGTGGAGGCGCGCTCGATGAGGGGACAGGGGAAGAGGATCAGCTCCGGGAGCTCTCGGGCGCGCCCGGCGGCGAGCTCGCGGGTGAGCCACTCCCCCATCTCCCAGTGGGGCAGACGCATCGTCGTGAGGAGCGGGTCGAGGTTCGTGGAGATGAGGGTGAGGTCGTCGAAGCCGACGACGGAGAGGTCGCGCGGCACGGAGAGCCCGAGGCGAGCGGCCTGGCGGTAGACGCCGGCCGCGAGGCCGTCGTTGTAGCAGACGATCGCCGACGGGCGATCCGGCCGGTCCAGCAGACGGCGTGCCGACTCGTCCGCACTGAGCGGGTCACTGCCGCCCGCCACGACCACGGACTCGTCAACGGGGAGACCGTGACCCGCCATCGTCTCGCGGAAGGCCTTCTCGCGCAGGCGAACGGCGATCGTGCCCCGCGAGTCGTGGGAGACGTAACCGATCCTCGTGTGGCCGAGTCCGATGAGGTGCTCGACGGCGTCACGGGCCCCTTGGTACTCGTCCGGGACGACCCCCGGAACACCCGGTGTCCCCGCCTCGCCGTTGAGGACGACGACGTCGTCGAGCTGTTCGGGAACGTCGACGACCCGGTGGTACATGGTTGCGATGACGACGGTACCGACCCGGCGAGCGACCATCTCGCGGACCGCGTTCTCCGCCGCCACTCCGTCGCGACCGGAGTCGGTCAGGAGCACGGACCACCCCAGCTCCTGGCTGGTGGAGAGCAGGGCGTCGATCATCGACACCGCATAGGGGGTCGAGAGGACACGCTCACCGATGACGCCGATCGTGCGCGTCTCACCGTTGCGCATCCCGCCGGCGAGCGCATCGCGGACGTAGCCGAGCTCGTCGGCCGCCGTGCGGACCCGCTCGGCCTTGCGCTCGGCGACGCGTCCCTCGGACTTGCCCGAGAGCACGAGTGAGGCTGCTGCCTTGGAGACGCCGGCTGCCGCGGCGACGTCGGCGAGGGTCGTCATCGTCCCTGCCCCCCTTTCGGTTCGGAGGGCCCGGCGTCGGTGCCGAGCATGGGAGGAGCATGACTCACGACACACCTCAATGTCAACCGGTTAACGTCCGGACTTTCAGTAGATTAACCGGTTCACGTTCGTGGTGCCGTCCGGGATGGTGCTCGGAGCCCCGCCGGGCTCCACGAGACAGCCCTCAGAGGCTCTCTGGGCTCCTCAGCCACGGCGCGTCCGCCGGACGCAGTCCCTCCCAGCCGCGGGCACGAGCCCGGTCGGCGGCGAGGACGCCCATGACGGTCGAGGGGTTGTGGAGCTCGCCCGCGAGCACGCCCGCCACGACGTCGTCGAAGCGGAACCACGTCGGCACGAACTCGGCCTCCTCGGCCTCACGCTCGATCCTCTCGGCCTCGAGGAGCATCGAGATCCCCCGTGCGAGGAAGGAGCGGGCCCCCTCGGTGGTGAAGCCGGGCGAGGCGTAGTAGTCGACGAGCGCGTGCCAGGTGGCCGCGCAACGGTCGGTCTCCTCGGCGAGCTCGCGCTGCGCGGCGACGAGCGGGTCCTCGCCGGGCACGTCGAGCAGGCCGGCCGGAATCTCCCACAGGTTCGCGCGCACCGGGTGACGGTACTGACGGACCATGAGGATCTCGGCGCCGCCGTCGGGCTGGGAGGACTCCTCCCCCTCACGCAGGGCGACGACGTTGACGGCGTCGTGGTGGCGGACCACCTGACGGCGCAGCGGCTCGGTCCCCTCGGCGAGGACGATCCTCTCGTCCTCGACCGTGAGGATCGGGCCGGCCCAGACGTGCTCGGAGGAGACGACCTCGCGGGTGTCGCGCTCGTCAACGGGACGGCCGGCCGCGTGACCCGAGGCCTCGGCGCTGGTGCTCACTCCTCGCCCTTCTCGGGCTCCGGAGCCGTTCCAGTGACCACCTCAGCGGCCTCGTCGCCCTGGTACCGGGCGGAGTAGAGCTCGCGCTGACGCTCGAGACCGGCCTTGATGAGGCCCGCGAAGAGCGGGTGTGCGCGGGTCGGGCGGGACTTGAACTCCGGGTGGGCCTGGGTGGCGACGAAGTAGGGGTGCTGCTCGCGGTCCAGCTCGACGAACTCGGTGAGGTGCCCGTCCGGCGAGGTGCCGGAGACGTGCAGGCCCACGGACTCGAGCTGCTCGCGGTACTCGTTGTTGACCTCGAAGCGGTGGCGGTGGCGCTCGGAGACCTCGGTCGTCCCGTAGGCCTCGGCGACGATCGAGCCCGCGGTGAGGGCGGCCGGGTACGCGCCCAGGCGCATCGTGCCGCCGAGGTCGCCGCCGCCGGTGACGAACTGGCGCTGGGCGTCCATGGTGCTGATGACCGGGTACTGGGTCTCGGGCTCGAACTCAGTGGAGGAGGCTCCCTCGAGAGAGAGGAGGTCGCGGGCGACCTCGATGACCATGCACTGGAGGCCCAGGCAGAGCCCGAGCGTCGGGATCCTGTGCTCGCGGGCCCAGCGCAGGGCTCCGAGCTTGCCCTCGATGCCGCGCACGCCGAAGCCGCCGGGGACGACGACGGCGTCGGCGCCGCCGAGGGCCCGCTGGGCGCCCTCGGGGGTCTCGCAGGTGTCGGAGGCGATCCAGCGCAGGTCGACCTTGGCGTTGTTGGCGAAGCCGCCGTGCTTGATGGCCTCGGCGACGGAGAGGTAGGCGTCGTGGAGGTCGACGTACTTGCCGACGAGGGCCACCTCGAGGCGGCTCTTGGGCTCGTGGACGCGCTGGAGGAGGGCGTCCCACTCGGTCCAGTCGACGTCGCGGAAGGTGAGGCCGAGGCGCTGGACGAGGAAGGCGTCGAGGCCCTCGCGGTGGAGGGTCGGTGGGACCTCGTAGATGGAGGCGGCGTCCTTGCACTCGATGACGGCGTCGCGGTCGACGTCGCACATGAGCGCGACCTTGCCCTTGACGCCCTCGGGCAGGGGCCGGTCGGTGCGCAGGACGAGGGCGTCGGGCTGGATGCCGATGGAGCGCAGGGTCGCGACCGAGTGCTGCGTGGGCTTGGTCTTGAGCTCGCCGGCGGCCGGGAGGAAGGGGATGAGCGAGACGTGGACGAAGGCGACGTTGTCACGGCCGAGGTCGGCACGGACCTGGCGGGCGGCCTCGAGGAAGGGCTGGGACTCGATGTCGCCGACGGTGCCGCCGATCTCGGTGATGATGACGTCGGGGACGTTGCCGTCGGCGTCGGGCTCGGCCTGGGCGCGCATGACGGCCTTGATCTGGTCCGTGATGTGCGGGATGACCTGGACCGTGTCCCCGAGGTACTCGCCGCGGCGCTCCTTGGCGATGACGGTCTGGTAGACCTGCCCGGTCGTCGCGTTGGCCTTGCCGGAGAGGTTGACGTCGAGGAAGCGCTCGTAGTGGCCGATGTCGAGGTCCGTCTCGGCGCCGTCCTCCGTGACGAAGACCTCGCCGTGCTGGAAGGGATTCATCGTGCCCGGGTCGACGTTGATGTACGGGTCGAGCTTCTGCATGACGACGCTGATGCCGCGGGCCCGGAGCAGGCGACCCAGGCTGGAGGCCGTGAGGCCCTTGCCGAGGGAGGAGACGACGCCGCCGGTGACGAAGATGTGCGCAGGGGTGCTGGTCTGATTCCCGCTCGAGCGGGGGCTGGTGCTCATCACGGAATCCCAGCATAAGGCATGGCGGGCGCCGGGGACGGCCCCGTCCGTCACGCCGGCGTCACACGAGCGCTCAGGCCGGGTCGGTCGGCAGGAGCACGGCGCGCAGCTGCTCGGCGAGGTCCTCGGCCCCGGGCAGGCTCGCGGCGGCGGAGGAGGACCGGGAGCGGGCCGCGGTCAGCGCGGCGTCGTCGGCGAGGAGGCCTGCGACCGCGTCGGCGAGCGCGACCGCCTCCGGCTCGACGAGGACGGCTCCCCCGCGAGCGGTGACGGCGGTCCCGCCGACGTCGGTGGCGACGACGGCGGCCCCGACCCGCAGCGCCTCCTGGACGGTGAGGGGCTGCCCCTCCCACAGGCTCGTCTGGACGACGACGTCGGCGGCCTCCATGAGGACGCCGACGTCCTCGCGGCGGCCGAGCAGTCGGGCGGGCAGGTGCTCGGCGCGGATCCGGGTCTCGAGCTCGTCGCGAAGGGGGCCCTCCCCCGCGACGGCCCAGGTCATGGGGGCGGCGCCCCGCTCGGTGAGGAGCACGGCGGCGTCGAGCAGGAGGTCCAGGCCCTTCTGCGGGGCGAGCCGGGCGACGGTGAGGACCCGCCGGCCCGCACCGGGCCAGGCCGACTCGACGGAGGAGGCGGTGGGCGCGAGCCCGTCCGTGCGGGCGGCGGGCGCGGGGATGACGGCGAGGGCGATCTCGGCGGCCCCGCGCTCGCGCACGGTGTCGACGATGTCAGGGCTGACGGCGAGGACGGCGTCGGCGCG
Source organism: Actinomyces haliotis (assembly GCF_015355765.1). Classification (GTDB taxonomy): domain Bacteria; phylum Actinomycetota; class Actinomycetes; order Actinomycetales; family Actinomycetaceae; genus Actinomyces; species Actinomyces haliotis. The sequence continues at coordinate 121,205 of NZ_JACWNA010000007.1, forward strand.
CGCCGCGATGAGGGCCTCGAGCCGTTCGCCGACGGCGCGGGTCGCGCGGCTCCCGACGGTGCGGTTGTGGAGGGTGACGACGAGGCGGGTGCGTCCCGGGCGCCGTCGTCCGAGGGCGAGCGCGGCGAGGGAGCCCGCGCGCAGGCCGTGGGCGTGGACGACGTCGGCGCGCCGCCCGAGGCGGCGCAGGCGCGCGACGGCGAGGGCGTCGGAGGGACGCGGCGCGGGCCCGACCTCGAGCGCCTCGGAGCGCGCGGCACCGAGGTCGAGACCGGTCAGGACGGCAGCGGGCGCCTCGACGACGACGTCGTGGCCCTCGGCGGACAGGAGCCGGGCGCACTCGCCGAGGTGGGCGCGGACGCCCCCGGCGGCGGAGCCGGAGACCTCGAGGAGGCGGCGACGGGGCGTTGCGGGCTCGTGCTGGTCGTTCGTGCGGGTCACGGGAGCTCCTGGGGCTCGGTGCGGGGCGCCTGCCCGTCGGGCTCGCTCGCGCCGCGTCGGCGCAGGGCGGACAGGAGGCTGCGGTCGGTGAGGTGGACGGCGAGCAGGACGAGGGCGGCGGTCACGACGGCACCGAGGACGGCGATCACGACGCAGCCGGTCGTCCCCGTGGGCACCTCGCTGAGCCGGCGGAGGGCCAGGCCCGCGACCGCCGCGACCGGCCCGCCCACCACCACGGCGCGCAGGCTCGGCCGAAGGCTGACCGCGCCGGTCCGGCGCGCGAGGACGACGAGGAGCGCGCCGCCAGCGACGAGCATCCCGGCGCTCTGGCCGACGCCGAGCGCGACGAGAGTGGCGGCGCCGTCCCCACCGTCCGGAGCGGCGACGTGGACGGCGAGCGCGGAGGCGAGTGCGACGGTGAGCCAGCCGGCGGCCGTCGCACTGGCGGCGGAGCGGGCGGAGTCGGCGGCGAAGAGGACGCGCGTGCCCTGGTAGATGAGGGCGTAGCCGATGATCCCGGGGGCCATCGCGACGAGGGCGGCGCCCATGCCGTCCACGTCGGCGAGGAGGGCGAAGAAGCGTTCGGCGCCGGCGGAGGCGGCCACGAGCACGCCCGCGCCGGCGGTGGCGACGGCGGTGACGAGGGCCGTGGCGGCGCCCGTGAGGCGGACGGCCTCTGGGGCGGGCCTCTCACCGCTCGGGCCGGGGCGCTCGAAGGCCGCGGCGAGCCGCGGGTACAGGACCGTGGCGACGGGGACGGCGAGGACGGCGTAGGGCAGGACGTAGACGGCCTGGGTGTACTGGTAGACCGCGACCGTTCCCGTCCGTCCGCCTGAGCGGGCCAGGGCGAGCACGACGAGGACGCTCGCCTGCTGGGCGACGAGGGTGAGGACGCCTGCGCCGCCGAGCCGAACGACGCGGGAGGCGGTGCTCCGCTCGAGGCGCAGGGTGGGCCGGACCCACAGCCCGAGGCGCCTGGCCGGGATGAGGAGCGGGAGCGAGAGCGCGGCGACGCCCGCGGTCGTGCCCCAGCCGAGGACGAGGAGCGCGGCTCGCGAGGCGGTGCCGTCCGCGGCCCCTCCGGTCATGGCTCCGTAGACCCCGTAGGTCGCCATGACGACGAGCGAGGAGAGGACGGGGGTCAGGGCCGGCCAGGTGAAGCGGTGGTGGGCCTGGAGGACGCCGGTGAGGACGACGCCGACGCCGTACAGGGGCACCTGCAGCGCGAACATCCGCAGGAAGCTCGTGACGAGCTCGCGCTGGAGGACGGGATCGACACCCTGGGAGGTGGGGAAGAGGTCTGCGATGGGGCCGGCGACGAGGGCGAGGACCGCTCCCGCGGGCACGAGGACCACGAGGACGAGCCCTAGGAGCCCCCCGGCGGTCCGCTCGACCTCGTCACGGCGACCCGAGGCCACGGCGGAGGCGAGCAGGGGCACGACGGTCGCGGACAGGGCGCCGCCGACGACGACCTCGTAGAGGACGTTGGGAACCTGGTTGGCGGTGGCGTAGGCGCCGGCGACGGTCCCGGCGCCGACGGTGGTCGCCTGGACGACCCAGCGCAGGAAGCCGAGAGCGCGGGAGACGAGGGTGAGGCCGGCGACGCCGCCGACCGCGGCGGCCGCTCCCCCGCGGCGCGTCCCGCGCACTCAGGCCTCCTGCCGGCCGAGCGCGTCGAGGGCGGCGAGGGCCGGGGTGCTCGCGATGACTCGGGAGAAGGAGACGCGCTCGCTGGCGAGCACGAGCGCGGTCCCGGCGGTGGCGGCGACGGCGCGCAGGAGACGGCTGGGATGGGCGGCCGCGGCGGTGCCGACGAGGGCGCCGAGGGCGTTGGCGCCCGTGTCGCCGAGCATGGTGCGCTCGGCGAGGTCGTCGGGGGCGGCGGTCGCGGCAGAGGCGAGGGCAGCGGCTGCCAGGCGGCGCGTCGTGGCGGCGTCCTGCCCGGGGGCCAGGCTGAGGGGCGCAGCGAGGAGCGCGGAGGCCTTGAGGGCTCGTCCGGGGCGGAGATCGAGGAGGTTGTGGACGTTGGCCCAGGAGGCGATGGCGACGGCGCTCACCGCGGCGTCGGCGAGGAGCCCGCCGGTGGGCCGGGGCCCTGCTCCGTCCGGGGCGCGGCCCCGGGCGGCGCGTTCGGCGGCGAGCACGCCGCCGGCGGCGACGGCACCCGCGCCGATGACGCCGATCTTGAGGACGCCGGTCGTGACGCGTCCCTGGGCCAGGGCGGTGAGGTGACCGCGCAGTCCCTTGGCGGGGGCGTCGCCGTCGTGCGCTCCGGCGTCGAGGTCGTCGACGGCGCCCGCGAGCCCGCCGCAGGCCGTGGCGACGACCGCGGGGGCGCTGCCTGCGGCGGTGGCCCCGGCGACGGAGCCGACGGCGAGGCCGGCCCCACCGCGCAGGCTCACGCACCGCCCGTGGAAGTTGACGCGCTCGAGGAGGTGGTCGGGATCGGGACGGAGCGGTCCGCCGGGGAGCAGGGCGTGGCCCATGAGGGCCGTGGCCCCACCCGCGCAGGCGGCCGACGCGGCTGATCGGGCGAGGCCGGTGCCCGGTCGCACGGGGCTCACTTCCCCGTCGGCGGGATGACGGCCGAGGCGCCGTCGTCGAAGCCGTAGGAGGCGACGGTGCCCGAGGCGGTGGAGGCCAGCGCCAGGGGCGCGGAGACGGCGGCGGTGACCTGGCCGACCGAGTCGATGGTGGTGACCTTGACGTCGCCGGAGCGGAGGGAGGCGACGAGCCCGCTTGAGGACTGGGCGGCGCCCTCGACCACGGTGGTGCCCTGCGAGGCCGCGCCGGAGAGGGCCTGAGCCCACGCGTCGTTCTCGTCGACGGCGGTCGCGGCGGCGGTCGCCTTCGCGGCGGCGTCGGCGGTCCCGTCCTCGGCGACGTCGCGCGGACCGATGACGAGCACCATGTCGGACCTGCCACTGGGCTTGGAGTCGACGGTGGCGAGCGGCTGGTCGGTCGCGGTGAGGAGGTCCAGGAGCGCGGTGGCCTTCTCGCCGTCGGTCGTGAGGGCGGCGACGAGGCCCTGGCCGAGGACGGCGTTCCCGCCCTCGTTCGACGCGCTGTCGAGGTAGCCGGCGAACTGGCCGGAGTAGGTGGAGCGGAAGGTCTCGCGGCCGGGGTCGGTCCAGGCGTCGGTGAGGGTGAGGCGCCCGTTGACGGTGGCGCCGGCGGCCTGGAGCTGGGTGGCGGCCGCGTCGACGTCGTCGTTCTCCGCACCGGGGAGGGTGACGACGGCGACCTTCTTGCCGTCGAGGGTGCCGGGCAGGACCGTCGTGGCGAGCTGGGTGATGTAGGAGTCGCGGTCGTTGACGGCGCTCTCGGTCTGCTCGAGCTGGGTCTGGAGGGCGTTGCGGTCCGCGCGCAGCGAGGTGACCTGGTCGTTGAGGGCGGTGCCGAGCGAGTTCTGGAGAGGTCCGGCGCCGAGGACCACGCCGACGGCGAGCGCGAGGAAGACGCTGATGAGCGAGACCAGGTGGTATCGGAAGTCGATCATGGGGTGGTCCGTGGTCCTTTTCGGTCTTCTGGTCGGTCGTCTGGTCGGTCGGGGTCCGTGGTGGTCCGGGGGTGCGTGTCGGCGGCGTGCTCGCGTGGTCGCCGGGTGCTACACCGACGGCGAGCTCGGTGACAGGTGCAGGAGCGAGCGGAAGAAGGTGAGGATGTCGTCCCACATGGCGCCCGAGAGCCCCAGGAGGGTCTGGCCGCCCGGCGTGGCGGCGAGCGCCACGAAGAGGGCGATGAGGCCGGCGAGGGCGAGCAGGAAGAGCTGCCAGCCGGAGATGCGGGCGCGGTAGAGGCGCGAGACGCCCTTGGCGTCGATGAGACGGCCGCCGAGGCGCAGGCGCGTGAGGAAGGTCGAGGACATGCCGGCACGTCCCTTGTCGAGGAACTCGAGGAGGGTGGCGTGGGTGCCGAGGGCGACGATGAGCTCGGCCCCGGACTCGTCGGCCATGAGCATGGCGATGTCCTCGCTCGTGCCCGTGGCGGAGAAGACGACGTGCTCGACGCCGAGGTCCTCGACGCGCTTGAGGCCGGGGGCGCGGCCGTCGCGGTAGGCGTGGACGACGACCTCGGCGCCGGAGCGCAGGGCCTTGTCGGAGACGGAGTCCATGTCCCCGACGATCATGTCGGGCTTGAAGCCGGCCTCCATGACGGCGTCTGCGCCGCCGTCGACGCCGATGATGACGGGCTTGTACTCGCGGATGTAGGGCTTGAGGGCGGCGAGGTCCTCCTTGTAGGAGTACCCGCGCACGACGACGAGGACGTGCCGCCCCTGCATCCTCGTGCGGATCTCGGGGACGCCGACGCCGTTGAGGAGGAGGTCGCGCTCCGAGCGCATGTACTCCATGGTGTTCGCGGCGAAGGCCTCGAGCTGGACGGACAGCCCCTCCTTGGCGTCCTCCATGGAGGCGGCCACGGTCCCGCGGGTCTGGACGGTGCCCTCGGCCACGGGGCCCGCGGTGCCCTCGGCGTAGACGGCGCCGGCGGGGCCGGCCTCCCCAGTCAGGTCAACGGCGACGACGGATCCCTCGGCGAGGCGCATGACGTCGGGCCCGAGGTCGTCGACGAGGGGCACGCCGGCGTCGAGGAGGATGCCGGGGCCCAGGTTGGGGTAGCGCCCGGAGACGGAGCGGGCGGCGTTGAGGACGGCGGCGGGCCTGCGCTCGACGAGGGCCTCGGCGGCGACGCGGTCGAGGTCCGCGTGGTCGATGACGGCGATGTCCCCCGGCTGCAGGCGCTTGGTGAGCGTCTTCGTGCGTACGTCGACCCGGACGACGCCGCTGGGGCGCTCCGGGTCTGACGGCGACTGCTTGCGGAAGGGGTTCCTCACGCTTGGGATTCTGCCACGCGGGCCTCTTCGAGCAGCTCAGCGGCGTGCCGCAGCGCGGCCTCGGAGTCGTCGTGCCCGGAGAGCATCCTCGCGAGCTCGGTGACGCGCTCCTCTCCCTCGACCCGGACGACCGAGGTGCGGGTGCGCGGCGCGCTCGCACCGGTACCGCCGTCGGTGCCGCGGCCCACGTCGCCGGCGTCGTCGGCGGGCGAGGTCTCCTTGCGGACGACGAGCTGGGTGTCGGCCCAGGCGGCGACCTGGGCGAGGTGCGTGACGACCACCACCTGGTTGCGGCGGGCGAGGCGGGCGAGGCGTCGGCCGATCTCGCGTGCGGCGCGGCCGCCGACGCCCGCGTCGATCTCGTCGAAGACGAAGGTGCGCGGGTAGAGGTTCTCGGGCTCCTGGCCGGACTGGTCGGCGTCGCCGAGGGCCTGGGAGGCGTCGGCCAGGACCACCTCGAGGGCGAGCATGATGCGGCTGAGCTCACCGCCGGAGGCGCCCTTGCCGAGGGCGAGGGCGGGCGCGCCGGGGTGCGAGACGAGCTGGAGGGTGACGGTCTCCGCCCCGGTCGGACCGGGCTCGTCGAGCGGGTCGAGGGCGACGACGAGGCGCGAGCCCTTCATCTGGAGGCCCTCGAGCTCGGCGGTGACAGCCTGCTCGAGCCGTTCGGCGAGGCCGCGGCGGGCGGCCGTGAGTCGCTCCGCGAGGCGGCCGAGCTCGGCGTCGGCCGCGGCGAGCTCCTCGGCCAGGCGGGTCTCGCCGTCCTGGGGGCCGTCGATCTGCGCGAGCCGCTCGGCCCAGGTGCGCGAGGCCGCGAGGAGGGCGTCGACGTCCTCGATCGGCTCGGCCGCGTCGCCGAGCTGGCGCAGGGCGCGCGCGAGGGCGCCTCGGCGGTTCTGTACCCAGGCGAGGCGGGCGGGGTCGGCGTCGAGGGCCGCGAGGTACTCGGTGAGCTCGGCGGAGACGTCGGCGGCGAGGATGCCGAGCTGGTGGACGCGCCCGGCGAGCTCGGTGAGCGCGGGGTCGACGCCCGTGACGGGTGCGAGCGCGCGGTCGGCGGCGGCGATGAGGCCCGTGACGTCGGGATCGTCGCCGACGGCGTCCTCGTCGCCGGTGAGCGCGGTGCGAGCCGTGGTGGCGGCACGGCGGAGGTCCTCGGCGTGGTCAAGCCGGTCCGCCTCGGCGGTGAGGACGGCGTCCTCGCCGGGCGACGGGTCGAGCTCCTCGACGGTCTCGAGCCACGTGCGCAGGCGCGCGACCTCGGCGGCGCGCTCAGCGGCTCCGGAGCGCCACTCCTCGAGCGACTCGGCGGCGGCGCGGCGGGCTCGGTGGGCGCGCGCGTACTCGCGGCACAGCGCGGCGTGCGCAGGGCCTCCGAGGGAGTCGAGGGCGGCGCGCTGGGCGGCCGCGGACCGCAGTCTGAGCTGGTCGGCCTGCCCGTGGACGGAGACGAGGTGGTTGCCGACGTCGGCGAGGACGGAGGACGGGACGGTGCGCCCGCCGAGGTGGGCCCGGGAGCGGCCGGAGGCGGGAACGGTGCGGGAGGCGAGGAGGAGGTCCTCGTCGAGCTCGGCGCCGGCCTCACGGGCACGGTCGGCGGCGCGGGAGGCGGGGTCGAGGGTGAAGGCGCCCTCGATGAGGGCCCGCTCGGCTCCCCCGCGCACGGCGGTGGCCTCGGCCCTCTCGCCGAGGAGCAGCCCGAGAGAGGTGAGGACCATCGTCTTGCCGGCGCCGGTCTCACCGGTGAGGGCGTTCAGACCCGGGCTGAGAACGAGGTCGGTCTCCTCGATGACGCCGAGGTCCTCGATGTGGAGAGAGTCGATCACGCTCGCTCCTCCCCCGTCGGCGTCGGATCGGTGTCGTCGTCGCCGTCGTCCTCGGCGGCCGCGCGCCAGCCCTCGACGGGCAGGTTGAACTTGCGCACCAGCCGGGTGGAGAAGGGGGCCTCGTTGAGCCGTGCGAGGCGCACGGGCCTCTCGGCGCGGGTGACGCGGATGCGGCTCCCGGCGCTGACGGCCAGAGAGCGCCGCCCGTCGCACCAGATCTCGGCGCCGCCGAAGCCGGTGTGCTGGACGACGACCTCGAGGCAGGAGTCGGGGCCGAGCACGAGGGGCCGGGTGAAGAGGGCGTGGGCGGCCAGGGGCACGACGAGGAGCGCCTCCACCTCCGGCCACACGACGGGGCCGCCTCCGGAGAAGGCGTAGGCCGTGGACCCGGTCGGGGTGGACACGACGAGGCCGTCGCACCCGAAGGAGGAGACGGCCTGGCCGTCGACGCCGAGAGCGATCTCGAGCATGCGGGCGCGGTCGCGCTTCTCGAGGGCGGCCTCGTTGAGGGCCCAGCCGCTCTCGACGCGGCCGTCGGGGCTCTCGACCTCGACGTCGAGGGTCATGCGGGTCTCGACGCTGTAGCGGCCCGCGATGACGCCGGCGACGACGGCCTCGATGGCGTCAGGGTCGGCCTCGGCGAGGAAGCCGACGTGACCGGTGTTGACGCCGACGAGGGGGACGTCGCGCTCCCGGGCGATCTCGCAGGCGCGCAGGATGGTCCCGTCGCCCCCGATGACGAGGACGAAGTCGACGTCCGCGTCGCTGCCCTGGCCCACCACCTCGACGCCGTGGGCACGCAGGGCGGCCTCGGCCCGGGCGACGGTCTGCGCGGTCGGCGCGGCCTTGCGGTGCGGCGGGACGGGCTTGTCGTTGAGGTCGCGCTGGAGCACCATGACGCGGCTGACGGGGCTGCCGCAGCGGGCGCTGTCGTGGACGGCCGTCCGCCGCTCGGTCTCCTGCCGGTCCTCGGGCGTCTCGGCACTGAGGTTCTTGCTCATCGGCGGTGCCTCCTTCCGGCGCCGGCTCCGGCGGGCCCCTCGTCGACGGCGCGGCGCACCTCGGCAGCAAGGTTCTCCCCAGTGAGGTCGGTGGAGGAACCGGCCAGGCCCGCGTGCATGTTGAGGAAGTACTCGACGTTGCCCGCAGGGCCAGGCAGGGGCGAGGCGGTGACGGCGTCGATGCCGAGTCCGAGGCCGTGGGCCGCCTCGGCGACGTCGAGCACCGTCTCGACGTGGAGCGCGGGTTCGCGGACGACGCCGCCGTGCCCGAGACGCTCCTTGCCGACCTCGAACTGCGGCTTGACCATGAGGAGGAGGTCGGCGTCGTCGGCGGCTGCGGCGACGAGGGCGGGCAGGACGAGGGTGAGGGAGATGAAGGAGAGGTCCCCGACGATGAGGCCGGGCGCGGGAGCGACGGCCTCGGGGTCGAGGGTGCGCACGTTGGTGCGGTCGAGGACGGTGACGCGCTCGTCGGACTGGAGGGACCAGGCGAGCTGCCCGTAGCCGACGTCGACGGAGACGACGCGCGCGGCACCGCGGCGCAGGAGGACGTCGGTGAAGCCGCCGGTCGAGGCTCCGGCGTCGAGGCAGCGACGGTCCTCGACGCGGGGCGCGAGACCGCGCTCGGTCAGGGCGTCGAGGGCGCCGGCGAGCTTGTGGGCACCGCGGGAGACGTAGTCGTCTCCGCAGGGCGTGATGACCTCGATGGCCTGGGCGGGGTCGACCTGGCGCGCCGGCTTGGTGACGACGGCACCGTCGAGGGTGACGTGGCCGTCGGTGACGAGCTGGGCCGCGTGGGTGCGCGAGCGCGCGAGCCCCCGGCGGACGAGCTCGGAGTCGATGCGGATGAGGCGTGCCATGGTCGGGTGCTTCGCGGTGCCTTCGGGTCGGTGCTGGGGTCGGTGGTCAGTGGGGAGACGGGCTGCCGCCGGACGCTGGTCAGTCCTCGGCGTCGCGCAGGACGGACGTGAGGTCGTCGTGGACACCGGTCAGGACGGCGGCCCGCTCCTCGAGGGGCAGCGTGTCGAGGTCTTCGAGGCGGGCGGCGTGGTCGGGCAGGTGGGCGGCGCGCTCAGCGACTGCCTGGGCGCGAGGCGGTGCGGGAACGGGCCGCGTGCCGCCCGCCGCCGGTCCGGTGCCGGAGGAGGTGCCGGACGGGGCTGTCGGCACGGGCCCGCGCGCCTGCTGCTCGTTCATGGGCTGTTCAGTCGGCGACGACGTGGATCGGCGGGATGGTGAGCCGCGAGGTGTCGCCGTCGTGGGCGTCCGCGTACTCCCACACGGCGCACGCGAGGCCGCGGTAGGCGTCCAGGGAGATGGTGACGGGCTCCTCGGTGGGGGCCTGGGCGAGGACGCCGCGGCCGTGCCAGTCGAGCAGTCCGGCGTCGATGCGGACGCGCGTGCTGCCGACGCGCCACCAGATCGCCTGGTCGCACAGGACGCGCTCGGGCTCGGGGTGCGGCTCGATGAGCCCGCGCAGGTCCGTGTGGAGGTAGCTGGGTCGCTCCTCGACCGGGGCGGTGAGGACGTCGCGGGCCGTGGAGACGCCGGTGAGGACGTGGAGGCCCGGGATGCCGGCGGCGCGGGCGCCCACCTGGTCGGTGTTGAGGCGGTCGCCGACGGCGAGCGGGTTGGTGCCGCCGGAGCGGGCCAGCGCGCGCTCGTAGATGCCCGGGAAGGGCTTGCCGCCCGCGATCGGCTCAACGCCGGAGGCGTGGGCGACGGCGACGACGAGGCTGCCGTTGCCCAGGGCGAAGCCGCGCTCGGTCGGCAGGGTAGCGTCCGTGTTGGTGGCGACGAAGATGGCGCCGTCATTGATGGCGTAGACGCCCTCGGACATCATGGCCCAGTCGACGGACGGGTCCCAGCCCTGGATGACGGCGGCCGGGTGGTCCGCGGCGGAGTCGACGACGGTGAGGCCCGCGTCGGCGACGGCCTCGCGGAGGCCGGCCCCGCCGATGACGTAGACCGGTGAGTCGGCGGGGACGCGCTCGGCGAGGATCGTGGCACCGTCCATGGCGGCGGAGAAGACCTCGGAGGGGTGCCCCTCGATGTCGTTGCGGGCGAGCTTGTCGATGACGGCCTGCGGGGCGCGTGAGGCGTTGTTGGTGACGAACGACAGGCTCATGCCGCGCGCCCTGGCGCCGTTGACGCCCTCGGCGGCGTGCTCGATGCGGGCGTCGCCGGCGAAGCAGACCCCGTCGAGGTCGAGCAGGGCGACGTCATAGGTCTCGGCGAGCGCCTTGCGCGAGCCGAGCAGCGGGGTGGCGAGCGGTGAGACGTCCGCGGGCTGCGTCATCTCAGGCCTCCTCCTCGGTCTCGGGCTCGGCGGTGGCCTCGGCGTCCGCCGTGGCGAGAGCCCCGATCGAGTCGTCGGCGTCGGGCTCGGCGTCGTCGGAGCCGACCGCAAGGGGCGCCTCCGGGTCATCCTCGCCGAGGAGCTCGGCCATCTCGGCCTCGACACGCTGCGCGAAGGAGCCGGACCAGTCGGCGTCCTCGGCGTCGTCGACGTCATCGCCCTCGACGCTGGTGAGGCCGTCCTCGACGACCTCGGCGACGCGGGTGTCCTCGTCGACGGCGTCCTGTGCCTGGGCCTCGGCCGCGGGAGCGACGCCCTGCCCGGGGCCGTCGGGGTCCTCGTCGTCCTCCGCCACGACGGCCTGCGCGGTCTCGTCGTCGAAGTCCTCCTCGATGTCGTAGACCTCGACCTCGTCCTCCTCCTGGACCTCGGGACCCTCACCGATCCGCTCGCGGATCCTGGTGGCCTCGTCGGTCCGGCCGAGCTCCTCGAGCCGGTCGGCGCGGACCGAGTGCAGGCGGCGCAGGGTCTCACGGTCCCCTCGGAACATCATGATGGCCTCCTCGACGACAACGAGGCCCAGCTCGGTCTGCCCCATCTCGTGGCGGACGCCGGAGACGACCATGGCGATCTCGGCCTCCTCGGCGTCGTCGAGCTGACGCGGGTCGGCGTCCTGCGCGGCCTTGAGGGCCCGGTCGAGGTGCCCGAGGGCACGCTCGCAGTCGGCCTCGATCGCCCGGTGGAGGTCGAGGCCCGAGAGCCGACGAGCGGCGCGGATGTCGCGGAGGGCCTCGTGGTAGTGGCCGGAGAGGTAGGCCGCGATGCCCGCGGACTCGCGCACGACGGCGATGCGGCCGGCGTGTGACGCGGCGTGGCGGGCGTGCTGGTAGGCAAGCTCGGGGTCGTCATCGAGAAGCCGCTGCACCATGACGAGGTGCCGCGCGACGTTCTCAGCGTTGGAGCGTCCGAGAGCTCGCAGCTCGCGCCGAGCGCTCGCCTCGAGGTCCTGGGGAGTCACGTTCTCAGGGACCGAGGGTTCGGGTACGCGGTTGCGCTGCGGGGGACGCGAGTCACGACGGTCCTCGCGAGTGAAGCTCCCGCGACCACCCTGCTGCCGCCCGCGACGCTCGTCCCGTCCACGGCCGCCGTAGGAACCGCCACGGCGCGACTGGCCGTCGTGGCTCCGACGAGGCCCGTCACCGCGGCCGCCCTCATAGCGCTGCGCACTGTCGCTCTCGGACCGCCCGTAGCCGAAGCTGCGCTCGCCGTGGCGGTCGTGCCGGCGGTAGCCGGAGCGCTCCTCGGAGCGCCCGTACCCGGGCCGGGCGCCGCCGTCCCGGTCTCCACGGCTGTTCCCGGCGCGGTCGTCGCGTCCGCGACCGCCCGAGCGCCGGTCGTCGCGCCGCTGACCGCCTGAGGAGCGACCTCCGAAACCGTGGCGGTCTCCCCCGCGCCCGCGGGAGTCGCCATTGCGGCGGGAGTCCCCGCGCCTGTCCTGAGCCATGCAGCATGCCTTTCTACGTCGAGCAACGCCTCGTGACGCCACCGATCCGAGCGCAAGCCTACAGTCGCGGCCCTCGCTCCTCGTTGTGGGATGTGCGCTTGCCGCCGGTACGCCGGCTGCCCGAGCCGGAGACGCCCCGTCAGGCGGTCGGCCGTTCGAGCGTCACTCGATGCGCGGGCCTGGAGCCCACGACGAGGGACATGACGTACGGCGCGCGACAAACACGATAAAGGCCGTCCCGAACGCTGACGCGTTCACCCGTAACCCGGGTCCGCGTCGGCGTCGGAACGGCCTTCACCATTCAAGAATGTGCTCGGCGGTGTCCTACTCTCCCACACCCTAGCGAGTGCAGTACCATCGGCGCTGGGAGTCTTAGCTTCCGGGTTCGGAATGGGACCGGGCGTGAAACCCTCCCGCTATGACCACCGAGACGACCAAACAGGCAACACAAGAACATGGCCGTCAACAATCACTATTCACCATGTCGACCACGGAGCCCCCCGCCAGGCAGTGGGCCGGGGTGCCGGCCCCCCGCGTGTGTGGGGTGGTGGGTTGGTCGTGAACCGCACAGTGGACGCAAGCAGAAGCTCGATGCGAACACGCACCACAACCGGGTGGTGTGTGTGTTGTGTTTGTGTCGGCCAATTAGTACCGGTCAGCTCCAACCCTTACAGGTCTTCCACACCCGGCCTATCAACCCAGTAGTCTACTGGGGGCCTACCAGACACCCGAAGGTGTCTGCGGAGACCTCATCTTGAAGATGGTTTCCCGCTTAGATGCTTTCAGCGGTTACCCATTCCGAACGTAGCCAACCAGCCATGCCCCGGGCGGGACAACTGGCACACCAG
>NZ_JACWNA010000008.1 GCF_015355765.1 Actinomyces haliotis
GGCTCTTCACGAACGAGGGTGTAGCGCGGGTCTGAACCCTCCGGCTTCGAGCAGCGACCTGGCGATGTAGTGGGTGAGGTTGCGGAAGCCGAGGGCGGAGCCGCGGAGGTGTTCGAGGCGTCCGTTGATGGCCTCGGTCGGGCCGTTGCTGGTGCCGGGGCGGTCGAAGAACGCGAGGATGTCGGCGGCGCGTTGCTTCATGGTGCGGCCGAGCTTGCGGACCTCGACGAGCGCCGCGGGAACGCCGCTGCTGATCGCAGCGATCACCTCTTGCATCATCGCCTTCGCTTTCTTCTTGTCGGGCTCCCGGTAGGCCGCGACGATGCGCTGGTAGATGCCCCAGGTCGCCTCGGCCTCGACGTGTTCCTCGCTCGCGAACACTGCGTCCAGGCGTGCCCGCTGCCGGTCGGTGAGCAGGCTCGCCCCGGTGTGCAGGGTGCGGCGGGCTTTGTAGAGCGGGTCGCCCTTGAGCCCGCGGTGACCGGTGGTGTCTTGCTGGACCCGACGCCGGCAGACATCCAGCGCGTCGCCGGCGAGGCGGACCACGTGGAACGGGTCCATGACGGGGACGGCGTCGGGGAGTTCCTCGGCGGCAGCGGTCTTGAACCCGGCGAAGCCGTCCATCGCGACCACCTCGATCCGCTTCGCGCCACTGCTTCGGGCGGCCCGCGAGCCACTGCTTGAACACCGCCTTGGAGCGGCCCTCGACCATGTCCAGCAGCCTCGCCGGCCCGGTCTTGTTCCTCGCGGGCGTGAGGTCGATGATCACGGTGACGTACTTGTCGCCGAATCGGGTGTGTCGCCAGACGTGCTCGTCGACACCGATCGTGGTGACCCCCTCGAACCGGGCGGGGTCGTCGATGAGGCGCCGCTTGCCTTCCGTGAGGACGGCGGCGTTCGCGGCACTCCAGGACACCCCGAGACCTGCGGCGACGTGGGTGACGGTGAGGTGGTCGATGACGATGCCCCGCAGCGCCCACTCCAGGCCGCCGCGGGAGATCTTCGCACGCGGCGCCGCTGCCCGCGTCATGTCCTGCCGCCACGTGCGCCGGCAGTGTCCGCACCGGTACCGGCGCACCCGCACCAGCAGGGTCGTCGGCCGGTGCCCGAACGGCTCGTGCGCCAGCGGGCGCGTCACCGTGTCCCGTGGCACGCCCTCGACACCGCACTTCCGACACCACGGGTCGTCCTCGACGACGCGGCATTCGATCGTGGCCCGATCCGGCTCGATCAGCTGGCCGACGGCGACGAGGCCGAGCTCGTCGAGGCGGCAGAACGTGGTCAGGTCAGGGGTCGCGAAAGTAGGGTGGAGCACGTCGAGGTCTTTCGGGATGGCGAGCGTGAAGAACTTCCATCATCCGGGAGACCTCGACCCCTACCCGGCCACCGACGCGCTCAACCGACTACACCCTCGTTCGTGAAGAGCCACCTTGGCGGGTACCGAAATCGACCTGGGCGCGCCTAGTTTCGCCACGGCCCGGGCGGAGCATGCGCAGGCCGTTGAGGATGATCAGCGCCGCGCTGCCCTCGTTGAGGAGCAGGCCGGTGGTCAGGGACATCCAGCCGGCGAGGGCTGCGACGATCAGGATGGCGACGACGGTCAGGCTCAGGGCGATGTTGATCTTGATGTTGTTCCGAGCGCGGCGCGATAGTCGGATGGCGGCCGGGAGCCGGTCGAGCTCGTCGGCCATGAGGGCGACATCGGCGGTCTCTAGGGCGACGTCGGTGCTGGCGGCACCCATGGCGATGGCGAGGTCGGCGTTGGCCAGGGCGGGGGCGTCGTTGACGCCGTCGCCGACCATCGCGATCACGCCGTGTTTCTCGCGCAGCTCACGGATTGCGGCGGATTTGTCCTCGGGGAGCAACTCGGCGCGGTAGTCGTCTAGCCCCAGGGCCTGCGCGGTGGACCTGGCGACGGTGGCGTTGTCGCCGGTGAGCATCAGGACCCGCTCGACTCCGAGGTCGCGCAGCTCGGCGAGGGTGCTTTCGGCGTCGGGGCGCAGCTGGTCGGCCACCGCCACGACGGCCAAGGGTCGGGTGTCGTCGCGAAGAACCACGGCCGTGCATCCTTCCGCCTCGGCGTGCGCCAGCGCCGGGCCTGCGGTGCCGTCAGTCCGGTCCTCGTCGGTGGGCCGGCCGATGTGCAGGGTGCGACCGTCGAGGGTGGCTTCCATGCCGGCTCCTGGCAGGGCGCGTGCATCCTGGACGGCCGGGATGGTCAACCCGCGGTCACGGGCACCGGCCACGATCGCGGTCGCGATGGGGTGCTCGCTCTCGGACTCGACCGCCGCCGCAAGGGTCAGAGCCTCGTCCTCGCTGATCCCGTCGAGGGGCGTTACTTGAGCGAGATCGGGCCGGCCGCGGGTGAGGGTGCCGGTCTTGTCGAAGGCGACGGCCTTGATGTCGGCCAGGCGCTCAAGGTAGATGCCGCCCTTGATGAGGATGCCGTCGCGGGCGCCCCGGGCGATAGCGGTGACCACGCTGACAGGCACCGAGATGATCAGGGCGCAGGCGCAGGAGACAACCAGGACCACGAGGGCCCGGTAGATCGCCTCGCGCCACTCGAAGCCGAGCAGCGGCAGCACTAGTGCCACGGCTACGGCAAGGGCGAACATCGCCGGGGTGTAGACAGCACCGAACTTGTCCGCGAACCGCTCGGCACCGCTGCGGTTGGCCTGGGCCTCCTCGACCTGCTCGATCACCCGGGCCAGGACCGTGTCGTAGTACTCCTTGGTGACCTCGATCCGCAGCACGCCATTGCCGTTGAGGCTGCCGCCGAAGACCTCGGTGCCCGCCGTGACCTCGACCGGCACCGACTCCCCGGTCACCGGGCTGGCGTCCACCCACGAGGCGCCATGGATCACAGCGCCGTCGGTGGGTAGGCGCTCACCGGGACGCACCAGGACGACGTCACCGGGGTGGAGTTCCTCCACCGCCACGGTCTTGGTCGCCCCGTCATCGTTGAGTCGGTTGGCGGTGGGGGGTGCGAGCTCCATCAGGGCGCTAATAGACCCGCGGGCCTTGTCGGTGGCGTAGGCCTCCATCGCCTCACCGAGGCTGAAGATGACGACGAGCATCGCCGCCTCCTCGATCACCCCAAGCGCGATGGCTCCGATGGCGGCCACGACCAGCAGCACGGTGATGGTCAGCCGTTTGTGGCGCACCGCCCGGATCGCGCTGCGCAATGGGTAGACGCCGCCGATGAGGATCGCGCCCCAGAATAGGGCCAGGGCCACCGGCTCGGAGTGGATGGTCCACTCCACCACCAGCCCGGCCACCAGCAGCACCGCGGCGACGGCCAGCGTGACCATCTCGGGCTTCTGCCACCAGCGGCGGGCGCGAGGCCGAACCGCGACAGCGGACGTGACGTGTGGTGACGTGCTCGCATTAGCACTCATCGACTATTTCCCTTCCTCCACCGGTGACTTCATGCCCGGACCGGGCGCGCCGGGCCGGCGGCGACCAGGGGCAGCCCGGACTTCTTCGCGGCCGCGACGACGGCGTCATCGCTCACGGTGCCGTCGTGAGTGACCAGCACCAGACCGGAAGCAAGCGCGTCGACCTCCTTGACCCCGGGCAGGGACTCCACGACGGCGAGGTCACCCGCGCAGGTCACGCAGCCGCCTTCGATGGCGCGGTACTTGGAGCGGAGGAACTGGGTAGGGGTGGTCACGGTTGATCTCCTTCTAGCTCGTGGAACATCGGACTTCGATGGACGTCAAAGTCTACGTTCCCGAGTTTGCCGTAGAGTTCGATACATGTCAATATGTACCCATGTCGATGTCTGGTCTGTCCGCCCGTGACGCCGCGTTGGGATACTGCACGCCCCTCGCCCGCGAGCCGATCACCCCGGCGCAGGCCGAAGGTGTCTCCCGCACGCTTAAGGCTCTGGCCGATCCGGTGCGGCTGCGATTGATGTCGATGATCCTGTCCCACGAGGGCGCCGAGGCGTGCGCCATGTGTGACCTGACAGAGGGCTTCGACCTGTCGCAGTCGACCCTCAGCCACCACCTGAAGGTTCTGCACGACGCCGGCTTGGTCGACCGCGACAAGCGCGGCGTGTGGGTCTACTACAAGGCCCGCACGGAGGCGATGGACGCCCTGCGCACCCTATTCAGGCTCTTCACGAACGAGGGTGTAGCGCGGGTCTGAACCCTCCGGCTTCGAGCAGCGACCTGGCGATGTAGTGGGTGAGGTTGCGGAAGCCGAGGGCGGAGCCGCGGAGGTGTTCGAGGCGTCCGTTGATGGCCTCGGTCGGGCCGTTGCTGGTGCCGGGGCGGTCGAAGAACGCGAGGATGTCGGCGGCGCGTTGCTTCATGGTGCGGCCGAGCTTGCGGACCTCGACGAGCGCCGCGGGAACGCCGCTGCTGATCGCAGCGATCACCTCTTGCATCATCGCCTTCGCTTTCTTCTTGTCGGGCTCCCGGTAGGCCGCGACGATGCGCTGGTAGATGCCCCAGGTCGCCTCGGCCTCGACGTGTTCCTCGCTCGCGAACACTGCGTCCAGGCGTGCCCGCTGCCGGTCGGTGAGCAGGCTCGCCCCGGTGTGCAGGGTGCGGCGGGCTTTGTAGAGCGGGTCGCCCTTGAGCCCGCGGTGACCGGTGGTGTCTTGCTGGACCCGACGCCGGCAGACATCCAGCGCGTCGCCGGCGAGGCGGACCACGTGGAACGGGTCCATGACGGGGACGGCGTCGGGGAGTTCCTCGGCGGCAGCGGTCTTGAACCCGGCGAAGCCGTCCATCGCGACCACCTCGATCCGCTTCGCGCCACTGCTTCGGGCGGCCCGCGAGCCACTGCTTGAACACCGCCTTGGAGCGGCCCTCGACCATGTCCAGCAGCCTCGCCGGCCCGGTCTTGTTCCTCGCGGGCGTGAGGTCGATGATCACGGTGACGTACTTGTCGCCGAATCGGGTGTGTCGCCAGACGTGCTCGTCGACACCGATCGTGGTGACCCCCTCGAACCGGGCGGGGTCGTCGATGAGGCGCCGCTTGCCTTCCGTGAGGACGGCGGCGTTCGCGGCACTCCAGGACACCCCGAGACCTGCGGCGACGTGGGTGACGGTGAGGTGGTCGATGACGATGCCCCGCAGCGCCCACTCCAGGCCGCCGCGGGAGATCTTCGCACGCGGCGCCGCTGCCCGCGTCATGTCCTGCCGCCACGTGCGCCGGCAGTGTCCGCACCGGTACCGGCGCACCCGCACCAGCAGGGTCGTCGGCCGGTGCCCGAACGGCTCGTGCGCCAGCGGGCGCGTCACCGTGTCCCGTGGCACGCCCTCGACACCGCACTTCCGACACCACGGGTCGTCCTCGACGACGCGGCATTCGATCGTGGCCCGATCCGGCTCGATCAGCTGGCCGACGGCGACGAGGCCGAGCTCGTCGAGGCGGCAGAACGTGGTCAGGTCAGGGGTCGCGAAAGTAGGGTGGAGCACGTCGAGGTCTTTCGGGATGGCGAGCGTGAAGAACTTCCATCATCCGGGAGACCTCGACCCCTACCCGGCCACCGACGCGCTCAACCGACTACACCCTCGTTCGTGAAGAGCCGGCGAACCTGACCGCCAAGACGATCAAGAGGGTCGGGCGCGGGTACCGCAACCATCGGAACTACAGATGCCGCATCATTGGCTATGCGCCCCGACCGATCGCGGCGTGAACACCCAGCACTACGCTCAAAGATGAAAAGCCAAATTGAGTCCAGTACAATATTGTTATCACGATGTCGAGGAGGCGTACCGATGAACCCCATCCGCTACCACGATGACGTCGAGGTCCCCGTCGAGAACGAGGCCGAGATCTCCCAGCGAATCGTCGAACGAATGGCCGCCACCCAGGCGGAGAACGCCGCCCGTCACCGCCACGCCCACCGCGACGCGCACGCCAAGAGCCACGCGATCATCACCGGGCAACTCACCGTCCACAACGACCTGCCGCACGAGCTCGCGCAGGGCATCTTCGCCACCCCCGGCACCCACGAGGTCGTCGCCCGCCTCTCGTCGGCACCCGGCGACATCCACTCCGACGAGATCCCTGCCCCGCGGGGTTTCGCGCTCAAGATCATCGGCGTGGAGGGCGCGCGCCTGTCCCCCGAGCTCGGTGGCGCCAACCAGGACTTCCTCATGGTGAACTTCCCGACGCTCGCGTTCGGCACCGTGACCAAGTACGAGGACATGCTCGACATCCTCGAGAAGAACGCGAGCAACCCGGCCGCCGCGCAGAAGGCGGTCTCCGCCGCCGCCCGGGGCATCGCCTCGATCACCGAGAAACTCGGTCGCACCCCCGGCGCGACCGTCCAGGGCCTCGCGAACGACTACTCCCACATACTCGGTGAGACCTTCTACACCCAGGCCGCGATCCGTTACGGCGACCACATCGCCAAGATGTCCCTCGCGCCGACCGGGGAGGTCGCCGAGCTCACCGGCGTCGACGTCGGCGACGACTTCGACGCGATGCGTACCGCGGTCGTCCGCCACTTCATGACCAAGGGCGCGACGTACGAGCTGCGGGCGCAGCTGTGCACCGACCTGAAGACCATGCCCGTCGAGGACGCCGCCGTGCTCTGGGACGAGGACGAGTCCCCGTTCCGCGTGGTCGCGACGGTCCGTTTCGACCCGCAGGACGTCGGCGGACCCGCCCGTCGGGTCGCCGGTGACGACCACCTCGCGTTCAACCCGTGGAACGGAGTCGAGGCGCACCGGCCGCTCGGCTCGATCATGCGCGTCCGCAAGCTCGCCTACGAGTCGTCCTCGCGGCAGCGGCACGACCTCAACGCCGTGGCCCGCCGGGAGCCGGACTCCCTCGCCGACCTCACCGCCTGACCCCTCACCCCCTTGGAGGACCCCATGAACGAGAAGCTGACGTCCGAACAGACCCGCATCGACCCGCGCCTCTCGGAGGAGAGCCGCATGGAGGAGTTCCGCCGCGTGGTCAAGGAGGTCGCGGCCGACGCGCCGACGATCTCCCAGATCGCGATCAACTCCCTGCTCACCGACAAGAACCCGCTCCACGAGGGCACGTACGAGTCGGCCGGCCGGGCCGGTGCCCGCTCCGGCAACGTGTCCGAGCTGACCGCCATCGCCGACCTCAGGCCCGGCGGCGCCGACCGGCTGCGCCGCATCTTCGGCCTCACCGGCGGCGACTTCGACGGCGCCAAGCGCGTCTCGACGCTGCACAACATGCGGTTCGTGTTCCTCGACGACGACACGCGTGTGCTGTTCGCCACGGCCTACGACGGCGACTGGGACACCTACATCGACGACTTCGCGACGAAGATCCCCGAGCTCATGGACCTGTTGTTCGCCAACGTCGAGGGCTGGCCGGGGATCGACTCCCCGAAGGTCAAGGACTTCATCGCCGACCACCAGATCGACGCCGCCGCGTGGTTCGTCGCGAACCCGCAGGTGACGGTCGTGGACGTGCGCCGGTACCAGCGCATGGAGCAGGCCCTGGACACGTTCTTCGACGCGATGGCGGCGAACACCGCGATGGACGCGACGACCCGGGAGGCCCTGTCGGCGCTGTCGGACGCGGTGGCGACGCCGCAGGGGGTGGACTACTGATGCCGTTCGAGCACCTCAGGGAGCTGCGCAAGCGTTTCCGTCGGGAGAGCGTCACGCTGCAGCTCGACGACATCCAGTCGCTCATCCTGCGGTCGCGGCCCGAGCCCTACGTCGGGATCCACGCGGGGTTGCGGGTCGACACCCCCGAGGGGGGTCGTGCCCTGCTGGGGCGGCTCGTCGAGTACGTCCCCTCGGCGCAGGACTGGACCGCGGACATGCACGCGTGGACGGGGGTGGCGATCAGCCACGCCGGCCTCAAGGCGATGGGCCTGCCGGAGGAGTCCCTCGCGAGTTTCCCGCTGCCGTTCCGGCAGGGCATGGCGGCCCGCGCGGGCCAGCTCATGGACACGGGCGAGAACGCCCCGGAGACGTGGGAGGAGTTCTACAAGGACGACTCCCTGCACGTCGCGGTGACGATCTACGCCGACTCGGAGGAGTCCCTGGCGGACGCCGTGGAGAAGGCTCTGGGGTACCTGGAGGAGATCGACGGGGTCACCCTGCTCGGCACGCACGCGTTCGGGGCGCCGGATGCGGCCAACCCGTTCGGCTACCACGACTCGCTCAGCCAGCCGCTCGTCGCGGGCGCCGGCGTCGACGCCCTCCCGGGGCAGGAGCGGGCCATCGCGGCGGGCGAGTTCATCCTCGGGGAGGACAGCGAGACGGGTTCGCCCGTCGCCATGCCCTCGCCGGACGTGCTGGGTCGTAACGGCTCGTTCGTCGTGCTCCGCAAGTACGACAGCCGTGTCGGCGCCTGGAACGACTTCCTCCGCGAGCACGCGGAGGAGGACACGCAGGAGTCCCGCGACGCCCTCGGCGCGAAGCTCGTCGGCCGGTGGCGGTCGGGGGCGCCGCTCGTCCTCTCCCCCGAGAAGGACGACGTCGACCTCGGCATGGATCAGTCCCGCAACGACGACTTCGACTACTCCGACGACCGCCGCGGCCTCATGTGCCCCCACTCGGCGCACGTGCGCCGCATGAACCCGCGCGGCAGCGAGCTGACGATCCTCACGGACGAGAACATCCACCGGATCATCCGCCGCTCCTCGACGTTCGGCCCCGAATGGGACCCCGACCTCACCGCCGCCGACGACAAGGACGCCGAGCGCGGCCTGTTCTTCATCTTCATCAGCGCCCGCGCCTACGACACGGTCGAGTTCCTCCAGCAGGAGTGGATCAACCGCGGCAACTTCGTCGACCTCGGCACCGAACGCGACCCCGTCGTCGGACTCCACGAGGAACCGGGCCGGTTCACCATCCCCGACCGGCCCGTCCGCAAGCGCGTCGACGGCGTGACCACGTTCAACCGCCTCCGCGGCGGCGAATACATGTTCATGCCCTCCCTCACCGCCCTGCGCTGGATCGCCGACGCGGGCTGGGAGAGCTGACCAGGCCGGCGGATCGAGACCGGTGCTCGCCCGGTCGTCCGCACCGGCGATGAACGAGAGGCCCCCTCCCAACCCGGGAGGGGGCCTCTCGACTTGGAACGCCGTGGCTCTGGGGCCGTCCGCGCCCTCGGACCTCACGAGGGCGAGCACGCGCTCGACGCGCTCAGCCGTGTCGATGGCCCCCCCTGCCCCCTTCCTCACCCCGCTTGACGTCATCGATGACGTCATCCGGGGGGGGCGGGGTCAGGTGGTCGCGAGTTCCAGGACCTGGGCGGCGACCTCGCGGGCGGCGGGGACGGCGGACTCGACGAAGGAGGTGCGGGTGCGGCGTTCGACGAGGTCCTCCACCGTGAGGGCGCCCTCCGCCAGCACGCCGAAGAGCATCTCCGCACCGGTGTAGGCGACCCCCTCGGCGACGGGGCCCGCGAACCGGGGGTACCGACGGCCCAACTCCGCGACACGACCGGCCTCGGTGCCGTAACGGCGCACGAGACGGGTCGGTTTCTCGAGACGGGCCAGCACCTCCCGCGGCGCCGCGCCCACGAGCGGGAGCGTCCTCGTCCGGCACTCCCGGTCCGTCCCGAGACGACGGCAGGCGGCGTCCACGGCGTCCTCGGCCATCGTGCGATAGGTCGTGAGCTTGCCCCCGGCGATCGTCAGGGGCCGGCCAGGTTCGTCGATGAGCAGGTGCCGTCGGGACACGTCGGCGGTCGCGCCCGCCTCGACGAGTGCGCGCTCCGCGCCCTCCGACAGATCCCCCGACGCGCCGTGCTCGCGCCTCTCCCCGAACCCGTGCCTCCCGATCCGCCTCTTCGTCCCTCCCGTCGACCCGCCCGACGGAGTCGGCAGCACTAACGGCCGCAGCCCGGCGAACCGGCCCACCACGTCCTGCCTGGTCAGGGGGCGCTCCAGCGCGCGGTTGATCGTGGCGAGGAGGAAGTCCTCGTCGGATTCCGGCACCGGCGGAGCGATGCCGTCGACCCCGGGAGCGGCGTCGTCGGTGAGGCCGACGAGCACGAGGCCGTCGCTCTGTGGCAGAGCGAACACGAACCGGCCGAAGTGACCCGGCACCGGCGCGGTGAACACGGCGCTGGGACACCCGAGCGCCTCGGCCCGCACGACCAGGTGGGATCCGCGGCTCGGCGAGATCCGCAACGACGGGTCGTGTTCACCGGCCCACACGCCGGTCGCCGAGACGACCGTGCCCCGAGCCTCGACGCTCTCGCCCGTCGTCTCGTCCGTGAGGGTGAGTCGGTCCTCACGCAGGTCGGTCGCGGCGCACCGGGTGAGGACGTCCGCGCCGTGCGCCGCTGCGGTGCGGGCCAGCGCGATCACGAGGCGGGCGTCGTCCTCGAGCTGACCGTCGGTGTAGTAGACGGCACCGCGCAAGGGCCCTACCCCCGGATCTTGGACACGGGGTGTGATTACGCAGCCGTCGGCAGCGTAGCGGTGTTGCCGGTCTCGTAGAGGACCGGCGGGACGTAGCGGCACCACGAATGGCGTCGCTTGGTGTTGTAGCGGACGAGCCACCTGAAGACCTGCCGGCGGCAGACCAGTTCGTTGCTCCAGCAGGCGGCGTCTTGGAGAACCTCGCGCTTCATGGTGGCGTTGAACGACTCGGCCAACGCGTTGTCCGCGCTGGACCCGACGGCGCCCATGGACTGGGTGACGCCGAGCTTGCGACAGAGCTTGGCGTAGTCCTTCGAGCAGTAAACCGACCCGTGGTCGCTGTGAAATACGCTGCCCTTGAGGGTGCCCCGGGTTGCGGCGGCGGCCTTCAACGCGTCCTCGACGAGCTCGGTACGCATGTGGTCAGCGATGGCCCACCCGACAAGCCGACGGGAGTAGCAGTCGATCACGGTCGCCAGGTAGAGGTTCGTGCCGTCGGCGATCGGCAGATAGGTGATGTCGCCGACGTAGCGCAGCCCTGGCGCCGGGGCGGTGAAGTCGCGCTTGAGCAGGTCGGGGTACTTCTGGCCAGACGGTTCGGGGATCGTGGTCCGCACCCGCCGCTTCTTCACATAGCCCCGGATTCCTTGCAGCCGCATCACCCTGGCGACGCGCTTGTGGTTTACCGGCTCTTCCCAGACGGGGGTGTAGGCGGGGTGTGCGCAGGGCCGGCGCGTCGGTGCCGGGGTAGGGGTCGAGGTCTTCCGAGGATGGAGGTTCTCACACCGAACATCTGGAAGACCTCGACGTGCCCGACGCTACCTTCGCTGCCCCTGACCTGACCACCTTCTGCCGGCTCGACGAGTTGGGACTGGTTGCTGTTGGTCAACGACTCGAACCTGGACGGGCGGTGATCGCCTGCCGGGTTGTCGATCCGGACGACTGGTGCCACCGGTGCGGCCAGCACGGTCTGTTGCGTGACACGGTCGTGCGGCGGCTCGCTCACGAACCGCTCGGCTGGCGGCCGACCGTGCTGGAAGTGCTCGTCCGCCGGTACCGGTGCGCCGACTGCGCTCATGTGTGGCGCCAGGACACCGCGAAGGCAGCCGAGCCCAAGGCGCGGCTGTCGCGCCGCGGGCTGCGGTGGGCGTTGGAAGGGATCGTGGTCCAGCACCTCACCGTGGCCCGGATCGCCGAAGGCTTGGACGTCAGTTGGAACACGGCGAACGACGCGGTCCTCGCCGAGGGCAGGCGGGTGCTGATCAACGACCCAGCACGGTTCGACGGGGTCACCACGATCGGCGTGGATGAGCACGTGTGGCGCCACACCCGCCGCGGCGACAAGTACGTGACCGTGATCATCGACCTGACGCCAGCAAGGACGAACAGCGGACCGGTCAGGTTGCTCGACATGGTCGAGGGCCGCTCCAAGAGCGTGTTCAAGACCTGGCTGTCCGAACGCGACCAAGCCTGGCGAGACGCCGTGGAAGTGGTCGCGATGGACGGCTTCACCGGCTTCAAGACCGCCACCACCGAAGAACTGCCTGACGCGGTCGCGGTGATGGATCCCTTCCACGTCGTCCGCCTCGCCGGCGACGCCCTCGACAAGTGCCGCCGCCGGATCCAGCAAGACCTCCACGGACACCGCGGCCGTGCCGGCGACCCGCTCTATTCCGCGCGCCGCACCCTGCACACCGGCACCAGCCTGCTCACCGACAAACAGAAGACCCGACTCGAGCAACTGTTCGCCGACGACCACCACGCTGCCGTCGAGGTCACCTGGGCCGCCTACCAGCAGATGATCACCGCCTACCGCGAACCCGACCCTGCCCGTGGCCGCGACCTGATGAACAAGCTGATCGCCAGCCTCGCCAGCGGCGTGCCGGCCGCGCTCGTCGAGCTCCGATCGCTCGGCCGAACCCTAAAAAAGCGGGCTGCTGACGTGCTGGCCTACTTCGACCGGCCCGGCACCAGCAACGGCCCCACCGAAGCGATCAACGGCCGCCTCGAACACCTCCGCGGCAGCGCCCTCGGCTTCCGGAACCTCACCAACTACATCGCCCGCAGCCTGCTCGAGACCGGTGGATTCAGACCCCACCTACACCCTCGATTGTGAAGAGCCTCCATGAGGGCCCAGTCGGCGGGGTTGTCCGGCTCCCCGAACTCCGTGCGCCAGAAGGCGCCGGCGAGCAGGTGCGTGTCACGCCCCATGTCCATGAGCGGGACCTCGGCCACCGCCGCCCCGATGAGCTCGGGGTGCAGCGTGAGCATCTCGCCGGCGAGAAGGCCGCCCGCGCTCCCACCGTGGACGGTGATCCGCTCCGGCGTCGTCACGCCCCGTTCGACGAGCTGCCGCGCGATCGCCGCGAGGCCCTCGACGACGACGCCGCGTCGCGCGGCCCTCCTGTGGCCCGGCTGGGACACCCAGGGCGTCGCCGCGGGCAGCAACTCCCGCACCGACCTCGACGTCCGCTACGCCGGACCCGACGGCGTCCGGATCTCCATGTTCCTCATGGCCGGCCTCGGCGGCGTCCAGTCGCGCCTCGCCGACGGCGGCTACGAGCTCAAGCCCTCCGGCTCCACGATCCTGCAGGACTACCCCGCGCACACCCACGTCAACTGGTTCTTCTCCAAGGCCGGCCGCTACACGCTCACGGTGACCGCCCGGTCCTCCAAGGCCGACGGCACCAGCGCCACAACGGTCCCGCACACCTACACGATCGACGTCGGCCACGTGGACCGCGCGGGCGCCCAGGCCCCCGCCAAGGGCACCGCCGCCTCCGGCGCCCAGGCGGGCTCGAGCCCCGTCGCCGGTGCGGGTGCGGCCCTCGCCGCCGCCGGGTCCGCCCGAGCCGGAGCCGCCGGCTCGAGCGGGTCCGGAACGCAGGGCGCCGTGCCCGACGGCACCGCCGCAGCCTCCGCCGACAGGCCGGCTGCCGGCTCAGCCTCCGACGGGGCCGGCCAGTGCACCCCCACGAAGGTCACCCGCGAGGCCACCAAGGAGGAGGCCGCCGCGCTCACCGCCAAGGACGGCACGGGGACGAAGGGCGGCAAGGGCGCCCAGGCCGGCAAGGACGCCCAGGCCGCCTCCGGCTCCTCCGCCCCGGCGTCCAGCGCCACGCGCGCCACGACGACCCTCACCCTCAACGTCGGCCCCGGCGCCACCGGGAACGCCACCGAGGGCCACTTCGACCTCGGCCCCGCCATCATCGACGGCGCCCTCGTCGCCCGCGTCAAGGACGACCGCCACCAGCCCGCAGCCTGGGTGGACCCCGCGTCCCTCACCTTCGCCCTCGGCGACGCCGCCGCCCTCAAGGCCCCCAAGGACGTCTCCTTCGTCGCCAAGGAGGGATCGACCGTCCGGATGATCCGCTCGACGCAGGTCCGGGGCGTGCCGTGGCTCGGCATGAACTCCCAGCGCGAGGAGATCGTCAACGGAACCACCGGTGAGGTCACCTTCCGCCTCGACTCCGTCGACGGGCCCGACAAGGTCGTGGTCTTCGCCGCGGGCGGCCTCGGCACCGGCGTCGGCCAGCACGTCTTCGACGGCGCCGGCTCGAGCTACACGCTCCCCGCCAACACCCACGCCCACCAGAACTGGCTCGTCACCCAGCCCGGCACCTACCACCTCACGATCACGATGAGCGTGACCCCCAAGGACGGCGCCCTCGCCGCAGGAACCGGGGACGGCAAGGCCGGTTCCGACTCCGTCCCCGAGGCCGGCACCGTCGCGGCCCGGGCCCCCGGCGGCCTCAGGGCCACCGGTGAGAAGGGCCCGAACGGGCTGTCCATGGTCGAGGAGACCGTCGGCCGCACCCCGGACGGCAGGCCCTGCGACCTCGGCGACCTCGCCCGCACCGGCACGGACCCGGTCGCCCCGCTCGCGGCCTCCGCGCTGCTCGGGCTCCTCGGAGCCGGTGTCCTCACCGGACGCCGTCGGGCGCTCTCCCACCGGGGGCAGTGAGGCCGTGACCTCGCGCCTCACCACCCGCCCCGAGCGGGCCGGGCTCAGGATGGTGGCGGCCCTCGCCGTCACCGCCCTGAGCCTGGCGGGCTGCGCCGACCCCACCCGGCTCGGCGCCGGCGACCCCGCCCACGACGGCGAGCTCCGCGTCGTCACCACGACCGGCATCCTCGCCGACCTCACCCGGCACGTCGACGGCGACCGCGCGACAGTGACCGCGCGACGGTGACCCAGATGGTCCCCGACGGCGCCGACCCGCACTCCTGGGAGCCCTCCCTGCGCTCCGTGCGCGACGTCGCCTACGCCGACCTCGCCGTCTCCAACTACCTGCTCCTCGAGGAGCACTCCGTCATCCGCACCCTCGACGCCAACCTGCCGCCCTCCGCCGTAAGCGTCTCGGTGGCCGAGGCCGACGCCAAGCAGGACGCGACGATCCTGCCCCTCGTCGAGGACCGCTCCCTCGACACGATCTGGCTCGGCATGCGCGTCCTCGGCGACGGCGCCGCCCTCGGAGCCGACCGCTCCTCCACCATCGACCTCACCGCGACGAGGGTCGACGGCCCGGGCGACGCCAGCGCGTACCTCACCACCTCCTTCGGCGCCCCCGAGGTCGGCTTCTCCAACGACGACGGGCTCACCCCAGCCTCCGACGACGCGGCCGACCCCGGACCTGACACGACCGTCCTGCCCGCCGACGCCCACCAGCACATGAGCTGGGCCTTCACCCGTCCGGGGATCTACCGCGTGACCTTCGCGGCCCGGCTCCACGCCGCCGACGGGACGACTCACGCGCTGCGCCCCGCCACCGTCGTCCTCGCCGTCGGGGTCAGCGGGGACGCGGTCGCCGCCGCGGAGGGGCGCACTGTCCTCGACGCCGGGCACGCCGACGTCACCGTCGACCTCACGACCGGCGGCACGGACCTCGCCGTCAACCTCGGCGGCCGTCCCGTCCTGCGCGACGTCGACCTGGCCGTCCGATCCGGCGAGCTCGTCGTCCTCATCGGCCCCAACGGCGCCGGGAAGACGACGCTCTTGCGCTCCGTCCTCGGGCTCGTCCCGAGGCGCGCCGGCACGGTGACGACCGCGGACCCGACCTCCCGCGTCGGCTACGTCCCCCAGCGCCACGAGCTCGCGTGGGACTTCCCGGTGAGCGTCCGCGACGCCGTGTCCTCGTCCTCACCGCCGGCTTCGTCCTCGCCCGGGTCGCGGCGCCGCGGCACGGGGCGCTCGCCGGGCTGCGCGCGCGGCGCCGCCCGGGCAGCGAGATCCCGGCCGGACCGTCCGCGGAGGCGGAGGCGCGGCCGAAAGAGGTGCGGGCAGTCGGACGGCCGTCGACGGCCCGCGAGGCTCGGGAGAAGGCTCAGTAGCCGACGTTGGGCTGCTGAGCCTGCTGGGAGAAGCGGACGGCCGTGCCGGAGGCGGTCACCATGAGCATGCCGTTGTCCGAGCCGAGGGCCTCGTAGTCGATGTCGACGCCGACGACGCCCTCCGCGCCGAGCTCCGTGGCGCGCTGCACCATCTCCGCCAGGGCGGTCTCACGGGCCTGGATGAGCTCACGCTCGTAGGACTCGGAGCGGCCACCGACCATGTTGCGGAAGCCTGCGGCGATGTCCTTGAACATGTTGACCCCGGCGATGGTCTCGCCGCAGACGACGCGGAGGTACTGGCTGACGGGGTATCCCTCGACGGTGGGGGTGGTCGTGACGATCATGGCTGGTGCTCCTGACTCTCGGTGCTCGTCCCGGACGGGCCGGGCGCCGCGGCGGGGCCGCCGTCGGCACGGTCATCATCCGGGAGCGGGGGCCGGTCGCGTCCTCGTTCTCGCGGGGGAGAAGGACCCATGACGCTGCCTGCGGACCCGAGCCGGGAGCCGCGGGGCCGTGACCCGGCCACGGTCTCGATCGGGGAGCGGCTGTGCGCCGGACCGCCCACCCGCCGTCCGGGCGCGCTCGCGGGCGCCTAGCCTGGCCGTACCCCGCGGCCCGGCGGCCGCATCCCTCCAGAAGGCGAGACCATGACCGTCCAGAACCCCCAGCCCCAGCAGGTCCAGCAGGCCCCGGCCGGCCAGTACCCCACCGCCTACGACCGCGGCGCCTACCCCGTCGCCGTCCAGAACCCCGGTGCCACCGGCGACGGCGTCGGCTCCTGGATGCTCGCCCAGCTCATCTCCGCGATCCCGGTCATCGGCTTCATCTACCTGCTCGTCGTCGCCTTCGGCGGCACTCCCTCGCTGTCCCGCCGCAACTGGGCGCGTGCCCTCTTCATGTGGCAGATCATCGGCGTCGTCGTGCTCGTCGTCCTCGTCATGGGCGGCGTCCTCAGCGCCAGCGACCTCACCCGGCACTGACAACCAGCACCGAGGGCCAGGACGGGGAAGCCCGGCGCCTCAGCGGCCTCGGCCCGCCTCCCGGCGCGCCCGACGCAGCGTGCTCGCGTAGCGCGGGCCGATCTCCTCAGGGCTCACGGCGACGTCGTCGCGCGTCCAGGTGAGCAGGTGGTCGAGGCTGAAGCGCCTCGCGCACCGCGAGCAGGACAGCGGCGTGGTCGGACGGCGCACGCGGTTGACCGTGTGCCCGGCGGGGCAGGTGCCCGTCCACCGGCCCTCGACCCGTGGCGCCTCCGCCGCGATGAGCCTGCGCCCGTTCGAGCCGATCCGTCGCGCCTCGGCCGCCCAGACGGCGTCGTGCCCGTGGGCGGCGCCGACGCGAGCGTGGGCGATCTCGTGGAGCACCGTCTCGCGCACTTCCGGCTCGTCGTAGAGCGCCATGAGGTGGCGGGACAGGGTGATCCGGCGGCGCGCGTGGTCCGTCTGGCCCGCGCGGCGGCGCGCCCGGTCGAGCCCGAGCTCCCAGTCGCCGACGCCGTGCTCGTCCATGAGCGCGCCCGCCAGGGCCAGGACGTCGGTGAGGTTCATGCGGCGAGGGTAGCCGCGCAACGGGACCACGCGGCGCCCGGCTGACAGGGGCTGTGGAGAGACGGGTGGGGCCCTGACTGTTGTGACGCCGTCGTGCCAGGATGGTGCCCTCACCGCCAATCGTTGCAAGGGAGCACCCGTGGGACGCGTCATCGTCGTCGGATCCATCAACCAGGACGTCACCGTCGAGGTCGACCGCCTGCCCAGACCGGGCGAGACCCTCTCCGGGCGCTCGGTGACCTACCGCCTGGGCGGCAAGGGCGCGAACCAGGCCGCTGCCGCGGCGCACGGAGGTGCCGAGACCCTCTTCGTCGGCGCCGTCGGCTCCGACGCCTCCGGCGCCTCCCTGCGCGACGAGCTCGCCTCCCACGGTGTCGACGTCTCCCAGCTGCTGGACGCTGACACGACCACCGGCACGGCGTTCATCACCGTCTCGGCCGACGGCGAGAACACGATCGTGCTCGACGCCGGCGCCAACGGACGCGTCGGCGAGGACGCGCTCGACGCGGTCGACGACCTCGGCACGGGCGACGTGCTCGTCCTCCAGGGCGAGGTCCTGCCCGCCACCAACGCCGCCGCCGTCGCGGCCGCCCGAGCCGCCGGGGCACGGGTCGTGCTCAACCTGGCGCCCGTCTACGACGTCGATGACACGGTCCTCGAGGACGTCGACGTCCTCGTCGTCAACGAGACCGAGGCCGGGCTCACCGCCGGGGAGCCCGCGCCGACGAGCCCTCAGGAGGCCCTCGACCTCGCCGCGACGCTCATCGGTCGCGGGCCCTCCTCCGTCCTCATCACGCTCGGCAGACAGGGCTCGGTGTGGGCGGACGCCGACGGCTCCGGGGCGGTGCCCGCGCTCGACCTCGGGCCGGTCGTGGACACGACCGGGGCTGGCGACGCCTCGGTGGGCGTCATGGCTGCGGCACTGGCCGCCGGGTACCCGCTCAGCGACGCCGTCGAGGCCGGGATGCGCGCCGGCTCGACGGCGGTCCTCGGCGCGGGGGCCGCCTCCTCCTACCGTGCCATCGAGGCCGTCGCGCCCCGCACCGCTCGCTGAGCCGCGTCGCCGGAACGACGGCCCACAGCCGCCTGTGGCAGAGTAACGGCGATGTCACAGCGCCCGACGTCCCGCACAGGCGGGCGGCACACCGTCGACCGAAGCACCCGGGCCGGTGGCGCACGCCGTCGCTGTGACCGCCTCGCCGCCGCCGGGCGCTCCGCGGCGCGTCCCCTCAGCCGGCGCAGCGCTCAGCCCAGGGGCTCCCAGGGACCCCGTTCCCTCGCCGCGCGACGTGCGCGCGAGCGTCGTCGTCGTACCGCGCGCACGCTGGTCATCGCCTTCCTCGTGACCGTCCTCGCGGGCGTCGTCGCCGTGAGGCTCCTCCACGACGAGGAGCCCGGCGCCGTCGCGACCGCGAGCCCCACGCTCACCGCTCCCGTCCCCATCGAGCTCGACATGGCCGGCTGGGACGCGACCCGCATCATCGACGACGACGTCTTCTTCGACGCGACCACGATGACGCAGGCCCAGGTCGCCGCCCTCATCGACAAGGTCAACACCGGCTGCCGCGCCGGCCGCGACGGAACCCCCTGCCTGGCCGACGCCACCTTCACGACGAAGGACGTCGCCGCGACCACCTACTGCCCCGGCGGCTACGCGGGGGCGTCGAAGGAGTCCGCCGCCGCCGTCGTCTCCAAGGTCGCGGCCTCCTGCGACGTGAACCCGCAGGTGCTGCTGACGCTCCTGCAGAAGGAGCAGGGCCTCCTCACCGCCTCCGGCTCACAGCTGACGGCCTCCGACTACGAGATCGCCACCGGTTACGGCTGCCCCGACGGCTCCGACTGCGACCCGCAGTACGAGGGGTTCTTCAACCAGGTCTACGGCGCCGCGAGCCAGTTCCAGCACTACCGGCTGTCCCCAGGCTCCTTCGAGGTGGTCGCCGGGCAGGCGGCCGACATCGCCTACTCGCCCGACTCAGCCTGCGGCAGCGCGCCGCTCACCGTGGAGAACGAGGCCACCGCCGGGCTGTACAACTACACGCCGTACCAGCCCGACGCCGCGGCGGCCGATGGCGGGGACGACTGCACGAGCTGGGGCAACTGGAACTTCTACGGGTTCTTCCGCGCCCTCTTCGGCGACCCGACGCCGTCGACCTGAGACGTCCCGGAGTGACCCCGGTCGCAGTTTTCAGGGTCTTTCCAGGGTTACTCACTGGGATCTCTCAGGCTCGGCGGGCATCGTTGCTCCTGCCGCCGAACAGCGGTGGTCCTGAGGTACTGGGGAGTGCTGATGACGGCCCATCACTGAGCCTGGAGCCGCAGCCAAGGGAATGCGGACCGAGCGCCCGGCGAAGGAGTGTCAGCCCCCGGCATGGGAACCGGGGTGCTGCCTCGACGCGAAGGGCCCGCCCGGATGATCCATTTCCGGTCGGGCCTTCGCTGTGCCGTCGAGCCTGATCATCCTCGGAGCCGGCACCCGGCGGGCGCCTGCTGAGGAGCCGCTGAGCCGTGACATCATGACGACATGGAGCACTCGTGGGGCGAGATCATCACCCAAACGTGGGTGGTGCTCGAGTACCTCATCAAGGTCATCGCGCTCGGCACCGTGCCCGAGAACCGGCGGCCCTCGTCGTCGACGGCGTGGCTCCTGCTCATCTTCCTGCTCCCCGTGGTCGGTCTGCCGCTCTACCTCCTCCTCGGGTCGCCGTGGGTGCGCGGACGTCGCTACCAGGCTCAGGTCACCGTCAACGAGTCCGCCCTGCGCCTCACCTCGCGCATCCCGCTCACCCCTCGGGGCGCGCGACCGTCGGCGGTCCTCGACTCGATCATCTCCATGAACCGGCGGCTCACCGGTCTGCCCTGCGTCACGGGCGAGACCATCGGCCTGCACGGGGGCGCCGCGGAGACCTACGCCGCCATGGCCCGTGAGATCGACAGGGCCGAGCACCACGTCCACGTCGAGTTCTACATCCAGAGCTGGGACGAGGTCACCGACGTCTTCTACTCCGCCCTCGAGCGGGCCGCCGCCCGCGGCGTCACCGTCCGGCTCCTCGTCGATCACCTCGGGTCGCGCAAGTACCCCGGCTGGCGCAGGCTCGGGAGGAGGTGGGACGACGCCGGCATCGAGTGGTACCTCATGATGCCGCTCCTTCCGCTGCAGGGCCGCTGGCGCCGTCCCGACCTGCGCAACCACCGCAAGATCCTCACCATCGACGGGCGCCGCGCCTTCATCGGCAGCCACAACGTCATCGACCCGACCTACCGGCTGCGTTCCAACCTCCGGGCCGGCCGCACCTGGCACGACCTCTCCGTCGAGGTCACCGGCGAGATCGTCATCGAAGCCGAGGCCGTCTTCGCCATGGACTGGTTCTTCGAGTCCGGCGAGCAGCTCGAGGACTTCGACCTCTCCGACGGCGACCTCTCCGAGCGCCTCCCGGAGATCCTCGGCGAGGCCGACGTCGCCGTCGGGGACGCCGCTCCCCAGCCCGGGAGGCCCGACGCCGTCGTCAACGCCATGCAGCTCGTCCCCTCCGGTCCCGGCTACCCGACCGAGCCGAACCTGCGCATGATCCTCGGTCTCATCCAGAACGCGACACGGCGCGTCTCGATCACGAGCCCGTACTTCATCCCTGACGAGTCGCTCCTGTCCGCGATGACGTCGGCCTCCTACCGGGGCGTCGACGTCGAGCTCTTCGTCGGCAAGGAGTCCGACCACGTCATCGTCAACCACGCCCAGCGCTCCTACTACGGTGCGCTTCTCGCCGCGGGCGTGCGTATCTACCGCTACCCGGCGCCCACCGTCCTGCACGCCAAGTACATGACGTTCGACGACGAGGTCGGCGTCATCGGCAGCGCCAACATGGACTTCCGGTCCTTCGGCCTCAACTACGAGGTCATGCTCCTGGCCTTTGGCGGGGACCTCGACGACCTCCTGCGCCACAACGACGACGTCTACCGCGAGACCTGCGTCGAGCTGACCGCGGAGGAGTGGGCGAAGGAGCCCTGGTACCGGCGCTACGTCGACAACGTGTGCCGCCTGGTCTCCGCAGTGCTCTGACGGGGCGCCGGCGTGAGCGGTCCGGCCCGTCACCGCCGGTCGGCTCGACCAGCGGGGCGCGGCCACAGGATCGGCACGGGTTGCTGAAACACGCTGCTCAGGCCACGTGTGTTTCCTTGGGCCAGTGACCGGGGCGGGCGTCCCGGCGGGCGGGGAGACCCCCGTGCGAGGACGCCTGCTCCGGTCTTCCCCTCGCTCGGGTCCCCATCGGTCGGGCGCCCGGACTCCGGCTCAGACCTTGGCGAGGAGCTTGTTGATCCGCTGGGGACTCACCTTGCGGCTCGTCCCGAGCGTCTGGGCGAAGAGACTCACTCGAAGCTCCTCGATGAGCCAGCGCGCCTCGATGAGGACCGCCTCGCGCTCCTCGTCCGCCGGCAGGGAGGCCGCACGGGCCCGTGCCCTCTCCAGCGCGGCCTCGGCCTCGCGTACCTGGTAGGCGAGGGCCGCGTCCTGGCTGGGCGAGGACTCGGCCTTCTCCACACGCATCGCGAGCGCGCGCAGGTACCGGGGCAGGTGGACGAGCTCCCCGGCAGGCGTCGCCGAGACGAAGCCGGGGCGGACCAGGACGGCGGCGTGCTCGCGCACCTCCTGCAGCGTCGAGAGCAGCGCGAGGCTCGTGTGCGTGCCGACGGTCCGCTCCACCTCGCGCTGCGCCGTGAGCGTCTTGGCCACGGTCTGCGCGACCACGTAGACCTCGTCCTCGAGCTCAGCGTGCATCGTGCTCACCAGCTCGCCGAAGACGCCGCGGTCGCGCACCTCCGCAAGAGACTGGCCGGAGGACACCGCCCAGCGCGCGGCGACGACGCGCGCCGCCGCTAGCTCGACGTCCTCGACGAGGGCGTCCGTGGTCCTGTAGGGGCTCGCGGCGAGCGCGAGGGACTCCGTCGCGTTCCAACGGCTCGTCACGCGGCCCGTCGCCAGGAAGGTTCGGGCCAGCGTCAGCGCCGTGACCCCGGCGCCGTGCGCCCGGTGCTGCGCGGTCGCGTCCGGGAGGATGGTGAGGTCCGCGGTGCGCGGGGAGGCGGCGACGAGCGTCGGGTAGCCGCGCACGACCAGCCCCGCGGTGCCGGGGGACTCCACGGTCGCGGGGATCGTCGAGCCCTCCGGAGGCAGCAGCCCGGGCACCCCGCTCGGCCAGTCGGCGAGGCCCTTGCGCTCAGCGAGGCCCTTGCGGATGCTCCCCGTGCGTCCTGAGGCGTCGACGCCGGCGCCCGGGACCGTGCCCGGGGTCGTCGGGCCCTGGCTGGTGGGGGCGGCCTCGCGTGCCTGCGCAGCGCCCTGGTCACGGCCCCCGCGTCCCTTCTTGCCCCGCTTCCTGGACCGGCTCTTCTCGCGGTCCTGGGCCTCCTGCATCGCCTGGGCGAGCGCGCCCTTGACCGCCGAGCGGACGGCCCGCTCGGTGCGGCCCGACAGCCGCTTCTGGAGGGCGACGAGGTCCTTGCCGCGACCGATCTCGCGGCCGCGGGCGTCGAGCGCCGCGAAGGAGACGCGCAGGTGGTCCGGCAGGCGCTCATTGAGCTCCGCCCAGTCGGCGTCGGTGACCTCGACGTCCTTGAGGCGGTGGACGGTCGCCGCGAAGGCGTCCTGGAAGGGGACGACGGGGGCGGAGGCTCCCGCCGGCGTCGGGTACTCCTCGCGCATCGCCGCCCAGACCTGGGCGCCGACGTCGGGGGCGGGCACGAGCTGGCGGCGCACCCGCTTGGGCAGGGAGCGGATCGCGCCGACGACGAGCTCCGGACGCATCCCGGGCACGAGCCAGTCGAAGCCGTCCGGCTGGAGGCGGCCGAGCACCTCGACGGGCACCTGGACGCTCACGCCGTCGTCGTCACGGCCCGGCTCGAAGACGTACTCGAGGCCGAGGGTGAGGTCGCCCTGGACCCACGCGTCCGGGAAAGCCTGGTCGAGGTCAGCGTCGCCGCCGCCGGGGAGCAGCAGCTCGCGGGTGTAGTCGAGCAGGTCGGGGCGACGCCCCTTCTCCCGCTTCCACCAGGCGTCGAAGTCGTTGGCGCCCGTGACCTCCTCAGGGAGCCGCTCGTCGTAGAAGCGGAACAGCGCCTCGTCGCCGGCGAGCAGGCCGTGCTCGCGGCGTCGGGACTCGACGTCGGACAGCTCCTCGACGAGCTCCTGGTTGCGCTGGACGAAGCCGTGGCGCGCGTGCCAGTCGCCCTCGACGAGGGCGGAGCGGATGAACATCTCCCGGGCGACCTCGCGCGCGGCGGGCGTCCCTACGGAGGCGAGCGTTGCCGCACGGTCCGCCGCGAGCGTCATCCCGTAGAGGAGGACCCTCTCGTGGACCATCGCGGCGCCGTGCTTGGTGGACCAGTAGGGCTCGCCGTAGACGCGCTTGAGCAGGCCGGCCCGCTGGGCGGTCTCCTCGACCCAGCGCGGGTCAACCTTGGCCACGGTGCGCGCGAAGAGGCGGCTCGTCTCGACGAGCTCGGCCGTCATCACCCAGTCGTAGGTCTTCCTGCGCAGGCCCGAGCCGGGCCAGACGACGAACTTCGTGCCGCGCGCGCCGGAGTACTCGCGGCGCCGCTCGTCCCAGCTCCCGACGTTGGACAGCAGGCCCACGAGCAGGGAGCGGTGGATGGCGTCGGCGTCCGGGGTGTCGGCGCTGCGCCCGAGCGCGACGACGGCGGCCGCGACGTCGCCATGGGCGATCTGCGCCGCGTGCGATCCGGGCTCGAGGGCCTCGCCGGCGGCGCGGATGGAGCGCGCCGTCGGCAGCTCGACGGGGGAGGCGTCCAGGCCGAGCGGACGGGCCAGCTGGCGCAGCTGCTGGTGCACGTCCTGCCACTCGCGCACGCGCAGGTAGTGGAGGAACTCCGCCTTGCACATGCGGCGGAAGGCCGAGCCGGAGAGCTCGCGCTGCTGGGTGCGCAGGTAGCGCCAGAGGTTCAAGTAGGTGAGGAAGTCGCTCGTCACGTCGGCGAAGCGGCGGTGCATGGCGTCGGCCTGCTCCTGCTTGTCGGCCGGGCGCTCGCGGACGTCCTGGATGGACAGGGCGGCGACGATGACCATGACCTCGCCCGCGCAGCCGAGCTCGCCCGCCTCGAGCAGCATGCGGCCCAGGCGCGGGTCGATGGGCAGACGGGCCAGACGGCGGCCGACCTGCGTGAGGCGCGGGCCCCTGCGGGAGTCGTGGCCGTCATCGTCGCGGGAGCGGCGGCGGCCCGAGTCCGGCTCGATGGCGCCGATCTCGGTGAGGAGCTGGACGCCATCGCGCACTGCGCGCGGGTCGGGGGAGTCGATGAAGGGGAAGTCCTCGACGGCGCCCAGGCCCAGGCTCGCCATCTGCAGGATGACGCTGGCGAGGGAGGTGCGCAGGATCTCGGGCTCGGTGTACTCGGGACGCGCGAGGTAGTCGGGCTCGGAGTAGAGGCGGATCGCGATGCCGTCGGCGACGCGGCCGCAGCGGCCGGCGCGCTGGTTGGCGCTCGCCTGGCTGACCGGCTCGATAGGGAGGCGCTGGACCTTCGTGCGGTTCGAGTAGCGTGAGATGCGGGCCAGGCCGGGGTCGACGACGTAGCGGATGCCGGGGACGGTGAGGGAGGTCTCGGCGACGTTCGTGGCGAGCACGATGCGGCGCACGCTGTGGGGCTCGAAGACGCGGTGCTGCTCGGCCGCGGAGAGGCGCGAGTACAGGGGGACGACCTCGACGGCGCCGACGGTGCGGGCCCGGCCATCCGCGGTGTAGCGGGGGCCGAGGTGGTCGATGAGGGCGGACTCGGTGTCGCGGATGTCCCGCTCGCCGGCGAGGAAGACGAGGATGTCGCCCGGTCCGGCCGCCATGAGCTCGTCGCAGGCGTCGATGATGCCGGTGACCTGGTCGTGCGGCTCGTCCTGCGGGCCGGCGGAGCCGGAGCGGCCGTGGCCCTTGCCGTGGGCGCCCTGGTTGCGCGGAGCGAGCGAGCCGGAGCCGCTCGTCGATGACGCGGACAGGCTGTCAGCACGTGTGCGGACCTGCTCACGACGGGCGCGCGCGGCGGCTCGGACCGCCGGGTCCGGGGAGGTGAGGGCCTCGAGCTCGTCGTCGGTGAGGTCCCCGGCGGGGGCCGTGCCGTGGGTGCGCTCGCGAGGCTGGGATGCGCTGGTGCCAGTGGCGCCGTCGGCCGCGCGGTCGTCCCCGGAGGGCTCGCCACCGTCGTCGGGGTCGAGGGGTCGGTAGCGGATCTCGACGGGATAGGTGCGCCCGGAGACCTCGATGACGGGTGCCGGTGCCCAGCCAGTCAGCGCGCCGTCGTCACCGGGGGCGCCGTCGGCGGAGTCCTCGCCCGCGCCGCCGGCCGGCGCGCCCGACTCCGGGCCCCGCGAGACCGGGTGCCCGAAGTGCTCGGCGAAGCGCTCGGAGTCGATCGTCGCGGAGGTGATGATGACCTTGAG
This sequence comes from Actinomyces haliotis, assembly GCF_015355765.1. Classification (GTDB taxonomy): domain Bacteria; phylum Actinomycetota; class Actinomycetes; order Actinomycetales; family Actinomycetaceae; genus Actinomyces; species Actinomyces haliotis. The sequence continues at coordinate 25,646 of NZ_JACWNA010000008.1, forward strand.
GTCTGGGCGCTGGGGGAGGAGCCGCGCCAGGTAGCCCAGGATGAAGTCGATGTTGAGGCTGCGCTCGTGGGCCTCGTCCACGATGATCGTGTCGTAGCGGCGCAGCATCGGGTCGGACTGGATCTCCGCCAGGAGGATGCCGTCCGTCATGAGCTTGACGAGGGTGTTCGGGCCCGTCTCCTCGGTGAAGCGCACCTGGTAGCCGACGACGCCGTCGCGGCCGATGGGCGTGCCGAGCTCGCTCGCGATGCGCTCGGCGACGGAGCGGGCGGCGATGCGCCGGGGCTGGGTGTGACCGACCATCCCGGTCACCCCGCGTCCCAGGCCGAGGCAGATCTTCGGCAGCTGAGTCGTCTTCCCCGAGCCCGTCTCGCCGGCGACGATGACGACCTGGTTGTCGCGGATCGCGTCGGCGATCTCCGCGCGGCGCGAGGAGACGGGGAGCTCCTCGGGGTAGACCAATGCGGGAACGCTTGCGGCGCGCTGCGCGAGCTGCTCCTCAGAGAAGCCCGGCCACTCGCGGCGCCCGGGCCGGCGCCCGTGACGCGAGCGCCCGGAACGGCCCTGACTGTCGGACCCGCGCCCGTGGTCGCGGCCGCGCCCCTGACCGCGCTCGTCGGAGCCTCGGCCGCGACGGGCGGACCGGTGCTTGGCGTGGCCCGCGTCGCGGGGCGGGTCCTCGTGCGTCGCTGGTGCGGTAGCAGGGGGGGTCTCGTTGCTCATACGGCCTCCTATTCTCCCTCACCGCGGCGGTACCTTCCCTGTGCGCCCGCGCACGCAGGGGCACACGGGGAGGCAGCGGCCCTCGCACGCGCTCGAGAGTCCACCGGCGTGCCTCGGAGCCCGGGTACACCGCGAGCCCATCCCTTTCCCGCCGAGACTGCCGGCTACGGCGTCGTCCTCGACCGGAAAGCGTCAGACTCGGCGAAGGGTGGGCGAGCGGCGGGAGCGGCGGTTGGTGGGCAGCTCGGCCAGTGAGGGACGGTGCGCGCGCACCGCGACCGGGCGTGCGCTACGTCCGCGTGACCGCGTCCGGGGGACACTGGCCCCATGAGCACCCACGACGACGGCACCGAGTCGCTCCTCGACCTCGAGGAGGTCGGACCGGCACCGCGCCTGACCGTGTGGCAGCGTCTGCGGCGCGGCGTCGGCTGGCTCCTCGCGCTCGTCCTGTGCGCCCTGGCCGCCATCAGCCTCTGGCCCGATCTCCTCGCGCCCCGGCTCGCGCTCTCCGAGGTCTACCCCTTCACCCAGGTCATCGCGCTGCGCAGCCTCCTGGCCCTCGGCCTGGCCGTCCTCGGCGTCATCGTCACGGTGGCGGCCGTTGTCCGCACCGTCCGCCGTGAGGGCGGGCAGCGCACGAGCGTCGTCGGGATCGTCCTCATCCTCGTCGCCGGGACGCACTTCTGGGCGCTCGACCAGCGCGGACTCGACCTCCACGCGGCCGACGTCGCACGCCCCGTCACGACCGACTCCGCCGCCTGGGACGGCAGCGTCACCGTCTACTCCTTCAACACGTACAAGTCCCAGACGGGCCTCGTCGACCTGGGCGTCTCCGTGCGCGGTACCGGCGCCGACGTCGTCGTCCTGCCGGAGACCGACGCCTCCTACGGAGTCCGCCTCGCGCAGCTCCTCGCCCAGGACGGCTACCGCTTCCGCGTCTTCACCTCGCTCGGGAAGACGACGACGGGCATCGACCCGACGTCGGTCGCGAACCCCAGCACCCTCGGCTCGGACACCCTCGCCACGACGGTCCTCGTCTCCACCGGCCTCGGGGACTACGAGCGCGCTGCGCGCCCGGCGGGCCTCGGAGCCGGGAACCTCGTGCTCAAGCCGGTCGGTGACGCCACCCTCGACGGACGCACCCGGCCCACGATCGTCGGGATCCACACGGTCGCCCCCGCCGGAGACGGCACCCGTGCCGACTGGCTGTCCTCCGTGAGCGCCGCCGCGGACCAGTGCACCGCGCAGGGCAGCGCCACGATCGTCGCCGGCGACTTCAACGCCACCCTCGACCACGAGCCCATGCGCGACCTCCCCGCCTGCTCCGACGTCGCCTCGACGACGGGCACGGGCGGCCTGGCCACCTGGCCCACGAGCTCCCGCACGGCGCTCCTCGGCGCCACGATCGACCACGTCATCGTCAACCGGACGACGTGGCTGCCGCAGGCCTCGAAGGTCCTCGACGTCGAGGGCTCGGACCACAGGGCCGTCGTCGCGGTCGTGAGCCCGCGAGACTGACGACGCGACGGCAGGGGCAGGCACGCCAGCCCTGCTTCGCGGCGACACGGTGGTCCTGGGGGCTCGCCGCCGCCTCCGACTCAGCGGAGGCGCTGCGTGACCCAGGCCGTTCCGAGCCGCGCGACCTCCGCCTGGGCGCCGTCGACGTCGTCGGCGTGCACCTGCACGAGCCGGGAGCCGTCGCGCAGCAGCGCGAAGCCCTCCGCGGCGGCCGAGGCCGTGTCCGGGAACTCGTCCGTGAGCGCCCCGTGGAGCATGAGCACCTGCCAGGGCAGGTCCTTCATCGTCGTCTCGACCTTCTGGAGGGAGACGTCCGCGAGCGTCTGCTTGGACAGGACATTCCACTCGCGCCCGTTCGGGTTGTCGTCGACGAGGCGCGTGAGGCCGTGCCGGTCGAGCTCGTCGAGCTGGTCCGGGGAGAAGACGTTCTCCCACAGGATCGACTGCGGGCCGACGACGGCGCCGACGAGCACCGCGGTGACCACCCGCTCGGGACGGGCGAGGAGGGCGGCGGTGGCGCCGAAGCCGTTGGCGTGGATCGCCTGGCGGCGCCAGCCGTGCTCCTCGAGCCAGCCCGAGACGGCCTGGAGGTCCTCGACCTCACCGCCGAGGGTGATGACGTCGTCATCCGAGTCGCCCAGCCCTGAGAAGTCGAACTGCAGCGTCGCGAGGCCCGCCGCGCGGTACGCGGCCGCGACGGTGTCGAGCCGGTCCGAGAGGCCGTGGCGGTCGGTGAGGAAGTCGTGACAGAGGATGACGACGCCCTCGCGGCGGCGAGGCGCCTGCGAGCCGGAGGAGAGCGCGGCGTCGACGGCGTCGAGGTCGAGGGGGTCGGCGCCGTCGGGCAGCAGCATCGTGGCCGCGAGCGAGACGCCGCGGGTGGTGTCGATGCGCATCTCGGTCATGACACCAACGTAGGACGGGCGGGGCGACAGGTCACGGGCGTGTCGGCCGCGTGAGACGATTGCGCTGCCAGCGTGAGGCTGCCTTCCGGTCGGTTTCTCACGGTTCGGGAGCCCTCTGGGGTCTGTCAAGGCAGTCGCGTAGGGTGACGGCCGATTCCATCCAGAGTGACCGAGAGACCTGGCTCGATGACGTCGCAGCAACCCGTCGAGGGTGCTTCCGCCAGGATCGATGGAGCAACGCCGTGATCGATCCCTCCGTGCGCCACGTCGGTGCCGCAGCCCCCGTCCGTCCCAGCCTCTCGCTCGAGCTCTTCCCGCCTCGACCCGGCCCCTACGCGTCGCAGACCTGGGGCGCGCTCGATCGTCTCCTCGCGGCCGGGCCCGACTTCGCCTCGGTCACCTACCGCCCGACCTTCGTGACGACGACGGGCGGTGCCCCGCCCGTCGCATCCCCGGGCGGGTCGGCTGGTGGTGACGACGGGCGCCGGCTCACGGGAGCCCCCACGCGCGTTCACGTGGTGCGTGAGCACAACCCTTCCGAGGACGTCGTCGCCCACGTCCTCGCGCGCTCGGACGTCCCCCTCATGACCCACCTGACGTGCATCGGCTACAAGAAGGCCAACGTCGTCGAGATCGTCCGCCTCTTCCTGTCGATGGGGGTGCGGCGCTTCCTCGCCCTGCGCGGCGACCCGCCCCGCGGCGTGGACGCCGAGGACGTCGTCGGCGAGATCCGCCACGCGGACGAGCTCGTCAGGATCATCCGCGAGGTCGAGTCCGAGTACTTCGACGACGGCGAGCGGCACGTCCAGATCTCGGTGGCCACCTACCCGGCCTCCGTCGACCACGGGCGCGAGGTCGAGGTCCTCGCCGCCAAGCAGGCCGCCGGCGCCGACCTCGCCATCACGCAGGTCTTCTACGACTCCGAGGACTACCTCGCCCTCGGGCGGGCGGCCTGCTACAGCGGGGTCACGCTCCCGATCCTGCCCGGCATCATCCCGATGACGGACCTGCGCCGTCTCACTCGCCTCGAGGCGCTGTCCGGCGTGCCCGTGCCGGGCGACCTCCGCACGGCCCTCGAGAGCGCCCACGGTGCCGGGACGGTCTCGACCGGCATCGACGCCACGCTCCGCCTGGCCACCGAGGTCCTCGACGGCGGCGCGCCCGGCCTGCACCTCTACACCTTCAACCGAACACGCCCCGCGCTCGACGTCATCGCGCAGCTGCGGCTCGGGCGGATCCTCACCGGTGACGCTCCTGACCGCGTCGTCCAGCGCGAGGTCCGGCACAACTACCTCAACGCCGTGCCCGGCGGGAGCACGCGCATCACGGGACGAATGCCCGTGGCGGCGCGGCCATGAGGAGATGGCGGACCTGCGTCCGCAGCCCCGCGCCGACGCCGTCCCGGCGCCCACGCCTCCGCGGCACCGGCGCCGCACCCCCTGAGCAATCCCAAGCCCACTGAGCCTCCTCTGCACACTCTGACGAAGGAACCGCACAGCATGACCGCGTCCACCGACCGCACGCCCACCGACCCTGCGCTCGCCGCCCCCGCGAGCCCGGCCCCGTCAGACGCCTCCGCAGGGCTCCGCCCCGGCGGCCCCGCCGACGCCGTCCCCACCACCGCCCTGCCCGCCGCGACGGTCCTCGGCTACCCGCGCATCGGTCCCGACCGCGAGCTCAAGCGCGCCGTCGAGGCCTACTGGAAGGGAACGATCGACGACGCCGAGCTGCGCCGCCGCGCCGCCGACCTGCGCGGCGCCACGCGCGCCCGGCTGCGCGAGCTCGGCCTCACCGGCGCCAGCGCGGTCCCCGCCGACTTCACCTACTACGACCAGGTCCTCCAGGTCACGACCGCCTTCGGCGCCCTCCCGCCGCGCTTCGCCCACCTGCGCCACGCTGCCGGCGCCCCGCAGGGCCGGAGCACCTACCCCGGTACCTCCCTCGACGGCTTCTTCACCGCCGCCCGGGGCGAGGGCGACCTCGCCGCCCTCGAGATGACGAAGTGGCTCGACTCCAACTACCACTACCTCGTCCCCGAGCTCGACGAGTCCACCCTCATCGACTACGCGCCGGGCTTCGGCGCCGTCGACCCCACTGACGGGCCGGTCGCCCAGGTCCTCGAGGCCCAGCGCGCCGGCGAGGACGTGCCCCGCCCCGTCGTCGTCGGGCCCGTGACCTACCTCCTCCTGTCCAAGGCCTCCGACGCCGCCGGTGAGGGCTTCGCCGTCACCGACCGCCTCCCCGACCTCCTCGCGGCCTACGGCCACCTGCTCGCCGACCTGTGGGCCGCGGGCGCCGAGTGGGTCCAGCTCGACGAGCCGGCCCTCGTCTCCGACGCCTGGGACCTGCCGCGCGACGAGGTGCTGCGCCTGGCGGTCGACGTCTACACGTGGGTGGCCGCCATCACCGAGCGTCCGCAGGTGCTCGTCGCCGGCACCTACGGCTCCCTCGGCGACGCCCTGCCGGCCCTGGCCGCGACCGGAATCGACGGCGTCGCCCTCGACCTCGTCGCCGGAGAGCTCCCGCAGGCCGCGGACCTCGCCGCACTCACCGGCCGCAGCGTCGTCGCCGGCGTCGTGTCCGGACGCAACATCTGGCGCACCGACCTCGACGCTGCGCTCACGACCCTCGAGGAGCTCCGCGAGCGCCTCCCCGAGGGCGCGGCGCTCACCGTGGGCACCTCCACCTCCCTCCAGCACGTCCCCCACGACGCCGAGCGGGAGACGAGCATCGACCCGGCCATCCGCTCCTGGCTCGCCTTCGCCGACCAGAAGGTCGGCGAGGTCAAGGTCCTGGCCCGCGGCCTGGCGCAGGGCCGCGCCGCGATCGCTGCCGAGCTCGCCGAGGACGCCCGCCTGCGCGCCGAGCGCGCCTCCCACCCCGGCGTGAGCCGCCCCGAGGTCCGCGCCGCCGTCGAGGCCGTCACCGACGCCGAGCGCACCCGCGCTCCCTACGCCGAGCGCGCCGCCGCCCAGACCGAGCGCCTCCACCTCCCGCTGCTGCCCACGACGACCATCGGCTCCTTCCCCCAGACCACCGAGATCCGCCAGGCGCGTGCCGCTCACCGCCGCGGCGAGCTCGACGCCGCCGGCTACGAGCAGGCGATGCAAGAGGAGATCGAGCGCGTCGTGCGGCTCCAGGAGGAGATCGGGCTGAACGTCCTCGTCCACGGCGAGGCCGAGCGCAACGACATGGTGCAGTACTTCGCCGAGCTCCTCGACGGCTTCGTCGCCACCGAGCACGGCTGGGTCCAGTCCTACGGGTCGCGCTGCACGCGGCCCTCGATCCTGTGGGGCGACGTCTCCCGCCCTGCCCCGATGACGGTCGCCTGGTCGTCCTACGCCCAGTCCCTCACGGACCGTCCCCTCAAGGGCATGCTCACCGGGCCGGTGACGATCATGGCGTGGTCCTTCGTGCGCGACGACGTCCCGCGGGCGCTCGTCGCCGACGAGATCGGCCTCGCCCTGCGCGAGGAGGTCGCCGACCTCGAGGCGGCAGGCATCCCGATCATCCAGGTCGACGAGCCCGCGATCCGCGAGACCCTTCCGCTGCGGCTCGCAGACCGGCCCGGCTACCTCGACTGGTCGGTCGGCTCCTTCCGCCTTGCCACCGGCGGCGCGGCCCCGGCGACCCAGGTCCACACCCACCTGTGCTACTCCGAGTTCGACGTCGTCATCGACGCCGTCGACCACCTCGACGCCGACGTCACCTCGATCGAGGCCTCGCGCTCGCGCATGGACGTCCTGCCGGCGGTCGCCGAGCACGGCTTTGAGCGGCAGCTCGGCCCCGGCGTGTGGGACATCCACTCCCCGCGCGTCCCCTCGACCGAGGAGTGCGCCGAGCTCCTCGAGCGGGCCGTCGACGCCCTCGGTGTCGAGCGCCTGTGGGCGAACCCCGACTGCGGGCTCAAGACCCGCGGCTACGCCGAGACGCAGGAGAGCCTGCGCCACCTCGTCGAGGCCGCCCGGCGGGTCCGGATGGCGCACGGGGCCTGAGGGGCCCGCTCACGACGAGCAGGACGTCCCTGGACGAGAACGGCGCAGACGGCGTCGAGCCTGTCCAGGGACGTCCTGCTCGTCCGCTGCTGCCCGCAGAGGACGGCGGCCAGTCAGAGGCGGGGGCCCTTCCGCTCAGTCCTCCTGCGAGGGCAGCGGCAGCGAGCGGGCGAGCTCGACGACCTCATGGACCATCGCCTCGTCGGTGCGCTGGGGCTCGCCCGGGACGCAGTCCGCGCGCGAGCAGCGCAGGTGGATCTCGCGGACGCCGGAGCGGCGCACCACCTCCTCGGCGTTCTCCGGGCGCACCGTGCCCGAGGCGATGACGCGCGGCCCGTTCGTGGAGGTGAGGCCCCGCAGGACGTCGACCCCCTCGAGAGCCGTCGGTGCACCGCCGGAGGTGAGGACGTACTCGACGCCGAGGCCACCGAGGTCGCCGTAGGCCTCGACCAGGTCCCGGGTCTCGTCGATCGCCTTGTTGAAGGAGACTGGGGCGCCGTCCGCCTGGTCGACGAGGAGGCGGAGGAGTCCGCGGTCGACGACGTGCTCCTCGGTGAGGACGCCCACGACGAAGCCGATCTCGACGGCGGGCGGCAGGCTCCCGTGGGCGCCGGCCCGGCGCTGCGGCCGGGTGAACTCGCTCATCTCGCGGGCGAGGGCCGCGATACGGCGGACGTCGGCGACCATGGCGCGGCCCTCGTCGGTGTTGAAGACGAAGGAGCCGCCGCGCGGGCGGATCATGACGCGCAGGCCGAAGGGCGCCGCGTCCGGGTGCTCGAACCACTGCGGGCCGGAGGCGGCCCGGTGCTCGGCGACCTCCTCCGCGGCGGCGAAGATCGCGGCCTCAACGGCACCGATCGACGGCGTCGTGCCGTGGGCGCCGAGATTGTCGCAGAGCTCGGCGCGGTCGGCCCCGGCGCGGGCGGACAGGCGCACGCCCTCGACGTTCTCGACGCAGGTCTCGACGCCGACGTGCGGCAGGTCGTGCCAGGGAAGGGCGGAGTGGGTTGGGGTGGAGCGCCCCCGCAGCGAGGGGGCGGTGCCTGTGAGGCGCATCGCATTCATGGCCCGAGTCTCGCACGCCCCGATGCTGCGCGGCGCCGCTTCCCGGCCCTGACCTGCACGGGGACGGCTCGGTGACGGCCGGTGACACGGCGGGCGGGGCCGGAGCGCCTCACGGCGTCCCGGCCCCGGCGGAGGCTGCGAGGTGTCCGGCGCGGCCGGGCGGTTCTCAGTCCTCGCGGCTCGTCGTGACGTCGACGCGCTCCTCGGTCGTGGAGCCGGTGGTGCTCACGACGGCGACGGGCTGCTGGACGAGTCCCTCGCCGTCGGCGGCGGCGACGAAGGAGCGACCGCCGAGGAGAGCGCCCATGAGGACGAGGACGGTCGTGGCGACGAGCGCGAGCACCGTCAGGACCGAGGCGGCCGCGCGGCGGGGCGCGGAGGAGGACTCGGACCCGAGGCCACCGCGCAGCGCGGCGGTGCGGGCGAGGGTGCGGCTGAGGACGGGGGTGGTGGTCGTGGCGCTCATGTCTGCCTCCAGGATGGTGGTGCCGGGTGTCGTCCCCGACGTGCCTCCTAGGTAACTCCCGGGCTCTGGGTGCCTGACAGGCTGGCTCTGTGGTGTTCCTGTGAGGGTCCCCGAGGGTGTGCTCAGGCGCTCCAGGGTGCAGGATGCGGGGCGTGACGACACCCCAGCACCCCGCCCCCGGCCGCCCCGTGCCGCCCGATCCTGGGGCCGGAACCGCCGGCGGGCCGCTCGCCTCCGTGCGCGCGGGTCGTGCCCTGACGGGGCCGACGGCGGGCCGGGCCAACGCAGCCGTCCTCGTGCTCCTGGTCCTCGCCTCCCTCGCCCAGGCCTGGTGCCTCATCGAGGTGGGCCGGGCCCTCGGCCTCCTCGTCCTCGAGCCCGGCGCCGCGGCGCTCCCCGGAGCGGCGCTCGCGACCGACTGGCAGGGCGTCGGCCCGGGGCTCCTGCTGCGTGCGCTGCTCGCCGCGGCCGTCTCCGCGCTGGCCGCCGGCGTGGCCGACGGCGTCTCCCGGCGCTCGGCGGCACAAGAGGAGGGAGTCATCCGGGGCCGTGCCCTCACCGCTTTCATGCGCCTGGGACCGGGAGGCGCTGACGGCGGGCCGGGCGGACCCAGTGGTGCTGGCACGGCCAGCGGAGCGGGAGCCGCGTCCACCACGAGCCGTGCGGGCGCCGCCGTCGGGCTGCTCACCGATGGCGCCGAGCGCGTCGCCCGCTACCGCCAGACCTTCCTCGCCCCGACGGCGGCCGCCGCCCTCGCGCCGTTGGCGGTCCTCGTCCTCACGGCGGTCAGCGTCGACTGGCTGAGCGCTCTCGTCCTGACCGCGGCCGTCGTCGTCGTGCCCTGGACCGTGACGCAGGTGCACCGTCGCACCCGCTCCTCCTCCGGGGCCTCGCGCCGCCGCCGCGCCGTCCTGTCGGCCCGCTACCTCGAGGTCATCCAGGGCCTCGAGACCCTCGTCCTCGCTCGCGCCGGGGGCCGCGCCGTCGCCGAGCTCGAGGAGGCGGGCGAGGATAACCGCCGCGGTCTCATGCGCCTCCTCGCCGGCAACCAGCTCGTCATCCTCCTCACCGACGGCCTCGCGTCCCTCCTGCTCGTCGTCGGCGCGGCCGCTCTCGCCCTGGTGAGGGTCCGCTCGGGCGCGATCGGGGCCGGTGACGGGATCGCCCTCGTCCTGGTCAGCGTCGTGCTGCTCGAACCGCTGGACCGGGTCGGCTCCTTCTTCTACGTCGGCATGTCCGGCCGCGCGAACGAGCGCCTCATGCTGGGGCTGCACCGCCGCGCAGGCAACGGCCCCGTTCCCGGGACCGGACGCGCCGCGCGCGCCGAGGGCGTCGCCGGCTCCGACGGCGGGGCCGGGACGACGGCGGGCCCGCGCGGCGCCGCCGTGAGGCTGGCGGGCGTGACGGCCCGCTGGCCCGCGCCGCCGGCCCTCGTCGCCCGTCACCCCGGCGGGCACCCGGGCGGCCACGGGGCGCCGACCGCACCAGGACGTCGAGGCGCACCCGCACAGGCCCCCGCCGGGCAGGCTCCCGCCGGCGAGGGACACCCGGGCGGTCACGCTCCGGCTGCTCACCCCACCGAGCACGGCGCGCCCCCCGCACGCCGCGACCGCTCCGCCCGCCAGGGCCGTCCCTCGGCACCCGACGTCCTCACCGGCGTCGACCTCGCCGTCGAGCCCGGCGAGCGCCTCGCCGTCGTCGGGCCCTCCGGCGCCGGAAAGTCCACCCTCCTCGCCCTCCTCGACGGCGACCTCCTCCCGCTGACCGGCACCGTCACCGTCGACGGCGTCACCGCCACCCACGGCGACGAGGCGGCCCGTGACGCCCTGCGCGCCCGCAGCGCCGTCGTCGCCCAGACCACCTGGCTCTTCACCGGCACCATCGCCGACAACCTCCGCCTCGCCGATCTCGACGCCACCGACGACGAGCTCTGGGCGGCCCTCGCCGCCGCCGGCCTCGACGCCGAGGTCCGCACGATGCCCGACGGCCTCGCCACCGCCGTCGGTGAGCGCGGCACCGCCCTGTCCGGCGGGCAGGCGCAGCGGGTCGCCCTCGCCCGCGCCTTCCTCGCCGACCGCCCGCTCCTCCTCCTTGACGAGCCCACGAGCCAGGTCGACCTCGCGAGTGAGGCCGTCATCGTCGAGGCGCTCGGCCGCCTCGGCCAGGGACGCACCGTCGTCACCGTCACGCACAGGCGGGCCGCCGCCGAGGACGCGGACCGGGTCCTCACCGTCGAGGAAGGGAGGCTCCGTTGAGCACGTCCACCAGCACCGGACGCGGCGAGTCCGCGGCCACCGCTCGCGCGACCGGCCGCCCGGGAGCCCGCGGCCTCGTTCCCTGGCTCCTGCGCACGACGGCGCCCGTCCTCCCGCCGCTCGCCGCCTCGGCCCTGCTACGGGTCCTTGCCCAGCTCCTCGGCGTCGGGCTCGTCGCCCTCGCCGCCGACGCCGTCGCTCGGACCGCGCTGGCCGCCGTCGGATCACCCGGCGCCGGCGCCCCGGGACTCACCCGCCTCCTACCCGTGATGGTCCTCCTGGCCCTGCTCAAGGCGGCCGCGCGCTACGGCGAGCAGTTCCTCGGGCACCTCGTCGCCTTCAAGGCCCTCGAGCTCCTCCGCGTCCGCCTCGTCTCCTCCCTCCTGCCGCGCGCCACCCGCCAGCGCCTCGGTTCCGGCGACCTCCTCGCACGGGCCACGAAGGACGTCGACCGAGTCGAGACCTTCTTCGCCCACACCATCGCCCCGGTCATCGGCGCCGTCCTCGTCCCGCTCACCACCGTCATCGTCATCGGCGCGGCAGCGTCCTGGCGCGTCGCCCTCGCCGGGGCGGCCGTCCTCGTCCTGGCGATCGCGGTCGTGCCCTTCCTCGGGTCTGGTGCGGCCGCCCGCTCCGCACGCGTCGCCGCCGCGGAGCGCGCCGCCCTCACCGCCCACCTCACCGACACGGTCCAGGGGATGCGGGAGGTCCTCGGCTACGGCCTCGGCCCGCAGCGCCTCGAGGGGACCCGTGCCCACGACGACGCCCTCCTCGCCGCGACCGCCCCGGCCGACCGCCTCGCCGCCGTCCGTCACGGCGCCGTCCAGCTCCTCGTGCTCACCGCCCCGCTCGCCGGCCTCGCCGCCGGGGCACCGGAGACGGCACGCGGGGACCTCTCGCTGCCTGCTCTCGCGGCGGCGGTCGCCGCCCTGTGGCGGCTCGGGGAGACCGTCCGCGGCGTCGAGGGCGTCGCCGGGACGATCTCCACCGCCCTGGCCTCCGCCGAGCGTGTCCGCGAGGTCATCGAGGCCCCTGTCGAGATCCACGACGGCGACGAGCCCGTCCCGCACGCCGCCTCCCACGAGCTTGCCTGGGACCGTGTCAGCTACACGCACCCCGGTGCCGTCCGCCCCGCGCTGCGCGACGTCACCGCCGTCGCCCGGGCGGGCGAGCGCACCTGCCTCGTAGGGGCCTCCGGCTCCGGGAAGACGACGCTCCTGCGACTCGCCCTGCGTGCCGACGACCCCTCCGGGGGCACCCTCACCGTCGACGGCGCCGACCTGCGCGGCCTGCGCGCCGACGACCTGCGCCGCGAGCTCGTCCTCGTCCCGCAGGAGGCCCGGCTCTTCCACGGCAGCCTCGCCGAGAACCTCCGCCTCGCGGCCCCGGAGGCGACCGACGCCGCGCTCGAGGAGGCCCTCGCGGTGGCCTGCGTCCTCGACGAGGTCCGGGCGATGCCCCAGGGGCTCGCCACCGTCGTCGGGGAGCGCGGTACGACCGTCTCCGGCGGACAGCGCCAGCGGATCGCGCTCGCCCGGGCGCTCCTCGCCCGCCCGGCGCTCCTGCTCCTCGACGAGGTGGGCGCCCACCTCGATCCCGCCCTCGACGCGCGCGTCCACGCCTCGTTGCGCGACTGGTCCGCGCGCACCGGTGCCGGCGTCCTCGAGGTCACCCACCGGCTCACCGGCATCGAGGAGGCGGACCACGTCATCGTCCTGGACGACGGCGCCGTCATCGCTGACGGGACGCCCGCCGAGCTGCTCGCGGACCCGGACGGGCCCCTCGCACGGCTGGCCGCCCGGGCCTGACGGCGTGCCTTCAGGCCCGCTGAGTCCTGGGCGAGCGTGGGCGAGAGCCTGGTGCGCGTGGGCCACGGGTGATAGCCGGGGCGCCGTCGGCTCAGATGTCGTCGATGTCCTCGTAGGACCGCGGGTCCTCGATGGGCTCGAGGTGCGCGGACACGTGGAGCGCCGGGTCGACGGCGACGAGGGCGTCGATGACCTCCTCGGTGAGGTCGTGCCCCTTCTTGACGGACCAGTCGCCTGGGACGAGCACGTCGAGGTGGGCGAAGCGTCGGTTGCCGGCCTCGCGCACGCGGACCGCGTGGAAGTCGATCCGCCCGTCCTTCCGGTAGGAGTCGAGGACGCCCGTGATGTGCGCGAGGGACTCCTCGCTGGGTGCCACGTCCATGAGCCCGTCGATCGAGTCCCGGATGAGGCGGAAGCCGGTCCACATGATGTTGACGCCCGCGAGGAGCGCGATGATCGCGTCGAGCACGGGGGAGTGGAAGACCGCCACGAGGCCGACGCCGATGAGGACCGCCGCGGAGGTGACGACGTCCGTCGCCAGGTGCTTCGCGTCGGCGACGAGGGTCTTGGAGCTCTCCTCCATGCCCTTGCGGTAGAGGACCCAGGCGACCGCGCCGTTGATGATCGAGGCTCCGACGGAGATGAGGAGGCCGACGCTCAGCTGCTCCGGCATGACGGGGCTGATGATGCGGCCGATCGCCGAGTACACGATGAAGGCGGCGGCGACGAAGATCATGACGCCCTCGAAGACCGCGGAGAAGTACTCGGCCTTGGAGTGCCCGAACTGGTGGTCGTCGTCCGCGGGGCGGATCGAGATCTTGAGGACGATGAGCGCGACGATCGCCGCCACGAGGTTGACGAGGGACTCCGCCGCGTCGGACAGGAGCCCGACTGACCCCGTGAGCCAGGCCGCGTAGGACTTGAGCGCGATGGTGGCGAGGGCGGCGCCGATCGAGAGCCACGCGTAGCGGCTCAGGTCCTTGGGCGGGGCGTAACGGGGTGAGGACATGGGCGGCAGTCTCGCGGTGCCCGGTGAACGGGGGCGAACCGAGGTTTCGGCGGGCCGTAAGCCCTCGCGTGAGCGGCGGCACCCCGGGCGGGCCCGCAGGTCCGGCGCTCACCCGGTCGGGGCCCGCCCTCGCCCCGCTAGGGTGGTCGGCGTGCTGACCGGCCTTCCGCTCGAGCTCGCCGTCCCCGACGCGCTGCCCGACACCTTCCGCGCCCTCGACCTGTCCGGGGTGCTGCTCAACGGGATCCTCGGCGGCCTCATCGCGCGGCGGAAGAACTTCGACCTCGTCGGCTTCGTCGTCCTCGCGATCCTCACCGCGACGGCCGGGGGCATCCTGCGCGACGTCATGATCCAGGCGGGCCCGCCCTTCGCGCTCACCGACCCCTACTACCTCTACACGGCCTGCGTCGGCGCGGTCATCGCCTGGTTCGCGCCCTTCCGGACCGCCGTCGCCCGGCGCTTCCTCGTCGTCGCCGACGCGGTCGTCCTCGGCACCTGGGCCGCGACCGGTGCGTCGAAGGCCCTCACCAACGGGCTCGGCGTCATGCCGGCGCTCCTGCTCGGCTGCCTCACGGCGGTGGGCGGCTCCATGATCCGCGACGTCTCCGTGGGGGAGACCCCAGCCGTCTACGGCGGCAACAAGCTCTACGCGGTGCCTGCCCTGTGCTCGGCCCTCACGGAGGTGCTGCTCGTGCGCGGGGGCCTGCCCGACGCCTACGCGATGCTCGTCGCGACCGTGGTCGGCGCTGGCACCTGCCTCCTGGCGTACTGGCGCGAGTGGCGCCTGCCGGTCGCGGAGGACTGGGAGCGCCGCCGTGCCGAGTGGGTCGCCGCGGGGCGGGTCCTCGGGTCTCGCCGTGGTCGGCCCACGACCGAGGTCGAGCGCGTCGGCTGGCGCCGGGCCCTCATGGCGCGGCCGCGCCGGGCGTCGCGGCGTCCCGTCCGTCGACGCCGCAAGCCGCTGGACCCGGCCGACCTCTGAACCGGGTCGCCAGGCGGCGCCCTGTCGCTCGTCCTGGCTCCGCGCGGCGGCGCGAGCGGTGTGACCGTCCTGGCCTCCGCCGCCGCGGCACGACGACGGGGCGCGGTCCCGTCGGCCGCATCGGCCCGGACCGCGCCCCGTGCGCGTGCAGCTGCTCCGCCGACCTCAGTCCTGGACGGGGTGGACCTCGGCGTCGTCGACGCTCACGGGCTCGTAGCTCGTGGTCTTGACCGTGCGGGTCGGGCCGTCGGCCGTGCGACGCGAGGAGGAGCCGGAGAAGACGCGCTCCTTGACGGCGTCGACGACGCGGTCGGTGAGGACCTCGCCCTGCTGCTTCGCGAAGGCGGTGGCGCGCGCGGAGGCGTTGTCGACGGTCTCTCGGACCTTGGGCTGCTCCGCGATCTTGGTGGCGGTGGCCTTGATGCGCTCGTACTGGGCGCGGCCGGCGCGCGTGCCGAGGACGTATCCGGCGCCGACGCCGAGGACGAAGGGGATCTTGCTGGCCATGAGGGCCTCCTGAGGGTCGAGTGGTCGGTCACGGTGCCGCGGCTCTCGGCGGTCGGTAGCCGCCTGTGAGGAGGGTGGGTGGCGAGGCGAGTGCCCCCGGCACCGTGCTCTGCGCCTCAGCATAGGGGCCTGACCTGTGGCGTCGCTGCCCCTCAGAGCGCTTTTGCGCCGCGGGCGGAGGGGCGGGTCTCGGTGAGGACGCGGTGCCGGCAAGGCCAGGCGACCCTTCCTTAGGTAAGACTTCCTTTGCTATACAGCGACATTGATTGGATCTACTGTGGCGCTATGAACGCCACCGAGACGCCCCGCACGGGTCGTGACCCGCGCCGCCTCAGCACACCCGAGCACGCGAGCGCCGAGCTGCCCCAGCAGCTGACCTCCCGGGTCGTCCCGCCGTGCCCGACGGCCGTGTCGCTCGCCCCGCTGTCCGGCCCCGAGCCCAGCGTCGAGAGTGCCGACGGCGCCGCGCCCGACGCTCGTGACGCGGCCTCGTCGCTCGCCTCCCGCCTCAACTGGCTCCGCGCCGGCGTCCTCGGCGCGAACGACGGCATCGTCTCCGTCGCCGGAGTCGTCATCGGCGTCGCCGCCGCCAGCCCGAGCGGCAACGGCGCCGTCCTCACCGCCGGCGTCGCCGCGATCGTCGCGGGCGCTCTGTCCATGGCCGCCGGCGAGTACGTCTCGGTCTCCACCCAGTCGGACACCGAGAAGGCCATGGTCGCCCGCCAGCGCGCCGAGCTCGCCGCGGACCCCGACGGCGGCGTCGAGGAGCTCGCCGCCCACTACCGCGCCAAGGGCCTCACGCCCGGCACCGCGCTCACGGTCGCCCGCGAGCTCACCGCGCACGACGCCGTCGCCGCCCACCTCGACGCCGAGCTCGGGCTGCGCGAGGACGACTACACCAACCCGTGGCAAGCGGCCGGCTCCAGCGCGGTCGCCTTCACCCTCGGCGCCCTCCTGCCGATGCTCGCCATCATGCTGCTGCCCCTCGGCGTGCGGATCCCGCTCACCTTCGTGGCCGTGCTCCTCGGCCTGGCCGTCACGGGCGGCGTCTCCGCCAGGCTGGGCGACGCCCCCGTCGGACGGGCCGTCCTGCGCAACGTCCTCGGCGGCGCGCTCGCCATGGCCGTCACCTGGGGCATCGGCCACCTCGTCGGCGCCGCCGTCTGACCCGGACGCCCGCACCGCACCGCCTGAACGAACGTGCCGCCCGTCGCCCCTTCCGGGGCCGACGGGCGGCACGTTCGTGTCGTTGGCGCTGCGGGGGTCGAGCGAGAGGGCCGTCCTCAGGCTCGGGCCGTGGCCTCGTCCGGGACCGGCGATCCGTCGCCCTGCGTGATCCAGGTGGGGAGGAGCCTCGCCAGCTCGTAGCCGTCGCGCCCCACGACGACGGGCACGTCCGCCTCCGCCAGGGTGCGCGCCTCCGGGCCCAGGCCCATGGGGTGCGCGAGCTGGGAGCCGGCGAGCACCTGCTCGCGCTCGCTGAGCTGACGGATCGCCACGGCAGCCACCCGGTCCGAGTGCTCGCGGACCACCTCGGAGTAGATGAGCGGGTCGTGCTGGCCGTCGTCGCCGATGAGCAGGAGCTCGAGGTCCGGCAGGTCGATCATGAGGCGGCGCAGCTCGGTGCGCTTGTGCTCGATGCCCGAGCGGAACCAGCCCGTGTTGGTCGGACCCCAGTCCGTCATGAGCTTCGGCGCCTCGGGAAAGCCGTTCTTGCGGAAGAAGGCGCGCAGCGTCGGGACGGCGTTCCAGGCGCCGGTCGACAGGAAGATGACCGGGGTGTCCGGGTGGGCCGAGCGGACCTTCTCGAGGAGGTCCGCCATGCCCGGGACCGGCTCACGGTTCGAGGCGTTCTTGATGAGCAGGTTCCAGGCCGCCAGGAAGATGCGGGGGACGTCGGTGACCATCGCGGTGTCGTCGATGTCCGAGACGATGCCGAGGTGGCGGCCCGGGGCGATGACGTTGACGCGGGTCGTGACCTCGCCCGCGCCGGCGGCGTCGATGATGACGTCCTGCCAGCCCGGCTCGAGCCCGTGGTCCCGTACGACGACGTCGACGTAGCCCCGCCTGTCGGCGCGGGTGCGGACCTGGACGCTGCCGACCGTGATCGTCACCGGCAGGTAGGGCACCGGGACGTCGATGAACTGGCGCCAGCCGCGCTGGGCGTCGAGAAGGGTGTCGAGGGCGACCTCGCGGACGGCCTGGGCGGAGGTCGGCAGCTCCTCCGGGATGGAGCGGAAGAGGGGACCCTCGGCGGGGGCGTCCGGCGGACGCATCACCATGCGGGCCAGGACCCGCGCCATCGAGCCCTCGCCTCCTGCGGAGCCGTAGCCGTCGTAGGCGACGACGCGCGGGCGCCAGCCCCGGGCCTTGAGGGCCGGGATCGTGTCCCGGTACAGGCGGAGCTCGGCGGCACGGGCGATGTCGGAGAAGGGCACGGAAGGATCCTAAGGGCACCGGAGGCCGCGCTGCGCGGCGACCGTGGGATCAGGAGCCGGCGGGCGTGCGGGCTCCGCGCCGCCTGCCCGGCCGGCCGGTCGCGTGCCAGAGGACGGCGCCCGTCCCCAGCGCCCAGAGCGTGTAGGAGGAGCCGACGACGGTCGCCCAGAAGGGCCAGTCCTGCTCGACGTGGTTCTGCTCGGGGAACCACCACTGCATGGCCAGCCCGAAGACGGCGAGGCCCGCGACCGCCGTCGTCAGCAGGCCGGGGGAGCGCCAGCGCAGGGCCGCGGCCGTGAGGGCCATGAGGGCGGGGAGACACCACACCCAGTGGTGGGACCAGGAGATCGGGGAGACGAGCAGCCCCGTCACCATCGCGACGGCCACCTGGACGGCGAGGACGGTGCCGTCACCGGTTGCCGCGTCGGCTGCGGAGCCGTCCGGCCCGTCCTCGGCGGAGCCGGCACGGACGGCGGGGCGAAGCGCGTCAAGGCGACGGAGCAGCAGCCACGCGCCCACGAGCACCGCGAGGACGAGAACCGCCCAGACCGCCGTCCACAGGCCCTCGGGGAGCCACCGCGCGACGAGGCCCTTGAGGTTCTGGTTCCCGGAGTAGTCGGAGAAGCCGGCACGACTCGGGTCCCACATCGCCGAGAGGAAGAACTGCGCGGACTCGCTCGGGGAGACCACCCAGCACAGCGCCGTCACGCCCACGGCCGTGCCGACCATCGTCGCCGCGGCCCGGCGCTCGCACCGTGCCAGGAGGACGAGGACCGCGATCGCCGGCGTCAGCTTGAAGGCCGCGGCGAGCCCGGACAGGACGCCGCGCCAGCGTGAGCCCGCGGGCACCGCCAGCAGGTCGAGGGCGACGAGGAGCATGAGGACCGCGTTGACCTGTCCGTACTCCATCGTCTTGTAGACCGGCTCGAGGACGACGACGCCGAGCAGCCCCAGCCACGGCGCGGCGCCCCACGCGAGGCGCGAGGAGGCGCCGAGCGCCCGAGCCGTGGCCCACCCGGTGACGGCGACGCACACGGGTGTGAGGAGGACGAGGAGCACCTGGGCGGCACGGTCCGACCCGAGCGTCAGGGGCGTGAGCGCCCAGGCCGCGAAGGGCGGGTAGGTGAAGGGCCACAGGTGCTGAGCCGGGTTCGCGTACCAGCCGTAGAGGCTTCCGCCGCCGTGCCACTGCTCGACGGCGTGGTAGTAGATCCAGGCGTCCAGCTTGAAGGACGCCGTGCCGTCCTTGCCCCACAGGGACGGGTAGGCGCTCACGAGGAGCCCGACCCAGCCCAGCAGCATCGCGACGGGCGCGGTGAGGGCGTCGGTGACGGTGCGCTTGAGCTGGTCCACGAGCCGGGAGTCTAGGGCCGTGCCCCGAGCGAGATCCGGACGCTCGTCTCAGCCCACGGCGTCGATGCTGCGGTGCGGCTTGGCCCGCTGGATGACCCGCAGGCCTCCGAGGAGGCCCACGACGCTGAGCCATCCGCAGGCGGCGACGAGCAGGTAGCCGCCGTGGGAGCCGCCGGCGTCGACCGCGTGACCGGCGAGGACCGAGCCGAGGGAGACACCGACGTTCATCGAGGTGGACAGCCAGGCCAGTCCCTCGGTGAGCTGGCCCGGCGCGACGACCGCCTGGACGATGTTGTTGCCCGTGGTGACCGTCGGCGCGATCGACATGCCCGTGAGGACCATGAGGACGAACAGGACGACGAGGTTCGGGGCGAGCATGAAGGTCGAGGCCCCGACCGCGAGGACGACCGTGCCCATGGCGATCTGCTTCCACAGCGGCCACGACCACGTGCGCGATCCGTAGACGAGGGCCGCGGTGAGCGAGCCGACGCCCCAGGCGGCCAGGACCACGCCGGCGGCCGACTTGCGACCCGCCTCGGTGGCGAAGGCGACCGCGGCGACGTCGTTCGCGCCGAACATCGCACCGGAGGCCGTGAAGATCGCGATGACGGCGATGACGGCGCCGTTGCGCAGGACCGGCGTCAGCGGCGCGGGTGCGAGCGCGGTCAGCTCCCCCTCGCGGCCCGGCGCCCCCTCGGCGAGGCGGGTACGGCGTCGGCTCGCTCGGGGATGGGGCGCGGGCTCGGTCGCGCGCTGCGCGAGGAACCACAGGGAGCCGACCGTCTGAAGCGTGATCGAGACGATCCAGCCGCTGGTCACCGGCAGCGCCGACGTCGTGCACAGCGCGGTGGCGAGGACCGGCCCGATGATGAAGGCGACCTCGTCGAAGGCCGCCTCGAGGGAGAAGGCCGTGTGGATCTCCGCGGGCCGGTCGAGGACCACGGTCCAGCGGGAGCGGACGAGGGAGCCCATCGAGCCGGCGAGGCCGCCGCCGAGGGCCGTGAGGACGATGAGGAGCCCGAGGGGCGCGTGCCGCGTCGTCGCGATGACGAGGGCGACCTCGGAGGCGGTGGAGCCGAGGACCGCGGGGAGCATGACGCGGGACTGCCCGTGGGCGTCGACGAGCCGAGCGAGGATCGGTGCTCCGACAGCGGCCGCGACGATGTTCGCCGCGGAGACGATGCCGGCCGCCGAGTAGTTCCCGTAGAGGCCCTGGATGGCGAGGATCGTCGAGATGCCGAACATGGACATCGGGAAGCGCGCGATCAGCCCGGCGATCGAGAAGCTCGCTGCGCCGGGCTTGGACAATATGCGTCCGTAGGTCGAGGCCATCGTGTGGTCCGAGTCCTTACTGGGTACTGGGCTGGGAGCGGTCTCCGGCGCCGCGACCAGGGGTGGGTCGCGGCGCCGGGCCGTGAGGTGCTGGGAGCCCGCCCGGGAGCGGGGCTGGGCCGCGTCAGCGGCTGGTGGGCTTGGCCTCGGTGCGCGAGACGGTGAAGCCCTTGCCGGTGATCTGGTTCCAGCACTCGATGCCGGACTCCGAGGAGGTGCAGGCGAAGGTGCCGTTCTTGGCGCTGGACCCGTAGTTGAGGGTCGCGCCGGAGGTCGAGTAGCCGCTCTCGCAGTTGCCCGAGGCCCCCGAGTCCTTCCCGACCGACACGGTGAAGGGCTTGTCCGCGCTGTTGTCGCAGGAGCCGTCGGTCGGGACGAAGGAGTGCTCGTTGATGGAGCAGGAGACGGAGTCCTCGCCGAGGCGGCAGGTGATGTTGCCGCTCGGCGCCGTGAAGGCGCTCATCTCGTCAGCGTCGTTGGGGGCCGGGTACTTGATGGTCTCGTCCGGGGTCGCTGAGGCCGTCGGGCTCGCCGACTCGCTGGCCTCCGCCGTCGGGACGGAGGTGACGGGGCCCGCCTGGGTGGAGACGGTGCCCTGCGTGGCAGTGGTGCCCGAGGGGTCGGAGCCGCCGTGGCTCGAGGAGAGGAACCAGACGACGAGGGCGACGACGGCGACGACGGCGATCGCGCCGAGCACCCACAGCCACGTGCTGGAGCGGCGCTCCGCCTCGCGCTCGGGGGTGCCGACGCCGAAGAGCGTCTCCTCCGCGGCCGACTGGGTCGGCTGCTGCGCGGTCTGGAACTGGGGCTGTGCCGGCTGCTGGTACTGGGGCTGCTGGTACTGCGTCTGCTGGTACTGGGGCTGAGCCGCCTCCGCGGCGGGCATGGCGGCGGTGGCCGCGGGGTCGACCGGCGGTAGCCCGCCCGGGAAGGCCTGGGTCGCCTGCGGGTCACGGCCGCGAAGACGCCGTGCCGTCTCGAGGGCGGCGTCGGTCCCGGCCTGGGTGCGCGAGGCGAGGACGGCGCTGACGTCGGCGTCGCCGAGCGAGCCGAGCCAGTCGAGCAGCGCCGGGTAGGTGCGCGGGTTCGCCGCGATGTACGGGCGCAGGCCCGGGTAGTTCTGAGCCAGCTCGTGCAGGGTCGACAGCTCGGCGTTCGGGTCCGTCGCGCGCGCGACGAGCTCATCCTGGGCCTGAGACATGGACGTCCTTCGGGGTCTGCGAGGTGCGCACGGCGGCAGGGGCGCGGCCCTCCGAGGCTCGGGCCGCGGTACGGGTGGCGCCCCGCCGAGCGCTGTCCTCGACGGGTACCGGTCCCCATGAGGGTACCCGAGGGGTGCCACCGGCGACCCTGACCGGTATCTTGGGGATCGCTGAGCGACGGCGGGGCCGCGTCGTCGCCGCACGCTCCCAGCACCCGCACCGGCCCGAGAGGAGGAGGCGCCATGACGGAGGCGTTGACCGGCACGAGCGACGCCGCGGGCTCGCACGCGCCGGGGCACCTCGAGGCGTCAGGACTCGATCCCGTCGCCGGGGCCGCGACCGACGTCGGTCGTACCCGCCCCGTCAACGAGGACGGCTACCTCGCCCTCGCCCCCGCCTTCCTCGTGGTCGACGGCATGGGCGGGCACGTCTCCGGCCGTGCCGCCACCCGCGCCGCCCTCGGTGAGCTCCGGGCCCTCGCGGGCACCGACGTCACGGACGAGGCCCAGGTGGTCGACGCCGTGACCGCCGCCGCCCGCGCCGTCGTCGCCATCCCCTCCGAGGCGCTCAACCCGCCCGGCTGCACCGTCGCCGGCGTCGTCCTGGCCGAGCTCGACGGCGACCCCGCCTGGATCGTGCTCAACATCGGCGACTCCCGCGTCTACCTCCTGCGAGACGACGTGCTCCGCCAGGTGACCGTCGACCACTCGCAGGTCCAGGAGCTCATCGACGCGGGTCGTCTCACGGAGGCCGAGGGGCGCGTGAGCCCCCGCCGCCACGTCATCACCCGGGCACTCGGCGGCGGCACCGAGGACTCCGGCGTGCCGGCCCTCCACCGCCTGGACGCCCGCCCGGGCGACCGCTTCCTCATCTGCTCCGACGGCGTCTCCGACGAGCTCGACGACGACGCCCTCGCGACCGTCCTCGGCGCCGGCATGGGCGCGCAGCGCACCGCCGAGCTCATCGTGGCCGCGGCCCTCGAGGCCGGCGGTCACGACAACACGACCGCCCTCGTCGTCGACGGCGCCCCCTCCCGCCGCGTCGCCGCGCCGGCCGACCCCGGCGAGGCGGCCGAGGCGCCTGAGGAGCCTGCCCCCGAGGAGCACCGGGCGTGAGCGAGCGCGAGGCCGTCGGACGGCTCGGCAGGGCGCTCCTCACCGAGGAGTCCACCGCTCCCGTCGACGGCGCCACCACCGGCGAGATGCCGGCCGTCGAGGCGTGAGCGGCACCGACCGCGCCGCGCGCCGGGGACGCGCTGGGCGCACGGGGCGACGAGCGGGCCACCGGACGCTGACGGTCCTCCTCGTCCTCGCGGTCCTCGCCGCGGCCTGCGTCGGCGGTGAGCTCTACGCCCGCGCGCGCGTCGCCCAGACCGTCCGCGACGCTCTGCCCGGCCTCAGTGATGACTCCTCGGTGACGACGGAGGGACTCGTTCTGCCCCAGCTCGTCCGCGGCGAGCTCACCTCCCTCGACGTCGACGCCTCCTCCCTCGAGCTCGACCCCAGCGCCGCAGGCGGGTCCGGGTCGGACGACGGCACCGGGCTCGTCACCACCGTCGAGCTCGCCGACGTCGACGCCTCCCTCGCCGACGTCGGAATCAGCGCGCCCCACCGGGCCGGAGCCCTCACCGCGACGGGCACCGTCTCCTGGGACTCGCTCGCCGCGCTCGTCGCCGCGCAAGACCCCGACCTGCCCGCCCTCACGCTCTCGCGGGCGGGCACCGGTGACGCCCTCACCGCCACGGCGACGGTGCTCGGGGTGGACGTGGGCCTGACGCTCGCGCCCTCCGTGTCCGATGGCGGCGGGATCGACCTCGCCGTCACCGGCGCGAGCCTCGCCGGGCAGGAGGTGGACCTCGACCGGCAGGTCGGCGGGAAGAGCCTCGCGTCGTGGCTCGGGCTGTCCTCGACGACCATCTCCGTGCCCGCCGACGCCCTGCCGGCCGGCCTGAGCGTCTCGACCGCCGCCGTCGCCGACGACGGGCTGCGCCTCACGCTCGCCGGCAAGGACCTCGAGCTCGACTCGCTCGGCGGCTGACCGGACGACTGAGCCGCGACCATCCCCTGCTCGGCTTCGCACCCTCTGCGCCGGCTCGCACCCTGTGCGCGCGGTTGATGCGGAGAGTTGGCGCGCACAGGGTGCGATGGTGAGCGAAGGGTGCGCCCCCGGGGCTAGGACGGGGAGTCGTCCCCAGGCGCCCTCGAGGTACTGGGACACGGCAAGCGCCTCGTATAGCCTGCGCGTGCGCCGGGCACCCGTCCCGGTGCGCGCGAGGAGAACCATGAGCACCCAGCCCGAGCAGCCCTACGGCGTTCCCGCACGCCCCGCCGCGCCCGCCGACGGCGCGCAGGTCCCGCCCTCGATCCCGCCGGCGGGAACCGACCGCCGCGCGAGCCGCGCCGCCTTCGAGCTCGCCCCCGGCTCGGGCTCCGGCCAGTCGCAGGCGTCCTCGCCGTCGAGCCCCGTCCGGGCCACCGAGGGGGGCATCGCCACTGGCAAGAACGCCATGGGACTGGCCGGCACGCCCTCGGGCGAGTCCTACCCGGCGCCCGCCGGCTCCCTGCCCTCGCGCAGCGAGCTCGAGTGGGAGGGCAAGCGCAGCGCCGCTGCGGACAGCCCCGAGTCCTCGACTGAGGCGGACCTCGAGCGCGCCGGAGAGCTCCTCGCCCGCGTCACCAAGACCTTCTCCCAGCGCGTCGTCGGCCAGCAGCAGCTGCGCGTCGCCCTCGTCTCCACGCTCATCGCCGGCGGGCACATCCTCCTCGAGTCCGTCCCCGGCCTGGCCAAGACGACCGCTGCGCAGACCCTCGCCTCGGCCGTCTCCGGCTCCTTCCACCGGATCCAGTGCACCCCGGACCTCATGCCGAACGACATCATCGGCACCCAGGTCCTCAACTACTCCACCGGTGAGCTCACCACCCAGCTCGGCCCGGTGCACGCCAACATCGTCCTCCTCGACGAGATCAACCGCTCCAGCGCCAAGACCCAGTCGGCGATGCTCGAGGCCATGCAGGAGCGACAGACCTCCATCGGCGGCGTCGTGTACCCGCTGCCCAAGCCCTTCATGGTCCTGGCCACCCAGAACCCGATCGAGGAGGAGGGCACCTACGTCCTCCCCGAGGCCCAGATGGACCGCTTCCTCATGAAGGAGGTTCTCACCTACCCCAAGCCCGCCGAGGAGGCTGACGTCCTCGACCGCATCTCGAAGGGCACCTTCGGCAAGCCGATCACGACGCCCCCGATCTCCACCGACGACGTCCTGTGGCTCCAGGGCGCCGTCGAGCGCGTCTACGTCGACCCGGTCATCAAGCAGTACATCGTGGCGCTGGTCAACACCTCCCGCGGCGGCGGCCCCCGGCCCGTCCAGGGCCTCGAGCGACACGTCCGCGTGGGCGCCTCGCCCCGTGGCGGCATCGCCCTCATGAAGGTCGCCCAGGCGATCGCCCTGCAGGCCGGCCGCACCTACGTCACCCCCGACGACGTCGGCCTCCTGCGCCACGCCGTCCTGCGTCACCGCCTCGTCCTCACCTACGACGCCCTCGCCGACGACGTCGCGCCCGAGTCCATCATCGACGCGATCTTCGCGGCCGTCCCCACCCCGTGAGCGGGGCGCAGGCAGCGATCGCCATGAGTCCCAGGCACGCCCCCGAGCGGGTGCAGGAGACCGAGCGGACGGGGCCCGGCGGCGAGCGCCGTCGCGGCTCCCGCGTCGCGCGCGTGCGCGGACGCCTGTCCCTGCCCACCATGCGCCGCGCCACCGGCCTGCTCGACGGCCGCCACAAGTCGGTCCTCCTCGGCCACGGCCAGGACTTCGACGACCTCTCCGCCTACCGCCCCGGCGACGACGTCACGGACATCGACTGGAAGGCCTCCGCGAGGATCGGACAGCCTGTCATCAAGCGCTACCAGCGCGAGTCCAACCTCCCGCTCGTCCTCGCCGTCGACACCGGCCGCACCATGGCCGCCCAGGCGCCGTCGGGCGAGGACAAGCGCGAGCTCGTCCTCGGCGTCGCCGAGGTTTTCGCCTACCTGGCCCGCCTGCGCGGCGACACCGTCGCCCTCGTCGCCGGGGACGCCGAGCGCACCGTCCACCGGCCGCCCCGTGCCGGCTCCGAGCACTCCGAGACCCTCCTGGCTCTCCTCGCCCGTCAGCTCGACGAGCTCACCGTCACCCGGGAGCACCACGGCCGCGAGACCGTCGAGGTCGCGCCCGGCGCCCCCGCCTCCGACCTCGGCGAGCTCCTCCACAACGTCTCCACCTGGCACCGGCGACGCAGCCTCGTCGTCCTCATCACCGACACCTCGCACCCCGACGCGAGCACCGACCCCGCCGTCGCCGACTGGATCCGCCGCCTGTCCGCGCAGCACGAGCTCGCCGTCGTCCAGATCGCCGACGACGTCCCGCTCGCCCCCGGACGGGGCCGCGCCCGCGACATCGACCTGGGCGGTGAGGTCCCCGCCTTCCTCCGCGAGGACCTCGAGCTCGCCGCGCGGGCCGGCGCCGCCGAGCAGGCGCACCGCGACGCCGTCGACGCCCTCCTCGACGCCCGCCACATCGAGCACGTCGCCATCGAGTCCGACGACGCCCTCGTCGACTCCCTCGCCTCCCTGCTCGCCCGCCAGAGGCTCGCCTCCCGACGACGGGGGAGGCGCTGAGATGCAGCTCAACCCGCCCGTCCTCATGCCCGTGTGGATGACCGTCATCGCCATCATCGGCGTGATCCTCGCCGTCGTCTTCATCCTCCGCGCCGTCCTCGTCACCCTGCGCGACCGGTCCCGCGCCGTCGGTGACGTCCCCATGGCGCCCGACGAGCGACGCGAGTGGTCCCGGAAGGTCGAGGCCGCCGCGCGGCGCTACCGCGACGGCGAGACCGACCTGCGCGGCCTCCACCTCGAGCTCGCCGAGGTCCTGCGCGGCTTCGCCTCCGCCCGCTCCGGCGAGGACATCGACACCGCCACCGCCCGGGAGATCCTCGACATGGCCGACACCGCCGGCCCGCGCTCCATCGAGGAGCGCCTGCGCATCGTCCGCCGCGGCGGACGCCCCCTCGACACGAACCCCCTCGGGCACGTCGGCGAGCTCCTCGCCGTGTGGGAGCAGCCCTCCTTCGACCGCGACCCGCGGGCCGCCGCCGACGAGGCCGTCAAGGAGGCCGAGGAGGTGGTGCGCCGATGGTGACGCCCTGGCTCTTCGCCCTCCTCCTCGTCCTTATCGCGGTCGCCGTCGGCCTCGCCCTCGCCGGCCGGATCGGGGACGCCCCGCTGCGCCGCCGCAGCCGGACCGACGACGACGGCCCGCGCCGCGTCGCCAACTCGGCCGCGCTCCTGTCCAGCCCGCTCGTGCGCGCCCGGATCCGCCGGCGCCGCTGGCTCCACGCCGTGCTCGGCGCCCTCCTCGTCGTCGCCGTCGTCGCCGCCTCGGCCCTCGCCGGCCGCCCCGTGGACCGCCACGTGCGCAACGAGGCCCTCGCCAGCCGCGACATCGTCCTGTGCCTCGACGTCTCCACCTCGATGCTCACCACCGACGCGAAGATCCTCGACACCTTCTCCCAGATGCTCGACACCTTCGACGGCGAGCGCGTCGCCCTCGTCGCCTGGAACACGACGGCCCAGACGATGGTGCCGCTCACCGACGACTACGACCTCCTCCGCAGCCAGCTCACGAAGATCGCCGACGTCCTCGACTTCGAGCCCTACTACGGGAACCCGAAGCTCAACGCCTACTACAAGACCTTCTCCGGCGTCTTCGACACGGACCTCGAGGCCTCCTCCCTCGACGGCGACGGGCTCGCCTCGTGCACCGCCGCCTTCGGCGACCCCGTCAAGGACCGCTCCCGCTCCGTCATCCTCGCCACGGACAACCAGGTCCTGGACCCTGACAGCCAGGAGATCTACAGCCTCTCCGAGGCCGCGGACCTCGCCGCCAAGCGCGGTGTGCGGATCTTCTCGCTCTACGGCGCGGACCCCGACCTCCAGGACCCGGGCACCACCCAGGCGGACCTCGACCGCGCCCGCCAGGAGCTCAAGGAGGTCACCACCTCCCACGACGGGCGCTTCTACGAGGTCGATGACGCTGACGCCGCCGGCGGCATCGTCAAGGAGCTCGAGAGCGACCAGGTCGAGGAGCTCACGGACAACACGCAGGTGCGGGTCTCCGACACGCCGCAGCTGGCCGGCGGGGTCCTCGCGATCGCGCTGCTCCTCCTGCTCGGGCTCGGCGCGTGGAGGCGGGCATGACCTTCCAACCCCTCTTCGGCTGGGGCCTCACGGTCCTCTTCGCCCTCGCCGCCGCAGGCCTCCTGTGGTGGGCGCGGCGCGCCGCCCTCGCCCCGACCGCCGACGCCGGTGCGCGCACCTCGTGGGGCCGCCGCGTCGCCCTCGCGGTGGTCGTCCTCCTCGTCCTCGCCGGGCCGAGCGTGCCCGTCACCGAGTCCGTCGCCGTCTCCAGCCTCGAGATCTACCTCGTCGTCGACCGCACGGGCTCCATGGGGGCCGAGGACTGGGCCGGCGGACCGAGCGCCGGCGGCGGGACCCGCCTCGACGGCGTCCGCGCCGACCTCACCGCCATCAAGGACGCCCACCCCGACGCCCGCTACTCGATCATTGCCCTCGACTCCGCGGCCAAGACCGAGCTGCCGCTCACGAGCGACGTCGACGCCGTCACCGCCTGGATCAACGCCCTGCGCCAGGAGACGACGGACCGCTCCGGGGGCTCCAGCCTCGAGCGCGCCCTGCCGCTCCTCTCGCAGACGCTCTCCGCCTCCCAGGACTCGTCCCCCGAGGACGCCCGCGTCGTCTACGTCCTCTCCGACGGCGAGGCCACCGACGGCGGCGCCGCCGCCAACGAGGCCAAGAAGGACGGCGTCACGTGGAAGCAGGTCGGCACCATGGTCGACGGTGGCTCCGTCCTCGGCTACGGGACGAGCGAGGGAGGACGGATGCGCGAGTACGACGGCTCCGGCGCCACCGACGCGTCCTACATCCAGGACCCGACCACCGGGAAGGACGCCGTCTCCGTGCCGGACACGAAGGAGCTCAAGACGGTCGCGGACGACCTCGGCGTCTCCTACTACCAGGGCACCGGCGGCTCCGACGACGTCCCGACCAAGGACTTCACGGCCCTCCACGTCGACGAGGCCCTCACCGACGGGCGTGAGCGCAAGAGCTACCGCCGGTACCTCACGTGGCCGCTCGGTCTCGTGGCCGCCGGCATCCTCGGCTGGGAGGCCGTCGCTCTGGCGCGCACGGACCGCCGGCTGCGCCGCCTCACGGAGCCGGCCCCCGGCCGCACCGGCGCGGGAGGCCCCCGATGAGCACCTGGAACCCCACCGGGCCGGGCGACCCGGCCGGCGACACCCGCTTCCGCCCCGGGGGCACGAGCGAGGACGAGGCGCGCGCCTACGGCGAGTCCGTCGGCGTCGCACCGGACCCAGCCGCCCCCGACGGCGACGCCCCCGAGGACTCCGCGGCCCGCGCGGCACGACTGCGCCGACGCCGTCGGCTCCTCACCTGGGGCGGCGTGCCCGCCGCGATCGTCCTCCTGCTCTCCGTCTGGCTCGGGACCGTCAGCCTCCTCACCCTGCTCGGCAACCGCGCCGCCGTCCACGAGAGCTACAAGACCGCCGTGTCCCGCTACTCGGGGGTCGAGACCCTCAACCCCGTGCTCGAGCAGTGGCGCGTCCACTACAACCTCGGCACCGCCCAGCTGATGGCGGGCGACGTCGACGGCGCCGTGAGCGAGCTCGAGGAGGCGCTCACGAGAGCGCCCAAGGCGGACACGATCACCGCCAAGGGCTCCGACGGCACCACCGTCACCGCCCTGGACCCGACGGCCCCCGAGTGCCTCGTGCGCGTCAACCTCTACGCCGCCCACACCTCCGCCGCCGCCAGCGCCCAGAAGGACGGGGACACCGAGAAGGCCTCCGACGAGCAGGCCGCCGCGAAGAAGGCCGCGGGCGACTGCAGCGTCCCGCCGCAGGACCCGTCGAGCGACCCGAGCTCCACGCCGTCGGGCGACCCGACGTCCCAGCCGAGCCAGAACCCGGGCCCGACCCCGTCCGATCAGCCGAGCGGCTCCGCGAGCCCGACGGCGGACCCCTCCTCGAGCGCCTCGGCCACGCCGAGCCAGGACCCGAGCGCGATGGCCAGCCAGTCCGCCTCGGTGGACCCGACGTCGAGCCCGTCGGTGAGCGAGGGGCCGACGAGCACGCCGAGCCCCGTCGACGAGAAGCAGAAGAAGCTCGACGAGCGCAATGGCGACGCCAACCAGGACGGCGGCTCGTCGGTGGGCGGCACGAAGAGCTGGTGAGGCCGGCGGGCCCCTGGTCGTCCAGGCTCTGACCGGCCGGACCAGTCCCGGTGGGCGTGCCCCGGGGCAGCGGTGCGCGCCCGGTCGCGGGGCGAGGGGATCAGGCCTGGGTGGACTCCGTGGCGCTGGGCTGCGGCACCGCGGGGACCGGGTGGTCCGGCATCGCGGCGCCGACGGCGCGCAGGACGAAGAGGTCGAGGGCCGTGAGGTACTCCTCGCGCGCGACCGGGTCCGTCGGGGTGGGGCGACCGCCCATGACGCAGGCGTGGACGAGGGGGATGACCTGGCGCAGGTCCTGCTGCGGGATCTCTCCGGCCTCCATGGCCTCGCTCAGGACCTGGGCGAGCATCTGCGCCATGAGCCCGCCGTGGGCGCGCAGCCGCCCGGCAGTGCCGCGGGAGACCGAGGAGGACAGCGGGCCCGTCGTCGGGAAGTGGAACTGGCGCTTGATGAGGGCCTGCTGGCGGACGTAGACCCGGAGGCGGTCGACGGGGTCCTCGGTGCCCTCGAGGGCGCGTGTGAGCTCAGCCGCGTAGCGCGAGGCCTCGTCCTCCATGAAGGCGAGGAGGAGGTCCTCCTTGTCCGCGAAGTGGTTGTAGACCGCGGTGCGCCCGACGCCCGCGTGCGCGGCGACGTCGGAGAGGGTGATCTTGTCGAAGGAGCGCTGGTTCATGAGCTCGGCCAGGGCTCCGAAGAGGGCGCTGCGGGTGCGCTCGCGGTGCTCGGCGAGCGAGTTCCCCATGATCTTCGGCATGGGATGACCCTAGCCCAGAAGGTGACGGAACGTGATGTGACGTCAGGAAAGGTGGGGACGTGGCGCGCCTCTGTCAGGCGGACGGAGCGAGGGCGACGGCCTCACGGATGGCGGTGAGGATCGGCAGGTCCGCCGGCAGCCACGGCAGCTCCGCCACCTCGTCGAGCGGCACCCACGACATCGACTCGTGCGCCGTGCCCCGTCGCGGCCCGTGCTCCGGGTCGGCCGGTTCGGCGAGCCAGACGCGCATGCGGTAGCCGTGCATCGCGGGCCAGGAGGCGGCGTCGTCGCCGGGGTGCGTCGACGGGTCGGCGACGTCGGCGCCCGCGGGCGTCCCGACGGCGAGCGTGGGGGAGGGACGGACCTCCTCGCCGAGCCCCACCTCGAGGTCGATCTCCTCGCGGAGCTCGCGGGCGAGAGCCTCCGTGGGCGTCTCGCCGGTCTCGACCTTCCCGCCGGGGAGCTCGTACTGGCCGGCGTGCTCGGCGGGGTAGGAGCGGGCGGTGCACAGCATCGTCGTCGGGTGCTCGAGGGAGTCGAGGACGGCCGCGGCGACGACGAGGCGCGAGGCGGGCGAGGGGATCTCGGAGCGCTTCGGGCCGGCGAGGGGAGTGGGGCCGGTGGAAGCGTCGTCGGCGGAGAAGGTCATGGCTGCGACCCTAGCGGAGCGACTGGGGCGGACGGAGGCGCGCACAGCAACGCCTGGCACACTGCGGGCCGTGAACACGGACTGGGAGGCGCTCTGGCAGGACGCGGTCGCGCGCACCCGCCCCGACGGGCTCGCGGACGCCCGTGCCCTGTGGCCCGCGCTCGCCCTGCTCGTCGTCGTGCTCGCCTGGCGCCCGGCCCGGCGCTGGGGCCGCACCCTCGTCACCATCGTCCACGAGGCCGGTCACGCCGGGGTCGGCGTCCTGGTGGGGCGGCGATTCCAGGGATTCGTCGTCGAGCGCGACCTGTCCGGGCACGCCGTCACCGCCGGACGCAGCCGCGGCCCGGGACGGATCGCGACCACCTGGGCGGGGTACCCGACGCCAGCCGTCCTCGGTGCGCTCGTCGTCGTTGCCGCCGTCCACGGCTGGGGCGGCGTCGTCCTCGTCTGCGCGCTCGCGGCAGGGCTCGTCCTTCTCGTCATGTCCCGCTCCTGGCGCACGGCCGGCCTCGTCCTCCTCGTCGGGGCGCTGACGGCAGCCCTGTGGTGGTGGGGCGGGCCGTGGCGCGACGGCGTCGTCGGCGGGATCGGCCTCGCCCTCCTCCTGGGCGCCTGGGACTCCCTGCGCGACGTCGCCGCCAGCCGCGACCGCCACCAGGACCACGGCACCCTCGCTTCTCTCACGCCCTTGCCCGCCGGGTTCTGGCTCCTCACCTGGTTCCTCGCCGACGCCGCCGCGACCGCGCTCGCGGCGTGGACGGTCCTCCCTGTGCTGAGGATGGTCTGAGCGTCTCTCGCGCGCCCGCGCACCGACGGCTGCTCCTCGCACCGTCTGCTCGCCCTCGGTCCGTCATGAGCGGGCGCAGACGGTGCAAGGGCGCGCAGAGGGTGCGAAGCGGCGAGTGGGTTGTGGATTGAAGCGACATCGGGTCGTGGTTGGATCAGGCCGTGCCCCATCTGTCCGGCGTCTCCGCTGAGGCCCTGAGCCTCCTGTGCCTCGTGGTGGTCCTCGCCCTGGCGATCACCCGGCCGCGCGGGCTGCCCGAGGCAGCGTCGGCCGTCCCCGCCGCCGCGCTGCTCCTCGTGACCGGGGCCGTCACCACCGACCGCGTCGTCGCGGTCCTCCACGAGCTCGGAGGAACCGTCGCCTTCCTGGCCGTCATCCTCGTGCTCGCGCACCTGTGCGAGGCGGAGGGCCTGTTCGACTACGCGGGGCGGTGGACCTCGCGTCGGGCGCACGGGTCGCCGGGCAGGCTCCTCCTCCTCGTCTTCCTCATCGCCTCGCTCACGACCGCCGTCCTCAGCCTGGACGCCACCGTCGTGCTCCTGACCCCGGTCGTCCTCGCGACGGCCGCCCGCGTCGGCGCGGACGCCGAGCCGCACGTCTACGCCACCGCGCACCTCGCCAACGCCGCCTCGCTGCTCCTGCCCGTCTCCAACCTCACCAACCTGCTCGCCTTCCAGACGTCGGGCCTGTCCTTCGGGCGCTTCGCGGTCCTCATGGCCGTTCCGTGGCTCCTCGCGATCGGCCTCGACTACGTCGTCCTGCGGCTGCGCTTCGCCTCGAGGCTGCGGACGGGGCGGCCGGCAGCGGGCGAGGAACGAGATGCTCCTGTCCCTACCGTGGCACTCGTGGTCCTGGCGCTCGTGCTCGTCGGCTTCGCGGCGTGCTCGGCGCTGGGGATCGCGATCGTCTGGCCCGCCGTGGCCGGGGCCGTCATCCTCCTGGTCAAGCGGCTGCTGCGTCCCGCTGATGCAGGTGACGACGACGGCGCCGCCCCGGAGAGCCGTCCCGGCCGCGTGCGGCACGAGCTCGGCGCCGTCGTGCGCGCCGCGAACCCGCTCTTCCTCCTCTTCGTCCTCGCGCTGGGCGTCGTCGTGGACGGCGCCGTCGACCACGGGCTGGGCGACCTCGTCGGCCGAGTCCTGCCCTCCTCGACGGGGCTGCTCTCCCTCCTCGGTCTCGCCGTCGCGGCCGCGGTGGCCGCCAACCTCGTCAACAACCTCCCGGCGACGCTCATGCTCGTGCCACTGACCGCCCCCCTCGGGCCCGTCGCTGTCCTCGCCGTCCTCATCGGCGTCAACGTGGGCCCCAACCTCACCTACGTCGGATCGCTCGCGACGCTCCTGTGGCGGCGGGTCCTCCTCGGTCACGGCGCCCGGTCCGAGCTGGTCGAGTTCACGCGGCTCGGCCTCATGGTCGTGCCGGTCTCCCTCGTCGCGTGCACGACGGCGCTGTGGGCGGCGGCCCGGGTCCTCGGGGTCTAGACGGGGTCCCGGGGGACGCGGCGATCGCGGGAGCAGGGGGACTCGACGGATCGACGCTGCTACCATCTCGGGCACGGCGCGCCAACGCCGAGCGGACGACGGCCCGGTCCCGTCGAGACCTCCGCGAAGGGGAGCGAATCCTCCGGCGCCACCGACGTAGTCACCACCAGAGTCGTCGTCCCACGACCGTGCGACGCACCCGATGGACCAGCCGAGGCGGCGACGACCGGGGTCGAATCCGCCGGAAGGACCCGTCGTGACGACTGACCGCGACTTCAAGAACCTCGTACGCGCACGCATGATCGAGACGGGCGAGCCGTACACGGCCGCCCGTGCCGCGCTCCTCGAGCATCGCGACGAGGCGCAGCGCTTCCACGACCGCACCGTGCGCTCCTTCCTGCGCGACGGCCGGCTCGTCTCCGTCCCGGCGCGGCGACGGGCTCGCGTCGTCATCCTGCTGGAGCTTCTCGGGCTCTTCGAGGCGGGCCGTGCCTACCCCGAGCGGGAGGTCAACGACATCCTCCGGCCCGTTCACGAGGACGTCGCCTACCTTCGTCGTGAGCTCGTCGACTACGGCTTCCTCACTCGCGCCAACGGCGTCTACCGGGTCGCCGAGGCCCTGCCCGAGGCACACGGAAACGTCGCCGGCGAGCTGCCGGAGGACGTCGACTCGCGCTTCGCACGAGCCGTCCGCGGAGGGGGCCGCAGCGCGTCCGCGCTGGGCTGATCCGGACGGCGAGGACCGGCACCCCCTGGGCGAGGCTCCCCGGCGGCCGCTAGTCTCCCCGCAGGAGCAGGCGCCGCCTGGGCGCCCCGCAACGAGAGGACTCACCATGATCAACCCCGTCAAGATGGCCGGACGCGCCATGCTCGCCACCGTGTTCATCGGCGGTGGCCTCAACCAGCTCAAGAGCGCCGCCCAGCTCGGCCCGGTCGTCGACTCCGCCAAGGAGGAGTACGCGATCGACGTCGACGTCCCCGGCGAGACCCTCGTCAAGCTCAACGGCGCCGGCATGATGGCCGCCGGCTCCGCCATGGCCCTGGGCATCCTGCCCCACGTCTCCGCCCTCAGCCTCGTCGGCCTCCTCGTCCCCACGACGATCGTCGGCCACCCCTTCTGGAAGGAGACCGAGGATGCCGCGAAGCAGACGCAGATGACCTCCTTCGCCTCCAACACGGCGGTCGCCGGCGGCCTCCTCATGGTCGCCGCCAGCTGAGCGTCAGCCTCGGCGTCTCGCGGCACGACGACGTTGACGCCCGGGCCCGCGCACGAGTGAGCCGGTCTCCCACCTGGGGGCCGGCTCACTCGTGTCCTGCCGCTCCTGGGCTCGCGCCCGCACGCAGGGCACGACAAAGGCCCGGAACCGTGCGGTTCCGGGCCTTGCGGCGGAGCGGGTGACGGGAATCGAACCCGCGCTGTCAGCTTGGGAAGCTGAAGTTCTACCATTGAACTACACCCGCGCGCTCACCAGTGGTGAGGTGCTGGAGCAGCATACCCCACGCGCACGCCAGCACCGAAAACGGCACGATTCGGCCACGGACCAGCCGTGAAGCACGCAGATGCGCCGGGTGACCGGGATCCGCGGCTACTGTGACCGCAGCGGGCACCGAGCCCGCTACCCCCGCACCTGGCCGCGTGGCCCGTCGCGGTAACGACACTCCCTCCCCAGAGAGCCCCCCCGCATGAGCGACCCCTACAACCCGTCCGACTACCCCCAGGGGCAGGCCAACCCGTACCAGGCGCCGTCCGACGGTGCGCAGGGCGGTGCCGTCCAGCCGTACAACCAGCCCTACGACCAGGGCGGTCAGGCCTACCCGGGAGCCGGCTACCAGCAGTACCAGGGCGGCTACGCCTCCGCGCCCTCCGCGAACGGAGCCGGGTACCAGCAGCCCTACGGGACCGACTACCAGGCCGCCGGGTATCAGCAGCCCTACCAGCAGCAGGACTATCAGCAGCCCTACCAGCAGCCCTACGTCGGCGGGTACCCGGTCGCCCCGAAGTCCAAGATCGCCGCGGGCCTCCTCGGCATCTTCCTCGGCGCCCTCGGCGTCCACAACTTCTACCTGGGGCGCAACGCCCGCGGCGGGCTCCAGCTCGGCCTCACGATCGTCGGCCTCATCCTCAGCTTCATCTTCATCGGGTTCTTCCTCGTCCTCGGCATCGAGGTCTGGGCCCTCGTCGAGGGCATCCTCATCCTCGCGGCGACGCCCGGCGCCGTGCCGTGGGGAGTCGACGCCCGTGGCGTCCCGCTGAGCAACTGACCCACGGCACCGGCCTCCCGCCCCGCGCGTGGGGACCGGTCCCCACTGACAGGCCGTCACGGTCGCCGCTAGCCTCATCGGGACACGGCCGACCACCGCCCTCCCGCGCACCCCACCCAGAGCTGTCCCCGACTACACGCCAGGAGCACACCGTGAGCACCGGATACGACCCCTACAACCAGCCCCAGGGCGCCCAGCAGCCCAGCCCGTCAGAGGGCTACGGCTACGGCCAGTCCACCTCGCCCGCCTACGGCCAGAGCGCCGACGTCGCCTACGGCCAGCCCGGCTACGGTCAGCCTGCCTACCAGCAGCAGGGCTACGGCCAGACCGGCTACGCCGACGCCGCCCAGGGCTACCCGGGCTACTCGACCCTCGGCGCCGCCTCCGTGCCCGGCCTGCCCCCCTTCGTCACGGCGGAGACGGCGCCGAGCAACGTCGGCTTCGGCGACGCCATCAAGCTGTTCTTCAAGAAGTACGCCCAGTTCCGCGGCGCCGCGTCCCGCTCCGAGTACTGGTGGGCCTACCTGGGCGTCTTCCTCATCGAGCTCATCCCGGCCATCCTCATCACGGTGGGGATCGGTACCATGGCCGCGGGGACGACCTATGACGAGTACGGCCACGTCGAGTCCACGGGCTCGCCCGCGCTCATGGTCGTCGGCTACATCCTTCTCCTCGTCATCGGCCTCGCGGTGCTCGTGCCGAGCCTCGCGATCACCTGGCGCCGTCTCCACGACTCCGGCAGGTCCGGAGCGTGGTACTTCATCTGCCTCGTGCCCGTCATCGGCCCGATCTGGCTGCTCGTCCTCCTCATCACCGAGCGTCACGTCGAGCTGTGGCGGCCCGAGTGGTTCGTGTGAGCCGCTCCTGACCACGGGCCCGCGAGGGCCGGTCGGCCCCGTACCACCGAGCGTGGTGCGGGGCCGACCTCGTCCCGGCGGACGCCGCAGCCCGCGGCTGGACCCCGACGACGTCCCCCACGCCCCGTCACCCCCGCCGCTCACAGCCCGCTCACGGCACCGCCCTGGCACAATCGGGCACGTGCTGCTCTCCGACCATGACATCCGCGCCGAGCTCGACGCGGGCCGCGTCGTCCTCGACCCCTACGACCCGGCGATGATCCAGCCCGCCTCCATCGACGTGCGACTGGACCGCTGGTTCCGGCTCTTCGACAACCACCGCTACCCGGTCATCGACCCTGCCGTCGAGCAGTCCGAGCTCACGCACCTCATCGACGTCGGCCCCGACGAGCCCTTCATCCTCCACCCCGGCGAGTTCGTCCTCGGCGCCACCTACGAGCGCGTCACCCTCCCCGACGACGTCGCCGCCCGCCTCGAGGGCAAGTCCTCCCTGGGCCGCCTGGGCCTCCTCACCCACTCCACCGCCGGCTTCATCGACCCGGGCTTCACCGGCCACGTCACCCTCGAGCTCTCCAACACGGCGACGATGCCCATCAGGCTCTGGCCCGGGATAAAGGTCGGGCAGCTGTGCTTCTTCCGCCTGTCCAGCCCCTCCGACCACCCCTACGGCTCGGGGACCACCGGGTCGCACTACCAGGGGCAGCGCGGCCCGACCGCCTCGCGCTCCCACGTGCGCTTCGACCGCGTTCGCATCACCGACCCCGGCCCCCTGGCCGAGGGCGTGACCACCTTCGACGACGTCGCACCGTCGTCCTCAGCAGCCGACGAGCGCTGAGCGAGCCATGACCGACTCCACCGGAACCGCCCCGGACCAGCCGGGCTCCGAGCGGCCGACGGACACCGCCGCGGCCCTCCCGCTCGACACTGGCGTCCTCATCGTCCCGAGGGCCCTGCCCACCGACGAGCTCGACTCCCGCCACCTCCTCGTCCTGCCTGACGACGTCGAGACCGAGGAGGTCGAGGCCCTCGCCGTCTCCCAGGACGCCCGCGCCGGCTGGCTCTCCGTCTCCTCGATCGGCCTCATGCCCGACGTCGAGCTCCACGGCCCCTGGCACCTCGACGACGCGCTGCGCCGGCGCCTCGACCTGCCCGAGTGGGCCGACCAGGTGATGGCCCTGGCTTGCGAGCCCCAGCGCGGCGGCCCGCTGCCCGTCGAGCTCGCCGGCCTGGACCCGCTCGCCGACGCCTTCGCCCTCCACCAGCCCGAGGGCACGGAGCTCCTCGCGCTCCAGAGACTGCGCGCCATCGCGCGGCGCCTGCGCGGCGGCCTGCGCCTCGTCGGCGACGGCATCGTCCCCGAGCTCTACGTCCCCGACCCCGACGAGCACGTCGGCCTCACGCTCGTCGCCCCCGTCTGGATCGCCCCGGACGGCCTCGAGACGCTGCTCGCTGACGTCGTCCCCGGGGCGCGCGCCCAGCTCGACATGCCCGCACCGAGCGCGGGGGCAACCGGCCTCGCGTCGCTCGGTGACGAGGAGCGCCGTCGCCTCGAGGGCCTCATCGGCGCCGAGGCCCTCGCGCGGGCCGAGGAGGCTGCGCGCAACCGGGCAGTCGAGACTCCGGAGGAGACGGTCCTCGACGGCTACGCCGTGCACGTGCCCGTGGCCGGAGCCTCCGACGACTCCGTCGTCGAGCTGCGCGTCCAGGGCGTCGAGACGCTGCCGCTGGCCCTGCGCGGCGAGCCCTGGGCGGACGGGCCGCTGGTCGCCTACCAGAGCGTGTGGCGCCCGCTCGATCCCGCGGCCCCGGACCTCGTGGACCGCGCCGCGGCCGGTGAGGTCATCGAGGCCGTGACGGCCGCCGTCCAGCGTGCCGCCGGTGGCGCAGTCGTCGACGACGACGGATTCCTCGTCGTCCTCGACTGAGCACTCCTGAGCACCGCGGGGCCCTCCCCGGAGGCTCAGAGGTGGTCCGGCACGCCCTCACGCGGGACCCCCGGGCCACGACGCGGTACGAGCAGCGCCTCGGCGCGCTCCGCCCCCTCCGGGTCCCAGGTCCAGCCGGTGAAGGCCCGAGCGTCTGCCAGCGCCCGCGCCCAGGCGACGGGCTCCTCGCCGCGCTCGGCGCCGATCGCCAGGTAGTGCCGCAGCAGGCCCGCGGAGGCCCGGGCGTCGTCGAGGGCCGAGTGGTGGTGACCGATCTCCACCCCGCAGACCTCGCAGCAGGTCGTGAGCCGGCGCGACGGCGTCGTGATGTAGTGCCGTGCCCACTCCATCGTGCACACGCGCGGCACCCGGGCTCCGCGGGCCAGCCGGTCCCGGCGGCCCAGCGCCTGGGTGAGGAAGCCGACGTCGAAGCGGGCGTTGTGCGCCACCACGGCCCGCCCGGCGAGGTCCCGCACGAGGAGGTCGGCGAGGTCGTCGAGGCTCGGTGCCCCGACGAGGTCCTCCGCGACGATCCCGTGGATGAACGTCGGGCCGACGTCGACGCCGGCGCCCGGGTCGACGAGCGTGGACCAGGCGCGCTCCTCGGCGCCGTCGGGACCGGCCAGTACGAGCCCGATCTCGAGGATCTCGTCCCCGGCGGGGGACAGGCCCGTCGTCTCCAGGTCGATGACGGCGTAGCCGACCTCGCGGGCCGCGCTCGCCAGCGACTCCCTGTCCTCGGCGGCCCGGGCGTGCGCCGCCGGCGCGACCGTCGCGGTGCGCGGCCTCAGAGGGCCGCGGTCGTGCGGAGGACGGTGGTAGAAGGGCATCGCGGGCATCGTATCGGCCCGGACGGTCACGACCGGCGCGGCGTTAGAGTCGGGGACATGACCGAGACCAGCAACGAGTCCACGGGCGCCGCCCCGCTCGACCACGGCAACGGCCCGCAGCGCACGGACGCCCCGAACGACGCCCTCAACCGGCCCGTCACCTCCCTCGTGAGCGGCCCGACCATCGACGTCCAGCTCGCGCACCGCACCATCCGCGCCTACACCGAGGAGCCCGTCGGCGAGGACGTCGTCACGACCCTCCTCGACGTCGCCCGGCACTCGGCCACCTCCTCCTTCCGTCAGCAGGTCACCGTCATCCGCGTCCTCGAC
The DNA here is from genome assembly GCF_015355765.1 of Actinomyces haliotis. Lineage (GTDB taxonomy): Bacteria > Actinomycetota > Actinomycetes > Actinomycetales > Actinomycetaceae > Actinomyces > Actinomyces haliotis. The sequence goes on from NZ_JACWNA010000008.1 coordinate 65,388, forward strand.
CCCGCTCTCCGCGAGGAGATCCACGCCGTCTCCGGTCAGCCCTACGTCGGCGGCACCCGCGGCGAGCTCCTCATGTTCGTCGTCGACCTCCACCGCAACGCCGTCCTGCGCGAGCGCGCCGGCGCCGACGCCCAGCCCGTCGAGCGCACCAACCTCTTCCTCCAGGCCGTCGAGGACACCGTCATCGCGGCGCAGAACGTCGTCGTCGCCGCCGAGTCCCTGGGGCTGGGCACGACGTACCTCGGTTCCATCGCCACGGACCCGCGCCGGATCATCACCGCGCTCGGCCTGCCGCGGCACACCTACCCGCTGCTCGGCCTCCTCGTCGGACACCCGGACCAGGAGCCCCAGTTCAAGCCGCGCCTGCCCCGCGAGATCACCACCGCCGTCGACACCTACCCGGAGGTGACGGACCACCTCGAGGCCCTCGAGGCCTACGACCGCACCGTGCGCGAGTACTACGACCTGCGCGACGCCAACAAGCGCTCCGACACCTTCACCGCGCAGGTGGTGCGCACCCTCGGCAACGGCGGCTCCTCCAGCTCGCCCGTCCTCGAGGTCCTCCACGAGCAGGGGCTGTGCCTGCGATGAGTGCTCCCCTGACCGGTGAGGCCGCCCGCGCCGCCCTGCCCGCCCTGGACCAGCTCGACTTCCCCTGCGCCCTCGTCGTCACCGAGGGCGGCCAGGTCGTCGCGGAGGCCGGCGAGGTCGAGGAGACCTTCCCCTTCGCCTCCGTCACCAAGCCCATCGCCGTGTGGAGCGCCCTCATCGCCGTCGACCGCGGGCTCATGAGCCTCGACGACCCCGCAGGCGAGCAGCTCCCCGGCGCCACGGTCCGCGACCTCATGTCGCACTCCTCGGGCATCTCCTTCGACGGCGCCGACGGCGCGGACACCGTCCTCGGGCCGCCGCGCAAGCGCCGCGTCTACTCCAACCGCGGCATCGAGATCCTCGGTCAGCGCCTGGAGGAGGCCACCGGCACCGACCTCGAGGAGTGGATCGAGACGACCGTCCTCGAGCCCCTCGGCATGGCCAGCGTCCTCGTGCCCGGCTCCCCGGCTCACTCAGGGTCCGGCAACGCCCGCGACCTCAGCCTCTTCGCCCGCGAGCTCGCGGCGCCGACCCTCGTCTCCGCCGGGCTCGCGGAGCAGGCGCGCCGCGTCGTCCACCCCGGGCTCGACGGTGTTCTGCCCGGGTACGGGCGTCAGACGCCCAACGACTTCGGCCTCGGCGTCTCCATCCGCGGGCACAAGCACCCGCACTGGACGGGGGAGGGGAACTCCCCGGAGACCTTCGGGCACTTCGGCCAGTCCGGCTCCTTCCTCTGGGTGGACCCGCTGGCCGGGCGCCAGGCCGTGTTTCTCGGCGCGAAGCCCTTCAGCAAGGCCCACAAGGCGGCTTGGCCCGCGCTCAACGATCAGGTCCTCGCGCTCTGACGCGCTTGGCTCGTCGAGACTGACGGTTTCCCGCCGGAGCCGTCGCCGCACGCGGTCGTTCCGTCCAGACTGACGGTTTCCCGTCGACGCTGCGTGACAGAACGTGTGCCTCGGCGGGAAGGCGTCAGGCTCGGCGTGGGTGGGTGAGGCGCGGCTCAGGCGACGTCGACGATGACCGGGACGTGGTCCGAGGCGCCCTTGCCCTTGCGCTCGTTCCGGTCGATCGCCGCGCCGCGCACCCGCTCCTCGAAGGCGGCCGAGCCGTAGACAAAGTCGATGCGCATGCCCTCGTTCCGGGGGAAGCGCAGCTTCTGGTAGTCCCAGTACGTGTAGTTCGTGACCCGCTCGCGAGTCACCTCGGTCAGCCCGGCGCCCTCGAAGGCGGCGAAGGCCTCGCGCTCGGGGGCCGAGACGTGCGTGGCTCCCTCGAAGACGCTCATGTCCCACACGTCCTCGTCGTGCGGCGCTACGTTCCAGTCGCCGGCGAGCGCCAGCGCCTGCTCCGGGTCCTGGGCGAGCCAGCTGGCGACGTCGTCGCGCAGGACCCGCAGCCACTCGAGCTTGTACGCGTAGTGCGGGTGGTCGAGCTCGCGGCCGTTGGGGACGTACAGGCTCCACAGGCGCACGGGCTCGGAGACCGCCCCGCCCGCCCCGGGCCGCCCGCCCACGGTCGCGCCGAGCGCCCGCGCCTCGACGACGGGCTCGACGCCCTCCTTCGAGGACCACGTCGGCTGGCCCGGGAAACCGGCCTCGACGTCGGTCAGGCCCACCCGTGAGGCGATGGCGACGCCGTTCCACTGGTTGAGCCCGTGCACGGCGAGCTCATAGCCGGCCGCCTCGAAGGCCTCGCGCGGGAACTGCTCGGGCTTGCACTTGATCTCCTGCATGGCGAGGACGTCGACGTCCTCCCGCTCCAGGAAGGCGACGACGCGGTCGACGCGGGTGCGGACGGAGTTGACGTTCCAGGTGGCCAGTCGCATGCGGGCAGGGTACCGGCCGGGTGCGAGACTGCGGTCGGGGAGCCCAGCGCGGGCGTCATGCCCCCACCACCGCAGCACTGCAGGAGGACCCATGGGAACCGCACTCGTCACCGGCGCCACGAGCGGCATCGGCCAGGAGATCGTCTGGCAGCTCGCCGAGGCTCACCACGACCTCGTGCTCGTCGCCCGCGATCGCGAGCGCCTCGAGACCCTCTCCGAGCGGCTCCACCAGGTCGCGGGCGTCGGCGCCCAGGTCCTGCCCGCCGACCTCTCCACGCCCGAGGGACGAGCCGCCGTCGCCGAGCGCCTGCGCGTCGGGGGAGCAGCCGCCGGCGCCGCGACCGTTCGGGTCACCGCCGACCGCCCCCACACGGCTGACGACGTCGCCGACCGCCCCGTCGACCTCCTCGTCAACGACGCCGGCTTCGCCGTCGGGCAGAGCTTCGTCGGCGGCGACCTCGCTCAGGAGCAGCGTGCCCTGGCCGTCATGGTCCAGGCCGTCCTCGAGCTCACCCACGCCGCCGTCCCCGGCATGGTCGAGCGCGGGCACGGCGCCGTACTCAACGTCTCCAGCGCGACGGCACTCACCGCCATGGGCACCTACGCCGCCCACAAGGCCTGGGTCCGAACCTTCACGGAGGGCCTGGCCTCCGAGCTGCGCGGCACCGGGGTCACCGCCACCGAGGTCAACCCGGGACTCACCCGCTCCGAGTTCCACGACCGCGCCGGGATGGGCGACCAGTGGCCGGGCGTCGCCTGGCTGCGCGCGGAGGACGTGGCGCGCTCCGCGCTCGCGGCCGTGCGGCGCGGGCAGGTCATCTGCACGCCCTCGGCGCGCTACCTCGCCGTCAACGCCGCGCTGCGGGTGAGCCCCCGCTGGCTGGTGCGCCGCGTGGCTGGACACGCGAGCGTGCGGACGAGGTACTGAACCGGCCGGTACCGACCTCAGCCCGGGTCGTCGCCGCCCTCGGCGAACTGAGAAGTTCCTGATCGCCCTGGCGCAGCGACTGATCGGCTGTCATGATGAGTGCATGGCTTCGATCACCTTCCAGGGAAATCCCGTCCAGACCGTCGGCGAGTTGCCGGAGGTCGGCGCCCAGGCACCCTCCTTCGAGCTCGTCGGAGCGGACCTCGCCCCCGTGAGCAGCGAGGAGCTCGCCGGTCGCCGCGTCATCCTGTCCATTTTCCCGTCGCTCGACACCGGCGTGTGCGCCAAGGCGCTGCGCGAGTTCAACGAGCGCGCCACCGCGCTGGAGAACACGACCGTGGTGTGCGCCAGCAAGGACCTCCCCTTCGCCGCCGAGCGCTTCTGCTCCGCCGAGGGCATCGAGAACGTCTCCACCGGCTCCGCCTTCCGCTCCTCGCTCGGCGAGGACTACGGCGTCACCATGACCGACGGCCCCCTCGAGGGTCTCCTCTCGCGCGCCGTCGTCGTCATCGACGAGCAGGGCAAGGTCGTCTACACGCAGCAGGTCTCCGAGGTCACCGACGAGCCCGACTACGACGCTGCGCTCGCGGCCCTCGCCTGACGCCCGCACGTCGTCGACGGCGCGCACCGCGCCGAAGCACGACCGCCCCGGCCCCGCGGCGCCACCCGCCGCGGGGCCGGCGCGCGTCCGCTGACGAGGGCACGAGCCGCTCCGTGACCGGGACCGCGACCATGATCCGGGCCACCCCTCGGTCTTGCGGGCGTCCTCTTGCACGGTGGTCGCCTAGCCTGGGGGCGTGACCACCAACGACGCCCAGCGCGCACGCCTCGCCCAGCTCGTCTCCGACCTCGCCGTCGTCCGCGGCAAGGTCACCCTCGCCTCCGGGCTCGAGTCCGACTTCTACGTCGACATGCGCCGCGCGACCCTCCACCACGAGGCCGCCCCGCTCATCGGGCACGTCATGCTCGACATGCTCGAGGAGGCCGGCCTCGGCACGGGCGAGGTCGACGCCGTCGGCGGCCTCACCATGGGAGCCGACCCGGTCGCCACCGCCATGCTCCACGCCGCCGCCTCCCGCGGTCTCGACCTCGACGCCTTCGTCGTCCGCAAGGCCGCCAAGGACCACGGCATGAAGCGCCGCGTCGAGGGCCCGGACGTCGCCGGCAGGAACGTCGTGGTCCTCGAGGACACCTCGACCACCGGCGGCTCCCCGATCGAGGCCGTCGCCGCCCTGCGCGAGGCCGGCGCCAACGTCCTCGCCGTCGCCGTCATCGTCGACCGCGACACGGGCGCCAAGGAGCGGATCGAGGCCGAGGGGCTGCCCTACCACGCCGCCCTCGGGCTGTCCGACCTGGGGCTCGACTGACGGCCCTGCACCGCTGACAGGAGGCTCCCCATGACCGCCACGTGGATCGGCGTCATCGTCGTTCTCGTCCTGCTGCTCGTCGCCGCCTACTACTACGGCGTCGGCGTGCGGGGGCGCCACCTCGAGGCCGCGGGGGAGAACATCGACGACGCCTGGCGCGCGGTCGAGGCCTCCCTCGTCGGCCACCACGAGGCGGCCGAGACCCTCATCCGGACCGCGGACGAGCACGGTCTCGTCACCGGGGCCCAGCGCGAGGCCGTCGAGTCCGCCGTCGCTGACGCCGCCCGCACCGGGACGCCGTCGGACCGGGCCCGTCGCGAGTCCCGGCTCAACGAGGCCGTCACGGCGCTCGGCGCCGTCCTCGACGCCTCCTGCAGGGCGCAGGGCGGGGACGCCGAGGTCAAGGCCGCGCAGGCCGCGTACGAGCAGGCCTGGGACGACGTCGACACCGCCGGAGCGCGCTACAACTACCTCGTTCCCGGCTACAACCGCCTCACGCACGGCGTCTTCAACACGGCGCACACCCGTCGCCTGGGGCGCCGCGCCGCTGAGAACTTCTTCCCCGGGGCCATGGGGGAGATCGGTACCAGCGTCGCGGACCTGTGAACGACGCCGTCGACCACGTCGCCGCTCCCGTGGCGGGCGCCGCTCCCGGCAAGGGTTCCGGTGCCGCCGCGCCGGACCACTGGGCGGGGCTCCCTCCCGAGCGGGACGAGCCCGCGGACCAGCGCATCGTCGGCGTCGGGCCGTGGCCCGGGGGAGAGGCCGCCTGGCCCGACGACCCCCAGTACGACCGCGACCTCCTGCGGGACGGCGACCGCCGCAACGTCGTCGACCGCTACCGCTACTGGACCGTCGAGGCGGTCCGCGCCGACCTCGCCGCCCGCGCCCACCCGCTGCACGTCGCCATCGAGAACGTGACCCAGGACCTCAACATCGGGTCGATCGTGCGCACCGCCAACGCCTTCAACGTCGGCGCCGTTCACGTCGTCGGCCGCCACCGCTGGAACAAGCGCGGCGCCATGGTCACCAACCGCTACCTCGACGTGCGCCACCACCCCGAGCCCGCCGGCCTCCTCGCGTGGGCCTCCGTCGAGGGATACGAGGTCGTCGCTATCGACAACGGCCCGGGCTCCAAGCAGCTCGAGGGAGAGGCGCTGCCCGAGCGGTGCCTCCTCGTCTTCGGCTCCGAGGGAGCCGGCATCTCCGACGAGCTCCTCGCCGGCGCCTCACGGCTCCTGCGCATCGGGCAGTACGGCTCGACGCGGTCCATCAACGTGGCCGCGGCGGCCGCCGTCGCCATGCACTCCTGGGTGCTCCAGCACGCCGGTCCCGCGCCGGACTGAGCGCGGCGGCGTGCGCGAGGCTCCTGCCTCCTCAGCCGAGCCTGACGAGCACGGCGCCTGCCACCATGACGAGCAGACCGAGCACCTGCAGCGGGACGACGCGGTCCCGTGCGGCCCCGCGCCAGCCGAGGTGGTCGACGCACACCGAGCCGGTCACCTGTCCGATGAGAGCGAGCACCATCGCCATCCCCGTGCCGATGAGCGGCACGAGGACGCTCGTGAGGAAGACGTCGGTGCCTCCCAGCACGCGCCCGATGACCAGGAGAGTCCCCAGCCCCCGAACGACCGAGAGGCTCCGCCGCGGCGTGCCGAGCCACCCTCCGGCGTCAAGCGCGAGCGCCATGAGGATCTGCCCGACCACCGGCCAGATCGCCGTCTCCACGCTGCCGAGCTGGGGGAACAGGAGGATGTTCGCCGTGAGGAAGACGAAGCCGAGGGCTCCGCCGCACCACATCCACCAGCTCGTGCCCGCGGAGCCCGCGGCCGCCAGCGCACCGAGGCTCCCCGTGATCAGCAGGAGCGTCCACAGGAAGGCCGTCCCGACCGCGAAGTTGATGAGCGAGGCGAACAGCGGCGAGTCGGCGGCGTGCCGCAAACGGGAGTTGACGGCGGTCTGGACGGGGAGGCCCAGACCCATCGCGAGACCAAGGAGAGCAGGGAGCACGACGGGGAGGCGACCCGGGCGCCACGGAGCCCACAGGCGCCTGGATGGTGATCCGGGACCATCGCCCGGTTCACGTCATCAGCGATTCGTGGGAGAATCGGACCTGCACCACTGACTATTCACTTTCCTCAGGAGGCACCCAGTGGCCATTGCAACCCCGGAGTCCTACGCCGACATGATCGACCGCGCGAAGGCTGGCAAGTACGCCATCCCCGCGATCAACGTCACCTCGTCGCAGACCCTCTCGGCCGCCCTCCAGGGCTTCGCCGAGGCTGAGTCCGACGGCATCATCCAGGTCTCCAACGGTGGCGCCGCCTACTGGTCCGGTCACACCATCGCTGACCGCGTCAAGGGCTCCCTCGCCCTGTCCGCCTACGGCTACGCCGTCGGCGACCTCTACCCGGGCACCTTCGCCCTCCACACGGACCACTGCCCGCGCAAGCTGGTTGACACCTGGCTCAAGCCCCTCCTCGAGATCGAGATCGAGCAGGCCAAGCGCGGCGAGCCCACCGCCTTCCAGTCGCACATGTGGGACGGCTCCGCCGAGTCCCTCGAGGACAACATCGAGATCGCCGTCGAGCTGCTCGCCCTGAGCAAGCAGGCCAACACCATCCTGGAGATCGAGATCGGCGCCGTCGGCGGCGAGGAGGACGGGATCAAGGGCGACGAGAACGCCAGCCTGTACACCACCGCGGACGACGCGTGGAAGGCCGTCGAGGCCCTCGGCCTCGGCGAGAACGGCCGCTACACGACCGCCCTCACCTTCGGCAACGTCCACGGCTCCTACAAGCCCGGTCACGTCAAGCTCAAGCCCGAGCTCCTCGGCGAGATCCAGGAGGACGTCGCGAAGCGTCTCGGCGACCGCCTCTCCTCCAAGGTGGGCGACAAGTCCTCCCCGTTCGACCTCGTCATGCACGGCGGCTCCGGCTCGACCGCCGAGGAGATCGCCACGGCGGTCCGCAACGGCGTCATCAAGATGAACGTGGACACCGACACCCAGTACGCCTTCACGCGTCCTGTCGCCGACCACATGTTCAAGAACTACGACGGCGTCCTCAAGATCGACGGCGAGGTCGGCTCCAAGAAGGCCTACGACCCGCGCGCCTGGGGCAAGGCCGCTGAGGACGGCATGGCCGCCCGCGTCGTCGAGGCCTGCGAGCGCCTCGGCTCCGTCGGCTCCGCCTCGAAGCAGCACTGAGCCCGTCCGGCGCTGGGCCCAGCGCCGGTTCGGAACTCACCAGTGGCCCCGGCACTCTCGTGGTGCCGGGGCCACCTCTTACTTGCGCGGGTCAGCCCGTCTGGCGCGAGTCAGCCCTCTCAACGGGCGGTCTCGCTCCAAGCGGGCTGACTCGGGGTGGAGCTGTCGAGGGCGGGTCTGCTCACGACTGCGAGTCCGGTTTGGCTAGTCGGGGCCGGCCAGCGTCAGCACCAGGACGGCCCGCAGGGCGGGTGAGCGTCTCACGACGTTCACCTTTGCGGTACGGCCCGCAGCCGCTCTCTTCCGGAGTGCGCGGGTGAACGCGAGGTGAATCCTGCAAGGTTTGCAGAAATCTGGTCCGCCCTGTGCAAGGATGGGGCGTCACCGACGGGGGTGGCCGCTCACCGCGCAGCCCCCACCGGATCCAGTGCACAGCGGGTCCAGCCCGCGAACCGGACGTGTCCAAAGGAGGACCACCATGCGCCCCGTCTCCCGCCGCACCGTTCTCGGAGGCTCCCTCGCAGCCGCCGTCGCGGCCACCCTCGCCGCCTGCTCCAGCGGCTCCGACTCCGCGAGCTCCGGCTCGTCCGACTCCGGCTCGTCCGGCAGCGTCTACTTCCTCAACTTCAAGCCCGAGGCCGAGGAGGCGTTCAAGAAGATCGCCTCGACGTACAAGGAGAAGACCGGCGTCGAGGTCAAGGTCGTCACCGCGGCCTCCGGCACCTACGAGCAGACCCTCCAGAGCGAGGTCGCCAAGTCCAACCCGCCGACCATCTTCAACATCAACGGCCCGGTCGGCCTGGCCACGTGGCAGGACTACGCCCTCGACCTGTCGGACACCGACTTCGTCAAGGCTCTCACCGACGACTCGATGGCGCTCAAGAGCGAGGACGGCACCATCTACGGCTCGCCGCTCGCCACCGAGGGCTACGGCATCATCTACAACGACGCCATCCTCCAGAAGTACTTCGCCACCGACGGCGCCGTCGTCTCCTCCATCGACGAGGTCAAGGGCTTCGACAAGCTCAAGGCCCTCGCCGAGGACATCCAGGCCAAGAAGGATGACCTGGGCATCAAGGGCGCCTTCGCGTGCACCTCCCTCGCCCCCGGCGAGGACTGGCGTTGGCAGACCCACCTCGCCAACTACCCCGTGTTCTACGAGTTCCGCGACGACGACGTGACGGACACCAAGGACCTCAAGCTCACCTACTCGAAGAACTACCAGCAGATCTTCGACCTGTACCTCAACAACTCGACCGTGAAGCCCTCCGAGACCTCCGCCAAGACGGTCACGGACTCCATGTCCGAGTTCGCGCTCGGCCAGTGCGCCTTCGTCCAGAACGGCCAGTGGGCCTGGTCCCAGATCTCCGACGTCGACGGCAACACCGTCAAGGCGGAGGACGTCCACTTCATGCCGATCTACGTCGGCGTCGACGGCGAGGACAAGACCGGCATCGCGCTGGGCACCGAGAACTACCTCGCCGTCAACTCGCAGGCCTCCGAGGAGGCTCAGAAGGCCAGCACCGACTTCCTCACCTGGCTGCTCACGGACGCCGAGGGCGCCAAGCTCCTCACCGACAACTCCGTCGTCTCCGCCTCGCCGTACAAGGCGTTCGCCGACCTCAAGCCGGCCGACCCGCTCGGCTCCGACCTGGTCGACTACCTCAACAACAAGGACCTCACGCCCATCAACTGGGTCTTCCAGACCTTCCCGAGCCAGGACTTCAAGGACCAGCTCGGTCAGCACCTCGCCCAGTACGCCGCCGGCAGCGAGGACTGGTCCGCCGTGAAGGACTACTTCGTCACCGAGTGGGCCGCCGAGAAGAAGGCCTGACCGGACACGCCGACGGCGCCCGACCCCCACGGGCCGGGCGCCGTCGGCGCACCCTCCCCACCTGGAAGCAGGTCGGCGGGGCCGAGCCCCACCGACCGGCCAGGGTCACCCTGACAGAGGCACCATGACCAAGGCACTCAAGAAGTACTTCCCCATCTTCGCGGGGCCAACACTGTTGGCCTTCCTCATCGCATTCATCGTCCCCTTCTTCATGGGGCTCTACCTGTCGTTCACGAAGTTCACGACCCTCACCAACGCGCGTTGGGTCGGCACCGAGAACTACGCCAAGGCCTTCGCTGAGCGATCGGGCTTCGTCCACGCCCTCGGCTTCACCGCCGCGGTCTCGATCATCTCGATCATCACGGTCAACCTGGGCGCCTTCGTCCTGGCGTACCTGCTCACCCGCCACCTGCGCGGCACCAACTTCTTCCGCTCGGTGTTCTTCATGCCGAATCTCATCGGCGGCATCGTGCTGGGCTACACCTGGCAGGTCATGCTCAACGCGATCCTCCAGCGCTGGGGCCAGACCATCGTCAACGACTGGCACCTGGGCATGGCGGGCCTCATCCTGCTCGTGAACTGGCAGCTCATGGGCTACATGATGATCATCTACATCGCGGGCCTGCAGAACGTACCGCCCGAGCTCATCGAGGCCGCCCAGATCGACGGCGCCACGCGCTGGGGCACCCTGCGCAACGTCACCATCCCGATGGTCATGCCCTCCATCACGATCTGCCTGTTCCTCACGCTGGCGAACACCTTCAAGATGTACGACCAGAACCTCGCGCTCACCAACGGCGCACCGCTCAAGCAGACGCAGATGGCGGCACTCAACATCGTCGAGGCGATGTACAAGCAGGTCGGCAAGCAGGGCGTCGCCCAGGCCGAGGCCGTCATCTTCTTCGTCATCGTCGCCGTCATCGCGCTCATCCAGCTGCGCGCGACCCGTTCGAAGGAGGTCGACGCGTGAGCACCGCCGTCACCGCCAGCCAGGACACAACCAGCCCGGAGACCACCGCCGCGGGCACCGACGCCGTCGCCGCCGACGGGAGCCGCGTGGCCGCGCGCCGCGCGTCCGCCAAGCCGCCCCGCAAGAAGCAGACCGCGGGTCAGAACGTCCTCACGGTCCTCCTGGCGCTCCTGTCCCTCATCTGGGTCATCCCGCTGCTGTTCATCCTGGTGAACTCCTTCAAGGGCAAGTTCTTCATCTCGCGCAGCCCCTTCAGCCTGCCGACCGGGGAGACCTTCTCGGGCTTCGACAACTACGTCACCGGCCTCCAGCTCTCCGGCTTCGCCCGCGCGATCGGCTGGTCCCTCTTCATCACGGTCGGGTCCGTGGCCGTCATCGTCCTGCTGACCGCGATGACCGCGTACTACATCACCCGCGTCAAGACGTGGTGGACGAGCCTCATCTACTACCTCTTCGCGTTCTCCATGATCGCGCCCTTCCAGATGGTCATGTTCCCGACCGTCAAGATCGCGGACATGCTCGGCCTGGCGACCCCCTGGGGCATGATCGTCCTCTACCTGGGCTTCGGCGGAGGACTGTCCGTGTTCCTCTTCGCCGGCTTCATCAAGTCGATCCCGCTGGAGATCGAGGAGGCCGCCTACATGGACGGCTGCTCGCCGCTGCAGTCGTACTTCCGGGTGGTCATGCCGCTGCTCAAGCCGACGGCGGTCACGGTCGCCATCCTCAACGCGATGTGGGTGTGGAACGACTTCCTCCTGCCGAACCTCGTCATCGGTCAGGACGAGCGCTACAAGACGATCCCGATCGTCATCCAGATGCTCATCGGCTCTAACGGCAACCGTGACATGGGTGCCCAGATGGCCATGCTCGTGCTGGCGATCATCCCGATCGTCATCTTCTACCTCTTCGGTCAGAAGCACATCGTCGAGGGCGTCGCCGCCGGCGCCGTCAAGGGCTGAGGCTCCAGGGCCTGACGCGCAGTCGGGGCCGGTCGACCGTCACCGGGATCGTGAGAGATCCTGGGGCGGCCGACCGGCCCCGACGTCACGGTCCGGCGCCCGCAACCAGGAAGGAAGCGCACGTGGCAGGACTCCTCAGCCCCGGCACACCGTTCTACCGGGCGTGGTCCTCGGCGGCGGACCTTGTCCTCGTCAACGTCGTCACGCTCGTCGCGTGCCTGCCCGTGGTCACGGCCGGCGCCGCGCTCACCGCGTGCGCGCGCGTCACGATGGAGGTGGCGCGCGAGGAGGAGGGGTACGTCCTTCGAACCTGGTGGCGCTCCTTCCGGGGCAACCTCGTCCAGTCCCTCGCCTGGTGGCTGCCCGCGCTCGCGCTCGCTGCGGTGGGCGGCTCCGCCTTCGTGCTCGCCGGGACCGGCGCCGCCGGGGGAGCGGGCGAGGCGGGCGTCGTCTCAGGTCTCGTGATCGCCGGGAGCGCCGCGCTCGCGGGTGTTCTCGTCTGGCTCGTGCCGCTTGTCGCGTTCTTCGAGAACACCGTGGCGGGGCACGTGAGCAATGCCGTCCGTCTCGCGGTGGGAGGACTGGGCCGCACCGTCGTCTGCCTGGCGGTGCTCGTCGCCCCCGCCGTACTCGCAGCTGTCCTGCCTGCCTCGCGGATCGCCGTCGCCTGGTTCGAGGTGCTGCTCGGCACGGCCTTCGCCTGGTACCTCATCGCGTTAGTCCAGCGTGGCGTCATCGACCGCCTGCGCGACGCGGCTCGCTGAGCTGCCATCCAGGCACTGAGTTGTGTCCTCGCGCGAGTCAGCCCGTCTGGCGCGAGTCAGCCCTCTCAACGGGCGGTCTCGCTCCAAGCGGGCTGACTCGGGGTGGAGCTGGGCGCGCGGGCTCAGTGCCCGTGCGCCGCGGCCTCCTCGGCGTCGACGACGGCCATCTCGTTGGGCGTGATGCTCAGCCGCGTGGTGGACGGGACGTCACCGGTGGAGACCTGGACGAGGCTGAGGGGCCTGGCGGCGGCGTCGGTGACGTAGGCGAGGTCACCGACCGTGCGCAGGTTCGGGCCGGGCTTCTGCCAGTCCTCGTTCTCCTTCCACGGCTTGACGACGTCGGTGGTGCGGAGCACCTGGCGGGGCTCGGGGTCGATGACCTGGAGCCTGCGTCCCCGGTGAGGACGACCGCCTCGCCGTCCTCACCCCGCCCCAGTGAGCGGAACCAGTACGCGGAGCCGAGGTCGACGGTGGAGACCGTGGCGTCGGTGGTACTGAGGATCCCGATACTCGTGGGGTGCTCGGGCTGGCCGTCGTCGGTTGGCTTGACGACCTTGTAGTCCGTGAGGACGTACTCGGAGTCCTCGGAGCCGGCCTGGTTTCCGGAGCGCTGGTACTCCTCGGGGACACTCACCTTGTGGAAGCCGCCGCCTGAGTACACGACGGGGCCGTTCTCGCAGCCGAAGGAGGCGACGTCGCCGTCGCCCTTGGCAGTGGCCTCGCCGTGGACGCCGGGGCAGTCAGTGGTCTCGGTGACGACCGTGCTCGAGGCGTCGCGCTCCTGGATCGTGCGCCGCTCGTCCTCGATGCCGTCGGCGACGAGCCAGTTGCCGTTGGTCAGCGGGACGGCGACACCGTGGTGCGGGGAGGAGGTGTGAAAGCTGGTGAGCTCTTTCTTCGCGAGCTGCCCGTCGTCAAGGGCGGCAAGGCTGAAGGTGGTGACGGTGCCGTCGGCGAAGAGCGCGGTGCGGCCGGCGTGGGTGACGACGTGGCCGGGGTGCTCGGCGGCGACGACGCTGCCGGTGAGGTGGGGGGTGACCTCGTAGTAGTGGTTGTGGTCGCCATGGGGCTTGACGACGAGGCCGAGGTCGAGGACCTCGAAGCCCTCGGAGGAGGAGACGAGGACGTGGCGGCCGTCGCCGGCGGGGTTGAGGCGAAGGAAGCCCTCCTTCTTGATGTCGGCGAGGACCTCGCCGGTGGCCGTGTCGAGGACCTGGACGCCGCCGTCTTAGGCGATGGCGGCGCGGGGCTCGAGGTCGGAGACCTCGACCTCCTTGTACTCGGAGGCGGTGGCGTCGGTGGAGGCGCCGGCGCTCGCGGTGGCCGCGGAACCGGACGTGGCGGAGCCGGACGCGGCGGTGCTGGAGCCGTTCGAGCCGCAGGCGGCCAGGGCGAGGGCGGCGCCGAGCGTCGCGACGATGGACAGGGGACGTCGAAGGGTGGGGGTTCTCGTGCCCTGAAGGATAATGATACTCACGACGGTTATCGCAAGCTGGCGTCGCTCTCGCTCTGACCGCGCGAGTCAGCCCGTCTGGCGCGAGTCAGCCCGTCCGGTGGGCGGTCTCGCGCTAAACGGGCTGACTCGTGGGTTTTCGGACCGTCTTCGCTGGCCTCGCGCCCCTCCGGTAGGCTGGGCGACGGCGTGACCGCCGTCATGCCGCAAGCGAGCCAGGGAGCAGCACATGCCAGCCGTCGTGGTCGTCGGAACCCAGTGGGGCGACGAGGGCAAGGGAAAGGCGACCGACCAGCTCGGTCAGGACGTCGACTACGTCGTCAAGTTCAACGGCGGCAACAACGCCGGCCACACCGTCGTCATCGACGGCGAGAAGTTCGCCTTCCACCTCCTGCCGGCCGGTGTCCTCACCCCCGGTGTCACTCCGATCATCGGCAACGGCGTCGTCGTCGACCTCGAGGTCCTCTTCGCCGAGATCGCAGAGATAGAGGAGCGCGGCAAGTCCGCGGACTCCCTCAAGATCTCCGCCAACGCCCACGTCATCCCGAGCTACAACCGCCTCATGGACCGTGCCACCGAGAAGTTCCTCGGCGACCGCCAGCTCGGGACCACCGGCCGCGGCATCGGCCCCACCTACGCGGACAAGATGAACCGCATCGGCATCCGGATCCAGGACCTCTTCGACGAGTCCATCCTGCGGCAGAAGGTCCGCGGCGCCCTCGACCAGAAGAACGACCTCTTCGAGAAGGTCCTCGGTGTCGAGCCGATCGACCCCGAGACCGTCGCGGACGAGCTCCTCTCCTACGCGGACCGCGTCCGTCCCCTGGTCATCGACGACTCGTTCGTCCTCAACGACGCCCTCGACGCCGGCAAGACCGTCCTGTTCGAGGCGGGCCAGGCGACCATGCTCGACATCGACCACGGCACCTACCCCTTCGTCACCTCCTCCAACCCCACCGCCGGCGGGGCCTGCACGGGGACCGGGGTCGGCCCGACCCGCATCGACTCCGTCGTCGGCGTCGTCAAGGCCTACACCACCCGCGTCGGCGAGGGCCCCTTCCCGACCGAGCTCCTTGACGCCGACGGCGACCGCCTCCGCGAGGAGGGCGGCGAGTACGGCGTCACCACGGGCCGCCCGCGCCGCTGCGGCTGGCACGACGCCGTCGTCACCCGGTATGCCGCCCGCGTCAACGGCCTCACCGACCTCGTCATGACCAAGCTCGACGTCCTCACCGGCCACGACACCATCCCCGTCTGCGTCGCCTACGACGTCGACGGCGAGCGCGTCACCGAGATGCCCCTGACCCAGTCCGGCTTCCACCACGCCAAGCCGGTCTACGAGGAGCTGCCCGGCTGGACCGAGGACATCACCGGCGTTCGCCGCTTCGAGGACCTCCCGGTCAACGCGCAGCGCTACGTCGAGCGCATCGAGGAGCTCGCCCGCGTGCGCGTGTCCGCGATCGGCGTCGGTGCTGGCCGCGAGGCCACCATCGTGCGCCACGACCTGCTGGGCTGATCTCGCTACACCGCCTGCGGCGTCCGCTGGGCTGATCTCGCTACACCGCCTGCGGCGTCCGCTGGGCTGATCTCGCTGCACCGCCTCCGAGAGCAAGACGCAGAGGAAGACATCCTCGGCAAGCAGTGACGTCGTCGACGTCGTTGTCTGCCGAGGATGTCTTCCTCTGCGTGGGGGATGACTAAGTGCTCAGCCCTGGGTGTTGGGTCGGAACCGTTCATCGCCCGTCCCCGTGGAGCCCTGCTGGTTGCCGGTCTGGCCCGTGGGCGCCTGGCCGTAGGGCGAGCCGCCGGTCTGCGACGGCTGGGCGTAGGCCCCACCGCTGGTCTGGGCGGGCTTGTAGCCCGCTGCGCCCGGCTGGCCGTAGGCGGAGGCGCCCTGGCTCGCGGGGGTCGGCTGCCCGTAAGCGGCGGGCTGGCCCGGCTGACCGGGCACGTAGTCGGCCGGTGCGGCCCCCTTCTTCTTCCCGCGGTTGACGAGAATGACCGCCACGACGGCGCCGGCGATGAGGATCAGCGCGAGCACCCCGATGAGCACCCAGAGCAGGACGTTCGTCGAGCCGTCGGCGCCGACGGCGTGCAGGTTCTCCTTCTCGCTCAGGACGTCGTTCCACGTGGCCGTGTTGCCGCTCTTGGTCCCGTTGCCGGAGACGGACTTCACCTTGCCCGGGAAGGTGACGTTGACCGTGGCGTCGACGTCGCCGCCGTAGGACTCGATGTCGGAGACGTCGGAGGAGGAGACCTTCTGGTCGAAGACGAAGGTCCTGCCCTCGTGGGTGATCTTCGGGACGCTGCTGTCGGAGCCGTCGAACTCGGACAGCGGCATGTTCGTCGCCGTCACGGTGCAGACGTCATCGCCCGAGGAGCTCTGGGAGTACTTGTACGTGACGTGGGCCCCGGCGGGGATCGACGAGGTGTCCGAGGAGCCGGCCGAGCAGCTGGACTCCGTGAGGTAGCCGCTGCCGGAGTCGTCCGTCATCGTGTACGTGAGGTTGACGGTCTCGTCCTTGGAGATCGAGTAGTCCTGCTTGAGCCCGCAGGCGCTCAGCAGGAGGACGGCCGGGATGGTCGCGAGGGCGCCGACGCGCCTGAGGGAGCTTCGTGAGTGGGTGCTCATGCCCGGGAGTGTAAGGCGCGTCACAGTCGTGGAGGCGTGCCGATGCGGGACCGTGACCGGGGAGCGCCCCCGTGCTGCCCGGGCCCTCAGTGGCGGTGACGGCGCCAGGCCAGCGCCCCGACGACGACGCCCGCAGCGACGACTCCGGCGATGATCCAGGCGCTGAAGCGGTTCCAGACGCTGCGTCCCTCGTTGGTGGTCGCGTAGCCGGTGGCGGTGACGCCGTCGGAGAGGGCGTCCGCGTCCGTCCAGGTGACGGTCGTGCCGGAGACGGAGCCGCCGTCGGCGTCGACGACGGCGCCCGGGAAGGTGATGGAGGCCCTCGCGTCGACGACCGAGTTGAGCGATCCTGCGGCCGCGCTGCCGGAGGCCGTCGGCTCAGCGGCGGCGCCGTCCGTGGCGGTCGCGCTCGCCCCGGCCTGCTGCTGCGCCGTGGAGGACTGGGAGTCGGTGAGCTCGCTGCCCGTGTCGAAGCCGGACACGTTGACCTTGTACAGGTCGCCGTCGCGGACGACGAGGGGTGCGCTCGTCCCCGTGGCCGCGTCGCTCGCGTCAGGGACCGCGACGCCCGTGATCGTCACCTCGCAGCCGACGCCCCCGTCGTCGTCCGCGGAGCCGACCTGCTTCGCGGTGACCTTCGCGTCCTGCGTGGCGCCGATGAGCGAGGGATCCGCGTACTGCGAGCAGTCCGTCGAGCTGGTGAAGACGGAGCCCGTCGTGTCCCGCATGTCGAGGGTGACGTCGTAGGTGCCCGCGGCGGAGATCGTCATGTCCATGTGGGCGGTGCAGCCCGCGAGGGTCAGGGCGCTCGCGGCGACGGCGGCACCGACCAGGCGTCGACGACGGCGCCCGGGCGCGGGGCGCGGGCCGCTGGGCGCGGTGGGCTCGGCGTCGGACACGGTGAGGACGGAGGTAGACACGCCTGGACGGTACACGTGCGATGTCGTGCACGGCCGCTGCACCTCGGTGCATTGGGTCTCCTGCAGGTCGTGCATAGGTGCAGGCGATCATCACCCCGGAACGGAGACGCGGGCCAGGTTCGTGCGGCACCATTGGTCTCACCACACGCGCTGAACCCAATGGAGGGAATCACAATGGCTGTGACTGAGCAGGACGTGCGCAACGCCGCGCCGGCCAACGCTCCGCAGGACGTCATCGACTTCGCGACACGGATCGCGGCTCTCGGCAAGCCCGAGAAGGTGGTCTTCACCGACGGCTCCGACGAGGAGTGGACCCGTCTCACCGACGAGATGGTCGCCTCCGGGATGCTCACCCGCCTCAACCCCGAGAAGCGCCCCAACTCCTTCCTCGCCCGCTCGCTGCCGAGCGACGTCGCACGAGTCGAGTCCCGGACCTTCATCTGCTCCGAGAAGGAGGAGGACGCCGGCCCGACCAACCACTGGTACGACCCGGCCGAGATGAAGAAGATCCTCAACGAGAAGTTCGACGGCACCTACGCCGGGCGCACCATGTACGTCATCCCCTTCTCGATGGGCCCGTTGGGCGGCCCGATCTCCCAGCTCGGCATCGAGATCACGGACTCTCCCTACGTCGTCGTCTCTATGCGGATCATGGCCCGCACCGGCACCCCGGCCATGGACCTCATCGCCGAGGGGCGCCCGTGGGTCCCGGCCGTGCACTCCGTCGGGGCGCCGCTCGCCCCGGGCGAGAAGGACACCGCCTGGCCGTGCAACGAGGAGAAGTACATCACCCACTTCCCCGAGACCAACGAGATCTGGTCCTACGGCTCCGGCTACGGCGGCAACGCCCTCCTCGGCAAGAAGTGCTACGCGCTGCGCATCGCCTCGACCATGGCCCGCCGGGACGGCTGGATGGCCGAGCACATGCTCATCCTGCGTCTCACCGACGAGAAGTCCGGCCAGCGCTACCACGTCACCGCCGCCTTCCCGAGCGCCTGCGGCAAGACGAACCTCGCCATGCTCCAGCCCACGATCCCCGGCTACAAGGTCGAGACCGTCGGCGACGACATCGCCTGGATGCGCCCGGGCCCGGACGGCACCCTGCGCGCCATCAACCCGGAGGCCGGCTTCTTCGGCGTCGCCCCGGGCACGTCCTACAAGACGAACCCGATGGCCATGGACACGATGAAGGCCAACACGATCTTCACCAACGTCGCCCTCACGGACGACGGCGACGTGTGGTGGGAGGGCATCGACGACCCGCAGCCCGAGCACCTCATCGACTGGCAGGGCAACGACTTCACCCCGGCGGACGCCGCCGCCGGGAAGAAGGCGGCGCACCCGAACTCGCGGTTCACGACGCCCGCCTCGCAGTGCCCGATCATCTGCCCCGACTGGGAGGCCCCCGAGGGCGTCCCGATCGACGCGATCCTGTTCGGCGGCCGCCGCGCCACGAACGTCCCGCTCGTCGCCGAGCAGTACGAGCCCGCCCACGGCGTCTTCATCGGCGCCTCCGTGGCCTCTGAGGTCACGGCGGCAGCCACTGACGTCAAGGCCGGCTCCCTGCGCCACGACCCCTTCGCCATGCTGCCCTTCTGCGGCTACAACATGGCCGACTACTGGGGCCACTGGCTCGAGATGCAGGAGCGGCTGGGGGAGAAGTTCCCGAAGGTCTACCAGGTCAACTGGTTCCGCAAGGACGACGACGGCAGGTTCCTCTGGCCCGGCTACGGCGACAACTCCCGCGTCCTCGACTGGATCGTCCGGCGCGCCGCCGGCGAGGTCGAGGCCGTCGACGGCGTCACGGGCCGCTACCCGAAGTTCGAGGACTTCAACCTCGAGGGCGTCGACGTGGACCGCGCGGCCTGGGACACGATGTACGACGTCGACCCGGACGCCTGGGCGGCCGAGATGGATGATACGGAGGAGTACTTCAAGCAGTTCGGTGACAAGGTCCCCGCCGCTATCACCGAGCAGCTCGCGAGGTTCCGCGAGCGCATCGCGACGACCAAGGAGGCCTGAGCGCCGCGCCAGGACGACGTCAGACGCCGGCTCGACCGGTTCTGTCAGCAGCGTCGGCCCCGGTCCGTCCCCGTGACGGGTCGGGGCCGACGCGTGGTGAGGGGGGGCGGGTGGTGCCCGTAGTCCCCGTCCCGACGTCGGAGCCATCAGGCGGTGCTCCCACCGTGCTCAAAGGGGCGGTGGGACGACCCTCTCAAACGCGGGTGCTAGTACCTCTCCACTCATCAGGTGTGACACGATTACACTGGGAACTGTCTGACGGGCACGGCACCCCGGCAGCAGTTCACGAGTCGTCCCTTCCCCAACCCGTTTCGGCGAGGCAAGGAAGCTGACCCTCCGGTTCGCAACCGGATGGCGCGACGCGCTCCCGGTAACCCGCCGGATCCCCACCCCACGAGCCAGGAGACTCGAATGACCAAGACCAGGACCCGGGCCGGAGCTCTGCTCTCCGGGCTCGCCGCCCTCGCGCTGGGCGTGTCCGGCATCGCCGGCGTCGCCCCTGAGGCACTGACCCCGGCCGCGCAGGCCGCCGACCAGCACCTCATCGACTCGTCGCAGACCGCGACCCTGACCTTCCACAAGTACGAGACGCCGTACAGCTCTGACGACTCGTGCCAGGTCAACGCCAATGGTGGCGAGGAGCTGCCGTCGAGCTGCCTCTCCGGGAACAGCCCGCTGGCCGGCGTCACCTTCACGGCGACCCGCGTCCTCAACACGGACGGCTCGGAGATCGACCTCGCGACCAACGCCGGCTGGGCTGCCGCCCAGAGCTACATGTCGGCCGACGGCGTGACGACCGCTGAGGAGCATCTCTCGACGGCCGCCGGTGACATCCACACGACGGACCCAACCGGTACTCACGGTGTCACCTCGCTCAGCGGTCTGCCCCTCGGCGTCTACTACGTCCAGGAGACCGAGGCTCCCGCCGGCACGACCAAGGCCGAGCCCTTCGTGATCGTCCTGCCGATGACGAACAAGACCGACGACGGCTGGAACTACTCGGTCAACGTCTACCCGAAGAACTCGGTCGACAAGATCACCAAGACCGTCGCCGACGCGGGCACCAACACCGCGGAGAACGCCTCCACCGACGGCACCGACGGCTCGCAGACGACCCTGGCGTACACCCTTCTCTCCTCGATCTCCGCGCTCACGGCCGCCGAGCGCGGCAGCTACACGGTGAAAGACCCCCTCGACTCCCGCCTCACCTTCAACCAGGGCGAGTCCACGGTCGAGATCGTCACCGGCTCCGCCGCTCCCTACACGAGCGTCGCGACCCTTGCTGAGGGCACGGACTACACCTGGGCGTACGACACCGGCACCAACACCGTCACCATGTCCATGACGACTGAGGGCATGACGAAGATGAAGACGCAGAAGGACGCGAACACGACCGCCCAGGTGCGCACCACCATCGCCGCCGACGTCAAGACGGAGAACACCGCAGATGGTGTTGATCCGGCCGTGACGACCGGCGTCATCACGAACGCCGCGACCCTCGTGCCCAACAGCTCGCCTGAGGTCGCCGAGATCACCTCGAACACGGTCGACTCCCGCTACGGCGACGTCACCGTCACCAAGACCTCTGCGGACAACAACGGCGCCGCCCTCGCCGGCGCGACCTTCGCCGTCTACCGGGGTACCACCTCCACCACCGCCAATGACTCGGGCGCGTGCCCCTCCAGCCAGATCACGGACGCCAACAAGATCGGTGATACGTCCGCGACCGGAGCTGACGGCACGGTGACCTTCAAGGGACTCGACGCCTCGAACTACTACAACGGCGAGACCCAGACGACGCTCCAGCACTACTGCCTCGTCGAGACCAAGGCTCCCAGCGGCTACCAGCTCAAGGCCGAGCCGATCGTCTTCGACGTCAGCTCCGCGGACAGCACCACGCTCGCCGCCGCCGCGGCCAGCGTCGTCGACCAGCCCGACAACCTGCTCAACAAGCTGCCCTCGACCGGTGGCATGGGCATGGCGCTCATCATCATCGTCGGGGGCGCCGTCGTCGGCGGAGCCATCTGGGCGTCGCGCCGCAACAAGCGCGCCTGAGCGGATGACCCGGCGGGGGACGGTGACCTGGAACCGTCCCCCAGCCGGGTCGTAGCGCACCACCACGATCCACCCTGAGACAAGGAGCGCCCAGCCCCATGAACCTCCTCCGCCGCCGCGACCGCACCGGGCGGCCGACCGCGCCGCGTGCCGGCACGACCGGCACCGGCGTCGGCGAGGCGACGGACGAGGAGACGAGGAACGAGCAACAACGCCGCCGTCCCCGCGGATGGTGGCTGCCCGTGGTCCTCTTCCTCGTCGGCGCGATCATCCTGGGGTACCCCGTCACCTCCACGCTCTACAACAACTGGCGCCAGCACCAGTTCTCCGAGCAGTACAACCAGGCCGTCGCAGCGGCTGATCCCAGCGAGCTCAAGGACGTCCTCGCCGCCGCGGAGAAGTACAACGAGTCCATCGACGGGCTCCCCATCCTCGACCCCTGGCTCCAGCGCGTGAAGCAGGACGACGCCTACCGCAAGTACCTCGACTACCTCGACCAGCTCTCCACCACGGACGTCATGGCCCGGGTCCGCGTGCCCTCCCAGAAGATCGACCTGCCCGTCTACCACGGCACCGAGGACTCGACCCTCGCCAAGGGAGTCGGCCACCTCTACGGCACCGACCTCCCCGTCGGCGGTACGAACCGGCACACCGTCCTCACCGGGCACACCGGCATCCCCACCGCCACGCTCTTCGACCACCTCATCGACATGAAGGTCGGCGACGTCTTCTACATCGACACCTACGGCCGCACCATGGCCTACAAGGTCACCCGCGTCGACGTCGTGCTCCCGGAGCAGACCGACCTCCTCAAGCGGGTACCCGGCAAGGACCTCGCGACCCTCATCACCTGCACCCCCTACGGCGTCAACGACCACCGGCTCCTCGTCACGGGTGAGCGCATCCCGCTCGACCAGGCTCAGAAGGTCGCCGGCAGCAAGGACGGCTGGAGCCTTCTCGGGACGCTCACGATCTGGATGTGGGCCGCCGGCGTCGGTGCGCTCCTCGCCCTCCTCGGCGCGCTGTGGAACCTCTGGGCCGCGCTGCGCCGCAAGAAGGACGACGACGAGGACAACGAGGCCAGCGTGGGCGCGGGCACTGAAAACAAGGGGCCGCAGCACGTCGGCCCGGCCCCTGAACCAGCCGCCGAGCCGACCGATCCCGACGGCACTCGCCCATGACCCGCGACCCACGAGAGGAGATGACCGAGATGACGACGCACCACGCCACTGTCGAGCGCCAGGCACGCGCCGCACGCGCCCGCCGCCGAGGTCGCGCACGGGCCCTCCTCGGAGTGCTCCTGGCCCTCGCCCTCGTCGTCGCACTGGCGGCGCCGCTCCTCGCCTCCGCCACGGCCCACGCCGCTGTCGGCACGGCGCCGCTGGCCGTCGACCCGAGTGCGAAGGGCTCCCTCACGCTCCACAAGATGGAGACCCCGTACTGGAACCCGGTCACCTGCCCCGCAAACGGCGCCAGCCTCCCGACCGAGTGCGCCGGGGACGCGAGCCCGGTCGCCGGAGTGACCTTCACCGTGACCCAGGTCGAGGGCGTCGATGTCCTGGGCGGCTCAGCGGGCGACAAGATCGCGGCCTACGAGGCCTCGCCGTCCAGCGCCGCCGCGCACCTCGACAGGACGACCGCCCGCACCGGCACGACCGCCGCCGACGGCAGCCTCGCCTTCTCCGACCTGCCCCTCGGTCTCTACTACGTCGAGGAGACCTCCACGCCCGCCGGCGTGACGCCGTCGTTGCCCTTCGTCGTCTCCGTGCCGGGCTACCCCGCGGAAGGGGCCGCGCTCCAGTACGACATCGACGTCTACCCCAAGAACGCCGTCGACTCGATCAGCATCGAGGTCGTCGACGACGGCGTCGTCACCGAGCAGCAGCCCAACCACGCGGCGGTCGCGTCTCGTCGGATCCGCTACCTCATCCGCTCGACCATCACCCCCTCGCTCCTCGGCCGGGACGCCGACGGCAAGCTCATCCCGCAGACCGCCGACGGGATCGGCACCTACACCGTGAGCGACGACCTCGACCCGCGCCTGTCCTACCTGGGGGCGGTCGTGAGCGTCGTCGACGCCGACGGCACCGTCCTCGCCAGCCTCAGCGCGGCGGCCGCCGACTCCACCGAGGGCGACTACCTCATCTGGGCGACCGGCACCGACGGCGTGCGCCGCCGCGTCAGCGCCGCCGAGGCAGCCGGCATCAGCGGCGGCCCGCTCATCGAGATCGAGATGACGGCCTCCGGGCTCGCCAAGCTCGCGGCCGCGAAGAACGCGCACCCCGACGCCGTCGTCCTCACCGACCTGCGCACGCGCGCCGACAGCTACGTCGGCACGGGCCTCACCAGCGGTGTCATCAAGAACACCGCGAGTTTCGTGCCCAACGCCCGCTACGCCGAGACGCACGGGACGAGCGACCCGCTCGAGGCGACCACGGTCGAGACGCACCTCGGCGACCTCATCATCAAGAAGGTCTCGATCGACGGCACCAGGCTCCTGCCCGGGGCGGCCTTCGCCGTCTACCGCGGCACGACCGGTGTCCCGCTCGCGCAGGCCTGCGGCTCCGACGCCCTTACCGAGGAGCGCCGCGTCGGCACGATGACCAGTGACGACACGGGCGTGGCGGTGCTCCGGGGCATCCAGGTCTCGGACTACGTCGACGGCGCCGTCGTCTCAGGCTCGAGCATGCGGCACTACTGCCTCGTCGAGACCGACGCGCCGGCCGGGTACCGGCTCCTGTCCGACCCCGTGCCCTTCGACCTCACGACCGTGGGCGCCGCGACCGACCTCAACGGCGCCGTCGCCGCCCTCACCCTCGACGACCCCGCCACCGGCAACGCCAGGCTCGTCGCCGATCCCAAGGCGAGCGTCCCGGACAAGATCATCGACCAGGGCAAGAAGGCCACCCACAAGGTCGTCGAGGTGGTGACGCGGCCGCTGCCGCAGCCCGTCCGCAAGGCGGCCCTCGCCCACACCGGTGCGAGCATCACCGTGGGCCTCCTCGCCATCGCCCTCGTCGCCCTCGGCGTCTGGCTGCTCGCCCGACGCCGTCGGCGGGACGAGGACGAGTCGGTGGGGGAGAGCGCCGCGACCGGCGCCGGCTCCGGCGCGGACGGCGCTGGAACAGACCGGACCGAGACGCCCGACGGGGACTGACCAGTCAGGACGGCCCTCGCAGACGCCGACGGGGCGGACGCGCACGATGCGCGTCCGCCCCGTCGGCGTGTCGGGTGCCTGTGCGGCTCAGGCGGCGTCGACGGCGATGAGGACGTCGCCGTCGACGCGCACCGGCCAGACCCCCAGGCTGTACTGCGGGTCCGAGACGCTGGAGCCGTCACGAAGGTCATAGACCTCCTTGTACAGGGGCGAGGTGATCGTGGGGACGTCGCCGCCGGTCGAGCCGACGATGCGGCGGGCCATGACGTTGGAGCCGGACACGGGGTCCTTGCGGGAGACGGCGTGGAGCTCCCCGCAGTGGAGCCGGAAGAGAGCGACCTGCTGGCCGTTGATGAGGGCCGCCTGTCCGCGGCTCGGCGGCAGCTGCTCGACGCGGTAGACCCGCACCCAGGTCCGCGAGGCGGCGGTCGGGGCGGCCGTGGTCGTCAGGGCGCTCATGGGTGCTCTCCTTCGCTCGGCTGCGATCCGGCGCCCGCGGGGGCGGGCTCACGTGCCATGACCGCACCGTAGGGAGACGCCGGTCACGGGCGTGTTCGCGCGAGGTTGCCGTCGTGCTTCCCGCGTTTCCGAGGGATGACGCGCTCCCAGCGGGACCGCCACGGGGAGTGGAGCGGGCAGGTGATGAGAGACTGCCTCCTCACCGACGGCTGCGAGGGCACCGGGGGCTCGCCGTCGGTCGTGCGGCAGTCACCCGCGCCGGGCGACGCGCAGTCCCGCTACGCTGATCCCGTGAAGATCCTGCTTCTCGGGTCCGGCGCGCGCGAGCACGCCCTGGCCCGCGCCCTCGCCGCCGATCCCACCACCACCGAGCTCGTCGTCGCCCCCGGCAACCCCGGTACCGCGGCCGTCGCCACGAACCTCAAGGCCGACGCCTCCGACCCCGCCGCGGTCGTCTCCCTCGCCACCGAGATGGAGGCGGACCTCGTCGTCGTCGGCCCCGAGGCGCCGCTCGTCGCCGGTGTCGCCGACGCCGTGCGCGACGCCGGGATCCCCGTCTTCGGCCCGGGTGTCGAGGCCGCCCGCCTCGAGGGCTCGAAGGCCTTCGCCAAGGAGGTCATGGAGGCCGCCGGCGTCCCCACCGCCGAGGCCGCCGTCTGCGACACCGAGGAGCAGCTCACCGCCGCCCTCGACCGCTTCGGCGCCCCCTACGTCGTCAAGGAGGACGGACTCGCTGCGGGCAAGGGCGTCGTCGTCACCTCCGACCGCGCCGCCGCCCTCGACCACGGCCGCGCCTGCCTCGACAAGGAGGGTGGCCGCGTCGTCATCGAGGACTTCCTCGACGGCCCCGAGGTCTCCCTGTTCTGCGTCTGCGACGGCGCCACCGTCCGCCCTCTCGCGCCCGCCCAGGACTTCAAGCGCCTCGGCGACGGCGACGAGGGCCCCAACACCGGCGGCATGGGTGCCTACACCCCGCTGACCTGGGCCCCCGAGGGCCTCACGGAGGAGGTCGTCCGCGACGTCGCCCAGCCCGTCGTCGACGAGATGGCCCGCCGCGGCACCCCCTTCTCCGGCCTCCTCTACTGCGGCGTCGCCCTCACCAGCAAGGGCACCCGCGTCGTCGAGTTCAACGTCCGTTTCGGCGATCCGGAGACCCAGGCCGTCCTCGCGCGCCTCACCTCCTCCCTCCCCGAGCTCCTGCTCGCCGCCGCCACCGGGAGCCTGGACGAGGTCCCGGCTCCCACCTGGGCGGACCAGGCCGCCGTCGACGTCGTCCTCGCCGCCCCCGGCTACCCGGGTGCCGTCACCACCGGCGGCGTCATCACCGGCGTGGAGGAGGCCGAGCAGGTCGAGGGCGTCCACGTCCTCCACGCCGGCACCGGCATCGACGACGACGGGAACCTCATCGCGACCGGTGGCCGCGTCCTGTCGGTCGTCGCGCTCGGCGACTCCGTCCAGGCCGCGCGCGAGCGGGCCTACGAGGGCCTGTCCCGCATCCACCTCGAGGGCTCCCAGCACCGCACCGACATCGCGCTCGGTCGCTGAGACCACGGCCCGGCGCTCACGAGGGCGTGGCCCCACCGACGACCGGCCGGGGTCACGCCCTTCGCCTTGCTGGGACCGGTCACGGCACTCGGACCGCTGGCGATGCGTGTCACAGTCCGGTGGCAGGATGGGGCCATGAGCGCGAGCAAGCCCGTCATCCCCCCTGCCCCTGAGGTCCCCGGCTGGGAGCACGTCTCCTCCGGCAAGGTCCGCGACGTCTACCGGCCCGCCGCCGGCGGAGACTGGGAGGGCAAGGACGTCCTCCTCGTCGTCGCCTCGGACCGCATCAGCGCCTACGACCACATCCTCTCCACCGAGATCCCGGACAAGGGCAAGGTCCTCACCGCCCTGAGCGCCTGGTGGTTCGAGCAGCTCGCCGACGTCGTCCCCAACCACCTCGTCTCCATGGACGTGCCTGAGCAGGTCGCCGGCCGCGCCATGGTCTGCGAGCGCCTCGACATGTACCCCGTCGAGTGCGTCGCCCGCGGCTACCTCACCGGCTCCGGGCTCGTCGAGTACCGCGCCGGCGGTGAGGTCTGCGGCGTCGCCCTGCCGGACGGCCTCACCGAGGCGTCCCGCCTCCCGCGCCCGATCTTCACGCCCGCCGCCAAGGCCGAGCTCGGCGACCACGACGAGAACGTCTCCCTCGAGCGCGTCAAGGAGATGATCGGGGACCGCCCCGCGGCCGCCCTGCGCGAGATCACCGTGCGCCTCTACTCCCGGGCCGCGGAGATCGCGCGCGAGCGCGGCATCATCCTCGCGGACACCAAGTTCGAGTTCGGCACGGACGACTCCGGACGGGTCGTCCTGGGCGACGAGGTCCTCACCCCGGACTCCTCGCGCTTCTGGCCCGCCACCGAGTGGGTCCCCGGCGAGGTGACCCCCTCCTACGACAAGCAGTTCGTCCGCGACTGGCTCACCGAGGAGTCCGGCTGGGACCGCCACGGTGACGCCGAGCCCCCCGCCCTGCCCACCGAGGTCGTCGAGCGTACGCGCGCCCGCTACCTCGAGGCCTACGAGCGCCTCACCGGCTCGCCCCTCGCGCTGTGAGCACGCCGGCGGGTGACGGCCCCGCACCCCACGGGGCGCCGACGACGCAGCGCCGGTTCACGCCGGGCCCCGGCCTCATCGTGGTCGGAGCCGGCGTCCTGCTCGTCATCGTGCTCGCCCTCGCCGCGGCCGTCACCGCCTCGCTCGGGGCCAAGGGCGCATCGGCAGTCCTCGGCGGGATCGCCCTCGTCATCCTCGGCGGCGGGCTCATCGCCTGGCTCCGGGTCCCCGCACGCTCCCTCGTCGTCAACGCCCCGCGCCTGCGCCTCGAGCGCAACCGCGCCGTCGCGGCCCAGCGGCGTCGGGCTGAGGGGGACGACGCCGACGGCGCCTCCAGCGCCCCGCGTCCGGCCGACGCCTCGCCGCGCGGCAGGGCGGCCGGCCGCGGTGCCACTGCGTCCCGCCCGGCCCCCGGCACGGACCTCGTGCGCCCCGTCCTCGGTACGGACCTCAGCCTCCCGCCCTCGACCGGGCGGCGCGAGCTCACCACACGCGACGTCGTCACCGGGCCGGTCTCGACGATCCTGGCATCGAGCCGCCTCGGCATCGCCGCCGACGAGCGCCTCGCCGGCACGAGCGCGGGGGAGGGGCTCATGCGCGTGCTCCAGCTGCTCGGCGGCTGCGTGGGCTTCGTCCTCGTCGCCCTCGGCCTCGCCAGCGTCCTCGGGCAGGTGATCCGGTGACGCCGCCGATCGGCCGCCAGAGCCGCCCCTCCCAGGAGCACGAGCCCGTCGACTGGGGGACGGGCGCGCCCCGTCCCAGCACGGACGGTCCGAGCACCGCGCGCGCGGCAGGCGCCTCCGCCCCGGCTGAGCCCGAGGTCGACTGGGGCGTCGGTCGCGGGGGCCCCGAGCCGGAGCCGACCCCGGGCCAGCGCGCCTGCACGCCCTGGCCCGCCGCCCTTCGGCGCCAGCGCCTCACCGGCGTCCTCTACGCGCTCCTCGGCCTCGTGCTGGCCACCTGGTCCGCCATGAACCTCGCCACCGCCGCCGACGCCGGCCACCCCTGGGTCCCGCCGTGGCTCGTCGTCGTCCTCGGTGGTGCCGGCCTCGTCTCGGCCGCCGGGTACCTCGCCTGGGCGGGCGGCACACCCGTCGCACGCGAGTCCGAGCGCTGGACCCCGCGCGAGGTCGACGCGCTCGCCGGCCTCACCGAGGACCGCTCCGCCCGGGACGGCCTGCCTGCCCCCGTCCACGTCATGGGCACCTCGACCCTCGACACCTCCCGACAGGCTCCTGCCGGGGTCGCCGGCGCCATCGGTGGCTTCATGCTCGCCGGGGCCGTCGTCTGCGCCGTCGTCGCCCTCGTCCTCGGCCCCGCCTGGCTGCTCGGGACCGCCGCCCTCGCCGTCGGCGGGACCCTCGCGATCCGTCTCGCCGGGGACTGGCTCGGGCACGTCTGACCAGGCGGGCGGGCTCCCTGGCCGCCTCCGGTCGGGGCCTGAGACCGTGGGGTCTCGCCGTCAGTGAGCGGGTACCCTGTGCGCGGACCTTCCTCTCCCCAGACAACCCAGGAGGACCGATGGGACGCATCGTCGTCGAGGTCATGCCCAAGCCGGAGATCCTTGACCCGCAGGGCAAGGCGGTCGTGGGAAGCCTCCCGCGACTCGGATTCGACCAGTTCACCTCCGTGCGCCAGGGGCGCCGCTTCGAGCTGACGGTGGACGGGGAGGTCACGCAGGAGGACCTCGACGCCGCCGCCAAGGCCGCGGAGACCCTGCTGTCGAACCCCATCATCGAGGACGTCATCTCCGTGCGCGCGGGCGAGGGAGCGCAGGCGTGACCCGCATCGGCGTCATCACCTTCCCCGGCACCCTCGACGACGTCGACGCCCTGCGCGCCGTCCGCCTCGCCGGGGCCGAGCCGGTCTCCGTGTGGCACAAGGACGCCGACCTCCACGGCGTCGACGCCGTCGTCGTCCCCGGAGGCTTCTCCTACGGCGACTACCTGCGCTGCGGCGCCATCGCCCGCTTCGCCCCCGTCATGACCGAGGTCGTCGAGGCCGCCGGCAAGGGCATGCCCGTCCTCGGCATCTGCAACGGCTTCCAGATCCTCGCCGAGGCCCATCTCCTGCCCGGAGCCCTCATCCGCAACGAGCAGCAGAAGTTCATCTGCCGCGAGCAGCGTCTGCGCGTCGAGTCGACCACGACCGCCTGGACCAGCCTGTTCGAGGACGGCGCGGAGATCACCGTTCCGCTCAAGAACGGCGAGGGCAACTTCATCGCCTCCCCGGCCGAGCTCGAGCGTCTCGAGGGCGAGGGGCGCATCGTCTTCCGCTACCTCGACAACCCCAACGGCTCCGCGAACGACATCGCCGGCGTCCGCAACGAGCGCGGCAACGTCGTCGGCCTCATGCCGCACCCCGAGCACGCCGTCGAGCCCGGCTTCGGCCCGGACTCCGCCGCCGGCCCCCGCACCGGCACCGACGGCCTGCGGCTTTTCCAGTCCGCGATCAGCTCCCTCGTGAGCGCCTGAGCCCGGCAGCGATCACGATCAGGGCCGCCGCCTCCCTCTCGGAGGCGGCGGCCCTGTCGCGTGGGCCGCGTTGGCGCGGCGCTGAGCCGGACTCAGGCTTCAGACGACTGAGACCGCAGTCGATCGAGGACGAGCTGGATGACCGTGCTCAGAATGATTCCCAACACGATGCCGAGTGCCGTCCAGCCCGTCGTGAGCGCACCGCGCACGCACATGAGAGCCAAGGGGACCACTCCGCAGACGGAGACCGCGTTCCGCAGCAGCTCGCCCCTTCCGCCCCGGCCGCGGATCATCGAGCGCGCGACGGACGCCACCGCCATCGCCGTGACGCCGATCAGCAGGCCCCCGATCATCGGCGCAACTCCGTGTACGCGTCGTAGCAACCGCCAATTCCCAGGGCGCCGAAGAGTGCGCTCTTACCCTGGTCCATGAATGCCTTGAGTGTCCGCTCGACTGCAGCGCCGTACCGCTTGTGCTGGGAGCCGTTCCGAGCCGGAGCGAGTGTGGGACTGATGGCTCCGATAGGCGTGACCGTCTTCTTCAGGGCGGTCACGCTGTTCATCGCCGTTGCGACTCGAGCTGAGCTCGCACGTGTCACGATGGCTCCTGTCGGTGCAGGTGCGGGAGCGACTTCCACTGCATGGACGACGGCACTGCTCTGTGCTTCTCCATGATGTGTCCACGAGGGCGGTCGACCACGATCCAAAGTAGCTCGTTGCTCACGTCAATGACGGTGGTCATCGTACCCGATTCATCGTGCCCCTTCGAGCGGGCGGCGTTGGCCGACGTCATCGGCCTCGTGCCGCACCCGGAACACGCCCTCCTTCTGTCCACAGATGTGAGGGGTGCGGCTGTGGATAACGATGTGCGGGAAAGGTCACGAAAGGGTGAATTTCGGATCCTCCCGTGCTGACGTCCGGTCGGCCCGGAGCGTTCGGATTGAGGCAGAAAACCGCGCTCTCGTGCGGATCCGGGGTGTGAAGCCCCGAAGAGATCTCCGCAAGATGCCCGAAATATCAACGATTTGACGTCGTTCCTCGTGTCGGTCTATCGGACGCGATCTCGCAACCCGGCCGACACGAAGTTGCACGCACGCGGGTGGCACGGGAGCGCTCCGGTCGGTAGCCACAGGGCGAATCGCGTCATCGCGCGCTTCCGCACTGCTGTGCACAAGGCTGTGGGTTCAGTCTGTGGAAAACCTCGTCGGCGTGGCGCGGTCCTCCTGCGTGCCGGGCTCGGTCGCTCCGGACGATCAGGTCTCGGCAGCCCTTCCGATGACGTCGACCACCTCGATGAGGTGCCGGTCCGGCAGGTACTCACGGCGCACGGCCTCGTGCGCCGCCAGCCCCATCTCCGTCGCTCTCTCCGACAGCAGGAGCAGGTCCCTGACCGCCTCCGCCCACGCCCTGGCGTCATCCGGGGCGACGAGGACGCCGTCGACGCCGTCCTCGACCTGGTCGACGATCCCGCCGACCGCGCTCGCCACCACGGGCGCCTTCTTCCACATCGCCTCCGCGACCGTCAGCCCGAAGGCCTCGACCTGGGAGCGCTGCGTCACGACGTCGCTCACGCGCTGGACCGCGTTGACGACGGTCGCGTTGACCTCGCGGTCCGCCGTCGGGATGCCGAGGACGTGGACGCGCGCCACCACCGACGGCGGCAGCGTCTCCACCCGCTCCAGCACCTCCCGCAGCACCGCGGCCGCCCCGGGCTCGCGCTCGGGGTCGACGGCCGGCCCGGCCAGGAGCAGGTGAACGTCCTCCGGCAGGCTGCCGGCCTGCGAGGCGAATGCCTCGACGAGCTCGAGTCCGCCCTTGAGGCGGTCCCAGCGCTGCACCTGCGTCACGAGCCGTGCGCCGAGCGGAACCGGTCCGTCGGCGAGCACGGCCTCGTCCTCGAGGCCGCGGAAGGCGTCCGGGCGACCGTCGTCGCGCAGGAGCGGGACGGCGTCGAAGGGAGCCTCGCCGTCCGCGATCCCCGCCAGGCGCACGACCGCCCAGGCCTCGTCGCGGTCCAGGGGTCGGTTCTTGGGTGAGTCGGGGTTGATGGAGGGGCGGACGACGGCGCAGCGCTCCTCCTCGATGTACGGCGGTCGGTACTCGGGCCGCGAGACGACGACGAGGTCGACGTCCTCGAGGTAGCGGTCAAGGAAGGCCCAGACGCGCTGCCCGGCCTCGCCCGCCTCCGCGACGCCCGCGTGGCATCGCCACACGACCGTCGCCCCGGCCTGGTGGAAGGCCCTGGCCAGGCCTGCCGTCGACGGGTCGTGGAGGATGACGACGTCGCCCTCGCGGACCTCGTCGAGCACGTTCTCGGCGTTGGAGGCGAGGACGTGCTCGTACAGGTCGCGCTGCTTCTCGCCGAGGCGGCCGCCGTCCCCCTCCGAGCCGTGGATCCCGGCGTGCAGGCGGGCGGCCAGCGTGACGAAGTCGGCCGGGGCGTCCAGGGCGAGCCAGCGGGCGTCGACGTCGAGCCCGCGGGCGTAGCCGACCAGCGGGGCGACGGTCTCCGCGGGGCCCGAGCCCGGCGCGGCCGAGGGGGTCACCGTCCACACGGTGCGCCCCTCGAGCAGGCCGTGCGCGGCCTCGACCCCGTCGTGGAGACGGCGGACGGCGAGCTCATCGAGGTGACTCTCGAGATCCGACAGGGGCAGCGGTGCGACGTCGATCGTTCTCATGGACCGATCCTGCCCCCTTTTCGTGTGAGGTGCAGCACTATCGCTGGTGCGTCGTCCCCCTCGTCCTCTCGACGCGCGGAGCAGCCTGCCCCGAGCGCGGACGGGGCGGTCACCGCCCAGCCGGGCGCGGGTATCCTTCAAGGCGGTCCCCCTCCGTCCTCACACAGGAGCACCCATGGTCGCTGAGAGCGCGCAGCCGTCCACCACCGACGCCGCCGGCGAGACGACGCAGATCCCGAAGGCGCAGCCTGTCCCCGTCGAGCACCCCGACACCGTCCAGGACGCCGCCGGCACCCCGGACCAGGAGATGCCCTACAAGGAGCTCGGCCTCAAGGACGACGAGTACGCCTCCATCAAGGAGCTCCTCGGCCGCCGTCCCACCAACGCCGAGCTCGCCATGTACTCGGTCATGTGGTCCGAGCACTGCTCCTACAAGTCGAGCAAGATCCACCTCAAGCAGTTCGGCCAGAAGGTCACGCCCGAGATGAAGGAGCACCTCCTCGTCGGCATGGGCGAGAACGCCGGCGTCGTCGACATCGGCGACGGATGGGCCGTCACCTACAAGGTCGAGTCCCACAACCACCCCAGCTTCGTCGAGCCCTACCAGGGCGCGGCCACCGGCGTCGGCGGCATCGTCCGCGACATCATCTCGATGGGCGCCCGCCCGGTGGCCGTCATGGACCAGCTGCGCTTCGGCGCCGCCGACCACCCCGACACGCAGCGCGTCGTCCACGGCGTCGTCGCCGGCGTCGGCGGCTACGGCAACTGCCTCGGCCTGCCCAACATCGGCGGCGAGACCGAGTTCGACCCCTCCTACCAGGAGAACCCCCTTGTCAACGCCCTGTGCGTCGGCGTCCTGCGCCACGACGACATCCACCTCGCCAACGCCTCCGGCGCCGGCAACAAGGTCGTCCTCTTCGGCGCACGCACCGGCGGCGACGGCATCGGCGGCGCCTCCATCCTCGCCTCGGAGTCCTTCGAGGACGGCATGCCGGCCAAGCGGCCCAGCGTCCAGGTGGGTGACCCCTTCATGGAGAAGGTCCTCATCGAGTGCTGCCTCGACCTGTTCAAGGAGGACCTCGTCCTCGGCATCCAGGACCTCGGTGCCGCCGGCATCTCCTGCGCCACCAGCGAGCTCGCCTCCAACGGCGACGGCGGCATGCACGTCGACCTTGAGAACGTCCTCCTGCGCGACCCGTCGCTGACCGCCGGTGAGATCCTCATGAGCGAGTCCCAGGAGCGCATGATGGCCGTCGTCTCCCCGGACAAGCTCGACGACTTCATGGCCGTCATCGACAAGTGGGACGTCGAGGCCGCCGTCATCGGCGAGGTCAACGGCTCCGGCCGCCTCACCATCGACCACTTCGGCGAGCGCATCGTCGACGTCGACCCCAAGACCGTCGCCCACGAGGGCCCCACCTACGACCGCCCCTACGCCCGCCCCTCCTGGCAGGACGACCTCCAGGCCGACACCTCGGAGAGCCTCGAGCGCCCCGAGACCAAGGAGGCCCTCGCCGAGCAGGTCACCGCCGTCGTCACCAGCGTCAACCAGGCCTCCCCGGCCTGGGTCACCAACCAGTACGACCGCTTCGTGCGCGGCAACACCGGCCTCGCCCAGCCCGACGACGCCGGCGTCATCCGCGTCGACGAGTCCACCGGCCGCGGCATCGCGATCGCTACCGACGCCAACGGCCGCTTCACCAAGCTCGACCCGGCCACCGGAGCCGCCCAGGCCCTCGCCGAGTCCTACCGCAACGTGTGCACCGTCGGCGCCAAGCCGCTCGCCGTCTCCGACTGCCTCAACTTCGGCTCCCCGGAGGACCCCGACGCCATGTGGCAGCTCGTCGAGGCCATCACGGGCCTGGCCGACGCCTGCAAGGTCATGGGCGTGCCCGTCACCGGCGGCAACGTCTCCCTCTACAACTCGCACGGCAACGTCAAGGGCCTCCTCGACTCCTCGATCAACCCGACCCCGGTCGTCTGCGTCCTCGGCGTCATCGACGACGTGCGCCGCGCCAACCCCTCGGGCTGGTCCGAGGAGGGCCTCGCCATCATCGCCCTGGGCACCACCGAGGACGAGCTCGACGGCTCCGCCTGGACCCGCGTCGTCCACGACCACCTCGGCGGCCTGCCCCCCAAGGTGGACCTCGAGGAGGAGATGGCCCTCGGCCGCGTCCTGCTCGCCCTGTCCGAGGCGGACATGCCCGACGGCTCACGCATCGTGCGCGCCGCCCACGACCTCGCTGCCGGCGGCCTGGTTCAGACCCTCGTCGATGGGGTCCTGCGCCAGGGTGTCGGCGCCAGCGTCGACCTGTCCGCGCTGCCGGGCGACGTCGACGACTTCACCGCCCTCTTCTCGGAGTCCGGCGCCCGCGCCGTCATCGCGGTCCCCGAGGACGCGCTGCCCGTGGTCGCCGCGGCCGCCGAGGCGGAGGACGTCGCCTGGGGCCGCCTCGGCACCACCGGTGGCGAGCTCCTCGTCATCAACGGCTCCGACGTCCTCGCCGACGGGGGCGACGGCCAGCCGCTCGTCCTCGACCTGGACGAGCTGCGCGCGGGCGTCGAGGGCACCCTGCCCGCGATCTTCTGAGTCCCAGCCCCGCTGGACGGATGAGTCAGCCCGTTCGGCGCGAGCCAGCCCCCTGAGCGGGCGGTCTCGCGCCGAACGGGCTGACTCGCGCGTGCGGTGCTCCTGGCGACGGGCCGCGCGTCGGCGCCTCGCGGACTAGCCTGGAGGCACACCACGGGAGCCCGTCGGACGGGCTGAGAGGGCGTGGAGCGGGCACGAGGCCCGTCCCCCGGAGCGCCGACCGGTCACCAGTCGGGTAATGCCGACTGAGGAGAGGGGACACCATGGCCGCCAGCCAGCCCGCCACCCCTGCGTCCGCCCGCGCCGCCCGAGCCGGGCACGGTCACCACCGGGCCGCTCATGAGCTCGAGCAAGCGGTACACCGACGTCGAGCACGACGGCGTCCTCCTGCACGTGCCCGCACGCCGCATCACTCTCACCAACGGCGACCGCCTCGACGTCTACGACACGTCCGGTCCCTACACTGAGCTCGACGCCGCAGAGCACCTCGACCTCGAGCGCGGCCTGCCGCCCGTGCGCTCCGACTGGCCCGTGCACGACGCCGTCCCCGCCTCCCCGACCGACTCGACCCCCGTGCGCACGCAGCTCGCGTGGGCGCGCGTCGGCGTCGTCACGGCCGAGATGGCCTACTGCGCCGCCCGTGAGGACGTCGACCCCGAGGTCGTCCGCGAGGAGGTCGCCGCCGGACGGGCCGTCATCCCCGCCAACCCCAAGCACCCCGAGCTCGAGCCCGCCATCATCGGCAAGCGCTTCGCCGTCAAGATCAACGCCAACATCGGTAACTCCGCCGTCACCTCCTCCATCTTCGAGGAGGTCGAGAAGATGGTGTGGGCGACCCGGTGGGGTGCCGACACGCTCATGGACCTCTCGACCGGCCCCGACATCCACGCCACGCGCGAGTGGGTCCTGCGGAACTGCCCCGTCCCCGTCGGCACCGTCCCCATCTACCAGGCGCTGGAGAAGGTGAACGGCGACCACACCGCCCTCACCTGGGAGATCTACCGCGACACCGTCACCGAGCAGGCCGAGCAGGGCGTCGACTACATGACCGTCCACGCCGGGGTCCTCCTGCGCTACATCCCGCTCACCGCCGAGCGCGTCACCGGCATCGTCTCGCGCGGTGGCGCCATCATGGTGGGCTGGTGCCTCCAGGAGCACCGAGAGTCCTTCCTCTACGAGCGCTTCGCCGAGCTGTGCGACATCCTCGCCCGCTACGACGTCGTCTTCTCCCTGGGCGACGGCCTGCGTCCCGGCTCCATCGCGGACGCCAACGACGAGGCACAGCTCGCCGAGCTGCGGACCCTCGGTGAGTCTCACCCGCATCGCCCACGAGCACGGCGTCCAGGTCATGATCCAGGGGTCCGGGCACATCCCGATGCGCATGATCGACGTCAACGTCACCGAGGAGGAGCGCGAGTGCGCCGAGGCGCCCTTCTACACGCTCGGGCCCCTCACCACGGACATCGCCCCCGGCTACGACCACATCACCTCGGCGATCGGTGCGGCGATGATCGCGCGGGCCGGGACGGCGATGCTCTGCTACGTCACGCCCAAGGAGCACCTGGGTCTCCCGGACCGCGATGACGTCAAGGATGGCGTCATCACCTACAAGATCGCGGCCCACGCGGCCGACCTCGCCAAGGGCCTGCCCGGCGCGCAGGACCGCGACGACGCCATGAGCCGGGCGCGCTTCGAGTTCCGCTGGATGGACCAGTTCGCGCTCCCCCTGGACCCGGACACGGCGATCGCCTTCCACGACGAGACCCTGCCCGCCGAGCCCGCCAAGACGGCGCACTTCTGCTCGATGTGCGGTCCGAAGTTCTGCTCGATGCGCATCTCCCAGGACGTGCGCGACTACGCGGCGGCCAACGGCATGGAGACCGTCGAGGAGATCGAGGCCGGCATGGCGGAGAAGTCGCGCGAGTTCCGCGAGGAGGGGTCGCGCGTCTACCTGCCCGTCGTCGGCTGACACGACTCGGCGGCGAGGACGCCGGCGGTGACGACGAGTCAGCCCGTTCGGCGCGAGTCAGCCCCTTGAGCCGGCGGTCTCGCGCCGAACGGGCTGACTCGCGCTGACGGGGTGCTGCTGGGCGGGGGCAGCCGGCGCATCGCTCCGGGCTGCCGTCGCCCGCCTGGCACCCGTGGTTGCATGGCCCGGTGAGCGGAAGACACGCGACCGAGCGCCCCGTCCCCGGCCAGTCCCCTGAGATCCCCCTCGGCGTCATCGTCATCGGTGCCGGCCAGGCGGGTCTCTCCGCGGCCGGCGAGCTCGTGCGGCGCGGCGCCGTCGTCGGCGAGGACCTTCTCGTCCTCGACGCTGAGGACGGCCCGGGCGGTGCCTGGCGCCACCGCTGGGACTCCCTCACCATCGGCAGGGCCCACCGCATCGCCGACCTTCCCCGCTTCCCCGCCGGGCACATGGACGAGTCCCGGCCCAGCAGCGCCATCGTCCCCGAGTACTACAGGCGCTACGAGGCCGAGCGCGAGCTGCACGTCCTGCGCCCCGTGCGGGTCACCGCCGTGCGCTCCACCGACGTCCCCGCCGAGCCGCTGAGGCTCTCCGACGGCGCCGCGTCCCACCGCGGTCGCGCTCCGGACGGCGCGCACGGCGCCCCCATACCCGAGGGCGCAGCCCCGCGCGGCGCCACCGACGGCGCGGACACCGTTCGTCGCGACGCCCCCAGAGGTCGGGGAGGCGGTCAGGGGGGCGTCCTCGCGGGCGACGGCCCTGTGAGGGGCACCCGGGCGGCCGTCTCCCCGGCACGGGGAGGCGGCGGTTCGCGCGTCAGCCGGGCGAAGTGCTCGGTCACTGGTCACGAATCGTCCGAGCCGTGGGACGCCTGGCATGATGGAATCGCGGTGGGGCGCCCGGCCCCGCGCGACATGCGAAGGAAGCCCCATGCAGGACGTCATCGAGAACGTGTTCGAGCAGGTTGTCGCCCGCAACCAGGGTGAGGCCGAGTTCCATCAGGCTGTGCGCGAGGTGCTCGACTCACTGCGCCCCGCCCTCGACAAGCACCCCGACTACGCCGACAACGCCCTCCTCGAGCGGCTCGTGGAGCCCGAGCGGCAGATCATGTTCCGGGTCCCGTGGGCCGACGACGGCGGCCGGATCCACGTCAACAGAGGATTCCGCATCGAGTTCAGCTCCGCCCTCGGCCCCTACAAGGGGGGCCTCCGCTTCCACCCCAGCGTCAACGCCGGGATCATCAAGTTCCTGGGCTTCGAGCAGGTCTTCAAGAACGCCCTCACGAACCAGGCGATCGGCGGCGGCAAGGGCGGTTCCGACTTCGACCCGCACGGCCGCTCCGACGCCGAGGTCATGCGCTTCTGCCAGTCCTTCATGACCGAGCTCTCCCGCCACGTCGGCCCCTACACCGACGTCCCCGCCGGTGACATCGGGGTCGGTGGTCGCGAGATCGGCTACCTCTTCGGCCAGTACAAGCGCATCACCAACCGCTACGACACCGGCGTCCTCACCGGCAAGGGGCTCGGTTGGGGCGGTTCCCTCATCCGCACCGAGGCCACCGGCTACGGCACCGTCCTGTTCGCCCAGTCCATGCTCGCCACCACCGGGCAGGACCTCGAGGGCAAGCGCGTGGCCGTCTCCGGTGCCGGCAACGTCGCCATCTACGCCATCGAGAAGGCGCAGCAGCTGGGGGCGAAGCCGGTGACGATCTCCGACTCCTCCGGCTGGGTCCTCGACGAGGACGGCATCGACCTCGAGCTCCTCAAGCAGGTCAAGGAGGTCGAGCGCGGACGCGTCTCCGACTACGTCGCGCGCAAGCCCGGTGCAGAGCTGCGCACCGAGGGCAGGCCCTGGTCCGTGCCCGTCGACGTCGCCCTCCCGTGCGCCACGCAGAACGAGCTCGGACTCGACGACGCTCGTGATCTCCTGAGGAACGGTGTGAGCGTCGTCGCCGAGGGGGCCAACATGCCCTGCACCCCGGAGGCCATCGAGGCCTTCCAGGAGGCCAGCGTCCTCTATGCGCCGGGCAAGGCCTCGAACGCGGGCGGCGTCGCCACCTCCGCCCTCGAGATGGAGCAGAACGCCAGCAGGAACCGCTGGGACGCTGAGACCGCTGAGGCCCGACTCACCACGATCATGGTGGACATCCACGACTCGTGCGTCGAGGCGGCTGAGACCTACGGACGCCCGGGGGACTACGTCCTCGGCGCCAACGCCGCCGGCTTCACGCGCGTGGCCGATGCGATGATCGCGCACGGCGTCGTCTGACCCGGTCGCGCGCACGTGCGTCACTGGCTGGCGGCCGTGCGCCCGCCCCGGGGGAGACGGCCGCGGTGGGCGCCCTGAGAGGTCGCGTCGGCCTCGTCGCGTCCGGACCGACGCCGCAGGAACCGTGCGGTGACCACGTCGAAAAGTGTCTCGATATGGTCACGGCGCCGGGCTAGCCTGATGGGGACCACCCCGTCCCCACAGAGGATCCCCATGCGCACCACTCCGCCCCTGCGCGCGACCGCCGCCCTCGCGACGCTCGCCCTCGCCGCCGTCCTCCCGGTGACCCCTGCCCCGGCCGCCGCCACCGAGGGCGACACCACCACCGTCAACCTGCTCGGCATCACGGACTTCCACGGTCACATCGACCGCTCGGTCGCGGCCGACGGCACGGTCTCGGAGCCGGGCGCCGTCACCCTGGCCTGCGAGGTCCAGAAGGCGCGCACCGCCGACCCGAGCACCCTCTTCGTCTCCGCCGGGGACAACGTCGGCGGCTCCGCCTACACCTCGTCGGTCCTCGACGACGAGCCGACGATCGCCGCCCTCAACGCCATGAAGCTCGACGTCACGGCGGCCGGCAACCACGAGTTCGACCAGGGCATCACGGACCTCGCCGACCGGATCATCCCCGAGCTCGACGCCCCGGTCCTGTCCGCCAACGTCACCGGCAGCTCGGTCCTGAGCTCCGAGGGGAACGGGGACGGGACGTACATCAAGACGGTCAACGGGATCAAGGTCGGCTTCATCGGCGTCGTCACCGACGACCTGCCGAGCCTCGTCTCCAAGTCCGCCCTCTCCGACCTCACGATGACGAGCTCCATCGAGACGGCCAACGCTGAGGCCAAGACCCTCAAGGACTCCGGCGAGGCCGACGTCGTCGTCGTGCTCGCCCACGAGGATGCCGAGATCTACGGCAGCCAGTTCACCGACGACGTCGACGCCGTCTTCGGCGGGCACACGCACCTGCCCTACGCCCAGACGATCACGCGCGCTGACGGTTCCCCCCTGCCGATCGTCCAGGCCGACCACTACGGCTACAAGCTCGGCGACATCGACCTCACTGTCAACACGACGACGAAGAAGGTGACCGCCGCGACCGCGACCAACACCGACCTCACGAAGTCCGACTGCACGACCGACGCCTACGGCGTCTCGACGATCGTGAGCGACGCCGACTCGCAGGCCGAGACCGAGGGCAGCAAGACGATCGCCACCCTCGACACGGCCTTCTACCGCGGCACGAACGACGGCTCGACGGACTCCTCCTCGGCCGGCTCCAACCGCTCGACCGAGTCGACCGCCTCGAACCTCCTCGCCGACTCCTTCCAGTCCTGGATCGCGAAGGACATCAAGCCGACCGGTGACTTCACGATCGGCCTCATGAACCCCGGTGGCGTCCGCGCCGACTTCGCCGCGGGCGACCTCACCTCGGGCGACGCCTACATGGTCCAGCCCTTCGGCAACGACATGGCCTACGCGACCTACACAGGCGCGCAGATCAAGGAGGTCCTCGCCGAGCAGTGGCAGCCGACGACGACCCGTGCCACCCTCACGCTCGGCGTCTCGAGCAACGTGAAGGTCGTCGTCGACCAGGACGCCGCCACCGAGCTCGAGGGCTACTTCGCCCAGATCTCGAGCGGAGCGGCCAGCGCTGACTCCCTCGCGGACAAGATCGCCGCGGCCCGCGCCAAGGTCATCTCCACGGTGACGATCGACGGCAAGGAGCTCTCCGACACCGCGAGCGTCGTCGTCGCGTCGAGCACCTTCCTCCTCGCCGGCGGTGACAGCTTCACGACCCTCGGCGACGCCACCATGAGCGACACCGGCTTCCTCGACCGTGACGTTACCGCGGAGTACCTCAAGGCGGAGCAGCCCCTGTCCGCCTCATACACGAAGCGCCAGGTCGGCGAGTCGGTGAGCACGGACTCGGCGACCGGTGAGGCGACGGTCGGCCTCACCGGGCTCCTCTTCACCCCGGCCTCGGAGCAGGCCGCGAGCGGCGCGGCGAAGTCCGTCTCCGCGATGGTGCCGACGACGGAGGGAGACACGATGACGCTCGCGACCGCTGACGTCGACGGCGCCGTCACCGCCGGTCTGCCGGAGACCGGCAAGGCGACGCTCTCCTTCACGCTCCCGGCCGACGCCGCCACCCAGGCGTGCTCGACCTCGACCTCGTCCACCATCACCCTGTGCGCCACGGTCACTCTCGCGGTGACGAGCAACGGTGGTGACACGACCGGCACGTACGCCGTTGAGGTGCCCGTGCCTGACTCGGCGACCACGGAGCCGACGGCCTCGCCGACCATCGAGCCCACGAGCACGCCCACTGCGCAGCCGAGCGCGAGCTCGACCGCCGCACCGACGGCCCAGCCCACCGCGTGGCCGACCGTCCGGCCGACCCCTGGCGCCGGTAGCAATGGCTTCGTCGAGGGCTTCGTCTCCTTCCTCAAGCACGTCATCGGGCACATCGGCCACTGGATCGGCCTTCTCTGGCCCGGCCTGTGAGCACCCGCCCATGAGGGCCTGACCCGGGCGCGCCCCTCGGGGAAGTGTCGCGCAGACCCAGGTGCACGGTACGGAGCCCCGGACCGCCACGTGCGGCCCGGGGCTCCGTCGTGCGCGGGGTAGCGTGGCCGCCATGCCAGCACGCCGTCGCATCGAGACCGCCGCAGGCGTCCACGCCCTGCGCCAGTGGGCCGAGTCCCAGGACGCCGCCGCAGACGAGGGCGCGCCGACGTCGGGCGCGGCACCGGATCGCAGGACCCTCGCGACGGCCGTCCGCTTCACCCTTGAGGAGCTCACGGCCTGCGCGCCGGGCCACGCCGTCGAGGTCCGGGTCCCTCCCCACGGAGTCACCCAGGCGGTCTCCGGCACCGTCCACCGCCGTGGCACCCCGCCGAGCGTCGTCGAGACCGAGGCCGCCACCTGGCTCGCCCTCGCGACCGGTCGTCTCTCCTGGGACGAGGCCCTCGCCTCCGGGGCGCTGCACGCCTCGGGCGAGCGCTGCGACCTCTCGCCCTACCTCCCGCTCGTTCGCGCCTGAGAGGAGAGCGGGCGCACCCCGACCCCACGTCCTCGCTGCCCGTTCGGGCATGTTTGTTCCCCACTTCGACCAGCATTTGTGCCGCAGCCTTCCGCTCGGACGCAATAATGTCTACAATGGTGCCCGAACGGACATCGGGTAGTGCCATGACGGCACCGCCCCCGGGCAGGCGAGGAGGCCGCGTGAACGCCCAGGCACGTCAGCACGCGATCGTCGCCGCCGTCGAGCGCGACGGCCGTGCAGCCGTCACCGATCTCGCGCGAGCCCACGGCGTCACCGTCGAGACCATCAGGCGC
This sequence comes from Actinomyces haliotis, assembly GCF_015355765.1. Classification (GTDB taxonomy): domain Bacteria; phylum Actinomycetota; class Actinomycetes; order Actinomycetales; family Actinomycetaceae; genus Actinomyces; species Actinomyces haliotis. The sequence goes on from NZ_JACWNA010000008.1 coordinate 108,444, forward strand.
GACCTTGCCGCCCTCGACCGAGCCGGCGCCCTGCGCAAGGTCCACGGCGGGGCCGTTCCAGCACCAGCCCTCGCCACCCCGGAGACCGGCGTCGTCGAGCGCGAGGCCTCCCGCTCCGCTGCCAAGGACCGCATCGCCGCCCGCGCCGTCGCCGCCCTCGACCTGCCCCGTGGCGCCACGGTCCTCCTCGACGCCGGCACCACCACGGGCGCCTTCGCCCGGCACCTGCCGGAGGGGCTCGGGCTCACCGTCGTCACCGACTCGGTGCTCATCGCGGCGGGCCTCGCCGCCCGCGACGACCTCACCGTGCGCGCCCTCGGCGGCCTCGTCCGCGGCCTCACCCAGGCCGCCGTCGGTCCTGAGGCTCTCGACGTCCTCTCGCACCTTCGTGCCGACGTCGCCGTCCTCGGCACCAACGGGCTCAGCGCCCAGCACGGCCTGTCCACCCCGGACGCGGACGAGGCGGCCGTCAAGCGCGCCATGACCGCCGCAGGACGTCGCGTCGTCGTCCTCGCCGACGCCACCAAGATCGGGCAGGAGCACCTCGTCTCCTTCGCCGACACGGACGACGTCGACCTCCTCGTCACCGACGCCCCCGTCCCAGCCCCTCTCTCAACCCACCTGACCGACACCGGAACCGAGGTCCTCGTCGCATGATCCTCACACTCACCCCCAACCCCTCGCTCGACCGAACCGTCACGCTCCCGGGCGCCCTCGTCCGCGGAGGTGTCAACAGGCTCGACACGGTCACCGTCGAGCCCGGCGGCAAGGGCGTCAACGTCGCCCGCGTCGTCACCTCAGCCGGCGAGGCCGCCACCGCCGTCCTCCCCGCCGCGGAGCACGACCCGCTCGTCCGGGCACTCGAGGCCGTCGACGCCGAGCGCCTCACCGTCCTGCCCGTGCCGGTCGCCGGCGCCGCGCGCGTCAACACCGCCGTCACCGAGCCCGACGGCACCACCACCAAGCTCAACGAGCGCGGCGCGGGCCTCACCGAGGCCGAGGCCGCCGCCGTCGAGGACGCGCTCGTCGAGGCGGCGCGCACCGCGGCCGCCGGCAGCACCGACCCCGGGCACCACGACTGGGCCGTCCTCTCCGGCTCCCTGCCCCCGGGCGTCCCCACCGACTGGTACGTCCGGCTCGTGTCGCGCCTGCGCGCAGCCGTCCCCGGCCTGCGCATCGCCGTCGACACCTCCGACGCGCCCCTCGCCGCCCTCGCCGCGCACCTGCCCGACGCCGCTCCCGACCTCATCAAGCCCAACGGCGAGGAGCTCGGCCAGCTCGCCGGCCTGCCCGCCGAGCGCGCCATGGCCCTCGAGGACGGCGCGGTCCGCGGCGAGCTCGAGCCCGTCGTTTCCGCCGCCCGTGTCCTCGTCGACCTCGGGATCGGCTCCGTCATGGCGACGCTCGGCCCCGCCGGCGCCGTCCTCGTCACCCGCGACGGCGCCTGGCACGCCACCGCACCCGACGTCCCGGTGATCTCCACCGTCGGTGCGGGCGACTCCTCCGTCGCCGGCTACGTCCTCGCCGACGTCCGCGGCGGTGACGAGGAGACCCGTGTCGCCACCGCCATGGCCTACGGCTCCGCGGCCGCAGGCCTGCCCGGCACCACCCTGCCCACCACGGAGGACCTGCCCGCCCAGGCCTCCGTCGTCACCCGGCTCGCCTGAGCCCTCGCCGCCCGCATGACGGCCCCTGAACCCGCACCGACGCACATCCCCACCCCCGGACAGCAAGGAAGCACCATGTCCACACCAGCAACGGCGAGCACGCCGCTCATCGTCCCGGAGCTCGTCCGTCTCGACGCGCCCACGGGCTCGGACAAGAAGGACGTCATCGAGTACCTCGCCCAGGTGGTCGCTGACGCCGGACGCGCCGACACCCCCGACGGCCTCGCCACCGACGCCCTCGCCCGTGAGGCCACCGCGCCGACCGGCATCCCCGGCGGGATCGCCATCCCGCACTGCCGCAGCCCGCACGTGCTCGAGGCCTCCCTCGGCTTCGCCCGCCTGGCCAGCCCCGTGAGCTTCGGCGCGGCCGACGGCGAGGACGCCGACCTCGTCTTCATGATCGCCGCGCCCGCCGGTGCCGACGACCTCCACCTCCAGCTCCTCGCCAAGCTGGCCCGAGGCCTCATGCGCAAGGACTTCACGGACGCCCTCCGCGCCGCGAGCAGCCCCGAGGAGGTCGTCCGCCTCGTGACGAGCCAGGTCCAGCCCGAGCTCCTCGACGACGCCGACGCCGACGCAGGCCGGAGCGCCGGGGCCACCGCCGCGGACGCGGGCGACGCCGCCTCCCAGCGCACGAGCGCCCCCGCGAACGCGGCCGGGAACGAGCGCCTCATCGTCGCCGTCACCTCCTGCCCCACCGGCATCGCCCACACCTTCATGGCCGCCGAGGCCCTCGAGCAGGCCGGCAAGGACAGGAGCGTCGAGGTCCACGCCGAGGGACAGGGCTCAGGCAAGATCGACTGGCTCGACCCCGCCCTCATCGAGCGCGCCGACGCCGTCGTCTTCGCACACGACCTCCCCGTCAAGGACCGGTCCCGCTTCGCCGGGAAGAAGGTCGTCGACGTCGGCGTCAAGGCCGCCGTCAATGACGCCGGCTCCCTGCTCGACCGGGCCCTCGCCCTCATCGACGACCCGAACGCGCCCACGGTCCCCGCTGCCACCGGCGACGCCGACTCCGAGGCCGAGCAGAAGGACGAGCACTGGGCACGCCGGCTCCAGCGGGCCGTCATGACCGGCGTCTCCTACATGATCCCCTTCGTCGCGGCCGGCGGCCTCCTCATCGCCCTCGGCTTCCTCTTCGGCGGCTACGACATCACCAAGACGGCCTCCGCGATCGTCGTCGGCGACGGCACGAACGGCATCACCGCCACCTCCCTGTGGCACCTGCCCGACCTCAGCAACGCCGCCTACGCCGCGCCGCACGCCCTCGGGCACTCCGCCTTCTGCGCCTACCTCGGCGCCGTGCTCTACCTGCTCGGCTCCACCGGCATGGGCCTGCTCGTCCCCGCGCTCGCCGGCTACATCGCCTTCGGGCTCGCGGGCCGTCCCGGCATCGCCCCGGGCTTCATCATGGGCCTCGTGAGCGTCGCCGTCGGCGCCGGCTTCATCGGCGGCCTCATCGGCGGCATCCTCGCCGGCTACCTCGCCGCCTGGCTCGCCGGGCTCAACGCACCCAGGTGGCTCCGCGGCCTCATGCCCGTCGTCATCATCCCGCTGGTCACGACGCTCGTCGTCGGCGCCCTCATGTACATGTTCCTCGGCAAGCCCCTCGCCGCCCTCATGGACGGCCTCAACAACGGGCTCACCTCCATGGCGAACAACGGCGCCGGCGTCCTCCTCGGCATCGTCCTCGGCCTCATGATGTGCTTCGACCTGGGCGGTCCCGTCAACAAGGCCGCCTACCTCTTCGCCACCGCCGGCCTCGCCTCGGCCACCACCGCCTCCTACGAGATCATGGCGGCCGTCATGGCCGCCGGCATGGTCCCACCGCTCGCCCTCGCGCTTGCCACGACCCTGCGCCCCGAGCTCTTCACCGCCGCGGAGAAGGAGAACGGGCGCGCCTCCTGGCTGCTCGGCGCCTCCTTCATCTCCGAGGGCGCGATCCCCTTCGCCGCCGCGGACCCGGCCCGCATCATCCCGCCCGCCATGGTGGGCGGCGCCGTCACCGGTGCCCTCTCCATGGCGATGCACGTGGGCTCCCGCGCCCCGCACGGCGGCATCTTCGTCCTCTTCGCCATCGACGGGAAGCTCTGGTTCGTCCTGTCGATCGTCATCGGCGCCCTCATCTCCTGCGCCCTCACGCTGCTCCTCAAGCGGATGGGGGCCCGCAAGACGGCTGCCTCCGCGGAGGTGCCCGCCGCCGCCGCGGCCTGAGCAGCGGCGCCCGAGCGCCCCAGTCGTGCCCCCTGGCGCGGCACCGCCACCAACCGCCGTCGGGCGGGCCCCGGACCACCGGGACCCGCCCGACGGCGCGTTGCAGGAGGGGGCCGGCCCTGGCGCTTCGGCCTGCCGGGTCGGGGTGCCCCGGGTAGGTTCGTGACATGGCTCGCACGCGTCTCACCTCCTACACCGCCCCGCCCGCCGACGTCGTCACCGCCCTCGACGCCCTGCGCGAGAAGGCCGGCGTCCCTGCCGCGTTCCCGTCCGAGGCCCTCGCCGAGGCGGAGAAGGCGGCGCAGGCCTGGGAGGACGGCGGTGCAGAGCGCTACCTGGCTCAGGGCCACCGTGACGGCATCCCGGTGCGCGACGCCCGTGACCTCGCCCTCGTCACCATCGACCCGCCGGGCTCCATGGACCTCGACCAGGCGGTCCTCCTCGAGCGCCTCGACGCGGCCGAGGAGTCCCGTGAGGCGGCTGCGGCCACGGCCCCGCCGGCAGCCGCAGACGAGGCGGTCAGCACGGGCTCCGTCGCGCCCACCGCCGTCTCCTGCGGCAGCGCCACCGGTCCCGCCGCCTACCGCGTCACCTACGCCATCGCCGACCTCGCCGCCTTCGTCGTCCCCGGCGGCGCCCTCGACGCCGAGCTCTCCCGCCGCGGCGAGACCGTCTACGCCCCCGACCACTCGACTCCCCTCCACCCGGAGGTCCTCTCGCACGGCGCCGCCTCCCTCCTCCCGAATCAGGAGCGGCCCAGCTGCCTGTGGACCATCGAGCTCGACGTCACCGGCCGCGTCCTCTCGGCGCGCGTCGAGCGCGCCCTCGTCCGCTCCCGCGCCCGCCTCACCTACGCCCAGGTCCAGGACGCGCTCGACGCCGAGCCCGAGGCCGCCGGTCGCCTGCCCGAGGCCGTCCCCGCCGACCTGCCCGAGCTCCTCCGCGAGATCGGGACGCTGCGCGAGGAGCGCGAGGTCGCGCGCGGAGGCGTCTCCCTCGAGAGCCCGGAGCAGGAGATCGAGCCCGCCGGCGAGCCCGGCCCCGACGGGACCCCGACCGGCTACCGCCTCGTGTTCCGTGCGGCCCTCTCAGTCGAGCAGTGGAACGCCCAGGTCTCCCTCCTCACCGGGATCTGCGCGGCCCGGATCATGGTCGCCGCCGGCGTCGGGATCCTGCGCACCATGCCGCCGGCGGGGGCCAAGGACTACGCCCGTCTGCGCGGCGTGGCCCGCGCGCTCCACGTCGAGTGGCCCGACGCCATGGGCTACCCCGAGCTCGTCCGCACCCTCGACCCGGCTCTCCCCGCCCACGCCGCCTTCATCGACCAGGCGCTCAGCCTCTTCCGTGGTGCCGGCTACCTCGCCTTCGGCGTCGGCGGGGTCCCCGTCCCCGTCGACGACGACGAGGCCGACACCTCCGAGGCCGTCCACGCCGCCATCGCCTCCCGCTACGCGCACGTCACCGCCCCGCTGCGCCGGCTCGTCGACCGCTACGGCGAGGAGGTCTGCGTCGCTGCCTGCGCCGGCGCCTCGGTGCCGTCCTGGGTGCTCCAGGCGCTGCCCGGGCTGCCCGAGGTCATGGCGACCACGGGCCAGCGCGCCCGCGCGATCGGGCGCGGGGCGGTCGCAGCCCTCGAGGCCCTCGTCCTGCGCGGGCACGAGGGCGACGTCTTCGACGGCGTCATCACCTCCGCCAAGGAGGGCAAGGACGGCGCGCCGCAGCGCGGAGAGGTCATGCTCAGCGAGCCTGCCGTCGTCGGAGCCCTCACGGCGCAGGCCGGCGAGCTGCCGGTGGGGGAGCGGGTCCGGGTGCGCCTCGACGACGTCGACGTCGCCAGCGGCCGGATCGACTTCGCGCTCGTCACCGACTGACCCCGGGACGGCGCGCTCCGCGCCCTGTGGGATGATGCGGCCGTGAGATCAGGAGACGACTCCCAGACCACCGTTCCCACCCCCGCGGACCGCCGCCCGATGCCGGGCGACATCGAGCCCCCCGTCCAGGAGGAGTGCGGCGTCTTCGGTGTCTGGGCCCCCGGCGAGGAGGTCTCCCGGCTCGTCTACTTCGGTCTGACCGCCCTCCAGCACCGCGGCCAGGAGGCCGCCGGGATCGCGACGACGGACGGCTCCCACATCCTCGTCTACAAGGACCTGGGCCTCGTCTCGCAGGTCTTCGAGGACCGCAGCCTCTCCGCCCTCACCGGTCACATGGCCGTCGGGCACGTCCGCTACGCGACCACGGGCGCCACCACGTGGGAGAACGCTCAGCCGATGCTCGGCCCCGTCGCCGGCTCGACCCTCGCGCTCACCCACAACGGCAATCTCACCAACACCCGCCAGCTCATGGAGGCCGTGCGCGCCACGAGCGGCGAGGACCTCACGGGCGAGCTCGGCCGCGGCTCCTCCACGGACACCGCCGTCATCGCCGCGATCATGAACCTCGTCTCCGAGCGCGGCGGCCTCGACGGCGACTCCCCGGTCGACCCCGACGACGCCGACACCGAGCTCTACGAGCCCCTCGCCGAGGAAGAGGCCGCCGCGGCGCCGCCCTTCACGATCGGGCAGACCGCGCGCCGCGTCCTCCCGCTCCTGCGCGGCGCCTACTCGCTCGTCTTCATGAACGAGCAGACCCTCTACGCCGCGCGCGACCCCCACGGCATGCACCCCCTCGTCCTGGGGCGCCTCGAGCGCGGCTGGGTCGTCGCCTCCGAGACCGCCGCCCTCGACATCGTCGGCGCCACCTACGTGCGGGACATCGAGCCCGGCGAGCTCATCGAGATCGACGCCGACGGTGTCCGCTCCACCCACTTCGCCCGGCCCCGCCGCTCCGGGTGCGTCTTCGAGTACGTCTACTTCGCGCGCCCCGACTCCAAGATCGCCGGCCGCTCCGTCATCGCCGCCCGCAACGCCATGGGCGCGGCGCTGGCCCGCGAGCACCCGGTCGAGGCGGACCTCGTCATCGCCACGCCCGAGTCCGGCACGCCGGCCGCCATCGGCTACGCCCAGGAGTCCGGCATCCCCTACGGCCAGGGCCTGTTCAAGAACGCCTACGTGGGCCGCACCTTCATCCAGCCCACCCAGACGCTCCGCCAGCTCGGCATCCGCCTCAAGCTCAACCCGGTCCGCGAGGTCATCGAGGGCAAGCGCCTCGTCGTCGTCGACGACTCCATCGTCCGCGGCAACACGCAGCGCGCCCTGGTCAAGATGCTCCGCGAGGCCGGCGTCGCCGAGGTCCACATCCGCATCTCCTCCCCGCCCGTCATGTGGCCCTGCTTCTACGGCATCGACTTCGCGACCCGCGCCGAGCTCATCGCCACCGGCATGAGCGTCGAGGAGATCCGCGAGTCCGTCGGTGCCGACACCCTCGGCTACCTCTCCGTGGACGGCATGGTGGAGGCCTCCGGCCAGCCCGCCGACTCGCTGTGCATGGCCTGCTTCACCGGCACCTACCCGATGAGGCCGCCGGCCGAGGGCATCCCGATCGGCACCCTGCCGATCTCGCGGGTCCCCAGCGTCTACCGGCGCCGCCACGACTCCGCGCCGGTCGCCGTCGCCACGGTGGGCGAGCAGCCTGCGGCCCCCGCCGTCGTCAGCTCCCTGCCCGCCAGCGCCACGACGCCGGACAGCGCGCCCCGCTTCACCATCCCGCCCTTCGGCGGGCGCCGCGCCGCCGCACCCGCGGCCTCGGCCGACCAGCAGCCCCAGACCCCTGACGAAGGAACCGCCCGATGAGCCAGACTCCCGCCCCTGAGGCCATCACCTACGCCTCCGCCGGCGTCGACACCGCCGCCGGTGACCGCGCCGTCGAGCTCATGAAGGCCTCCGTCGCCGCGACGATGACCCCGGCCGTCGTCGGTGGCGTCGGCGGCTTCGCCGGTCTCGTCGACGTCTCCGACCTGCGCTCCTACCGTCAGCCGCTCCTCGCCACCTCCACCGACGGCGTCGGCACGAAGGTCGCCATCGCCCAGGCCCTCGACGTCCACGACACCATCGGCCAGGACCTCGTCGGCATGGTCGTCGACGACATCATCGTCGTGGGAGCGCGCCCGCTCCTCATGACCGACTACATCGCCTGCGGTCACGTCGTCCCCGAGCGGATCGCCGACATCGTCCGCGGCGTCGCCAACGCCTGCGCCGCGGTGGGCACCCCGCTGCTCGGCGGCGAGACCGCTGAGCACCCCGGCCTCATGGGCCCCGACGACTACGACGTCGCCGGCGCCGCCACCGGTGTCGTCGAGGCCGACCGCGTCCTCGGCGCGGACAAGGTCCGTGACGGCGACGTCCTCATCGCCATGGGGTCCTCCGGTCTGCACTCCAATGGCTACTCGCTCGTCCGCCGCGTCATCGAGCACGCCGGGTGGGGCCTGGAGCGCGAGGTCCCCGAGCTCGGCCGCACCGTCGGCGAGGAGCTCCTCGAACCCACGCGCCTCTACACGCGCGTCTGCCTCGCCATGCTCGACGCCCTCACCACCGACGCCGCGCCCTCCCCGATCCACGCCCTCTCGCACGTCACGGGCGGGGGACTGGCCGCGAATCTCGCGCGCGTCCTGCCGGCCGGGCTCGTCGCCGACGTCGACCGCTCCAGCTGGGTGGTCCCTCCTGTCTTCGACATGGTCCGTCGCCTCGGCGAGGTCCCCTGGGACGACCTCGAGGGCACCCTCAACCTCGGTGTCGGCATGATCGCCGTCGTCGACCCCGACGTCGCCGACGCCGTCCTCCACCTCGCCAACGGCTCCGGGATGCCCGCCTGGACGCTCGGCAGCGTCCACGACGCCTCCTCGTACCAGACCGTCGGCCGCGTCGTCTCCGGGACCAAGGGCGTCGACGGCGGCAGCGTCGACATCTACGGCGAGTACCGCACCGCCTGAGCCCGCGTCCGCCCGACGCACGGCGAGGGGCCGGCAGCCACGTGGCTGCCGGCCCCTCGCTCGTTGCGATCGGTGTCAGGCTCGGGAGGCGGAGTCGCCGTCCTCCCAGTCATCGTCCTCGTCGTCGACGTTGTACTTGGAGGCCAGCTCCTCGTAGTCGATCTCGTCGTCAGCCTCGGCGCTGGACGACGCGCTGACGAGCTCGCGCTCGAGCGCCGCGTAGTCGGTCTCCGGGCTGAAGTACTTGAGCTTACGGGCGACCTTGGTCGCCTTGGCCTTCTGACGGCCGCGCCCCATAGGCTCGACCCCCTCCAACAATCTCTGGGCGCGCACGTGGGCGCGCATCACTTGGGCAAATGTGTCGTGGGGCAACCGTACATCGCTGTCGCGCGCTCGCACCATTCGGTGCGCTCCCGTGCCGCGTGGGTCTCGCCACGCCGCCAGCGACGTGCCAGTCGATGCCCCGAGCACGACGACGGCGGCGCACCCGCTGGGGGAGCGCCGCCGACGACGTCGTGGCCGGTCAGTCCCGGCCGCGGTTGGAGATGAGGCCGCCCAGGGCGAGCGCCGCGACCGCGGCACCGGCCGTGACGGCGACGGCGCGCATCGACTCCGGGTCGCCCTCCTGGGCGTCCCGCACGGTGCGACGGGCCCGCTCGGAGAGCTCGCGGGCGCGCTCGCGCAGGGCGTCGTAGGTGCTCGGGTCCTGCGCGCGCGAGCCGAGGTCCGCGGCGCGACGGCGAAGGTCGTCCGCCGTCGAGCCGATCCGGTCCGCGACCTGCGCCCCGGCCTCACGGGCCTGGGTGCGCGGGTCCACGCGGGAGGCGAGCTCGTCGACGCTGCGGGCGAGGTCCTCGCGCTGACGCACGAGGCGCTCCTCGAGCTCGGCGGCGGTGAGGCGCTCGCCGTCGGCGGCCGAGGCGCTCAAGAGCGCAGGGCCTTGACGAGGGCGGTGACCGACAGGCCCGCGAGACCGAGGGCCGCGCCGGTCACGATCGCGAGGGACTGCGGCTCGCCGTCGCGGGCGTCGTCGAAGAGGCGCGTCACGCGGTCGCCGGCGGACTGCAGGGCCTCGGCGGGGTCGAAGGAGTCCTTGACCTCCGAGTCCTTGAGGGCGCCGTAGCCGACCGGGGCGGCCTCGCCGTCGACGAGGCGCGTCGTGGCGGTCAGCGAGCCGTCGGCGACGGGCTCGTCCTTGGACAGGCGGGCGCGCGCGGCGTCGGCCGTCTCGGAGGCCTTGGTCTTGGCCTCGTCCGCCTTGGTGCGGGCCTGAGCGGAGAGCTCCTCCGCCTTGAGACGCGCGTCCGTGGAGACGGAGTCGGCCTTGGTACGGGCCTGGTTGCCGAGCTCCTCCGCCTTGTAGCGGGCGTCGGAGGCGAGCTCGCCGGCGCGGCCGGTGAGCTCGGAGAACCGCAGCCGGGCCTTGTCCTGGGCGCCGGCGAGGGCCGATCGGACCTGGGACTTCGCCGCCGAGACGACCTCGTTGGCGGCGGTGCGGGACGCGTCCTTCGCCTGGGACTTCAGGGCCTCGGGAGCGAGGCGCTCGCCGAGCTGCTCGAGGTCGCCGGCGAGGCGACGGCGGCGGGCCAGGAGGTCCGCCTCGATGATGGTGGGGTCGTTGGAGGGGGTCACGCTCTTCTTGTCGTCGCTCACTTCTGGCTCCCCTTCTCGATACCGGACTTGATGGCGACCTTCGCGGTCTGGACGTCGTGCTTGAGGCCCTCCTGAGGGGCGGGCACGTCCTTGAGGCCGGCCTGCAGGCGCGACTTGCCGATGAGGGCGAGGATCCCGCAGACGACGAGGATGATGAGCGCGACGATGAGCTTGGCCAGCCACGGCGACACGACGTTGGCGAGGCCGGACGCCGCGGACCCGAAGAGGAATCCGAGCGCGTAGAGGGCCAGCACGCCGGCGGCTGCGAGGAGGCCGGCGCCGAGGCCCGCCTTCTTGCCCATCTCCTGGGCCTTGGCCTTGGCCAGGGCGATCTCGCCCTGGACGAGGCCGGAGACGTTCTCCGAGATGCGGGCGACGAGCTCGCCGAGGGTCGGCTGCGTGCCGCGGGCGCGGGCCGCGCGGGCGGCCGCGGGGACGTCCTCGCCGCGTGCGGGGTAGGGGCCCTCGGCGCCGGGCAGCCCGGACGGCTGCTCGGGGTCGAACGAGGGAGTGCTCGGTTGCTGGGTCATGGGGACCGACCTTCTTGAGACGATGCGCGGGACGAAGGTCCGTGCGCTTCTTTTCAGGAACCAGAATCTCATAACTCACGTCACAACGCGCCCCCGGAGCAGCGGCTTCGCCCACCGCGCACGGCCTTGCGGACTCGCGTGCAGCCCCCGGTCATCCGTGCGGAGACGGGAACCGCCCGCCGCCGAGCGGGCCGTGATCGAATAGTGATCATCTCGTCGTCGACCGTCGTTCATCCTGCGGTGCCACCCTCGACCCGACACCCCACCACCCCGCGCGACCGGCCCGCCCTCCCTCGGGACGCCGCAGGCGACCCGATCCCGTACCCGTTACCTTGTTGGTGGTTGCCGGTGTAGGGATGCCGGTGGCCGGGCCAGCGGTGGTCGGCATGATGTCTTGCCCCTGTCTTCACAATGATCCGGGGGGTGTTGTCACCGGCCGCCGCAGGGCTGCTGGTTCACCGCTGATCAGGGGAACGGACCGAGACTCGAGTCCTTTCGTAACGTGGGTGCGGGACCAGCCGCTCGAGGCTGGCCCCGTGTCCTGCGAGACGAAGGAGCACCGCGATGCGCACCGACGAGATCGATGTGTTCATCGGAATCGATGTCGGCAAGTCCGACCACTGGGCCACCGCCCTGAACAGGGACGGCAAGCGCCTGTTCGACAAGGCCCTGCC
>NZ_JACWNA010000009.1 GCF_015355765.1 Actinomyces haliotis
GGCCACCGGAGGCCACCAGCGCCTCGATCGCCTCACGACCCGCACCACCCGAGGGCGCCTTCTCATCCGTCATGGTCATCAGTGTCAGTCCTTCCAGGAGGGCTTACACAAACCATTGAACAGGCCCCCTTCGTCTCGCAGGACACGGGGCCAGCCTCGAGCGGCTGGTCCCGCACCCACGTTACGAAAGGACTCGAGTCTCGGTCCGTTCCCCTGATCAGCGGTGAACCAGCAGCCCTGCGGCGGCCGGTGACAACACCCCCCGGATCATTGTGAAGACAGGGGCAAGACATCATGCCGACCACCGCTGGCCCGGCCACCGGCATCCCTACACCGGCAACCACCAACAAGGTAACGGGCGCGGCCGGTCCACCCGGAGGCAGCCTCCCCTCCGCCCGGTCCGTCGGTCCCGCAGGTGCAGCGGTCACGCTGCGGCACCCCGACCATGACCTGATCGACGTGCCGGCCGCACCCGGCCCACGTCGTCTTCCCGCACTTCTTGGACGTCACCGCTCGGCACACCGCGATCACCTCTCTGTCCTTCGATACCCCGGCGGGTATCAGTTCGCGAGGGCAACGACACCCGTAGGGGTATCGAGACTCCATCGGTGGGACGTGGCGTCAGTGACGAAGGACGCAGAGGGGCAGGGCTGAACGCCTCACCCCTCTCGCACCGCGCGGCGCGCGGCGCGTGGGATGATCACGGCGCCACTCCCCGCCCGACCCCGGAGCACTCATGGTCCCGACCGCCCTGCCCGCCCTCGCGCTGGCCGCCTCCTTCACGCCGTCGACGACAGCCGTGGGGGGCAACGTCTTCCTCACCGCGATCGTGGGGCTGCTGCCCCTCGTCGCCTTCTTCGCCCTCATGGGCGCCTTCAAGGTGCCCACCCACTGGTGCTCGATCATCGCGCTCGTCGTCTCGATGGTGCTCGCCGTCGCCTGCTTCCACATGCCCGTCGGCATGACGGCGCTCTCGGCCACCCAGGGCCTCGCCATGGGCTTCGTCCCCATCATCTACATCATCATCGCGGCCGTGTGGCTCTACAACCTCACCGAGGTCTCCGGCCGGTCCCAGGACCTCAAGGCCGTCTTCAACGCCATCGGCAAGGGTGACATGCGCGCCCAGGCCCTCATCGTCTCCTTCTCCTTCTGCGGCCTGCTCGAGGGCCTCGCCGGATTCGGCGCGCCCGTCGCCATCACCGCCGCCATGCTCATCACGCTGGGCCTGCCCAAGATGAAGGCCGCCCTCGTCACCATCGTCGGCAACGCGATCTACGTCGGCTTCGGCGCCATGGCCATCCCGGTCACGACGGCCGCGAAGCTCGGAGGCGGTCAGGATCCGGCGGCCATCGGCTCCTTCATGAGCCACTTCACGTGGATCATCTGCGTCCTCATGCCCTTCATCCTGCTGTCGATCCTCGACGGCGCCCGCGCGGTCCGCCAGCTCTGGCCGCTCGCGCTCGTCGCCGGCGTCGCCACCGGTGCCGGGCACTTCATCGCCCCGTCGATCTCCTACGAGCTCACCAGCGTCATGGCCGCCCTCCTCGGCCTGGCCGCCTCCTACCTGTTCCTCCTGGTGTGGACGCCGACGACGCCGACGGAGTTCCACACCGAGACGGCCGAGGCGGACAAGCCCGACCGCGAGCGCGTCATCCTCGCCCTGGCGCCCTACGTCCTCGTCGTCGTCATCATCGCCGTCACCAAGCTGTGGAAGGGGCTCAACGCCGCCCTGGAGGCCACCGACGTCAAGATCCCATGGCCGGGGATCTACGGAAACCTCCTCACCTCGGACGGCAAGGCATCCACCAGCCCCATCTACACGCTCCAGATCCTGTCCAACCCCGGCACCTGGATCTTCCTCACCGCCATCATCATCGCCTTCCTGTACGCGTCCCGGTCCTCCGGCGGCCGCTTCCAGGTCAGCGCCGGGCGCCTCTTCAGCGCGCTGCCGGAGACGATCTACAACCTGCGCCTGTCGATCCTCACGATCGCCATGGTGATGGCGCTGGCCTACGTCATGAACTTCTCCGGGCAGACCACCGCCATCGGCGCCGCCCTGGCGACCACGGGCGCCGCCTTCGCGTTCCTCTCCCCCATCCTGGGCTGGGTCGGCACCGCCGTCGCGGGCTCGGCGACGAGCGCGGGCGCGCTCTTCGCCAACCTCCAGGTCACCGCGGCGCAGGGGGCCGGGCTCGACCCGCGCATCCTGCTGGCCGCCAACACGGTCGGTGCGGGCCTGGGCAAGATCGTCTCCCCGCAGAACCTCGCCGTCGTCACCACCGCCGTCCAGGCCCCGGGGACGGACTCCGAGGTTCTCAAGAAGGCCGCGCCGTACTCCATCGGCCTGCTGCTCCTGCTCTGCGCGCTCGTCTTCGTCGCCTCCCAGGGCTGGCTCGGCGCCTACATGCCGGCCTGACGGGCGCCCCCTAGCAGGAGCCCCTCACCCGCACCACGCCCCCGGGCCCGATCCCGAGCCCGGTTCCGGACCGATCCCCAGACCCGCCCCAGAGCACCGGCTTCCCGCCGGGTCCGACGTCAACGCCGTCGGACCCGGCGGGAAGCCGTCTGTCTCGACGCTGGGCGCGGGCGGAACGGGGGCGAGTGCCGGAGAGGCACCAGGCCCGGACCCCGGCTCAGGACCTCCCGCCGGTTTTCCGCACGACCCGCCTCACGGATCTCACGCTGGAAGACGGCGCCAGGGTCGCTCCGCGTCGGCGCGTTTCCGCGGGATCCCGCCACCGACCCGCGCCCACCGTGCGACCCGGGACCCAGGTCCCTAACCTGGCGCCAGGTCCGCCCCGCACCGGGGCGGCGTCGACGAAAGGTCCACACGTGCGCATTGCTCTCTTCGCGACCTGCATCGGGGACTCGATGTTCCCACAGGCCCCCGAGGCCACCGTCACCCTCCTCGAGCGACTCGGCCACGAGGTCGTCTTCCCCGAGGGACAGGTGTGCTGCGGCCAGATGCACGCCAACACCGGCTACTTCAAGAAGGCCGAGCCCCTCATCCGCAACCACGTCAAGACCTTCGAGCCCGTGCTCGACGGCGAGTGGGACGCCGTCGTCGTCCCCTCCGGATCCTGCGCCGGCGCCACCCGCCACGAGCAGGCGCTCGTCGCCGAGCACCTCGGCGACGCCAAGCTGGCCAGGCGCTCCGAGGAGGTCGCCGCCAAGACCTACGAGCTCTCCGAGCTGCTCGTGGACGTCCTCGGCCTCACCGACGTCGGCGCCTACTTCCCGCACCGCGTCACCTACCACCCCACGTGCCACTCGCTGCGCATCGCCAAGGTCGGCGACCGCCCCTACAAGCTGCTGGGCGCCGTCGAGGGCATCGACCTCGCCCCGCTGCCGGACGCCGAGGTGTGCTGCGGCTTCGGCGGCACCTTCGCCATGAAGAACCACGAGACCTCCACCGCCATGCTCGCGGACAAGGTCACCAACGTCATGTCCACCCACGCCGAGGTCCTGTGCATGGGCGACTACTCGTGCCTCATGCACGTCGGCGGCGGCCTGAGCCGCATCAACTCCGGCGTCAAGATCATGCACCTGGCGGAGATCCTCGCCTCGACGAAGGACAAGCCCTTCGTCGGCAACGTCTCCTACGCCCCGACCCCCGAGGAGGCGATGGTCCGATGACGACCACCGACGACCGCGCCCAGGCCCTGACCGAGGACCTCGCCCCGCACACCGGTGGCTGGGTCACCGAGGTCCAGATCCCCGAGAACCCGCTGCGCTGGGGCGAGGACTTCCAGCACGGAGCCCACAAGACCCTCCAGAACACCCAGATGCGCGCCAACCTCGGCAAGGCGACGCGCACCATCCGCTCCAAGCGCGACCAGCGCGCCGCGGAGATGCCCGACTGGGAGGCCCTGCGCGACGCCGCCAGCGCCGTCAAGGCCGAGACCATGAGCCGCCTGCCCGAGCTCCTCGACCAGTTCGAGGCCAACGTGACCAAGCGCGGCGGCATCGTCCACTGGGCCCGTGACGCCGCCGAGGCCAACAAGATCGTCACCGAGCTCATCAAGGCCAAGGGCGTCGACGAGGTCGTCAAGATCAAGTCGATGGCGACCCAGGAGATCAACCTCAACGAGCACCTCAAGTCCGAGGGCATCACCGCCCACGAGACCGACCTCGCCGAGATGATCGTCCAGCTCGCCGACGACATGCCCTCGCACATCGTCGTCCCCGCGATCCACCGCAACCGCTCCGAGGTCCGCGGCATCTTCCTCGACCGCATGGGCGACGCTCCCGAGGAGCTCTCCGACGACCCGGTCGAGCTCGCCGGCGCCGCACGCGCCCACCTGCGCAAGAAGTTCCTCCACGCCAAGGTCGCCGTCTCCGGCACCAACATGGGCGTGGCCGAGACCGGCACCGTCTCCGTCTACGAGTCCGAGGGCAACGGCCGCATGTGCCTCACCCTCCCGGAGACGCTCATCACCGTCATGGGCATCGAGAAGCTCGTCCCCCGCTACCAGGACGTCGAGATCTTCTCCCAGCTCCTACCGCGCTCCGCGACCGGCGAGCGCATGAACCCCTACACCTCCATGTGGACGGGCGTCACCGAGGGCGACGGCCCGCAGGAGTTCCACCTCATCCTCATGGACAACGGGCGCACCAAGACCCTCGCCGACCCGATCGGCCGCGAGGCCCTCCACTGCATCCGCTGCGGCGCCTGCATGAACATCTGCCCCGTCTACCAGCACACCGGCGGCCACGCCTACGGCTCGGTCTACCCGGGCCCGATCGGCGCGATCATCACCCCGCAGCTCACGCAGGGCCTGTCCGAGGACGACCCGAACCACCAGCTGCCCTTCGCGTCCTCGCTGTGCGGGGCCTGCGGCGAGGCCTGCCCGGTCAAGATCGACATCCCGACGATCCTCATCCACCTGCGCGCCCGCAGCGTCGACGTCAAGAAGAAGGTCCTCCCCGACATGTGGGACCTCGCCATGACCGCGACGCAGCCGCCGATGAGCGCGGGCGGCTTCTGGTCCTGGGCCCAGCAGGGCGTCAAGGTCTCGCGGCTCGTGGCACGCGACGGAAAGATCGGCGCGCTGCCCTACCCCGGCTCCATGTGGACCGGTGCCCGCGACATCCCCGAGGCTCCCAAGGAGAACTTCCGCGAGTGGTGGAAGCGCACCCACGGCGCCGACAGCCCCGCGGACGTGACCGCCGAGTCGACGACGACGCCGCTGCACCGCGACGAGCGCGACGCCCACGACGTCGCCGCCGCCCAGCCCCGCCTCAGCAAGGAGGAGAACTGATGGACGCCAAGGAAGCGATCCTCGCCCGCGCGCGCGACGCGCTCTCCCGCTCCCAGCGCGGCCCCGCCCCCGAGGTCCCGCGCGACTACGTCCGCGTCGGAGCCGACGCTCCGGGCTCCGAGCCCGTCGTCGCCGACATGATCGAGAAGCTCGAGGACTACGACGCCGTCGTGCGCACGAAGACCTCGGACGCCGAGATCGCCGAGGCGATCGACGAGCTGCTCGGCGACGCGAAGGTCGTCGTCGTCCCCTCCGGCCTGCCGCAGGTCTACAAGGACGCCGCCGCCCGCTCCGACCGCGAGCTGCGCGAGGACTCCCGCGAGGAGCCCATCGCCACCCTCGACCTGGACAAGGTCGACGCCGTCGTCACCTGCTCGCGGGTGGGCGTGTCCCTGTCCGGCACGATCATCCTCGACGGCGAGCCCGACCAGGGCCGCCGCGCGATCACGCTCGTCCCGGACCGCCACGTGTGCGTCCTCGAGCGCGAGATGGTCGTCCCCACGGTGCCGCAGGCCGTCGACGTCCTCGGCGAGCACCCCGAGCGCCCGACCACCTGGATCGCCGGCCCCTCGGCCACGGCTGACATCGAGCTCGTCCGCGTCCAGGGCGTCCACGGCCCGCGCCACCTCGGAGTCGTCATCGCCCACTGAGCAACCGCTCGTGCTGCTCCGCCCTCGCCCCGCCGGCCACGCCGGCGGGGCGAGGTCCGTCCTGCGGCGGACCTGCGACCGGATCTCGTGTCCACGAGGGCGCGTCAGGAGGTTGAGCGCAGGAGCAGCCGCACGCTTCATCCGCGTCATGGACCGGTGGCTCTGTGGCGAGCACGAGGCTCCGCAGGCTCTGACGCGCCCTCGTGGACAGCGGACGACCGAGTGGATCTAGTCTTGGGTCCCGTGAGCGCGCGAGTCATCCTCCTGACCGGTCCCTCGGGGTCCGGCAAGACCTCCCTCCTGCGCCGCGTCGGAGCCAAGCGCCTCAAGCTCGACGACTTCTACCGCGACGGGGACGAGCCCGGTATGCCGCTCCTGGATGGCAGCCTCTCCGGCGAGGACGGCGTCGGGCGCGACGAGGCCATGAGTGCCGTCGACTGGGACCACCCCGCCTCGTGGGACGCCGAGCGCGCCATGGTCGCCATCCGCGAGCTGTGCCGCGAGGGCCGCACCCGCGCGCCCGTCTACTCGATCCCGGACAACGCCACCGTGGACTACTCCTCCCTCGACATCGGGACGGCTGAGGCCTTCGTCGCCGAGGGGATCTTCGCGGCCGAGCTCGTCGACCGCTGCCGCGAGGAGGGCCTGCTCGCCGACGCCCTCGTCCTCAAGCGCCCCCGTCCGCAGACCTGGTGGTTCCGGCTGCGTCGCGACCTCGCCGAGCACCGCAAGCCCGTCCACGTCCTTCTCACGCGCGGGCTGCGCCTCGCCCACGAGGAGCCCGCGAAGATCGCCGACTGGACGGGCAAGGGCTGCCGCCCCGTGGGCCGCGCCCAGTGCGAGGCGACGATCGCCGAGCACATCGGCTCCTCGTCGATCCCGGGCAACCGCGGCGACGGCGTCGCCTGAGGCGCGTCCAGCCGCTGCCTGCCGCGCCCCCGCTGGTGCGCGGCGCGCCCGTCACTTCCCGGCGGCGTCCTTGAAGGTCACCTTTACGGCGTAGTCCTCCTGCTCCGTGCCCTTGAGGGTGGCCTTGACCTGCTCGGTGAGGAGCGACTCGGCCCGGTCCTGGGCCTTGGTGAGCAGCCCGCCCTTGACCGCCTTGTCCTCCTCGGACTTCTCCTGGTCGGAGAGGAAGCCGGTGACGTCGGAGACCTCGGTCTGGTTGAGCGGGTTGAGGGACTGGTCATAGGTGGTGACGGTGTCCGGGTCGATGCTCGTGGAGAGGACCTGGACGGCGGGCGCGGTGACGGTGACCGTGCGGGAGGCGTCGTCGACGTCGACGGTGACGGCGGAGGCGTCCTTGATGCCGGCCTTGACGGTGCCCGAGTAGGTGACGAGGAAGCTGGACCCGGTCATCGGGACCTCGACCCCGAGGACCTCCTTGTTGTCCTCGGAGTACTTCCCGACGTCGGTGAAGCTGTAGTCCTGGGTGGCGAGCTCGGCGACGTCGGTGAAGGAGGACTGGATCGTCGCCGCGGAGACGGAGGTGCGCTGGCCGGGCAGGACACCGAGGCGCAGGAGCCCGAAGACGAGAGCCACGGCGAGGAGGACGAGCCCGAGGCCCCGCAGCAGCACCTTCTCGACGGGCTTGCTCATGCCCTCGCGGCTGCGACGGGCACGCTCCCCGAGCTCCGCGGAGCCCGCGGTCGCGGTGCTGCCGGCGGGCTCGGGCTGGTCGGTCGTGGGCGTCATGCGATCGGGCTCCTCAAGGCTGCTCCGGCTCGGTGCGGGACGCGACCCGGCCGGTACGGGTCGCGGCGCCAGGCTATCGGCACCCGGAGGAGCGGGCGCGCTGAGGGCCCTCCGGCTCAGGTCTCGTGACGGCACTGCGTCCTCGCCCCTCCCGGGGGCGCCCTCCAGTCCGAGCGGCCGGACTGCCAGAAGGATCCGGGCCGCACCTGGTGCACAGGGCTCATGCCGATCTACCGGACGTGTCCCCCACCGCGCGAGCGTCCCCGCCGCGCGGACGGGGGCGGCGCGGGACGTGCCGCGAGCGCGGGTCGTCGGAGGCCTGCGGCGCCCAGGGCGCTCAGCGCGAGGCGCGCGAGTCGAGGCTGGCGAGGACGAGCGCCGCACCGGGGGAGACGACGAAGGCCGTGTGCCCGGGCGGGAAGGACCAGTCCCCCGGGTGCATCGCCATGGGGTGGGCGAGCAGGCTCGTGTCCGGGCGCGGGCGGGCGTAGACCATCTTGAGGATCGCGACGGGGGCGTAGGTGACGGCGGTGCTCAGGGCCACGGAGGGCGCGCGGTGCAGGCCCCGCCGCCGGGCACGATGACGATTGCGAGGGCCGCGGCGTACGGCGGCTCAAGGTAGCGGTACAGGCCCGTGGTGAGGGCGCCGACGACGCCGACGCGGTGCGCGTTGAACCAGGCCGTGACGGCGAGGTCGGCCGAGGACGCGTGCAGGCGGACGCCGGCGAGGAGGACGACGGCGACGCCTGCGAGCGCCAGCGCGACCCACGGGCGCAGCGCGGCGTCCTGGAGGGGCAGGTGCTCGGGTGCGGCGATGACGCCGCCCCCGTGGTGGCCGGTGCCCAGCGGGCTCGTGTTCTGCGGGAGGTCCTGGCGCGTGGCGTCAGCACCGGGCGCGGGCGGAGGCGGGGCGAGGTCGTCGTGGTCATGGCGGCAAGCGTCGACGCCGCCCGCCAAGAATCGACCAAGACGCCGTCCGGCTGCGGGCCGTGTCCCAGCCTCAGTCACGGTCCCCCAGGCTCAGTGGGCTCAGCGGACGAGGACCGTCTTGCCGTGGCCGCCTCCGTTGTGCGCGGAGGCGAGCGCAGCCGGGACCTCCGAGAAGGGCAGCTCCCGGCCAACGACGGGGCGCAGCTCCCCGGAGTCGACGAGGTCGATGATCTCGCGCAGCTCGGCGACGTCGGGGTGCATGAGGTGGTACTCGTAGCGCACGCCGAGCCTCTTGGCGCGGCGCTGGACGCGCGCGCCCAGGGCGCGCACGAGGAGTCCCTTGACTCCCGTGGTACCGAGCGTGCGGGCGAGGGCCGCGTCGGGCGGGGTGTTGAGGCCGACGACGAGGCCGTCCGGCTTGAGGACGGTCAGCGAGCGCAGGACGTTCTTCTCTCCGACGCCGTCGAGGACGAGGTCGTAGCCCGAGAGGACCTCGGTGAAGTCCTGCGAGTGGTAGTCGATGACGTGGTCGGCGCCGAGGGAGCGGACGAGCTCGGCGTTGCGCGGGGAGACGGTCGTCGCGACCTCGGCGCCGAGGTGCTTGGCGATCTGGATGGCGAGGGATCCGACGCCGCCGGCTCCGGCGTGGACGAGGACCTTCTGGCCGGTGGCGAGGTGGCCGCGGTCGACGAGCGCCTGCCAGGCGGTGAGAGCGGTGAGCGGTAGGGATGCTGCCTCGGCGAGGCTGGTCCCGCTCGGGGCGGGGGCGACCACGGAGGCGTCGACGGCGACCCGCTCCGCGAAGGTGCCCATGTGGGCCTGGTCGGCGCGGGTGACGACCCGATCGCCGACGGCGAGCCCGGTGACGCCGTCGCCGACCTCCACGACGGTGCCGGCTGCGTCGAAGCCGAGACGCGTCGGGAGGTCGAGCGGGACGACGAGGCGGACCGTGCCCTTGGCGAGGAGGGCGTCGACGGGGTTGACGGAGACGGCGGCGACGTCGATGACGACCTCGCCGGAGCCGGCGTGGGGCTCGGGGACGTCGGTGAGCACCGGGTCGGTGCCGTACTCGTTGAGGATGAATGCCTTCATGGGGTGGGTAACCGCGAGGCCGCCCTGGGCATTCCGTCCGGCGGCCCCGGGGAGCCGGGACCGCCGTCGTCGAGGGCGCTTGCGTGTCGGGGCGGGTCTGCGCGACGCCGCCGTCGTCGTCAGCCGCGCTTGACCAGCGGGAAGGTGATGGTCTCGCGGATGCCCTGGCCGGTGAGGGCCATGAGGAGGCGGTCGATGCCCATGCCCATGCCGCCGGAGGGCGGGAAGCCCTGCTCCATGGCGCGCAGGAAGTCCTCGTCGACGACCATGGCCTCCGGGTCGCCGTTGGCGGCGGCGAGGGACTGGGCGACGAAGCGCTCGCGCTGGACGACCGGGTCCGCGAGCTCGGAGTAGGCGGTGGCGAGCTCGAAGCCGCGCACGTACAGGTCCCACTTCTCGGTCAGGCCCGGGCGGGAGCGGTGGTAGCGGGTGAGCGGGGAGGTGTCCTCGGGGAAGTCGCGCACGAAGGTGGGCTCCCACAGGTCGTTGCCGACGGTCTCCTCGAAGATGTCCTCGACGACCTTGCCGGCGACCTCGTAGTCGTCGAACTCGAGGCCCAGCTTCTCCCCGATGCGGACGAGCTCCTCGCGGGGCGTCTCGACGGTGATCTCCTCGTCGACGGCCTCGGAGACCGAGCCGTACAGGTCGATGG
Organism: Actinomyces haliotis; assembly: GCF_015355765.1. Taxonomy (GTDB): domain Bacteria; phylum Actinomycetota; class Actinomycetes; order Actinomycetales; family Actinomycetaceae; genus Actinomyces; species Actinomyces haliotis. The sequence goes on from NZ_JACWNA010000009.1 coordinate 10,281, forward strand.
TGCGCCACTCGCCGGACAGGTCGTACTCGGAGCCGTCGGCGAGGGTGACGACCTCCTCGCCCTCGGCCAGGCCGAAGGCGTCGCGGGCAGCCTGCTGGACGAGGTTGCGGGTCAGCTCGGCCATGCCGTTGTAGTCGGAGTAGGCCTCGTAGGCCTCCAGGGCCGCGAACTCCGGGGAGTGGGAGGAGTCGGCGCCCTCGTTGCGGAAGTTGCGGTTGATCTCGAAGACGCGGTCCACGCCGCCGACGACGGCGCGCTTGAGGTAGAGCTCGGTGGCGATGCGCAGGTAGAGGTCCATGTCGTACGCGTTCATGTGCGTGACGAAGGGGCGCGCGGCGGCGCCGCCGTGGATCGGCTGGAGCATCGGGGTCTCGAGCTCGAGGTAGTCGCGGCGGTGGAAGTTCTCGCGCAGGGAGCGCATGACGGCGGCGCGGGTGCGGACCATGTCGCGGGCCGCGGGACGGGTGAGGAGGTCGAGCTCGCGGCGGCGCACGCGCTGCTCCTCGGACAGGGAGACGGACTCGCCGTCCTCGTTGGTCCAGGTCTTGGGCAGGGGCAGGAGCGCCTTGGAGGCGATACGCCAGGCGGGCACCTCGACGGCGTCATCGCCGAGCTCGGGGAGCTCCTCGGCGGTGCGGCCGTCGGCGAGGCAGGTCTCGGCGAAGACGGAGAGCTCGCCACGGCGCGAGGAGATGACGCGGCCGTGGACGAAGAGGTGGTCGCCGAGGTCGACGTCGGACTTGAAGGACTTGAGGCTCGTGTGCCCCTCACCGGGCAGGGACTTGGCGGAGACCATCGCCTGGATGGTGGTACCGGCGCCGTCGGAGAGGGTGACGAAGCAGAGCTTGCCGGAGCTGCGCAGGTACACGACGCGTCCGGCGAGGCCGACGACGTCCTCGGTCTCCTGGCCAGCCTCGAGGTGGGCGTACTGCTCGCGGACGGCGGCGATGGTCGTGGTGACGGGGAGGGCGACGGGGTAGGGCTCCCAGCCCTCGGCGCGGAGGCGGTCGCGCTTGGCGGCGCGGATCTCGAACTGCTCGCCCGGGCCCGGGTCCTGCTTGGCCTGCTTCTGCTTCTGGGGCTTGTCGGCAGGGGCGGCGGACTCGGGAGCGGGGGGCTGCTGGTTCTCAGTCGCGTCAGTCACGGCCGGGATTCTACCGGCGGCGGGACCACGCTCAGCGGCCCGGACGCGAGGGATCGGCCACCCCGCCGCACCGGCCCTTCGTCGCCCGGCCGCTCAGGCGCGGGCCTCGGCGAGGGGGATGCCGGAGGGGCGCAGCCCCTGGAGGCGGGCGACGTCGGCGCCGACGCCCTCGGTGGGGACGCCGCCCGGCTCGGCGGAGCGGTCGACGACGTGGTTGTGCTCGTCGACGAAGACGACGCGGGGCAGGTAGGTGCGGGCCTCGTCGTCGGGCAGCTGGGAGTATGCGATGAGAATGACAACGTCGCCGGGATTGACGAGGCGTGCCGCCGCGCCGTTGATGCAGATCTCGCCGGCGCCGCGCTCGCCGGGGATGACGTAGGTGGACAAGCGGTTGCCGTTCTCGCAGTCGCAGACGTCGACGCGCTCGCCGGGCAGGAGGTCCGCGGCGTCGAGGAGGTCCGCGTCCACCGTGATGGAGCCGACGTAGTCGAGGTCCGCCTGGGTCACCGTGGCGCGGTGGATCTTCGAGGTCATCATTGTGCGGGTGCGGGAGCTCATCGCGGACAAGCCTAGGGGCTCGGTCGGGGCGCGCCGCAGTGAGGTCGGTGACCGCAGCGTGAGGTCGGTGACGCGGCCGCCCGCGCACGAGCCCGGCCGGCTGGGACGAGCTCGGCGCCGTCGGCGTCGTGCTCGCCCCGGAAGGTCGAGGTCGTCGCGCTGGGCCGCGCTGTCTCAGGCGCCGAGAGTGATGAGCGCGTTGTCGATGAGGCGCGTGCTCCCGACGCGCGCCGCGAGCGCGAGGAGGACCTCGCCGCTCGACACGGGGGCGTCCGCTCCGGGCAGGCCCGGGCCGGCGCCGGCGGCGTCGACGAAGGTGGCGGGGTCGACGGCGGCGACGTAGTCCGCCTCGACGCCGGGGGCGCTCGTGAGGAGGTCGAGGGCTGCGTGACGGACCCCGGCGGCGTCGGCGCCCTTGGCGGCGGCCTGGCGCCCGGCCTCGAGGGCCCGTGACAGGGCGAGGGCCTGCCCGCGCTCGGCGTCGGAGAGGTAGGCGTTGCGCGAGCTCATCGCGAGGCCGGACTCCTCGCGGCGGATGTCGACGGGGACGATCTCGACCGGGACGGCGAGGTCGCGGACCATCGCCTGGACGATGGCGAGCTGCTGGGCGTCCTTGCGCCCGAAGAGCGCCCACCGCGGCTGCGTGAGGTGCATGAGCGTGAGGACCACCTGGAGCACGCCGGCGAAGTGGATCGGGCGGGTGGCGCCCTCGAGGACGGTGGCCATGGGGCCCGGGTCGAGGCGGACGGAGGGCTCGCCGTCGGGGTAGATGACCTCCGGGGTGGGAGCGAAGACGACGAGCTGGCCCACGCGGAGGGTGCCGTCGTCGCCCGTGAGGGTGGCGGTGAGGCCCTCGACGTCGGCCTCGAGGGTGCGCGGGTAGGCGTCGAGGTCCTCCCCGGCGCCGAACTGGAGAGGGTTGACGAAGATCGTGACGACGACCGTGCCGTCGGCGCCGACGCGGCGCGCGGCCTCGGTGACGAGGTCGAAGTGGCCCTGGTGGAGGGCGCCCATCGTCATGACGACGGCGCGGGGCGCGGTGTCGGTGTCGAGCGCGGCGGCGAGCCCGGGGCGGCTCCGGGCGAGGGTGACGGGCTGGTTCTGCGTGGTGGTCACGGCGCCCAGGCTAGTCGCGCCGGACGGGCTCAGTCGTCGAGGGCGTCGCGCAGCGCGCGCACTTGGTCCTCCCGCAGGCGGCCGGTGGCCTCACGGCGGTCGACGGTGGCGGCGGCGAGGGCCCGGTAGGTGTCTACGGCGTCGGCGAGCGGACGCCCCTCCTCGTCGCGCAGCCCGGCCAGGGCCGTGAGGTGGCTGGCGACGGTGCCCGCGTCGCCACGCGCGACGGGGCCAGTGAGCGCGCTGTCCGCCCCCTCCTGGAGCGCCCCGTCGAGGGCCGCGGTGAGGAGCGGGCGGAGGGTCGCGGCGCCGTCCTCGACGCCGGCGGCCTCGAGGGCACGCACGGCCTGACCGACGAGGGTGACGAGGTGGTTGGCGCCGTGGGCAAGAGCCGCGTGGTAGGCGGGACGCGCCTCCTCGGGCAGGACGAAGGGCTCACCGCCGAGCTCGACGGCGAGGGCCTGGCCGACGGGCAGGAAGGCGGGCGGCGCGGTGACGGCCATAGGGCAGCCGGTGAGGCGCGCGAGGTCCATCGACCAGCCGCTGAAGGTCATGGCGGGGTGGAGGGCGATGGGGATCGCGCCGGCGGCCTGGGCGGGGGCGAGGACGCCGACGCCGTAGCGGCCGGAGGTGTGGACGATGATCTGCCCCATCTGCCACGCGCCGACCTCGGCGAGGCCCGAGACGAGGCCGGAGAGCTCGTCATCGGGGACGGCGAGGAGGACGAGCTCGGAGCGGCGGACGATCTCCTCGACCTCGAGGAGCGGAACGCCGGGCAGCAGCATCTCGGCGCGCTCGCGGGAGGCCTCGGAGACGGCGTGGACACCGACGAGCTGGTGCTCGACGGACCGGAGCGCGGAGCCGAGGACGGCGCCGACGCGGCCGGCGGAGATGACGCCGACCCCCAGGCGCCCTGGGCGGCTTGGTTGCCCGGGCCCGGCGGGCGCCTTCGCGGCGGAGGGGGTGCCGGGCTCGGGGATGCTGGCGTCGCTCATGCGCTCGATGCTCTCACGCCGCCCGTCGGCGGGCTCGGCCCGCTCGTCCTCGGTGCCGGTCCAGCGCGCCGTGCGCCCGGTCTCGGCGCGCACACGGGCGAGCACGTGTCAGGCGACGCGCTCGAGCCAGCGGTCGAGGTGCTCCTCCTGGCGACGGCGCAGGGCGCGCTGCGCGATGACCTGCTCGACGGCCGCGAGGTCGTCGCGGTCGAGGTTGGAGATCTGGCAGGCGACGTTGGTGTCTACCATGTCGAGGTGGAGCCTGGCGAGCCCGCGTCGTCGCGCCAGCGGTCCCTCGTGGACGGACAGCGACTGGATGCGCTCGTAGGGGATGACGCTCGTGCGCCGCCAGAAGCGCCCCAGGCGCAGGACGACGCAGGTGTCCGTGAGCCACAGACCCTCGCACCGCCACGCGATCGGGGAGAAGACACGGCCGCGTCGGGGGACCCCGATGAGGCCGCGCTCGGAGGAGCCCACAGGCGCGGTGGGGTCACCGACGCCGTCGTCGCCGGAACCGGCCAGGGCTGCGTCCAGGAGCCCGTCGGGATCGCTCGTCCCGAGGTCCGGGGCGACGAGCCAGAGGGCGCGTATCGCCGTGTCACGGTCCCCGACGGGCAGGAGGACGTTGACGCCGGTGTCCTGGACGCCTCCGGACGACGATGCCTCCGCAGCCGACCGGCCGGCGACGCAGACCTTGACGCTCCACCAGTCCGGTCCCCGCCAGAAGGGCCCCTGCTCGAGGCTGACGCCGTGGACGCGGCCGGGCGGGAGGGTGGAGGAGGTGTCCGAGGTCAGGCCGCAGCGCGTGCGGATGCCGGCGGGGGTGGCGGCCGCTCGGAAGCCCCAGCCCTTGTTGAAGCGGCCCCAGACGGCCCCGACCATGGCGAGCGGTCCGATGAGCGCTGGAAGGAGCCCGACGAGGTCGGTTCCGCTGCCGTCGAGGAGGGCCGCGGCCAGCGTGCCGCCGACGGAGGCGAGGACGATGAGGAGGATGAGGAGCGTCTGCCCCGAGCGCAGGGTCGAGAGGAGGAGGACCCGGGTGTCGACGGCGTAGAGCGGGCGCTCCTCCCCGCTGAGCCCGGTCAGCCTGGCCGCGGACTCCGCTCCCTCGAAGCCGAGGGGGACGTGCCCCGCCGTGGTGGCGGCGCCCGTCGTGCCGGTCCGCTCAGGAGCGGGCGCCGCGCCGGCAGCGGGCAGGTCGCCCTCTCCGGGTCCCTCGGCCGCGTCCTGGGCCGTGGAGCCGCCGCGGGCGTCAGCGGTCCGCGCTCCTGCGGCGAGGTCGAGGATCCGGTCGCGGAGCTCCTCGAGCTCGCGGGTGCGCAGGTAGCCGATGAGGACGCGGGAGTCCCCTCCCCCGGCGACCTCGACCTTGAGCTGACCGAGCCCGAGGATCCGCCCGAGCAGCGGGTGGACGACGTCGACGGACTGGATCCGGGGCAGCCGGGCGATGCGCAGCTGGCGGGTGAGGACCCCGCTGCGTAGGTAGACGGCGTCGCGGTCGACGGCGTAGGTCCGCATCCACCAGGAGAGCCACAGGGCCAGGGCCGTGAGCGCGACAGCACCCGCGGTCCCGACGACGGCCCACAGGATGGCGCCGTGCGAGAGGTCGAAGCCTTGCTTGCGAACGGCCCGGTAGACCTCGATCGCGGTGTCGAGGTTCTGGACGGTGACGATCGCGAGGACCGCGGTGATGATCTTCCATCCCTGGAGGAGCGGCGTGACCGGGTGGACCCGGTGCCAGGTGACGTCCTCGGGCAGGGAGATGCCGCGCTCCTCCCGGCCGGCTGCGCGCCGCACCGCGCGGTCGTGCCGTCGCTGGGACCGGCTCCGGGTGGGCGTGGGCCGCTGGTCGGCGCTCACAGGCCGGCCATCCTCTGCTCGCCGCGCTCGGAGAGGATCCGTCGCAGGTTCTCCGCCTCCTCGACGGGCAAACCGTTGATCGTGGCGTCGGTCGAGGCAGCGGCCGTGTGCAGCTTGACCTCGGCGATCCCGAGCCGGTGCGCGAGCCGGCCCTGGGAGGTGTCGACGAACTGCATGCGCCCGTAGGGGACGACGCTCATGCGGCGGAACATGATTCCCTTGCGCCACAGGAGGTGGTCCTCGGCGAGGGCGTAGCCCATGGCCCGCACCTGGCGCGGGATGAGCCAGAGCTCCCACACGAGCAGGACCGCACCGATCGCCGTCCCGACGTGGAACCAGGGGCTCACGATGATCCCCAGCACGGCGAGCACCACGATGACGACGGCGTCGAAGCACCCGTTGAGGATGAGGCGCGCGGTGGTCAGGCGCGGTGAGACGGGCCTGAAGACGACGCCGTCGGGGTCGAAGGGGCTGCCGCCCGCCGTGGTCGAGCGCACCGGTCGGCGGCCGGCTGCTGGTCGTGCCCGAGCGGCTGACGGCTCAGCCGCCGCGGCAGGGGCGGGGCGGGTGACGGGGTCGGGGGCGCTCATGGGGGGCTCCTCGGGTCGGGTGAGGCCACCGTCTCACGGGGGCCCTGCCCCTCCCTCCCCCGGGAGGACGAGACGCGTCCTCAGGCGGGTGCGCCGCCAGGAGGAACCGAGCCACCGGCGCCGCCGTGCCCCTTCGTGCCGTCCTCATCGTCGTCGGACGTGTCGATGGCGCACCAGTGCTCGACGGCCAGGCCCACCGCGATCCACACGGCGCACGCGAGGAGGCAGCCGGCAGCGGTCCAGCCGAGGCGGGTGAGGGCGGGCGAGGCTGGGTTGGCGAGGACGAGGACGAGCTGCCCGGCGTAGGCACCACCGACGAGGGACCCGACGACGGCGGAGGCCTGCGCGGCGCTCGCCGTCGTGGCGGCGCCGGTCGGCGTCATCCAGGTGGGCTCGTGGGCGCGCAGGCGACGCACGGCGAGGCCCGCGACGAGGACGATGACCGAGATGACGAGGGCGACGACGCCGCCCCACGGCGCGACCTCGGGTACCCAGCCCTGGCGGCGCAGGAGCAGGTCGCTCACGACCCAGCTGAGGACGCCGGTCGCGAGGGCGCACGCGAGGACGGTCGTCCAGCGCGTGCGGCGCATCAGATCCCCTGGCCCTCGACGCCGTCGGCCGGGGCGGGAGCCGCGTGAGCGGAGGGTGCGGGCGGGGCGACGTACTGGCCGGTGGGCAGCGCGGGCAGGTGGTCGGAGTCGATCCAGTCGAGGGCGAGCCAGCGCACGCCGTCGCGGTCGGGGGCCTCGTCAGCGAGCGTGGCGACGACCTCGCCTCCGAGCTCGGCGAAGGGGTCGGCCTGGGACCACGGGACGAGGACGAAGGCCCGCTCGGTGGCCCGCGGGTGCGGGAGCGTGAGCTCGGGGTCGTCGCTCGTGACGCCCTCGTAGTCGACGAGGTCGGCGTCCAGGGTGCGCGGCCCCCAGTGCTCGGTGCGGACACGGCCGGCGGCGTCCTCGAGCCGGTGGCACAGGTCGAGGACCTCGCGCGGTGCGAGGGTCGTGCGAGCGAGGACGACGGTGTTGAGGAAGTCCGGCTGCGGGCCGGAGGCGGCCTCGGTGACGGCCTGGGTGCGTGCGAGCGGGGCGACGGCGGTGACCTCGACGCCCTCGGTCTCACGCAGCGTGGCGACGGCCTGGCGCAGCGCGGGGACGACGCCCCCGACGTTGCCGCCGAGGGCGATGACGACCTCGGCGGGGCGTCCCTCGGGACGCTGGTCGAGAGGGCTCGTCCCGGCCTCGGCCGGAGCGGGCTCGTCCTCTGGAGCGACGTTGGCGGCGGCGAAGGCGGCCGCCGCCGTGGCGGCGCCCGCGGTGGGGGCCGCGGCGGGCGCGGCGGCGAGCGTCGCGGCGCCGAGCTCGGCGTCCTGAGGATTCGCCCCGCTCGACGCCTCGCCGGTGGCGGTCTCCTCCACGACGACGGGCTCGGGCTCGGCGTCCTCGGGGCCATCGGTCTCGGTGCTGCGGGCGGACCCCTCGGCAGCGACGTTGGCGGCGGCGAAGGCGGCCGCCGCGGCGGCCGCGCCTCCGGTGGGCGCGGCGACGGGTGCGGCCACGAGGGCCGCGGCGGCGAGCTCGGCGTCCTGAGGGTCGGCCTCGGGCTCGGGCTCGCTCGGGGCCGACTCGTCGCCGGCGGCCGCGAGGGCCTCGTCCTCGGCGCTCGGCAGGGGCGCCGGCGGTACCGGTGCGGGCTCCGGGGCGGCGGCAGGAGCAGCGGCGCTCGCGTCGTCGTCCTCCCACTCGACGTCCGCGGTCCGCAGGATCGAGACGGCGACGTCGTCGAAGGCGACCGTGAGGGGCGCCTGCGGCTTGTGGACCGTGACGCGCACGGAGCGCACCCGGTGGTGGGCCAGGGCGACGTCGGCGACGCGCTCGGCGAGGGTCTCGATGAGGTTGACGGGCTCCCCCTCGATGACCTCGATGACCTGGCTCGCCACGGCGGAGTAGTCGACGGCGTCGTCGAGCGAGTCGGTCTGGGCGGCGACGGCCGTCCCGCGCTGCCCGAGGTCGAGGACGAGGTCGACGCTGAAGAGCTGCCCCTCCTGGCGCTCGGAGGGAAGGACGCCGTGGTGCCCGCGTGCGGACAGGCCGGTGAGCCGGATCCTGTCGCTGCTGGAGTGGCTCAGGTGGGTCATCGTGGTTCCTTCCAGAGGGAGGCGGTGCGGACGGCGTCCCGGTTGGCCGGGACCTCGTGGACTCTCACGGCCCAGGCGCCCGCGAGGGCGGCGAGGGCGGTCGTGGCGGCCGTGGCGTCGTCACGGGCCAGGGGCTCGGCGGCCACCTCGGGGGTGACGGCACCGGCCAGGAAGCGCTTGCGGGACGAGCCGATGAGCACCGGCAGGCCGAGGTCCTCGCGCAGGCGCGCGGTGGCGGCAAGGAGCTCCCAGGACTGCGGGTGTGTCTTTGCGAAGCCGAGACCGGGGTCGGTGACGACCTGCTCGTCGCGCACCCCGGCGGCCCTCAGGCTCGCGAGGCGCTCGCGCAGCTCGGCCTCGACGCCCCCGACGACGTCGTCAGCGTAGTCGGTGAGGCCGTTCATGGTCTCGGGGTTCCCGCGCCAGTGCTGGCAGACGTAGACGACGCCGAGCTCGGCGACGAGGGGGTGCATGCCCGGGTCCGCGAGGCCCCCGGAGACGTCGTTGATGATGACCGCGCCGGCCTCGACGGCGGCGCGGGCCGTCTCGGCGTGGATCGTGTCGACGGAGACGGGGACCCCCTCGGCGGCCAGGGCACGGATGACGGGGACGACGCGCTCGCGCTCCTCCTCGCTCTGGACGCGCTTGGCGCCGGGCCGGGTGGACTCCCCACCGACGTCGACGAGGTCCGCGCCCTGGGCCATGAGCTGGCGTCCGTGGGCGGCCGCGAGGTCAGCGGTGGCCCATCGGCCGCCGTCGGAGAAGGAATCGGGGGTGACGTTGACGATGCCCATGACGAGGGTCCGTCCGGCCGCGGAGGGCTCGGAGAGGGGCGCGGGCAGAGGTGCCGGGACGAGGGCGTCGGCCGAGTTCACCGCCCCAGGGTATCGGGGCGGCACCGTTCTGTAACGCGCTCGAGGCCGAGCTCGCCCTCGCGGAGCGTGAACGCGGCTCCCTCGTCCGACGCCGGAACGCAACCCTCGATACGGGCCCGTACTCGCGGCGTCGTTCCTACGATGGGGTGGTCGGGGGGCCGGCACGGCCGCGACGGAGAGCCCGCACCACGGTGGCCGGCGGCGTGCCCGACGACCGCTGACAACAGCCGATGACAGCTGATGACAAGGACGTGATCACATGACCGGAACCCAGCCCCCTGCTCCAAGGATGATGCTCGCTGAGCGCTTCCACGCCGACGGACGGCGCGTCGAGGTCGAGGAGGTGCCGATCCCGGAGCCCGGTCCGGGCCAGGTGCGCATCAAGGTGGCGTACTGCGGGATCTGCCACTCGGACCTCTCCCTCATCCACGGCGCCTTCCCGGACAACGTGCCCGTCGTCACCCAGGGCCACGAGGCGTCCGGCACGATCGACGCCGTGGGTCCGGGAGTCACCGGCTGGGAGGTCGGCGACCGGGTCATCCCGTCGGCGGGACGCCCCTGCCTCAAGTGCAGGCGCTGCCAGCGCGGCGACTTCACCGCGTGCCTCAACCTGCGCCTCATGGCCTTCGCCTACGACGGCGGCTGGGCGCAGTACACGGTCGCCAACGTCATGGGCATGACGCGCGTGCCCGACGAGGTGGACCTCAAGCAGGCCGCCCTCCTCGCAGACGCCGTCTCCACGCCCTTCGGCGCCGTCGTGCGCACCGGCAAGGTGCACCCCGGCAACGCGGTGGGCGTGTGGGGCCTGGGAGGCGTGGGCACGCACGTCGTCCAGCTGTCGAAGCTCGCGGGCGCCGTGCCGATCATCGGCGTCGACCTCAATGAGGACTGCCTCGAGCGCGCCGAGCGCCTGGGGGCCGACCACGTCTTCCGCGCCGACGACCCGAACCTCATCGACTCGGTCGCCGCCGCCACCGGCGGGCGCATGATCGACGTCGCCTTCGACGCCGTCGGCATCCCCTCCACGCTCAAGCAGGCCGTCGCCTCCCTGGACAACCACGGCTGCGTCGTCACGATCGGCATCAGCGCCCAGGAGATGAACCTCGGGACGTTCGTCGAGTTCAACCTCAAGAACAAGCGGGTCCTGGGCCACCTCGGCTACAAGACGCAGGACATCGCCATGCTTACCGAGATGCTGCGGTACGGCCGTCTCGACCTCACCGAGTCGGTGAGTGAGGTCGTGCCGCTGCGCGACATCCGCACGGGCATCGAGCACCTCGAGAAGAAGGTCGGCAACCCGATCCGCATCCTCGTGGACCCCTGGGCCTGACCTGGGAGCCGTCCGGGCACGGCGGTCGCGTCGTGCCCGGACGGCCCGAGGCGTCCGGCCGTCAGGTGAGGCGGTCCGCGAGGTCGTCGAGGTAGGCCTTGACCTCCCGGGCCTGCTCGGTGTCGGCCGGGTAGAGAGCGGCCATGCGCTCGGGCACGCGCGCCGCGCGGTCCTCGAGGGAGCGCCCCTGCGCGGTGAGGGCGATGAGTCGGCGGCGCTCATCCTCCCCACGGCTGCGGGTGAGGAGCCCCGCCTGCTCCATCCGGCGCAGCAGCGGGGTGAGCGTGCCACTGTCCAGGCCCAGACGCTCCCCGACCTCTCCGACGCCGAGGGGCCCCTCGGTCTCCCACAGGACGAGCATGACGAGGTACTGCGGGTAGGTGAGGCCGAGCTCAGTGAGAACGGGCCGGTAGGCGCGCGTCACCGCGCGGCTGGCCCGGTACAGGGAGAAGCACAGCTGGCGGTCGAGGTCGAGCTGGGAGTGGTGCACGGAACGGGAGCCCACCTCTATATTGTGCACAACTTACTTGTGGACTACCCTCTTCAACGTCGGGCGGTGCCGCGAGCACGGGCGCACCGCCCGCCGGACACCGAAGGAGAACGCATGCAGGACATCACCCCCCTCTACACCACCGAGGCGATCGCGACGGGCGCCGGCCGCGACGGTCACGTCCGCACCGCCGACGGCCGCGTCGACATGGACCTCGCGATCCCGAGCGAGATGGGAGGCAGCGGCGAGGGAGCGAACCCCGAGGAGCTCTTCGCCGCCGGTTACGCCGCGTGCTTCCACTCAGCCCTCCAGATGGTCGCCCGCTCCGCGGGCAAGGACCTCGGCGACTCCTCCGTGGGCACCCGTGTCTCGATCGGCAAGGCGGGCGAGGGCTTCGGCCTCGCCGTCGCCCTCGAGGTCGTCGTCCCCGCCCTCCCTCACGACGAGGCGCAGGCCCTGGCCGACAAGGCCCACCAGGTCTGCCCTTACTCCAACGCGACGCGTGGGAACATCCGCGTCGACGTCTCCGTCGTCGAGGACTGAGCACCGCCATCCCGCGCACACCGCTCACCCCGCTCACGGGACGAGCGGGTCAGGCGGGCGGCCACGACGCGGCAAGGGGCCGGCACCACCGGGCGCCGGCCCCTTGCCGCGTGCTCAGGCACGCCTCGATCAGGGTCAGTGACGCCGCCCCAGGATGAGGCTCATGGCCTCGGAGCGTGTGGCCGCGTTGCGCATCTGGCCGCGGACCGCGGAGGTCACGGTGTTCGAGCCGGGCTTGCGGATGCCGCGCATCGACATGCACAGGTGCTCGGCCTCGACGACGACGAGGACGCCGCGCACGCCCAGGCGCTCGACCATGGCATCGGCGACCTGGGAGGTGAGTCGCTCCTGGACCTGGGGGCGGCGCGCGTAGCCCTCGACGAGGCGCGCGACCTTGGACAGGCCCGTGACGCGCCCGCCCTCGCCGGGGATGTAGGCGACGTGGGCGACGCCGTGGAAGGGCAGGAGGTGGTGCTCGCACACCGAGTACATGGGGATGTCCCGCACGAGGACCATCTCCTCGTGGCCGACGTCGAAGACCTTCTCGACGTGCGCGCCCGGGTCCTCCGCGAGGCCGGCGAAGATCTCCGCGTAGGCGCGGGCCACGCGGTCGGGCGTCTCGGCCAGCCCGTCGCGGTCCGGGTCCTCGCCGATGGCGACGAGGAGGTCCCGGACGGCGCGGCGCACGCCCTCGGCGTCGTAGGGCCGGCCGGCCGGCGAGGCCACGGCCCCGGCCGGGGCGGGCCGGTCGGCGTCCTCGCCCGTGCCGTGCTCCGTCTCCGCGCTCATGCGCGGGGACCGGAGGTGCCCAGGTCCGAGCCGTCCTGCTGGGAGGGCGGGTTCGGCAGACCGGGCTGGATCGGTGTCTCGGGATCGAGCGGGGCGGGAGCCTCGACGGATCCGGGGACCTCGGCCTGCTCGTCGTCGCCCTGCGAGGCGCGCCCGGCGTCGTGACGGCCGAGGGCCTTGGACCCGGAGAAGTACTCCCCGGCCGCGATGGCCTCGTCCATGACGAGGGCGTCGTCGCTGCGCCAGAGCGGGCGGGCCGGCTGCTTGATGACGGGGGCGAAGATCCGCTCGAGGTCCTTCTCCAGCAGGGTCTCCTTCTCGAGGAGCTGCGTGGCGAGGTCCTCGAGGACGGCGCGGTTGCGGGTGAGGATCTCCCAGGCCTCGCGGTGCGCGGCGTCCATGAGCTCACGGACCTCGGCGTCGACGCTCGCGGCGACGGCCTCGGAGAAGTCGCGGTTCGTGGCGGACAGGCCCAGCACCGTCTCGTTCTCGGTGGTGCCGAGCTTGACGGCGCCCACGGAGCGGGTCATGCCGAAGTCGGTCACCATCTTGCGGGCGGTGCCGGTGGCCTTCTCGATGTCGTTCGAGGCGCCGGTGGTGGGGTCGCGGAAGACGAGCTCCTCGGCGGCCCGGCCGCCCATGGCGTAGACGAGCTGATCGAGGAGCTCGTTGCGGGTCGTGGAGTACTTGTCGTCCGCGGGCATGACCATCGTGTAGCCCAGCGCCTTGCCGCGCGGCAGGATCGTCACCTTGGTCACCGGGTCGGAGTACGCGCCGGCGGCGGCGCACAGGGCGTGGCCGGCCTCGTGGTAGGCGGTGACGGCCTTCTCGTGGTCGTTCATGACGCGGGTGCGCTTCTGCGGGCCGGCGATGACGCGGTCGATGGCCTCGTCGAGGGCGCGGTTGTCGATGAGCTGCGCGTTCGAGCGGGCCGTGAGGAGGGCGGCCTCGTTGAGGACGTTGGCAAGGTCCGCGCCGGTGAAGCCGGGGGTGCGCTTGGCGACCTGCTTGAGGTCGACGTCGCGGGTCATCGGCTTGCCCTTGGCGTGGACGCGGAGGATGGCCTCGCGGCCGTTCATGTCGGGGGCCTCGACGCTGACCTGGCGGTCGAAGCGGCCCGGGCGCAGGAGCGCGGGGTCGAGGACGTCGGGGCGGTTCGTGGCCGCGATGAGGATGACGTTGGTGGAGGCGTCGAAGCCGTCCATCTCGACGAGGAGCTGGTTGAGGGTCTGCTCGCGCTCGTCGTGGCCGCCGCCCATGCCGGAGCCGCGGTGGCGTCCGACGGCGTCGATCTCGTCGACGAAGATGATGGCCGGGGCGTTCTCCTTGGCCTGCTCGAAGAGGTCGCGGACGCGGGAGGCGCCGACGCCGACGAACATCTCGACGAACTCCGAGCCGGACATGGAGAAGAAGGGGACGCCGGCCTCGCCGGCGACGGCCTTGGCGAGAAGGGTCTTACCGGTTCCGGGCGGGCCGTAGAGGAGGACGCCCTTGGGGATCTTGGCGCCGACGGCCTGGAACTTCTCCGGCTCGGAGAGGAACTCGCGGATCTCCTCGAGCTCCTCGACGGCCTCGTCCTCACCGGCGACGTCGTCGAAGGTGACCTCGGGCATCTCCTTGTCCGCGACCTTCGCCTTGGACTTGCCGAAGCCCATGGCGCCGCCGCGTCCGCCGGAGACGCGGCCCATCATCCACCAGAAGAAGGCGATGAAGAGGAGCATCGGGAGGAAGAGCTGGAGCATGGAGGACCACCAGCTCGTCGTCGGGACGACGGAGTCGTAGCCCTGCGAGGGGTTGGCGGCCTGGACGAGCTCGTTGACCTGGTCTGCCTGCGCCTGCGTGTAGGTGAACTGGACCTTCTTGCCGAGGTTCTGGGCGGACTCGCCCTTCTTCTTGGGCTGCTGCTCGTAGGAGGAGGACAGGTCCAGCTCGACGCGCTGGTTGCCGTCGATGACGGTGACCGACTCGATGGTCTTCGCCTGGTTCTTGAGCAGGTCGATGCCGTCGGAGGTGTCGATGCTGCGGTAGCCGGAGGCGCTGGACAGGAGCGCCCATGCGAGCAGGGTGAGCAGGACGAAGGGCGCGATCCACACCAGTGGGTTGCGCAGAGCGCCGCGCTTCCTGTCCCGGCCGCCGTCCCGGCGCCCGGGTCCCCGGGAGTGGCGGCTGCTGCCGGGGTGCGTGTTGTTGCTCATCAGCGGTGGATCCCTTCGCGCGTCTGACTGCCAAACGCTAGCCGAAAGACGCTGCGGCGCGCCGCGAGGGGCGTCACGGTTCGCGAGGGGCGTGGCGGCGTCACGGAAGGGTCACCGGCGCCGCGCAGGGAGCCCGACGGTCGGCCGCTCCCGGGTCAGCCCCCGTAGACCTCGGGCCGCAGGGTGCCGATGAAGGGCAGGTTGCGGTAGCGCTCGGCGTAGTCGAGGCCGTAGCCGACGACGAACTCGGTGGGGATGTCGAAGCCGACGTACTTGACGTCGACCTCGACCTTGGCGGCCTCGGGCTTGCGCAGGAGGGTAGCGATCTCGACGCCGGCGGCGCCGCGGCTGGAGAGGTTGCCGACGAGCCAGGACAGCGTGAGGCCGGAGTCGATGATGTCCTCGACGATGAGGACGTGGCGGCCCGTGAGGTCCGCGTCGAGGTCCTTGAGGATGCGCACGACGCCGGAGGACTTGGTGCCCGAGCCGTAGGAGGACACGGCCATCCAGTCCATGGGGGCGGAGCGGTGCAGCCTGCGGGAGAGGTCCGCCATGACGTAGACGGCGCCCTTGAGCACGCCCACGAGGAGGATGTCCTTGCCCTCGTAGTCGGCGTCGATCTGGGCGGCCATCTCGTCGAGGCGCTGGCCGATCTCCTTCTCGGTGATGAGGACCTGCGCGAGGTCCTCCCCCATGTCAGCGGCGTCCATGTCCTGCCTTTCTGCGGGTCCGGTGATGTCGGGATTCTGTCATGGGCCGCGCGGGCGCGGTAACCGCGGCCGCCGTCAGCGCAGGACCCTTGCCTCCCACGCCGCGGGATCCTCGAGCTCGTCGGGCCGGGGGAGGTTCTCCGGCGCCACCCAGGCCGCTGCGAGGCCCGCGGGGCCCGTGCCGGCGAGGACGGCTCGGACGAAGTCCGCGCCGTCGGCGTGCTGGGCGCCCTTGGCACGGACACTGGTGAGGCGGGCGAGGACGTCTCCGAGCGCGCCCGACCGTGCCGGGCCGACGACGGCGCGCAGGCGGTGGACGCTGCCGATCTCCTCCGGCCCCACGCCGTCGAGGGAGGCCTCGGCGTGCCCCTCGAGGAGGGCGAGGTGCGCGGACAGCCCGGCGGCGCGCTCGCGCGCGGCGGCGACGTCCCGCGCCGTGACGGCGCGAACGACCTCAGCGGTGGCGCGGACGAGGTGGGCCGCCAGCCACGGCGCGGCGGCGAGCTGGACGGCGTGGACCGTCTCGTGGAGAGCCACCCAGCGCGCGAGGTCCGCGAGGTCGAGGTCCTGACGGCGGGCCAGGGCCAGGACGTTGGGGGCGACGATGAGGATCCGTGAGGCGGAGGCGGCCTCCTCGCCGTCGCCGTCCGGTGCCCCCGCGGGATCCGGGACCGCGGGGAGGACCTCGCCGAGGAGGCGGGTCGAGACGGTGCCCAGCGCGGCGGCCACCTCGGTGGCTGCGAGACGGGTCCCGACGGTGCCGCCGGCGCGGTGGCCGAGGGCGCGTCCGGCGCCCAGCGCCATGCTCACCGCGCTGCGTCCGCGCCCCGGCGCGTCGGCACGGCCCGCGTCGGCTGAGCCGCCGGTCCGCTCCCCGGGCGCGTGCGCAGCGGCGGGTACGAGGCGTCGGACGGAGTCGACGGCGGCCCGGCGGGCGGCGTCGCGGTCGACGACGCGGACGTCGAGCGAGCGCGCCACGGCCCGCGCCTCCCGCTCGAGCCCCGTGAGGCCGCCGACGCGAGCCGGGGCGTCGACGGCGGCGTCGTGAAGGAGCACGACGAGGGCGGCCCGCTCGGGAGCCGTTGCGCGGGGACCCGGGGGCGTGGCGGCACGCGCCAGGTGAAGCGCACGTTCCCAGTCGATCGGGGAGGCGGGAGCGACCACGGCGCTCAGCCCCGGCAGCCGCAGTCGGCGAGGGGCCCGATGAGGTCCTGGTCCATGGCGACGCGGGCGCTGCCGAGGCCGCCGGACTCGAAGCCGTCAAGGATGACGGAGAAGGCGAGGAGGCGGCCGTCCTTCGTGACGACGGTGCCCGTGAGGGAAGAGACCTGATCGAGGGACCCGGTCTTGGCGCGCACGGTCCCGGCGCCGGCGGCGCCGTTGAAGCGGTCGTCCAGGGTGCCGTCGAGGGCTCCGACCGGGAGGTCGCCGATGAGGGTGCGGCCCGCGGTGCCTCCGTCGGAGCCGGCGGCGCGGGCGATGACCTGGGCGAGGAGCCGTGCGGGGACCTTGTCGGCCTTGGCCAGGCCGGAGGAGTCCTTGAGGACGAGGCCGGAGGTGTCGAAGCCGTCCTTCTTGAGCCGCGCCGCGACCGTGGCGGTTGCACCCTCGAAGCTGCCCTCGTTCCCGGCGGCGACGGCGGTGACGCGCCCCTCCACCTCGGTCATCGTGTTGTCCGAGGCCTTGAGGGAGACGGCGAGGACGTCCTCGAGCGGCGCGGACCGGACGGAGGCGAGCTCCGTGGCTCCGTCGGGGGCGGCGGCTCGGGAGAGGTCGCCGTGGACGGTGATCCCGGCCTCCTTGAGGTGCGTGACGAAGGCCTGGGCGGCCTCCATGGCGGGGTCGGCTGGGTAGCCGGAGCCCTCCTTGACGGCGCTGACGTCGATCATGATCGGCTGGACGGGAGCCACCCAGGCCTCGTTGCCGGACTCCCAGCCGTCGTTCCAGGTGGGGCCGGAGAACATGGTGTCGTCGAGTCGGACGGAGACCTTGGTGACGCCCTGGGCCTTGAGCCTCTTGGCCGCCGCGCGGGCGAGGTCGCCCAGCCCGGCGTGCCCGGCGGTGGCCGAGGCGTCGCCCTTGTCGGAGGAGAGGAGGACGTCGCCGCCGCCGACGAGGGTGAGGGTGCTTCCGTCGAGGACGGCGGAGGTCGTGAGGCGGTGGTCCGCTCCGAGGACCTGGAGCGCGGTCCAGGCGGTGAGGACCTTGTTGGAGGAGGCCGGGGTGAGCGCCTTGCCGGCGTCGTGGTCGAGGAGCTCGTCACCGGTGGCGACGTCGATGATCGAGACGCCGGTCGTGGCTCCCTTGATGAGGTCGTCGGAGGCGAGGGCGTCGGCGTAGGAGGCCAGGGCCGACGTGGAGGGAGTGGCGGCGTCGGCGTCGAGGCCGGCGACGGTGGGGGCGGTGCCCGCACCGGGCTCCACGGTGGGGAAGGCGGCGGCCGTCGGGCCGACGGGCGCGGTCGTGAGCAGGCCGGGGGCGACGTCGAGGGCGTCGGCGAGACCGTAGAAGCCGCCGGCGACGACGAGGGTCGCGGCGGTGAGTCCAGCGATCGTTGCCTTGCGCACGGGACCTCCGGGGCGTGGGGAACGTGGATCAGGCCCGCGGCCGCGTCGTCCTGCCGCGCCCGCGCGGACGTCGTGGCTTCCGCGGCCCGGCCGCCCGTTGGGGCGAGTCGGCCTCGGCGAGGGCCCTCGTGCGCCACACTAGTGCCATTGCGGCCAGCCCTCCCGACGCGACGCCGCGGCCCGTCGGCGCCCCAGGACGACGACGGCGAGGCAGACCGACCGGATCGGGAGACGGCCGGAGACGACATTCAGAAGGAGACTTCCCGTGGAGTTCGACGTCACCATCGAGATCCCCAAGGGCAACAGGAACAAGTACGAAGTCGACCACGAGACCGGCCGTATCAAGCTGGACCGGATGCTCTTCACCTCGACCCGCTACCCCGACGACTACGGGTTCATCGACGGCACGCTCGGCGAGGACGGCGACCCGCTCGACGCGCTCGTGCTCCTGGAGGAGCCGACCTTCCCCGGCTGCCTCATCCACTGCCGCGCCCTGGGCATGTTCCGCATGCGCGACGAGAAGGGCGGCGACGACAAGGTCCTGTGCGTCCCGGCCGCGGACCAGCGCGCCTCCTGGCGCACCGACATCGAGGACGTGAGCGAGTTCCACCGCCTCGAGATCCAGCACTTCTTCGAGGTCTACAAGGACCTCGAGCCCGGCAAGAGCGTCGAGGGCGCTCACTGGGTGGGCCGCGAGGAGGCGGAGGAGGAGATCCGCCGCTCCTACGACCGCGAGCAGGAGCGCATCGCCCGCGAGGGGCACTGAGGCGTCCTGAGCAGCGCGCATCAGCGCGAGCAGGAGGGGCCGCACCGGCGACGGTGCGGCCCCTCCGTCACGTCCGCCCCCACCCGGGGGGCCGGGACCCCACCGCTCCGGGCGCGCCGACGCCGCCCGGGCCGCTGCAAGAGGTGCGGCCGGACGGCGTCAGCGGACCTGAGTGGACGGTTCAGGCCCTGTTCTCGGGAACGGGAGCGTTCACGGGACCGGGGAGGCGCCTCAGGGGCGCACGGCGTAGGGCATGATGCCGCCGCTGTAGGACATGGACGTGATGCGGACGACCATGCCCACGTTCGGGGCCTCGATGATCTGCCCGTTCCCCAGGTACATGGCGACGTGGTAGATGCCGGACTGCGTGCCGTCGTGCGACCAGAAGACGAGGTCGCCGGGCTGGACCTCCGACAACGGGATCGCGGTGCCCTGCCCGTACTGCGCGCGGGAGGAGTGGGTGAGGTAGACCCCGGCCTGCTGGTAGGCGAGCGCCATGAGGCCCGAGCAGTCGACGCCTGAGTACGACTCGCCCGCCCACACGTAGGGCACCCCGAGGTAGTCCTTGGCGGCGGAGATGACGGTGTCGGCCTTGTTGGCGGAGGCGGCGGCGGCCTGCGCGGCCGCCTCCTGCGCTGCCTGCTCCTCAGCGGCCTTCTGGGCGGCCTCGGCAGCGGCCTGCTCCTCAGCGGCCTTCTGGGCGGCCTCGGCAGCGGCCTGCTCCTCAGCGGCCTTCTGGGCGGCCTCGGCAGCGGCCTGCTCCTCGGCCGCCTTCTGCGCGGCTGCCTGTTCGTCAGCCTTCTTCTGCGCCTCGGCGGCCGCGGTGGCCTCGGCGTCCGCCGTTGCCTTGGCGTCGGCCTGGGCCTTCGCGGTGGCCTCGGCGTCCGCGCTCGCCTTGGCGTCGGCCTCGGCCTTCGCACTGGCGTCGGTGTCGGCAGTGGCGGCAGCGGCGGCCTCCTGGGTGGGCTCGGCCGTCGGCTCCTGGGTCCACTCGGCCGTGGCCTCCTCCGTCGGGGCGGCGCTCGCCGAGGGGGTGGCCTCGGACTCGGCGATGTTGCCGGACTTGGCGGCCTCCTGCGCCTTGGCGACCTCGTCCTTGGCAGCCTGGGTCTGTGCGGCCTTCTCCGCAGCAGCCTTGGCGGCAGCCTCCTCGCGGGCCTTGCGCTCAGCCTCGAGCTGGTCCTGGTACTTGGTCTCGAGCGCGGTGGTCGTGTTGCGCTGCTCAGCGAGCTGGGTGATGAGGCCCGATCGCTTGGTCTCGGCGTTCGTGACGGCCGTCTCGGCGTTCGTCGCGGCGGTCTCGGCCTCGGTCTTGGCGACCGCGGCGTCGTCGGCGGCGGTCTGCTTCTCAGTGACCTTCTGGTCGGCGATGGACTGCATGGTGTCGGCGACCGCCTGAAGGGCCTCGACCTTCTGGACCTCGGCGTCGGTGTTCTCACCGGCGCGGGTGAGAGCGACGTCGTCGTCGGAGACGTCACCCCAGGAGTCCGTCGACAGGTAGGGGGTGAGGGCGTTGAGGGCGCCGTCGCCGTCCTGGTAGGTCTGCACGACGACCTGGCCGAGGTCGCTGCGGGCGGCCTCGGTCTTCTTGGCCGCCTCGTCGGCGTTCGTCTGGGCCGTCTCGGCGTCCGCGGTCGCGGCGTCGAGGTCGTCGAGCGCGCTGAGGTAGTCCTCGTTGGCGGTCTCGGCGGCCACCTGCGCGTTGTCCGAGTCGACGCTCAGCTGAGCGATCTGCGCCTCGAGGTCGGCGATGGACGAGGACGTCGTCGCCTCGTTCGCCTTGGCCTGGTCGATGTCGTCCTGGCTCACCGGGTCCGCTGCGGCGACCGGCGTGAGGGTGGCTGCGAGCACGACGACCGCGACGAGCGCGCTGGTGCGCGCGGGCCCGCGGTCGAGTCGTGTACGGGAAGGCAGGCTCACAAGTCCTCCGTCGTTCTACGGCGCGTCCCCTTGACGGACGCACCTCCTGGTTGGAAAGCACATTAGCCACACGAACCACATCACGAAACAGAATCAACAACATTCACAGTCGCACCACCCGTTGCGGCTATCCCGCGAACCTCAGAAACCCCTGGCAACACGCCGAGTTTTCACAGATGTGAGACGTCTCACGACACTGGTGTCATTCTCGAGGAGGAGGTCAGTCCGCCCATGATTCGGTCGGACGGAGGACGTCGGCTCCGCCGCCGGGTAGGGTCCTGGACATGCCGACCGTCTCGACCAGCACCGTGAGCGCCACCCGTCGAATGCCCCGCTGACGCGCACGCCGCCGCAGCCCGGGCACACCCGCACGCGGCCCACGTGCACGTCCGCCGGTCCACCCCGGCTCCCTCCCCTTGGGACGCGGACGGCGCACCCGACAGGCCCGCCACGACGAACGAGCCGCACTGAGCGCAGCTCCCCCGCGTCTCCTCAACGACGAAGGACGCACGCAACATGAGCACCAACCCCATCGACTCCACTCCCCTCCCCACCGCCGCCAACCCCGCCGGCTGGCGCTTCGAGACCAGGCAGGTCCAGGCAGGACACACCCCCGACGCCGAGGTCGGCGCGCGGGCCCTGCCGATCTACCAGACCACCTCCTTCGTTTTCCCCAACGCGCAGGAGGCCGCCGACCGCTTCGCCCTGGCCTCCCTCGGCCCGATCTACTCCCGACTCGACAACCCCACCAACGCCGTCGTCGCCAGCCGCATCGCCTCCCTCGAGGGCGGCGTCGGCGCTCACCTCGTCGCCTCAGGGCTCGGTGCCGAGGCACTCACCTTCCTCACGCTCGGTGGCGCGGGCTCCAACATCGTCGCCTCCCCCTCCCTGTACGGCGGCAGCGTCAACCTCCTCTCCCAGACCCTGCCCAGGCTGGGGATCGAGGTGCGTTTCGTCGAGACGACCGGTGACGCTGCGGCCTGGGCCGCGCTCGCCGACGAGCGCACCATCGCCTTCTACGGGGAGTCCATCCCCAACCCGCTCGGAGACATCCTCGACATCGAGCCCATCGCCGCCGCGGCACACGAGCTCGGCATCCCGCTCGTCGTCGACAACACCATCGCCTCCCCCTACCTGATCCGACCCATCGAGTGGGGAGCCGACATCGTCGTCGAGTCGGCCACGAAGTTCCTCGGCGGGCACGGCTCCTCAGTGGGCGGCGTCATCGTCGACTCCGGGCGCTTCGACTACGCCTCCCAGCCCGATCGCTTCCCGGACTTCAACACCCCCGATCCCTCCTACAACGGGCTCGTCTACGCCAAGGACCTCGGCGTCGGCAGCCCGCTCGGCAACGTCGCGTTCATCCTCAAGGCGCACACGGCGGGGCAGCGCGACCTCGGCTTCGCCGCCAGTCCCTTCAACGCCTTCCTCATCCAGCAGGGCGTCGAGACCCTCTCCCTGCGCATGGAGCGCCACGTCGACAACGCGCTCAAGGTGGCCACCTGGCTCCAGGACCGCCCCGAGGTCGCGGACGTCCGGTACTCGGGCCTGCCGAGCTCGCCGTACCACGCCCTGCAGCAGAAGTACTCACCGCGTGGTGCCGGCAGCGTCTTCGGCTTCGACCTCAAGGGCGGTCGCGAGGCCGGTGCCGCCTTCATCGACCACCTCACCCTCTTCTCCAACCTCGCCAACATCGGGGACGTCCGCTCGCTGGCGATCCACCCGGCGACGACGACGCACGCCCAGCTCGACGAGGCGGGCCTCGCCAAGGCCGGCATCAACGCCGGCACCGTGCGCCTGAGCATCGGCATCGAGCACGTCGACGACATCATCGCCGACCTCGACCAGGCGCTCTCCTCCCTGTCCTGAGACGAGACGGCACCGGAGTCCTCAGCAGCATGACAGAGCAGCACCCGAACGAACCCGGCACCGACGGGACCTGGGCCGAGTGGCCCGGCGTCGGCACCGCCTCCGCCAAGCTCGTCGACCGCCAGGCGGGCTCGCCCACCGGCGCCTGGCGCCCCGGGGACGACCCGGGACACCGTCGCTTCCTCGAGATCGGAGACCTCCCGCTCGAGTCCGGTGAGACCCTGCCCGGCACCGTCCTCGCCTTCGAGACCTGGGGCGACCTCTCACCCGCCGGCGACAACGCCGTCCTCATCCTCCACGCCCTCACCGGCGACTCGCACGTCACCGGCGACGCCGGTCCCGGCCACCCCACCGCCGGCTGGTGGAGGGACCTCGTCGGACCCGGCCGCGCGATCGACACGGATCGCTATCTCGTCGTCGCCGCCAACCTGCTCGGCGGCTGCCAAGGCTCCACCGGTCCGTCCTCCACCGCCCCCGACGGGCGCCCCTGGGGCTCGCGGTTCCCCTGGCTCACCACCAGCGACCAGGTCGCCGCCGAGGTGCGCCTCGCCGACGCGCTCGGCATCGAGACCTTCCACCTCGTCCTCGGGGCGTCCCTGGGAGGCCACCGTGCCCTGGAGTGGGCGGTCTCCCGGCCCGAGCGGGTGCGCAACCTCGCCGTCCTCGCCTCGGGCGCCTCGACGACGGCGGACCAGCTCGCCTGGTGCCACCTCCAGGAGCTCGCCATCGTCGCGGACCCCTACTTCTTCGACGGCGACTACTACTCCCACTCCGTCGGCCCGGTTCGCGGGCTGGGGCTCGCGCGCGCCATCGCGCACACGACCTACCGCTCGGCCGCCGAGCTCGACGCCCGCTTCGGACGCGCCCACCAGGGCGACGGCGACCCCGCCGTCGGCGGGCGCTACCAGATCGAGTCCTACCTCGACTACCACGCCGGCAAGCTCCTCGCCCGCTTCGACGCCAACACCTACCTCATCGTCACCCACTCGATGATGGTCTTCGACGTGGGCCAGAAGAGGGGCGGGACCGAGGCTGCGCTCGGCACGATCACGGCTCGCACCCTCGTCGCCAACGTCGACTCCGACCGCCTCTTCCTGCCCGCGCAGGCCGATCAGCTCGAGCGCTGCATCCCGGGCGCGCGCCGCGAGGTCATCACCTCGCTCCACGGGCACGACGGCTTCCTCATCGAGACCGAGCAGGTCGACGCCATGCTGCGCGACTTTCTCGCGGGGGCCTGAGGTGAGCGGCACCAGCCGGCTACCCGGTACCAGCGCCGACGACGAGCAGGGTGGCGACGCGAAGCTCCCCGCTGGGGGCACGGAGCGCCCCGCCACGCGCCGCGAGCGCGGTCCCGTCCCGGGCGCCCCGCAGCCGGCGCCCGTCGGCGCGTGGTCTCCGGACCACCTCGGCCCAGGGTTCCAGCAGCGCACCCTCCCACTGCGGCCCGACGCCGAGGACGACGGCGCAGTCGCCACCCTCGTGCGGCACGTCCCGGCCGAGGACCCGCGGGCCCTCCCCGGGACGCCGAGCTCACCGCGCTTCGCCATGCTCTACGTGCACGGCTGGAACGACTACTTCTTCCAGACCGTGCTCGCCCGCGACGTCGCCCGCACGGGCGGAGCGTTCCACGCCCTCGACCTGCGCCGCTGCGGACGCTCCCTGCGCGAGGGGCAGATGGTCGGGTGGACGACCTCGCTCAGCACCTACGACGAGGAGATCGACGCGGCCCTCGCCCTCGTCCGAGCCGCGCACCCGGGGCTGCCCGTCGTCCTCATGGGGCACTCGCTCGGCGGCCTCATCACCTCCCTGTGGGCGGACCGCCATCCCGGGGCCGTCGACGCCCTCGTCCTCAACGGTCCCTGGCTTGAGATCCAGGGCTCGCCGCTCGTCCGCGTCGTCGGCTCCCCCGTGCTGCGCGGACTCGGCCGCCGCGACCCGCGCCGCCCCCTGCCGCTGCCCGCCTCGGACCCTGGCAGGGTCCTCGACGTCGCCCGCGGGTGGACGGCGGCCGACGGGCCCGTCCCCGATCCCGCCTGGAAGGACGACCCCTGGGTGGCCGGGTACCCGCTCGTCGACCCGTGGCGGCCGCTGGCGGGCTCGCCGATCCGCCCCGGCTGGCTGCTCGCCGTCATGGCGGGTCAGGCCCGGGTCGCCCGCGGCCTCGACGTCCGCTGCCCCGTGCTGCTGATGTCCGCCGCGCGCACGCACCTCTCCCTCACCCGCACCGAGGACTCCCGGCGCGCCGACCCCCTCGTCGACGGCGACGCCTGCGCGCGCCGTGCGGTCGGGATGGGCGGCCTCGTCACCGTCGCCCGCTTCGACGGCGCCGTCCACGACGTCGTGCTCTCCGCGCCGCCCGTGCGCGAGCAGGCGCTCTCCGCGCTGCGTCGCTGGCTCGGTGCCTACGTCCTCAGATGAGGCAGCTCCCCTCCTCACGGGCGAGGCACGAGGTCCAGGATCCGTCTCGAGGCGGAGCCGCACGGGGGACGGCGCGAGCGAGGATGAGGCGATGACAGCAAGCGCCCCGACCGTGTCCCAGCCCGAGGAGCCGGAGGACACTACGCCCGGCCCACTGCGCCGGGCCGCGGCCGCCGCTGTCCGACCGGCCCGGGCGGCGTGGTCCTGGTGCGCCTCCGGGCCGGTCAGCCTCACCCTCGCCGTCATCCTCGTCGTCGCCCGCGTCATCGAGCTCCTCGTACGCGGGACGCACGCCGTCGCCCGGGGCTCCGTGCTGGCGGCCCCGCTCGAGGGGACAGACCGTCCCTGGGCCCTCCTCACGGCCTGGGCCGGGGCCGGCGTCCTCGGACCGCTCATCGGCGCCGTCCTCCTTCTCACCGGGGGCGTCCTCCTCGAGCGCTTCATGGGCTCGCGCCGTCTCGCGCTCGCCGCGCTCGTGGGGCACGTCGTCGGCGTCGGCGCCGTCGTGCTGCTCCACCCGGTCCTCTCGTCGATCTGGCCGTCCTGGGGGCAGGGCATGGGCGAGCACGCCATCAGCGGTGTCGCCCTCCTGCTCGTCGGCTCCCCCGGCGCGTCCTCCGAGCTCATGGGCCACACGTGGCGCTGGCGCACCCGCGTCCTCCTCCTCGGGCTGCTCGCCCTCGTCGCCGCCGTCACGGGCACCGCCAGCGAGGTCGCCCGCCTCGGCTCCGCCCTGGCCGGCACGGCCCTGGGGGCCGTGGCCTGGCGCAGCGCCCAGCCCTCACCCGCCCTGGGCCGCACGGCGCGCTCCTCCCGCTCGGTCCTCGCCGTCCTCGTCACGGGCTGGGCCCTCACCATGGGCCTCGCCGTCATCTCCCGCGCGGCCACGGGGCCGCTGTCCGGCGTCCGCGTCGGCCTGGCGGGCGGGGAGGACCCCCTGGGAGGCTTCGGCTCCGTCCTCCTCGCCCTCATGCCGGTCCTCCTGCAGCTCGTCCTCGCCGAGGGGCTGCGCCGCGGCCGCCGCGTCGCCGCGATCGGCACGATCGCCCTCCAGGTCCTCCTCGCCATCACCTCGGTCCTGTCCGTCGCGACCGGGCAGGTCGACCACGACGCCGTCGTCATCCCGACCTCGGGTCCCTGGCTCGTCTCCAGCCACCTGGCGCTCCCCCTCGTCCTCAACCTGCTCGTCGTGCTCCTCGTCGCCTGGAGCTGGCGCGACCTCGGGCAGCGCACGAGCCGCGCCGTCCTGCGACGCGCGCTCGGCGTGTGGGCGGCGACCGCCGCACTCGGCGCCGTCGTCGCGGTGGTGCTGGGCCTGACCGACGCCGAGGGCTTCGCCCCTGAGGCCAACGCCTGGGACCTCTTCTGGGACTACGCCACCCGTCTCCTGCCGAGCTCCGCGGAGCCCTTCCTCGCGCCGCAGCTCATCGCCCGCTCCGTGCTCGCGCACGTGGCCGTGCAGGGCGTGCCTGCGATCGTCTGGCTGGTCGGGGCCGGCGCGACGCTCGTCGCCGTGCTCGCGCCGACGGCGGCGGGCGGCGCCACCCGGACCGACCTCAAGGAGCTCGTGCGCACCACCGGAGCGGGCTCCCTCGGCTGGATGCTCACCTGGCCCGGTAACGAGGCCCGGCTGTCCGCGGACGGGCGCACGGGCTTCGCCTACCGCACCGGTAGCGGCGTCGCCCTCACCCTGTCCGACCCCGCGTGCGCCGCCGAGGACGTCGAGGCCGCCGTCGACGACTTCACCGGCTTCTGCCACGAGACCGGCCTCATCCCGGCCCTCTACTCCGTGCACGAGCCCGTCATGCGTGCCGCCCGCGCCCGCGGCTGGACCGTCCTGCAGGTCGCCGAGGAGGCCGTCATTGACCTGCCCGACCTCGCCTTCAAGGGCAAGGCCTTCCAAGACGTCCGCACCGCCCTCAACCACGCCTCCCGCGAGGGCATCACGGCCGTGTGGACCACCTGGCGCGACGCCCCCGAGGGCCGCCGCGACCAGATCCGCGCCATCTCGCAGGCGTGGGCCGGGGAGAAGGCCCTCCCGGAGATGGGCTTCACCCTGGGCGGGCTCGCCGAGATCGACGACGACGAGACGCGCCTCCTCCTGGCCGTCGACGAGGAGGGCACCGTCCACGCCGTCACCTCGTGGATGCCGGTGTACGAGGACGGGCAGGTCGTCGGCCTCACCCTCGACGTCATGCGCAAGCGGGACGGCGGGTGGCGGCCGAGCATCGAGTACCTCATCGCCCGCGCCGCCCAGGACGCCCAGGCCGACGGACTGCGGTTCCTGTCCCTGTCGGGCGCGCCGCTGTCGCACTCCCCCGTGCCGGAGGGCGTCGACGACGCCGGGGCCTCCCGCTTCGACCCGCTCCTGGACCTCCTGGCCGGTCTGCTCGAGCCCGCCTACGGCTTCGGCTCCCTGCACTCCTTCAAGCGGAAGTTCAAGCCCCGCAGCGTCCCCATGTACCTGGCCGTGCCCGACGTCGTCGACCTGCCGACCGTCGGTCTGGCGATCGCGCGGGCCTACGTCCCGGACATCACGCCGGCCCAGGCCGCCCGCTTCGCCCAGGTCCTCGTCTCCCGTGACTGAGGCGACCGGCCGGGGCCCCGCCCGCTCCAGCAGCCTCCTTCGCGTCCACGTCCCGGCGAGCGCCCCGAGGGGGCTGCCTCCCCTCGCGCCGCGCCCGGCGTGGCTCTACCTGCCTCCGGCGCACCCGGGCACCGGGGCACGGCCCATCCCGCTCGGAGCCGAGGAGGGGCTGCCCGTCCTGGTCCTCATGTCCGGGCAGCCGGGCTCGCCCGAGGACTGGGTGTCCCGCGGCGACCTCGCGACGACGATGGACTCGCTCGCCGTCCGCTACGGCGGGCGGGCGCCGATCGTCCTCGTCGTCGACCAGCTCGGGTCGCCGTGGCGCAACCCGCTCGGATCGGACACGCCGAGGGGCGGCGCCGCCGCGACGTACCTCGAGCGGGACGTGCCGACGTGGCTGCGCGAGCACACGGCCGTGAGCGCGGACCCCGCCCGCTGGGCGATCGGAGGCGTCTCCAACGGCGCCACCTGCGCCCTCCAGGTCATCGCCCGGCGTCGGGCGCCCTTCCGCACGTTCCTCGCGATGAGCGCCCAGGTGCGCCCCGCGCTCGAGCCACCGGTCCTGACCGTGCCGATCGGTTTCGGCGGGGACCGGGAGGCCTTCGAGGCGAACGACCCCCTCAGCCTCTGGGACGCGGCCGCCCCGGGTGCCTACGACGGCGTCGCGGGGATCCTGTCCGCAGGGCGATCCGACCGCCGGTACGCGCCGTCGGTGTCGACGCTCGCCCACGGCGCGGGCGCTGCGGGCATCGAGGTCTCGACCCGCACGTACACCGGCGGGCACGAGTGGTCCGTGTGGTCGCGGGCCCTCGCCGACCAGGCCGACTGGCTGGCGGGGAGGCTCAGGCTGGGGAGCTGAGCGTCCCCGTCCACGTCCGGCGGCACCGACGGGCCCCGACTCCGTTCCCGGCGGGTGAGCCGCCCACGGCTCACCACCGTCGCCCAGGGGCTCCTCCACGGCGGTCCAGCGGGCGCGCTCAGCCGCGCGCGGAGGGCGGGGCCTGCCGCCGCTCGCGCGGCGCGACGGCGAGGCCCCGCGGCGCGAGACGGCCGAGAGCCCGGCGCGGGGCGGTCACGGTCGAGCGCAGCGCGGTGACGGCCTCCTCGAGGTTTCCAGCGACGTCGTCGCTCTCCGCACCACCTCCGCGGTAGTGCTCCTCGGTGACCGAGCGGGCCAGGCGGGCCGCCGCGCCCGCCGCACCGGGCACCGCCGCACCGAGCGCCTCGGCGGCCGCCTCCGGGGTCTGGGCGCGCAGGGGCGTCCGGCCGGTGAGGACCCCGAGGTCCCGCGCCTCGGCGAGGAGCTCGCGCCACGCGGAGCGGGCCGGTCGTGGCCCGCTCCGGGCCCGGCGTCGTCGGGCGCGTCGCTCCGCCTCGCGCACCGCGGCGGGCAGGAGCAGGACGAGGGCGGTGAGCAGGATCCTCCCCAGGTCGCGCAGGAGGGGCCACGGGTCTCCCGAGCGCTCCCCGTCGGCACCTGCGGGCGTCGCCGCCGCGGCCGCCGCTGTCGCCGAGGTGGTGGCGGCCGCGCTCGCCGTCGGCTCAGGGGCGGTGGCGCTCGGCGTGGGCGTCGGCCCGGCGACGGTCGCGTCGGCCTGGTCGGCGCGGGCCCCGGCGCCGCCGGGGGTCGGCTCGAAGGCCGTCCAGCCCTGTCCGGCGAGCCAGACCTCGGGCCAGGCGTGCAGCTCGCGGCCGGTGACGTCCGTGCCCGCGCCGTCGGAGCGGGTCGCGTAGCCGACGGCGATGCGGGTGGGCAGTCCGAGGCTGCGGGCCATGAGGGTGAAGGTCGCGGCGTAGTGGACGCAGTAGCCCGAGCGGTCCCTGAGGAAGGCGCGCACGGTGTCCATGGGCGAGCCGCCCGCGCCGTCGAAGGAGCCGGGTGCGGACTCGTCGTAGGCGAAGCCGTTGCCGTGGAACCAGTCGGCCAGGGCGATCGCCTCGGAGGCGGGGTCGCCGGCACCCGCGGCGGCGACGACCGACCGCGCCTGCGCGGAGACCTCGGGCGGGAGGTCGGAGGGGAGGGCGGTGTAGGGGGTGAGGGCCTCGGCGCTCGGGGTGGCCGCCGCCGGGCGCTGCGCCGTCCGCTCCTGGCCCGCCAGGCTCGTCCAGCCGAGCACGGTGTAGGACGCGCCGCGCTCGAGCGGCTCGGCGGTGGTGAGGGCGGTGCTCGTCCCGGTCACCCAGCTCCAGTCCCTCGTCCGGGTGCCGGAGGCGTCGGTGACGAGGACCGTCGACTGGAGCCCGGGCAGCCGGTCGCTGGCCAGGGCGACGTCGGTGACGCGCAGGCGCTCGAGGCCGGCGCCGGTCGGGTCGGCGCCGGCCGCGGCGAGCGCGCCTCCGGCCGTGAGCGCTCCGTCGCCCGCCGGGTCCTGGAGCGAGTCCGCGCTCGTGCCGCCCGTCGTGTCGAGGGGCTGCCAGGTGGTGCCGTCGAGGTCGCGGATGACGGCGAGCGTGAGCCGCAGCGAGCGGCGGGCGGGAGCGCCGTCGGTCTCGTCGGTGTAGCGCAGGACCGTGCGGTCGTCCCCGCTGACGAGGTCGTGGCCGAGGGTGAGGGTCGGGTCGGCGCTCGTCGAGCCGCCGCGGACCTGGCCGGGTGCCACGACGACCGCCTCGGGGACGACGGGCAGGAGGAGGGTGGTCAGTCCGAGGGCGAGGCCGACGGCGAGGAGGCGCCCGCCTGCTGACCGGAGGGCGAGGAGAGCGCTGCGACTCCGGGGGGCGGGGCGGGAGCGCGAGGGGCTCCGGCGCGGCGCCCCCGTCACGATGAGGAGGAGGACGCAGACGGCCAGCAGCACCACGGTGCGGCCGGGGGCACTGCGGGCGGCGAGCACGGGCGGCGCGAGGAGGGCCAGACCGGGGACGAGCGCGGTGCCTCCGACCTGGTCGGCGCCGCCGGCGGACATGAGGGCGCAGGACCAGCCCAGGAGCAGGCAGGCGGCGAGGACGACCACCTCGAAGGGGCCGGTCACGGTCATGGGCGGGACGGTGCGGCGGGCGAGCCCGCCGGCGTCCTGGAGCGCGGAGCCCGGGTCGGTGAGCCAGGGTCCCAGCCCGCCGCCTCCGTGGGCGATGAGGAGGGTGCCGACGACGCCGGCGAGGAGCCCGAGCAGGACGCCGGTCAGGGGACGGCGGGGTACGAGGGTGCGGGCGGCCCCGGGGACGACCAGCGCGAGGGCGACGACCGTGAGAGCGTGCCCCTGCCAGGGGCCCGCGGCGAGGACGGGGGTGAGGGCACCGAGGGCGAGGGTCCAGGCCGCCAGGACGATGAGGGCGGCGGCGAGCGGTTGCCAGCGTGCGGGGGCGGCGTCGAGGGGCGTCTCCACGGGGCGGGGGCCGCGGTGGCGACGCGGCCGGGCGCCTCGACCTGACCGGGTGACGGCGGGCTCGTGGGCGGTCACGGCCGCGTCCCCTCATCGAGGTGGAGGGCGCCGTCGTGCACGCGCACGAGGAGCGCCGCGCAGCGCTCGGCGGCGCCTGCAGAGGGGCCGCCGACGCCGGTGATGAGGAGGTCCACGACCTCGCCCGGCCCGCCCGGGACACGGACGTCGCCGTGGGCCCCGTCGCCTCCGACGGTCGCCAGGCCGGCGGTAGGTCCCGAGCGCGCGTCCGCGTCCTCATCCGAGCGCGGGAGGAGCGCCAGGATCCTGCGGGCCGTGACGTCGTCGACCGGGACGCCGTCGACGACGAGCTGGACGCTCACGCCCGAGCCGGTGAGCTCGGCCAGGAGCGAGGAGGCCAGCCGGATGGCGCGCTCCCGGTCCCGGGCAGGTCCGTCGTGGCCCCGGGTGCCAGGGTCCTCGTCCACCTGGGAGCCTCCGCGGCCGGCAGGCGGGCGGGCGGCGGTCCTCGGGCCCGTCCGGTGGTGGTGAGCGTCCGAGCGACCTCGGTACGCGGCCGGAGCGGTGTCGAGGGCGATGACGGCGCGCGGACCCGCCTCGTCCTCGTGCTCGGTGACGAGGAGGGAGTCGGTGCGGGCGGACTGGCGCCAGTGGATCGTGGCGAGGGGGTCGCCGGGCCGGTACGGGCGAAGGTCGCCGCTGGCCGTACCCCCACGCGATCGCGGCGCGGCGAGGGCGCCCTCGGAGCGCGCGCGGGAGACGACGGCGCTGAGCACCTCGGACGGGACCGTGAGGGGCCGGGGCAGGACGATCGTCTCGGTGCTCGCGCGCAGGCCGCGGCTCCCTCGGGCCAGGCCGAGGGGCTCGGTGACGCTGAGCCGGCGGGCGCTGACGGTGAGGACGCCCCGCTCCTGAGGGTCGAGGCCGAGGCGGGCGGCGCCGTCCAGGGACGGGGTGCACCGGCCGGTTGGTGCGCTCACGTGCGCCGTCCCGCCGGTGCGCCAGGTGACCGCGTGGGGCACGCCGAACGGGACGTGCGTCGACAGGGTCCAGGTGACGCCGTGCCCGGCGAGCGCCTCCTCCGGGCCGAGGACGGCGCCGGCGGCTGAGGCGAGCGCGGCCTCACCCCAGGCGGTGACGAGGGCGATCGCGAGGACGCTGCCGAGGAGGATCCCGGCGTCCGTGACGAGCCCCGCGCCGACCAGGCGGCTGCCGAGGAGGTGCCCCGCGAGACCGAGCGAGACGGCGAGGGCGAGGAGCCACCAGCCCGTCGTCGTCGGCAGGACCCATGACCCGCCCCGTGTCCCGCCCCGCGACCGGTCCCGGGACCCACCGCGCTGCACCGCACGGTCCTGCGCTCCTCCACGGGCTCGCCGCCGGGTCGGACGGGCCGGGAGCGGATCCGCCCCGCTCACCGCCGTCCCGGGACCCCGGTCGTGGCGACGACGCGCTCGAGGGCGACGGCTGCGGCCTCGTGGGCCGCGGCGGCGCTCGCCCACCGCCCGGCGGGGAGCACGCGGTGCGTGAGGACGGGCGGGACGCAGCGGGCGACGTCGTCCGGGCTGACGAAGGCGCGTCCGTCCATCGCGGCGACGGCGCGGGCGAGGGCGAGGAGCTGGAGCCCCGCGCGGGGGCTGGCACCGAGCAAGAGCTCGTCGGTGGACCGCGTGGCGGCGACGAGGGCGACCGTGTAGCGCGCGGTCTCCTCGGGCACGCGCAGGCGGGCGACCTCGTGACGGGCCCGCCTGGCCTCGGTCTCTCCCGCGACGGGCCGCAGGTCCTCGAGGGGGTCGGAGTCGGCTCGGTCCAGGAGCATGGAGGCCTCGGCCTCGGCGTCCGGGTAGCCGAGCGCGAGGCGGGTCATGAAGCGGTCGCGCTGCGCCTCGGGGAGGCGGTAGGTGCCCTCCATGTCGAGGGGGTTCTGGGTGGCGAGGACGAGGAAGGGGTCGGGCAGGGGCAACGTGCGCCCCTCGACGCTCACGTGCCCCTCCCCCATGGCCTCGAGGAGGGCGGACTGTGTGCGCGGGGTGGCGCGGTTGATCTCGTCGGCGATGACGACGCCGGCGAAGACCGGGCCGGGGTGGAAGCGGAACTCGCGGGTGGTCTGGTCGTAGACGCTGACGCCGGTGACGTCGGCCGGGAGGAGGTCCGCGGTGAGCTGGATCCTGTTGACGGCGAGGTCGAGGCTGCGGGCCAGGGCGAGGGCGAGGGTCGTCTTGCCGACGCCGGGTACGTCCTCGACGAGAAGGTGCCCGCGCGCGAGGAAGGTGGCGACGGCGGTCCGGACCGCCTCCGGCTTCCCGACGACGACGCGCCCCACCTGCTCGGTGAGGGCGCGCCCCAGCTCCACGGCGGCCCGGGGCCCGGCGGGGTCTGCGGCGGAGCCGCTCGAGGCGGCGGGGACGGCGGGGCTCATGGTCGTGATTCTGGCACGGGCCCACGACGTCCTGGCGCCCCGGACGCGACCGGTTCCCGGCCCCTCCTAGGAGGAACCGGGAACCGGTGCGGGTCGCGGTGCTCGGCTCAGCGCGGGCGGCGGGCGCCCGCGGGCCTCAGCCGAGCGGCGTCGTGCTCGTCACTCCTCGTCGTTCTTCTCCTCGGGGAAGAAGACGGCGGCGCGGCCGGCCTCGAGGCGGGCGACCGGGACGCGGAACGGGGAGCAGGACACGTAGTTGAGCCCGACCTGGTGGAAGAAGTCGATGGACTCCGGGTCACCGCCGTGCTCGCCGCAGACGCCCATCTTGAGGCCGGGTTTGGTCTTGCGACCGCGCTCGACGCCGAGCTCGACCATGCGGCCGACGCCTCGGGTGTCGATGGTCTCGAATGGGGACACGCCGAAGACGCCCTCCTCGAGGTACTCCTTGAAGAACGCCCCCTCGACGTCGTCGCGGGAGAAGCCCCACGTGGTCTGCGTGAGGTCGTTCGTGCCGTAGGAGAAGAAGTCGGCCTCCTCGGCGATGGTGTCCGCGGAGACGGCGGCGCGCGGCAGCTCGATCATGCAGCCGATCGGGAAGTCGAGCTTGTAGCCGGACTTGCCGGAGACCTCGGTGAGGACGGCCTCGGCGCGCTCACGAGCGATCTGGAGCTCACGGACGGAGCCGACGAGCGGGATCATGATCTCCGGGTGCGGGTCGCCGCCGGCCTTGAGGCGCTCGACGGCGGCCTCGGCGATGGCGCGGACCTGCAGCTCGATGAGGCCGGGCATCGTGAGCAGGAGGCGGACGCCTCGCAGGCCCAGCATCGGGTTGGCCTCGTGGTTGCGGCGGACGACGGAGAGCAGCTGCTCGTCAGCGGGGTCGAGCACGCCGTTGGCGCGGTCGACGGCCACCTTGACGCTCATCTCGGTGAGGTCGGGGAGGAACTCGTGCAGCGGCGGGTCGATGAGGCGGACCACCATGGGCTTGCCGTTCATCGTCTCGAACATCTGGACGAAGTCGCCCTTCTGCAGCGGCAGGAGGGCCGCGAGCGCGTGCTCGCGCTCCTCGTCGCTCTCGGCGAGGATGAGGTTCTGGACGAACTGCTTGCGCTCACCGAGGAACATGTGCTCGGTACGGCACAGGCCGACGCCCTCGGCGCCGCGGTGGATCGCGTGGCGAGCGTCGTCGGGGGTGTCCGCGTTGGCGCGCACGCCGAGGCGGCGGACCTTGTCGGCGTGGCGCATGAGGCGGTCCACGGAGGTGACGAGCTCGCGGGTGTCGACGTCGCCGGCGCGGTCGAGGGCCTCCTCGAGGCCGCGGCGCAGGTACGTCATGACGGGAGAGTCGGAGACGGCGACGTCGCCGAGGAAGACCTCACCGGTCTGGCCGTCGATGGCGATGACGTCCTCGCTGGTGAGGACGAGCTCGTCCTCGCGGCCCAGGACGCGGACGGTCTTGGCCTCGGCGTCGACCTCGAGCTGGTCGGCGCCGCAGACGCAGGTCTTGCCCATGCCGCGCGCGACGACGGCCGCGTGGGAGGTCTTGCCGCCGCGGGCGGTGAGGACGCCGGCGGCCGCGACCATGCCGGGCAGGTCATCGGGGTTGGTCTCGCGACGCACGAGGATGACGGACTCGCCGGCCTCGGCGCGCTCGACGGCCTCGGCGTTGTCGAAGGCGATGTGGCCGACGGCGGCGCCCGGGGAGGCCGGGTTGGCGTTGGTGAGGAGCTCCTTGTCGGCGGAGGCCTCGAACTGCGGGAACATCAGCTGGGTGAGCTGGTCACCGGTGACGCGGGTGAGGGCCTCGTCCATCGTGATGAGCTTCTCGTCGACCAGCTGGGTGGCGACGCGGAAGGCGGCGGCGGCGGTGCGCTTGCCGACGCGGGTCTGGAGGAGCCAGAGCTTGCCGCGCTCGATGGTGAACTCGATGTCGCAGAGGTCCCGGTAGTGGGTCTCGAGCTTGCGCATGGCGGCGCGCAGGTCGTCGTAGCTCTGACGGTCGATGTTCTTGAGGTCCGCGAGCGTGAGGGTGTTGCGGATGCCGGCCACGACGTCCTCGCCCTGGGCGTTGATGAGGTAGTCGCCGTAGACGCCGGAGCGGCCGGTGGAGGGGTCGCGGGTGAAGCACACGCCGGTGCCGGAGGTGTCGCCCATGTTGCCGAAGACCATGGTGCAGACGTTGACGGCGGTGCCGAGGTCGTGCGGGATCTTCTCGCGGCGACGGTAGATGTGGGCGCGCTCGGTGTTCCAGGAGCGGAAGACGGCCTCGGTGGCCATGTCGAGCTGGACGCGCGGGTCCTGGGGGAAGTCGAGGCCGGCCTGCTCGAGGACGACCGTCTTGTACTCGGCGACGAGCTCCTTGAGGGCGTCGACGTCCAGCTCGTAGTCGAGGCTGACGCCGCGGTCGGCCTTCTTGGCGTCGAGGGCGCGGGAGAAGTGCTCGCCGTCGATGTCGAGGACGGTCTTGCCGAACATCTGGATGAGGCGGCGGTAGGAGTCCCAGGCGAAGCGCTCGTCGGAGGCGGCGGCCGCGAGGCCCTCGACCGACTCGTCGTTGAGGCCGATGTTGAGGACGGTCTCCATCATGCCGGGCATGGAGAACTTGGCGCCGGAGCGCACGGACACGAGGAGCGGGTCCTCGGCGGCGCCGAGCTCGCGGCCGAGCTCCTCCTCGACCTCGCGCAGGGCGGTGGTGACCTGGGGGGCGAGCTCGTCGGGGACCTCGCCGTCGTGGAGGTAGGCCCGGCAGGCGTCGGTGGTGATGGTGAAGCCGGGGGGAACCGGGAGACCCAGGCGGGTCATCTCGGCGAGGTTCGCTCCCTTGCCGCCGAGGAGGTCCTTCTGGTCCTTGTCGCCCTCACTGAAGCGGTACACGTACTTGGGCATCGTCGCCTCTTTCGCATTCCTTGTGACTCAAGGGGTGTGTGTTGTCGAGGCCCACACTACTGTGACGGTCGTCTAGGACCCAAACCACACCAACCACCTGGGTGATCCGTCTCACCGGGACGTGGGACCCTCGTCCTAACCGCGCCATGGCGCCGAAGATCGGACATCTGCGTCCCGTTCTGCGAGCCGCACGGCAGCGTCACCGTCGCGCCGCGACGGTCGTCCAGGACGACGGCCGAGACGCCGCCCTTGAAGTACGAGCGGGTCGACTCCATGACGCTGACGACGTCGACCTCCTCCTCGGGGCCGTCGGAGGGGAGACCGTCCGGCGCCCCGTTGACGGCTCGACGCGGGCTCGAGCCGTCGCGTGCTCACTCGGGAAGCGAGGGCTCCTCGCCGAGGTCGGCGATGGAGTGCGGACCATCCTCGCGGAGGGCGGTCGCAGCCTGCCCGTCGTCGACGAGCTCGGCCTGCACCTGGCCCGTCTCGCGCTCGCGGGCGGCGACGACCGCGCGGCGCGCCGCGGCGCTCGCGGACTCCGCGCGCCGCAGGCGGGCGCGTGCCTTCTCCTCCGCCGCGAGGGCGACCTCGACCTCGGCCTCCGCCTCGGCGACGGACGGCTCCTGGTCGACCAGGTGGGTCGGGGCGGACGCGAACATCTCCTTGACGTCGAGGTCGGGGTTGTCCTCCTGGGTCTCGACGAGCTCAGCGGCCTCCTCCTCGGTCGCCACGGCCGGCATCGAGCCGGGCAGCGGGCGGCGGGCGGTCTCCTTGAGACGGAAGATCGCGAAGAAGGCGAGCAGGGAGGTGAAGATGATCCAGTAGGCGGGCGTCGTCGCGGAGTGGGTCGCCGTGGAGATGGCCTCCATGATGAAGGCCGCGGTACCGCCGAAGAGGGCGACGGCGATGTTGTAGGCGATGCCCATGCCGGAGTAGCGGTGCGCCGTCGGGAAGATGGCGGGCAGCGTGGCGGCGAGGTTGCCGACGTAGGCGGCGGTCGGGTACGCGAGGAGCGCGAGGCCGACGAAGGTGGACCACATCTGGCCGTGCTGCATGAGCAGGAAGGCCGGGACGGTGAGGACGATCGTGGCGATCGCCGCGGACCAGAGGACCGGCTTGTGACCGACGTGGTCGGCGAGGAGGCCGATGGTCGGGATGAGGAAGGCGACGACGATGAGGACGGGCAGCGAGAGCAGGGTGCCGTGGACGGCGTCGTAGCCGAGGGTCG
Organism: Actinomyces haliotis; assembly: GCF_015355765.1. Taxonomy (GTDB): domain Bacteria; phylum Actinomycetota; class Actinomycetes; order Actinomycetales; family Actinomycetaceae; genus Actinomyces; species Actinomyces haliotis. Next base: position 47,605 of record NZ_JACWNA010000009.1, read on the forward strand.
AGGTGAGGTAGGTCGGGATGTACGCGGTGAGGGCGTAGCCGACGGTGTTGGCGCCCGCGACGAGGATGATCGCGGTGCCGAGCTCGCGCCAGTAGGTCCGGACCATCTGCGGGAAGGGCAGCGGGCCCTCCTCGGGCTTCATGACGTCGGTCTCCGCGGCCGCGAGGTCGACGTCCTCGGACTCGTCCGCCTGAGCGCCCTGGAAGGCCGGGGTGTCCTCGATGTGGGTACGGATGTAGAGGGCGATGGCGCCCATGGGGAGCGCGAGGTAGAAGGGGAAGCGCCAGCCCCAGGTGGCCATCGTGTCGTCGGGCAGGGTCACCATGAGGATGGTGACGAAGCCCGCGCCGAGGGCGTAGCCCATGTACGAGCCCCAGTCGAGGAGGGCGGCGTAGAACCCGCGCTTCTTGTCCGGGGAGTACTCGGTGACGAAGGTGGTCGCGCCGGCGTACTCGCCGCCGGTGGAGAAGCCCTGGATGAGCTTGAGGCAGATGAGGAGGATCGGCGCGGCGACGCCGATCGCGCTGGCGGGCGGCAGCAGGCCGACACCGGTGGTGGCGAGGGCCATCATCGTGAGGGTGAAGGCGAGGATCTCCTTGCGGCCCATGCGGTCGCCGAGGGATCCCAGGATGACGCCGCCGAGCGGGCGGGCCACGAAGGTCACGGCGAAGACGCCGAGGGAGAAGAGGTTCTGGGCCGCGTCGGTGGCGTTCGGGAGGAAGGCCTGGCCGATGAGGACGGAGACGTAGCCGTAGACGCCGACGTCGTACCACTCCATGATGTTGCCGACGACGGCGCCGAGGATGGCCTTGCGGAGCGCGGACTCCTCGACGACGGTGACGTCGTCGGTGCGCAGGCGCCGGCGGCGGCGCATGTTGGCCAGGCGGCGGCGCTCGCGCTCAGCCCTCTGCGCGGCCTTGGCGGCGCGGGCCTTGCCCGTGCGGTCCGCCTTCTCCTGCGCCTTGCGGGCATGCTTCTCGGCGTTGACGTCGACCTTCTGGACGGGAGGCTTGCTCGAGGGGGTGGACGTGCTGTCCATTCGATTCCGTTCCTCACGCGACCCGTCTTACCAGGGTCGCTCGGTCACCGGCGCCGCCGGTGCGGCGCCGCGGAGGGCCCGGCCAGCCGGACGGTCGGGAGCAGTGGCTCGGGATCGTGAGGGAGGGGGGCCGCCTCGCTCACCGCGTGCGCTGGGTGGGGCACTGAGCGATACGGCATGACTCCGAATCGTGCGGGACCATAACAGAGAATATGAGACGCGTCATCCACGTGGCTGCGGTCACGCCCGCCGTGAACCGATCGTGACGTGCGACGACTCCCCCGCCGCGCGCACGAACGCCGTCCCGAGGAGCCCGGGAGCGGGCTCACGAGCTCGGAACGGCGTCGTGACGCGGGTCTCAGAGGATGCGGTGCGGCTCCTCAGGCCTGCTGGACGACGAGCACGTCGCAGTGGGACTTGCGCAGCACCTGGATGCTCGCGGCGCCGAAGAGGCGGCCGGTGAAGGTGGTGGAGCCCTGCGAGCCGACGACGATGAGGTCGGCCTGGGACTCGAGTGCGACGAGGGTGAGGGCCGGGACGGCCCGCCCCTCGACGACGACGCCCTGGACCACCGCGACACCGGCCGCGGCGGCCCGCTCACGGGCCCGCTCAACGACGTCGTAGGCCTCGGTCTCGCTCAGGGTGGTCTCGTGGAAGCGCAGCTCGGGCCCCGCCTCGGTGGCGGTGCGGGCGCGGTCACGGGCGCTGACCGGGTCGAAGCCGGCGACGAGCAGCAGGGTCGCGTCGTGGGCGACGGCCTCGGCGCAGGCGCGCTCGAGGACGGTGGTGTCGGCGTCGAGGTCCGCGACCCCGGCGACGATGGTCGAGTAGGACATGGGGGATCCTCCTGGTTCGTGTCGGGGCCGGGTCAGGCGACGGTCGTCGGGGTCGTCTCGACGACGCCGGCGCGGGCCAGCGGATCGGCGTCCTTCTCGACGTTGATCCACTGGATGAGCAGGCCGGCGACGCCGAGGAAGGCCCCGGCGAACAGCAGCGCGTCGACCGGGCTGGCGCCGAGGAGGTGGTCGTAGACCCAGCCGAAGGTGAAGGTCTGGATGAGCATCGGGATGACGATCATCATGTTGAGCACGCCCATGTAGACGCCCTGGCGCTCGTGGCGGATCATCTCGGTGGCCATGACGTAGGGGATGCCGTTGATGGAGGCCCAGGCGATGCCGATGCCGATCATCGGCAGGTAGAGGATCGTCGTGTGGCCTACCGACCCCAGGTGGGTGAGCAGGTAGAAGCTGACGGCGGCGATGAGCAGCGAGATCGTGTGGACGTGCTTCGGGCCGATCGCCGCGGAGGCGCGAGCCAGGAAGAGCGCCACGACGGTGCAGGACAGGTAGTAGGCGACCATGAGGCCGGTCGCGAAGCCGGAGGCGTGCGAGAAGGCCTCGGTGGAGGCGTAGCCGGACTTCGTGATGTCGACGCCGAAGTACTTCACGGCGACCATGAGGCCCAGGTACTGCCAGAAGACGTTCATCGCGTACCACTGGAAGAAGTAGACGCAGGCCAGCTTCTTGAGGCCTCGCGGCATCTCCGTGATGGCGACGACGATGTCCTGGACGAAGCCGAAGGGCCCCTCCTCCTTCTTCTTGCGCTCGAGCTCGGCCAGCTCGTGCTCCGTCGGCGGGAGCTCCTTGGTGGACAGGACCGAGACGAGGACCGTGGCGATCGAGCAGACCGAGCCGACCATGAAGGCGCCGAAGATCCAGTAGGGGATGCCCGCGGCGGTCGCGCCCTTGAGGGTGGTCTCGAGGACGGAGAGCGTCCCGGCGGCGAGGGCCGAGCCCGCGCCGCAGAAGAGGGACTGGACGAGGAAGCCCTTGGCGAGCTGGTTCTGGGGGAGGCGGTCGGCGATGAAGGCGCGGTAGGGCTCCATGGCCGTGTTATTGCTGGCGTCCAGCAGCCACAGGCACAGCGCCGCCATCCAGACGGCCGTCACGAAGGGCATGAGGAAGAGGAAGACCGAGCAGCCGATGGCGCCGATGATGAAGAAGGGCTTGCGGCGCCCCCACTTCGGGGACCAGGTGCGGTCGGAGAGCGCACCGATGATGGGCTGGATGAGCAGACCCGTGACGGGGCCGGCGAGGTTGAGGATCGGCAGCTCGTCCGGGGACGCCCCGAGGAACTGGTAGATCGGCGACATCGCGTTCTGCTGCATGCCGAAGGAGTACTGGATCCCGAAGAATCCGAGGTTCATGAGCAGGATCTGCGTCGTGCTCATGAGGGGCTTGTGGGCGGTGTCGACGACTCCGCTCTGCGTCTGCTGCGCCATGAGGGGTCCTTGGGACGGGAACGGGTGGGGGCGTCGGCAGCCGGACGAGGGCGGCGGTGGGGCCGAGATCGTCACGCTGCCGGAAACGCCGTTCACGCACCGTACGCCTCTCGGCGTCGTCGCGCTCCCGAAACGAGCACCGTGCGGCACGCGTGCGGCCTGTGGAGCGACCCGGCCCTGAGCACCGGCGGAGGGCGGGCACCCAGTGGGGTGCCCGCCCTCCGTGAGCGGTGCTGCGCCGTCGGCCGACCGAGGCCCCGTCGATGGCGCGGCGTCAGGACGTCGTCAGCCCTCCTGCGGTGCGGCGCCGTCGGACGTGACCGGCGTCGTCGGGGCGACAGGAGTCGTCGGCGAGGTGGCGTCCTCGGTCCCGGAGACCGGGGCGACACCGAGGCCGTCGATCTCGGGCGCCTCGTCCTCGAGCGGGTCGGAGCCGACCTTCGGGTCCCAGGGCTCGCCGCGGAAGGTGAACTCCCCGAGGATGCCCTCACCCTCGGCGTCGACGACGACCTTCTGGCCGCGCTCGATCTCGCCGAAGAGGATCTTCTCGCTCAATGCGTCCTCGATGTCGCGCTGGATGGCGCGACGCAGCGGGCGCGCGCCGAGGACCGGGTCGAAGCCGCGCTCGGCCAGGAGCTCCTTGGCGGCGTCGGTGAGCTCGATCGTCATCTCCTGCTCGGCGAGGCGCTTGTCGAGGCGGGCGACCATGAGGTCGACGATCTCGCGCACCTCCTCCTTCGTCAGCTGCGGGAAGACGATGAGGTCGTCGACGCGGTTGAGGAACTCGGGACGGAACTGCTGCTTGAGCTCGCGGTTGACGTGCGACTTCATCTCCTCGTAGTCCATCGTGCCGCCCTCGGTGGACTGGAAGCCCGTGGCCACGGCCTTGCCGATGTCCTTCGAGCCGAGGTTCGTCGTCATGATGATGACGGTGTTCTTGAAGTCGACGAGTCGGCCCTGGGAGTCGGTGAGGTGCCCGTCCTCCAGGATCTGGAGGAGCGAGTTGAAGATGTCCGGGTGGGCCTTCTCCACCTCGTCGAAGAGGACGACGCTGAAGGGACGACGGCGGACCTTCTCGGTGAGCTGGCCGCCCTCGTCGTAGCCGACGTAGCCCGGAGGGGCGCCGAAGAGGCGCGAGACGGTGTGCTTCTCGGCGAACTCGGACATGTCGAGCTGAATGAGGGCGTCCTCGTCGTCGAAGAGGAACTCGGCGAGGGCCTTGGCCAGCTCGGTCTTGCCGACGCCGGTGGGGCCGGCGAAGATGAAGGAGCCGCCGGGGCGCTTGGGGTCCTTGAGGCCGGCGCGGGTGCGTCGGATCGACTTCGACAGGGCCTCGATCGCCTTGTTCTGGCCGATGACGCGCTTGTGGAGCTCGGCCTCCATGTTCATGAGCTTGGCGGACTCGGCCTCGGTCAGCTTGACCACGGGGATCCCTGTGGACATGGCGAGGACCTCGGCGACGAGGTTCTCGTCGACCTCGGCGACCTGGTCGAGGTCGCCGGACTTCCAGGCCTTCTCCTTCTCGGAGCGCTCCTCGGTGAGGCGGCGCTCGTCGTCGCGGAGGGCCGCGGCGCGCTCGAAGTCCTGGTCGTCGATCGCCGACTCCTTCTCGCGCTTGACGTCGGCGATCTTCTCGTCGATGTCGCGGAGCTCCTGGGGGGCGGTCATGCGGCGGATGCGCAGGCGCGCGCCCGCCTCGTCGATGAGGTCGATCGCCTTGTCCGGCAGGTAGCGGTCGTTGATGTAGCGGTCGGAGAGCTTGGCCGCGGCCTCGATGGCGTCGTCGGTGATGACGACGCGGTGGAAGGCCTCGTAGCGGTCGCGCAGGCCGGCGAGGATCCCCATGGTCTCCTCGATGGAGGGCTGCTCGACGGTGACGGGTTGGAAGCGGCGCTCGAGGGCCGCGTCCTTCTCGATCTTGCGGTACTCCTCGAGAGTGGTGGCACCGATCGTCTGGAGCTCGCCGCGGGCCAGCATCGGCTTGAGGATGCTGGCGGCGTCGACGGCGCCCTCGGCGGCGCCGGCACCCACGAGCGTGTGGATCTCGTCGATGAACAGGACGATGTCGCCGCGCGTGCGCACCTCCTTGAGGACCTTCTTGAGGCGCTCCTCGAAGTCGCCGCGGTAGCGGGAGCCGGCGACGAGGGAGCCCATGTCGAGGGAGTAGAGCTGCTTGTCGCGCAGGGTCTCGGGGACGTCGCCGTGGACGATCGCCTGGGCGAGGCCCTCGACGACGGCGGTCTTGCCGACGCCGGGCTCGCCGATGAGGACGGGGTTGTTCTTGGTGCGCCGGGAGAGGACCTGCATGACCCTCTCCATCTCCTTGTGGCGGCCGATGACCGGGTCCAGCTTGCCCTCGCGCGCGGCGGCGGTGAGGTTGCGACCGAACTGGTCGAGGATCGCGGAGCCGGAGGGGGTGCCCTCCTTGGAGGCGGGGCCGCCAGCGTTGACGGTCTCCTTGCCCTCGTAGCCGGAGAGCATCTGCATGACGGTCTGGCGGACCGTGGACAGGTCCGCGCCGAGCTTGGTGAGGACCTGGGCGGCGACGCCCTCGCCCTCGCGCAGGAGGCCGAGCAGGATGTGCTCGGTGCCGATGTAGTTGTGGCCGAGCTGGAGGGCCTCGCGCAGGGAGAGCTCGAGGACCTTCTTGGCGCGCGGCGTGAAGGGGATGTGGCCGGAGGGGGCGGACTGGCCCTCGCCGATGATCTCGACGACCTGGGCGCGCACGGCGTCCAGGGAGATGTCCATCGACTCCAGGGCCTTGGCGGCGACTCCCTCGCCCTCGTGGATGAGGCCGAGGAGGAGGTGCTCCGTGCCGATGTAGTTGTGGTTGAGCGCTCGGGCCTCGTCCTGGGCCAGGACGACGACGCGGCGGGCGCGGTCGGTAAAGCGTTCGAACATCGCTGGTTTCTCCTCGGCACGTGCTTTCGGGTGGTCGCGCCCGGCGGTCTCGCGCGGGGAGGCTCGGAGAGCCGCCGGAGACAGGGCGCTGGCACGTGCTGGTAAGGCTAACCGCGGGGGTGGGGGCGGCATGCCACTGTTCGCAGTGGGCGTGGAGGCGGGTTGAGTCGAGGAGACTCAGGGTTGAGGTGGTGCTGCCTGCGCTTCGCATGTCGGGACCCCCACCGCCCGCGCCCCGTTGCACCCCTCGCGTCGGCTTGCGCCCTGTGCGCCCCGTCGATACGTGCCAACGACGCGCACAGGGCGCGAATCGGAGCGCAGGGTGCGAAGCAGTGATGGTGACGCGGGCTCACTCGGGCCACGGCACCGAGCACCTCCAGTGCGAGCGCGCGGCCGTGCGCATCCCCGAAGAAGGCGCCAGATGGGGCCACAGCGGTCGCCCGAGCTCGATGAGGCCGCCGTAAGAAACACCGAGCCAGCCCGTTTGGCGCGAGTCAGCCCGAGAACCAGGCGCACTCGCGCCAAACGGGCTGACTCGAGCCGGTGCTGGCACCTCCATACCGCCGGCTGCGTCCGTCAGTAGTCGATGCCGTAACCGCGGAGCGAGACGTCAACGCCGACGGGCTCGCGGACGAACTGGATCAGGCTCGTGCGCGTCAGCGACGCGACGGCGGCGAGCGAGCTCCCGGGCCGGGGTGTCAAGGCGTGGGAGGACCGGCGTCCGGTGCGGGCGACGTCGTGGGCGGCGGGCGAGAGGGCGGTCATGGTGGTCTCCTGAGCGTGACGCGGCGGGACGGAGCGGTTCGGGCAGCGCTCAGGCGGCGTCGCCCTGGGGACGGCCCGTCGCCTCGTGGTCGGCGACGAGGGCGAGGTAGTGGTCCTCGAGGCTGGGCGGGCGGCCCTCCAGGCCGGGCACCTCGCCGTCAGCTCCCGCGAGCCGGTCGGTGAGCTCGGCGACGAGCGCCGTCGGGCGGGTCGTCCTGGTGCTGCGAGGCGTTCTCCCCTCGAGCCAGGAGACGAGGCACTCCGAGCCGGCCGAGCGGGCGAGCTCGGTGACGGTTCCGTCCTCAGCGAGGCACCCGCCGAGGCGGCGGCGCCTCCTACCGGAGAGGCGGCCGGCCCGGGTGCGGGCGTCATCGGCGAGGCCGACCCGAGCGATGGTGGCGGCGACGTCGGCGGGCTCGACGTAGAAGCGGGCGGAGGACGCGACCGCCTCCGTCACCGTGAGGTCGACGAGGTCGTGGGAGGACTGGGAGACGACGCCGAGGCGGGCGCGCCAGGCGCGACCGGCACGGCGGGGCTCCTCACCGAGGACGCGCACCTCACCGGCGTCGGGACGGAGCAGACCCTGGAGGATCTCGACGGTCGTCGTCTTGCCTGCGCCGTTCGGGCCGAGGAGGGCGAGGACGATGCCAGGAGCGACCGTGAGGTCGAGGCCGGTGAGGACCTGCTTCGGGCCGTAGGACTTGGTGAGCCCTCGCAGCTCGACAGCGGGGGCGGCGGTCATGTCGTTCACAACACCAGCCTCGGTGCCGCGACGGCTCGCCGGTAGCGACCGGACGGCTCACTCGGGCGCCCACCGATCGGTGGACAGCAGATCGTGGCCCCGAGTCCCGGCGGGCCCTCCGAGGTCACGTCCCGCACGCACCGCCCGCACACCAATGCACCCTTCGCCCCGGTTTGCACGCTGTGCGCGGCTTCGACACGTACCGACGGCGCGCGCAGGGTGCGAAGCGGCGTGGTAGGTGCGGAGCAGCGAGGCGGGTGCGAAGCGGCGCGGTCGGTGCAAAGCGGAGCAACGGGCCCGACGCGGCGCGCGCGATCAGGCCTCGACGAGGATCGTGACCGGGCCGTCGGCCTCCATGTCGATGAGCATGTGGGCACCGAACCTGCCCGTCGCCACCTCCAGGCCACGCGAGCGCAGGTCCGCGGCCACCGCCTCCACGAGGGGCTCAGCCACCTCCCCGGGCGCGGCCGCGTTCCACGACGGGCGGCGCCCCTTGCGCACGTCGGCGTAGAGCGTGAACTGGCTGACGACGAGCACCGGCGCGCCAAGGTCCGTGACGGACACCTCGTTCCCCCGCTCGCCCTCGGACGCGGGGCCGTCGAAGAGGCGCAGCTCCGCGATCTTCCGGGCGACCGTCGCCACCTGCTCGGGGCCGTCGTCGTGCGTGGCGCCGACGAGGACGAGGAGGCCGGGCCGGGTGATCTCACCGACGACCTGCGGGCCGCGGCCGTCGCCGTCGTCGACACGGACGGCGGCCCGGACCACCCGCTGAAGGACGGCGCGCATCAGCGCCGCCAGCCGCCGTCGCCGCCCGGCCTGCCACCGCGCCCGTCGCGGTGGTTCGGCCGGGTCTGGCTGGAGCCGTCCGCGCGGCGCACGCGCGAGCGCACCCGCACCGGCTTGAGGTAGTCGAGCGCGGGGCGGACGTCCGCGAGGTAGACGGCGTTCGCGACGAAGCCGAGCAGACCGAGCATCGATCCGGAGCCGAGGAGCAGCACGGCGATGAAGCCGGCGGCGTTGACGCCCATCCAGAAGCCCTTCGTCCGCTTGCCTGCGGCCACGAAGTGGTCGGCGGGGCGGCGCAGGACGTCGACGAAGGCGAGGACTCCCACGATGACCGCCGCCCACTGCAGCGCGAGGTACGCCCAGTGGACGAGCAGCTGGGTGTACACGGCGAGGGTGGCGAGGACGTTCACGCTGGCCACCCTAACGGCGCGCCACGGCTCAGTGGAGAAGCGACTTGCGGAGTCCCTCACCCGGGCGCTGCGCCGGGCTCGCGGTCGCTCGCCCCTCCGGGGTCACGAGGAGCTCCTGGGCGGCGTCGACGCGTCCGAGGACCTCAGGCACAGCGCCCTCCTCGATCTCCGCGGGGTCCTCCGTCACCTCGACGGTGAGGGCTGCGTCGGCCGGGACGTTGCGCTTGATGAGGGCGAGGGCCATCGGGCCGAGGTCGTGGTGGCGAACGACCGAGGTGACCGTCCCGACCTTCTTCTCCCCGAGGCGGACGACGGCGCCCGGCAGGGGCAGCTCGCCGGCCAGGCCGTCGAGCTGGAGGACCGTGAGGCGGCGCGGGGGCCGGCCGAGGTTGAGCGTGCGGGCGATGGTCTCCTGCCCGGGGTAGCAGCCCTTGGTCACGTGGACGGCGGTGCGCAGCCAGTCGAGCTCGTGCGGGATGACGCGGGAGTCGACCTCGCGCGCCCACCGCGGCCGGCCGGCCTCGACGCGCAGCGCCTCCCAGGCCAGCGACCCGGCGAGCGACCGGGACGCGCCCGGACGGTCCTCGCCGCCGCGCAGGAAGCCGACGGCGACGGCCTCGGCGTGATCCTCGGGAACGAGGACCATCCCGGCGCGGTAGCCGGTGCCGGGGTGGGGGCGCTCCAGGCCGACGTCGTAGCTGGTGCCACCGTCGGTGACGCCGGGCCACGGGTCGCGCCAGGTGCCGAGGTGGGCGCCGGCGTCCGTTGCGGCGGCCTCAAGGGCGTCGATCCCGTCGCCCATCGCGCCGAGGGCGACGACGTCGGGCAGGGAGGCGACCTCGACGCGCAGCATGAAGCGCATGGAGTCGAGAAAGGCGGCGAGGGCCTCGCCATCGCCCGCCTCCGTGACGAGGAGCAGACGCTCGCCGTCGTCGAGGGCCGCCATGGCGTGGTCGACGTGGCCCTGCGCGTCCAGCAGCAGGGTCTCTGCCCCGCCGTCGCCCGGGGTCAGGCCCGTGAGGACCTGGCTGGACAGCGTAGTGAGCCAGGACACCCGGTCGGGACCCGTGACGGCGACGACGTCGCGGGCGAGCGCGGTGACGGCGCGGCCGGCCTCGAGGGCGTTCTGCTCGCGCAGCGGGCTGCCGTAGTGGGCGGGGACGGGCGCGTCGACGTCGCCCTCGGAGTTGGGGGCGGCCCCGTCGCGGTCGAGCAGGGGGCTGCGGCGCATCAGGCCTCGGTCCCCTCGCCGGCGTCGTCGGCGTCGGCAGAGTCGTCACTCGCGAGCTCGGAGCCGACGCCGGCGCGCAGCGCCTCGTCCTTGGCGATGGCGTCGCGCAGGGCCGCACCGGGCTCGTTCCCGGGGTCGTTCGGGTCCTCGACGCGGCCCAGGCGGCCCGAGGCGTAGGTCCTGAGCTCCTTCTCGCCGAAGGCGGCCATGTCCTGGGTCCACATGAGGTCGCCGCGGACGAGGCCGAACATGCGGGTCATCTCGGTGAGCTCGGCGGAGGTGCGGGTGCGGCCGACGGCCTGGGTGGAGACGTTGGCGCGCGGTCCCTGGATCCAGCCCTCCCAGACGGCGACGTGGCCGGCGGGGTCGTTGGTGACGAGCTCGAGGGTCGTGATGGGGGTCTTGGTGTCGGCGTCGTCGGAGTCGGGGGTCTCCTGGCCGACGGGGCGCCAGTAGGTGGTCTCGGTGGACCAGACCTGGGCGGGGGTGATGCGCTCGGCGCCCTCGAGGCCGGGCATCTCGAAGTCGAGGTTCTCGCTCTTGGTGGCGTCCAGGGTCCAGATCGTCGTCGTCTGGCGGACGTAGGGGCCGCCGTCGTGGTCGAAGGTCATCTCCTGGTAGACGGCCTGCTCGGGCACCGTCTCGCCGTAGGTGAGGATGCCGTAGCCGCGCCAGGTGCCGATGAGCCAGGCGAGCGGGTAGATCTCGGGAGACAGGTCGTCGGGGAGCGTGAAAGCCATGGCGGCAGGGTACGTGTCCTGGCGCCGACGACGCCGTGTCGGGAGGCACGATCCCGCTTCGCCCTCGGCTCAGACGAGCGCCGTGACCGCCCAGGACAGGAGCCCGGCGACGGCGCCCGCGGCGGGCAGGGTGACGAGCCAGGAGAAGGCGATCCGACCGACGGTCCCCCAGCTCACCTGCCGGCCGCGCGGGGCGAGCCCGGCGCCCGTGATGGCGGCGGCGGCCGTGTAGGTCGTCGAGACGGGGGCGCCTCCGACGAAGGCCGCCGCGTAGAGGACGACGGCGCTCACCGACTGGGCGACGAAGCCCTGGGAGGCGTCGATGGGGGCGATCTCCCCACCGAGGGTGCGGATGATCCGCAGGCCGCCCGTCCACGTGCCCGCGGCGAGCGCGAGAGCGGAGACGAGTCGCACCCACAGCGGCACCGAGTCGACGGCGCCCGCGGCCGCGAGGCCGGTGGACCCTCCCGCAACGAGAGTGAGGAGGATGACGCCCATGGTCTTCTGCGCGTCCTGGAGGCCGTGACCGAGCGCCATCATCGCGGAGGAGACGGCCTCGAGGAGGCGGAACCGCGTCATGGTGCGCCCGTAGGGCTGGGCGGCGAGCCACGTGCGCAGGAGGCGGGTCAGCACCCAGGCGGCCACGAGCCCGATGACGGGTGAGAGGACCATCGGGGTGACGGCGACCTGCGGGAGGCGCTCCCAGTGCACCTGGGCTCCCCCGGCGAGGCCGGCGCCCGCGAGCGCGCCGATGAGCGCCTGGGAGGAGGACGACGGCAGGCCCCTCCACCAGGTCGCGAGGTTCCAGGCGAGGGCGGCGACCAGCGCGGAGCCGGCGATGAGGAGCCCGCGCACCCCGACGACGTCGTCGACGTCGAGGATCCCGGAGCCGACCGTGAGGGCCACCTGCGTGCCGAGGAGGGCGCCGAGCAGGTTGAGGACGGCGGCCATGGCGAGAGCGCCGCGGGTGGTGACGGCCCGGGTGGCGATGGAGGCGGCGACGGAGTTGGCGGCGTCGTGGAAGCCGTTGGTGAAGGCGAAGCCCAGGGCGATGACGACGACGAGCCCTGTCAGGAGGGAGGTGCCCACGGCGGCCCTCAGCCCTCGCGCATGGCGAGCAGCTCGATGCCCTCGGCGAGGAGCTCGAAGGCGTCGGCGGCGGCCTCGAGCCGCTCGAGGACCTCCTTGACCTTGACGAGCCGGATCGCGTCCTTCTCCGTGGCGAAGAGGTCGGCGATGGCGGTGCGGTAGACGAGGTCCGCCTCGTTCTCGAGGGAGTTGATCTCGACCCAGTACTCGCGGAGGGAAGCGGCGGCGCGCAGTGACGGGACGGCGGCGGCCGTGAGCTCGGCGCAGCGCTGGAGGATCTCGACCTGCCGCGTGCAGGAGGGCGGAAGGGCGCCGACCTGGTAGAGGACGACGGCGTCGCCGGCCTCGTCGACGAGGTCGATGCAGTCGTCGAGGAGCCCGCCGATGCGGCGCAGGTCCTCGCGGTCGACGGGGGTGACGAAGGTGTCCGCAACGAGGCGCTGGAGGCCGTGGTGGATCTCGTCCGCCTCGGACTCGACGGCGTGGAGCTGCTCGCGCAGGCGGTGGCGGTCGTTGAGGTCGGCGGCGACGACGCGGCCGACGAGGGCGCAGCTCGCCTCGAGGCGGGCGGCGAGCTCGACGAGGGCGTGGAGGAGCTCCGCGTCGTTGTTGCGGGGGTGCAGGCGCACGCTGTCTCCTCTGCTCGCGGGGCGGGGACCGGGGTCCCGGGGTGGGACCCGCGGTCCGGTGGGCGACCGGCAGGTTAACCGTTGAAGGTGAACAGGTTGCCCGGGGGTGTACGGGCACGTCCTGGGGGACCACATCGCGGCCCCGGACGTGGATCGCCCCGCCCCGAGCGGTGCTCGGGGCGGGGCGGAAGGAAGGACGTCGGGCCGGAGAGCGCCAGTCGGCGCGAGTGCCGCTCGTGGCGGCTTGAGTTGGAGCCCGGGGCCCGTCGCGACCCGACGTCGCGAACGAGGATACAGGCGGCCCGGCCCGAGGACGAACGCGTCCGCCCGCCGCGGAGACGGGAAGCCGGACGGCGGCGTCGTGGTTCCAGGAGCGAAGGGCCTCGGAGAGGCCGTCGGGGATCAGTCGGCCTCTGGCGGGTCGAGGCGGTAGCCGACGTTGCGGACCGTCCCGATGAGGTGGTCATGCTCCGTGCCGAGCTTGGCCCGCAGGCGACGGATGTGGACGTCGACCGTGCGCGAGCCGCCGATGTAGTCCTCGCCCCAGACCTCGTCGAGGAGGGCCTCGCGCGTGAGGACGCGGCCCTGGTTGAGGGCGAGGTACTTGAGGAGCTCGAACTCCTTGTAGGTGAGGTCGATGATCTGCCCGCGGATCCGCGCCGTGTAGGCGGTGACGTCGATGATGAGCTCGCCGACCTCGATGCGGTCCTCGCCCTCGGCCTCCGGGGCGGGGGCGCGGTGCCGCAGAAGGCGCAGGCGGGCGGAGAGCTCGGCGGGGCTGGCGGCAGCCATGACGAAGTCGGCAGCGTCCCAGTCCGACTGGAGGACGGCAGCTCCGCCCTCCTCGAGCACGAGGAGGACCGGGGCGCAGTGCATCGGGCCCGTGAGGAGCTGGCACAGGGCGCGTGCGCGCATGAGGTCGCCGCGCGCGTCGAGCATGACGACGTCGGCGTCGTCGATGGCCGCGTAGGAGGCGGGGGTGGGGACGAGGCAGTCGACGTGGGAGTCCAGGAAGGAGGCCGAGGGCAGGACGTCGGCGACGTCGGCCTCGTGAGTGAACATGATGATGCGCAAGGCGGCTCGCTCCTTCCGCCCCGGCCCGCGGGGCTGGTGTCAGTACACCACAAACGGCTGGGCCCGATGTGCGACGATGCGCTCCGTGGACACGAGAGGCAGCAGCCAGGCTCCGAGCGCGGTGGACTACGGGACGCGCCGCGGGGGCAACCAGCCGGTTGAGTCCGGTCTGGCCGATCCCGGCTGGACCCGTCTCGCCTTCGCGTGCCTCGTCCCCGTCCTCCTCGCCGCCACGGCGCCGCTGCCCGTGGCCGTGCGACTCGCCCTCGTCGTCGTCCTCGTGCCGCTCACCGCGCAGGGCTGGCCGGCCCTCGTCCGCTCGCGTCACGACCAGCGGGCGACGACGGTCGTCACCGTCACGGGCCTGGTGGCGGCGCTCGTCGTGGCGTGGCGGCACGACTTCGGGGCCGCGGGCCTCGTCATGGCCTTCTCCGTGCTCGGTTCCTTCGTCGCGCAGATGACGCGGCACGACGGTCGCGGGGAGCTGGTCGAGGACCTCTCCGCGACGGTGACGGGGAACCTCGTCGTCGTCTCCGGGGCGGGCTGGTGCGCGCTGGCGCCCGGGACGGCGGACCCTGCGGTCATCGTGCCCTGCGCGATCGCCCTGCTCACCGGAGCGCTGCTCACGACGCTCGAGGTGCGCGCGACGATCCTCGAGGCCCTCACGGTGGCGGTGCCGGCGCTCGTCGCCGCCGTCGTCGGGGGCGTGCTGGCTCTGGTCGGCTTCTTCGGCGCCGCGCACACGGGGGCGACGGCGGCCCTGCAGTCCGCGGGGGCCTGCCTGCTCGTGGGGCTCGTGGCGGGCGTGCTCATGGCGGCGGCGAACCGGGTGCTGTGGACGCACCGCTGGGTTCCCGGCGGACGCGCCGCCGTCACGAGCGCGATGGTGCCGATCCTGGCGCTAGGAGCCCCCGTCTACGCGATCGCCCGCCTCATGGGCGGCTTCGTCGCCGGCTGACCCTCTCGTCCGCCTTCTCTGACGCTCCCCTCTCACACCCTCCTCTGACGCCGAGTTCGAAGGGTAGGCGCCCAGATCGACGGAGAACCGTGCGATCTGGGCGCCTACCCTTCGATCTCGCGAGCACGGCGGGGCAGGGCCACCTCAGGATGAGGACGACGCGCGGCGGTGCTCGCCGACCCCGGCACCCAGGCACAGGAGGGCGAAGGCACCCCAGGCTGCGACGGCCCAGAGTCCGGCGTCGACCGCCAGTGACACGACGGCGAGACCGGCGGTCACCAGCGCGATGACGAACCAGCCGACGGCGAGGTTGCGATAGGAGGTGTGCGCTACGACCGGGTCGGCGTCGACGGCGCGGCGGGCCCACACGCCCACGGGACCGAGCTCGCCGATCGGGTCCTCCCCTGCCAGCTCGCGAGCCTCCGCGGCGAGAAGCTCCCGCTGACGGCGAGGCAGGAGGTGGACGACAGCGAGGCGCAGGTCCAGCGTCCGGTACCAGCGCTCGGTGCTCATCGAGCTGACGCTCGGCGCCTCTCCGGCGTCGACGAGACGCCAGCCGGCCACCATGAGAACGGCGCCCGCCGGCATCGCCAGCCACCACGGCCCCTCAGGACCGGGGACGAGGTGCGCACCCATGACGGCCCCGACGCCGAGGACGAAGGTGAGCAGCCCGAGCCCGGAGGTGCGCAGCTCACCGAAGCCGTAGCTGCGGATGGCCGCCCAGAATCCGCCGACCGCCGCGATGAGTCCTCCGAACAGGACGAGCTGGGGCAGCCCGAAGGCGTCCGAAGTGCCGCCGTTGTCACCGACGACGTGCTGGAGCGGCCAGACGAGCACGAGGTAGATCCCAACCAGGACGGCGACGCCCGAGCACTGGGCGAGGACAGTGGCGGTCTGGCGCTCCTCGGCGTCGACGGCGTCGTCGTCGGGCTGGGCACCGACGAGCCCCTCGACGACGGAGGCCGGGGTCCCGAAGGCCTCATCGAGCGGCTCGGGGGCGCGTCCATCAGCGGCCTCGTCGGCCCGGAGTGCGAGGGCCGCCTCACGGTGCTCGACCATGAGACGACCGCCGGTCTCGCCGGACACGTCGTCGCGGCGCAGGACCTCGAGGCCGAGCGCGTCGAGCCAGGCGCGGTCAGCCTTCGACAGGGCTGAGAGGTCGGGTCGGGAGGTCATCGCGGTCTCCTTCTCGGTCAGGGACGGCCGGCGCGTGCCGGACGTCCGGGCATGAGGCAGCTGAGGGTTCAGGGCCGGGCGGCGGCATCGTGACGAGCGGGCGCGGCAGGGCCGAGCACTCCCCCGACGGCGCCGGTGAAGGCCGCCCACTGCTCGCGGTGCTCGAGGAGGCGGGTCAGCCCGTCGGGGGTGATGGCGAGCATCTTGCGACCGGGTCCGCCGTCGCCGGCCGCCCAGGAGGCCTCAATGAGGCCGTCCTTCTCGAGCGTGGCGAGGACCGGGTACAGCGCACCGCCCTTGACGTGCCCGAGGCCGGCCGCCTCGAGGGCCTGGGCGATGGCGTAGCCGTAGGTCTCGCCGCGCGCGACGACGGCGAGGACGGCCGCGGGCAGGAAGCCGCGCAGCCAGGTGCTCGGGTAGCCCTGAGCCTCCGAGGCGCCACCACTCTTGTCAGATGCCATGCCTAGATCATCAACACGACTAGTCAGGTTGTCAACCTACTCGAAGGGTGCGGCGTGATCGCCACGCGCCGAGATCGAAGGGTAGGCGCCCAGATCGACGGAGAGCCGTGCGATCTGGGCGCCTACCCTTCGATCTCGGCACTGAGTGGGACAGCGCGAGGCCGGGCTGGAGCTGGGACGGGGACCCGCCCGCGGGATCACCCGAAGCGGCCGGAGATGTAGTCCTCGGTGGCCTTCTCGTGCGGGTTGGAGAAGATCGTGTCGGTCGTGTCGAACTCGACGAGCTTGCCGGGCTTGCCGGTCGCCTCGAGGTTGAAGAAGCCGGTCATGTCGCTCACGCGGGAGGCCTGCTGCATGTTGTGGGTGACGATGACGATCGTGTAGTCCGTCTTGAGGTCGCTGATGAGGTCCTCGATGGCGAGCGTCGAGATCGGGTCGAGCGCGGAGCAGGGCTCGTCCATGAGCAGCACGGAGGGCTTGACCGCGATGGCGCGGGCAATGCAGAGGCGCTGCTGCTGACCGCCGGACAGGCCCGAGCCGGGCCGATCGAGACGGTCCTTGACCTCGTCCCACAGGTTCGCGCCGCGCAGGGAGGTCTCGACGAGCTCCTCGGCCTCGGACTTCCTCATGCGCTTGTTGTTGAGCTTGGCGCCCGCGAGGACGTTGTCCGCGATGGACATCGTCGGGAACGGGTTGGCCCGCTGGAAGACCATCCCGATGGCGCGGCGCACCTGGACGGCGTCGACGCCGGGGCCGTAGAGGTTGACGCCGTCGACGACGACCTCGCCCTCGACCCGCGCACCGGGGATGACCTCGTGCATGCGATTGAGCGTGCGCAGGAAGGTGGACTTGCCGCAGCCCGACGGGCCGATGAGGGCCGTGACGGTCTTGGGCTCGATGGTGACGTTGACGTCCTGCACGGCGAGGAAGTCGCCGTAGTAGATGTTCTCGTGACGCACGTCGATGCGCTTGGACACGGGGTTCCTTTCAGGTGGCGGCGGTGAGGGGCTCGGCTGCTTCGCGGGGTTCCGCGTTCAGGGCCTGCCGTCCTTCGGGCTGAAGTACTTGGAGATGAGGCGGGCCAGGAGGTTGAGGAGCATGACGATGATGATGAGCGTCAGGGCTCCGGCCCAGGCCCGCTCCATGGCGGACGCGTCCCCGCGAGAGTACTGGTCGTAGACGAGGACCGGGAGGGTCGCCATGGAGCCGTCCAGCGGGTCGAAGTTCGTCTTGAGCGGCAGACCCACCGTGATGAGCAGCGGGGCCGTCTCGCCGATGACGCGGGCGATGGCGATCATGACGGAGGTCGTGATGCCGCCGATGGCCGTCCTCAGGACGACGCCCACGATCGTCTTCCACTTCGGCACGCCCAGGGCGTAGGCGGCCTCGCGCAGCTCGTTGGGGACGAGCTTGAGCATCTCCTCGACGCCGCGGACGACGACCGGGGTCATGAGGACGCTCAGCGCGACGGCGCCGATGATGCCCGACTGGTAGCGGGGCCCGGCGATCGCGAGGAACAGCGAGTACGCGAACAGGCCGGCGACGATCGACGGGATGCCCGTCATGACGTCGACGAGGAAGGTGACGGCCTTGGCCACCCAGCCGCCGTCGTACTCGACGAGGAAGACAGCGGTGAAGATGCCCAGCGGGATGGAGATGAGGGAGGCGATCCCGGTGATCTCGAGGGTGCCGATGATGCCGTGGTAGAAGCCGCCGTTGTCGTCGGTGGCGCCGCGCATGTTGGTGAGCAGGAAGTCCGGGCCGAAGCGGGTGGCGCCGTGGACGACCACCATCCACACGAGGGACACGAGCGGCACCATGACGGTGGCGAAGGCGAGGTAGACGAGGACCGTGAGCATCGTGTTGCGCCCCCAGCGCTCGCCCTCGCGGACCCACGAGACGGCGGTGGAGACGACCGCCCAGGCGATCGCGGTGAGGACGATGATCCCCGCGGGCCTCCAGCCCAGCGCCAGGCCGAGTCCGCCGACGACGACGAAGCAGCCGGCGAGCGTCCACCACAGGAAGCTCCTGGGGAGACGGGTGGCGGTGAGCGGGATGCCCTCGATCCTCGGGGCGGGGTCCGCCAGGGGGTCGGCGGGGTCGTGGACGAGCTCGGGCCCGTCGGAGGTCTTGGTGGAGGACATGTCAGTTGGCTCCCGAGAACTCGGAACGACGGGCGATGATCCAGCGCGCCACGGAGTTGACGGCGAAGGTGATGACGAAGAGGACCAGGCCGGTGGCGATGAGGACGTTGACGCTCATGTTGAACGCCTCGCGGAACTGGCTGGCGATGTTCGCGGCGATCGTCTGGTGCTGGCCGGCCTCGAGGATGTGGAAGTTGATCTTGAGCCCGGAGGACATGATCATGAGGACGGCCATCGTCTCTCCGAGCGCGCGCCCCAGGCCCAGCATGGAGGCGGAGATGATGCCTGAGCGGCCGAAGGGGATGACGGCCTGGCGGACCATCTCGTAGCGGGTGGCGCCCAGCGCCAGGGACGCCTCCTCGTGGAGGGCCGGCGTCTGGAGGAAGACCTCGCGGATCGTTGCGGTGATGATCGGCAGGATCATGACGGCCAGGACGATCGACGCGGTGAGGACGTTCTTCGCCGGGGCGGAGTAGTCCGCGAAGAGCGGGATGAAGCCGAGGTGGTCGGTGAGCCACTGGTAGACGGGGCTGACGAGGGGCACGAGCCAGAGGAAGCCCCACAGGCCGAAGACGACCGAGGGGATCGCCGCCAGGAGGTCGACGAGGTAGCCGAGGCCCTGCGCGAGCGCACGGGGCGCGAAGTGCGAGATGAACAGGGCCACCGCGACGCTCAGGGGCACGGCGATGAGGAGCGCGATGAAGGAGGACAGGACGGTGCCGAAGACCAGCGGCGCGACGTAGGCCCAGAAGCCCTTGCCCTGCATGAAGGTCACGGAGTCGAGGTCCGAGGCGGAGGCGACGAAGGCGGGCGCGGCCTCTCGGATGAGGAAGACGGTGACGAGCGCCAGGATGAGCATGATGACCCATCCGGCGCCGTGGGAGAGCCCGGCGAAGATCCGGTTGCCGGTTCGCCCGGGGGCCCTGCCCGCGACGATGGCGGCGCCCTCGTCGGAGCTGCGGCCGGCGCTCGTGGGCTCGGCGGCGCGTGACTGCGTGGTGGACACGGTCTCGGAGGACCTTCCTGTGTCGGGACGTGTGACTGGTGGGGACGCGGGCGGCGCGGACTCATGAGGGAGCGCGGAGCCGACGTCGTGCGGGCGCGGGGCCCCCCCGCGCCGGGGGGGGGGGCGGCCGGCGGGCCGGCCGGGGGGAAGCGCGCGAATAGTCGC
>NZ_JACWNA010000010.1 GCF_015355765.1 Actinomyces haliotis
TGGGGGGGGGTGCGCCTTGTTGTGGGCGGCGGTCCCCTCCGGCGGGGGGGCGCGGGCCCGCCCTGCGCAGGTGCGAGGGCGGGCCCGCGTCCGGATCGGTGTCAGGCGCCGATCTTGGCGATGGCGGCCTCGATCTTGGTGCGGAGGTCGTCGGAGATGGGGGCGGAGCCGGCGGCCTTGGCGGCGGCCTCCTGGCCCTCCTTGCTGGCGGCGTACTCGAAGTAGCCCTTGACCGTGGCGGTGACGTCGGCGTCGTCGTACTTCTGACGCGCGATCATGTAGGAGACGAGGAGGATCGGGTAGGAGTCCTCGGCCTCGTGGTTGATGTCGAAGGTGATGAGCGTGTCCGTCGCGCTGTCCGACTCCTTCGAGGCGTCCAGGGTCTTGGCGGCGGCGTCGGCGGAGTAGGCGACGAAGGCGCCCTCCTTGCCGACGGCGGCGGTGCCGAGCTTGTCGGTGACCTTGGAGGCGTCGGCGTAGCCGATCGTGCCCTCAGCGGCCTCGATGGTGGTGATGACCCCGGAGGTGCCGTCACCGGACTGGCCGCCGGAGATCGGCCAGGTCTTCGAGGGGTCGTCGGTCCAGACGTCCTTGGCGACGTCGGCGAGGTACTTGGTGAAGTTCTCAGTGGTGCCGGACTCGTCGGAGCGGTGGACCGTGACGATCTCGGTGCTCGGCAGCGAGGCGTCGGGGTTGAGCGACTTGATGGCGTCGTCGTCCCAGGTGGTGATGTCGCCGTGGAAGATCTTGGCGATGACCTCACCGGTCATGTTGATGTGCTTGTCGCCGGTGAAGCCGGGGACGTTGTAGGCCACGGCGATCGGGGAGATGTAGAGGGGGACCTCGACGACGTCGCCCGCGTTCTTGAGGTCGTCGTCCTTGAGGTAGGAGTCGGAGCCGGCGTAGTCGACGGCCTTCTGGATGAACTTCTTGACGCCGGCACCGGAGCCGCCGCCGCCGTACTCGACGGAGGCGTCGGCGTTGGCGTCCATCAAGGCGTTCATCCACACGGTCTGCGCGTCGGCCTGGGCGGTGGAGCCCGCACCCTTGATGGAGCCCTTGAGGTCGCCGCCGCCGGCCGCGGCGGAGGAGCCGGAGCTCGAGGAGTCGGAGGAGGAGCCTCCGGCGTCAGAGCCGCAGGCGGCGAGACTGGCCAGTGCGGCGACGGAGAGCGCGGAAACGGCGCTGCGACGGGAGAGGAGCACGGGAAACCGTCCTTGTGAAGTCTCATGGGCCGGTGCGCGCGGCCCGCGTGGAACCCGGTCGAGTCGACCGGCTGACCTCACGGTAGGGAGCCCCGGTGAAGCGGGAGTGTCCACGAGCGGTGTCGGGCGTGAACGCGTGATGAACGCCTGGCGCGCTTCTGCGACCCTCCGACGGCGCTCCGAACCCGCACCTGCACCCGCGTATGGCCGCGCCTGACCATGCGCACGCCGTAACCTGCGCTGAGCTCGTACCTTGCGCCCCGAGATCACCAGCAAGGGTGCGGGTCTCGTGGCCGGGAGTACGAGCTCGACGGACGAGGCTGCGGGTGGAGGAACCGGGCGGGAAGAGGCGGCGACCGCGCGACGGCGTGACAGTCGCTCAGCGGCCCTCGGACAGGACGGGGCGCTGCTTCTCGATGGCGACGGCGCGGACCTTCCCGCGCGGGCGGCGCGCCATGTGCACCACCATGATCTCGCCGGTCTTGAGCCAGGGGTCCTGGTCGGGGACGCTGCGCAGCAGCTTGCCCGGGGCGTACTCGGCGATCTCGTCCATGACCGAGGGAAGCACCGGGCGGTGCGTGCACAGGGCGACGGGGCGCTCCCGGTCGCGGATGACGCTCGAGACGGCCTTGCGAACGCCCTTCGGCTTCGCGGCGTGCGCGTGCTCGGTGAGTGCCGGGACGGGCTCGACCTCGAGCCCCGCGGCGGCCGCGTAGGGGGCGACGGTGTCGACGCAGCGCTTCCACGGGCTCGTCACGACCCGGCCGACGCCGTACGCGGCGAGCACGGGGACGATCGCGGTGGCGCGCACCTCCCCCTGGTCCTGGGTGAGGGGTCGCGTCGCCTCGTCCTCCTCGGGGGTGCGCTCCTTCGGGCGGTTCCACACGGAGCGCTTGACGGCGCGGGCGTGGCGGACGAGCACGAAGGTCCACGTGTCGAGCTTGCCGTCCTCCCAGAGGTCGACGAGCTCCCCGAGCAGGTCGCGGTCGACGCCGTGGGTGAGGCGCTTGCGCGCCACCTTGGTGGCGACCCACTCGACGCCGTCGATCTCGGTCGCGGGAGCGGGCTCGACGGCAGCGCGGGCGGCGAGGGAGGGGTCGCCGTCGGGCAGCACGCGGGCCGCCCAGTAGTGGACCTCCTTGCGGGCGCCGTCGTTGAGCTTGTAGCGCACCGGCGTGAGCGGCTGCTCGAGGCGGACCTGCGCGCCGGTCTCCTCGCCGACCTCGCGGACGGCGCAGGTGCGCAGGGACTCGCCCTTCTCGACCTTGCCCTTGGGGAAGGACCAGTCGTCGTACTTGGGTCGGTGGACGAGGAGGACCTCGAGGTTCTTGCCGGCCTCGCGCCACACGAGGGCGCCGGCGGCGCGGACGATCTTCTTCCCGCCGGACTTCTCGGCACCCGGAGCGGAGGACTTCGATGACTTCGCCATGGGAGCCTCAGTGATGGTCCTTGACGCGCGAGCGCGCCCTGCTCATGAGGGTCTCCTGGATGTCCTCGAGGCGGTTGCCCTCGGCGTCGTGGACGTGGCGGGTCCAGGTACCGTCGGGCTCCATCCACCAGGAGGTGACCTCCTCGCTGGCCGCGTGCGTGACGAGCCAGGTGAGCTCCTCGACCATCGACGGGTCCTTGATGGAGACGAGCGCCTCGACGCGGCGGTCGAGGTTGCGGTGCATGAGGTCCGCGGAGCCGATGAGGACGTCGGTGTCGCCGTCGTTGCAGAAGGCGTAGATGCGCGAGTGCTCGAGGTAGCGGCCCAGGATGGAGCGGGCCCGGATGTTCTCCGACAGGCCCGGGACGCCGGCGCGCAGCCCGCAGATGCCACGGACGACGAGGTCGACGGGCACGCCGGCGCGGCTGGCGCGGTAGAGGGCGTCGATGGTCCGCTCGTCGATGATGGAGTTGACCTTGATGCGGATCCACGCGTCCTTGTCGGCGCGCTTGTTCTCGATCTCCCGCTCGACGCGCTCGAGGAGGCCGTCGCGCACGGTGCGCGGGGCGACGAGGAGCCGACGGAAGCGGGCGCGCGGCGCGTAGCCCGAGAGCATGTTGAACAGGGTGGTGAGGTCCTGGGCGACGTCGCGGTCGGTCGTGAGCAGGCCGAGGTCCTCGTAGCCGCGTGCGGTCTTCGGGTTGTAGTTGCCGGTGCCGACGTGGCAGTAGCGGCGCAGGCCGTCGGAGCCCTGGCGGACCACGAGCAGGAGCTTGCAGTGGGTCTTGAGGCCGACCATGCCGTAGACGACGTGGACGCCGGCACGCTCGAGCTTGCGGGCCCAGCCGATGTTGTTCTCCTCGTCGAAGCGGGCCTTGATCTCGACGATCGCGACCACCTGCTTGCCGGCCTCGGCCGCCTCGATGAGGGAGTCGATGAGCGGGGAGTCGCCGCTCGTGCGGTACAGCGTCATCTTGATGGCGAGGACCTTGGGGTCCGCGGCGGCCTGGGCGACGAACTCCTGCACCGACGTCGAGAACGAGTCGTAGGGGTGGTGGAGGAGGACGTCGTGCTCGCGCATCGCGGCGAAGATGTCACGCGCGGACGAGGACTCCTGCTCGCCGAGGCCGACGGCGGTGACGGGCACGAAGCGCGGGTACTTGAGGGCCGGGACGTCGAGGTCGTGGAGGATGTTGAGGCACTTGAGGTCGACCGGCGCGGGGAGCGCGAAGACGTCCTCGTCGGTGAGCCCGAGCGCGCGCACGAGGTAGCGGCGCACGAAGGGGCTGATGGTGTCCTCGACCTCGAGCCGGACGCAGTCCCCGAAGCGGCGCTTCTCGAGCTCCTTCTCCATGGCCTTGAGGAGGTTCTCGGCGTCGTCCTCCTCGACCTCGAGGTTCTCGTTGCGGGTCACGCGGAAGACGTGGTGCTCGAGGATGTCCATCCCCGGGAAGAGGTGGTCGAGGTGCTGGGCGATGACGTCCTCGATGGGGATGAGGACGGTGCCGCGCTCCTTGCTCGAGGAGTCGAGCTCGTGGCCCGGGACGGTGACGAGGCGCGGGAGGGACTGCGGGAGCTTGATGCGCGCGAAGTGCTCCTTGCCGGAGCGCGGGTTGCGCAGGAGGACGGCCAGGTTGAGGGACAGGCCGGAGATGTAGGGGAACGGGTGGGAGGGGTCCACCGCGAGGGGCGTGAGGACGGGGTAGATCTGGTGCCGGAAGTAGCGCGAGAGCCGCTCCTGCTCCTCGCTGCCGAGCTCGTCCCAGGAGGCGACGACGATGTTGTGCTCAGCGAGCTTGGGCCGGATGTCGTCCTGGAAGAGGGCGGCCTGGCGGGCGGTGAGCTCCTTGGCGCGGCGGGTCACCTCGGCGACGACCTGGTGGGCGTCGAGGCCGGAGGCTCGTACCGGCGTGATCCCGGCCTTGATGCGGCGCATGAGCCCGGCGACGCGGACCATGTAGAACTCGTCGAGGTTGGAGGAGAAGATCGCGAGGAACCAGGCGCGCTCGAGGAGAGGCAGGTCCGGGTCCTCGGCCTGCTCGAGGACGCGCTCGTTGAAGTCCATCCAGGTGAGCTCGCGGTCCGTGAAGCGGTCCTCGAAGCTCTCGAGGGCGGGCAGCCCGGCCTCGCGCTCGCGCTCGGCCTCGATGCGGGCCTCGACCTCGGCGCGGTGCGCGCGCTCAGCGGCCTCCGCCTCCGGGTCGGTGGAGACTCGCTCTGCCGCACCGGTGGCCGTGTCGGACTCGAGGGCGCGGACCTCGGAGGCCTCGCTCCCGACGGCGCCAGTGGTGTCCTCGTCGAAGTCCTCGTCCTCGTACTGCGGGCCGGCGTCATCCGTGAAGTCGCGGGGGTCCGCGGACTCGATGACGTGCTCCTCGTCCTCGAGCGGGTCGGCCCCGGTGGCGACGGCGTCGTCGTCGGCCTCGGGCGCCTGGGTGGGCTCCTCAGAGGCGGCGGGGGCTCCGTCCTGGGCGGCGCGGGCGCGGGCCCACCCGCCGAGGAAGGAGGACAGCGGCGCGGCCTGGTGGTGATCTGGTTGAGGGGCTCGGCCGGGGGCGTTGTCATCGTCGGGAGTCGTCATGGCCTCATCGTCCCACGAGTTGGCGGACGGTGAGTGCCTCACGGCGTCGGGCGGCCCGTCCCACCGCGCCTCGCACCCTCCGCTCCGCCTTGCACCGCGTGCTCGGCCTCGGTACGTCACGACGGTGAGCCGACGGTGCGAACCGTCGCGATCGGTGCCGAGTGGCCCGGCAGCGGTGCGCGGGGGCTCGGCTCAGTCGAGGAGCCCGGCGCCGGCGCGTCGCGCGGCCTCGTCGAGCTCCTCGGCGGTGGCCGTGAGAGCGAGCTCGCGGCGGGTGACGCGGTCGGCGAGCTCGTCGGTGTCGTCCTCGATCCAGACAGCGGAGGAGCCCGCGGCGAGGGCGCGCAGGAACCCGGCGGCAAGTCGGAGGACGGGCGCGAGCGCGGTGACGGACCCGGCGAGGCGTCCGGCGAGGACGGCGTCGAGCTCGGCGCGGACCTGCTCGGGCGAGGGGGCCGGGGACGCGGCGGCGAGGGCGGCCTCGAGACGGTGCCGGGCGCCGTCGTCATCCCCGACCTCGACGACGGTCGCGTAGCGGCGCTCGATGAGGGCGGGGTCGCGGCGGATCCACTCGCGCACGAGGAAGAGGCGCCACAGGGTGCCGGGCAGGGTGGTGGCGGGCGAGTCGGCCCAGAGCTCGGCGACGTCGTCGACGCCCTGGGCGGCGACTGCGCGGACGACGCCCTCGCGGGTGATGGGGTCCGGGGTGCCGTCGGGGGCGACGTCGGCGTCGACGCCGGGGAAGCCTCCGATGAGGGCCTGGGCGGCGCGGTGGGCGACCTCGGAGGAGACGGCGGTGTCCGCGGCGCCCTCGAGGTTCTCGGCGACCTCGGGGTCGAGCCGGGCGGGGCGGTGGAACTGGCGGGTCATGGAGCCTCCTGGGACGTCGGGGCGCTTGCTGGCGCCATTCTCCCCCGGGGCGGCGCGGACTCCGGCGCGGCTTCACTCGTGGCCGAGCGCGGCACGTCCGAGGCCCGGTGGTCGTCCCGAACCGCCACCCGGGGGCGGTCCGGGACGACGCGGGCCGGTGCGGCGGAGGACGGGGGCGCACGGTCCCGCGCGGTCTCGCCGGCCAGCGCCATGGTGCGCCTGGTGCGCACGCCCCGCCCAGGGTCTGCGCGAGGCGGCGGGACGGGGCTCAGGCGGCCCGGGTGACCGGGCCCGCCGGGGCCGTGGGGACGTCGTCGTGCCCCTCAGGGTGACGACGGCGCCACACGGCGATCCCTGCCGTGCACGCCACGGCCATGACGACCAGGCCCCAGCCCACGGGGGCCGTGTCCAGCTCCGCGACGGCCCGGCCGGTCGCCTCGCCGTACACCTCCAGCGCCGTGCCGGTGGCGACGAGCACCGCGCACGAGATGGAGACGGCCGTGACGACCGTGTTGAAGCGGGCACGGGCGGCTCGGGTGGCGGTCGTGTAGACGTGGAGCATGAGGTTGGCGTTGACCGAGTCGCCCAGGGTCATCGCGGCGGTGAAGGACAGGGGCAGGGCCATGAGGACCAGCGGGCTCGCGCCCGACATCGTGGCCAGCGCCGTGACCATGAGCAGGCTGATGGTCGAGGCGGTGTCGAAGCCGAGGCCGAACAGGACCCCGAAGAGGTAGATGTGCCCCGCGTGGCGGACGTGGCGCAGCGGTCGGGTGAGCAGCCTGGCCCAGGGGCCCCTGGGACCGTCCAGCTCGTGGTGGCGGTGCGTGAGGTTGGGGACGTTGGCGGCGGCGACGGCCAGCAGGTACAGGGAGGAGACGACGGCGCCGGTCAGGCCGAGGACTGCCGCGGCGGTCGAGTCCGGGTCGAGGGCGGTGCGGATCCACGAGGCGCCCAGGGCGACGGCGAGGCCGGCGACGAGGACGACGGTGGAGTGCCCGAGGCTGAAGGCGAGGCCGACGCCGTTGGCGTCGCGGTGCTCACCGAGGAGCTTGCGGGTGGAGCCGTCGATCATGCAGAGGTGGTCGGCGTCCAGGGCGTGGAGGAGGCCCCGGGTGTAGGCGAAACCGGCCAGGGCCACGGGGATGGCGCCGGCGGCGTGCCCGACGGCGAGGAAGGTCACGGCCAGGACGTGGATGGTCGTGACGACGATGACGGTGGGCAGGTGGGCCGGGCGCCTCATGCGAGGTCCGCCTCCTCGTGGTTCGTGGTGGTGGCTCCGGTCGTGGGGCCGGTGGGGGACGGCAGGGGCGCACCGGGCAGGAGGCCCGCGGTGGCGATGGCGGCGGCGGCCCGCTGGGCGAGGTCGAGCTCGCTCAGCCCGCTGGTGGCGGCGAGCGCGGCCAGGGAGGAGAACTCCGCCTGCGCGTGGACGACGACGCCGTCGCGGTGGCCGATCTTGACGACGAGGCCCTGCGGGCCCGCGGGTAGGTCGAGATCGAGCGTGCGCCAGGCGCGCTCGAGAACCGTTCGGGTCACCAGGGTCTCGCGCACGCCGAGGGTGGTGGTGCGCCGCAGGAGGGCGTCAACGACGGCGTCGTGGTGGGCGGCGTCGACGAGGGCGGCCAGGGTCAGGGCGGGACGGCCCTTCTTCATGTGGATGGGCGTGGCCCAGGCGTCGGCGGCGCCGGCGCTGAGGAGGTCGTCGATGACACCAGGGACGAGCCGGCCGTCGAGGTCGTCGATGTTGGCCTCGACCTGGGTGAGGGCGGTGGCGGGGACGTCGACGGCTCCCGGGACGCCGTCACGCGCGACGGCGACCCGGGGCGCGGCCGGGCTCGTCGCTCCGGGCGTCGGGGCCGAGGCTCCCTGAGGGACGAGGAGCACGGCGCGCACGACGTTGGCCCAGCCGAAGAGGTCCTTGGCTCCGGCGCCGACGCCGACGCGCTGCGGTGCGCAGGCAGGCACGCCCGTGCACTCCTCGGCGAGGGCGCGCACGAGGGCGAGACCCGTGGGGGTGGCGAGCTCGCCGACGTCGCGGCGGTCGGCGACGGGGGCTGGTCCCTCCTCGACGTGGTGGTGCTCGTGATCGTGCTGGTGGTGGACGTGCGGGTGGTCGTGGTCGTGCGAGTGCGAGCGCTCGTCAGTGCTGGCGGGCCGGGCCGCGGGCTCGTAGGACGCGGGCAGGTCGCGCACCTGCCAGCCGCGCGTGAGCTCCAGGACGGCGGGCGCCGGAACCGGCATCCAGCCGTGGGCGGCGCGCACGCGCCCGTTGCCCAGGGCCACCCAGCTGGCCAGGACGCGCTCCACGCCGAGCAGGCGCAGCGCCTCGCAGGTACCGACGACGTCGCCGATGGCGTCAAGCCCGCCGACCTCGTGGAAGTGGACGTCCTCGACGCTCATGCCGTGCACGTGCGCCTCGGCCACGGCGATGCGCCTGAACGCGTCGAGCGCGAGCCGACGGGTCGGCTCGGCGAGGTCCGCCTGCTCGAGCAGCGCCCGTATCGCCGCCCAGGTCCGGTCCACCCCTTGGGCTCCGACCTGGAGGACGCGGGCGTGGGTGGCGCGCATGGCTCCGCGGGCGACCTCCTCGGTGCGCAGCTCGATCGCGCCGGGGGCGACGGCGTCGAGCGCGGCCTGGATCCCCGCCACCGGGGCTCCGGCGTCGATGAGGGCGCCGAGCAGCATGTCGCCGGCGACTCCGGCGGTGGCGTCGATCCACAGGGTGGTCGCTGCGGCGCTGTGGGTCTGGTGGTCGGTCCCGTCGTTCATGGCTGCGGCTCCTGGTCTGGGTGGGTTGTCTGGGTCGGGGCGCGCGGCGCTTCTGCCCTGGGCCCGGGTGCGTCGACGGCGGGGGCCTCCTGGTGGGAGTGCCCGCCGCCGTCGGGCCCGTCAGAAGGCGATCTGGAGGCCGTACCTGAGGAACAGGGCGGCGAGGACGGCGCCGACGAAGGGGGCGGTGCCGGGCACGATGAGCCCGTAGGTCCAGTCGTTGCTCGTCTTGTTGCCGATGGGAAGGACCTGGTAGGCGAGGCGGGGCCCGAGGTCACGCGCCTGGTTCATGGCGAAGCCGGTGGTGCCGCCCAGCCCCATGCCGATGGCCCACACGATGAGTCCGACGGCGATCGGCAGCTGCGCGTTGTAGACGGGGTTCTTGTCGACGGCGAGGATCGCGGTGAGGAAGATCGTCGTCGCGAAGGCCTCGACGAAGTAGTTGCGCGGCAGGTTCCGGCAGTTGGGGTTCGTGGAGAAGATGTTGCGGATCATGACCGGGTCGACGTCGTTCTCCGAGATGGCGAAGTGGTCGGCGTACATGAACCACACGATGACGGCTCCGATGAAGGCGCCGAGGAGCTCGGCGATCGTCACGGGCACGAGCATGCTCCACGGGAGCAGTCCCAGGATCGCCTGGCACAGGGCCATGGCCGGGTTGATGCAGACGCCACCGAAGATCCACAGGGTCACCGTGATGCCGAAGGCCCAGGTGGTGATGGCGAAGAGGTGGCCGGTTCCCGCGTACTTGGTGCGACGCAGGACGTCGTCGCAGTGGACGCCGACACCGAAGACGATCATGAGGCCGGTTCCGAGGAGCTCGAAGAGGAGCCGCTGCCAGTCCATGGTTGTTACCTGTGTTCCTTCGTGAGTGGGGTGCGGGTCACTTGACGATGACGGACAGGCCGTCGCGGATGACGGCGACCTGGGCGTCGGGGCCCTCGATCTCCAGCGCGCGCTCGAGGGCGGCGTCGAAGGTCGGGACGAGCTCCATGTGCATGTCCGTGACGAGGTTGGGCTGCACGAGGTCGGAGACGACGATGACGCGGTGGTGGACGAGGATCCGGGCGAGGATCTGGCTGGTCCACTGGTCGGGGACGGTCTCGAGGCGGGGCGTGTTGATCGCGGCCTCGAGGAACTCGGCGGGGGCTTGGACGTCGGCGATGTTGTGGTAGAAGCCCTCACCGCCGTGACCGTCGGCGCAGCCGGCGACCATGATGATGACGCCGCCCTCTTTGTTGGTGGCCTCGGCCGCCGTCATGCCCTTGACCGCCTGGTAGATGTTCTGGTCGAGGGGGAAGCCGCCGTTGGTGGACACGGCGACGTCGCAGGGCAAGGCGGG
Source organism: Actinomyces haliotis (assembly GCF_015355765.1). GTDB lineage: Bacteria > Actinomycetota > Actinomycetes > Actinomycetales > Actinomycetaceae > Actinomyces > Actinomyces haliotis. The sequence goes on from NZ_JACWNA010000010.1 coordinate 10,197, forward strand.
GACGGTGGCGAGCTCCTCGACGAAGTCGCAGCCGACCTTGTGGGCCTCGACCATGTCTCCCGCGAAGGAGCCGATGATGTGCTTCTCACCGTCGAGGACGACGTTGACGATGAAGGCGAGCCCTGCCTTGCGGGCGGCCCACTCCATGTCCTTGTGGATGGGGTTGCCGGAGAGGTTGCCGGTGCGCGCCTTGTCAGAGCTGATGAACTCGCCGGAGTGGTTCGCCATGATCGTCTTGTAGGAGGCGATGCCCGGCAGGACGGCCTTGCGACCGCCGGAGAAGCCGGCGAAGAAGTGGGACTCGATGAACCCCTCGGCGAGCAGGAGGTCCGCCTCCGCGGCGATGCGGTTGATGATGGCGTCGCCGCCGCTGGAGAGCTGGCCGATCTTGACCATGGCGTCGTCGTCGGTGGAGACGTGCATGACGATCTCCTCGTTGTCAACGATCTCCTGGCCGTACTTGTTGATGAGCTCCTCGCGGGTCGAGGGGCGGTGGAAGCCGGTGGCCACGAGGATGCGGACGCGGGCGTCAGGGGCGACGGAGCGGATGCGGCGCAGGATGATGGGCGTGATGACGTGGCTCGGGACCGGGCGGGTGTGGTCCGAGGAGATGAGGACGATGTCCTTCTTGCCCTTGGCGAGCTCCTCGAGCCTGGCGGAGCCGATGGGGTTGTCCATCGACTTCTCGACGGTCTCCGCCTCGGTGAGGGGGTTGCGGAAGTCCTCGGCACCGGACTGGATGAGGCCGGCGAAGTTCCTCTCCGGGACGGTGGCGTCGATGGTGCCGTGGTCGTAGGGCAGCTTGAAGGTGGGCATGGTTCCCTCTCGGATCCTTGTGCGTGGTGGCGGTTGCCTGGTTCGGCGCGGTGCGCCGGTGGTCTGGTGGGGTGGCGGGCGCTCAGGTGCGCGGGGCGGTGATCTGGGCGGCGAGGTGGCCCGCGCCGTACCCGTTGTCGATGTTGACCACGCCGACGCCGGGGGCGCAGGCGTTGAGCATCGTGAGCAGGGGGGCGAGGCCGTCGAGGGCGGCGCCGTAGCCCACGGAAGTAGGCAGGGCGACGACGGGGCAGGCGACGAGTCCGGCGATAAGGCCCGGCAGGGCCCCGTCCATCCCGGCGGCGACGATGACGCAGCCGGCGGAGCGGAAGGTGTCCAGGCGCGCCAGGGTGCGGTGGAGCCCGGCGATGCCGACGTCGGGGACGAGCTCGGTCCCACGACCGAGGTAGCGGGCGGTGAGGAGGGCCTCGCGGGCCACGGGGAGGTCGGAGGTGCCGGCGCAGGCGACGACGACCTTCTCCCCGCTCGGCTCGGGCGGCTCCGGCGGCCAAGCGACGAGGCGGGCCACGTCGTCGTGGACGGCGTCGGGCAGCTCGGCGAGGACGGCGTCGGCGCGCTCGGCGTCGGCGCGGGTGAACAGGTGGTGCGTCTCCGGGTGCTCACGCACGAGCGCCGCGATGGTGCGCACGTCCCCCACGGACTTTCCCTCGCAGTAGACGGCCTCTGGGTAGCCGCGACGGGAGGCGCGCTCGAGGTCGAGCTGCACGAGGCCGTCGACGGCTCCGCCCTCCCCTGTCCGGTTGGGCTCAGCCACGGGGGGCCTGCCCCAGCAGCGTGAGGCTGAACAGCCCCGACTGGAGACCACCGAGGTCGACGGTGACGTGGAGGAAGCCGGCGTCCTTGACCCCCTGGATGAGGGCGGTGCGCACGTCGTCGTCCGCGATGCGGCCAATCTGGGTGACGGGGAGCTCGATGCGGGCGACGGTGCCGTGGTGACGCACCCGGCAGTCGGTGAAGCCCTGGGCGCGCACGGCCGCCTCGGCGTCCTCGATCTGCCTGAGCTTCTCGGGGGTGACCTCCTGGCCGTGCGGAACGCGGGAGGCGAGGCAGGGGGCGGCGGGCTTGTCGGCGACGGGGAGGTCGAGGGCTCGCGCGAGAGCCCGAACGCGGGGCTTGGTGACGCCGGCGTCCGCGAGCGGGCGCAGGACGCGGTGCTCCGTGGCGGCCCTGGCGCCGGGGCGGTCGGGGCGCAGACGGTCGTCAGCGTTCTCGCCGTAGGCGACGGAGTCGAGCCCCTGCTCGGCGACCACGCGCTCGTCGATGGCGGTGAACAGCGCCGTCTTGCAGTGGTAGCAGCGGTCGAGCCCGTTGGCCCGGTAGCCGGGCAGCTCGCCCTCACCCGGGTCGAACTCGACGAGCCTGACCCCGATGCGCTGGGCCACGTCGCGGGCGATCGCGTGCTCCGAGGAGGCCAAGGACGGGGACACGCCGAGGAGGGCGACGACGTTGTCACGTCCGAGGACCTCGGCGGCGACGGCGACGAGAAGGGCTGAGTCGACCCCGCCGGAGTAGGCGACGCCGAGGCGGCCGGCGCCGTCGAGAGCGGCGGCGATCGCGTCGAAGGCCTCGCGCTCGGCGACGTCGAGCCGGTCGCGGACGGAGGCTGTGGTGGGGCTGGTAGCGAGCACGAGATATCAGCGTAGAGTCGATCGCGTGGCAAGAGACTGTCGCCTTCAGTGCGGGCGTGCCCTGTCCGCGGTCGCGAGCGAGGCGTCCCGGTGAGCCCCGCGCGCCCCGCCGTCCTCAAGGTTTCCAACGGTCAGCGCGAGGTTCTGCGTCGGGTGGCCTCCGCGGAGGCCACCCGCACGAAGGACGTCGTGCGCGCTCAGGCGCTCCTGCTCGCCACGGACGGTGTGACGAACGAGACGGTCGCGCGCCGCCTCGGGGTCTCACCGACGACGACGCGCGCGTGGCGTCGGGCCTTCGAGCGGACGGGGCTGGCGTCACTGGCGTCGGCGCCGGGGGACCGTGGGCGCCGGGGCACGATCCCTGGGCTGCGTCTCGCGACGGCCGCGGGCGCCCTCAGCCACAACGAGCACGCCACCGTCCGGACGCCGGACCGTCAGCTCGCCGTCGAGCTGGGAGTCTCGACGGCCACCTTGCGCAGGCTGCGCGCGGACCTCCGCATCGGCGCCGGATCCTCCCCTCCTCCGCACCACCACATGGTCGAGGTCACGGGGGTCCTCGTGTCGCCCCCGGTGGCCGCCGTCGTCGTCGCCCTTGACGCCACGACCCACCGCACCTTCATGAGGTCGCGTCGGGGTCCCCACCTCAGGGGATCGTGCGCCGGCGCCCTCGTCGCGGCCATGAGCGCCGCGGACGTCCTGCGGGGCCGGATCCCCGTGCGACCGGACGAGCGCGCGGCCGAGGACTGGAACCTCTTCATGACCGAGGTCCCGGCGCAGTGGCCGGCCGGGGCGCGCCTGCACGTCGTCGCGACCGGCCCGTCGCGGCTGCTCACGGTTCTGGGGCCCGCCGGACGGGTGGCTGGCAGCGGTCTGCTCCACGTCCGGCGCACGCCGACGGCCTCCTGGCGCCACGGCCGGCTCACCATGATCGCTAGGGTGCTGCGAGCCTCGGACGGGCGGGGGGACCTCGCCGCCCTGCCCGAGCTCCTCACCTCGCTGGACGAGGCGGTAAGCGCGCCCACCGCCACGGGCTCGGGGAGGTCGCCGGAGGCCGGGTCGTTCGCCTGGGTCGCCAGGCGCGAGCTGGCTGAGACGGGAGCGCGCAGGTCACGGGCGGAGCTCATCGAGCGCACGCGGCTGTTCTGACGCCTCCAGCGGGCCCTCAGCCGTCCGAGGGCGGGCGGCGGGCCAAGTACGGGCGGGGACGTCGCTATGCTGTCGCCCGTCGTCGCCGCGCCGACGGCGGGCCTCCTTAGCTCAGATGGTCAGAGCAGCGGACTTTTAATCCGATGGTCGTGGGTTCGAGCCCCACAGGGGGTACGGACGCAGAGCGGGCCCCGTCCTGGTGGACGGGGCCCGCTCTGTCGACACAGCCCCGGCACGACCGGGGCGTGACGCACTCACTTGCGGCGAGTGACACCGATGAAGATCGAGATGAAGACCATCGCGCAGATGACCGACAGGATCCAGCGGATCCAGTCGACGCCGCTGGTGGAGTCGACGCCGAAGAGGCCGGCGATCCAGGCACCGGCGGCGGCACCGAGGGCACCGAGGATGATGGTCCACAGGATCGAGAGGTTCTGGTCGCCCTTGAGGATGAGGCGGGCGAGGGCGCCGATGATGGCGCCGACGATGATCATGCCGATGATCTGACCGATCATGGGAACTCCTTGGGTCTAGGGAGCGCCGCCGACGGGAGGTGCCGACGATCGCGCCGGCGAGCGGTACGTGGCCGGTCGCCGGACCTGATTTTACAAGAGCCATGGATCGAGTGCGATTCGTAGGTCACGTCGATATGAGCTCTGGCCTGCGAGAACGCCGTAACGACGCCGAGCAGCGGGGACGGGGAGTCCAGGAGCCCCGGGCGCGTCGAACAGGTTCCGCTCCCTGGACGACGCCCGTTCCGCCGCCCCCTGGCCCGGGTCAGGACGGCCCATCTCAGCGAGCGCCGCCCGAACGGCCCGAGCCGGCGCGCCCGCCGCGGCCGGTGCCCGCCCCCTTCGCGGACCCCGCCCCCTTCCTGCGGCTCCTCGACGGCTCGGCACTCCTCCTGCCGGAGGCGCCCGCACCGCCCTTGGCTCGCGAGCGACCGCGCCCCGACCGGCCGCTCCTGCCCCTGGCGCTGCGGCCCGAGCCGCCTGAACCGCTGCGGTTGGCCGCGGTGCCGCCCTTGACGGCGACGCCCTCGGGCATGTCCTCGGCGGCCACCGCGGGCGCCACCTCCCCCACGAGCTCGGCGACGACGGCGTCGTCCGGGCGGACCCGCTCGATGTCCGCCTTGATCCTGGCCTTCTTGAGGAGGACCTGGACGTCGTGCTTCTGCTCGGGCAGGACCAGGGTGACGACGGTGCCCGCGGCCCCGGCGCGCGCGGTGCGGCCGGAGCGGTGCAGGTAGGCCTTGTGCTCGGCCGGCGGGTCGACGTGGACGACGAGCTCGACGCCGGAGACGTCGATGCCGCGGGCAGCGATGTCGGTGGCGACCATGACGTGCGCCTCGCCGGAGGAGAAGGCGTGCATGGCGCGCTCGCGCGCGTTCTGGCTCATGTTGCCCTGAAGCTCGACGGCCGGGATGCCGTGCTGCGTCAGCTTGCGCGCCAGGCGACGGGCGAGGTGCTTCGTGCGCGTGAAGAGGATGCGCTGGCCGGTGCCGGAGGCGAGCCGGACGACGACGCCGTCCTTCGCCGTCTTGTCGGCGAGGAGCCAGACACGGTGGTCCATGTCGCGCACGGGTGAGGTGGCCGGGTCCACTGAGTGGTGGAGCGGGTCGTGGAGGAACTCGTCGACGATCTTGTCGACGCCGTTGTCCAAGGTGGCGGAGAAGAGCATGCGCTGTCCCGTGGCGGGGGTGGAGCGCATGATGCGCCGGACGTTCGGCAGGAAGCCGAGGTCGGCCATGTGGTCGGCCTCGTCGAGGACGGTGATGGAGACGTCGTCGAGGTGGACGATCCCCTGCCCCATGAGGTCCAGGAGGCGACCGGGGCAGGCGACGACGATGTCGACGCCCTTGGCGAGCGCCTTCTCCTGCGGCTTCTGGGAGACCCCGCCGAAGATGGTCGTGACCGTCACCTCGACGGCGTCGGCGAGCGGCTTGATGGTGTCGGCGATCTGGATGGCGAGCTCGCGGGTCGGGGCGAGGACGAGGCCGATGGGGCGGCCCGGGTCGGCCATGTCCTCAGCGGCGAGGCGCTGGACGAGCGGCAGCGCGAAGGCGAGGGTCTTACCGGAGCCGGTGCGACCGCGACCGAGGACGTCACGGCCGGCCAGTGTGTCCGGGAGCGTCGCCGTCTGGATCGGGAAGGGACGCGTGAAGCCGCGTGAGTCGAGGTCGGCGACGAGGTCGGCGTCGACGCCGAGGGAGGCGAAGGAGGCCTCGCCGTCGGCCGGGACGCTGGAGGAGGCGAAGGGGGCGCGGGGCGCCGTGTGGGTGCGGTTGGGCACGGGGGTCCTGTTCTGCGAGGGCACCGCGCGCACGACGGCCGTGGCCGGGTGGCGCGCGACGGTGCGACGGGGTGCCGGCGTTCAGGGCTCGACGGCGCTGCCGCCGTCAGGGGCGCGCGCCGGAGCCGAGGCACCAGCCGGGCCGCGGCGGGTCGCCGGGCCGGTGGCTGAGTCTGCCAGGAGGGCCGCTCCCCCGCCATGAGGAAGTCCTCGCGCGCCGCGCGCGGTTGTGTGAGGAGCGTCTAAACCAGCAAGAACGCGAGGAGGGGCGGCTCGCAGCCGCCCCTCCTCATCGCTCAAGCGATTCGATCACAGGTCGTTGACCCATGCGACTCGGTCGTTGGACCAAGCACCGACGTTCTTGTAGAGGAGCACGTACTGCCCCGGGTTGCTGAGGTCGGCGTCGAAGCAGACATCACCAGTCGTGGAGCCACCGTTAATGATGTCTCCCGAGGAAAGCATGTTCTCGCTACCAGTGAGGCCCGTATCCGTGATCGTGCCGGACGGCTGCTGAAGGGACCAGTCGAAGAGGTTGAAGCTAATCGAGTCCCCAGAGTCGTTCTTGAGCGTCACAGTCGAGCATGCGGTGGCACCGAGAGTCGCATCACCGGCGACGAGCGGAGTCGCCGAGATCGTGACTCCCTTGACCGTGACGGACTCACCCGCCTTCATCGCGATATCGCCATCCTCCTGCCCGTCGAACGACGCGGTCGACTGCGGCTCATCCTTAGAGGTCGTGCCGGACTCGGTCGTGGCAGCGGCCGCAGCCTCCGTCGACTCGCTGGATGCGCCGGCCGAGTCGGCAGCCTTCGACTCCACCGTTCCCGACGAGTCGTTGTTCGAGGACGAGTCGCTTGAGCTCGAGCCGCCACCACCGATTGAGCCGATCACGCCGAGCACGATGATCACGGCGATGAGGATGAACCACCACCGCTTCCAGATGGGCTTCTTGGGCTTCGGCTGAGGCGCACCGTATGGCACACCCTGCTGCGGGTACGGGTACTGCTGGTACTGCTGCTGGGGCGGGACGTTTCCCTGGGCTCCAGTTGGACCGGCCTGCCAATTCGGGTTGGCGTTCGGCGGAGTCTGCGACATTGCTGGGTTCTCCAAGCGTGACAAGAGTCGGGATCGGTGTGGGTTGCACCGAGAATGCCTAGGAAATGTAGCCCCTAAATATGGACCTGGCAGTGCGAGGCTCCGCTGTTACTAAATCGTAAGGAGTTCAGCACCGGGCGTAGCCGCGCAGGCCCCGGTCGAGGAGCAGGCGGCGCACCTCGGCGACGAGCGCGCGCATGGCCCCCTCGGCACCGTCGGCGTCGCCCTCCGCGATGGCGTGGGCGACGCGCTCGTGGAGCTCGAGGGCCTCGGCCTTGGGGATGTCGATGTCGCCGCCGAGGCGGGCGCGTCCGGCCAGGACCTCGGTCATGACGCCGGCGAGGGCGGCGAAGGCGTCGTTCTGCGAGGCGCTCAGGATGAGGTGGTGGAACTCGACGTCCGCCTCGAGGTAGGTCGAGACGCCGCCGCGCGAGCCCTGCTCGCGGATCGCGTCCGCGAGGGCGAGGAGCCGCGAGCGCTGCTCCTCGGTGGCGCGCCGGGCCGCGGAGGCGGCGGCGACTGGCTCGACGGCGGCGCGCAGCTCGGTCAGGGCGCCGAGCTTGGGGCCACGAGGGTCGACCTCGAGCTGCCAGCGGATGACCTGCGGGGCGAGGGCCTGCCACTGGCCGCGGGGGCGGACGACGACGCCGACGCGTCGGCGGGAGACGACGAGTCCGAGGGACTCGAGGGTCTTGACGCAGTCGCGGGCGACGGACCGTGAGACGCCGTGCTCGGTCTGGATGGCCTCGAGCGTGACGGCGGCGCCCTCGGGGAGCGTCCCGCCGACGACGGCGCGACCGAGGGCGTCCAGGACCTCGGCGCTGCGGTCGGTGGCTGGCATCGCTGTGCTCCGGGACGGGTATGGGGACGGGATCAGTTCGATCGTAGCCGCGGCCGCCGTTAGAGCGGCCCCGTTACATCGCACGTCTCCGGTGTTATGGTCATACCAATTCGACAACGTCGTCACTCGAGGAGCCGCCGACCATGAGCGCATCCCTTCCCCCCGCCGAGCACCTCGTCCTCATGGGCGTGGCCGGCTGCGGCAAGACCACCGCGGCCGAGCGCCTCCACGACGTCCTCGGCTGGCCCGTCGCCGAGGCGGACGACTTCCACCCCCAGGCCAACATCGAGAAGATGAGCGCCGGCACCCCGCTCACGGACGAGGACCGCTGGCCCTGGCTGCGCTCCCTGCGCGACTGGATGTCCGAGCGCGCCGACGCGGGCGAGCGCACCATCGTCACCTGCTCCGCGCTCAAGCGCTCCTACCGCGACCTGCTCGCGGAGGCGACGGGTCGCGTCGTCTTCGTCCACCTCGTCGCCGAGCAGGCCGCCCTTGAGGACCGCATGGCCCACCGCGCCGGGCACTTCATGCCGACGACGCTCCTGCCCTCCCAGCTCTCCACCCTCGAGCCCCTCGAGCCCGACGAGGACGGCGTCACCATCACGTCGCGCCCCACCCCCGAGGAGACGCTCGCCGCGATCCTCGAGGCCATCGGCCTCGAGCCGTCCCGATCCTGAGCACAGCCCCTGCCCCACCCGGAGAAGACAATGACGTTGCTCCTGCCCCTCGCGTCCTCCGACGCGGTCACCCACTCCTCCAACCACGCGCAGCTCCTCGCCGCCGCCGTGCTCGGCATCGCGACGATCATCATGCTCATCGTGTGGAGGAAGACCCACCCCTTCCTCGCGCTCACCCTCGGCTCCGCCGTGCTCGCCCTCGTCGCCGGCATACCGCTGACCGACACCTTCACGTCGTTCACGAACGGCCTCGGCTCCACGATCGGAAGCGTCGGCACCCTCATCGCGCTCGGCGCGATCATCGGACGCCTCCTCATCGACTCCGGCGGCGCCGACCAGATCGTCGACACCGTCCTCGCGCACACCACCGAGCGGCGCCTGCCGTGGGCGATGGCCCTCATCGCCTTCGTCGTCGGCATCCCGCTGTTCTTCGAGGTCGGCATCGTGCTGCTCATCCCGGTCGTCATGATCGTGGCCCGCCGCGCCCGTCAGCCCCTCATCCGCCTCGGCATCCCCGCGCTCGCCGGCCTGTCCGCCCTCCACGGGCTCGTGCCGCCGCACCCCGGACCGCTCATCGCGATCGACGCCCTCGGCGCCGACCTCGGTGTCACGCTCGGTCTCGGCCTGCTCGTCGCCGTCCCGACCGTCGTCGTCGCGGGCCCCGTCGCCGCCCGGTACATGGCCCGCTGGGTCCCCATCGAGGCCCCCGAGCCCCTCGGGGGCTCCGACGAGACTCACGACGGCCCGCGGCCGTCCTTCGGCGCGGCCCTGTCCGTCGTGGTCCTGCCGGTCGTCCTCATGCTGCTGCGCACGGTCGTGGAGACCTCGGTCGGTGAGAGCTCGAGCAGCCCGGTCGCCCACGTCGCGCTCTTCCTCGGCCAGCCGATCGTCGCGCTCCTGCTGACCGTCCTCGTCTCGATGGTCGTCTTCGGCTCCAACCTGGGCCTGTCCCGGTCCGAGGTCTCGTCGCGCGTCGGCGCCGCCCTCGGGCCGATCGCCGGGATCCTGCTCATCGTGGGGGCCGGCGGCGGCTTCAAGCAGACGCTCGTCGACTCCGGCATCGCGACCATCATCGCCACCTGGATCCAGCACGCCGCCGTGCCCGCCCTCATCGCCGGGTGGCTCGTCGCCGTCGCCGTCCGCCTGGCCACCGGCTCCGCCACGGTCGCGACCATCACGGCCGCGGGGATCATGGCCCCGCTCGCCGCTCACATGCCGACGACGGAGGCCGCGCTCCTCGTCCTCGCGATCGGCGCCGGCTCGGTCTTCCTCTCGCACGTCAACGACGCCGGCTTCTGGCTCGTCAAGGAGTACTTCGGCATGACGGTCGGCGAGACCTTCAAGACCTGGTCCCTCATGGAGACCATCCTGTCGGTGACCGCCATGGTCGTCATCTGCCTCATCGCCCTCGTCCTCGGGGTGCTCTGACTCCGACGGCGCAGCACCCGGGCCCCCGGCCGGGTTCTTCCCGGCCGGGCGCCGTCGCGTGTCCGGGGTCGTGCTCCCGGCGCTCTCTCAGCGGCCGCGCAGGCTCGCGAGAGCGACGGCCGCGGAGATGAGGACGAGTCCGGCGAGCTCGCCGGCGTTGGGCAGCTGGTGGAGCATGACGACGCCGATGAGCAGGGACGTCGCCGGCAGCAGGGAGGACAGGAGCGCGAAGGCGTCCGCGCTGAGGCGCTCGAGGGCGACCTGCTCCAGGCCGTAGGGCACCGCGGTCGAGAGGATGCCGACGCCGGCCACCATCGCGAGGGCCGCCCCCGACGTCAGCGCAGCAGCCGCCGTCGGGATCCCGAGCGGCGCGTACGCGAGGGCTCCGCAGGCCATACCCACCGCGAGCGAGTCCAACCCGGAGCCGGCCGAGGCGACCCGGCGCCCCAGTAGGATGTAGCAGGCCCACGCCGCACCTGCGCCCAGCGCCAGGAGCAGGCCGGCCCGCTGGACCGGGTCCCCGACGTCGACGCCCAGGCCCGAGATGGAGATGACGCCGGCGAGCGCCAGCCCCGCCGCGACGCGGGGCCGCCAGCCGCGCCCGGTCACGAGGGCCACGACGACCGGACCGAGGAACTCGAGCGACACCGAGGTTCCCAGCGGGAGCCGGGCGATCGCCCCGTAGAAGATGACGTTCATCGTCGCCGTCGCGACACCGAAGACGGCCGCGGAGACGAGGACCGAACGGCTCCACGGGTGGCGCCAGGGCCGCCGCCAGGTCAGGAGGACGAGCCCGCCGACCAGGACGCGCCACCACGCCACCGTCATCGACGGCATGAGGGCGAAGAGGGAGACGGCCAGCCCGGCGCCGACGTACTGGGACAGGGCCGAGCTCATGAAGATGAGCGGCGCGGGGACGGCACCGGAACGGGCAGCGGGGCGGACCGGGGGCATGCCCGCACCCTCTCAGACGTCGGTGTCCCGCGTGTAGACCGCCGTGGCGCGCTGCGCCGTGTCAGTGCAGGAGCGCGCTCGCGAGGAGGACGACGGGCACGAAGCCGGCGGTCGTGATGAGGACGCAGTCGCGGGCCAGCGGCTTGGCGGCGCCGTAGCGGGTCGCGTACATGAAGACGTTCTGGGCGCAGGGCAGGGAGGCCGTCGTCACGGGGACGAGGAGGTCACCGCCGCGCAGGTCGAGGGCCGCGCCGATCCCGAGGGCCATGAGCGGCACGACGACGAGCTTCCAGGCGACCGACACCCACAGGACCGCCCCGCGCTCGGAGCGGTCCTCAAGGGCTCCCTCGGCGGTGACGTCGACGGGCAGCGCCGATGGGGCGCCGTCGGCCTCGAGGTCATCGGAGGCGGCGGCGCGCCCGGCGCCCGCTGCGCCAGCCCCACGTGGCCGCTCACGGGGCGCCGAGGGGAGTCGGCACGGCTCAGTGATCGTCAGCCGCCGCGTCACCTTGGGCGACGAGGCCGCGAGGCTCATCCCGAGCGACAGCATCATGACCGTCACGGCCAGGGCGCCGAGCTCGTCGAGGCTCCGCGCGATGAGCCCGCCCAGGGGCGTGGTGAGGTCGATGCCGAGCGCGTTGACGACGAGGCCGACGGCGACGCCGATGAGCAGCGGGTTGCGCAGCGGAGCGGTGAGGGTCGCGAGGCGCGAGGAGGGCCCCTGGTAGGTGACCCTGTCGAGGATCGCGAAGGCCACGGGGGCGAGCACGAGCATCTGGAGCAGCACGATCGGTGCGATCGCCGTCGCGTCGCCGAGCAGGAGGATGAGGACGGGGATGCCGAGGTTGGCGGCGTTGACGTAGCCGCCCGCGAGCGCCCCGATGACGGACTCGGCGACGTCGCGGCGCAGCACGTAGCGGTGGACGCACCAGGCGGTGAGGACGCCGAGGGTCTCGGCGGCGAGACCGGCCACCGTCTCCGGTGAGGCGACGGTCGCAAGGTCCGCCTTCCCGACGGTGGTGACGAGGAGAGCCGGCGTCGCGGCGTAGAAGCAGACGCGGGTGAGCACGGTGTCAGAGCCTGCGGGGACGCCTCCGGTGCGCACGAGGAGCCAGCCGACGGCGATGACGACCGCGAAGACGACGAGCCCGCTGATGACTCCGCCCACTCGGTCCTCCTCCTCGAGCGTGCTCCTGCCGGCTCAGACTACGGCGTCGAGGTCGACCCAGGTCCCTGCGTGGTCGGAGACGACGAGGGTGCGGGTGCCCGAGTCGACGGCGCGCAGGAGCGGGCGTCCCTCCCCCGCCCAGCGCGGGGAGGCTGCGGCGTCGGCCTCGGCCAGGGGGCGTCCGTCGGCGTCGACCGGCCACGGGTCGGTGAGGACGTGGTCGATGCGGTGGTCGGGCTTGCGCGCGGGATAGGTGTCCCCGGTGCCGACCTCGCGGGCGACGCCGCGGGCGGCGACCTGGTGGGTGCGCAGGTTGAGGTCGCCGGCCAGGACGTGCGGGCCGGGCAGGGAGGCGAGCGTACCCCAGGCGGCGGCGAGCTGCTCCCCCGCGGTGTCGACGCGGGTGGCGAGGTGAGTGGCCGCGACGGTGAAGCCGTCGATCGGGGTGACGGCGGGTCCGGCCGCGTGGCGGCCGGCGGAGACGGTGGGGTCGCCGGGGACCATGACCTCAGCGCTGATCAGGTTGCGCATGGTGGAGGTGGCGACCCGGTAGCTGCGCGGGTCCCAGGCGTTCTCGCCGCGCCGGGTGACCAGTGCGGGGCCCCGGCCGAGGCGCTGAACCCGCCAGGCGGTGACGGGCAGGCGCGTGAGGAGCGCGTTGCCGAAGCCGGCGGGCGGCTGCCCGAGGAGAGCACGGACCGGGCCGAGGACGTCGTCGGCGGGTGCGGTGAGCCGGGACCTCAGGGGGCGTCGGCGCAGGCCGGTGACGGAGCCGGCGTAGGTGGCAGCGAAGCGGTGCTCGTTCCAGCCGAGGAGGCGGGCGAGCTCGGCGGCCTGGTCGAGGCGGCCGGAGCGGCGCTGCCCGAGGTCGACCTCCTGGAGCGTGATGACATCCGGGCCGATCTCACGGATCTGCTCGGCGAGGGCCTCAAGGACCTCCCGGGCGGTGACGGGGTCGGTGATGTCGGCGGATGCGAGGGGAGTGCCCTCGGCGCCGGCGCCGGGGGCGCCGTGCTGAAGGTTGAGGCTGAGGAGGCGGATCACGTCAGGCCTCCTCCTCGTCGGCCTCGGGGTCGAAGGTGAGGCTGACCGAGTTCATGCAGTAGCGCTGACCAGTGGGGGTCTGCGGGGCGTCCTCGAAGACGTGGCCGAGGTGCCCGCCGCAGGTGGCGCAGCGGACCTCGGTGCGGACCATCCCGTGCGAGGTGTCCGTGGAGAGGGTGACGGCGTCGGAGTCCTTGGGGTCGTAGAAGGACGGCCAGCCGCAGTGGGACTCGAACTTGGTGGTCGAGCGGAAGAGCTCGGCGCCGCAGCCGCGGCAGCGGTAGACGCCCTCGCGGTGCTCGTCGAGGAGGGCGCCGGTGCCGGGGCGCTCGGTGCCGGCCTCGCGCAGCACGTGGTACTCGAGGGGGCTGAGGACCTGGCGCCACTCGCTGTCCTTGCGGGCGATGGCGGCGGGGTCGAGGCTGGGGGTGCTGGGGCTCTGGTCGGTCACGTCACCCATCGTGGCGTGCGTGGCCCCCCCTGGCGAGGGGAGTTCACGCAGCGGGAACTGGCGCGTCGGCGGTCAGCCGAGGTCGGCCGGCCCGGCGTTGCGGCGCTCGGTGGAGTCCGCGTGCGGGTCCTCGGGCGCGGCGGCGTCGGTGGTCGACCGCTCGGCGGGTCGGATCGCCTGCTGCTCCGCGGTGTCGGCGTCATGAGCCTGGGGGCTCCCGCCCGCAGGGCCCTGGGGCCGGCGGGAGCCCTGCACGCCCCGGGAGCCCGGATCGGCGACGGCGTCCTCCTCACCGAGGTAGGCGCTGCGCTCGGCGGCGCTGATGACCTGGGTCTCCGCCTGGCTCCCACGCTGCGGCGCCACGTGCTCACGACGTCCGGAGCCACGGCGCGGCCGCCGACGGGCGCGTCCCTTCTCGGGCCCGCCGGACTCACCTCGGCCGTGCCGCCGGCCCGCGGAGCCGTTGGCGACCTCGTCGTCAGTCGCCTCCCTGGAGCGGGCGCCCTCGACGTCGGGCGGAAGGATGGCGCGACGCCGGACCTTCTCGCGGTGCGAGCGGCGCAGGCCGGAACGCCCCTTGGTGGCGGCGCGCAGGCGGGCGGCCCCGATCGGGTCGTCCGCCGTCGAGGACGCCGAGACGGTGAGGGCGGTGGTCGCCGGGTCGTTCGTCGGGTGCTGGAGGGCGACGAGCTCCTCGGCGAGGCGGGCGACCTCCTCGTCCGTCGGGTCGTGGGAGACGTCGACGTGCTCGACCTCGACGCGCGTGCGCGGGAGCGCGTAGGGGGCCGACTTCTGCAGCCAGGTGATGAGGGACTCGCGCACGTGGCACTGGAGGGCCCACAGGTCGTCGGCGTTGGAGGCGGAGACCGTGATGCGCACGGTGACGTCCTGCGAGCTCGTCTCGGTGATGACGAGTCCGGCGACGCGACCGTCCCACACGGAGGAGGCGGCGACGACGCGGGCGAGCTCGGCGCGCATCATGGCGATCGGCACGCGCCAGTCGCACTGGAGCTTGACGACGCCGATCATCTGGTGCGTGCGGCGCGACCAGTTCGTGAAGGGGTTCTGCGTGAAGTAGGTGGACGGGAGGATGAGCCGGCGCTCGTCCCACACCTTGACGACGACGTAGGTGAGGGTGATCTCCTCGATGTTGCCGTAGAGGTCGTTCGCCTCGACGACGTCGTCGACGCGGATCGCGTCGGTCGTGGCGAGCTGGATCCCGGCGAAGACGTTACCGAGGGTCGACTGGGCGGCGAGACCGGCGATGACGGAGACGACGCCGGCGGAGGCGAAGAGCGATCCCATGGCGAAGCGGGCCGCGGGGAAGGTCGCGATGACGCCGACGACGCCGCAGATGACGACGATCGCCGAGGCCACGCGGCGCAGGATCTGCATCTGCGTGGTGACGCGGTTGGCGCGCCCCTGGTCCCCTGCCGCACGGACGGCGCCGACGACGGAGGCCTCGACGGCCTTGAGGAGGCCGACGGCGAGCCAGGTGAGCGCCAGGATGATCGCGACGAGCGCCGCGTGGAGGCCGACAGTCGCCCACGTGGGGGTCTCGATGTCGGCGACCGCGATCTGCGCGGCGAGGTAGCCGCCGGTGAGCCCGGACAGGACGTAGAGGGCGGTCCTGCAGTAGCGGGTGATCTCCGTGTAGAGGGCGCGACGGCGCCCCATGCCGCGCAGAACGACCACGATGACGAAGGCGAGGACGACGCCGATGAGAACGCCCGTGCCTGTCTTCCAGGCGACGGAGAGGACGTCGACCGTGGTCGCGGCGACCTGGTCGACGGTCTGCTGCACGTCGCTCGTGGAGGAGTCGCTCGGGGTGGGGGTCGCGCCGTCGGCGGCGAGCAGTCCTGCTGCCGTCCTGCTCGTCGTCACTCTCGTCGTCAGGGCCTGGGCGAGGGCGGTGAGAGGCAACGAGGCGAAGGACATGGGTCCCAGGCTAGGGCAGGCTCCTGGACGAGGGCTGGGCGCCCCCTGTGTCCGCGGGTCGAGAAGGCCGCGGGATGCGACTCAGGCCCAGGTCTCGGCGAGGTGAGAAACCTCGGCGGTGAGGTCGGCCACGGGACGGCCGGTGCTCGCGGCGACGTAGCCGACGACAAAGGCGGTCATGGGCGCTCCGGGCCGGCTCGGACCGTGGGCGACGGTCGAGATGAGGTCGAGGAGGGCGTCGCGGTCGCTGGTCACGACGCTGGGGTCGACGCCGAACTGGTCACAGACGGCGTCGAGCCAGAGATCCATCCGCTCCATCTTGTCCGTCTCATCAGCAGCGGCGTGAGGCACGTTCTCTTCTCCTGTCTGGGGACTCGCGGTGAGGGCGGTCACGATACCGCCTCATCGGCGTGGGCACGCGATCATCCCCGCGGCTCCTCACCTGGCGCGGGGAATGAGCTGACCTCACCGGCGCAGGGGCGTCGCCGTCCTCTCACGAGAGAACGGTGCCGCCCGATCGTGGCCCGACCCGCGGGGTCAAGCCGGACGAGCTGCCACGGAGGCGCGAGGGAGAGATAGGTGTCGACGACGTCCTCGGGCTGCTTCTCGGCGCCGCTGGAGAGCCACGAGTCGATCATGATGATGAGACTCTCTGAGTGCTGAGCGACAGCCATGCGTGTCCAGAGCTCTCCCGGAGGCTCGTCCAGGTGGGTGAGCAGATCGCTGACGAACGCCTCCGAGGCGACCCGAAAACGCGTGCGCAGACGTGCCAGGACGGTTCCGGAACCGGTTTCCGCGAAGACGTGGACGAAGACCTCCTTGCTCTCGGACACCTCACGCAGCAGGTCGACGTAGACCTCACGGGTCCGTTCCTGGAAGTGCTCGGGAGAGTCGGTCAGGACGCTCCCGAGCAGGTCAAGATGCGGGCCGAGTCGTGCGCTCAGGTGGTCGGCGAGGAGGTCCGCCGGCGAGGCGGCATGAGCGTAGAAGCTCGAGCGCGAGACGCCCGCCAGCGCGGTGAGCTCGGAGACAGTGACGCTCTGCGCAGGCCGTTGAGCGGTCAGTCGAAGGAGGGCGTCGAGCAGCGCCTGCCTGGTCCGGAGGTATCGGGGGTCGGTCTCGGTGCTGCGCACGCCGGCTCCTCTCGCTCGGGTCCCATCATGCCCGGGCACCTGCTGTCACCGCGACCTCTTGTCGTACCGAGTGCCAGCCGCCCGCACTGGAAGATTTCCGTGACGCGGCCGTGCGCCAAGTCCGGTCGATGACCACGGACCGAAGCCTCGAGGAGCGGCGCTCCAGCCTCCCTCCCACCCGACCTTTCCGCACCATGACGCTGCCTGGGACGACCGTCCCACACACTGAACGACACTCGTTCGATAGAACTGAGGCACCCAAGGTTCCCCGTTTCGTGAGGAGTCCAGCATGCCAACGTCGGCAGCCTCGAACACCCAGACGACTCGCCCGAGGCCGAGCCGCCGCTCCTTCCTGACCTGGTCCGGCGTGGCCGCCGGCGCCGCCGGCCTCGTCGCCACGACCGACCTCGGCATGCCCGGGACCGGGGCGCCCGCCAGCGCCGCCCAGGTCGAGGGCATGAAGGACGCCGACTCCGTCGCGTGGTCCGCGTGCACGGTCAACTGCGGTTCACGCTGCCCTCTCCGCCTCCAGGTCAAGGACGGCACGGTCGTCCGCGTCCTTCCTGACAACACCGGGGACGACGAGCTCGGCTCACAGCGCGTTCGCGCCTGCGTGCGCGGGCGGTCGATCCGCCACCGCATCTACAACCCTGACCGTCTCAAGCACCCTCTGCGCCGCAAGAAGGGCACCAAGCGCGGTGACGGAGAGTGGGAGGAGATCTCCTGGGACGTGGCCCTCAGCGACATCGCCACCAAGATGAAGGACATCAAGAAGCGCTACGGCAACGAGGCCTTCTACATCAACTACGGGACCGGCACGCTCGGCTCGACCATGGCCTGCTCGTGGCCCCCGGACGAGTCGGCCTTCGCCCGGATGATGAACTGCTGGGGCGGCTACCTCGACCACTACTCGGACTACTCGTCGACGGAGATCACGGCCGCCTATCCGTACTTCTACGGCGAGTGGACCGCCTCCAACTCTCTCGACGACGCCAAGAACGCCAAGCTCCAGGTCTTCTTCGGCAACAACCCGCTCGAGACACGCATGTCGGGTGGCGGTCAGACCTTCATCAGCCAGCAGACCAGGAAGAAGTCGGGCGTCCGCACAATCGTCGTCGATCCCCGCTACTCGGAGACCGCTGCGCTCCTCGCCGACGAGTGGGTCGCCGTGCGCCCTGGCACTGACGCCGCTCTCATCGCGGCGATGATCCACGTCATGCTGGAGGAGGACCTCCACGACCAGGACTTCCTCGACAAGTACTGCGTCGGCTTCGATGAGCAGCACATGCCCGACGGCGCCCCCGCCAACGCCTCCTACCGCTCCTACGTCGAGGGCAAGGGGACCGACGGCGTCGAGAAGACGCCCGAGTGGGCGGCCGACATCACGGGCGTCCCCGCCGACCAGATCCGCCGCCTCGCCCGCGAGATCGCCGGCGCCAAGCCCTGCGCCATCAACCAGGGATGGGGGCCCCAGCGCCACGCCAACGGCGAGAACGAGGCGCGGGCGATCTTCCTGCTCGCCTGCGTCACGGGCAACGTCGGCGTCTCCGGAGGTGGCACGGGCGGCCGCGAGGGCGCACCCGCACTCGGCATCGCGTCCCCCTTCAACACCGGAACGAAGAACGAGCAGCCGCACATCATCTCGGTGTTCTCATGGCTCGACGCCATCGACCACGGCGAGAAGATGACCACCTTCAACGCCGGCGTCTGCGAGAAGCCCGACGTCGGTGTGCGCGCTGCCAAGGTGCCCGTTGACGACGACGGCAAACCGACCAACACCCAGCTGACCGCCCCCATCAAGATGGTGTGGCAGTACTCGGGCAACTCGATCGTCAACCAGACCGGCCAGAACAACAAGTCGGTCGAGATCCTCCAGGACGACACGAAGTGCGAGCTCATCGTCGTCTGCGACATACAGATGACGGTCTCCGCACGCTATGCGGACTACGTGCTGCCGGGTACGTCGGCGGCCGAGGAGTTCGACCTCCACCCCGGCGAGAACGCCGGCCCCATGGCCTACGGGATCATGTCCTCCCAGGCCATCGACCCGCTCTACGAGTGCAAGTCGATCTTCGACATCTGCGGCGAGCTGGCCAAGAAGCTCGGCGTCGACGACGCCTACTACGACGGCAAGGACCGCGAGGGCTGGCTGCGGGCGGCGGTCGACGCCTCGCGCGAGGAGGACCCGGAGCTCCCCACCTACGACGAGTGGAAGAAGATCGGGATGTACCGCCGCAACGCCGGAAGCGTTATCCCGCTCCAGGACTTCCGCAAGGATCCTGACGCCAACCCGATTCCAACGCCTTCAGGCAAGATCGAGATCTACTCCGAGCGCCTGGCCGCCATGGCGGAGAAGTGGACCTGGGATGAGTTCCGTCCCGCTCTCGCCGGTGACGTCCTCACTCCGCTCCCCGAGTACACCGAGACCTGGGAGGGCGCCCTCGAGGCACGGAGGTCGGACAAGTACCCGCTCCAAATCATCGGGCACCACTACCGGCAGCGTACCCACTCCACCTACGGCAACGTCGACTGGATGAAGGAGGCGCACCACCAGTACATCGCCATCAATCCGCTCGACGCGGAGCCGCGTGGCATCAAGGACGGCGACCTCGTCTTCGCCTACAACGACCGCGGGACGATCCGGATGGAGGCCCGCGTCACCGAGCGCATCGTCCCCGGTGTCGTCGACCTACCCCAGGGTGCGTGGTACAAGCCCGTTCCTGCCTCCGAGGTGGCACCGCCCGAGGGAGCCAACCAGGACCTTCCTGTCGACATCAACGGGAGTGTCAACACCCTCACGTCGCTGCACCCCTCGCCCTTGGCCAAGGGCAATGCCGTCCACACCACCACCGTCCAGGTCGTCAAGGCCTGAGGAGGACCGCGATCATGAGCGACAGCACCAAGAACCTCACACGGGCCGGCGCCGACTACGGCTTCTTCTTCGACCAGTCCCTGTGCACTGGTTGTAAGGCATGCCAGGTGGCCTGTAAGGACAAGCACGGCCTTCCGGTCGGCATCACCTGGCGCCGCGTCGTCGAGTACTCGGGCGGATCTTGGCAGACGAGCGGCAACACCTTCAGCCCCAACGTCTTCACCTACTACACCTCGGTGTCCTGCAACCACTGCGAGAACCCGGTGTGCATGGAGGTCTGCCCGACCACCGCCATGTCCAAGCGCGAGGACGGCACGGTCTACGTCGACGAGTCCAAGTGCGTCGGGTGCCGCTACTGCCAGTGGGCCTGCCCCTACGGCGCCCCGCAGCTCGACACCCGCACCGGCCACATGTCCAAGTGCGACCTCTGCTACGACTACCGCGAGACGGGGCAGGACCCCGCCTGCGTCTCCGCCTGCCCATCGCGAGCCCTCGACTGGGGACCGATCGACGAGCTGCGCAAGGCCCACGGCGACACGGACGGCACGACGGCCGGCATCGCCCCCCTGCCCGACCCCTCGATCACCAAGCCCCACCTCGTCATCCACCCGCACCGCGACGCCCAGAAGTGGGACGAGGGAACCGGTGCCATCGCGAACCCCCAGGAGATCTGATGAACGCCGCAGAGCTCCCCATGATCCTGTTCACGGTCCTCGCGCAGATGTCCGTGGGCGCCTTCCTCACGCTCGGCCTCATCCAGGTCTACGGCGCGCTCCGCAAGGACACGTCCGAGACCGTCGACCGGACCACCCGCGCCGCCCTCTTCGCCGTCGGCCCCCTCCTGGTCCTCGGCTTCTTCGCGGCCTTCTTCCACCTCAACGACCCCCTCCACGCGCTCAACACCTTCCGGCACGTCGGGTCGAGCTGGCTGAGCCGGGAGATCCTCTTCGGCGTCCTCTACGGCGCCCTCGGATTCCTCTACACGGCGCTGGAGTGGTTCAGGTGGACCACCCGCCTGGTCCGCCAGGTCGTCGCGACGCTCACCGCGCTCGCCGGCATCGGGCTCCTGATCGCCATGACGAACGTCTACTACTCGGTGCGGACCATTCCCGCCTGGCACACCCCGGCCACGTGGCTGCTCTTCCTCGGCTCCACGCTCCTGACAGGCCCCTTGGCCGTCGGCGTCGCGCTCCTGTTCACCTGGACGCGGCAGACCGTACGTGACACCGAGGGCGCGGACTCCGCCTGGGCGAGGCTCCTCGACGCCCTGCGCCTGACGGTCAAGGAACCGATGGACGTGGCCACGAGCACCCTCATGGCTCGCTCCATCCAGCTCATCGCGGTCATCAGCTCCGTCGCCGGCGTCGTCCTGCTCGTCACCTACCCGGTCCAGCTCCTGCACCTCGCCCGAGGCGCTGACGCCGCGAGCGACCACGTGCTGGCGTCCCTCACCGACGGTCCAGCGCTCACGTGGCGCCTCGTCATCCTGGCCGTCGTCGTCGTGCTCGTACGCTTCGTCGCCTACCAGCGCGCCAAGGACTCCGTGCGTCCCAGCCGCGGCCTGGTGTGGACGATCGCCATCACCTACGTCCTCGCTGTCGCCACCGAGCTGCTCGGACGAGCCATCCACTACGAAGGCCTCTACCACGTCGGGCTCAACACCCTGCAGACCGGACTGGGTGGCTGACGGCCCGTACC
Organism: Actinomyces haliotis; assembly: GCF_015355765.1. Classification (GTDB taxonomy): domain Bacteria; phylum Actinomycetota; class Actinomycetes; order Actinomycetales; family Actinomycetaceae; genus Actinomyces; species Actinomyces haliotis. The sequence goes on from NZ_JACWNA010000010.1 coordinate 31,399, forward strand.
CGACCACGGGACTCCGGTGCGCGATCACACCGGAGCCGCGCTCCACGTCCCGAGGAGACCCATGGACCCCGACACGCTCGACCGACTCGCCGCCGCGCTCACAGTCCTCGCCCGGCTGCAGCTCCGTCCCGCCGACGAGACCACCCGCGCCCAGGTGGTGAGCCTCGCCGGCCAGTGGCCTCTCAGCGACGCCGAGCCGGAGACCGCGGAGGCCCGACTCGCCCGGGTGGCGGGCTGGGACCTGCTCATCGGCTCCCAAGGAGCCAGGGAGACCGACGAGGAGGTCCGCCGCGACCAGGACCGTGTCTACGGGATCACGGCACGAGCCGTCGTCCCTCCCTTCGAGTCCGTCCACCGCAATGAGGAGGGGCTCGTCTTCGACGCCGCCACGCTCGAGGTCCGCGGCTACTACGCGCGCGCAGGACTGCGCGCCCCTGAGCTCAACCGAGAGCCCGACGACCATCTCGGCCTCGAGCTCGACTTCCTGGCCCGATGCTGTACGGCCGCACTCGACGCTCTCGACCGCGGCGATGAGGGGGTCGCCGACGCCTATCTCGCGGTCGCACAGGAGTTCGTCCAGCTTCACCTGCTGGCGTGGGCGCCGGCGATCCTCGAGCGGGCGAGGGCGGCGGCCGACACCCGCTGGCTACGCGGGCTCGAGGACCTCACGCTCTCCGCCGTCCTCACCCTCGCCGCGGCGCTCGACGCAGGAGAGGCGCCTCGCGACGACCAAGGCTCGTACACCGTCGTCAGGGCCATGTCCAAGGACTCCGGCAGAACCGACGGGGAGGTGCGGCCATGAGGCAGCCCCCCGCCGGTACTCCTGGACACTCTTTCGACCCCTACACCGCTCCGCCTGCTGATGACCTCGCGGGACGGGCCGTTCGACTGGCCACCGCCTGCGCCGTCGTCTCCCAGCTCCTCGCGAACCCGCCGAGCCCGCTTCTCGCCGAGAACCTCCACGACGGCGCCATGACGGACAGGTGGCCCCTGCGCGACGAGGTCTCGCTGGCCGCCGCGAACGAGCTCGCCGAGGCCGCCCACGAACCGCTGAGGCTCCAGCAGGATGACTGGGACCGCCTCATCGGTCCAGGCTCAGACACACGGCCACTGCTCTCACGGCTCGCGCCCGGCGCGCCGACGCCGCCCCCGAAGGCGCTCGGCGCCCCTGGCACGCCGGGGCACCTGGCGCTCCTGCCCCGGGACCACGCCGCCGTCGTCATGGCCCGTACGGGTTCGATGGCGACCCGGGCAACGGCCCCGTCCGCCACACCGGCGGACACGGCAGCCTTCATCGCCGTCGTACGGACGATGCTTCTGCCCCTGGCCCCTGCTGTCGCCAGCACGCTGCGAGAGGGCGCTAGGTCGAGGGCCTACCGCGCGGTCGCGGGACTGACCCTCGGGATCCGGGATCAGGCGGAGCGCCTCGCGTCCGACGTCAGCCCGTCAGCGGGAGCCTGACCGTGCGCGAGGCCGACGGGGCACCCGCTGGGGCCGTGGCTCCCGATGCCCTGGCACCCCTACCCCGACCTGCTGCCGAGAAGACCGTGCCGGCACCGCCTTCTGCGAAGCCGGCCTCAGGGCTGGCCGACGTCGCTGGCCTGCTGCACTGGATACGAGCCCAGGACCACCCGGGCACAGTGACACTCGCGTGCCGGGACGCCGAGGCCGCGACTCCTGCCCGGGCCGACGTGCTGGTGCGATGGCCTGGCTGCCTCGACGACGACGCCATCGCAGCCGCCCCTCAGATGCTTGCTGAAGGCGCTGAGCGGGTCCTCCTGGCACGGTGCGCGCGTCATGGCGACGCGGGCTCAACCGAGGAGGCGTGGAGGGCCCTCCTGCCTGGGCTGCTCGGGACCGCCGAGACCCCGAGAAGGAGGCTGCGTCACGGCAAGACGCTGCGAGCTGACCATCCGCCGCTGGCACGTCGAGCCCTTGTGGGCGCCGTGCGCCCCGGCCCGCTGGACCTCGGGGCGGACGCGCAGACACGGACCGTCCAGGCGTTGCGGCACCTCGTCTCAGTAGGGCGCGCCCCTGAACCGGACCTCTCCCCGAGGGGCGCTCTGACCTCTCTGGATGGCGCGGGAGCCCACCTGGTCGCCACCGGGTGCACGCTGTGCGGAGCGTGCACGTGGGCCTGTCCATCTCACGCTCTCACCATGGTCACGGGCGAGGCACACAGCGCAGGGCTGGTCCACGCAGTCGCCGACTGCCGGGCGTGCCGGTCGTGCCTGAGCGCCTGTCCGGTTGACGCGCTCCGGGTCTCGGGAGGAATGACGCTGGCCGAGGCCTGGCGAGCCGACTCCGTCCTCCTCGCAGCCGCCGCCACGCGCCGCTGCGAGCGCTGCCTCGACGCCTACCCGGACGACGGCGAGGCACTGTGCCCCCTGTGCCGAGCGCAAGCCCGATCCCCCTTCCCGACGGAGGTGCCTCCTGAGGCCGCGTCACGACTCCCGCCCGACGTCCTCGCCGCGATACGCCGCTCGCGTGGCCTCGACTGACCTCAGGCACCGGGCTCATGCCTCTGACTCAACGGACGAAGCCCCTGGAACCTTGTGGGTTCCAGGGGCTTTCGCGGTGGCTCCGACCGGCGTCGATCCGGTGACCTTTCGATTTTCAGTCGAACGCTCTACCAACTGAGCTACAGAGCCTTTGGATGGGTTCGGCCCGGTCATTGCTGACCGGGCCGAACCACTTCCGCGACCTCGACGGGACTTGAACCCGCGACCTCCGCCGTGACAGGGCGGCGCGCTAACCAACTGCGCCACGAGGCCTCGTTCGGCACGAAGCCTGACTCTACACGAGCCGTTTCCACTCGCACGAGTCCGTACCCCCAACGGGATTCGAACCCGTGCTACCGCCGTGAAAGGGCGGGGTCCTAGGCCGCTAGACGATGGGGGCCTGTTGCCCTTGGCGTCGTCGCGCCTCGAACCGGGTAGAACACTAAGGGGCGATTCTCGCCGGACGCAAATCGTCCGGGCGTGACCCTCCTCACCGCGACCTTGCCCTGGAATCACGCCGCTGTGGCAGGCTGCCCCCATGAGCCCCGTGCACCTGAGCCCCGAGGACTTCGAGGCCGCCGTCGACGACGCCCTCGACGCCATCCCGGAGGACCTCGCCTCGCGCATGGACAACGTCGTCGTCCTCGTCGAGGAGGAGCCCGAGGCCGAGCTGCTCACGCCGGACGACCACGACGAGGACGGGCTGCCCACTCTCCTGGGGCTCTACGACGGCGTCCCCCTCACCGAGCGCGACGAGGGCTGGAACCTCGTCCTGCCGGACCGGATCCTCATCTTCAAGGGACCGCTCGAGCGCTGGTGCCGCACCCGGGGGGAGCTCGTCGACGAGATCACCGTGACGGTCCTGCACGAGGTCGGCCACCACTTCGGCATCCCGGACGAGCGGCTCCACGAGCTCGGCTGGGAGTGAGGACGCAGCCGCCGTCGCCGCCCCCGTCCGTCCAGCCGGGTCACGAACGGGCGACAAGACGCGCCCGGCTCCTGGCCGCCCTGCGGCCCGTCGGTAGGGTCGCGAGCATGACCCCTCCCCTTCCCGGTCGCCCCCTGCGCCGTCGCTCCGTCCTCCTGGGCGCCGTCACCGCCGCCGCCCTGGCCGGCTGCGGCTCCACGGACGCGGCGTCCTCCGCCAGCGCCGCCGCCGCCGGCACGCCGTCGCCGACCGGCAGCGCGACGCCGTCGGCGAGCCCCTCCCCCAGCGCGAGCGCGACGCCGTCCGCCTCGCCCTCGGCGAGCGCCGCGGCGTCCGCGTCGGCAGCCGGGACCGCGGCCGGCGTGTCCCTGGACGGCTGGACTCTCGAGCAGAAGGTCGGACAGCTCCTGATGGTCGGCGTCGACGCCGGCTCGACGACGGCTCCGTCGCGCTACGTCACCGAGCTCCACGTCGGCGGGGTCTTCCTCTCGGGGCGTTCCAGCCGCGGCGCCTCCGGGGTCAGGACGCTCGTCGACTCCCTCCAGGCCCTCGTGAGCGAGGAGTCGACGCACGGCTCCAGGCTGCTCGTGAGCACCGACCAGGAGGGCGGCAACGTCCAGGTCCTCTCCGGCGCCGGCTTCTCCACGATGCCGACCGCACTGTCCCAGGCCTCCTCGGGGGCCGAGGCGCTCAAGGCCTCCGCGACGACCTGGGGCGCCGAGCTCGCCTCCGCCGGCGTCACGATGAACCTCGCCCCCGACGCGGACCTTGTCGACGTCGCTGTCCCGACGTCGAACGCCCCCATCGGGCAGTGGAAGCGGGAGTACGGGCACGACGCCGCCACCGTCACGGCCTGCGCAGGCGCCTTCGCCGCAGGGATGGGGGCCTCCGGCGTCATCCCGACCTTCAAGCACTTCCCCGGGCTCGGTCGCGTCACGCAGAACACCGACACGTCCTCGGGCGTCACGGACACGGTCACCGCCCGCGACGACGCCGCCGTCGGGATCTTCCGGGACCTCATCGCCCAAGGGACCTGCGCCGTCATGGCGTCCTCCGCGGACTACTCCCTCATCGACGCCGACACCCCGGCCTGCTTCTCCTCCGTCGTCATCACCGACCTCCTGCGCGGGGACCTGGGCTTCCAGGGCGTCGTCATCACCGACGACGTCGCCGCCGCCGTCCAGGTGAGCGGGTGGACGCCCGGTGACCGCGCCGTCAGCGCCGTCAAGGCGGGCTGCGACATCGTCCTCGCCTCCGCCGACGCGTCCGTCGCCGACGAGATGGTCGCGGCGCTCCTCGAGGAGGCGAGGGCGGACGAGGCCTTCGCCGCCCAGGTCGACACCTCCGTCCAGCGGATCCTGGCCCTCAAGGCCACGCTCGCCTGAGTCGTCGCGCCGCCCGGTGCGTCGCGGCTGCGAGCCCGCGTTCGCGCGCGGGCGCCAGCTCCCGGCACCGCCCACGGGCCGCCGCCACTCCCACCACCCGGACGACGCGGAGGGCGCCGCACGGCAGTCCGTGCGGCGCCCTCCGCGTACCCGGCCGCTGCGGCCGACGGGCCGGCGTGCCAGAGCGCCGTCAGTCGCGCTGCTTCGTGGAGCCCTTCGGGGTGCCGTTGGGGTCGAGGTACTTCGCGAAGCAGGAGTCCGTCGGAATGTCCCGGGAGTCGCACCAGGAGTTCGCGAAGATCGCGTCCGAGCTGCCGTCGTTGATGACGGTGACCCACCAGTGGCCGCCCGCGTCGAAGACGGACCACTCGTCGGAGTTGAGGAGGAGGGCGTCCCCGTACGTGGACTTCGAGTTGAAGAAGTCCTCGAGGGTGGAGCGGTTGTCATAGGTCTTGCCGTCGGCCTCGAGCCCCGGCTTCTTCGAGGAGATCTGCGGGACCCACTTGCCGTTGAGGTCGTTCATGGCCGTCGACTTGTCCTTGGCGGCCTCCCAGGTCAGGCCTGCGGCGGCGGCGTCCTCGGCGGCCTTGGCGTCGCCGTCGGTGGCGGTCACCGTGACGGTGCCGTGGGCGTCGGTCGCCTTGGCGTCCTTCTGGCCGCTCTTGCGGTCGAGCTTGGGCTTGACGTCGAGGTGCGAGACGGAGAGGTCGTCGGCCATGCGGAAGTACTGGCCCTGGTTGAACTTGAGGGTCATCTCGGTGCCGTTCCCTGAGACGATAACCGGGTCCTTGGAAAGGTCGAGGTTGCCGAGGGCGACGACGGCGTCGTTCTTCCCGGAGCCGTCCGTGGAGGACGGGGCGTACACGACGACGGAGCTGCCTGAGCCGGCGAGGACGTCCCCGCCGGAGCAGGTGGCGGTCACCTTGACGGTGATGGAGAGGCTGACGGCGTCACCGGAGACGGAGGTCGGCTTGAGCTCGGGGTCCTTGTCGCAGGCGGTCACCTGGCCGGAGGCGGCGGCGCTCGCCGAGGCGCCGGAGGAGGCCGCTGCGGAGGCACCCGAGGAGGCGCCGGCGGTCGCGGCGTCCGTGGCAGCGGCGGTCGAGGCGGCGTCGGCGGAGCCGGAGCCGCGACCCTTGGCCATCCACCAGGCGCCGCCGCCGACGAGGACGAGGACGAGCACGAGGAGGGCGGCGATGAGGCCGTGGTGACCGCCCTTGCCCGTGGACCGCGGCTCGAGCGGCTGAAGGGGCGGGGCGCCCGCGGCGGAGGCTGCGACGGGTGCGGAGGCACCGGCACCGGCACCGGCCGCAGCACCGGTGACACCGGCCCAGGCACCCGCGGCCGGCGCCGAGGCGGCGTACGGGGCCGAGGAGGCGGAGGGGTCCTGCTGCCAGGCGGCCGGCGCCGAGGCGGCGTACGGGGCCGAGGCGGCGGAGGCCGCGGAGGCCTGCGAGGCCGCACCGGCCTCCCAGGCGGTGGCCGCCGAGGGGCCGGTCGCCGCCGGCCCGGACGGGGCGTAGGGCTGCTGGGGCTGCTGCGTCTGCCAGTCGGCCGTCGGCACGGGCTGCTGGGGCTGGGCGGGCTGGTACTGGCCGGGCTGCGTCTGCTGCGGGGACGGCGCGGGCTGGACCGGCTGCGCGCCCTGCGCCGCCCGGGCGTCACGGGCGGCGAGCGCGGCCCCGACCTCGGGGTTCTGGAGGCTGTCGAGCCAGGCGAGCAGGTCCGGGTAGGTCGCCGGGTTCGAGGCGAGTGCGGCGTGGAGGTCCGGCCTGCTGGCGGCGATGGCCGCCTGGAGCTGAGTGTCGGTCGTCTGGGAGGCGAGGGCGGCGTCCGCCTGGCGGGCCATCGCCTCGAGCTGTACGGGATCCATCCGGAGCCCTTCCGGGAGAGGGTTGAGTCGTGCGGGACCGCGGGGAACGGGCCCTTCCTGGACCCTAGCGAGCGGCGCGCCAGGACGCCTCAGGACGCTGTCACGGAAGCGTCTCATCTCACCGTTCGGGCACCTGCCGACGCCGTCGCCCCGTCGGTAGCCTCAACGCACCATGCCCTCGTCCTCCCGCCGGTCCCCCTGCGACCTTCCTGCCCACCGCGGACTCCCCCGTCCCGCAGCCGCCCACGAGCTCGGGCGCGGCGCTCATGCGGTGGATCCTGCGGCGCGCCGCCGTGCCGCTCACGATCGCCTCGCTGGCGGCGATCGTCTCCCAGACGATCCAGGCGATCGTCCCCGCCTTTCTCGGCGCCGCCCTCGACGCGGGCATCGAGAACGGCCTCAACGGGCGCGTGTGGGCTATCGGCCTGGGTCTGCTGGCGCTCTTCGTCGTCTACGCCGTCGGCGACACCATGAACTCCTACTTCGGGGTCATGTCCTGGATGCGCGTCAACTTCGACGTCGACCGCCTCGTGGGCCGCCAGGTCTCCTCGACCGGCTCGGACCTGGGCCGCCAGGTCTCCACCGGCGAGGTCGCCTCGATCGTCGCCTCCGACGCCCAGTACGTCGGCAACTTCGTCGAGCGCCTCTCCTCGCTGGCCGGCGCGGTCATCTCCTTCATCATCGTCGCCGTCCTCATGCTGCGGACCTCCGTGACGCTCGGCATCATCGTGCTGGTCGGCATGCCGATCGTCTCCTGGATCATCACCCTCGTCATCAAGCCGCTGCAGAAGCGCCAGGCGCACCAGCGCGCGGCCCAGTCCGAGGTCACGACCATCACGACGGACACCGTCGCCGGCCTGCGCATCCTGCGCGGCATCGGCGGCGAGGACGTCTTCGCCCAGCGCTACCGGGACGCCTCGCAGGAGCTGCGGCGTCGTGGAGTCGTCGTCGCCGGCACCCAGTCCGTCCTCATGAGCCTCCAGGTGCTGCTGCCCGGCCTGTTCGTCGCCGTCGTCGTGTGGGCCGCAGCGCGCATGGCGATCACGGGGGCGATCACGCCAGGCGACCTCGTCACCTTCTACGGCTACACCGCCTACCTGTCCTGGCCGCTCATGGTCTTCTCCAACTCGGTGCAGGACTACACGCGCGCCACGGTCGGCGTGCGCCGCCTGCGCCGCCTGCTCACGGTGACGCCGAAGTCGGGCACTCCCGACGAGCGACGCGTCCTCAACCCCCTGCACGGCGAGCGCCTCGAGGGCGAGCTCGTCGACGAGGCCTCCGGGCTGCGCGTCGCCCCGGGGCGCCTCACCGCCCTCGTCGCCGCGGACCCGGACGTCTCCGCCGCCCTGGCCACGCGCCTGGGCCGCTTCGACGACGCCGGTCCCGTCGTCACGCTCGCGAACCGGCCACTGACCGGGATGCCGCTGGAGGACGTGCGCGCGAGCGTCGTCGTCTCCGGGGCGACGGCCCAGCTGTTCACCGGGACGCTGCGCGAGGCCCTCGACCCGCTGCGCGCCCCGGCGCCGACACCGGTGGGGGTCCACGCCCTCGTCGAGGCCGAGGAGGAGCGCTCCGGCGTGGCCGCCGTCGACCAGAACGTGCGCGAGGCCGCCGAGCACCTGCCCGGCGACAACCGCCTCCTCGCCGCCATCGAGGTGGCCGACGCCCACGACGTGCTCTCCTCGCTCGACCTCGGGCTCGCCGGGATGATCACCGAGAAGGGGCGTTCTCTCTCTGGCGGTCAGCGGCAGCGCGTGTCGCTGGCCCGTGCGCTGCTCACCGAGGCGCCGACGCTCGTCCTCGTCGAGCCCACGAGCGCCCTCGACTCCCACACGGAGTCGAGGGTGGCGCACCGGGTGCGCGACGCACGGCGCGGCCGGACGACGGTGCTCGTCACGGAGTCGCCGCTCGTGCTCGAGGTGGCCGACGAGGTCGTGCTGCTCGACGCCGAGGGCCGCGAGCGCGTGCGCTCGACGCACCGTGACCTGCTGGACCGCGCCCGCGCCGGGGAGCCCGACGCGCTGGCCTACCGGGCCGTCGTCGCCCGGGCTCTTGGCGAGGCTGCGCCGGAGGCGCAGCCGGGTGCGGGCACGGCGCACAGCACCAGTGAGGAGGCACCCCCGGTGCCGACGGGCGCGGGCACCGCGCAGAACGACAGCGATCCTGCACCCACAGGTTCCGCCGCCGACGTCGTCGACGACGGCACCGAGGAGGTGGCCCGCTGATGGCACTGCCTCTCGCCCCCGGCAAGGTCGCGATGCGCAAGACCTTCGGGATCATGGCCTCGTACCGGATGCGCTTCGTGTGGGTCCTGGTCCTCCAGATCCTCGCGGTCCTCGCGCCGCTCGTCGCGCCCCAGCTCCTCGGTCAGCTCGTCACGCGCGTCTCCACGGGTCGCGCGACGGCCGGCTACGTGGACCGCGTCGTCCTCGTCATCGTCGTCGTCACGATCATCGGCGCGACGATCAACCGCTTCGCCCAGATGTACGCGCGCACGCTCGGCGAGTCCGTCTTCGCGGACCTGCGCGAGCGGATGATGAACCGCGTCGTGCACCTGCCGCTCTCCGCCGTCGAGACCGCTGGCACGGGCGACCTCGTCGGGCGCACGACCAACGACGTCTCCCGCATCGAGTTCCTCGTGCGCGTCGGCATCCCGCAGATCATGGTGTGCACGGTGACGATCGTCTTCACCATCGTCGCGGCGGCCTTCTCAGACTGGGTCCTGGCCCTCGGGCTGCTCGTCGTGCTGCCGCCGGTGTGGGCGATGATGAGCTGGTACCTGCCGATCTCCGTGCCCGCGTACCGCGCGAACTCCGCCGCCTACGCGCGCCTCAACGGCGTCGTCTCCGAGACGGTCGAGCACGCGGAGACGGTCGACGCCCTCGGCATCGGCGGGCACCGCGAGGACTCCATCCACGCCTCGGTCAAGGAGGCGTGGAGCCTCGAGCAGTACACGGCCCGCCTGCGCGTGCGCCTGTTCATGGTGCTGGACGTCGCCTGGCGCGCGCCCGTCGTCGTCATCCTCCTGTGGGGCGGCTTCCTCGCGGGGCACGGCTGGGCGAGCCTCGGCGCGATCACGACCGTCACCCTCTACGCGATGGAGCTGCGCAAGCCCATCGGCCAGCTCATGTTCTGGATCGACCAGGTCCAGGTGGCGCAGGCCTCCCTGTCCCGCATCCTCGGCGTCGAGGAGGTCCCCTCCGACCGCACGCCGACCGGTGCCGTCCCCGACGGGCGGCAGGTCGTCCTGTCCGACGTGCGCTTCGCGTACCGCGAGGGCGTCGAGGTGCTCCACGGCATCGACCTCGAGCTCACCCCGGGCGAGCGGCTCGCCGTCGTCGGGCCCTCCGGCTCGGGGAAGTCGACGCTGGGGCGGATGCTCGCCGGCATCAACCCTCCGACGTCGGGCTCGGTGACGGTGGGTGGCGTGCCGCTCACGGACCTCACCGAGGAGGAGCTGCGCCGTCACGTGGCGCTCGTGACGCAGGAGCACCACGTCTTCGTCGGCACGATCGCGGACAACGTGCGCCTCGCGCGGCCTGAGGCAGATGAGGTGACGATCCGCGGCGCCATCGAGGCGATCGGCGCGAACGCGTGGGTCGACGAGCTGGCCGAGGGCATGGACACGATGGTCGGCTCGGGGCACCTCATGCTCTCCCCGGCGCAGGCACAGGAGGTGGCGCTCGCGCGGCTGGTCCTGCTGGACCCGCACACGCTCATCCTCGACGAGGCGACCTCGCTGCTGGACCCGCACGCGGCTCGCACGCTCGAGCAGACGCTGTCGACGGCGCTGGCGGGGCGCACCGTCATCGAGGTGGCGCACCGCCTGTACACGGCGCAGGACGCGGACCGGGTCGCCGTCGTCATGGACGGCCGGATCGTTGAGCTGGGGACGCACGACGAGCTCGTGGCCCTCGGCGGCGAGTACGCGAGCCTGTGGGAGGCGTGGAGCCAGGAGTAGCCCCGGCCCGTCCCTCCCTCCCAGCCCTCTTCACGCCTCTGCACGCGGTTTGGACCACCTGCGTGATTCCGGACCTCGTCAGCCATTGGCTGGGGTGGTCCGGAATCACGCAGGTGGTCCGCTTCGTCGGCCTCACCCGAGTACTGGGGCTGGCAAGGCGCTCGGCTCACCGGCGAGGGAGGACGCCGACGTCGGCGAGGGCCCGCAGCATTCCCGCCTCCCCCAGGGCGTCCTTCCACGTCCACCGAGTCACTCTCATCCCGGTAGCGCGTTCGATCGCGTGCTCCCGACGGCGCTCCTCGAGCACGATCTGGTCCACCGAGCGACCAGTCAGCGCACGCGTGTACTTGATGGCGCCGTCGAACTCACCGATGACACCGAGCTCGGGCCACATGAAGTCGACGCGGCCGAGGAGTCGATCTGTCCGGTCATGCACCTCGACCTGCAGGCTCGGCAGCGGGAGGCGGCGCTGCACCATGACCGCCCGCGACAGGCTCTCACCAGGCGACTCCGCCAACGGGTCCGCGAGATCGATCGCGTACCGCAGGCGGGCGTTGCCGTGCGCGGACGGGTGGGACTGCGCCAGCTCGGTCAGCTTCTCGCGATGCACGGTCCCGGCACGCAGGACGGCGTCGAGCCCCGCGAGGGTCGAGGACAGGGACCGTCGTCGTCCGAGGTCGATGAGGGTCTGGGCAGGGGTGGACACCAGGACACCGTCGAGGCGGGTCGTCTCGTAGTCCTCCGGGGCACGGAGGGTCCGGACTCCGTGCGTGCTCCGACCGCCACTACGACCTGGACGAACCAGCTGGACACGCTCGGGGATCGGCCCGATGAGCGGGATCCCGTGGAGCAGGGCAGCGGACTCCCTGGCGAGCACGGCGCCGTCGCCGAGCATGCCCGTCAGCGTGACGGCGAGCACCGAGAGGAGATGACGCTGCCCTGACGTGAGTAGACGAAGGTCTTCCGTGCGCGCGTAGGCGCCGCGGCACAGTCGGACGAGCTCGCCCCTAGCGGCTCTGCGCGAGAGCAGGTCGGGGCGCTCTCCCGCGGCGGCGAGCTCGCGTGTGAGCAGGATCGGAGCTGGTGGGGTTCGCACACCTACAGGCTGATGGGACGGACGCCATGGCGGCGGTGTGCCTCTGGACAGCCCGACGTACGCCCCACACGGCGGCGCCTGTGGAGCCCGGACTGTCTCCAGAGCGGACCATCAAGCGAGGTTTGGACCACCAAGCCGAGTGCGGACCACCCAAGCCATTGGCTCAGGTGGTCCGCACTCAGGAAGGTGGTCCAAACCCCGGGAGGACCTCAATCCACCGGGGCGAGGGCGTCGCGCCCGTCGGACTGGCGCTCCACCTTGTAGGCGAGCGAGGCGTTGACCCGGCCCCTCGTCATCGCGGGGGAGTCGGCCGATCGCTGGTAGAAGACGTTGGCGCCCTTGCGCAGCGCCAGCTCGTCGGCGCCGTCGCCGTCCCAGTCGCCCACGAAGACCTCGTGGTTGACCTTGCCGAGCGTCACCCGCGCCCACACGGCCGAGTCCTCAGCGTTCTCCGCGTAGAACGTGACCGTGTCCCCGGAGCGCAGCGCGTAGGTGACGACGCCGTCGCCGTCCCAGTCGCCCTGGAGCACCTCGCCCTTGCCGGAGGCCGCGGCGGCCGCGACGTCAGCGGGCATGACGGGCTCGGTCGCGAGCCTCAGCCCCACCTTGACCGGGTCGTGGTCGCTGGCACGGTACGGGTTCCCCGCCCAGAGCTGCGTCACGTTGTCGTTCTCGCGCGAGTACTCGAAGGCGATGGACTCGTCCGCGTTGACGTCCCAGACCTTGCCGCCGGTCACGAGGGCCGCGGCCTTGTCATTGAGGAGGACGTGGTCGAGGGAGCCGATGCGGCCGTCGAACTGGTAGGACTTGCCGACGCTGCCGCCCTGCTCGGCGACGACGGCGTCGATGAGGCGGTACCCGGCGGACTCGATCGTCGTGATCGGGTCCTCCTTCGAGTAGGAGTTGAAGTCGCCGAGGATGACGGTCGGCAGGTCGGACCACTGCGCGGCGAAGGCGGTGAGGGCCTTGGCCTGGAGGACGCGCTGGGCGTTGTTGGCGCCCTGGCCGTCGCCGGAGTCGGCGTTGCCCTCACCGGAGAGCACGGAGCCCTTCGACTTGAAGTGGTTCGTGATGACGACGAAGTGCTGCGAGTCGTCGGCCCCGACGGCCTTGAAGGCCTGGGCGAGCGGCTGGCGCGCGGTGCCGTTGAAGGCGGCGTCGTCGAGGATCGAGGACTCGCCGACGGTCGTCACGAGGGCCGGCTGGTAGATGAAGGCGTTGCGGATGACGTCCTCGTCGGCGAGCGCGGGGCGCGTGGTAGGGGAGGGGACGTAGGTCCACTTGGTCTCGCCGGCGGCGGCGTTGAGCGCGTCGACGAGCTGGGCGAGGGAGGCGTCGCGGTCGTGGCCGAACTTGGCGGAGTTCTCGATCTCCTCGAGGCCGACGACGCTGGCGTCGAGCTCGTTGATGGCCGCGACGATCTTGGCCTGCTGGTGCTCGAAGGCGATGGGCGTGTAGGCGCCGCGCACCTCGCAGGACTTGGCGGTCACGGGGTTGCCGTCCTTGTCCTCGTACGCCGAGCAGCCGGTCTCGTCCTGGCCCAGGTCGGTGAAGTAGTTGAGGACGTTGAAGGAGGCGACCGACGCGGTGTCGCCGACCTGCGGGGCCGCGGTGCGCGTGTTCTCCCAGGTGACGGGCGAGTTCGTGGTGCCGTTGACCTGGGCCTGGGGCTGGAGGTTCCAGCCGAAGCGGTAGTCGAGGACGACGTCCTTGGTGAAGGTGACGGCGGCGCCGGCGCGGACCGGGTCGTCGGCGACGAGGTAGGGCAGCGGCTGGGCCTGGGCGGTCTTGCTGGACGTGTAGTTCCAGGAGGAGCCGTCGTCGAGGTTGATCTCCTTGGCGGCGTTGGAGGCCTCGTAGGCGGTGGCCTCGGCGCCGGGGGCGACGACGTCGGTCGCGTTGTAGAGGGGCTCGTCGCCGACGGCGAGGCCGAGCTGGCCGTACTGGTTCGTCGAGTAGTTGTCGGTGACGGTCCAGCTGCCGGTGAGGCGCAGGAGCATGCCCTCGTAGGGCTCCTTGTCCGCGTCGGTCGGGATCCAGGAGCTCTCGCTGATCTCGACGGGGGTGGCGGGGGCGCAGTCGGCGACGGCGGTGCGGGCGCTCACCTTGGACAGCTGGGTGAGCCCGTTGTACTCGCCGGCGGTGCCGGTGACGTCGAGGCAGTCGCCGACGGCGAGGGAGGCCGCGCCGTCGCCGTCGTAGACGAAGAGGCCGTCGGAGGCGTCGCCGGGCTTCTTGGCGGTGCCGCTGCCGGGGGTCTGGATGTAGTAGCCGGAGAAGCCGCCGGTGGCGTAGACGGCGGTGACGACGCCCCGGGTGGTGACGGTCTGCCCGGCCAGAGCTGTGGAGTCGCCGGTGCCCTGGATGTCGGCGATCGAGACGGTGCTCGCCGTCGGGGTCGCGGTCGGAACGGAAGTCGGCTCAGCGGTCGGCTCGGCCGTCGGCGACGTGCTCGGCTCGGCCGTGGGCTCGGGGTTCGGAGTGGTCCCGGAGCCGGTCGGCGTCGGGGCGCCCGCCGTGAAGTCGGCGGCGTTGTCGTCGGTGTCCGTGCCGGAGGCGGCGCGCTGGAGGGACTCCGCGGTGCTGCCGGCGGCCTGGGCGGCGGTGCCCTCGTAGGAGGCGGCGCTCCCCCAGCCGAGGAGGTCGACGACGTCCGCGTCCGCCGTGGAGGTGCCGCTCGGGAAGGTGCGGGCGGTGGTGCCGCGGACGATGGCGAGGGTGCCGGAGGCGGCGGCCGGGTTGACGGCGGCGCAGGCCTCGTCGCCCGTGAGCGCCGCGCCGTTCGAGCCGTTGGAGCCGCCGATGACGAGGAAGGTCCCGCCGGCCTCGACGGTGCCGGTGAGGGCGCAGGTCGCCGAGGCCGCGCCGCCGGGGGCGGACACGTACTGGAGGGACAGGCCCTCGAGGCTGACGGCGGAGCCGGTCGGGTTGAGGATCTCGACGAACTTCTGCTGGTAGGAGGCGCCGGTGGAGCCTCCGCGCGTGTAGGCCTCGGAGATGACGAGGCCGGAGCCGTCGGTGGCGGCGTGGGCCGGCGCCGGGGCGGCGAGCCCGGTGAGGGCCAGCGCGAGGGCTCCGGTGAGCGAGAGGGCGGCGGTCGCGCGGCCGCCTGGGACGTGACGGGACATGTCTCTCCTGGTGGGACGAGCGCGACCGGTGCACTGGGGCGGTCGGGTGGACCGCTGTGCGGGCGGGGGGGTGCCCCTATGTTGTTGGTCAAGCGGCAGCGGGTAGCTGGTGGGTTGGTTGGGGGTCGTAGAGGGCGCCGTCTCGGATCATGGCGTGCAGGGTGAGGATGCGGCGGTGGGCCAGGGCGATG